>NZ_JASITD010000002.1:0-78234 GCF_030063445.1 Hymenobacter sp. H14-R3 | reverse complement strand
CGAAAGCGACGCCACCATCGTGGCTCCGCTGATTTTTGCCATCGTGCTGGGGCAATAATCGCGCAGTAAATTACCAAAAAGGCCCGCCGCTGAATCTCAGCGGCGGGCCTTTTTTGCGCGTTGCGCTCACGCACAACCGCCCGTCATTGCGAGCGCAACGCAGTGGAGGGCGGCAATCTTTCCTTCACGCTGGGGTTAGTAATTATAACGCCGCGAACGACAAGGAAAGATTGCCGCGCTCCACTGCGTTGCGCTCGCAATGACAAACGTGTGTACGTGAGTTGTTTATAAATTGCTAAGCAGCTACGCCTCAACCGGGAAGCTGGTAGCACTCGCCACGGCCTGCCACTGCCGCAAATCTTGCTGCACGGCGGCTATTTTTTGGGCGGCCAGCTGGTAGGCATCCTCCCCCAAAAACAGGTGCACGGGCGGGCTCTCAGCCTCGCTAATTTGCATGAGCACCTGGGCGGCTTTCACCGGGTCGCCGGGCTGGTTGCCGTTGATTTGCTGCTCGTGCGCCACCTGCGAGTCGCGGATGGACTGGTAGGCCGCAATTGGGTTTTGGGGCGTGCCCAAGGAGCCGGCCGATAGGAACTCAGTGCGGAAATAACCCGGATACACTACCGTAGCGTGCACGTTAAAGTCCTTCATTTCAGCCGCGTACGACTCTGTGATGCCGGCCACGGCGAACTTGGTGCCGCAGTAGATGCCGAAGCCCGGGAAGTTGCCGGTAAAGCCCCCAATGGACGAAATATTGAACACCTGCCCCGCGCGCTGCTGCCGCAGGTGCGGCGTGGCGGCCCGCAATACATGCAACAGGCCAAACACGTTGACGTCGAAATTCTGGCGGGCATCCTGGTCGGTCAGCTCTTCGAGGCCGCCCACCAGGCCATAGCCGGCATTATTCACCACCACGTTGAGCCCGCCGAGCGTGCTAATGGTGGCTTCGATAGCCTCGCGCACGCTTTCCGCGCTGCCCAGGTCCATTTGCAGCGGCAGGAAGCGGGCGGTATCAGCCGATACGGCTTGCTGCAGGTCGGCCAGCCGGCGGGAGGTGGCGGCCACGGCGTAGCCGGCGGCCAACAGCTGCCGCACGAGCGTGAGGCCCAGCCCCTTGGAGGCTCCGGTCACGAACCATACGTTGTTGGTAGTCATTATCTTGAAAGTTTTCGGAATAGGAAAGGGAATCGCTGAGGGCGAGGCGGCCAAAGAGGTAGAGCATGACAAGTGGGAGTTGAAGGGCAAGGACGACTGGTGTAAAGACGAGATACCGGCCCGCTTACCGTAGTTGCAAGCCAAAAAACTACTCGACCAACGCCCGTTCTTTTTCTATCAAGCTCTGCTCAGTTGCCCTGGCTATCGATATTAAGCCAACTGGCCGCGCGGCGCGGGTAATGCCTGCCGCTGCCAAGGCCATAATTGGCCCCGGCCTCACGGGCCGCCGATAAAAAGCCGGGTGTTGGGGAGGTGCATAAGCAGTGCATTTTTGACACTGCAAAACTAGCGGCGGCCCCCACCGGCGGGCTTACTCAGTTCAAACCAATCCTTGCGAAAATCAAACAGCCCGTACGGCCGAGGGCGCAATGCCCAGGTGCTTGCGGAAGAAGTTGCTGAAGTGCGCCGGCTCCTCAAAGCCCAGGCAGTGGCTGATTTCGGCCACGTTCCAGGTGGTATGTTTGAGTAGGGCGTGGGCCTCCTGCACCAGGCGGCCGGCAATGAGTTGGGTGGTGGTTTTGCCGGTCACTTCCTTGAGGGTGCGGTTGAGGTGGTTGACGTGCACCGCCAGCTGCCCGGCAAAGGCCTCGGCACTGCGCAGCTTCACCCGCTGGTCGGGGGCCTCGATGGGAAACTGCCGCTCCAGCAGCTCCGCAAACAGGGAGGCAATGCGCGTGGCCGCCGGGCTATCGTGGTAGAGCGTGGTGGCGGGCTGTAGCTTTAAGGCGCTGTGCAACAGCTCAAACGCGTAGGTGCGCAGCAGGTCGTACTTGTAGGCGTAGTCCGAGTCAATTTCCGCCAGCATCTTCTCAAACAGCGGCTTGGTGGCCGCGGCTTGCGCATCGCTCAGGAAATAAACCGGCTGCCCACCGGGCCGAAACATCGGCAGCTCCTGCGGCAGCACGCCGCCCAGCCGCTGCAAAAAAGCTTCGGTGAAAATGCAGAAAAACCCCGTTTGCTGCTCGTCCAGCGGCTCCCAGTCGTAGGGCACCAGCGGGTTGGCAAAGAAGAGGGCATTGCCGCGCAGCGCAATCGTTTTGTCGGCAAAGTGGTAGTTGCTGCGGCCCGTTACCAGCGTGATTTTATAGAAGTCCTTGCGGCTGTAGGGCAGCTTGCACGCCTTGGGGCCCACAAAGTCATCGAGCCGAAATACGTTGAAATGCCCCAGGTCCTGCTGGAGGTTTTCGGGCAGCCAGTGGATTTTCTGCTGGTAAAAGTCGGCGAGCGTCTGGGTCTTGGGCATAAGGCAAAATTGCGTAAATCAAACGAGCTACTAGCCCAGCAGCTCATCCATAAAGTGCCCGCGGGGCGAAAAGCCGGCTCCCTGAACGGCAAAAAGTCCCGCCCGAAAACCCGGGCGGGACTTTTACCGTGTGCGCAGGCAGTAGCCTGGCCGGGGGGGGGGGGGGGGCTGCCGGGCGGCTACAGCAGGCGCACGTCTACCTCAGTGGTGATGAGCTGCGTGCCATCTTCCAGGGTTATCAGGAAGAAGAATCGCAACTGATTGGGGGTCTGGGGGTTAGTATTGGGCGTGAGCGTGCCGGCCCCGCCGGCCGAGGTACCCGTGAAGGCAAAGGCGGCTGACTTGGTGGCGGTGGCGGGCAGGGTGGCGAAGGCCGCGTTGAGGCGGGTAACGTAGCTGCGCACCGCGTTCAGGTCCGAGCTGAAGGTGATGGTGTTGGTGCCGGTGCCGGTCACGGCCGCCGTCAGGTAGTTGGGGTAGCTGCTGCTTTGCAGATACTCGACGCCGCCGTTGCCGGTAGCTACCTTGGTGATTTCCTTGATTTTACCTTTATCGGCCGGAATGCTGAACTCAATGGAGAACGTGCCGTTGGCGTTGGTGCCGGCGCCCACCGTGGTGGTGACGACCGGAAACCGCTCGAAATACACCTGGTTGGTAACGGTCACCGGAATGTTGGCCACGCTATCCTGGAGCGGCGCCAGGTGGTTGCCGTAGTCTTTATGGCAGGCCGAAAAGCCAGCGGCCAGCAGCAGGAGCAACCCGAAATTGCAGATAGTCTTTTTCATAATCGCGAAAGCAAAGGAGGAGGAGAAAGGGGCCGGCCTAGTTGGCCGCCCACCACACGGCCTGGTCGATGAGCACCTTCGGCATGTTGTCGCCGTTGGCGGCCACCTCGGAGGGCGGGTACAGCAGGCGCTGCGGAATGTTGGGCGTAAACGACACGTTCAGGGCCGGCTGCAAGCGCGGGCGGCCCGTGCGCCGGTAGTCGTTCCAGGCCTCGTAGCCGTTGCCGACCCAGGCCATCCACTTCTGGCGCAAAATCTGGTCGAGCTTGTGCTCGTCGGTGCCCCGCAGGGTCACGATGGCCGGGTTGGCGGTGAAGTAGGCCGTTATGTCGGCGGTAGAAAGGCCGGTTGCTTCCATCGACCGGGTAATGCCTTCCTGGTAAAGGGCGTTGGCGTCGCCCGCCGTTTTCAGCCGAATGGCCGCCTCGGCCAGGATAAAGCACCGCTGAAAATTGGTGAGCAGGCGCACCGGAGCCTCGCCCACCGCCCCGAGCAGGTAGGTGTTATACACCGAGCGGTTGGCGCGCACGGGGGCCGTGGCGTTGCTGCCATTCTCGAAGCCCGTAAACTTGCCGTAGGGGGTGGTGTGCGTAGGGGCCGCGTTGGCGGCCGTAGTGGTGAAATACTTCGGCAGCCGCGGGTCGTTGTAGGCCGTGAGCGAGTCCAGGAAGCGGGTACTGGCCATCTGGTCGTTGGGCCGGTTCGTGATGTTGTACGAGTAAAAAGGGTTGGTATTGCCCACGGCCGTGCCGAAGGGCACGGCAAAATCCTCGCCGTTGGTGGCGATGGCGGCGCTGCCCAGCACTTTGGGGTCGGAGCCGGGTTTGTCCAGCACTTCCTTTATTACCTTGGCGGCCAGCGCCGGGTCTTTGCGGCTCACGGTGCAGGCAAACTTGAGCAGCAGCATGTTGCCCATTTTGCGCCACTTGCTGAGGTCGCCCTTGTACACGAAGTCGTCGGTGCCGCTGGGGGTCAGCACGCTGGGCTTGTCGAGGTCGGCCAGGCCCTCGCGCACCAGGTCAAACAGGCTCTGGATGCCCGTGGCCCCCTGGTAGATGTCCTGCTGCTTATCAAAAGCCGGGTGAATAGCCCCTAGGCCCTGCAACGCCTGCGAGTAGGGCACGTCGCCCCACATATCGGTGGCCAGGGCAAAGTTGTAGGCCTTGATGAGCTTGCCAATGCCCGCGTAGGCGGGGCTGCTGGCCTGGGTGCTGGCAATGAGCGTTTGGGCCCCGTTGAGGTTGTTGCCGTACAAATCGGTGCGCCACTCGTTGTCGTAGTTGCCGCTGATGGCGTACCTATCCTCCGTAAACGGCTGATTAGCAATGCCCGCGTAGTGCTGAACAAACAGGTCGCCGTCGCGCCCCAGCGTGTTGCCCACCAAAAAGGCGGTGCCCACCGTGATGGTGGGCAGCTGCACGGTGGGCTGCACAACCGTTGGGTTGTTGGGGCTCGCGTTCACGTCCAAAAAGCTGTTGGGCGAGCAGCTGGTGGCGGCCCAGCCCGCCAGGGCCAGCGCGGCGTAGCGCAGGCGCGTGGTAGTCGGTATAGATGGGTTCATAATGGCTGGTCGTGATTAGAAGGAAAACCGTAGGTAAGCGCCGTAGCTGCGCACGTTGGGCGCGCCCTGCAGGTCGAGGCCCCGGATGTTGCCGGCCCCCTGGGTATTCACCTCGGGAAAGAAGTTGGTGTTGGGCGCGTAGTAAAACAGGTTGCGGCCCGATATCGAGAGCGAGGCGCTGCCGAAGGGCGTGCGGGCCAGCAGGTCTTTGGGCAGCGAGTAGCCCAGCGACACTTCGCGCATGGTGAAGTGGGTGCCGTCGAAGATGTTGAGGTCGCTTTGCAGGCCCTGGTTGCTCCAGTAGCTCTGGGCATCTACCTGAATGTTGTTCTGATTGTAAGAGGTCGTGCCGTCGGGATTAGCTACGGCAATTACGCCCGGAATCACGCGCGGCTGGTCGCGGCCCACGCCGGTTTCCTGCAGCATGCCTGCCGACTTGTAGGCCGCCTGGGTAAAGGAGAGAATGTCGCCGCCCACGGTGGCATCCACCAGGAAGGAAAACGTTAAGCCCTTGTAGGCAAGCGTGTTGGTAATGCCACCCTGCCAGTCTACGTTGGGGTTGGCCGTTACCTGCGCGCTAAGCTCCGTGGCCCACAGGCCGGTGCGGGGGTTGATGAGGTACTGCCCATCGGGGGCGGTGGCCTTCTTCTGGCCCAGGATAACGCCGTAGGGCTGGCCCACCACGTACGAGGGCACCGAGCCGATAAACGAACTGCCCAGAATGGACGAGCTGGTGACGCCCGGGTAAATGGCCGTCACCACGTTGCGCAGCCGGGTGTAGTTGGCCGAGATATCCCAGCTGAAGCCCGAGGCCGAGCGCACGGGCGAAAGCGTGGCCAGTACCTCAAGCCCCTTGTTATCGAGCTGGCCGGCGTTGGTATAAAAGCTGGTGTAGCCCGTGGAGCCCGCCAGCGTTACCGGCAAAATCTGGTTCGAGCTCACCGTTTTGAAGTATGTGGCGTCCAGGGTGAGCCGGTTGTTGAAGAAGCCCAGGTTCAGGCCCACTTCGGCCGATTTGGTAAACTCGGGCTTCAGGTTTTGGCCGCCCCCGATGGTGGGGCTGGGCCGGAAGCCCACCACCCCGTTGAAGGGAAAGGTGACGTTGGCCACGTTGTTGCCCTGCCCGCCCGATACGTAGTACGACTCCAGCACGTAGGGGTCGGCGTCGCGGCCCACCTGGGCCACGTTGCCCCGAATCTTGCCGTACGAGAAGATGTCGGAGTCGATGTTGAAGGCGTCGGTGAACACGAAGCCCGCCGATACCGACGGGTAGAGGTAGGTGTTGTTGCCCTTGGGCTGGGTCGAAGACTGGTCAACCCGCGCCGTGCCTTCCAAAAACAGGTAGTTGTTGTAGGCCAGCGACAAGTCGGCGTAGTAGCCCAGCAGGCGGCGCGTGTAGTTGGTTTCGCCGCTGCCCGTAAACACAGCCGCGTTGATGGTATTATAAAAGCCTGGCTGCGAGAGCGTTGCCGCCGACACGTACTGTTCGTTGCGCCGGCGCTGGTTGGTCTGTTGGCCCACCAGCAGCGTAGCATTGAGCTTGTCGAGGAAAATGTTCTCCTTCTTGGCCGTAATCAGCAGGTCGCCGGTAAACTCGGCGTACTGAATGTTATCCTGAAAAATGAGGCCCGTGGGGTTGCGCGACGACGTGACGGCCGCAATCTGCTTGCGGCGGTCGGTGTAGGTATCGAGGCCCGCCCGGTACACCACGCTCAGCCACGGAAAGAAGTCGTAGCCAATGCTGGCCACGTTGATGAAGCGCGTTACGTTGCTGGCCGTGTTGTTGTTAAGCAGGTTCCAGTTGGGGTTGTCCAGGCCCGAAAAGTACAGGTTGCCGCCCGTCACCGTCTGGGTAGGCTGGCCCTGCAGGTCGAAGCTGCGCGGCACCGCCGACAGCGTGCCGAAGGCGCTGCCGCCGTTGCCGGTTTGCGGGGCCAGCTGGTCGGTCTGCGAAAAGTTGACCGAGCCCGTCAGCCGGATTCTGTTCTGCAATGTGGTGCCCCCGCCCAGCTGAATGTTGGTGCGCTGGAGCGACGACGATTCGGTAATGCCCTTCTGGGTGGTGCTGTTAACGTTCAGCGAAAAGTTGGCCGAGCCGTTGTTGCCGGCCAGCTGCAAGCCATTGGTCCACAGCGTGCCCGTCTTATAAAACTTGCGGATATTATCCGGGTACGACTCGTAGGGCAGGGTAGTATTATTGGCCAGCAGCAGGCCGTTGGGCCGGGTAGCGGCCGTGCCAAAGCGCGGCCCCCACGAGTTGGTGTTGCCCGTGAGGATGTTGCCGCCCCCGGCCGAGGTGGTGTTGGTGCCCCCGGTGCCCTGGCCGTAGTCGTTCTGAAAATCGGGCAAGCCCAGCACCGTCTGAAAGTTGAAGCCGGTATTCACGACCACTTCCAGCTTCTTGTTCACGTTGGCCCCCGATTTGGTCGTAATCAGAATAGCCCCCGACGAAGCGCGCGAGCCATAGAGCGCCGCCGCCGCCGGCCCCTTCAAAATGCTGATGCTGGCAATGTTCTCGGGGTCGATGTCGGCGGCTCGGTTGGCCGTTTGGGCTCCGTACAGCGTGCCGGCCGCCCCGCCGTTGGTGCGGTCGGTGTCGTTACTGACCGGAATGCCATCCACCACAAACAGGGGCTGGTTGCTGCCCGTGAGCGACGTAATGCCCCGGATGTTGATGTTAGTGGAGGTGCCGGCCAGGCCGCTGGCCCCCGTAATGCTCACGCCCGATACCTTGCCTTGCAGCGCGTTCAGCACATTGGGCTCTGACTTGGCGGCCACGGCGGCCCCCTGAATTTCCTGGGTGGCGTAGCCCAGCGTGCGCTTGTCTTTTTCAATGCCGAGGGCCGTCACCACCACCTCGCTCAGCTCGCGCGAGTTTTGGGTCAGCGCTACGCTCACCTGGTCGTTGCTGCCCACGGGCTTTTCCTGGGTGTTCATACCCACCGACGAAAATATGAGGGTGCCGCCCGGGGGTACCGCCAGCGTAAACGAGCCGTCGGCATTGGTTGCCGTGCCCGTGGTGGTGCCTTTCAACAGCACCGTCACGCCGGGCAGGCCCTCGCCGGTTTTTTGGTCCCGCACCCGGCCCGATATAGTCCGCGTCTGGGCTAGCGCTGTCTGCGACAGCGTGAGCATGAGCATAGCGCCCATTAATAAGCGTTTTTTCATGTAGAGGTTGACTAAATAGAAGGTAATTAAGAGGTTGAGGTAACAATCCGAAAGCCTAAAGTAGCAGGCAGGCCACTGTAAAGCAGCATTAAGCCAAGATTTTTTATAAAAAAAAGAAACTAACCTCCTCCTCAAAGTCAGTCGGCAATAAAAAAATAATTTCTGGCAGGTATAGCCCTTTATTTTTATTGAATGTGGCTAAGGAATAGTAGAAACGCCCATAAAATGCCTTGAAATTTGATGCAGCCCGGTAAAGCAGGCCACCAAAAAAAAGACCAGCCCTTCGGAGCTGGTTTGTTAAGCGCTGGCGCTGGCGCAACTTGCTGACGGTTGACGATTGCTTTGGCTGAGTATCCTATTTCACCGGATTTTTCGGTGGGCGGGCCCGCTGCTGTTGGGGTGGGCGGGCCGCGGATGGGCAACCGGGTGGGCAACCGGGTGGTTGAAGAAGCCCACGAACCGCACCAGCTAGCAACCCGAAGCTGCGCTACTGGCCCAGCTTCTCATCCGTAAAATGCGCCTGGTGCGGCGGCCGGGCAAACTTCTCGGCATTGTAAGCCGCCGAAGTGCCGCGTGGAATCGACAGCGACTGCCACGCCTCGCCCACCGCCAGCCGGGCCAGAAACACCAGTTGGCCCACGTGGTAGGGGTAGTGCGCCAGCTGCCGATTAATGGCCTCCGTAACGCTGTGGCCCTGGTGACGGATGTAAATAAGCCGGTTGAGGTCGGCGGGCGTGAGGGCATCGAGCGCGGCAAACAGGCACTGCCAGCCGGCTTGCCAGTGGGCCAGCACCTCGGCGCGGGTGCCCAGGTCGTTGTCGAACTCCGCCTCGCGGGCGCGCCAGGGCTTTTCGCCATCGGTAGTCAGGAAATCCGTCCACCTGGATAACATATTGCCCCACAGGTGCTTAACGATAATTGCCATGCTGTTGCTGACGGCGTTGGGCTGCCAGAATAACTGTTTATCCGTGACCTGGCTCATCGCTTGTTCGCCAAGTAGCTGGTAGTAAGCAAACTGCTTGCGGGCGCTGGAAAGGAAGTCGGTAGGCATGGGACTAGCTGGCCGGGGCTGCCAAAGGGCCGCGCCAGCGTGCCAAGATACAAGGTGCCACTGACTCTTTGCGCCCCCAGTAAGTGGGCCGCCCGCACCTAGGTTACTTACGCCGAAGGCTGGCATTAAGCTAAAAACAAGCGATGCCATTACCCGAAAAACCTGCCCGAAGCTGGCTGGACGTATTGATGACGCTGCTCGCCGGCCTGGCCGGCCTCTGCTTGCTGGGCTACCTGGGCGTGGTGGCACTCCTGATAGCCGTGTCGCTGCCCGACGCTAATAACCGGCGGGAGCTGGCCCCCGAGCACCTGACGCCAGCACTACCCGAGTGGACGACCACCACGGGAATTTACCTGCGCAACCGCACGGCGGCGCCTCTGCGAGTGGTGCTTACCGTGGCGCGCCCCGCGCTGCAACCCGATACCGTGTGGTAGGGCATCGACTTGAGCCCCGAGGCCATCGGCCAGACCTTTGTGCTGCGCGGTAGCCTGGTGACCCAAGGGCTTGTGCTACCCGCTGGCGGTGCTGGTGCCGGGCACGGCCGACACGTTCGTCGATAAGAACTTCGACGACAACCTGCCCCCCGGACTGGTGCGCTGCCCACGGTACACTAGTGGGCCTAGCGCGGAGGTTCGGGCTAAACGCTACGCTATCAGCCAGTACACGCTCAATCCTGGTATCGGGGAGCTTGCCTTTGGCCAGGCAATGGACCTGCAATGCGTGCCGGCGCTGCCCGACTCGCTGCGCCTGCTACTCGCCCGCCCGCCCGACAGCACCCTGCGCGTCGGGCGCCGCCGGGTGGCGTACTTCACCGACGAAGCTGGCCGGCCCGCCACCAGGGAAGACAGCGAGACGCCGTACTTTCCGCCAACTATTCAGGTGCAGCAGTTCGACACCATGAGCCAGCGGAGGCTGCTGCCGCGCCCGCCGCTGGCCCGCCTGCTCGGGCTGCCCGCCGCCGAGGCTGCGCTGCCCCGCACGGGCCCCCGCCTAGTACGGCGCTACTGGGACTGTCGCTAGGGGCGCTAGCCCGGGCGGCAAAAGGCTGCGTTGGCTAAAAGAAGATTTACTGCCGGGCGGGTTATGCTGACATGGCAACGACTCCTATTCCGAAGAAAATCCTGGCCCGCCAGCACGAAATCACGGCCGAATTTCAGCGGCTGGTGGTGGAGCACGTAGCGGCCATTGCGGCCGGCCGCGCCACCGAGATGCTCGAAATCCGTGACTTCGCCAGCCAGCTCTGCATCCATCCCACGCACCTCAGCAACACGCTGAAGCTCACTACCGGCCAGCCGCCGTGCTTCTTTTTCGAGGCCGAAATATTGGCCGTGGCTCAAGGGCTGCTGCGCGATACCACTCGCCCGGTGGCCGACATTGCCGCCAACCTCACCTACGACCCCTCCAACTTCACCAAGTTTTTCAAGCGCTTTGCGGGCGTCACGCCTAAGTACTACCGCGAGCAGGTGTGGGCCGAGCGGCGGGCGGAAAAATCGGAACTACTCACCATTTAAACTGGGCTACTCACCATAAACGGGATACGCGGCGGCCGGAAATTTGTGCTATTATTTCACCTCAGTAATCCTTGAGAATGAGCAATTCCAAAATCGCCCTCGTAACTGGTGGCAGCCGTGGTCTGGGCAAAGACATGGCCCTGAACCTGGCCAAAAAAGGCCTCCACGTTATCCTCACTTACCACAGCCAGCAGGCCGAGGCAGAAGGCGTAGTAGCAGAAATTGCCGCCGCCGGCCAAACGGCCGTGGCCCTGCAACTCGACGCCTCCAACGTCGGCAGCTTCGGCGGGTTTTTTGAGCAGGTGAAAACCGCTTTGGCCGATACGTTTGAAACTGACCGATTCGATTTCCTCATCAACAATGCCGGCACGGGCCTGTACGCGCCCTATCCGGAAACTAGTGAGCAGCAGTTTGATGAGGTGATGAATATTCATTTTAAAGGCCCGTTCTTCCTGACGCAGCAGGCGCTGCCGCTGCTCAACGATGGCGGCGGCATCATCAACATCTCGTCGGGCCTCACGCGCATTATCTACCCCAACTCCTCGGCCTACGCCAGCATGAAGGCGGCGATGGAGACGCTCACCAAGTACCAGGCAAAGGAACTGGCCAGCCGCCGCATCCGGTCAAATATCGTGGCCCCCGGTGCCATCGAAACCGACTTTGGCGGTGGCCGCACCCGCGACAACAAGGAGATTAACGCCCACATTGCCAGCCTCACGGCGATGGGCCGCGTGGGCCTACCCACCGATATTGGTCCCGTGGTGGCTTTCCTCTGCACCGACGAAGCCGGTTGGATTGACGCCCAACGCATTGAGGTGTCGGGCGGGCAGGGCATATAAACCGCAGATTCAAACGGATTAAATGAGTTTTGCAGGTACGCCGCTACTCGGCTGACTACTCGGCTAGACATTCTACCACAAGAAAGGCTGCCTTACATAGGCAGCCTTTCTTGTGCACGGTACAATCAATCAAGTTAAGAGCAATCAGGCGCGCAGCGCCGTATCTGCGAAATCCGTTTAATTAGTTTGAATCTGCGGTCTAGAAACGGAACAGCGGCCGGTAGGGATTCCACAGGCCCCACGGAATCATGAGCAGCACCAGCACCAGAGCAATGCCAAAATACGTGAGCGCCTTCTTGTGCTTGAGCGTATCGGTGGAGGCGTTTTTGAGCGCAATGCGGCCCACCTGGGCCAGAATGGCGGCGAGTATCATTACGGCTACGTGCTCCATGCCGAAGAAGCGGGTGGTGGGGTCCTTCATGGCACCGGCCACCTTCATGGCCTTGAGGCCGTAGGGGCTAAGGCCGAAGTAAAGGCCCAGACCCACAATAACTTGCAGCCACATAAAGCCCGAAAAAGCCGCGCTGATGGCATTGTCACCCTTGGTAAACGGCCGGCGGCCCGACCACCCCACGTAGGCGCGAAACACGGCCAGCACGCCCGCGCCCAGCACAAACCAGCGCAACCACGAGTGAAGAAACAGAAGTACCTCGTACATACTAAAAACAAGATGTGCCGGGCCAGCCGGCGGGTTGAAAACTGCCGCGAAGCTACGGCGGGGAAGAATTTGGAATTTAGAATGAAGAAGTAGAAATTAGCGAAGCAGATAATTCATCAGTATAAATTCAACTCAAAACTCGCCCGGCTCGGGCACGGGGGCGGGCGCGCCGCCGCGGGCCGCCTTGGCCCGCTGCTCATCCCGGATGGCCACGGCCAGCGCAATGAAAATGGAGAAAAACGGCAGCACCATGCCCAGCACAAACCACTTTAGCCGCGAGTGGCCGTGCGAGTAGGCGATGTACATGGTAACGGACGCCAGCAGGGCATCGACCAGCAGAAGGGCAATGGCCCCAAAAAAGAAGGTAGCGAACATAAATTACCGGGCTTTGCCGCGCTTCACCAGGTAAGCGTACAGCACTTTATCAAACGGCTCGCGCACATCGACGGGCACAAAATCAATTTTGAGCTGCCCGCAGCGCAGGGCCAGGTCGGCCTCAAACTGCTGCATGGCTGCGCGGTACTGCGCCCGCACCTGCCCCGGTTGAAGACGAATTTCCTGGCCTGTTTCCACATCCTCAAAGATGTAGGGCCGGTCCTGAAAGTCAAAATTAGCCTCCGTGGCCCGGTCCAGCACGTGAAACAGCAGCACCTCGTGGTGCTGGTGGCGCAGGTGCTGCAAGGCGGCCAGGGCGGCTTCCTGCTCGGCCGCGCCGCGCCCCAGCATATCGCTGAATATGACCACGAGCGAGCGCTTGGGTATTTGCTGGGCAATGGTGTGCAGCACGCCTGCCACATCGGTGTGGGCGGCGGCGCGGCGGCTGGCGGCCGGGGGCGCGGGGCGCTCCAGTAGCTGCTGCATGGCCAGCAGCAGCGTGTGGCGGTGGGCGCTGGTCGAGCGCACGGGCGTTTGCAGCTCCACGGTTTCGGCGAAGGTGACGAGGCCCACGGCATCGCGCTGACGCTGCAGGAGCGTGGTGAGCGCCGCCGCCGCTAAGATGCTGAATTTCAGCTTATCGTGGCCCGGCGCGGGGTAGTACATGCTGGGGCTCACGTCGAGCAGCAGGTGGGCGCGCAGGTTGGTTTCCTCTTCGTAGCGCTTCACGAAGAGCTTATCGGTGCGGGCAAACACCTTCCAGTCGATGTGCCGGGTGCTGTCGCCGGGGTTGTAGAGGCGGTGCTCCGAAAACTCGACCGAAAAGCCGTGGTACGGCGACTGGTGCAGCCCCGTAATAAAGCCATCGACCAGCTGCCGGGCCAGGAACTCCAGGTTTTCGAAGGAACGAATGGCGGCAAGGTCGAGGGCAGGCGCGGGCATAGCAGAAAAAAACGTTGAAACCAGTACAGAATTACTAGTCAGTACACTGCTCGTAACTAGCGCGGCGTTTAGTGCTGCCACCACGGCAGCGCGCCAATAGTGGCGAGTGAAATAATCTTACGTGCTGATAAACAAGCCGGCTGCTGCTGGGGTTTCGCCGGGGCAAAAGCCTGTTTTCAGGAACTTTTCCTGGCTCTATCTTTGCCTGAGCAAAGACAAGTTTAGCGCTTTATTCAATAACTCCCACCTATTTCCCCCGCTCGCATTCTGTGGAAGAAAGATACTCTAAGGACCAGGAAGAAATATACTCGCACCGTATGAAGGCGGGCAAGCGCACGTATTTCTTCGACGTAAAAGCCACCCGTGGCCAAGACTATTACCTGACCATCACGGAGAGCAAGCGCCGCCCCGGCTCCGATCCCGATGGCCCGGCTAGCTACGAAAAACACAAGATTTTCCTGTATAAGGAAGATTTCAACAAATTTATCGACGCTCTGCACGATGCCGTGGACTACGTGCGCGACGAGCTGCTGACCGAGGAAGAAGTAGCCGAGCTCGACCGCCCGCGCCCAACCTTCGATGGCGAGCAGCCCCGCCTCGACGGCCAGCCTAGCCCCCAGCCCGACCGCCCCGCTGGTTACGACTTGGCTCCCGACCTGGGCGAGAGCACCTACTAGCCCTACCCGGCCGCCTACGCAAAACGCGCCGCCGCTCTACGCCAGAGCAGCGGCGCGTTTTGCGTAGGCGGCCCGGCCAGCGCGGCTCCGCCGTACCTTTGCCCGCTGAATTGGGCAAATTTCTGATTCATACTTCACACTTCATACTTCAAGATAATGGGCCTCCGCTGCGGTATTGTCGGCCTGCCGAACGTCGGCAAATCCACGCTTTTCAACGCGTTATCCAACGCCAAGGCCGAATCGGCCAACTACCCTTTCTGCACGATTGAGCCGAACGTGGGCGTCATCACCGTGCCCGATGAGCGCCTCCAGATTCTGGAAGCTCTCGTCAACCCCAAGCGCGTGTTGCCCACCATCATCGAGTTTGTGGACATTGCCGGCCTCGTAAAAGGCGCCAGCAAGGGCGAAGGCCTGGGTAATAAATTCCTGGCCAACATCCGCGAGGTTGATGCCATCATTCACGTGGTGCGCTGCTTCGACGACCCCAACATCGTGCACGTGGCCGGCGGTGTGGACCCCGTGTTTGATAAAGACGTGATTGACACGGAGTTGCAGCTTAAAGACCTGGAGAGCATCGACAAGAAGCTCGTCAAAAGTGAGCGTAGTGCCAAGGCCGGCGACGCCGTGGCCAAGAAGGAAGTAGCCGGTTTGCAGAAGTTCAAAGTGGCCCTCGAAGCGGGCGAGAACGCCCGCGCCGTGCAAGCCACCGAAGACGACCTCGAATCGGTAGCCGACTTGCAACTGCTTACCATTAAGCCCGTTATCTACGTGGCCAACGTGGATGAAGCCAGCATTGCCACCGATGGCAACAAGCACGTAGCCGCCCTGCGCGAGCACGTGAAAACCGAAGGTGCCCAGGTAGTGCTGGTATCGGCCGCCATTGAGGAGCAGATTGCCGATATGGAAGACCCCGAGGAAAAAGAGATGTTTCTAGGTGAGTACGGCCTCACCGAGTCGGGCCTCAACAAGCTCATTCGCGCCAGCTACGAGCTGCTCAACCTTATCACCTACTTCACGGCCGGCGTGCAGGAAGTGCGCGCCTGGACGGTGCACCGCGGCGACAAAGCGCCCGCCGCCGCCGGCGTTATCCACTCCGATTTCGAGAAGGGTTTCATTCGCGCCGAGGTTATCAAACTAGCTGACTACCAAGAGTATAAAACCGAAGTAAAAATCAAGGAAGCCGGTAAAATGGCCGTCGAAGGCAAAGAATACGTGGTGCAGGATGGCGACATTATGCACTTCCGCTTCAACGTGTAGCTCGGAGCGCTGGTAGCAGTATCTTGGGAGCCCCAGCCGGTAACGGTTGGGGCTTTTTACGTTAGAAATACCTACAAATGGAGAAGGGAAAGCATCCTGCCTGGTTGGCCGATAAGGTGCTAAACAACCGCCTGGATTGGGCCGCCGCAACCAAAACATCCATGCAGGAACTGCTGGAAACGATTACGCTACACGATTCCTGCTGTTACCACATTTGCCTGAAAAGAGGAAGTTGGGTGATAGTGATTGTGCTCGATGCTGTCTGGAACAAGGCTTTCTGCCATAATTCGGAAGACTGGCCATTCCTGATTATCAAGTTTCCAAAAGTATTTTGCTCGTTTCAGAAATTTGAAGAATTCGAATTCGAATCCCCCATACTATCAGAAGTGGAGGTAGTATCGCTGGGCGGTAAGGATTTCGCTGATTGGATGGATTTCACAAAAATTGCGGGGTTCTTTCCACTTACTATTTTGCAGGATATAGCAGCGGAAGGCAATTTGACCCGTACCGAACTATCCACTGTCTGCGGGGGATATCTCTCGTTGGTCCATGCGCCGGCAATCGAGGTTTTGCTATACGCTGAGCAGGGTAGTCAGCTGGCCATCAACCTATCGGTTCAGCCGGAGTGAATGGGTAGTGCGCCGCGTCGTCGCGCCCGGCGGATTTGCCGGCGGCCGTCTTCCAAACCCCGCCCCTCCAACGTATCTTTGCCCCCTTCCAAAACCTAGCCCAGCCTCCCCTTTATGAAGTTCATTGTTTCGTCCTCGGCCCTGCTCAAGCAGCTCCAGAGCATCAACGGCGTGGTCACGAACAACCCCGTGGTGCCCATCCTGGAGAACTTCCTGTTTGAGATTGAGCCCGGCAAGCTCACCATTACCGCCTCCGACCTGGAGACGAGTATGATGACCGAGCTGCCCATCGAAACCAACGAGTCGGGGCGCATTGCGGCCCCCGCCCGCATTCTGCTCGATACGCTCAAGAACCTGCCCGACCAGCCCGTGACCTTCACCCTGGACGAGGAAACCTACACCATCGAAATCAGCTCGGCCAACGGCCGCTACAAGCTGGCCGGCGAAAACGCCGCCGATTTCCCCCGCGTGCCGGTGGTGAAGGGCTCGGCCCCGGTAGAAATCCCGTCGTCGTCGCTGGCCCGGGCCATCAACAAGACGATTTTTGCCGTTAGCACCGACGAGCTGCGCCCCGCCATGACCGGCATTTTGGTGCAGCTGGCCGATTCGCAAATCACCTTCGTGGCCACCGATGGCCACCGCCTGCTGCGCTACCGCCGTCAGGATGTGGGCGCTGGTCAAACCGCCAACCTCATCATCCCGCGCAAGGCGTTTAACCTCTTGAAAAGCTCGTTGCCGAGCGAGTCCGCCACGGTGCGCATCGAGTTCAACCAGAGCAACGCGTTTTTCTCGTTCAACCAGATGCGCCTGGTGTGCCGCCTCATTGATGAGCGCTACCCCGACTACGAAAACGTTATTCCGGTTAGCAACCCTAATAAGCTGACTATCAATCGTGCTGAGCTGCTGAATTCGGTGCGCCGCATCAGCATCTACTCCAACAAGACGACCCACCAGGTGCGCCTGCGCCTCACGGGCTCGGAGCTGGTGATTTCGGCCGAGGACCTGGACTTCAGCAACGAAGCCAAGGAAACCCTCACCTGTCAGTACGATGGCGAGGACATGGAAATCGGCTTCAACGCCCGCTTCCTGCAAGAAATGCTCTCGAACATCGACTCCGATGAAATCACGCTGGAGCTGAGCACGCCCAACCGCGCCGGCCTGCTGATGCCCGCCCAGGCCGACGAAAACGAAAGCATCCTCATGCTGGTGATGCCCGTAATGCTCAATAATTACGTCTAAACCGCAGATTCAAACGGACTTAACGGATTTCACAGATACGCTTGCCTCGCAAGCTGACTAGTGGTCGTTAACTGGTTGGTTTGGTTGAGAAAAAGAGAAAAGAAGGTAGTACACAGTGTCCAATTTGATTTCGCCAAGGTAGTCAGTTTGCGTAGCAAGCGTATCTGCGAAATCCGTTAAATCCGTTTGAATCTGCGGTTAGGAAGCCGTTAAATTCGTTTATCTGTAATGAGTAAGTCAGAAATTCGCTTTAGTATTGCCCTCGATGATAAGAAAGTGCCCGAAGCCATTAGCTGGCAGGCCACTGATGCGGGGCCCGATATGCACTTTGCCAAGGCCATCAACGTAGCCATCTGGGACCGGAATGCCGATGCGACGATGAAAATCGACCTCTGGACCAAGGACATGCCTACCGACGCCATGAAGTTTTTTGTGGTAGATAATATCGGCTCAATGGCCGAAACCATTCAAACGGCTACTGGCGACAAGAAAATGGCCGAGATGATGCGCAACCTCTGCAAAGAGCTGAGCGACTACCTCGAAGAGCAGGGCCAGACGGACTTGCAAGCCTAAGCACCGCCCCGCGAGCATCGCTGCACAGCAGTGGTTTAAAATTGCCTACTATTGGTGATGAGAAAGGCCTTCCGCGTAGTGCGGAAGGCCTTTTTTAGCTAATCTGTAGCTGGGCCACTGGGGCTACTGGCAACGGCTACTCACTGGCGTAGCGTGCGGCCAAAAGGCTCGTCGCCGCGGCGGGCGGGCTGCTTGCTTTTAGTGGGCGTGGGTGCAATGGTGGCGTTGTTAGACCGGGCGGGGGCGGGGTTTTGCACCGAGTTGACTAGTATCGAAGCCGAGGCATTGCGCGAGTAGTTGCGGTCGGCCTGGGCGTAGCGCTTACGGGCATCAAAATAATCGGTGTATTGGTCGGTGCTGAGCACGGCTTGGAGCTCCTGGTCGCGCTCGTGGGCAATAGCTTTCGACTGCTTATCGAGCTGGTCAGGGTCTTTCGCGTACTGGCGCTCAACCGCTTCAAGCTTGGTAATTTTATCGGTATTGATGGCGCGGAGGCGGGCGGCCTGGTAGCCGTTGAGGCGCAGGTCGTGCGTCATCTGGTCGCTTAAGTGCTCGGCGCGGTCGCTGGTGGCGGGGTTGAGGCGGGGGCTCTGCTGGGTTTTATCCCGCGGCATGGGGGCGGGGGCGGGCACGGCGGGCGTTTGCTGGGCGTGGGCGGTGAGCGTAGTGGCCAGCAGCAGAAGGGCAAAAGCAGATTTCATGGGCGGACAATGCGTGGATGGCAGGACGAGTAGCCAACTATCGCGCCAGGACCGGGCAGCGCGGGGCTGCCCGTTTTAACGCAAAATTTGCCGGTGAGGTTGGTTGCCACGCACGCGAGCCAGGCTTTTGCCAAGTAGTAAGTTATCTGGCTACCTAACAAAAACCTGGCTTGTGGGGCCTAGAACCGGTTTTTCCACATCATGCTTTCTACCGGGCGGTCGCTGCGCTCGTTGTACTTGGCCGACTGCTTGTGGTTATACAGCGTTTGTACATCGCCTTGAATACCAAAGTAGATGAGCTGGCCGATGGGCATACCGGGGTATACCCGCACGGGCATCGATACGCTGATTTCCAGGGTCCAGTGGTTGCAAAAACCAACGTCGCCCTTGCCAGCAGTGGCGTGAATATCGATGCCCAGGCGGCCAACGCTGCTCTTGCCTTCGAGGAAGGGCACGTGAGCGTGAGTTTCGGTATATTCTTCTGTTACACCAAGATAGAGGATGCCGGGCTCTAGAACAAAGCCGTCTTCGGCCGACATTTCGAAGGTAGTAATTTTGTTGTGCTGGCGGGCGTCGAGCACCGCGCTGTCGTAGGTAGCCAGGTAGCGGCCCAGGTGCACGTCGTAGGAGTTGGTACCCAGGCAGCTGGGGTCATAGGGCTGCACTACGATGGTACCGCGCTCCATTTCGGCGCGGATTTGCTGGTCGGTCAGAATCACGGGGTAATCGTAGTTAAGCGGCTTGCACAAGGCGGGCCGGGTAATTGCCAAATGGCAATATTTTAGCTAAAATGCTGAAATATAAATAGTTAGTGTACATCATCATCGTACTGGTCCGACGGTAGCTCGCCAGTAGACTGGGGGCGGAAGCGGCTGAAGAAACCGGGGCCGCGCTCGGCGGGTGGCAGCTGGTCGCCGGGCGCACCCTGGGTTTCGTCCTCGTTCTCGGTAGGAGCGATGGGGTAATAGGGTTGCTCAGCTTCGAGGGTGCGCACGCGGCGGCGGAGGCGACGCAGCTCGGGCATCAAATCGGCTGCCATATAGAGTAGCAGGCCGAACGAGCCCAGGCTGAACAGCAGGGTAAAGTAGCCGGTCCAGCCGGGACCGGCGCTGCTGGTTTCGGCAACGGCGGTGGGGCGGATGTCGGGCTCGGTGGCCGCCGTGGCGGGGGCAGCCTCGTCGCTGGGTACCGGGCCGTTGGTGGTGAGCGGCGCGGCGGCTGCCAGCGGCTCTTCGGGCTCGGGCGCGGGGCCAGCGGCGGTGGTGCCGCTGGCGTTAAAGCGGGCCGTAGCCTGCTTAATAACGCGCTGCTCGGTGCGAATGAGGGCTGATTTTTCATCGCGCGGCAGGCCCCGGATGAAAAACTCAAAGTTGCGGTCGCGCAACACACCGTCGAGCTGCTTTTCAAACTCAGCCTGCGTGAGCGCCCCGTTGCCGAAGCGCGTTTTGTAGCGCTCAGCTACGCCGTTGTAATTGAGAAATAGCTTTTGCAGCTCGGCATTGTTTTCAAACGTGCTGAACTGCCGGCGCGCCGTGGCAGTGCGTAGGCTGGCCGGGAATTTTTGCCGCGTAAAGTGCTTGTCATACACCGTTTCAAAGGTGCGAAAATTCAGCTCGTCGATAGTGTGGTCGAAGAGCTGCTTGTTGGTTTCGGCGGGCGTTTGGCTACCGCCTTCCTTTGGTTGAGCCGAGGCCAACAAGGGCAGAAAGAGAAGCAGCTTGAGCAGATGACGCATAGCAAAATTTAGCGCGAAGTTTCGCAAGGTTAAAAGAGGTTTCGCGAAGTAAAATGTAAGATTATCAACTAGATAGTTTTCATTAAAACTTAGCGAAACCTCTTTTAACCTTGCGAAACTTTGCGCGCAAAACTACGCGGCCAGGGCGTGCGCCTCTAGCAGTGACTCGCGGCAGGCGGTGAGGTATTTTTCTACCAGCTCGCCGGTGATGGCCGTGGATACGAACAGTGCCTCGTACTGCGACGGCGCCAGGTAAATGCCGCGTTGCAGCATGGCGTGGAAGTAGCGGCCGAAAGCCGGCAGGTCCGATTTTTTGGCATCTTCCAGGTTATTGACTGGCTCAGCGGTAAAAAACAGGCTGAACATGGAGCCCACCTGGTTAACGGTGTAGTTGAGGCCCAACTCCTTGGCAATCTGGCGGGTACCATCGGCCAGGCGGGTGCTGGTGGCTTCGAGCTGCTCGTACACCTCGGGATGCTCGTGCAGGTAGCGCAGCTGGGCCATGCCGGCGGCGGTGGCCAGCGGGTTGCCCGAGAGCGTGCCAGCCTGGTACACCTTGCCGGCGGGCGCTACCTGGTTCATGATATCGGCGCGGCCGCCGTAGGCCCCCACGGGTAGGCCGCCGCCGATGATTTTGCCCAGCGTAGTCATGTCGGGCACTACGCCGAAGCGCTCCTGCGCGCCGCCCTGCGCCAGGCGAAAGCCCGTCATTACCTCGTCGAATATCAGCACGATACCGTGCTGGGTGCACAGCGCCCGCAGCCCGGCCAGGAAGCCGGCGGCCGGCTCCACAAGGCCCATGTTGCCCACCACCGGCTCGGTGATGATGGCGGCCAGCTGCCCGGGGTTGGCGGCGATGGCCGCCTCCACGGCGGCCAGGTCGTTGTAGGGCACCGTGAGGGTATCCTGGGCCACGCCCTGCGTTACGCCCAGCGAGTCGGGCGCGCCCAAGGTGAGGGCCCCCGAGCCGGCCGCGATAAGAAAGGAGTCGCCGTGCCCGTGGTAGCAGCCCTCAAACTTGAGGATTTTGGCGCGCCCCGTGTAGCCGCGCGCCACCCGAATGGCCGACATGGTGGCCTCGGTGCCCGAATTCACGAGCCGCACCTTCTCCAGGCTCGGCACCATGTCAATCAGCAGCTCGGCCAGCTCGACCTCGCGGCGAGTGGGCGCCCCAAATGACAGCGAGGCGGGCAGGGCCGCGCGCACGGCGTCGAGCACCACCTCGGGCGCGTGGCCGAGTATCATCGGGCCCCACGAATTAATAAAGTCAACGTATTGATTGCCATCTACATCAGTCAGCCAGGCACCCTGGGCCGACTGCATGAAGATGGGCGCGCCGCCCACGGCCCGGAAGGCCCGCACCGGCGAGTTAACCCCACCCGGAATCAGCTCCTGGGCGCGGGCAAATAGAGTTTCGGAAGTAGTCATGGGACTTAGCTGGTAGCTACTAGCGGTTAGCCAGTAGCTTTTTTTAAGGAAGACATGCTGAGGAGCTGACAGCTAATGGATATTAGCTAACAGACAAATAATCAGCGCAGTAGCTGCGGCTCCAGGTTGCTGAGCTTTAGCAGGGGCACGGTTTGGCTGTCGTGGGCCCCGTCGGGGTAGGTAAGGCCCTCGAAGATGGCGCCCGGCTGGGCCGGTGCCGTGGCCAGTGCGCCCTGGAAGGCGGGGCCGTACTGCAGCAGTGCGTTGCTGAAAAACAACAATAATTCGAAGCCTTGGTTGGCAAAAACCGAGGGTGGCAGCTTCTGCCGGGTCAGGTAGAGCTGGCGGAAGCGGCGGTAGCCCGGGGCCTGCCGGTCGAAGTAGCGGGGCTGGTAGTAATACGCCCCGCCCAGCTGGCCCAGGCCGAGGCTGGGGTTGTCGAGCCAGGTGCCGGGGGCCAGCAGCGCTGGCCGGGTGGCTGCGGGCACGGCCGCCAGCGCCGCAAAAGCAGCGGGGCCGGCCTTGCGATTATCAGAGGCTACCAACACGTGGCTGGCGCCGGCCAGCTCCGTTGCCACGAAGGCGGCGGCCAGGCTGGCGGGGTCGTCGGGGCGGAAGGCGTGGGTGGCGGCCAGCTTGCCGCCGGCCGCTTCGTAGGCGGCCTGGTAGGCGGCGGCAAAGTCGTTTTCGTCCTTGCTATCCTCGTGCAGCAGCACGGCCGGCCGGCCCGTGCCAAACGAGGTAGCCGCAAACTGCGCGGCCACGCGCCCCTGGGTAGCGGCGCTGGGTGAGTAGAGGTAGTGATAGGGGTTATCAGTCACTAAGTCAGGGTCTTGCGAAAGTGGGTTAACGCAGATAATCTGGTGGTCGCGGGCGTAGCGGGCCAGCAGTTTGGCCCCCGACTTATACACCGGGCCCACCAGCATGTCCATGCCGGCCAGCTCGGGCAGGGCCAGTACCGACTTGAGCGTCAGCGTGTCGGCGCCCGTGTCGTAGGCAAACAGCTGCACCGGGTGGCCCGCGCGCTGCAACGAATCCTGGGCCAGGCGCAGGCCGGCGTAGAAGTCGGTCACGAACTGGTTTTTGCGCTGCGTCTGCCAGGTATTGTCCTGTAATTCAAAGGGTAAGAGCACCCCGATATTATAGGTGCCCTTGCGGGGTAGCGCTTTGGGAGCGGCGGGGGCCGCGGCGGCAGTAGCGGCGGCGTAGCGGTTGCGGTCGAGCTTAAACTGCGTCACCAGTGCATCGAGCTGCTGGCGGTCGGCGTCGGAAAGCGGGCCGCTACCCAGCAGAAAATCGGCGTAGAGGCGGCCGATGAGCTTGCTTTGCGGGTAGCGCTTTTGGAGGCGCTGCCAGGTAGCGCGGTCTTGCAGCTTAGCTAAGTAGCTGGTTTGCATGGCCTCGCGCGGGGCGGCGTACTGCTCGGCGGGCAGCTGGCCCAGCGTGCGCAGGGCGGTGTCGTAGTCGCCCTGCTCAAACGATACCTGGCCTTGCAGGTACAGCGCCTCGTTGAGGCTGGGATAGCTGGGGTACTGGTTGCGGATGAGGTTGAGCATCTGCTCGGCCTCGGCCCACTGGCGGGCGCGGGTGGCGGCCACGGCGTAGAGGTAGGCCGCATCGGGGGCCTGGGAAAAGTGGTTGATGGGCTGGGCCAGCGGCTCCAGCTCCTGCATGGCCACGGCGTAGCGGCCCTGGTCGAGCTGCGCCTTGCCGGTGCGGTAGCGCGTGAGCTGGCCTTGGGCGGCGGCGCCCAGGCTCAGCAGGGCCAGGGGTAGAATAAGCAGCCGCTGCCACGGCAAGGCGGCAACGGCAGAGAACAATCGGGTCATGCAACGGGGGAGGGCCGGGGTTGGCCGCCACAAAGGTACATTGCCCTTGGCGGGCCCAAAATGCAACTGGCCCCGCCCAGCGGCCTACCTTAGATTCATCACCAGCTTCCCGTTTGCTTATGCCGCTTTCGTTGCCTGCCCTGCGTCGCCGCCTGCCGCTGCTGCTAGCCCTGGGCCTGTCGCTGGTTCTAAGCTTTGCCCTCATTGCCGGGCGGGTGCTCATCACCCAGAAGCTGTGGCTGGTATTTTTGCTCTGGAACCTGTTTTTGGCCGCCATCCCGTTTGCCCTGAGCGCGGCCCTCACGCTGGCCGCCCGCCCACCCGGCGCGCGGCTGCTGCTGCCGGTGGGCGTGGTGTGGCTGCTGTTTTTTCCGAACGCGCCCTACCTCATCACCGACCTTTTTCACCTGGAGCACCGCCCCGGCGTACCCTATTGGTACGACTTGGCCCTCATCCTGTCGTGCGCCTGGAACGGGCTGATGCTGGCCTTCGCCTCGCTGCTCGATATGCACGCGCTGGTGCGCCAGCGGCTGGGCTTCGCGGCGGGCTGGGGCTTTGTGACCATCGCGCTGGGCCTCAGTGCTTTTGGGGTGTACCTGGGCCGCTACCTGCGCTATAATTCCTGGGATGTGCTCAGCAACCCGTTTACGCTGGTGTATGATATTGTGCAGCAGTTTCTGCACCCCTTTCGCTACTGGCAGGCCTGGGGCGTGACGGTCGTTTTCTGGGCCTTTCTGCTCATTGCCTATGCCACGGTGCGGCTGCTGGGGCAATCGAAGGAGCCGGTGGGTTAGGGCTCGAAAGCCCAGTGCACGCTCACGTGGTGCTGCTGCAAAAAGCCCACGATGCGCGCGGCTTCGGCCTCGCGCAGCATCTTCCCAAACCGGATGGTTTCGGCCCCGTAGTCGAACAGAACCGAGCCGCTGCCCCATTCGCTGCGCTGATTCTTAGCAAGGCTGGTGGGCCACTCGTCGGGCTGGGTGCGCAGGTAGCGAATCTTGTGTACATCATAGTTTTGCGTAGTGCCCAGTGGCCCTACTTTCTGCCTGATGCGCAACACGCCCCCGGCCAGCGTAACCACCTCCTGGCCTACTAGCTGCCAGAAGAACAGATAGCCGAAAACCAGCAGGCCAATTAGCCACATCGCCAGCCACTTAAGCAAAAAGATGGTGGGCGAACCCATGCTCGGCGGGCCAATGGTGAGCCCCAGCACCAGCGCCCGAATGGCGAAGAAGCCCCCCACAAGCCACCCGGACAGCCAAAAAAGCAGGAAGCCCAGGAGGCAGCCCGACTTTTCGGCTTGAATACGAATGGTATGCGTGTCGAGGTTGCTGCTGAACTGGGGCTTGCGGGTCATTGGTCGGCAAGATAGTAGCCGGCAGTAGCTAAGCCGGTTTCTGCGCGGCGGCCAGGGCCGGGGCCACCAGCGCGGCGGGAAGGGCGCCCAGCTGAGCCAGCTCTTCCAGGGCCAGGCGGGCTTCGGCCGGCGCCAGGTTGCGGCCGAAGGCAATGGCCTCGGTAGCCGTGTGAAAGCAAATAACCCCGCCGTCGAAGCTCTTGGCAGAATCCCCTTTAGTGGAAGCAATGCCGGGTTCCCGAATTTCCAGCTTGCGAATATTGCGCACCTCGAAGCGCCGGTAGTAGAAAACCCAGTGCAGTAGCTGGCGCCGCACCACGACCGTGCCCTGGCCGATAGCCAGCATCTCGCGGCTCATAACCAGCAGCAGCTCTATGAGTAGCATAAAGCTCAGCAGGCCCCAAAAAACCACTCGAATAAGCCCAATGGCATTCAGCCCGAAGCCCGGCCCTACCAAGAGGCTGCCTAAAATGCGGCTCCACGGGTTGTCCGTAACCAAGACGAGCACGAAAAGCGCGGGGTACACCAGCGTTAGCCAGGCCCCGGTGTGTTGCAGAAACAGGTACACGGTGCGGCCGTCGCGTTGCCAGCGCAGGTCGCCGGCGGCGGGCTTTTTCATAAGCAATGAGAGGGGGGAGGCAGCCGCAAGGCCCGCCCGGCTGCAACTTGCGCCGCCGGGGCACTAGTTACGGCTCCTGCGTCTCAATTTCTCTATGTCACTTCCGCTTAGTTGGCCCCGCCTGCTTTCCACCCGCC
The DNA here is from genome assembly GCF_030063445.1 of Hymenobacter sp. H14-R3. Lineage (GTDB taxonomy): Bacteria > Bacteroidota > Bacteroidia > Cytophagales > Hymenobacteraceae > Hymenobacter. Next base: position 52,705 of record NZ_JASITD010000002.1, on the reverse strand, counting down.
GCTACCCCGACCGCCCCGCCGAGGCCCCGCAGCCCGGCCGCTCGCCCTATTTAGCTGATTATGACAGGGTTGTGTTTTCGTCGGCCTTCCGGCGCTTGCAGCGCAAAACGCAGGTAATGCCGCTGCCCGAAACCGATTTTGTGCACACCCGCCTCACGCACTCGCTCGAAACGGCCTGCGTGGGCCGCTCGCTGGGCCGCCTCTCGGCCCGCCGCGTGCTCGAAAACGAGCCCGCTATTGCGCATGAGCTCCCCGATTTTGCCCAGGATTGCGGCGACATCGTGGCCGCCGCCTGCCTGGCCCACGACATCGGCAACCCGCCCTTCGGCCACTCGGGCGAAGACGCCATTTCGGCCTATTTCACCAGCCGCGCCGCCGAGCGCTTTATCACCGGCCTCGGCACGGCCGAACAAAGTGATTTGCAGCACTTTGAAGGCAATGCCGCCGGTTTTCGCATTCTCACCCATACGTACCCGGCGCTCAGCAGCGGCTCGGCCGGGCTGGGGCTCACGTACGCCACGCTCGGCGCGTTTACCAAGTACCCGCGCCCCTCGGTTATCGACCCCGGCAAGCGGCAAAACGGGGCCAGTGAGAAGAAATACGGCCATTTTCAGGCCGAAAATCCGCGCTTCAAGCTGGTGGCCGCCGAGCTGGGCCTGCTGCCCAAAGACGGCCCGGCCGGCTTCTACCACCGCCACCCGCTGGCCTTTTTAGTGGAGGCGGCCGACGACATTTGCTACCGCATCATCGACTTTGAGGACGGCCTCAAGCTGGGCCTCATCGACCACGAGCGCGGCCTGGCGCTGCTGCGCCAGCTGCGCGCCGCCGCCCCCAACGCCCGCCCCAAAAGCGCCGGCAGCGGCGGCCTTGACTGGCGCGACTGGCAGGAGGAGCTGGGCTACCTGCGCGCCACGCTCATCGGCCAGCTCGTGGATGAAACCGCCACCCGCTTTGCCCAGCACGCGCCCGCCATCCTGGCCGGCACCTACGATGCCTCGCTCATCAAGGAGCTGAGCGGCTACGAGTTTCTGCAAGAGATTCAGCAGCTGAGCGTTAATAAACTGTATCGCTCGCGCCCGGTGCTAGAGATTGAGGCGGCTGGCTTTGAGGTGCTCGGCGGCCTGCTCGATGTGTTTCTCTCCGCTATTTTCGACAAGAAGGAAAACCACCGCTCCCGTAAATTACTCGACCTGCTACCGGCGCAATTTCGGGCCATCGGCCCGCAGGCCGGCGCGTCGGCGTACGAACAGATTTTATTGCTCACCGACTACGTGGCCGGCATGACCGACCAGCACGCGTTGAGCCTATACAAGACCATTAAGGGAATCGAACTACCAAAGGGATTTTAGCTGGTTTTGCCGTGACTGACCTCGAAAAATTGCAGCAGATGAGTCTTCATGACACTGCTATCAACTCCTTGCAGATAAACTTCGAGGCGCGTCAACTCGCACTTGTAGTTGCACCCTATAACGAAGCGCTGGATATTTATGAGGAGTTACATCTCTCGTTTTTGGGTGTCAATAAGCTGAGTAGCTCATTTTTAGAAACAAAGACTATTCCTTTCAATGAGGTAGAAGTTACGAGCCACGAGGTCACTATTTTGGCTGGAGAAATGACAGTCACATTCATTATCCTGACGGGCTTTGGGGAGCCAAGCGCCAAATTGTCTTTTGCGTTTGAGCAGGTCACGCTTAATCAGTCGAGGGCGTAAGTGTTTCTTCTTCATACAAGGCTACCATGTTTTCTAGTAGCGACTCTACCAGTTTTCGGCCCTTCCACACCGATTTTAATTTGCTGCGAATTTGGGCTGCCGTTTGCGTAAATTCTTCTTCTTGAGCGGTTTCGTGGTTTTCGAAATTAATTAATTGCTCTACCATTTCCTCCGTCATTTCGGGGTGAAACTGGAGGCCAATAATACCATCGCCCCATACGAAGCCTTGCGCCGCGCAGCCCGCCGACATGCCCACCCGCAGGGCGCCCGGCGGCACCGTAAACGTATCAACGTGCCAGTGCAATACCGTGGCTTTGTCGGGCCAGCCGCGTAATAGGGAGTGGGTGAGGGCTTTAGCCGAAAAGCGCACCGTCCAGAAGCCAATTTCTGGCTCGCCGTTGGGCCGCACCTCGCCGCCCAGCGCCTGCGCCACGAGCTGCGCTCCCAGGCAAATAGCCAGCGTGATTTTGCCCGCCCGCAGCACCGCTTGCAGAAACTCTTTTTCGGCTACCAGCCAGGGAAATCCGGCCTCGTCGTGCACGCTCATGGCCCCGCCCAAAATCAGCAGTCCATCAAAATCGGCCAGCGCTGGAAAAACCGGATTTGGCTCAAATAACCGCGTGTAGGTAAGCGGGTGGCCGTGCGCGGCCAGCCAGGCAGCGGCGTGGCCGGGCCCTTCATCGGGCAGGTGTTGGAGGCAGTGCCAGCGCATAGGGGAGGGGGGCTAAGTAGCCAGGGGGGTAATGCCGATTTTCTGCGCCAGCGTGGCGTTGGAGACGAGGTACACCCGCTCCTGCGGGATATGCAAATGCTCCAGTTGCCGATTAGCTACGTGTATTTTCTGCTGCTGCACAAAGCCAGTTACATCTTCGATACGCGTGACTTGGTACTTACCAAACTGTTCCAGCGCCTCGTTTTTGAGGCCAAGCTGCAAGGCGCGCCGAATCAGCTTGTCGCCGTAGGGGCTGTGGTCGGGGTCCCATTGCAGGCGCACGTTTTTGGTGGCTAGCTCGCGCTTCCAGGTTTCTTCCGACTCATAATTACCCGCCATGAAGTTCGAAAACACGGCTTGGCTGAGAATTTCCTCGAAGGCTGCTTTATCCAGCCACAATGCCAGTACGCGCTCCTGATTTTCCTTGCTGGCCCAGCCGCAGCGGTACATCATCCACAGGAAGTTGGGCTTAATCCACGACATGCGGCCGTAGCTGAAGCTGGGCCCGCCCAGGTACTGGTTTTCGACTGCAAACCGGGCGATAGCTGAGTTATACGCCTGGTAAACAACCACTTGTTTTTCAGTATGATGGGCAACAATATGTTGCCCATCGACTGGTAAAAACGGATGCGAGACCGAATAAAGCTCCGTGCGAAGGGTCATAGCTGGCTAGTTACTCCCACTCAATCGTAGCGGGCGGCTTCGAAGAAATATCGTACACCACGCGGTTGATGCCGCGTACCTGGTTGATAATCTTGTTGCTAACCTCGGCCAGAAACTCGTAGGGCAGGTGGGCCCAGTCGGCGGTCATGCCATCCACGCTGGTTACGGCGCGCAGGGCCACCACGCGCTCGTAGGTACGCTCGTCGCCCATCACGCCCACGCTCTGCACGGGCAGCAGCATCACACCAGCCTGCCACACTTTATCGTAGAGGCTGTGTTCTTTCAGCAGGTTAATAAACACGTTATCAGCACGTTGTAGTAAGTCCACTTTCTCGGGCGTGATGTCGCCCAGGATGCGAATGCCCAGGCCGGGGCCGGGGAAGGGGTGGCGGTTGAGAATCTCGCCAGGCAGGCCCAGCGCCGCGCCCACCTCGCGCACCTCATCCTTGAAGAGCATACGCAGCGGCTCCACTATTTTGAGGTTCATCTTCTCGGGCAGGCCGCCCACGTTGTGGTGGCTTTTGATGGTCACGGCCGGCCCGCCGTGCACCGACACCGACTCAATAACATCGGGGTAAATGGTGCCCTGGGCCAGCCAGCGCGCGCCCTCCACCTTCTGCGCCTCGCGGTCGAATACCTCAATAAAGGTGCGCCCAATGGCCTTGCGCTTGCCCTCGGGGTCGCTGATGCCGGCCAGCGCGGCGTAGAACTCGGGCGCGGCGTTCACGCCCGTCACGTTCAGGCCCAAGCCCTCGTAGGCCTTCAGCACGGCGGCAAACTCATCTTGCCGCAGCAGGCCATTATCCACAAAAATGCCGTGCAGGCGCGGGCCCACGGCCCGGTGCAGCAGCAGGGCAGCCACGCTGCTATCCACGCCGCCCGAGAGGCCCAGAATCACCTGGTCGTCGGGGCCGATGGTGGTTTGCAGGGCTTCCACCATCGAATCCACGAAGTGGTCGGGCGTCCAGCTTTGGGCACAGCCGCAAATACCCACCACAAAGTTTTCGAGCAGCTGCTTGCCCTCCGTCGAGTGCGTCACCTCGGGGTGAAACTGGATGCCGTAGGTATCCTGGCCGGGCAGCTTGTAGGCAGCTACGGCCACTTCCTTGGTGCCAGCAATAATTTGGTAATCAGCTGGTAGCGTCTTGATGGTGTCGCCGTGCGACATCCACACCTGCGTGTCGGGGTGCAGGCCCGTGAGCAGGGGCGAGGCCGCGTCGAGGCTGCTGAGCCGCGCCCGGCCATACTCGCGAATGGTGGCCGGCAGCACTTCGCCGCCGCCCTGCTGGGCCAGCAGCTGCGCGCCGTAGCAGATGCCCAGCACTGGCACCCGGCCCAGAATTGCGCTCAGGTCGGGGTTGGGCGAGTCAGCATCGCGCACCGAGCAGGGCGAGCCCGAAAGAATGACGCCCCGCAGGTCGCCAGCACTAATGCGCTCGGCCAACTGGGGGGCGTGGGTGTAGGGATGAATTTCGCAGAAAACGTGCAGCTCGCGAATGCGCCGGGCAATGAGCTGCGTGTACTGCGAACCGAAGTCGAGAATGAGTATTTGCTCCATAAATCACGGATTACGCGGATTTTAACGGATTTCACGGATTTTGTGGACGACTCGTTTATAGTCGGCCGCTTTTCGCGATATCCATCAGTATAGTGCGTGGGCTGCCTGATGGTGAAGAGTTGGCCCCGCAAAAGTACCTCCGCTGGCTTGCTTGCTCAGAAATCCTGAATCTTACACGCTGATAATGTGCACGTAAATTTTTTATAAGCAGCAATCGTCCACAAAATCCGTGAAATCCGCTAGAATCCGCGTAATCCGTGATTACCTTTGTGCCCGGCGAGTCAGAACGACCAGCTCCTACTGAACTCCCCCAGGGCCGGAAGGCAGCAAGGGTAGGTGGTTGAGCGGTGCGATTTTGGCTCGCTTTTTTTTGCCCTTTCCTATGGTTTCCAGCCGGCCCTGAGCCGCGTTTATCTGCCGATTTTAGGCAGGCAGCGCGTAGCTTTGGGCCGGCTTTTTTAGTTTAGATTGCCGCAAAGACAACCTACCCAAGTAGTTAATAGCTTACAAATGAAGTTTTTCGTTGATACGGCCAACCTGGCCGAAATTCAAGAAGCCGTAGACCTGGGCGTGCTAGATGGCGTAACTACCAACCCCTCGCTGATGGCCAAAGAAGGCATCCGCGGCACCGACGCCGTGATGGCCCACTACCGCGCCATCTGCGAGATTGTGGACGGCGACGTATCGGCCGAAGTTATCGCCACCGACTTCGAGGGCATCATTCGAGAGGGCGAGGCCCTGGCCGACCTGCACCCCAATATTGTGGTGAAAGTGCCCATGATTAAGGAAGGCATCAAAGCCATTAAGTACTTCAGCGAAAAAGGTATTCGTACCAATTGCACGCTTATTTTCTCGGCCGGGCAGGCCCTGCTGGCCGCCAAGGCCGGTGCCACCTACGTGTCGCCCTTCGTGGGTCGCCTCGACGATATCGGCGCCGACGGCCTGGGGCTGATTGCCCAGATTATCGAGATTTTTGCCAACTATGGCTACGCCACCGAGGTGCTGGCCGCCAGCGTGCGCCACGTGCCCCACCTCATTCAGTGCGCCGAACTAGGGGCCGATGTCGTAACCTGCCCGCTCAGCGTTATCACCGGCCTGCTCCACCACCCGCTCACCGACAAGGGTTTAGCTACTTTCCTGGCCGACCATAAAAAGGTAAACGCGTAGAGAATGTAGGACAAGCTTTAGCTTGCCTTTGGTCGCGTATTAGTCAAGCATACCATTACTTTACACGGCAAGCTAAAGCTTACCCTACATCTCGTGTATATCATCAAAGTAAAAGGCAAGGCCAAGATTCCGGATTACATCCAGCTGCGCGATGAGCATTTTGTGCTGATTGCTTACTTCCGGGCCGACCGGCCGCTCAAAGACCTGCACCGCTACGGCCTCGAAGGCCAAGAGGTGCCATTGGCCGCCGTTATCTCGGAGCTGGAATTTGGTAAGCTGCGTAAGCTGGAATTATAATAATCCCCGGGGTTATTTGCTTTAAAAATAGCGTATTAGGCGCATAAGTACTTGTTAACTAATGATTGCTAATTGCAAATGACCGAGCCAATTGTGGAGCTGCACGGCGCGACCATCGTGCAGGAGGAGCGGGCGGTGCTGGAGCACGTGTCTTTTGCGCTGGGCAAGAGTGAGTTTGCTTACTTGGTGGGGCGCACCGGGGCCGGCAAGTCGTCGCTGCTCAAAACCCTGTACGCCGACCTGCCGCTGCTGGTGGGCACGGGTAGCGTGGCCGGCTACGACCTGCCCGGCCTGGGCACCGGCAAGGTGCCGTATCTGCGCCGCAAGCTGGGCATCGTATTTCAGGATTTTCAGTTGCTGAGCGACCGCACGGTGGGCGAAAACCTGCTGTTTGTGCTGAATGCTACCGGCTGGCGCGGTAAGGCCCGCAAGCAGCAGCGCGTGCAGGAAGTACTGACCCAGGTGGGCCTGAGTGGCGTAGGCGGCCGCATGCCGCACCGCCTTTCGGGCGGCGAGCAGCAGCGCGTGGTAATTGCCCGCGCCCTGCTCAACGAGCCGGTGCTGCTGCTGGCCGACGAGCCCACCGGCAACCTCGACCCCGAGGTAGCGGCCGGCATCATGGAGCTGTTTGCCGAGATAAACCACGCGGGCACGGCCATTCTTATGGCGACGCACAACTTTCAGCTGCTCGAAAAGTACCCGCACCGTGTGCTCACGTGCAAGGAAGGCGCGCTGCTGGATTCGGCGCGGGCGTCGTAGGCGGTGGCCCCCATGGCTGCTGGCTTATCCGTGCTGATTCCCGTTTTCAACCGCGATGTTACGGCGCTGGTGACCAGCATAATAACGCAGGCAGCCGAGTGGACCGGCCCGCTGGAAATCCGCCTGCTGGATGACTATTCGACGAACGATTGCCGCCGCCTCAACCGGCTTCTAGCTGCCCAGCCGGGGGTGTTTTACGAAGAGCTGCCCGCCAATGTGGGTCGGGCAACTATTCGTAATAAATTAGTAAACAAGGCGTTGCATAATTGGCTGCTGCTGCTCGATAACGATAGCCTGCTGCCCGATGGGCAGTTTATTGCCCGCTATGCCCAGGCCTTGCGCACGCAGCCTACCGCGCGCCTTTTCATCGGGGGCACCGCCTACGAGGCTGCCCCGCCCGCCGACCCGGCGCTACACCTACGCTGGCTGTATGGCCGCGCCCGCGAAATGCGCCCGGCTGCCGTGCGTCAGCGCGACCCCACGGGCCAGCTCACTATCAATAATGCCTTGGTAGCAAAAGAGCTGCTGGGCCAGTTTCCGCTCGATGAGCGCCTGAGTGGCTACGGCCACGAGGACACCCATTTTGGCCTAGCGCTGGCGCAGGCGGGTGTAGCGGTGCACCACCTCGACAACCCGGTGCTGCACGACGGCCTGGAGCCCGCCGAAACTTTCCTGGATAAAAGCCGGCAGGCTGTGCGCAACCTGGCCCAGGTGCTGCGCACCGATGGGCTGGGGGCCGATACGCGGCTGGTACGTGCCGCCGCCCGCCTGCGCCGGGCGGGCCTGGCCAGCGTAGCCCAGCGAGCGCTGGCGGCGCTGGCCCCGGCCCTGCGCCGCAATCTGCGCTCGGCGCACCCCAGCCTGCGGGCGCTGGACATGCTGAAACTAAGCTGGCTACTGGCCGAGTGGCGCTAGCCGCCCTGGGCGAGTACCTTTAACTTTTACTGCGCCTGTTTATGCCGCCTGCGTTGCCTTTTTCGCCTATTTTACTACTCGACCTGGCTGCTGAGCACGCCGCCTACCAAGGCGAGCTGGATGCGGCTTGGCACGACACGCTGCGGGCGGGCGCGTTCATTCAGGGGCCGGCGGTGGGCGAGTTTGCCGCCGAGCTGAGCGCGCACATAGGCGGCGCGCACGTGGTGCCCTGCGCCAACGGCACCGATGCTCTCACACTGGCGCTGCTGAGCCTGGGGCTGCCGCCCGGCACCGAGGTAATTGTGCCGGCCTTCACCTACGTGGCCACCCTGGAGGCCGCCGCGCTGCTGGGCCTGCGCCCGGTGCTGGCCGATGTGCGCCCCGATACCTTCAACCTGGACCCGGCCGCCGTGCGGGCGGCGCTCACGCCGCGCACCGGGGCTGTGATAGCGGTGCATTTATTTGGGCAATGTGCTGATTTAGAAGATTTAATGGCTGTTTGCCAGGTGGCGGGCGTGGCGCTTATTGAGGATAATGCCCAGGCGCTGGGTGCTGTGTTTACTTTCGCCAGCGGCAAAAGGGCGTATGCCGGTACGGTGGGTGAGGTGGGCACCACTTCCTTTTTTCCGAGCAAAAACCTGGGTTGCCTCGGCGATGGTGGCGCACTCTTTACCCACGACGCGGCCCGCGCTGAGCTGCTGCGCCAGCTCGCCAACCACGGCCAAAGCCAGAAATACCACCACCAGTGCATTGGCCTCAATTCGCGTCTTGACACCCTGCAAGCGGCCCTGCTGCGCGTGAAGCTGCGCCACTTGCCCGCCGCGCAGGCCGCCCGCCAGGCCGTGGCTGCCCGCTACGATGCTACGCTAGGCGGCTTTGCAGGCCTGCAAGTTCCATTTCGCGACCCGCGCAGCAGCCACGTTTTTCATCAATATACCCTCTTGGTGGAAGGGCAGGGGCGGCGCGATGCGTTGCAGCAACAGCTTAAAGTTCAAGGTATTCCAACGGCGATTTATTACCCATTGCCGGTGCACGCGCAGCCAGCTTATGCCTATCTGGGCTACCAGGCGGGCGATTTTCCGGTGGCCGAGCGGCTGTGCGGGCAGGTCCTGTCGTTGCCCATTCATCCGGGGCTGACCGGGGAGCAGGTAGAATACGTGGCGGCGGCAATGAAGCCATTTTTTCGCACGGAATGCGCGGAGTTGAAATCAAATTATCTCCTATAGTATGTCAACTTCTCCCGTCCGCTTCGCCATCTGTGGGGTGGGCCACATTGGTCGGCGGCACGCGGCGCTGGTGGCGCGCCACGCCGGGGCGGCGCTGGTGGCCCTTATTGATGAGCGTGCGGAGTTGCGCGTGGGCCTAGTGGCCGAGTTTCCGGGCGTGCCGTTTTTTGCCTCACTCGCAGAATACCTGCAAGCCGGTCCCGCCGCCGATGTGCTCACCGTGGCCACGCCCAACGGCCTGCACGCCCCGCAGGCGGTGGCTGGCCTGCGCCATGGCCTGCACGTGGTAATTGAAAAGCCGATTGCTCTGCATACTACTGATGCTGAGCTGATTGTGCAAGCGGCTCAGCAAATGGGCCGCCTGGTTTTTGGGGTGATGCAGAACCGCTACTCGCCGCCCGCCGCCTGGCTCAAGCAGGTGGTGGACGAAGGCCGCCTGGGTGAGGTGTTTCTGGTGCAGCTCAACTGCTTCTGGAACCGCGATGCGCGCTACTACCGCCCCGGCGGCTGGAAGGGCACGCAGGCCCTCGATGGCGGCACGCTTTTTACCCAGTTCAGCCATTTCGTGGATTTGCTGTACTGGGTATTTGGCGATATTACCAACCTCGCGGCGCGGTTTCGCGATTTCACTCATGAGGGTATCACCGAGTTTGAGGACAGCGGCCTCGTCACGTTTGACCTGGTGCGCGGCGGTAGTGGCACGCTCAGCTACAGTACCGCCGTGTGGGACCGCAACCTCGAAAGCTCCCTCACGGTGGTGGCCGAGCGCGGCTCGCTCAAGCTCGGCGGCCAATACCTCGACAAAGTGGAATACTGCCACTTACAGGGTTATACCCTGCCCACCTTGCCGCCCACCAACCCCGCCAACGATTACGGTTCTTACCAGGGCTCAGCCGCTAATCATGTACAAGTAATTGATAATGTGATAGATACACTTAAGCAGCGTAGCGCCGCTACCACCAATGCGCTGGAAGGCCTGAAGGTGGTGGAAATAATTGAGCGTATCTACGCCCTGCGGTAACCTTAGCCAGCGCCAGCCATGAACCACGCCGACCTCAGCCAGCATTGGCACGTCCTCACTGCCCCGCTACTGCCCGACCACGCCCGCCGCGAGGCCGAGCTGGCCAAGCTGCTGGTGGCTTACGATGCCCCTGCGCGCCACTACCACAACTTGCAGCATATTCGCAACCTGCTCAACCAAGTGGCTGACCAGCAGCTGGAAGATAGGGTAGTGGTGGAGCTGGCCATTTGGTTTCACGATGCGGTATACAGTGCCCTGCGCTCCGACAACGAAGCCAAAAGCGCCGACTGGGCGCTGGCTTTTCTGCAAGCCACCACCCTGGCGCCCGCTCGCCAGGCGCGGGTGGCCGACCTCATCCGCCGCACCCAGGACCACACCCAGCCCCAGCCGCCCGATGATGCTGATTTGCTGCTGTTTCTGGATGCCGACTTGAGTGTTCTGGGCGCGCCCGCGGCCGATTACTGGGATTATGCCCGGCAGGTGCGCCGCGAGTACCGCCTCGTACCCGACCTGCTCTACCGCCCCGGCCGCCGCAAGGTGCTGGCCAAGCTGCTGGCCGCGCCGGTACTGTTTCACACGCCCGCCCTGCACGCGGCCTTCGCCGCCGCCGCCCGCCGCAACCTGCAAGCCGAACTGACGGCCTGGGAGCAAGGCGAATTGCCCGCTTAGGCTCACCAAACCAACATCCGGCCTTACCTTTGCGCCGTCGAGCAGGCCACCTGGCCCAGCTTGTTTTTATAAAGAGGCGCTGAGAGATAGGCTCTGCGACGCGCCGGCAACCCCCGCCCCCGCGGAACGGTGCCAACCGACCGGCCGCTAAACCATAGCGGCCATATAAAAGCCTGTGGCTCTCTGCGCTTTCGTTTCTGGTATTTCGGTTGTTTTTTTCGGCGCTGCCTCGCGGGCGGGCCAAGCGTGTTGTTGTTGAGCGCAAGCCTGACAAACGCGGACGTAACTACTTTCTTTTTTGTGGGTTGACTAGGGCTGGCTGGGTGCTTAACACCGGCCGGTGTAGTCGTTTGGACGCGGGCCGTTGAGGTGCGTGCCGCACTTTATTTTATGCTGAAAAAATCACTGGAACTCCTACGGCAGGAAGCTGCCGAATCGGGCGCGGGCACGCTCAAGCGAACGCTTAATGGCTTTAGCCTTATTGGCTTAGGCATTGGGGTAATTATTGGGGCGGGGCTGTTTTCGCTCACTGGCCTGGCGGCGGCCAACCACGCCGGGCCGGCCGTAACGCTCTCCTTCGTGGTAGCGGCCGTGGGCTGCGCATTCTCCGCCCTGTGCTACGCCGAGTTTGCGGCGCTGGTGCCGGTGGCGGGCTCGGCCTACACCTACTCGTATGCTACTATGGGTGAGCTGTTTGCCTGGATAATCGGCTGGGACCTCGTGCTCGAATACTCGGTGGGCGCGGCCACAGTGGCCATCAGCTGGTCGCAGTATTTACTCAAGTTTTTGGAGAAATACAACCTGCACTTGCCCGCGCAATTTGTGCTCTCGCCTTTTGAAACCGCCACCCTGCACGACGGCTCGGTGGTGCACGGCTACGCCAACCTGCCGGCCATGCTGGTGGTGCTGGCCATTACGGCGGTTATTATCCGGGGCACGTCGGGCTCGGCGTGGTTTAATGCGCTGGTGGTGGCCCTCAAGGTGGCCGTTGTGCTGGTATTTATTGCGCTGGGCTGGAAGTACATTGACCCGGCCAACTACCACCCCTTTATTCCGGAAAATACGGGTAAGTTTGGCGAGTTTGGCTGGAGCGGTATTTTGCGCGGCGCGGGAGTTATTTTCTTCGTGTTTATTGGGTTCGACATTGTGGCTACCATGGCCCAGGAAACCAAGAATCCGCAGCGCAATATGCCCATCGGTATTCTGGGGTCGCTGGTAGTCTGCACGATACTGTTTATCCTGTTCGGCTACGTGCTCACGGGCCTGGCCAATTATACCGAGTTTAAAAATAGCGCCGCGCCGGTGGCCATCGCCATCGAAAAAACGCCTTACGCCTGGCTCAGCGGGGCCATTATTCTGGCCATTCTCATTGGCTACACGTCCGTGATTCTGGTCGATTTGCTGGGGCAGTCGCGGGTATTTTTCTCCATGTCGAAGGACGGCTTATTGCCCCCGGCGTTCTCCAAAATTCACCCCAAGTTTCGCACGCCCGTGCAGTCCAACCTGCTGTTGGGCGCGTTCATTGCGTTGTTTGCGGGCTTCGTACCCATCAATATTGTGGGCGAAATGGTGAGCATCGGCACGCTGCTGGCCTTCGTAATGGTGTGCCTGGGCATCATCATCCTGCGCAAAACTGACCCTGATGCGCCGCGCAGCTTCCGCACGCCGTGGGTGCCGCTGGTGCCCATCCTGGGCATCATTACCTGCCTGGTGATGATGGCGAGCCTGCCCTGGGAAACCTGGTTGCGGCTAGCCGTGTGGCTGGCCATCGGCCTGGCCATCTACTACGGCTACGGCCGCAAAAACAGTAAATTGCGCCAACAGCAAGAGGCAACGCAACTAATTGACTAACAATAAGTTGTTTTAATAAATTTACCTAATAAGGTAATTGGCTGCGATATTCGGCCAACTCTTTCCGCCGCTTTTCTGTATGCCTTGGCAGCCCGGCACCCGCTGGGCTGCCAAGGCATTTTTACGTTATGGAAGAGCTACCAACTAAGGCCGAGGACATCGACCGCATCATCGAAATGGCCTGGGAAGACCGCACGCCGTTTGAGGCCATCCTGGCGCAGTTTGGGCTGCCCGAGCAAGCTGTTATCGAGTTGATGCGCCGCGAACTGAAGCCCGCCTCGTGGCGCCGCTGGCGCGAGCGGGTGCAGGGCCGCGCCACCAAGCACCAAGCCAAAAGCGCCGTGGATGACGCCCGATTTAAGTCCGGCTTGCAACGGTCCATTACGGGCAATAAAATATCCAAGCGCGGGTAGGGCGCTGGGCTGTGGGGTAGAGCCGATAAGGACAGTTTTCTGGTTCGGTCTGATAATTAACCGAGTTAATTGCTAAAGAATAAGGTAAGTGCTTTATCTTAGGACCAAAATACTATTGGCTCTTCCCGATGACCCGCTCGCTGCTCTCAACCCGGTACGCGTTAAAAATAGCCCTATGCGTCGGTTTAGTCATCACTGCCTGCTCGCGTGATAACATGACGCCGGCCGGCACCATCGCTGGCGCTATGCCACCCGTAGCGGAGGTAGTGAGCGCCACGAGCGTAACCGCCACGGCCGCCAACGGCACGGTATACACTACTGCGCCCGACCCGCAAACGGGAGCTTTCACGTTCTTTTCGGTGCCGCCGGGTACTTACACTCTGAAATTCGTGACCACCGCCACCGCCCCCGACAATTTCCCTGTGTGGGTGCCGGTGAAGGTAGTCGCTGGCACAACGACTACGCCGCAGATTCCGCTCGTCACGCACGACGGTGTTGGGCGCGGCATTATGAAATGGACACTTGATGGTAAAACGTATTCGGCTACTACCTTTATCAAGGTTCAGGGAGAGGGAAAATACTTTAATTTATGGGGCCGTACCGGCGAATTTGGTACGGCTCGGCAGGTAAGCGACTGCGGGATATATTTGCCTGAGGATGACGAAAATGGGAAATTATTTGCTGGGGCTGGCACCTATATTCTAGGTGGTCCTAATCGTACAATACCCGTCGGTTATCACGCAATTTATTTAAATAATAAGCCGGAACTGTCGTTGACTTACCAGTCCGTTTATTACACACCAGCCGGTAGCATGCGCCTCACTCGTTATGATGCACAAGCGGGCGTAGCCGCCGGTACCTTTGAATTCAAGGCACTAGCGCGTACTGGGGTTTCTATTCCAGGTGCGCCTGATGACCTGACTATAACCAACGGGGAATTTGCTGTTACTTTCTAGCACTCAGCCCCACCTTGCGCGCCAGTTGTGACACCTCCGGCACCAGCCCCGTAACCAGCAGCCCCGCCCCGTAGAGCACCGTGAGTACGCCGCCGCGCACCAGCAGCGTTAGCCAGATATTGGTGGGAACAGGGAGCACCCAGGCTACAAACGCCGCGCCGGCCGCCAGCGCCAGAATGTAGGCAATGCGCCTATCAAACGGTTGCCAGCCGAAGCTGTGCCATACAAACCAGGTGCGCCCCAGGTTGAAGATAATGAGGGCCAGCGCGTTAGAAATAGCCGCCCCGGTAAGGCCAAAACGCGGGATGAGCAGGTTGTTGAGCATAATGATGGCTGCGGTGAGCCCCAGGTTGAACACTAAATCGTAGCGGTAGCGCGGCGACGTGACCACGATAATGCCGTTTACGCCCGTGATGCCGTCGGTGAGGCGGCCGGCCAGTAGCAGCAGCACGGCCACCGTGCCCGCCGCGTAGGCTGGCTTGTGAATGAGGGCGTAGATAAATGGCAGGTTGAGGCCGATGCCCAGGGCCAGGTAGCTGCCCAGCGCGGTGGTGAGGCGGGTAGTGCGCTGGTAAAAATCCAGCATTTTATCGGTCGCGCCGTCCTTCCAATACTCGGCAATGAGCGGATGGGCCGTTTTATACAGCGCCCGAAATGGCACCGCCAGCGCCGTGCTGATGCTGAGGGCGATGGTATAAATGCCGGCATCGGCAAAGCTGTGCGCGCCCAGCATCAGCGAGTCGATGGTAACCAGCAGCGTACCCGAGATATTGCCTAGCAGTGCAAAGCCACCGTAGCGCACCAGCTCGCCAATGGGCCGCACCCGCAGCACCGCCCGCGTGGGCCGCAGGTGCAGCTCGCCAATGGCAGCTAAATAACTCAGCAGCAGCACCGAAATAGTAGCGCAGCTGCCTAGGTAAGCCAGCACGAAGCCATCGAACGACAGGTAGCCCATGCCGTAGAGCAGGGCCGCGCCCATAATGAGCAGCCGCTGCACTACATCGGTCAGAAAGGAAGAGAACGAGGTGTGAAACAGCGACTTAGTATAAGATTCGAGTAAGTTGTAGACGAGAATGCACAGCGCCAGCGCCAGCATCATGGGGTAGTGCGGCCCCAGCAGGCCCGCATCGTGGGCGTACCAGCGCAACACCAGCGGCCGGCCTAGCCACAGCCCGCTCGCCACCACCCCAAACATGGCCAGCGGCAGCGCCAGCAGCAGAACTAGGTAGCCCGAGTGCCCCGCCTCCCGGTTACGGAAGTACGGAAAATACCGCATAGTGGTGTTGGTGAAGCCCAGCGCCGACACCAGCGCGCCCATCGTGGCCAAACTCAGTAGCACCGACACCAGCCCCAGCTGCGCTGGGGCCAGCAGCCGCGGCAGCACCAGCGTAGTATTGACAAAGCCAATGCCCAGCCCGACGTACGAAATAAATGTGTTGCGCAGCCCCTGCCGCCGAACGATACCCAATTTTTTGAATTAAATATTATGAATTAAATATTATGAATTGGGCTGGGGCTTCCTAGTTAGTAAGAAATACTCGACGCTATTTCGCTTCCCGTTAAAAAAAACGCGCCTTGCTGCTGCAAATGAGTCATTATTTCGTGAAACTGCTGCGGCCCGTTTTGGGTATTTGCCGGGTCGAAGTTCTCGTTGTGCCAGAGCACCGAAGCCACGCCCCCAAACTTTTTTACTTCCGCAAAAACGGGGCGGAGTGTGGGTAAAATCTCGGCCGGGTTTAGTTGTAAATAATTCGGATGATGCAGGGTAGTATCCATAACGTTGAGCGGAATTTCTAAAAAACCGAACGCTTCTGCATTGCTAAAATCGAAGAGATAAAATGGTAAACAAAAGCTATGACGAAAGCCAAAATGCTCGGCAAACCCCAGGGTGCTATCGTAAATAAAACTTTCGGCTGCTGCTGGGCTGAAAGTGACTACAAATGGGGTGATGCGCGGTTCCCAACTCAAATAATGAAAACGGCAACCTGTGGCATTAAAAGGAATTTTTTTACCGAAAATACCTGTTTGCCCCGTGCTTGTGCCGATGCTGTTGTGCAGGCCGAGCTCACAGCCCTGTTCTTCTAACTGCCATAGCCGCTGCCGCAATTTAGGTGTGAGGCGGTAATCGGCATTAGGAGTGCCGTTGGCCGCTTTTTTACTGCTAGGCAGGATAAAAAACGTGGACTTGGCCCCGTATTGCGCCGTAGCGGCGGCCACGGCTTCCAAATTATCCCAAGCATCGGGTTGGGTAAAATGGCGCCAGGCTAATTTGCTGAATAAGCCTAGTTTGCGCTGCTTCAGGGCCGCCTTGGCCGGCGCTTTCCAAGCGCTGCGCAGGTTGTCGATATCGTGCGAGATAAACGCCGCAAAATCAGCTTGTTGGCTACCCCAGCGGCGCGGCTGCAAGGGTTGCTGGCTCACGTGCTCAATTGCCGCTCGCAGCACGTCGAAATAATAATTGACGACCGGCAGCGTCACGAAACCATGTATCTTCTGCACGCTGGCCCCGTAAGGAAATCGCCCGTGCCGGTCGCGCTCCGTCGAAAAATATTCTTGCCAGCCGCTTAGTAAATAAAACGCAGCCGAAATAATATCAGCCGCAATAAATACCTTGTCATCCTGCAAAACCAGTAGCGGTTTGTCCGGTGAATTATCGAAGAAAAACGGCACCCGCTGGCCCTGCCATTCGCGCCAGTTGGGGGCGGCCGGGTAAGGCTGTACACCCGCAAAAAATTGCTCATTGCCCGCGGCAATCTCGACCTGGAGCTGGTGGGCGGCATAGCCCACCAGCACGGCCGGCGCGCCGGGGTAAGCCAGCCGAAAATGGTCCAGCACATACGCTAGCCGCGTTTCGGTCGAAACGGAAACTGGAACCAGCGGTGGTAAAGTAGTGGGCTGCATAAGAACCACGAATTTACGCTGCTGCGGCCGGGGCGGCTAGCCACTCGGCCAACTGGCGCAGGGCCAGCGCCCGGCTGTGGCCTTCGTCGGGGGTGCCGAGGGTGGCGTTGTAATAGGCCGCCCGCTGGTAGAGGTCGGCGGGCTTGTGCTGGGCTAGGCGCGCCAGGGCCGCAGCTAGCTCGGGCAGCGAGTGGGCCCACTCGCTGAGACCGTGGGCGGCGTAGCCGTAGTAGTCGGCCAGGGTGGGCGTGGGGGTGAAGCGATAGTACACGCTAGCCACGTTGAGCAGCGTGGCTTCGAGGTGGGTGCTGGTGTCGGCAGCCACCAGCGCATCGTGGCGCAGCAGAAATTGGAATACGTTTTCCTGCTGGGGGTCAGACCATTGCAAAGCCGGGAGTGCCTGGCGCAGCGCTGTAAAATCGCGCCGGTCGCCAGGGTGGGGGCGTAGCGTAAGCGCCAGCTCTGGTAGCCCATGCAGTAGGTAGGCCAGGGCGGTGGCCAGGGCGGGCAGCTCGTCGAGTAGGTTGCAGGCCACGGCTACGCGGCGCACCCGCGGCGTGAGGTTGCGCTGGTTCAAAAAAGCGTCGGCCTTGGGCATGCCCACCAGCGCCACGCGGCCGCGCACGGGGCCACAGAGGCGGTATTTGTCCAGCGCGTCCTGCCCTTCGAGCAGGCTGAGGTCGAAGCCCAGCGGCGGGAAGCTGGCGCTCACGCTGGCGTGCTGCACGTAGGCGGTGGGCACGCCCTCGGCGCGGCAAGCCAGTAACAGGGCGCGGGCGTCGTCGTTGTGGTCGTTGGCAAAAACCACGGCTTGCGGGCGGTAGTGCCGCAGCGCTCGGCGGTACACTTCGTAGTAGCCCACGGCATAAAAAATGAGGTCAAAAAACCGCAGCGCCCGGCTGCCTACCTGGCGGCGCAAGCCCAGCAGTGCGGCGGGGTACTGCCCGTAATACAGCAGCTTACGCCGTAGCGAAAGCCGGTTGACTACCGCTCCGTAGCGCCCGATATTCTTCCCCTGACCCGCCACCAGCACGGCGTCGAGCCGGGCGTCGGCAATGAATTTTAGCGCCTCGTAATTATTGGCGCTCACCACGTAGAGCCACACCGCGCCGCGCAGCTGGCCGGGGTTTTTGATGGGTTGAAATAGGTGCCCCACCAGCCGCAGCCCCGCATAGCCGGCTACCCGCGCCAGCCGCTTCAGCGGGTTGGCTGGCGAAATACCCGCCAGCACCGCCACCGGAAACGCCGCGAAATGGTCGCTCAAGCGCACGTAGAGGATGTCGCGCAGCCGGGTAATTAGGTGGGGTAATTGGTTGGGCATTAATAAACTATTGATTGAAAATTAAGAACGTCATGCTGAACGTAGTGAAGCATCTCGCTCGCCTCGTTGGATGAAGCGAGCGAGATGCTTCACTGCGTTCAGCATGACGTACTATTTTGATAGTAAGCATCACCCATACTAACCCTAAGCCTTACCCAATGTGCCGCACTAGCATAAACGCTTCGGCCAGGGGCTGGCCCGTGACCACGCCCCAGCGCTGGGCCAGCAGGCGCAGCGCCTCGGGCGAGCGGGGGTGCGGAAAGGCGCGCTTTTCAAACTCGTAGGCTTCCATCCCGGCGATTTTGGCGGCCACATCTTCCTCATTCACAGCGAGAAAGAAATTGGGGAGAAAGGGCTGCGGGTAGCTGGCGGCCTGCCACTCGGTGGAGGAGGGCGTTTCGCAGGACAGGATGGTGCGGGGTGGCTCGCCGGGCAGCGGGCGGCAGGCCGTAACCACCGCCTCGAAGGTGCGGCGGTGGTCGATGTTGGTGTCGCCGCCGTGGTGCGTGAAAATGAGGCGGGGCTGAAACGTCTCCTTTTCGTGCTCCACTACTTTGATAATATCCAGTAAATCAACTGAATCGAAGCGGTTGTCGGCAAAGTCGTAGATGCCCGTGGAGGCGTAGCCGATGGCCGTGGCGGCCCGCGCAATGTTGGCGCGGTGGGTGGCTAGGTCGGCGGCCCAGTGGGCGGTGTCGCGGGTGGCGGTGCGCGAGGTGAGGCCTTCGCCCAAAATCACGGCCCGCGCCTCGCAGCCGTGCCGCTGCACCAGCCGGTGAATGGTGGCTCCGAGGCCCAGCAGCTCGTCGTCGGGGTGCGCTACTACAACCAGAATCTTCTGGTTATCAAGGCTAAATGAAGTCATCGGGCGAATGGAGCAGGCGGCGGTACTCGTCGGGCAGGGTCGATTTGAAGGGCTTGCCAGTGAAAAACTTGATGCCGCGGCGGCGCAGGTAATCGCGGAAATCCTCCTCAATGCGGGTAAACGTGCCAAAAGCCTTCAGCGTGGCCAGGTGAAACACCACCTCATTGCAGGTAATGGTCTGGTTATCCTCATCATAGCTAATGTCGGCGCTCAGCTCTTTGTAGTCGGCCAGCTCGGCGTAGTCGGCCACTAGCTGGCGCACCAGGGCGGCGTTGCGCGTCGCATCGTCGTTGGGGTAGGCGTTTTCGCGCAGCACTTTCACCGGAATGCCGCCGGCCAGGCAGCCATCAGGTAAATCTTTGTTAATCAGAGAGTTAGTGCCCACTACCACGTTGTTGCCGATGCGCCGGTTGGGCAATACGGTGGTGCGGGCCGGCAGCCACACGTGGTGCCCGATGCTGACGGGGCCAAAATCGGCCGGGAAGCCGTCGAGCACCGGCAAAAACGAGCCGTGCGTCCAGATGGCCACGTCTTCGCCCACGCCCACGTACTCGCCAATGTCGATGCGGTGGTTAGTATTCAGCGTGATGCGGGCGCAAATCATCGAGTATGACCCCACCGTGAGGTGCGCGTTGGGACTAAACTTACCGCCGTGCCCCACCGTCACGTGCGAATCCCAAAACACGTACTCGCCCAGCTGGATAGTGCGGGCCGTGAGGTTGTTATGGCTGCCAATGGTAGTCAGCGCACCAATTTCGAGGCGCTGGCCCACCAGAAAAGAATTGTGCTCGCCGATGGTCACGTTGTCGCCAATTACGCACTCGGTGGCCCGAATGGTGGTGTGCGGCCCCACCTGCACGTTGTGGCCCAGCGTAAGATGCTCGGCAATGATGTAGCTGCCGTTTTCGAAGCGGTGAATCTGCATAAAGTAAATGAGTAAATGAGTAAGGTAGGTTGGGAGGCGAGTGGATAAATAAGTAGAGCTCCGAGGGCAAGCAGCCACTTTTGATGGCCTTCCCCTTACTCATTTACTGGTTACTCATTTACTGGTTACAGCATATCCCAGCCCAGGGCCGTGCCCCGGCGGAGCGCGCGGCGGGCGGGCCGGCCCAGCACCTGGGGCAGCAAGTGCGGGGCCAGGCCGTGGCCGGGCCGAATAACGCGCACGTTATCAGTGGTTAAGTTTTCGCCCTCGGCCACGTCCTGCACCACGTAGAGCGAGCGGCGGAAGGCCAGCGACTTGCGCTCGGCAGCGGTGGGGCCGTAGTATACGCCGCCCAGCGCCTGCTGGGCCTGGCGGCACTCGTGCACGAGATGGGCCATTTCGGCGGGCTCCATCGAGAAGGAGCCGTCGGGGCCGCCGTCGGCGCGGCTCAGGGTGAGGTGCTTTTCGATGACGGTGGCCCCGAGCACGGTGGCGGCCACGCTCACGCCGGTGCCCATGGTGTGGTCCGACAGACCAACTTGACAATCAAAGAGTTCGCGCAGGTGCGGAATGGTGCGCAGGTTGGTGTTGAGCGGCTCGGCGGGGTAAGTGCTGGTGCATTTGAGCAGCACGAGCTGCTCATTACCCTCGCCCCGCACAATGCTGACCACGCGCTCTAAATCGGCCAGGTCGGCCATGCCAGTCGAGACGATGATGGGCTTGCCGGTTTGGGCGGCGCGCCGAATCAGGGCCGGCCAGTTGTTCTCGAAGGACGCGATTTTGTAGGCCGGGCAGCCCACGCTTTCCAAAAACTCGATGGCCTCGATGCCAAACGGTGAGCTGAAGCCCACCATGCCGCGCTCCTGGGCGCGGGCAAAAATGGCGGCGTGCCACTCGAAGGGCGTGAAGTTGGTGGTATACAGCTCGTAGAGCGACTGGCCTTCCCAGTCCTGGTTGGCCCCACGCACCACAAAATCGGGCTCGCGGCTGTCGAGCGTGAGCATGTCGGGCGTGCTGGTCTGAATTTTCAGGCCCTGGCAGCCGGCATCGGCCGCGGCATCCACAATGGCGAGGGCGCGCTCCAGCGACTGGCCGTGGTTGCCCGACATTTCGGCGATGATAAAGGGCGGCTGGCCAGCCCCAATGCGGTGGCCTCCCAACAGAATATCCTGCATAACAAGTAGTTAAAAATCAAGCGCAAAGTCAAGCGGAAAGTCGAGCCGAAATACTTCGTACGCTTCGCCCCGCAAAGTAACGGCCGCCTGCCGCACAAACCGCAACCCTTCAAACACCCGCGCCGAGGCCACGTTACCAGCCTGCACCTGGCCCAGCACCGCGCCGCCCGCCAGGCGGGGCCGGTCGTGGCGCAGGCGCTGCAAGGCCCGCCGCAGCAGCACCGCCCCCAGCCCCCGGCCCCGGTGCGCCGCCGCCACCGAGTAGTCAATCAGCCCCGGCGAGTCCGGCCCGTCAAACTCCACGCGCACCTGCCCCACCGGCTCGCCGCCAGCCGTGCTCAAGATATACAGGTAAGAATCAGCATCTTGCAAGCGCCGCCTAAACCAGGCCACGTGCGTTTCCCAGGCAATGGGCTCGGGATGAATGGCGTATTGGCGCACGGCCGGGTCGTTGGCCCAGCCGAAGTACAGCGCCGCATCGGCGGCCGTAGCGCGGCGTAATATATACTGTTGACTAGCAGCTAATTCGCCAAAAATGCTTTGCAGGCGCTCGCCGGCCCGGCCATCAAATAGTGCCCGTTGCCGGGGCCGCTGGCGGGCGGCCAGGGCTGGTAATTCAGCCTCGGAAAGCGCCAGGCCGGCGGCCAGCGGCAGGGCCAGTTCCTGGCGCGTGAGAAACTCGAACAGCGCCCGCTGATTGTCGGCCGTGGGGTGCAGCAGTACTGCGCCACCCGCCGCGCAACACTCGTAGGCCACGCCGCTGGGCGGGCACACGAATACCTGGCAGGTGCGTAAGAGCGCAGCTAAATCCGTAGCTGATAAGTTATTACGTAAAATCACCTGCGCATCGGCGGCCGTAGCTGCTTGCAGCGCCGCCAGGTGCGGGTAGGCGGCTCCCGTCACCACTGCCACCTGGTAGGCCGAAAACTGCCGCCGCAGTTGCGGCAGCAGCGCCAGCGTCTGGTTGCCGGGGTCGGCCCCGCCCATGTTGAGAAACAGCCGGCGCGGCGCATCGTCGGGCAGGGCGGGGGCCGGCTGCCAAAAGGCGGGCCGCAGCAGCGCATAGGCCGGCCCCGGGCAAAGGCGCGCCAGCGGCACTTGGCTATAAGCCACCGGGGCCACGCCGCCCGCCTGGTTGAGCACCACGTCGGCCCAGGTGGGCGCGGTAATCAGGTCATCAAGGCACACCAGGGCGGCCCCGGTGGCGGCCAGCCGCCGCTGGTAGGCCGGGCCAAAGTGATAGCCATCGAGTACCAGTATATCAGTGGCAGATACTTGATTGGCAAGCCATTCAGCTTCGGATAGTCCGGGCGGAACGTCAGCCGGTACGGTTTGTACGGTAATGCCGACAGCGGTCAGTTGCTGCGCAATCGTTGGGGCCGGTTCGCGTATGATAAATGTGGCTGCCAAGGCCGGTTGCAGCGCCTGGGCCAGCGCCTGGCACCGTACTAAGTGGCCCAGGCCGGTAATCGTGGAGCCATCAACCCGAAACAGGAGGCGGCCGGAGGTAACAGAAGAAGTAGGGAGCGACACTACCCGCGAAAGTACGGCCGGCGCTCAAAAGGGTGGCGTTGGCTCGGCAGCGCGGCCGCCTGTCGTTACCGCTGCACGTTGTCGCCGTTGACGGCCGCCAGCCAGGGGTAGCGCGCCAGTAGTGCGGGCAGGCCGGTGGGGTTAGTCAGTGAGAAATTGGGGCCTAACTCACTGAATAACAAGCTTAGCAACGCGTAGTCGCTGGGATAGTCTATGGTGAGGCGCAAAGCTGCTACGGCGGGCGGCACCGCCAGGGCCAGGGTTTCGAGGCGGAACAGCTCGGGGTGGCGGCGCAGGTAGGGCGTCACGTGCTCGCGCTCGTCGGGCAGGGTAGCTTCGTGGTGGGCGCGCAGTAGGGCAGCGGCGCTTAATATTTCGAGATTAGTGCCTAAGGGTAAGCCGCTTGTATGCGTGTAGTCGGCCCCGGTGGCGAGATGGTGGGCCACGGCGGCATCCATAAAAGCCGGGTCGATGGCCGGGTTGTCGGCAGTGAGGCGCACTAGCGTAGTAAAGGCGCCGGCCTGCACCAGCGCGCCCGCAAAGCGGCCCAGTACATCCTGTTCATCACCCCGAAATACGCCCGTGCCCAGCCGGTGGGCCAGCGCCGCTAGTGGGTCGTCGAGCGGCTGGTTGGTGGTGGCTACCATCACTTCGCTCACCGCCGCGGCCCGCCGCGCCCGGCCCACCACGTGGCCCAGAATGGTTTGCTCATCGCCCAGGGCCGATAACGGTAGCGGCAGCTGCGACTTGCCCGGCAACCGCGACGACCCCAGGCGCGCTTGGATAAGTACTAGTACCATAGTAAGTTATGCGTAGTAAACGAGCAAAAATCTATAATTGTTAATTCCCGCTAGCGAATAGTCCAGCCGCCATCCACCACCAGGTTGTGGCCGGTTACGAAGTTGGCAGCGGCCGAGCTGAGAAACACGAACGCGCCGGCCAAATCCTGCGGCTCGCCCACCCGCTCCAGCGGAATGCGCCGCCGCAACTCGCCCTCAAATTCCACTTCTTTCCGCACCGCATCCGACGGAAAAGCCCCCGGCGATACGCAGTTGACCTGAATATTCTCGGGGCCCAGGTAAGAAGCGAAGTACTTGGTTAGCTGAATCATAGCGGCCTTACCCGCGCCGTAGTGCGGCGGGTTCAGGAACTGGGGGTGCGCGTCGTAGGCCGCAAAATCGGGGGCTACCACGCCGTACATGGAGGCCACGTTGATGATTTTGCCGCCGCCCGCCTCGCGCAGGTAGGGCAGCACCTCGCGCAGGCAGCGGTAGGCCGTGCCCACCGAGCCGTCGAGGCCCAGGGCAAAGTCGGCATCGGGCAGCGCGTCGGGCTGCTGGCCCCGGCTATAAAACGCGTTGTTGATGAGCACGCTGGGCGGCCCGTACAGGTCGAAGCTCTGGCGAAAAGCAGCCTGCACCGAAGCCGTTTCGGAAACGTCGCAAAATAGAAAGTGCACGTTGTCAGTATCTTTCCCGAAAACGTTGGTAAACTTTTCGGCGCTGCGGCCCAGCACGATTACCCGCGCGCCGTGGGCGAGCAGGCCCGCCGCAATGGCCCGGCCCAGGTGCCCGTAGCCGCCCGTGAGCAGCACGGTGCGGCCGGTGAGGTCGAATAGATTGCGGTAAAACGGGTCGGTCAGGGGCGCGGCGGCCATGCGTAGGGGAGGATAAGCGTGTCGGTAGGCTCGGCCAGCTCCAGCAGGGCCGGCCGCAGGTTTTCGGCCGCGTCCAGGTAGGCGGCGGCCGAGAGGTTTTCGTGCAAATTAGCCACCGAATCGACCCCAATCACGGCCCGCGCCACGCCCGGCGCGCCGGCCGCAAACAGCAACAGCGCGGCCGGCAGCGGCACTCCGGCTCCGGCGGCCAGCGCCCGCAGGCGCGTCAGTTTCGGGGCCAGCGGCTGGAAGAAGGCGGGCAGCGTGGCCGGCTCGCGCAGCAGCAACCCTTGTAGGAAAGCCGACCGCACGTGCACCTCCACGCCCCGCGCGGCCAGTCGGGGCAGTACTTCGGCAAAGCGCTGGTCCAGAATGTTATACGGCACCTGCACCAGGTCCACATCCCAGGCCTGGGCCAGCAGCCATTCGGCCTCGTGCGGGTGGTAGAGCGACACGCCGATGCGCGCCACCTGCCCGGCCGTCCGCGCCGCTTGCAGCGCCGGCCAGGCCGCCGGCTCGGCCCGCAAAGGCCCGAAGGCATGGAACATAACCCCGTACAGCCGCGTGCGCCGCAGGCGGGCCAGCGACTCGGCCAGGTGCTGGTTTACCGCTGCCGCCGGGCCCGCCGGCACTTTGGTAATAACCTCGAAATTAGGGTTTTCGCCGGCTAGCTCACCCAGTCGCGCTTCGCTGTTGCCGTAGGCGCTGGCCGTGTCGAGCAGGGTGAGGCCAGCGGCCTGGGCAGCGGCCAGTATTGCCGCCACGGCGGCGGGCGCCGGCTGCCCGGCCTGGTTGTTTAGGCCGTAGGCCAGGCCAAACTGCGCGGTGCCCAGGGCCAGCCGCTGCGTCAGGGCGTGCAGGGCGGCCGGGGTGGGGCTCACGCGACGGGGTTGTGAGCCATGAACTCGCGCACGCAGTCGATAACGTAGGCCTGCTCGGCGTCGGTGAGGGTGGGGTAGAGTGGCAGGCTCAAGCAGCGGGCATAGTAGGCCTCGGCGTGCGGAAAATCGCCGAATTTCCAGCCCAGGTTTTCGTAGTACGGCATTCGGTGCACGGGCACGTAATGTACCTGAGTCAGAATGTTGTTGGTGCGCAAAAACTCGTAGAGTCCGCGGCGGTTGGCCACCTGCACTACGTACAAATGGTAGGCGTGCCCCGGCCGGCCGGGGGCCAGCACGTCCACGCCGGGCAGGGCGGCAAACGCGGCGTCGTACTGCGCTGCCAACTCGCGGCGGCGAGCCAGCCCGGCCTCAGCGCGGGCCAGTTGGCTGATGCCTAATGCGCAGAGGATGTCGGAGATACGGTAGTTATAGCCGAGCTCCTGCATTTCCATGTACCAGCCGCCCTCGTCTTGGCGCAACAGGCCCGTTGCCTCGCGCTCGATGCCGTGGGTGCGCAGGCG
Organism: Hymenobacter sp. H14-R3; assembly: GCF_030063445.1. GTDB lineage: Bacteria > Bacteroidota > Bacteroidia > Cytophagales > Hymenobacteraceae > Hymenobacter. Next base: position 27,008 of record NZ_JASITD010000002.1, on the reverse strand, counting down.
GCGTAGGCGGTGGTAGAGGGCCTCGTCGTTGGTGGTGACCATGCCGCCCTCGCCGGTGGCAATGTGCTTTACGGGGTGAAAGCTGAAGATGGCCAGCTCGGCCAGCTGCCCACTACCGCACTGCTGCTGAGCGCCTTGGCTATCCACAAAAAAGCCGCCCGGCGCGTGGCAGGCATCCTCAATTAGCCAGAGGCCAAAATCGTCGGCCAGGGCCCGCGCCGCTTCCATATCCACGGCCAGCCCGGCAAAATCAACCGGAATGAGGCCGGTATAATAGCCTTTAGGGTGGGCTTCCAGTAATTCTCTAACTGCCTGTAAATCAATAAGTCCCGTAACGGGGTCAATATCCGCAAAGTGCACTTCGCCCCCGCAGTAGCGCACGCAATTGGCCGAGGCCGCGAAGGTAATGGGCGTGGTAATGACGCGCTGCCCCGGCTGCACATTCAGCGCCAGCGCGCATAGGTGCAGGGCGGCCGTGCCGTTGCTCACGGCCACGGCGTAGCGCGCCCCCACGTAGGTCGCAAATTTTTCTTCAAACTCTTGAACACGAGGGCCTTGGGTCAAAAAGTCGGAGCGCAACGTAGCCACCACGGCCGCCACGTCTTCGTCCGTAATGTGCTGGCGGCCGTAGGGCAGCGGCTGGGCTGGGCGGTTTTCCAAATTGATTAGTTTGTATAATAACTAATTAACGAACAGTTATTTATACCTCGAAGTTGGCGTCAACGTGCAGCCGAATCTCGTCCCGAATCTGTTCGGCCGATAGCCACTCGCTGTTGTTGGCGGAGTCGTAGTGGAAATCGGTGGCTACACGCTTGCCGTTGAAGTGCTTGATAAAGTCTTCCTCTTTCCAACCAGCTGAGGTAGTGGGGAGTATGACGTAGTAACGGTCGAGCTCTACCGTGCTCAATGCGTCGGTTTGGGTTATCATTTCCTCGTGCAGCTTCTCGCCCGGCCGAATGCCCACTATCTTCTGCTCACAGTCGGGCCCGATGGCGCGGGCTACTTCCGTGATTCTATACGAAGGAATTTTGGGTACGAAAATCTCACCGCCCCACGAGTGCTCCAGCGCATAAAGCACCAAATCAACACCTTCCTCCAGCGAAATGTTAAAGCGCGTCATGTCGGGGTGCGTAATGGGCAGTACGCCCGAGTGCCGCTGCTGCAAAAAGAACGGCACCACCGACCCGCGCGAGCCAATTACGTTGCCGTAGCGCACTACTGATAGCCGTAAGTCTCTGCTGCCTTTCATGTTATTGGCCGCCACGAAGAGCTTATCAGAGCACAGCTTCGTAGCGCCGTAGAGGTTGATGGGCGCGGCCGCCTTGTCGGTGCTCAGCGCCACTACCTCCTTCACGCCGCAGTCGAGGGCGGCGTTAATCACGTTTTCGGCCCCGAAGATGTTGGTTTTGATACACTCCATCGGGTTGTATTCGGCGGCCGGCACCTGCTTGAGGGCGGCCGCGTGGATGATGATATCCACGCCTTCGCAGGCCCGATGCAGGCGCTCGCCGTCGCGCACATCGCCGATAAAAAACCGGATGGCCGGGTACTCGCTGTGCGGAAACTCCTGGCTCATCTCGTACTGTTTCAGCTCATCACGCGAAAACACAATCATCCGCCGCACTCCGGGGTACAGCTTAAATACGGTGCGCACAAACTGCTTACCAAACGAGCCGGTGCCACCGGTAATGAGCAAAGACTTGCCGTTGAGGTCGAGGGCCATGAAAATAGTCGAAATGAAACCGCAAAAATAGGCCGCCCGGCGTTGGCAAGCGGCTAGGTGCGCTTGGCCCGGCGGCCGGCGCGCACTAGCTCAGCAAGTTGCGCCGCCTGGGCCTGCCGCGAGTAGCGGGCCGCGCCCGCCGCGGCGGGCAGGTCGAGGTTGGGGCTGCGCAGCCAGCGTTGCGCCAGTTGGTCCAGGGTGCGGCGCATCAGGTCGTAATCGTCGTAGGGCAGGGCTTGGCCCGCGCCCGCTTCGCGCAGAATTTTGTCGGCGTCGGAGCCGGCCGGGCTCACGCACAACACCGGCTTATGCGCCGCCAAATATTCAAAAATCTTGCCCGGCAAAATGCCTTTGTTCAGCGCCACGTCAGGAATTCCCATCAATAACACGCTGCTATTCAATAAGTAAGTAACCGACTCCTGATGCGGTACAAAGGGCAGGAACTCGGTAACCGGGCCGAGGCCCGCGGCCGCCACCTGGCTGCGCACGCCCTCATCTACCTGCCCTACAAAGCGCAGGCGCAGCGGCAAGGCCGGGTAGGCCGCAGCGCAGGCCACCAAGGCCCGCAGCAGCTCCCCGATGCGGTAGCGCGCCGTGATGGTACCCGTGTGCGTGATGCGCAGGCAGTCGGTCGGCGGGGCCGAAACCCCTTGAAAATCAGCTTCATCGTAGCCATTGGGCAGCACCACTATTTTGCCCTTGGCCAGGTCGGGCAGCTTGCGGCGAAACAGCCGCTCGGTTTCGGGCGAGGTTACCAGCACGGCATCGGCCCTGCGCAGCACCTGGCTTTCGTAGCGGGCATCGAGCCAGGCAGCGGCGGCCGTGCGGTGCAGGTCCTTGGTGTAGTAGATGTCGGTCCAGGGGTCGCGCAGGTCGGCCAGCCAGCGCAGGCCGTGCTTCCGTTGCAGCTCTAAACCAATAAGTTGGGTAGAGTGCGGCGGCGAAGAAGTCAGCACCGCATCGAACGTGGCACCCTGGGCCAGTAGCTTTTCCACGGCGGCCAGCGCGTAGGCGTTCCAGCCCCGGCGCGGGTCCGGAATAAACAAGTTGCCCCGCACAAAGCGCATGGCTTTTTGGGTAAAGCCCGGCGTGCCCTCGTTGGCAAAGCCGCCGTGCGGCACGGCCCGGCCGGTCAGCTTTTGGTACGAGCCAAACGGCTCCAGCGTGGCCGTGCGGATAACGCGCACGCTGGCCGGCACCTCGCGCAGCAGGCTTTCGTCGCGCACCGGGTAGGTGGCCTGGTCGGGGTCCACGGTAATCACGGTGGGCTCCACGCCCAGGCCAGGCAGGTATTTCACCCATTTCAGGCAGCGCTGCACGCCGGCCCCGCCCGAAGGTGGCCAGTAGTAGGTAATGACGAGCAGGCGGAGCGGAGGGGAATTCAAAGTGTGCAAAACTACGTTTAGATGCTTATTGCTTCTCCCGTAACTTTGGACTTTCACCAAATAGCCAGTTAGACATGAGCGACGACCAAATGCTGGAATTCATGGCGCAAGTCAGTGATTTTATGCGCTCGACTGACCGGCGATTTGAGCAAACAAACCGGCAAATCGACCAGCTCATCACGGTGATGCACAATGGCTTCGAGCGGGTAAACTCCCAAATGAGCGGCTTGACTTCCCAAGTGGGTGACTTGACTTCCCAAGTGGGTGGCTTGACTTCCCAAGTGAGTGACTTGACTTCCCAAATGAGTGGCTTGACTTCCCAGATGAGTGGCTTGACTTCCCAAATGAGTGACTTAACTTCCCAAGTGAGTGATTTAACGGAAGAAGTTCGCGGCACGAACAAGCGGATAGACCGGCTGACGGACGAAACGAGTGCTATTCGCCGCCGCCTAGATGCCACCTTCGACCAAGCTGGCCACCTCACCGAGCAAACGGAGGAGGCTGCCCTGCGCATCTCACACGTTGAGAAAACCCAGCAGCCCACCAATGCCGAACTGCACCAGCGTCTGCTAGCAGTAGAAACCAAGCTTAACCAAGCTTCCTAAGCCCCAATACAGCCGATAGCAGCCGTCCAAATCTGCGAAATCAGCGCAATCTGTTTAAATCTGCGATTTATGTTTGATAACCTCTCCTCCAAGCTCGATAAGGCCATCAAGACCCTCAAGGGTCAGGGTTCCATCTCCGAAATCAACATTGCCGCCACCGTTAAGGAAATTCGCCGGGCACTGGTCGATGCCGACGTTAACTACAAGGTTGCCAAGGAAGTAACCGACAAGATTAAGGACGAGGCAATGGGCCGCGACGTGCTCACAGCCATCTCGCCGGGCCAGCTCATGGTCAAAATCGTCTACGATGAGTTGACCCTGCTCATGGGCGGCGAGAAGCAGGATATAGTCATCAAGGGCGACCCGGCCGTGGTGCTGCTCTCGGGCCTGCAAGGCTCGGGCAAAACGACCTTCGCCGGCAAGCTGGCTACCTTCATTAAGAAGCAAAACCGCACGGTGCTGCTGGTAGCCTGCGACGTGTACCGCCCCGCCGCCATCGAACAGCTCAAGGTGCTCGGCGAGCAGATTGGGGTAGAAGTGTACTCGGAGCCGGAGAACAAAAATCCGGTCGAAATTTCGCAAAACGCGATTGCCTACGCCAAGAAAAACAACAAGAAAGTAGTCATCGTGGACACCGCCGGCCGCCTGGCCGTGGACGAGCAGATGATGCGCGAAATCGAGGCCGTCAAAAAAGCCATCAATCCCAGCGAAACGCTGTTTGTGGTGGATTCCATGACCGGCCAGGACGCCGTAAACACCGCCAAAACCTTCAACGACCGCCTTAATTTCGATGGTGTAGTACTCACCAAGCTCGACGGCGACAGCCGCGGCGGTGCCGCCCTCTCGATTCGCGCAGTAGTCGAAAAGCCCATCAAATTCATCTCGACGGGCGAGAAGATGGAGGCGCTCGACCTCTTCTACCCCGACCGCATGGCCCAGCGCATCTTGGGCATGGGCGACGTAATCTCGCTCGTAGAGCGTGCCCAGCAGCAGTTCGACGAGGATGAGGCCAAGCGTATCAACGCCAAGATTCGCAAAAACCAGTTCGATTTCAACGACTTCCTCGGCCAGTTGGAGCAAATTAAGAAAATGGGCAACCTGAAGGACTTGGTGGGCATGATTCCCGGCGCGTCCAAGATGATGAAAGATGTCGAAATTGACGACGACGCCTTCAAGCCCGTGGAAAGCATCATCAAGAGCATGACCAAGCAGGAGCGCGCCCAGCCCGACCTCATCAACGGCTCGCGCCGCCGCCGCCTTGCGGCCGGTTCCGGCACCGACATTCAGCAGGTAAACGCCCTCATGAAGCAATTTGAGGACATGCGCAAAATGATGCGCACCATGAATAAAATGAGCCAGACCAAAGGCGGCATGGCCCAAATGGCCAAAATGATGGGTGGTATGAAAGGCGGCGGTATGCCCGGCATGGGCCGCCGCTAAGCCAGCAAATTCAATTACCAAATAAAAATAAATCCCCGACCAAGTCATTGGTCGGGGATTTATTTTTATTTGGTAATTGAAATACGCGGAATATCCTTTTCTCGCAAATCAATATCAGTTGGTAAAGGCTGCTTGGTAAACTCATCAAAGCAAACCGTACCCAAGCCTTTAAACTTCATTTGCGGGTCGTTGATAATGATTACGTGCGGAAAAGTGCCGTATTCTTTATCATCCCGCATTAGAGTTTGCTGGCTGCCAAGGCTAGGGTCATTTAGCACGTTGGCATACACCAGCTGGCCTTGGGGCGCTTGCTTAAAATAAAGCACCTTGCTCTCAATGTGGCCATTACAAGGGTCTGAGCAACCAGTCAAAGACAAGAATAACGCACTTAACATGCTGGTTACTATGAGTCGACTATGCATAATTGAAAAGCGGCTGAATGCAAATTATACGATTGAGAATAAGGCGAAGCGTGTGACTGTGCCAATGCTCGTTACTCGCTCGGTCTACTTACGCTACCAATAGGAGGTAATTCGCTTTCGGTATAGTACTCTCTTTTTTTTGAATTATCACAAGTGGTCATCAGTAGTGCTAGCCAAGCGAAGAGCCCGATACTTATAAAGTAGCGGAATTGCCAGCCGTCTAGTGCACGAAGTATTAACGCGCTGGGTAGAGGGGCGAGAAAAACTATTAGAAGAGGCCAGTCCTCGCCTGCGTAGTGCAACTCCCAGCTTTCCGGATGTGGATTATCATTCATACTTACCCAAGCCTCTTTATGCGAGTAGCCACTCACAATTGGGTTTTGTAAGACATATGTTTTTACAAGTGCGGTTACTAAAAATATGGCTAGCCACATTGCTGGTGCTAGTGATAATCTACCTATACCTAGTACTCGCCTGTTATAAAGCCACACGCCATACATTACGCCAAGGCAGAGAAGTAGGACAGTAAATTCCATGACTCTGCACAAGAGCGAGCAGTAAAAAAACAAAAACTACACCACCGAAAAGTCAAATGAATCTAAAAACTTCGTTGTAAAATTACCAGCTTTGAAATCCTCGCTATCCATCAGCGCCAAGTGAAATGGGATGGTCGTTTTCACGCCCTCTACCACAAATTCGCTCAAAGCGCGCTTCATTTTTACGATGCACTCCTCGCGGGTTTGGGCCACGGTGATGAGTTTGGCAATCATGGAGTCGTAGTTGGGCGGAATCTGGTAGCCGGCATACACGTGGGTATCCACGCGCACGCCGTGGCCGCCGGGAATGTGCAGCGTGGTGATGCGGCCCGGCGCGGGGCGGAAGTTGTTGCGCGGGTCTTCGGCGTTGATGCGGCACTCCATGGCGTGCATCTTGGGGAAGTAGTTTTTGCCCGAAATCGGAATGCCGGCCGCTACTTTAATCTGCTCTTTGATAAGGTCATAATTAACGATTTCCTCGGTCACCGGGTGCTCTACCTGGATGCGGGTGTTCATTTCCATGAAGTAGAAATCGCGATTGGCATCGACCAAAAACTCGATGGTACCTACGCCCTCGTACCCAATGGCCGAGGCGCCAGCAATGGCCGCCGCGCCCATGCGCTCACGCAGGTCGTCGGTCATGAAGGGGGAGGGGGCCTCCTCCACTAGCTTCTGGTGGCGGCGCTGAATGGAGCAGTCGCGCTCCGAGAGGTGGCACACATGGCCGAACTGGTCGCCTACAATCTGAATTTCGATGTGGCGCGGCTCCACCACAAATTTCTCCAAGTACATGCCATCGTTGCCGAAGGCCGCCTTGGATTCAGTACGTGCATCGTCCCAGGCTTTCTGAAATTCGTCGTCGCCGTTGATGATGCGCATGCCGCGCCCGCCGCCGCCCGCCGTGGCCTTGATGATGACGGGGTATTTGATTTCGTTGGCAATTTTCTTGCCCTGCTCCACTGAGTCCAGCAAGCCCACCGAGCCGGGCACTACTGGTACACCAGCCTTAATCATGGTGGCTTTGGCGGTAGCCTTGTCGCCCATCTGGTTTATCATCTCGGGCGTAGCCCCGATAAACTTGATGCCGTTTTCCTGGCAAATACGCGAGAACTCCGCGTTCTCGCTCAGGAAACCGTAGCCGGGGTGAATGGCATCGGCATTGGTAATCTCGGCGGCCGCGATGAGGGTGGGAATATTGAGGTAGCTATGGCTGCTGGCGGGTGGCCCGATGCACACGGCCTCATCGGCAAAGCGCACGTGCAGGCTCTCCTTGTCGGCAGTCGAGTACACGGCCACCGTTTTGATGCCCATCTCGCGGCAAGTGCGAATAACACGCAGGGCAATTTCGCCCCGGTTGGCAATCAGAATTTTATTGAACACAGATTCTTGGCGTTATGAGCGATGAGGAATGAGTTAAAAAGTATGAGTTATGAACTATGAATTGCCATGTAGCTAACTCATAATTCATAACTCACACCTCATAAATCCAAAAAGACTACTCAATCAGAAACAGCGGCTGGTCGTACTCCACGGGGGTAGCGTTTTCTACCAGCACCTTCACGATGCGGCCAGCCTGCTCAGCTTCAATTTCGTTGAACAGCTTCATGGCTTCAATGATGCAGATAACCTGGCCTTTCTCCACCATGTCGCCCACCTGCGCGAAAACGGGTGTATCGGGGCCGCTGCTGCGGTAGAACGTACCAATCATCGGCGACTTGAGCGATGCGTAGCTGGCGCTGGGCGCTGCCTCAGCGGCCGGGGCCACGGGGGCAGCTGGTAGTGCTGGGGCGGCCGCCAGTGGAGCAGCCTGCTGAAGCGCCGCGGCTTGAGCCGCGCCCACCGTTACAATCTGCTTGGTGTTGGGCTCGCGCTGCACCGAGATTTTAAACTCCTCGGTTTCAATATTAACCTTATTGAGGCCCGATTTGGCGATGAAGTCGAGTAATTCTTGGAGTTCTTTAGCTTTCATGGCAGCGTCTTTTTTGGGCGGGTTTTTGGAAGGTTCTTTCGACATGGGGGAGAGAAAGTAGCGTGGACTCTGCGAGTCCGCGCGTGGTTTCGTTGAACAACGTTCTCACGCGCGGACTCGCAGAGTCCACGCTACCACTTACTTAACGCGCTCTACGTACGAGTAGTCGCTGGTTTTGATGCGAATTTTGGTGTCCGTATCAACAAACAGCGGTACCTGAATGCGGGCTCCCGTTTCGACGGTGGCCGCCTTTAGGGTGTTGGTGGCCGTGTCGCCGCGCAGGCCGGGCTCGGTGTAAGTTACCACGAGGTCCACGGTGGTGGGCAGCTCGGCGGTGAGGGGCTGCTCGGTTTCGGCGTGCATGAGAATAGTCACGACCTGACCCTCCTTCATAAGGTCGGCGAAGGGCACCATTTCCTCGTTCAGCACAATCTGCTCGAAGGTGTCATTATCCATGAACGTATAGCCGTAGTCGTCCTTGAACAAATACTGGTGCGGGCGCTGCTCCACGCGGGCGGTTTCAATCTTCACCCCGGCGTTGAAGGTGTTGTCTAACACGCGGCCCGTCTTGATATTGCGCATCTTGGTGCGCACAAAGGCGGGCCCTTTGCCGGGCTTCACGTGCTGAAACTCGGTGATGACGTGCAGGTCATTGTTGTACATGAGCACGAGCCCATTACGGAAGTCGGCGGTGGTTGCCATTGGATTTAAGCTGTTAGCTAATAGCTACTGGCCGTTAGCTTTGGTGATTTATAAAACGTTCTGTATGATGCTGTTAGTAGATAAATTTAACAGCTATAAGCTAGTGGCTAACAGCCAGATTTAGGAGTCATACGCCCATTTGATGTGCATGGCACCCCAGGTGAAGCCGCCGCCGAAGGCCGCGAAAATCAAGTTGTCGCCCTTATGTAGCTGCTTCTCGTAGTCCCAGAGGCAGAGCGGAATGGTGCCGTTGGTGGTGTTGCCGTAGCGCTGAATGTTGAGCATCACCTTTTCGGGGCCGATACCCATGCGGTGGGCAGTAGCATCAATGATACGCTTGTTGGCTTGGTGGGGCACCAGCCAGGCAATATCGTCGTGGCTAAGGCCTTGGCGAGCCATTACTTGCGCGGCCACATCGGCCATGTTGGTAACGGCAAATTTAAAAACTGTGGCACCCTCCTGGTAGATGTAGTGCTCCTTATTGGCCACGGTTTCGGCCGAGGGCGGGCGGCGGCTGCCGCCGGCTTTCTGATGCAGAAACTGCTCGCCGTTACCCTCGGTGCGCAGTACTTGGTCGAGCACGCCGTAGCCGTCGGTGTTGGGTTCCAGTAGCACGGCCCCGGCACCATCGCCGAAAATAATGCAGTTGGCGCGGTCGGTGTAGTCCACGATGGCCGACATTTTATCAGCACCCACTACGATAACCTTCTTGTACATACCTCCCTGGATGAACTGGGCACCGGTAGCGAGCGCGTACAGAAAGCCCGAGCACGCCGCATTCATGTCGTAGCTAAAGGCATTCTTGATGCCCACCGCGTTGGAGATGATGTTGGCCGTGGCCGGAAACAGCACATCGGGCGTCACGGTAGCGCAGATGAGCAGGTCCACTTCCTCGGGGCGGGTATTGGTTTTTTCCAGCAGCCGCTGCACCGCCTGAATGCCCATCACCGAGCTGCCCTGGTCTTTACCCTTCAGAATGCGGCGCTCCTTAATGCCGGTGCGCGAGGTAATCCATTCGTCGGTGGTATCGACCAGTCGCTCCAACTCTTGGTTGGTGAGCACGTAGTCGGGCACGTAGCCTCCGACTCCGGTAATGGCGGCGGTAATCTTCATGAGCGCAAAGGTGCGGCCCAAACCTCAACCGTGCGGCCCTAAGCCGCCTCGGTCAGGGTCAGGATTTGAAAGTGTCTTTAATCTTGTCTACAATCCCTGAGTAGGCCATTTGGTAGCCCTGCATCAGCATATTGCAAATAGCCAAGGGCGTGCTCACGCCGTGGCCAATAATGGCGTTATCGTTGATGCCCAGGATGGGTGAGCCGCCAATAGTTTCGTAGTTTACTTTTTCAAAGAATTCGTCGTTCAGGTTGCGGGTCACCATGATATCGTACATCGACTCAGCCATTTTCAGCATCACGTTGCCCACGTAACCATCGCAGACGATGACGTCGGCCTTGTCGTTGAACAAGTCGCGGCCCTCGATATTGCCGATGAAATGGATGTGTGGGTTCACCTTGAGCAGCTGGTAGGCGGCCTGCGTAACGAGCGGACCTTTGCCCTCCTCTTCGCCCAGGCTCATCAGGCCCACGTTGGGGCGGGCAATGCCGAGCACGTAATGCGCGTAGAGGGAGCCGAGCTCGGCAAATTGCTCCAGCATTTCGGGTTTGCAGTCGGCATTGGCCCCTGCATCAACCAAAATGCCGTAGCCACCCGCCAGCTTGGGTACGAAGTTGGCAATGGCTGGGCGCAGCACGCCGGGCACCGCCTTCACCGTAAACATGGCCCCTACAAGCATGGCACCCGTGTTGCCAGCCGAGCAAAAGGCATCGATTTCGCCGCTATGCAGCAGGCGGTAGCCCACGGCAATGCTGCTGTCCTGTTTTTGCTGGAAGGCTTTGGCGGGGTGCTCACCCATGCCAATAGTTTGCGTGGAGGGCACAAATTGGAGGGCGGCGGCGCTGGGTCCGTAGGACTGCAACAGAGGCAATACTTCGGCTTCCGTACCGATAAGCACTACCTGAGCTTTGCCGGCCAAGCGCTGGGCAGCCAGCACGGCACCGGCCACGGCAGCCTGGGGGGCGAAGTCGCCGCCCATAGCGTCGAGGGCAATTTTCATGAACGCGAATAAAGTAAAGAGTCAGCCATAGAGCGCACAGGCGCGAAACCAAACCGGGCCGGACTGCCAATCTCAAAAGAGCAGTCCGGCCCGATGGTACCGCGAAATAACAACGCTTTCGGCTATTCTTCGTCCGAGCCCGTGTCGCCAGCTGCTGCCGGGGCAGCTACTGAAGCGTAGTTTTTGATGGCCAGCTGGCCATTGTGATACAAATCACCGTCTACTACGTAGGCTTTGTGGCGCAGGTGCAGCTCGCCCGTGTTGGGGCAGATGGTCACGGCTTTAGGGGTCAGCTTGTGGTGGCTACGACGTTTGTCGCGGGTGGCGGTGGAGGTCCGGCGCTTAGGATGTGCCATGGTCTTGGTAAGGGGAAATTAAGAGTTAGGAAGTAGGAATGATGAATTAGCACAGGGTCCTAATTCAGATTTTTGAGGGCTGCCCACCGGGGGTCAGCTGGCTCATCATCATCTGGATTTTCGTTTGGAGGACGAGTTGAGAAAATGAGTTTGGTTTCGGCATCAGGGTCATCATCGGCTTCGTTTTGGAAGCGGGGATGCAGCTTTTTCATGGGCAAAGCTAGGCCGATATAATCGTAGAGGTGCTGCGCAATGTCGAGGGCCATCGTGTCGGGCGTGATTTGCATCACGTCGTCGTCTAGCTCCTTCGCCTCATCACTGTAGCGCACAAGTAGCTTATTCTCAATATCCAGCGGCTGGTCGTACTCGTCTAGGCTGCGGTCGCAGGTGAGGCGCACGGTGCCAGTGATATGCGAATTGATGGTAATAACGCGCTCGCCTTTATCGAGAACGACGTCGGCGTGTAGGTCGCCATCGGCAATAAATTCGCCTTTGGGGTCGAACTGCTCGAAGAAGTCGTGGTCGAGCTCAAAGGCAAAATTATGCGTCTTCAGCGACAGCCGGGCAATGGGCAACTCAAATTGCAGGTCCTTTTTCACAGTTAGCCGAATTAACGGGGGGCAAAGGTACGGGTTTTTGTTGGCTTTATCAAGTCGATTGGGGCGTAGTCAACCAAGCTCAGGCTGTTTTCAGGATAAACTCGGGGCTGATATCGAGCCGCTCGTAGAGTTTTTTGGCTAAGTCCATCGTGACGCGCCGCTTGCCGCTCAGGATTTGGGAGAGGCGGCCGGCGGGTACTTCCAGCAACTGGGCCAGGTCCTTTTGCTTGAGTTGGCGCTGCTGGCGCTTGAGCTCAATCATGGCGGGCAGGGTGGTGGGCTTTTTAGGAATGGGAAACATCTCTTGGCGAAGCTCATAGTCTTGGATGGCAAGAGCCAATTCAAGCGCAGGCGGCTGCAACTCGGGGTGCGCGTCAATATCCTGAACTTCAAGGGCATCGAACTGCCGCAAGGCTTCCCGATATTCTTCTACGGTGTTGATAATCATGGCTTGATGAATAAGACAGTGGAAGCAGCAACGGCATCATATTCTTGGTGAGTGCCAATGAACTTGATGTAAATAGTGCGTACAGAGAAGTTAATGGAGGCAATGAGCCGGTACCGATTACCGCGAATGTTGAACACGAAACGACCATGACCAACATAGTCGGCTGAATTGAACGACTGGCGCACCGCTACACCATTGGCCCAATCGGCGGCTAGTACATGGTGATACCATTCTTCCAAAGCGGCATCGGTATCGGGGTGTGCTTCGGCGAAAGCTCGCAATACCGTACGACTTATAATAACCATTGCGAACAACTAAAAAACGCGGCTGTTGCCAGCCGCGTTTCAAAAGTAGAAAGAAAATTTCGATTTTATAAATTTCTACCGTGCTGAGCGAGGGTCGGCCGCGCCGAGCTGGCGGGCGCGCACGATGTCGCAGGCTAGGTACACGGCGGCCCGGAAGGAAGACGGGTCGGCCACAAACTTGCCGGCGATGCCGTAGGCGGTGCCGTGGTCGGGGGAGGTGCGCACCACGGGCAGGCCGGCGGTGAAGTTGACGCCCTGCTCAAACGCCATGAGCTTGAAGGGAATAAGGCCCTGGTCGTGGTAGAGCGAGAGGGTGGCGTCGAACTGCCGGAACTGGCCGGTGCCGAAGTAGCCATCGGCCGGGTAGGGGCCGAATACGAGGTGGCCATCGTGCTCGAACTGCCGGATAACGGGCGTTACTACATCGGACTCTTCGCGGCCCAGTAGGCCGTTTTCGCCGGCGTGGGGGTTGAGGCCGAGCACGGCGATTTTGGGTTTTAGAATACCAAAATCGTGGTGCAGCGACTTGAGCAGCATGCGGATTTTGGTGCGCAGCAGGTCGCTGGTGAGGCGGGCCGACACGTCTTTGAGCGGGATGTGGCCGGTGGCGGTGGCCACGCGCAGGCTCTGGCCCTCATCGACCAGGAACATGAGGTTGTCGGCGGCCCCGAAGTAGCTGGCTAAGAACTCGGTGTGGCCAGGAAAGCGGAAGTCGTCGGCCTGGGTGTTTTCCTTGCTGATGGGGGCCGTGACGAGGGCATCGAGCAGGCCGGCCTTGAGGTCGCGGGCGGCGCAGAGCAGGCTTTCGCGGGCGGCCTGGCCGCTGGCGGGCGAGGGCTGGCCGGGGGTGAGGTGGAAGTCCTCATCCCAGCACGTAACGGCGTTGAGGCGGCCGGGGGCGATATCGGCCGCATCGCGCAGCTGCCGGAAGGTGAGGGGCTCCGTATTAGGCTCAACGGGAAAATCGTCGAACAGCGCGGTGGCAGTGCCATACACCACGGGCGTGCACTGCTGAAGCAGGCGCTCGTCGCGCAGGGTTTTATAAATGACTTCGGGGCCGATGCCGGCGAGGTCGCCCACGGAAAAGCCGAGGCGGGGAAGGATATTGGACATGACGTTTAGAATACGCCTGTCATGCTGAGCTTGTGAAGTAGCTTATTGAGTTCGAAACCGTTAAGATAAGGAATCAACGGTACGTTCTGCGGGCATAAGATGCTTCCTTCGTCAGCATGATAGACGATTTTTACGCGAGTTGTTTAGTTAGAAATTCATACAGCAAGCGCACGCCGGTGCCGGTGCCGCCTTTGCCGCGATACGAGTCGGGTGCGGTGAGGAAGGCGGGGCCGGCGATGTCGAGGTGCAGCCAGGGCGTGCCCTCGATGAAGCGCTCCAGGAACTTGGCGGCCGAGATGTGGCCGGCTTCGGCCTTGCCCAGGTTGGAGAGGTCGGCGATGTCGGACTTGATGTGTTCGGCGTAATCTTCCCAGAGCGGAAACTCGACCAGGCGCTCGTGCACGCGGTGGGCGGCGGCCAGCAGTTGCTGCGTGGTGTCGGCCTCGGCGGTGCCCATAACGGCGGCCCCTTCGGTGCCGATGGCCCGCACGGCGGCCCCGGTGAGGGTGGCCAAGTCGATAACCAGCGCGGGGTGGTATTTTTTGGCGAAGCTGAGGGCATCGGCTAGCAGCAGGCGGCCTTCGGCGTCGGTATTCTTCACTTCGACGGTGAGGCCCGAGTGCATGGTGAGTACGTCGCCGGGCACGTAGGCGAGGCCGCCGGGGCGGTTGTCGGTGGCGGGCACCAGGCCGATAACGTGCAGTGGCACGTTGTTTTTGGCCAGGGCGTAGAGCACGCCGCCCACGGCCGCGCCGCCAGCCATGTCGCACTTCATCAGGTCCATGCTGTTGGGCGTGGGCTTGAGGCTGAGGCCGCCAGTGTCAAACACTACGCCTTTGCCCACGAGCACGTAAGGATGCTCATTCTGAGCGCCTTCGGGCTTCCACTCCAAGATGCTGAAGGTGGGCGGCTCGGGCGAGCCCAGGTTTACGGCGAGCAGGCCACCCATGCGCAGGCTCTCGATGCGGGCCATGTCGAGGATGTCGGTGGTGTAGCCGGCCGCGTCGCCGGCTTCGGCCAGGCGGTCGGCAAACTGCTGGGCATTCAGCTTGTTGAGGGGCGCGTTGACAAGGTCGCGGGCGAAGGCGACGCCTTCGAGCACGTTTTGCATCGTCGTGATTTGGGCGCCGGTGGCGGCATCGCCCACGAGGCTGACGGTGGTGAGGGCGGCCGCCTGGCGCGACTTCTCGTCCGTTTTATAGCCTTCAAACTCGTAGGCAGAGAGGAACAGGCCTTCGGCCAGCGCGAGGGCGGCGTCGGTGTTTTCGCTCAAGTTTTGGATGAAAACTTCGGCGGTTTTTTCCTTTTTCAGGGCGCCTTGCAGCTGGTGGCCGGCTTTGCGCAGGGCTTCAAGGGCGAGGTCAGCGGTGCGCTTCTCTTCGAGCACCACGAAGTAGTGCTGGTGCGAAAAGTGGTTGAGGGTGATGAATTTCTGGTCGGCGGCCAGGGCGGCTTCGACGTAGGTGCGGGCCTCGGCGGGCAGGTCGGTGGCGGCGGGGCCGGGCAGGGTGGTGAGGCCGGGGGGCAGCACGAATACCTGGGTGGCGTGGGCCGGCGCGGTGGCGGCGTGGGCGAGCGTGAGGGACATAATCGGAATAAGAGGAGCGTAACTTTGGCGTGAAGGTATTGTAAAACGGAGTGGCACTCCGTTTTAGCGTCTGGGCCCGACCAAGCGGAAACGGAGTGCCACTCCGTTTTACCTACCCGAATGATTCTTCGCAAAACTCTGCGGCTTTTGCTGCCGCTTCTCGGCTCCTCGCTGCTGGCCTCGGCCCAGCTGATGCAGCCCAAAGCCGCGTTTACCCGCGCTGACTCGCTGCGCGGCGGGCAGCCGGCCGAGCGCACCTGCTACGACATCAATTATTACCACCTCGACGTGAAGCTCGACGTGGCCAACAAGGCCATCAGCGGCAGCAACCTGTTTCGCTTCACGGCCACGCGCGATTTTACCCGGCTGCAATTCGACCTGTTTGCCAACTTGGCGGTGGAGAAGGTGGACTACCACGGCCGCCCGGTGCCCTTCACCCGCGAGGCCAACGCGGTGTTCGTGACCTTTTCGCAGGCCATTAAGCAGGGTAGCCGCGACGAATTTACGGTTACCTATTCAGGCCAGCCCACCGTGGCCAAAAAAGCGCCCTGGGATGGCGGCCTCGTGTTTACCCAGGATGCGGCCGGGCAGCCGTTTGTGGCCAGCGCCTGCCAGGGCGTGGGGGCCAGCATCTGGTGGCCCACCAAGGACCAACAGGCTGACGAAGTAGATAGTATGCTCATCAGCATTGCTGTGCCCAAGGGCCTGAAGGACGTGAGCAACGGCCGCTTGCGCGGCACCGCCAAGCTGCCCGGCGGCTACACCCGCTACGACTGGGCCGTGACCAACCCCATCAACAACTACGACGTGGCGCTGAATGTGGGTAATTACGTGCATTTCAACGATTTATACCAAGGCGAGGCGGGGCCGCTGACGCTTGATTACTGGGTGCTGCCCGAAAACCTGGCCAGGGCCAAAACGCAGTTTGCCGCCAACGTAAAGCCCATGCTCAAGAGCATGGAATACTGGTTTGGCCCGTACCCGTTCTATAAGGATGGCTACAAGCTGGTGGATGCGCCGCACCTCGGCATGGAGCACCAGAGCGCCGTGGCCTACGGCAACAAGTACCAGAACGGCTACCTGGGCCACGACCGCTCGGGTACCGGCTGGGGCGACAAGTGGGACTTTATCATCATCCACGAAAGCGGCCACGAGTGGTTTGGTAACAACGTAACCAGCAAGGATATAGCTGATATGTGGGTGCACGAGAGCTTCACTACCTACTCCGAAAGCCTGTTTGTGGAAAGCCAGTTTGGCAAGCCGGCGGGGCAGGAATACCTGCACGGCCAGCGCCGCAACATCCAGAACGACGGCCCCATTATCGGCCCCTACGGCGTGAACAAGGAGGGCTCCAGCGACATGTACGACAAGGGCGCGAGCCTGCTCAACATGCTGCGCACGGCCATCAACGACGATGCCAAATGGCGCGGTATTCTGCGCGGCATCTCGCGCACCTTCTACCACCAAACCGTGACCGGCCAGCAGATTATCGACTACATCAACAAGGAAGCCGGCCGCGATTTTAGCCCCGTATTTGCCCAATACTTGCGGCACGGTAGCCTGCCGGTGCTCGAAATGCGCGTGGAGAAAAACCAGTTGCTGGGCCGCTGGGTGGCCGCCGCGCCGGGCTTCGACCTGCCCGTGCGTCTGCGCCTCAAAGGCAGTGAGTACCAGCTCGTAACGCCCACGCCCAAGTGGCAGCCGCTGCCCCTGCCCGGCGCCACCCGCGACAACGTGGAGGTCGATACCTTCAACTACTACGGCGGCGTATTGGTAGACTAAGTACCTAATTTGGATAGGTACTTAAGGGTTGATTATGACTAATTTAAAGATAATATACTTGTAATGAGTAAGTTAATCTACCGCATAGCAACCGAAATCGACGCACCCGCCATCGCCGAGCTGGCCAACCAGCACACCTACCAGCAGCTGAGCGCCCCAGCCCGGGAGAGTGGGTTTTTGACCGGCAATTTTACCGTGCCGGCGCTGGAGGCCATGCTGGCCTCGGTGCCGGGGCAGGTGGTGTACCGGCAGCACGAGCTGGTGGGCTTCGTGGTGAACTCGCGGCTGCCGGCCGAGCGCTACCCGCCGCTGGTGCAGCAACTCGTGGCGCTGCTGCCGACGTTGCGTTACCGAAATCGTCCGCTGGCCGATTACCGGTGGTTTTTCTACGGCCCGGTGCTGGTGCAGCCTGCCTACCGGGGGCAGGGGCTACTGCGGCAGCTGTTTGCGGCCAACCGGCGGGCGCTGGCCGGGCAGTTTGACGTGGGCGTGGCCTTTATTGCCGCCGAAAACGTGGCTTCGCTGCACGTGCACACGCAGAAGCTGGGGCTAGAGGCGGTGGGCAGTCTCGACTTTGCGGGCGTTATGTACGCCGTGCTGGCGTTTGAGGTGGGGTGATGCACCTGCGCTTTTGGGGCTTGGGGCGAGGGCTTCGGGCCGGCTTGCCGATATTTGGGGCACTCCTGGCCTTGTGGTGCCGCCGCTGGCCCCGCTCGCGATGCTCGGCGTTACTCGTTACAACGCAGAAAAGAATGCCTTTGCCTAACATGTTGGCTGGCTGATGAATTAAGCTTTATTCGTAATGACCCTCGAAGAGTTTGAGCGACGTGTAAGCTTCAACGGCGGCCACGATAGAGCGCTGGGTAAATGGAAAATACTTGATGTTCATCATATACCAGAAATTTTTCAGAAACAGCATGAAGTGGACTTCTACTGCTCCGACGGAAAAAGCGTGTACCTGTTGCGCATAAGGCAGAGGGCAGTAGAAGCATATGTCAAAATCACTGGCGAAATAATATACCTCATAGCTGAGCTACCGTTCGATGTGCTTGACGATAAGGTCATTGAAAAAGCGTTGGCGAAGTTTGAGTAAACAAGGAGTAAACAGGGTTTAATAATTTATTATTTTCAGACACATTGACTAGACCTACCGTTCGCCCCAAAAAGCACCTCGGCCAGCATTTTCTTGCCGACCCCAATATTGCCCGTCGCATTGTGGAGAGCCTACGCCTGCCCGATGCCGTGCGTGAGGTGCTCGAAATCGGCCCCGGCATGGGCGTGCTTACGCAGTACTTGCTGGCCAACAGCGCCTACCAGACCAGCGTGGTCGAGATTGATACCGAGTCGGTGGCCTACCTCACCGAGCACTACCCGGCGCTGACCCCGCGCATTCACGCCACCGATTTTTTGCGGCAAGACCTGGGCGTGATGTTCCCAGATACGCCGCTGGCCATCATCGGTAATTTCCCCTATAACATTAGTACCCAAATATTTTTCCAGGTGTTGGAAAGCCGCCAGCAGGTGCGCGAAGTGGTGGGTATGCTGCAAAAAGAAGTGGCCGAGCGCCTGGCCGAGCCGCCCGGCTCCAAAACCTACGGCATTTTGAGTGTGCTGCTGCAAGCCTACTACGACATCGAATACCTGTTTACGGTGCCGCCCCACGTATTTGTGCCGCCGCCCAAGGTCGAGTCGGCCGTGGTGCGCCTCACCCGCAACCAAACCGAGCGGCTGGATTGCGACGAGAAGCTGTTTTTTCGGGTGGTGAAGCAGGCGTTTTCGACCCGCCGCAAAACCCTGCGCAATGCCTTGCGGCCACTGGGCCTTTCCACGGAGACAATGGCCGACGAGATTTTTGACAAGCGCGCCGAGCAGTTGGGTGTGGCTGATTTTGTGATGCTGACCAATTTGGTGGCAAATCAGGCGTAGTGACGGGTACTTGTGCCTGCTTGGTAATCCGTATAACGTACTACTTGTTGATTGCCACTTTGTCTATTTTGCTATGCTGCGCAATTCATTATTAATCAGCGGGTTGATTTCAATGAGCTGCATCCCAGCTCAGCAAAGCCCCTACTTTGCCGGCTGCATCGAGTACGAAAACGAGTACCAGAACACGGCCGGCGAAGCGATGTACTACGCCGTGAAGCCTAGGAACTGGTTCTACGTGCAGGGCAATAATTTCAAGATGTACGACCGCAAAAAGGCGCTGCAAGAGCTATACGTGGGCGCTACCAATTCCCTCTACCACTTCGAGCAGGGCAAAGCGGTGCTGGTGGCCGACACGGCCCGGCGCTCGGCACCCGCTACCATCAACTGCTTGGCTACTACGGCCACCATCCTGGGCTACCCGTGCCAGATGCTGCAACTGGTGCGGGGCGGCGTGTCGAGCCTGGTTTTTTACTCCGATGCGGTGCGCGTGCGGCCGGCTGATTTCCGCCAGGGCCGCTCTTCAAGCTGGTACGAGCTGCTGCAAGCCACCGACGGCGCGTTGCCGCTGCGCACAATCAGCGTGAATGCCGAGCATGGCATCACGGCTACCAGCGAGGCTATTGCGGTGCGGCCTATGGCGCTGGCGGCGGCCGATTTTACCACCACCGCACCGGCGCACTAGCTTGGTTCAACCTAGGTAAACGCTACGGAGGCAGCCCGCCGGCCGGAGTTGGGTCATTTGCCTGCCCAACTTGTTAGGGAAGCGCAACTAAGTAGCCGGGTACGCTACGCCTCCAACTAGTACCCGCTTGATAACGCCATGACGCTCTGCCTGATAATCGACGATATGCACCCCTCGCTTTTGCCCATGCTCCGCAGCATCGGCGTGGAGGGCGACTACCAACCCAAGCTGCTGGCCGCCGACGTACCCGCTGCCCTGGCCGCCCGGCCCTACGCGGGCCTCCTGGTGCGCAGCAAGCTGCGCGTGGCGGCCAGCCTGCTAGCCCACGGCCCGCAGCTGCGCTACGTGGCCCGCGCCGGCGCGGGCATCGACAATATCGATGTGGACGCCCTGGCGGCGGCCGGCGTGGTGCTGGTGAATGCGCCCGAGGGCAACCGCGACGCGGTGGGCGAGTTTGCCACCGGCCAGCTGCTGGCCCTGCTGCGCCACAGCATCACGGCCGATGCCGAAGTGCGCCGCGCCGAGTGGCACCGCGAGGCCAACCGCGGCGAGGAGCTGGGCACCAAAACCGTGGGCCTGCTCGGCTACGGCCACATGGGCCGCGCCTTTGCCCGGCGGCTGCGCGGCTTCGGCTGCACCGTGCTGGCGCATGATAATGACCCCGAAGTAGTTAGTGATGGTAATGCCGAGCTGGTGCCGCTGGCCGAGTTGCATACCCGTGCCGAGGTAATAAGCATTCATATCCCGTATTCGGCGGCTAATCATGAGGTGGTAAATGAGGCGTTTCTGGCCGAATTTGCCCACCGCATCTGGTTCGTGAACACGGCCCGGGGCGAGGTGGTGGACCAGGCCGCCCTGGTGGCGCGGCTGCAAAGCGGCCAGGTGCGCGGCGCGGCCCTCGATGTGCTGGCCAACGAAAAGCTGGCCACCCTCACGCCCGCCCAGCAGGCCAGCTTCGACTACCTGCGCGCCGCCCCCCACGTGGTGCTCTCGCCCCACATCGGCGGCTGGACGCACCAAAGCTACCAGCGCATCAATGAGGTGCTGGTGGCCAAGCTCGAAAAACTACTGGCTAATGATATAGTGGTGAATGGGTAACGGCTAGGGTAGCTGGGCCCCTGGCCGCCATTATCGGGCACCAGTACCCATTCTTCATTATTTAGCCTATCTTTGTCTGACCAAGTAGGGGAGAACGGCTGGCCAATGTGCCAGCCGTTCTCTTTCTTTTTTACCTGACCCACCCGCTACGCGAAAACAGTCCTGCAATACGATGGCTACTATCAATTATTACACCGCCGAGGGCCTGCAAAAGCTGAAAGACGAACTCCAGGAGCTCAAAGTACGCGGCCGCGCCAAGGCCGCCGAAGACCTGCGCGAAGCCCGCGATAAAGGCGACCTGAGCGAGAACGCCGAGTACGACGCCGCCAAGGACGCCCAGGGCCTGCTCGAACTCAAAATATCGAAGCTCGAAGAAGTGCTGGGCAACGCCCGCGTGGTGGACGAGACGAACATGGATTTCAGCAAAGTGCTCATTCTGAGCAAGGTAAAGCTGAAAAACCTCAAAAATAACATGGTGCTCGACTACCTGCTGGTGGCCGAAGAAGAAGCCGACCTGGCCGCCGGCAAAATCTCGGTAAAGTCGCCCATCGGCAAGGGCTTGCTGGGCAAGGAAGCGGGCGACGTGGCCGAAATCACGGTGCCCGCCGGCAAGCTCCAGTTCGAGATTCTGGAAGTAGGCCGGTAAGCCGGGAGCTGAGTAAGTGCGTAAATGAGTAAGGTGGGGCGCTGGCTCCACCTTTTTTGCGTTTATTCGCCCTGTATTGCGACGTGCCGAATTACCAGGCGCCAACCAGTAGCCAACCCATTTTACTCATTTACTCCCTTACTCATTTACCGATGCCTTCCATATTTTCCCGCATCGTTTCGGGCGAGCTGCCCGCCTACAAAGTAGCCGAAGACGCTGACCACCTGGCTTTTCTCGATATTACGCCGCTGGTGGAGGGCCACACGCTCGTCATTCCTAAGAAGGAAATTGACTACATCTTCGACCTCTCGCCGCAGGCGCTGGCGGCGCTGCACGTGTTTGCGCAGCGCGTGGCCAAGGGCATGGCGGCGGCCGTTCCTTGCAAGCGCATCGGCGTAGCCGTGATTGGGCTGGAGGTGCCGCACGCCCACATTCACCTCATTCCGATGAATAAGGTGGCGGATATGAACTTCGCCAACCCTAAAATAACCGTGCCCGCCGCCCGCATGCAGGAGCTGGCCACCGCCATCGCCGCCCAGGTAGAAGGCGGCAGCGGCCTGCCCACCGCGCCAGCGGCAGCCACCCTGGTTACCGCCGCCTCCGACCCCAACGACGCCACCCTGGCCCAGCTGCAAAAGCTCACGGCCGGCCTCAACTTCATCAGTGAAGCCGATGCGCCGCTGGAAGCCGTAAGCTACGCCGCGCCCGTTGGTGACTTGGGTAACACGCAATTGCTGAAGGTATTAGGTGAGCCCGCCGATGCCCAGGTGCAAACCAAGGAGCTAACTGTGTTCCTCAGCAACCACACCGCCGACAACGGCGTAACCGGCGACGTGAAGCTGGCCAACCGCTTCAAAGCCCTCCAGATGTACCTTAAGCAGGAGCTGGACGGCGTGCAGGTTTACCGCATCGGCACTGCGCCGCAGCTGCACGCTTACGCCCTGGGCCGCGACGTAGCCGGCCGCCTGGCGGGCTTCAAAACCGTGCTTACGGAGAGCTAGCCTGCGTAACTGCTGCTCCAAAAGAACGTCTGTTAGTGCGAGCAGCGCGAAGCAATCGCACCAGAACATCGTCGTGCGGGTATCGTTCGGGGGCGATTGCCGCGCTCCACTGCGTTGCGCTCGCAATGACAGACGTTTTGCATAAGTTCTCTTTGAGCTAGTTGCGTCCGGTAAATAAGGTTGTTTTCTGAATCAAGATATTGATTATGAGTAAAATAAGCGTACTCCTGTTTACAGTGGCCCTGCTATTCGGCCGCGTGGCCGCCGCCCAGGGCATCGACCAGGTTGCAGAGGATGTGCTGTCGGCCGTGAAGCCGGGCGCGCTCGAAGCGCACGTGCGCTACCTGGCCGACGACCGCCTGCGGGGCCGCCTGCCCGGCACGCCCGGCTACCAGCTGGCCGTTGACTACGTAACCAAGCAACTCAAGGAAATGGGGGTGACGCCGGCCGGCGAGCACGGTGGCTACACCCAGCTCGTGCGCCTGCGTCGCGCCTTTGTGGAGCCGGGCGCAACGCTCGGCTACCAGCCCACGGCCGGGGCCGCGCAGCCGCTGGCCTATGGCGTGGCCGCCACCGTGTACCCCAACCCCGGCCAGGCCGAAGTCAGTGTGGAAGGCGCGCCGCTGGTGTTTGCGGGTTACGGCATCTCGGCCCCCGTGCTGAGATACGACGACTACGCCGGCCTCTCGGCCAAGGGTAAAGTGGTGGTGGTGGCCCGGCAGGCCCCCCAACAATTTGCTGATAATGAGCGCCAATATTTCATGGACCTGCGCACGGTGCTCGAAACCGCCGCCCGCCACGGCGCGGTGGGCGTGCTGCTGGTGGCTGCCCACGCCGAGGCCAAGCTGCCGGAGTATCCGAAGGGCCAGGTGAGCGCGCTGGGCGCGGGCGGCCGGGTGGTGGTGTCGCGGAGCTGCGCGGCGGGGTCGGCGCAGCTGGTGGCGGCCATCAGCCCGGCCACTTTGCAGCAGCTGTTTGCCGGCGCGGCTCTGGATACCGGCCAGGTGATGAGCATACTGCGCAGCGGAAAGCCGGCTTCGCAGGTGTTGCCGGGCCGCTTTAGTGCCCACTACCGCAGCCGCTACCAGGATGCGGATAGCTACAACGTGGTGGGCAAGATTGAGGGCTCCGACCCGCTGCTGCGCGGCACCTACGTGGTGCACAGCGCCCACCTCGACCACCTGGGTGTGGGCGCGCCCGTGGCCGGCGACTCCATCTACAACGGCGCGCACGACAATGCCACGGGCGTGGCCAGCGTGCTGGAAATAGCGCGGTTATACACCAGGCTCAAGCCGCGGCCGCGCCGCTCGGTGCTGCTGGTGCTAGTGACTGGCGAGGAGATGGGCTTGCTCGGCTCGGCCTACTTCGCGCGGTTTCCAACGGTGCCGGCGGTGTCGCTGGTGGCCGATATCAACACCGATATGCCCACCCTCATTGCCCCGTTGCTGAGCGTGGTGCCGCTGGGGGCCGACCACTCGTCGCTACTCAGGCAGGTGCAGTTGGCGGCGCGCTTGCTTCAGCTGGCCATCGAGCCCGACCCCGAGCCGACCCAAAACCGCTTTATCCGTAGCGACCAGTACAGCTTCGTGGTGCAGGGCGTGCCGGCGCTGCACATCAAGTATGGCAACCGCACGGCCGATGGCCAAAACAACCTCAGCGAAACGGTGCAGAAGTGGCGCGCCCTCACCTACCACAAGCCCCAGGATAACTACGTGGGTGGCACCTTCGACTGGGCGGCGGGCGTGAAATACGTGCAGCTCAACTTCCTCATTGGCTACCAGCTGGCCCAGGACCCGCGCTACCCCACTTGGAACAAAGGTGACTTTTTTGGGGCACGCTTTGGGAAATAAACCTGCTTGAATACCGGCGTATATGCAACTGGCTCGGGGGCCGCTAGTCTATCAAAAAGTCAGGGAAATTCTCCTGGCTTTTTCTTTCTTCAGCGCCGATGAAAACGCTCCGCGTCAGCTTGCTCTGCCTTTTTCTTTTGCAAACGGCCCTGGCGTGGGCGCTCAAACCTAGCCGCGAGTGGGCCGCCACGCCCGACTCGGTGGGCCTGGCCTACCAAAGCCTCACGCTGGCCACGCCCGACCACGCCCAGCTGGCCACCTGGGTAATTGAGCCCACCACCGCCGCCCCCGACCAGCACACCACGCTGGTGCTGGCCTATGGCGACGCCGGCAACATGGGCAACTGGGTGCACCAGGCGCGGGCCCTGGCCAGCGCGGGCTACCGCGTGTATCTGTTTGATTACCGGGGCTTTGGCCACAGCTCTGACTTTGTCATTAACCTCAACCGGCTGTATTACCACGAGTTTGCCCTGGACTTGAATACCGTGCTGGCCGATGCCAAGCGCCGCTACCCGCGCAACCGCACCGGCATCCTGGGCTTTTCGATGGGTACCATTATGAGTGCCGAGGTAGCGGCGGCCCACCGCTGCGATTTTTTTATCGCCGAAGGCTACGTGGGTAATCCACAGGCTATTGTGGCCAACGTGCTGAAAAACAAGCATAAGCAGCTCAGCCTGCCCGCCGAGGCGGCCCGCTACGCCCGCCTGGCCCCGCGCATCAACTGCCCCTGGCTGCTCATTGCGGGCACCCAGGACGTGAACACGCCGCTCGCCGACTCGGCGGCCGTGGTGCAGGCGGCGCGCCGGGGCCAGCGCCGAGAGCTTATTTCCTTTGCTGGTGAGCACTCGGCGGGCTTCTACACGCTGTCAGACAAGGAGTTTGGCGACTTGTACGTGGCGGCCATCCGGCGCTTTTTGGCGGTTGGCGGGAAGGGATAGGTGCTTTCGGCATTAGGGCGTGAGGTTGATTGGCCAAAACGGTCGTTTATACCAAAAAAAGAACGTCATGCTTCCTTGCGGTCTGCATGACGCTCTGCTAAAGCCCTGTTCAATAAAGTTTTACCGCCGCTCCGCTGCCCGGCCGCTGTCCACTACACTTTGCAATTGCGCCTGGGTGGCGGCGGGCAGGGCGCTGAAAATATCGAGGCCTGAGGCGGCTTCTATCTTGTCGACCGAGGTCAGGTATTGCGGCCACTGCGGGCTGATGCTATTGTCGTTGGGCGTATCGATGGCTAGCACGCGGCCCTGGCCGGCAATGATGCGCTGGCGGTCGTTGCTGCCTTCGGGCAGGAAAATAATGACTTTCCAGACGTGGGCAGGCACCGTTACGCGGCCCTGGTCTATGGTGCTGGCGGGGCCGTTTTTGCCAGTGCCGCCGCGGCCGTAGCTACCCATGAGCACGTAGGCTTCCTGGCCGGCCTCCACTTGGGCGCGGGTATATTCTTCGAGGTGGGCCCAGGTTTGCTGGTTGTTTTGGGGGGCCTGGGGCACCATGTTGCTCATCAGGAAGGTGGCCGAGTTGTCGTCGAGGGCGGCAGTGCGGTCGCCGCTGGGGCAGTTGTGGCCCTTGTCGAAGCCCGAGCCGCCGTAGCTCTGGGGCGTTACCTGGTAAAACTGCCGGGGTAGGCCGGGGTCAGTCCGAAAGTCGTTTTGGCGCGGCGCGTTCTTGGTAATATCGGTGCGCCCCACGTGCCAGCTCGTCCAGATGGGAATGCCGCGCTGGGCGTTGTAGCCGGTGGCAAACTGCGGCCGCGTAAGCAGGTAGTTGGTATTGTTACTGGGGTCGGAGGTGGCGCCGCTGGGGTTGCCGAGCAAGAGGTTATCGTTATCAATGCCAGCTAGTTGGCTACCAGCGCTCGGTGCCTGCACGGGCCGGACCGGGGTGGGGGCGGGCGTGTTCCGGTTTTTGAAATAATCATCCGTTGGTGCAGGCGCTGGGCTGGGAGCGGGGCGGCCGGCGGGGGCTGCTGCAACCGGGCCGCCCGCCGTTTCGAGGCGGATATCATCCAGGTTGAGGCGGCCCTTACCAGCGTCGGTTTTGCGGATTTCGAGGCGTAGCGGCTCGTTGGCCAGGCCCGCAAACAGGGCCGGGCGTAGAGCCGGGCCGGTGGCGGTTTGGGGCTGGCCGTTGCGCTGCCAGGTGCGGCCGTGGTCGCGGCTCACCCATAGCTCCCAGGTGCTGGGGCCGTCGTTGCCGTAGGCGGCCGCCAAAACGCTGATGCGCCGGATGCCGGCTGGCGCGTCAAACTGCATAGTGAGCTTGCCCCCGGCGCGCAGGCGGGCGGCGTGCTCACCGGCCTTGTGGTCTTGCTCGGTGCTGCCAATCAGGCCGTTAGTGAATAGCCAGGGGCCGGTAACCAGGGCCACGTCGGCGGTTTCGTAGGCGCTCTTGCTGCCAGTTTCGAAGGTTTCGGGGAAGGCGCCGGCCGGGGCCTGGGCCGGGCGGGCCCCGGTGGCCGCCGGGGCCGACGACTCGGCCGCCGGCTGCGAGCACGCCAGCAGCGCCGGCAGCAAAAGCAAAGTGTAAAAACGCATGGGGCGAAAGTAACAGGCGCGGGGCCAGGAACGTGAAAAAGGCCCGCAGCAACGCTACTGGTTGAAAAACATTAGATAGTCGGGTATAATTTAGCAAGTTTGATGCGAGCATCGGCCGTTTTGAATTGCCAGTTGCGGGGCTTGGGCCGCGCATTCTGGCGGTCTTGCCACTGTTCTACCACTTG
>NZ_JASITD010000029.1 GCF_030063445.1 Hymenobacter sp. H14-R3 | reverse complement strand
TGCGTAGCCGAGCGCAATGCCGCCCAGGCCACCGTCCACTGGCAGTTTACCCTCGAAAAAGCCCGCGTCAAACTCGACCGCCACTATCAGAAAATTAGGGTAGCTAATTCCCCTGACTGAGCACTAGCCAAGGTTGTAAAAAGTGTTTCATTAGCAGATAAGTGGTGGGGTAAAGGAAAAAGCCAGCCTCAAAAAGCGCACTAAAGAATGTTCTACTTTAAAGTAGAATAATCAGATTTCAGTCGTCTAAACAACTAAATGTATTTGTTAACCAATCACTTACCTAATGCAAGGCTTAGTTTATCGCTCTTAAACCTGAATACCAAGCCTTTAATTTTTTCAGTCTCCCGGGCATAAACTATTTTCATTTTGTTTCCAAATTATCGTTTTGGGCACCTGCGGTAACGTAGCCGCACGGCCTATTTTTCGGCCTTGCCCAAAGCCCGGCCGCGGCCGGGCGGGCAGCCTTTTCCGTATCTTTACCACACGTTATCTCCCCCCACTTCTCCCCTCCCCTGCCCCATGATTATCGGCGTTCCGAAGGAAATTAAAAATAATGAAAACCGCGTGGGCCTCACGCCCGCCGGCGTAGCTGAGTTGCGCAAGCACGGCCATTCGCTGCTGGTGCAGGCGAGCGCGGGCGAAGGCTCGGGCTTCTCCGATGCCGAGTATGAGCAGGCTGGGGCGCAGCTGCTGCCCACTATTGCCGACGTGTACGGCCAAGCCGAGATGATTATCAAGGTGAAGGAGCCGATTGCTCAAGAGTACCCGCTCATCAAGGAGAACCAGCTGCTGTTCACCTACTTCCACTTTGCCAGCGGCGAGGAACTGACCCACGCCATGATTGAGCGCAAGGCGGTTTGCCTGGCTTATGAGACGGTAGAATTGCCTTCGCGCGCACTGCCGCTACTCATTCCGATGAGCGAGGTAGCCGGCCGCATGGCCCCGCAGGAAGGAGCCAAGTACCTGGAGAAACCCCTCAAAGGCCGCGGCATCTTGCTGGGCGGCGTGCCCGGCGTGAAGCCCGCGCACGTGCTCGTGCTGGGCGCGGGCATCGTGGGCACGCAGGCTGCCAAGGTAGCCGCCGGCCTCGGCGCGCAGGTTACCATCATGGACATCAACCTCAACCGCTTGCGCGAGCTCGATGATTTCATGCCCAAAAACGTGGTGACGCAGTACTCCAACGAGTACAACATCCGCGAAGCCATCAAAACCACCGACCTCGTGGTGGGTGCCGTGCTGATTCCCGGGGCCAAGGCTCCGCACCTCATCACCCGCGACATGCTCAAGACCATGCGCCCCGGCACCGTGCTTGTCGACGTGGCCGTGGACCAGGGTGGCTGCATTGAAACCTGCCGCCCCACCACCCACGAAGACCCCACCTTCATCATCGATGACGTGGTGCATTACTGCGTGGCCAATATGCCCGGTGCCGTGCCCTACACCAGCACCCTGGCCCTCACCAACGCCACCCTGCCCTACGCCGTGAAGCTAGCCAACCAAGGCTGGCAGGAAGCCTGCCGCCGCGACGCGGCCCTGCGCCTCGGCCTCAACGTGGTGCACGGTGACGTGGTGTACCAAGGCGTAGCCGAAGCCTGGAACCTGCCCCTCGTGGACGTAAACTCGGTGCTGGAAGGCGCTACTGTATAGCAATGTAGCGTGGACTCTGCGAGTCCGCGCGTAGAACGGCTCACGTACAAACTTGCAGCCCCCCCCGCTACCAAAGCCTGCCGGATACGCATCCGGCAGGCTTTTTTATGCGCTAGCGTCAATACCCTGGCCCATAAGCTTTTGCCGATACCTGAAGCCCCAATCGCGCAGGGAGCCATTGGGCGGGCTACCGGCATTGAGCCGGCTGTCCGTTCGCTATTCGCGCCGCTCGTTCTGACGGCGAGCGGGCAGCCTGCCCAACGAGGGCAGCCCGCCACGGTAAGCATTCTTCATTGAAGAGGAAAAAATTCTGGGTGCCAGCAACCAGCTGCTGGCACCCAGAATTTCTTGTACTTAGTTTTCAATCAATAATTTAGCAGTATCGTAGTCAGGGATTTCGGCCAGCCGCTCATTGGCGCCCCGCTCAAAATCCACTTGCCAGCAGTAGTGCACCAAGCCATTGGTAATCAGCAACAACGGGGCGCGCATGGTTTGGTTGTAGGTAGCTACCTGGCTGGCCACGGCCGGCGTAATAGCCACCGTGGGGCGCTTGCACTCTACCAGCAGCAGGGGGCGGCCGTTGGGGCCGAGGGCCACGAGGTCAGTGCGCTTCTGGCGCTGGTTGTAGCGGTGGCCGCGCTCCAGGCTCAGCAGGCCGCGGGGGTAGCCCATGTGCCGCATTAAGTAGTGCGCCACGTGCTGCCGCACCCACTCTTCGGGGGTCAGCACCACGTACTTGCGGCGCAGCTCGTCCCATATCTCGGGGATATTCGCCGAATTTTGCCTAATTTTGTGGTCGAAAGGCGGCAGGTCTAACGCTTGCATCACCTCCAAAGGTATGGGTTTGGCTGCCGCATTTCGCCTGGGTTCAGCACCCATCGCGCCGCCGTACCCAGTTGGGTAGGCGGCTTTTTTATTTTTAATGAGTAACTGGGCAACCGAGTACACTATTAGCTCACCCACCCACTCATTTTCAACTTACCCACTTACGCATTTACAACTTACTCATTTCCTGATGAAGACCAAAGAAGACATCGTAAACAACTGGCTGCCACGCTATACCGGCGTAGCGCTGCACGAGTTTGGGCAGTACATCCTGCTTACCAATTTCAGCAACTACGTGTACATGTTTGCCGAGCAGTTTGGCGTGGAGGTGCGCGGCACCGATAAGCCCATGCAGTCGGCTACCTCGGGCGGCATCACCATCATCAACTTCGGCATGGGCTCGCCAATGGCGGCCACGGTCATGGATTTGCTTTCGGCCATCAAGCCCAAGGCGGCGCTGTTTTTGGGCAAGTGCGGCGGCCTGAAAAAGACCAAGCTCGGCGACCTGGTGCTACCCATCGCGGCCATTCGGGGCGACGGCACGTCCGATGATTACCTACCCAAGGAGATTCCGGCGCTGCCCTCGTTCCGGTTGCAACGCGCTGTTTCTTCGATGATTAAGAAGCACGAAATGGACTATTACACCGGCACCGTGTACACCACCAACCGCCGGGTGTGGGAGCACGACGAGGAGTTTAAGGAGTACCTCAAGCGTGTGCGCGCCCTGGCCGTGGACATGGAAACGGCCACCATTTTTGTGTGCGGCTTCATGAACGACATTCCGCACGGTGCGCTGCTACTCGTGAGCGACAACCCCATGACGCCCGAGGGCGTGAAAACCGCCGAGTCGGACTCCAAAGTGACTACCGATTTTGTGAAGCGCCACCTGGCCATCGGCATCGATTCGCTGCTGGAGCTCAAGAACTCGGGCGAGTCGGTGAAGCACATGAAATTCGACTAACCCGACCGCAGATTCAAACGGATTTAACGGATTTCGCAGATACGCCCGCTACGCGGGCTGACTACGCTTTTTTTTGGGCGCGCGCTGTGAGGTGCTTGGGGGTGTTTGGGCTAGCCCGTTCTCTGGCGAGAACGGGCTTAGCTTTGCCCTTTCGGTTAGCCCTTGAACTTTGCGTACCCTTTTGTACTATGCGGCTTATTTATAAACTCGGGAGTACTCTGCTAGTTGGTGGTTTGCTTGGCTTTGTTGGCTGCCAGCCTCAGCGTGAAGTAGTTGACTTGCTGGTGACGAATGCCCACGTGTACACCGTGGATTCTGCTTTCAGCCAGGCCGAAGCCTTTGCGGTGCGCGATGGGCATTTCGTGGCCGTGGGCAAGTCGGCCGACTTGCGAGGGCGCTACCAGGCCGCGCAAACGGTGGATGCCGAGGGGCAGTTTGTCTACCCTGGCTTTTACGACGCGCACTGCCACTTTTACCGCTACGCGCTGGGGCTGAGTTCGGCTAACCTGGTGGGCGCGGCTTCGTGGGCCGAAACGGTGGGCCGCCTTACGCAGCACCGGCAGCAGCAGCCCGGCACGGCCTGGCTCACCGGCCGCGGCTGGGACCAAAACGACTGGCCCGGCCAGCACTACCCCACCAAGGACACGCTGGATGCGCTGTTTCCCGACGTGCCGGTGCTGCTTATCCGAATAGATGGGCACGCGGCGCTAGTCAACCAAAAGGCGCTGGATTTGGCGGGCGTTACGGCCCGTACGCCCATTAGTGGCGGTGTGATTGGGCACGATGCGAAAGGGCAGCTCACTGGCTTGTTGGTTGATAACGCCGTGAAGCTCGTAGCCACCAAAATACCCGAGCCCAGCGCTGCCGAAGCCGAGGCACTGCTGCTGCAAGGCCAGCAAAACTGCCTGGCCGTGGGCCTCACCAGCCTCGCCGATGCCGGCCTCGACCGGGAAGATATCGAGCGCATGGCGGCCATGCAGCAGGCCGGCAAGCTGCACCTGCGGCTCTATGCCATGCTCAACCCCACGCCCGAAAACAAGGCGTACTACTTGCCCAAAGGCCCGTATTTCAGTGATAACCTGACCATTAGCTCCTTCAAGATATATGCCGATGGGGCGCTGGGCTCGCGGGGTGCGTCGCTGCTGGCCCCCTACACCGACCGGCCCGCCGAAAAAGGCTTCCTGCTGCAAAACCCTGGGTACTACCGGGCCATTGCCAAGGAACTGGCCGCTACTAGGTTTCAGATGAACACCCACGCCATCGGCGACTCCAGTAACCGGCTGCTGCTCGATATTTATGGCGCGGCGCTGGCCGGCCAGCCCGACCGGCGCTGGCGCATCGAGCACGCGCAAGTGGTTAGTCCTTCGGATATTGCGAAGTTTGGCCAGTACCACATTGTGCCCTCGGTGCAGCCCACGCACGCTACTTCCGATATGTATTGGGCCGGCGAGCGGCTGGGCGCGGCGCGCCTGAAAACCGCCTACATCTACCAGGCGCTGCTGAAGCAATACGGCCAGGTAGCGCTGGGCTCCGACTTTCCGGTGGAGGATATAAACCCGCTCTACGGCTTCCACGCGGCCGTGGCGCGGCAAGATGCCAAGAACTACCCGGCCGGCGGCTTCCAGATGGAAAACGCCCTCAGCCGCCCCGACGCTCTGCGCGGCATGACCACCTGGGCCGCCCACGCCGGCTTCGAGGAGAAGCGCAAAGGCCAGATAAAACCGGGCATGCTCGCCGACTTCGTGGTGCTGAAAACCGACCTCCTCACCGCCCCCAAAGAGCAGCTGCGCACCGTTCCCGTGCAGCAAACCTGGATTGGCGGTAAGCGCGTATTCAGCCAGAAGTAGCCCATCAGCCCCCGGTCCGCCGGCGCAGCCGGCCGACCGGTTGTCGCGTGAACGATGCCTGCACGACCGCTTGGTTGGCGCGTGAACGATGGCCGCACGACTGACCAGGCGGCGCACGAGTCAATCGGTCGGCCGGCTGCGCCAGCGGACCGGCGCACGTACCTTGAGCCAGGTTGATAGGCAACAGAAAAGGCCGGCCTACCCATGCGGGTAAGCCGGCCTTTTTGATAAGGTATCAATAAATTAATTAATTGCTAGTCAATTTGTTAGCGCTTCGGGGCTTCGTCGGCCGAGCCGCCGTAGATGGCGGGCACTGGGATGTCGAGCAGGCGCAGGTACACGCTGAGCTGGCCCCGGTGGTGGATGAGGTGGTTGAGCACCAGGGTGCGCACCACGGCCGTACGGGGCAGTGAGAGCAGCGTTTTATCGCCGTGCGTGAGGCTCCAGATGTCGTTGAAAGCGTCGTCGCTCACGTCGGCCAGCGCTTTGTGCAGGTTCTCGGCATTGAGGTCGAAGCGCGCCAGCACGTCGGCCGCGGTAGTAGGGCTATCGGGCATCTTATTAGTGGCCAGGTCAAAGGCAGGGCCCCGCATAGACATTTCCAGGAAGCCGATGAGGTTGGCCATGTGGCCAACCAGCGTGCCCAGGGTCATGCTTTTGGCGTGGGGCTGCCAGCCAAACTGCTCAGTGGGAACGCGCTCCAGCACGCGGCGCGTAATGGCCAGCTCGTGCTTCAGCTCGTGGCCAAGCGCAGTTTGCAAATTAGGTTGGGGAGGATGAATCATGCTGCAAAGGTTGCGCTTTTAGTTGGCGCTTTTAGCGCGTGGCTAGTGGAGTGCTGGCCACCGAAGAGGCCGGCGGGGGCGGCAACACGCTGCCACCGGCTGGCTCGTCGCGCAGCTTCCTGCCGCGCAGGCTCAGCAGGAAGCCGAGGCCCAGGATGAAGAACACGATGAGCGACAGGATGCTGTTGCGCATCGAGCCCGTGATTTGCCCAATAAGCCCAAACGAGAGCGTGCCGATAACAATGCCCAGCTTCTCGACCACGTCGAAAAAGCTGAAAAACGCTGCGTTGTTGGGCGTGTTTTCGGGGATAATCTTGGAGTATGTGCTGCGCGAGAGGCTTTGCACCGCGCCCATGGTGAGGCCGATAACGGCGGCCAGCGCGAAGAAGCTCCAGCCCGCCTGCACGTAGTAGCCGGCAATGCAGATGAGCATCCAGATGAATACGGCCCAGCTGAGCGCCCGCGTGTTGCCGATGCGGTCGGAGAGCTTGGCGAAGAGCCAGGCCCCCAAAATACCCACTATTTGCAGTAGCAAGATGGTGACGATGAGCGAAGTACTATCCAGCTTCAGCACCTTATCGCCGAAGATGGTGGCCACGTACATCACCGTTTGCACGCCCATGTTGTAGGTGAAGTAGGCCAGCAGAAACCGCTTGAGATTGGGCAATTGCTTGAGCTGGTCCCAGACCTTGCCCAGCTCGCGGAAGCCGTTGAGCAGCCAGCCATCTTTGGACACGGGCGCGTCGGCGGGGCGGCCCTTGTCGGGTGGCAGCGTGAAAAACGGAATCTGGGCGAAGCCCACCCACCAGATGCCCGTGAGCAGAAAGCTCAGCCGCGTGGCCATGCCGGTGCTCATGCCAAACAGCGCCACGCCCTCGGGCCCGCCCGCAATGTGCGGCCCCATAATAATGCCCAGGCAAATAACCAGTAGCAGCACCGAGCCGATGTAGCCCATCGAAAAGCCCCGCGCCGAAAGCGAGTCGAACTTCTCTTCGGAGGAGATTTCGGGCAGGTACGAATTGTAGAACACAATGCTGCCGCTAAAGCCTACCGTGGCCGCAATGAAGATGAACGTGCTCATCGTCAGCGTATCCTTGGTGAAGAAATACAGCCCCGCGCAGCTGGCGGCCCCGATATAGCAAAATATTTGCAAAAATAGCTTCTTACGCCCCGAGTAATCGGCCAGCGACGTAAGAAACGGGCTTACCAGCGCAATAAGGAGGAAGGCCGCCGAGATGGCGTACGTCAGCAGCGACGAGCCCGGCACCTGGAAACCCAGGAAATCGACCATGTCGGTAGGGTTGATTTCCTTCGTGATACTGCCCCAGTAAATGGGAAATATTGAGCTCGTAATAACGAGCGGGTACACCGAGTTGGCCCAGTCGTAGAAGGTCCAGCCGGTGGTAATGCGCTTGTTGTCTTTTTCGACGTTGCCGGAAGTGGGAGTCATGAGGGGGGAAATTGGCTGCCGCCAAGATACGGGTGAGTAGCACGAACGCTGCGAGTCCGCGCGTAGGAACGTTGTTTAGCGCCTAACGTTCGGTGGCCCCACGCGCGAACTCGCATCGGCCACGCTACCCCTCCCAGGCTGGGCGCAGCTCGTCGTAGAGGCTTTGCACCTCGGCGCGCTCGTAGTCGGTGGGCAGGCTGGCCTGAGCGCAGGCCATTACCAGCAACACCTGCTCGCGCAGGGCCAGCCGGCGGTGGGGCGCCGCGGCCTGGCCGGCGGCCAGGGCCAGGGCGCGCAGCAGGCGGCGCAGCACGGCCGGGTTGCCCCGGGCGTTTTCGCGCACCAAGTCGAAAGCCAGCTTTACGTAGTCGGCAAAAGAGTAGGTGCGCACCAGCACGCGCAGGTGCTGGCCATCGGAGCGCAGCGCATCGGGGAAGGTGCGGTGGGCCAACCGCCCCACCAGCTCGCCCAGGTAATCGATGGCCATAATTGCCGTGGTGGTGTCGTTCACGGCCGGCGAGAGGGCCTTGAGGGCAATATCCACCAGTTGCTGCAAGCCGAAGGCCACATCCTGCTCGGGGTTGCGGTGGCGGCCCAGGCTCACGTAGCCCAGCAGGTCGGCGGGCCAGTCGGCGGCGGGGGTAGCAGCGCGCTCCATACCGGCCCGCACACTGAACAGCCGCTGCCCGTTGCCCACAAAATCGCCGATGTGCACATCGAGCCGCACCACCGTGCGGTGGCGGGTAGTCCAGGCCAAAAGACCTTGGGCATCAAGCTGTTGCAGGTAGCCGGCCGCCGTTGAGCACACCGGAAACCAGCCCTCCGGCACGGCGGCAAACGCCTCGGCGGCGGCCCGCGCCGTGGGTTGCAGCTCGTGCCCGAAGCGGTGCGGAAACAGCTGCGCAATCTGCGCCTCGGTTTCGCGCACAATCTGCTGCACCAGCGTACCCGTTTGCAGGGCCTCGGCCACATGGTGCATAAAAAATAGCAGCGCCCCCACCCCGCCCAGCGCCAGCAGCAGGCCCGCCAGCACGGCCGTGGTAGGCACAAAGTGCCCGGCGTGGCTCACCCGAATGGTGCCCTGCACCACCAGGCAGTAGGTAAATACGCTCACGAAGTAGCCCATCACAAACTGATTGACCAAGTCGCGCATGAAATTGCGCAGCGCCCGCGGCGAGTATTGGTTGCTGACCTGCGCCAGGGCGGCCAGCAGCAGCGAAAACGTGAGCGCCGCCACCGTCAGCATCGAGCCCGCAATGGCCGTGAGCATACCGCTGGCCCCAGCGGCATCAATGCCAAAAAGCAGCGGCAGCCGCCGCGTGCCGCTGGCACTGGCGTGCTGGTCGAACTGCACCAGCCCAAAGGCCAGCCCCAGCGCGGCCGCCACCATCAGCAGCGGCACAAACCACAAAGACTCGCGCAGCTGCTGCCAGATTTGGCGAAGGCGAAAAGGCATGGCGGGCAGGGTTTAGTTGATGGGCTTACCTGGGAATTTAGCCCGCACCATGCTGGCAAACTGGGCTGAGTCGAACGCAGCTTCGGTCCATTGTTGCTTGGCATTGGCTACCACCTGCTTGCCTTCGGCCAGGGTATAGCCAAAGTCTCGCAAGAATTTTCTGGCGCGTGTGCTTAGCGGCGCGGAGAGGTCGAAAGCCCCCACGATGCGGGCATTGTGCAGGTTGCACAGATGGTCTTGGCGCTGCTTGATTAGCGCAGGTCTATCCAAGCCAAATACGTCGATGCAAGCTTGGCCCCGTGCATCCAGCGCTTGGGCAGCGTTTTCCCTGAACGTCAGGTGCCGGGTAGGGTCTTCGGTAGCCAGGTCGGGTAGCAAAGGCTCCTCCATACTCAGCGCATCCGCATGGCTGTGCGCCCGCGCTGCTGGGTAGCGCAGCGGAAACAGATTGCCTTTATAATCGGTGTTGCAGCGCGTGCAGGCCAGGTAGAGATTATGCCACTCGTAAGCCAGCCAGTAGTAGCCGGGCTTAGTTAACGGGTCGCTCGCTGCCTGCTGGTAGCCGCCTTTGGGCCGGAAGTGCTCCACTGCCTCGTAGCTGGTCGCGGCAAAACCTTTAGTTTCGCAATAGCAGCATTTATCGTGCTGGTCGATGCGCAGTTGCAGTTTCACGCGTTCGTCTTTGTAAATGCCTTCCCGCGCTTCCAGTAGCTTATTGCCAGGCACCTGGCAGGCCGCCGGGTCGGCAGCATATTTTTTCTCCAACCGTGGCCGGTCGGTGCTACCCCGCGTGGCTAATGGAACCGGTACTGTCGCGCTCTTAATGATGCGAATCATACAGTTAGGGCAGCAAGTCGTTTTCACCCAGGTTTTGGGCTAGCTCAGCGAGCAAGCTTTCTGCCCGGCGCTCGGCGCGGGTAATCCCAACAGGCGAGCCGGTCAGTTCAGCCGTCAGGCGAGCCAACTCTTCTTTTTCGGCTTTAGTCAGGCGCTTCTTCAATAGCAACGTATTGCGCCGAGTGAGGTCGGCTTCCGTTTGGGGCGAAATGGGCGGCGTATCATCAAATAATTCGCTACTCAGAATCTGCTCAATGCGCCAGCGGCGCACATCGGGCAGCCTATGGCCTTGATACACAATTTCTTGGTCATTTTCCCGCTTCAGCAGCACCACATTTGCGTTCGAATCACTGGCCGCCTGCACTACAAACGGGCTGTGCGCGGTGGCAATGAATTGGGTGTTGACAAAAATCTCGCTCAGCGTTTTAACAAGCTTACGCTGCCAACTGGGGTGCAGGTGCAGGTCGATTTCATCAATGAGCACGATGGCCGGCTCTTCGAGCGGGTTTTTGCTATCGGGATACCGGACAAAAAGCTTATCGGCAAAGTCGGTGAGCCAGACAACTAACGTTTGGTAGCCGAGGCTCATGTCGCGCAGGCGCACCCAGCCGTAGGGCGTTTTGAAGCGCACGCCTTGCCGGGGACTGCCGCCGTTGCTTTGCACGGGGGCCACTTCCAGGTCGGTTACTTCGCCTTCCTCCATTATTTTGAGGAGAGCGGCTCTTATCAAATTGAAGTTTTGGGTGGTAAGCGGGTCTTTATCCTTTACCATTCGGTAATCGGCAAATAGAAACCACTCTTCGGGGTTCAACAGGTCAGCGCGGTCGTCGAAAAGGCTAGCGCAGGTATCAACGGTTTCGGGGGTTTCGCTGAGAGTAGAGTTGCCAATGGTGCGGCCTGCTCCGTAGCCGTAGCAGATTAGCCCAAGACTATTTTCACTGAATACTGATGATGAACCTCCCGTAAAGCCTTTTCCTTTCCCATAATTACTCTTCAAGGCAATACCTAACAAATTATCTTCAAATATGTGTCTGTCCTCTGTAAGTATGTGGCTTATTATTGCCACTGACTCGACCACAGCTACTTCGCTATTTCCGTCCCTATTTAGCGTCCAACCATCTCGCAGATTACTTTTCCTAGTGGCAAAATATTGAGGAGAGAATAATTTCTCATCAATTACGGGCACACCTTGTGATGGAATTACGCTCGCTAATGCCTTCAATACCGTCGTCTTTCCCACCCCATTATCCCCCAAAATAATTGTCCACTGCGCCGGCCGGCCATCTTCCCGCGCAAACGAAATTGTCTGCTTTTCGCCGAAGCTGCGCACGTTTTCCAGGCTTAGGGAGAGGAAATAGGCCGGGGGCGGGGAAGCGGATTTAGCAGCCATTGCACGAAATAAAGAAAGTCGGAATATGGTCAAAAGTAACAGGCCCACCGAAGTTCGGCGGGCCTGTTTAGCAATTGGGCAGTTCTACATGCGGACTCGTAGCGGCCGCGCTACTGCGCCAGGGCAGCGTATTGCGCCTCGGTGTCTACGTCAGTAGCGCCGCCGGGGAAGTCTACGGTGGGCAGGTGGGCGTATTGCTGTAACAGCTCGCGGGCCCCGCTGGCCCCGCGCAGCGCCAGCAGCTGCGGAAACACCGCGCGGCTGAACAGCGCCGGCACGCCCTGAGTGCCGGCGTAGGTGGAGGCTACCACGGGCTGGCCGGTGGCCTGAAACTGCACAATGAGCTGGCCAATAACCTCTTCGGTGAGCAGGGGCTGGTCGCAGAGGATGACCACGATGGCGTCTACTGGGGGGGCTTCGGCGGCGGTTTCGAGGTCGGCGAGGCCGGCGGCGATGCTGCCGCCCATGCCATCGGCCCAGGCATCGTTGCGGATTACGTGGAAGGGCAGGCCGTCGATTTCGGGCAGCAGCTCATCGTGGAGCGCGCCGGTTACCAGCACCAGCGGGCGGCAGGGGCTGGCAGCGGCCACCTCGGCGGCGCGGCGCAGCAGCGTTTGGCCGTGGTAGGGCAAGAGCTGCTTGGGGCGGGCAAGGCGCGAGGACGAGCCGGCGGCCAGCAGCAGCAGGCCCACGTTGGCGATAGGGTCGTTGTGCATGGATAGGTTTTGGTTGCTGGTGATGGGATAACGATTACCTCAAAAGAACGTCATGCTGAACGAAGTGAAGCATCTCGCCCGCATCGTTCAACGACCCGATAGAGATGCTTCACTTCGTTCAGCATGACGTTCTTTTTGCTCTTCGCTGCCTGCCCTAGCTATTTACCCCGCTCATCAGCACCTTATCGGGCGTGAGGGGCAGGTCGCGCAGGCGCTTGCCGGTGGCGTGGAAAACGGCGTTGCCCACGGCGGCGGCCACGCCCACCATCGAGATTTCGCCGATGCCCTTCACGCCCATCGCGTTGATGAACGGGTCGTGCTCATCCACAAACTCAACGGTGATGTTTGGAATATCGGCATTTACCGGCACGTGGTAGCCGGCCAGGTCGGCGTTGGTGTAGCGCGAGAAGTTCTGGTCGCGCACCGTTTCTTCCATCAGCGCCGAGCCGATGCCGAAAATGGCGCCGCCGATAATTTGCGAGCGGGCCGTTTGAGCGTTCAGGATGCGGCCGGCGCCCATCACGCTCACCCACTTCGAAACCCGGATGGTGCCCAGGTCCATATCGACCCGCACCTCGCAGAAGTGCGCGCCAAACGAGTGCATGGCGTGCTGGGCGGCCTCGTCCTTGTGGGCCGGGTCGGCGTTGGCGGCCGCGCTGGCGGCCTCGTAGCCCGAGCCGTACTTACCCTGCGCCATGCCCTCGATATCCGTGATATCGGCGCGCTTCATGAGGTCGCCGAAAGCTTCTCCTTTTTTGGGGTCTTTCTTCAGAAATAGCCGGCCTTTTTCAACGGCTACATCCTCGGCTTTGGCCTTATAGAGCGGCGATTTCTTATCGACAATCGCCATCTTTATCAGCTTCTGCCACACGTCCTGCGCCGCCAGGTACACCGACGACGATACCGTGCCGGCCGCCACCGAGCCGCCTGAGTTGGGGGCCGTAGGCAGCTGAGTATCACCGAGTTCGAAGCGCACTTTTTCGAGGGGCAGGCCCAGCGAATCGGCGGCCACCTGGGTCATCACGGTGTAGGTGCCGGTGCCCAGGTCGGTGGCACCGCTCTGCACCACGGCGTGGCCGTCGGCGTACAGGCGGGCGCGGGCGGTGCCCTGCGAGTTGTGCACCGGGTAGCTGGCCGTGGCCATGCCCATGCCCACCAAAAAGCGGCCGTCGCGGGTGGCGCCGGGCTTGGGGTTGCGCTTGCTCCAGCCAAAGAGCTCAGCCCCGCGGGCGTAGCACTGCTTGAGGCTTTTGCTGCTCCAGGGCTTGCCGGTGCTGTAGTCGTGGTCGGCGTAGTTGCGCAGCCGGATTTCGATGGGGTCTACCCCTATTTTGTACGCCAAGTCATCCATGGAGCACTCGATGGCAAACGAGCCCGGGGCCTCGCCCGGCGCGCGCATAAAGGTGGACGTCATCACGTTAGCCCGCGCCAGCTGGTACGTCGCCTCAAAGTTGGGCGTGGCGTAGAGCATATCGAGAATCTTGGCGTTCGACTCGGCGTAGTTGTCCCAGGGCGAGGTAGTCGAGGTTTTGGTGTGCACGATGGACGTGATTTTGCCATCAGCCGTGGCCCCGAGCTGCACGGTCTGGGTCTGGTCCTCGCGGTGGCCCATGCTCGTAAACATCTGCGGGCGGGTCAGCATCAGCTTCACCGGGCGGCCCACCGCCTTGGCCGCCTGCACCGTGAGGATGGTGTGCGGCCACATCGAGCCCTTACACCCGAAACCGCCGCCTAAGTACTTGGTAATCACGCGCACCTGCTCGCGCGGCAGGCCCAGCATGGCCGACAGCGTAGACTGCGTGCGCGTAACGCCCTGCGTCGATTCGTACACCGTGAGGCGGTCGGGCGCGTCCCACACGGCCGTGGTCGAGCCCGGCTCCATGGGGTTGTGGTTGTACACCGGGTGGTTGTAGGTCGCGGTCAGCTGAATGGCCGAACTGGCAAAGGCGCCCTTGGCATCGCCACGCCTGATGTGGCCATCGGCCTTGCCATCCTGAATTTTCTGCGGGTCAAACAGCTCCGCCTTGGGGTCGTGAAAGCTGGCAATGGGTGCTGCTTTCTGATACGTTATCTTCACCAGCGTAGCGGCGTGCATGGCGTGTTCCAGGGTGTCGGCCACCACCAGGGCCACAGGTTGGGCGGCGTAAAAAATCTCGTCGCTGGTGAGGGGCATGAAGCCCATTTGCGAGCCGGTGTCCTTTTTGCCCTCGGGCGTATTGGGCGTTTTGGCCAGCTTGGGCAGGTTTTGGTGGGTGAGCACGGCAATTACGCCCGGCTCGCGGGTGGCGGCGGCCGTTTCGATGCTCATAATCTTGCCCTTGGCAATGGTGCTGGTGGCGAGCACACCGTAAGTAAGGCCAGGCAGCGGGAACTCAGCCGAATACTTGGCCCTACCAGTCACCTTTTCGCGGCCCTCGACGCGCACAATGGGCTTGCCAACGAAACCGCCGGGCTTGTCAAAAAATTGGGGTTCAGCAGACATAGTAATTTCTTAAGCAGTAAGCAATTATAAATCGTTAAAATCGCTCGCAAGGACGAAGCGGCGCGTATTCGCTAATGACTACACTACTTCCAGCAAAGCGCGCACGATGGTGCGCTGCGCCAGCTCCAGCTTGAACTTATTGTGCTCGTAGGGCTTGGCATCGCGCACGGCCAGGGCCGCGGCGGCGCGGAAATTTTCCTCCGTGGCGGGCTTACCCACCAGGTATTTCTCCACGGCCAGCACGCGCCACGGCACGGTACCCACGCCGCCCAGCGCCACCCGCGCCGAGCGGATGGTGCCACCCTGCACATCGAGGCCCACGGCCGCCGATACCAGCGCGTAGGCGTACGAAGCGCGGTCGCGCACCTTGAGGTAGTGCGACTTGCGGGCGTGCGCCGCGGCCGGCACCGTAATGGCCGTAATGAGCTCGCCAGGCTGCAAGTGGTTTTCGATGTTGGGCGTAGCGCCGGGCAGCTTATAAAAATCGGCCAGCGGCACGGTGCGGGTGGTGCCCTTGGGGCTTTCCAGCGTCAGCCTAGCTTCGAGGGCCACCAGAGCCACCGCCAGGTCGGAGGCGTGAGTAGCAATGCAGCTAGCGCTGCCGCCCAGAATAGCTAGCGTGCGGTTGTCGCCCACCAGGGCGGGGCAGCCCGAGCCGGGCTGACGCTTATTGCACGGAAACGCGGTATCGCGGAAGTAACCGCAGCGCGTGCGTTGCAGCAGGTTGCCGCCCATGCTAGCCATGTTGCGCAGCTGCGGCGAGGCCGAGGCCAGGAGCGACTGCGAAATAACGGGGTAGTTCTGCACCACCAGCGGGTGCTCGCCCACGTCGCTCATGCGCTCCAGTGCACCGATGCGCAGGCCGGTAGCCGCATTTTCGATGCCCAGCATCGAGAGCTTATTGATGTCGATAAGCAGCGAGTGCTGCTCAATATTCGATTTCATCAGGTCGATAAGGGCAGTACCGCCGCCGATGAAAGCGGCCTGCTTATCGGCAGCCTTGGCGGCAGTGGCTTCTTTGGTAGAGGCGGCCTGGGTGTAGGCGAAGTTATTCATCGAATTAGCCTTTTGCTTGTTGGCCAGCCACTTCGCGCACGGCGGCCAGAATATTGGGGTATGCGCCGCAGCGGCAGATGTTGCCACTCATCCACTCGCGGGCCTGGTCGTCGGTGGTGGCGTGGCCTTCTTTCACGCAGGCCACGCCGCTCATAATCTGGCCCGGCGTGCAGTAGCCGCACTGAAAGCCATCGTGCCTGAGAAACGCCTCCTGCATGGGGTGCAGCTCGTCGCCCTGGGCCAGGCCCTCAATGGTTTGGATTTGCTTGCCCTGCGTCATCACAGCCAGCGTGAGGCAGGCGTTAACTCGCCTACCATCAACGAGTACCGTGCAAGCGCCGCACTGGCCGTGGTCGCAACCCTTTTTGGTGCCGGTGAGGTCGAGGTTCTCGCGCAGCGCATCGAGGAGCGTGGTGCGGGGCTCCAGGCGCAGGTTGCGGGCCTGGCCGTTGATGTTCAGGCTCATGCTCGCCTGGCCCGAGATGATGGGGCTGGCGGGGGCCATTTTATCGGCCAGCGCCTCGGCCTGGCTGGCAATGGGCGGGGCAAGCGCCACCCCCAGCAAGCCGCCGGTTTGCTTAAGAAAGGAGCGGCGCGAAGGGCCTTGCGGCAAAGGGCCAGCCGCGTCGGGGGTTTGGTCGTCGGAGTGCATAAAGGCAGCGAGGGATAGGTAATTGACTGACAATACCAATTAATACGTGTAAACCTCCAAGCCTGTTCATTTGATTTTCAGCTGACCGCTGCGGGTACCGGTGCACTTCTGGGTAAGCTCAGACGTAGCTCAGGTTAAGCTGCTTACAAGCAAAGGGCTGCTGCCCACCCACGCACAAAAAAGCCCGCCCTAAGAAAGGCAGGCTATTTGCAAACGGCACCAGGCCACGGCCTTAACGCGAGTACTGGGTATTCCACTTAGGGTTGTAGCGGGCCCCGCCAAATAGATACAGCATAATGGCCCGCGAGTAGCGAAACACCAACGGCGTGGATACCAGCGTAATAAGTGCAACGGCCACTACATACACCCACGTATCGGGGTCGTTGAAGAGGTAGTATAGCAAGATGCCCACTACCGCAAACGTGCCCACCGCAAAGCCAAAGCTGATGTACATGGCCCCGAAATAGAAGCCCGGCTCGGGCTCAAACGTTTGCCCGCACACGGAGCACTCGGCCGGCATGTCAGTGAACTTGGTGAGGTTGATAGCATCGTGCGAAAACAGCTTGCCCTGGTGGCAGCGCGGGCAGCGCAGCGCCAGCAAGGCCAGGGTAGAAGATTCGATGGGAGCGCCTGAAGTAGCCATAAAAAGTGCGTCAGTGATAATGACCAGGCAAAGATACCGGCCACCCCA
The DNA here is from genome assembly GCF_030063445.1 of Hymenobacter sp. H14-R3. Taxonomy (GTDB): domain Bacteria; phylum Bacteroidota; class Bacteroidia; order Cytophagales; family Hymenobacteraceae; genus Hymenobacter. The sequence goes on along the minus strand of NZ_JASITD010000029.1, from coordinate 32,981 downwards.
ACTGCCTACCAGAGCGGCGGGCGGGCAAAAACCGCACAAATCAACGCTGCCGCCGAAAGGCTTCGGGTGTGCTTCCTACGTGTTTTTTGAAGGCCCGGCTGAAGTACGACGCATCGTCGTAGCCCAGGGCGGCCGCTACCTCGGCCACCGGGCTGGCGGCGAGGCGTAGCAGGCGCTGGGCCTCGGCCATCACGCGGGCCAAAATGAGGTCACGGGCCGGGTGCCCCACCACCCGCCGGCAAATGGCCGTGAGGTGATTGGGCGTAACGCTCAACTGCTCAGCATAATACGCCACCGTTTTTTCGTGCCGAAAATGCTGATTGAGCAGTGCGCTGAACGCCCGCACCTGCTGGCCGCCCAGCGCCGCCTCGGGCGCGGGGGCTGCCGGGTAGTGGCGCGCCGCCAGCTCCAGCATCAGAAACAGGTAGGCGGCCACCACCTCGTCGTCGGGCTCGGCGGGCGGGGCCACCTCCCGCCACAGCTGGTCGAGCAGCGGCGCCACGGCATTGGCCGGGGTGGGCAGGTAGCACACCGGCGCGTGGCGCGCATCAAAAAACGGGTAGCCCTGCAAGCGCCCCGCCGCGTAGCGCCGCTGGTAAAACTCAGCCTCAAAAAACACGATGTAGCCCGCCGCATCGTCGCTCAGGGCCCAGCCGTGCACCTGCCCCGGTGCCAGAAAAAACAGCGCCCCCGGCTGCAAGCTATACTTCTGTAAATCAATGGTATGTGTGCCACTTCCGCGGGTAATGTAGAGCAATAGGTAAAAATCGTGGGCGTGCGGCGCACTCACCCCCGGAAACTGCGCCGCGTGGGCCGCCAGCTGCTGCACATAGTAGGGCCGGTGCCCGGCGGGGGCCGTGGGCGGCGGCGGAAAGGCCGCCAGCGGCAGCATGGGCAAGGTGGCGGGCTTCATATAAAAAACGGCGAATGATCCAAAGCTACCAGCTGCTTTTAGGGATGGCTTCTGCTTATCACCAGGCCGTCACGAAATAATACTTTTCTACGGATAGGCCAGGAGAAAGCTGCACCGGTATATTTGAGCGTTATTTTCCCAATTTTTTTTCTGCATGAAACACTTTTTTACGCTGCTTCTGAGTACGCTGGCCCTGCAAGCCAGCGCGCAATCAGCTCCTGGCTGGACTTCGGCCACGAGCCTGCCCGTCAGCCCGGCCTTTAGCTTCGCGCCCTCCATAGCTACCGATGCGGCCGGCAATATATACCTGGCAAGCGCCTTCTCGCAAAGCGCGACACTAGCCCCGGGCACCGTGCTCACGAGCCAGGGCCTGCAAGACGGCGTAGTGGCCAAGTACAGCCCTACGGGCACCCTGCTGTGGTACCGCCAGCTAAGCGGCGATGGCAACGACTCGTTTCAGAAAGTTATCGTGGATGCCAGTGGTAGGGTAATGCTGCTGGGCCTGGTTGGCGACGGTGCCAAACTGGGCACTACCACATTCAACACCAGCAACTTTGGCTCATCACTGGTGCTGGCGCAGCTCGATGCCCAGGGCCAGGTGCAATACGTACGCGAGGTAGGCAGCGCCACTCTACTGATACCCGCCAGCCTGGCCAGCGACGCGGCGGGCAACTACTATGTGAGCGGCACCTTCGCCCTGAGTGCCACGTTTGGCAGTTTCTCGCTCACCACGCCCCTCACTACAACCTACGGCCTCGACCAGTTTGTGGTGAAGGTATCAGCGGCGGGGGCTGTGCAGTGGGCCCAGCAGGGTGCTAGCGTGCCGGCGGGCACGGGCACCCCCCTCAGCCACCTGGTGGCCGAGCCAGGCGGCAATGTGTACCTGGTCTGGACCTGCCCGGCCGTGGCGGGTGGCTTTGGGAGCTTGGCCCTGCCGGCCGGTAAGGGTGACTATGATGGGCTGGTGGTAAAATTCAACCCACAGGGTACGCCGCAGTGGGCCCAGCGGGTGGGTGGCACCGGGGCCGACCTCGCCACTTTTGCGGGCCTCGACGCGGGCGGGCGGCTGGTAGTGCCTGGCTTCACCGCCCCGGCGGGCTCGTTGGTTAACCCCGCTTCGGTGGGGGCTATCACAGCTACCACGGGCTTTGTGTCGGTGCTGGAGCCCACGGCCGGCGCGGTGGTATGGGCGCGCGACCTGCAAGCTACCCTGGCCGGTGCCTACCGGAGCGTAGCGGCCGACGCGGCCGGCAACATCTACCTAGCCGGGCATTTCAGCGGCCAGGGCACGCTGCCCGGCAAAACCCTCACGGGTGCCGGCGGCCTCGATGCCCTCGTGGTAAGCTACGCGGCCGATGGCACCCTGCGCTGGACCCAGCAGAGCGCCGGCACCGGCGACGAAATCCCCACCGCCATTGCGCTCGACGGCACCGGCCGGCCGGTGGTGGCGGGCCTGCTCACCAACCAAGGGCTATTTGGCAGCACGGCGCTTACCTCCACGGCCACTACTAGCGGCAGCGGCACGCCGTTTGTGGCGTACATGGGCAGCGTTATTACGGCTACCCGCGTCGGGCAGGCAGCCGCCCCACTAGTCCTTTACCCTAATCCCGCCGCCTTGGCTACCTCGGTAACGCTGCCGGCGCTGCCCAACGGCACCCAGCTCACCCTTATCGACGGCCTGGGCCGGATTGCCCGCCGCGCGGTGGCGGGCCCCACCCTGCCGCTAGCCGGCTTGGCGCCTGGCCTCTACGTAGTACAAGCCATGGCTCCCAGTGGCGCGCAGTGGGCTAGCCGCCTCACGGTAGAATAGCCAGCCCCTGCCCCGCTCCATAAAAAAAGCGCCTGCCGATATCGGCAGGCGCTTTTCGTAGCTAACCATCCATCAATTACTTACTGCGGATTCGGCTTGTTCTCGCGCTTTTCAACCGGCGATTCCTTGGCCTGCTGCATGGGGTTGCGGGGCTGCTGGGCGTTGTTGCCCGCCTGGCCGCTCTGGAAAATATCGAAGCGCGAGGGCGTGGCCTGGCGCGGGTAGGCGTTGTTGCTCAGGTCGGTGTCAGCGGTTTGCTGGAAGGGGTCGATGACGAAGGAGACCACGTTTTTGGGCGATACGATGAGCTTGGTAACCTGCTCGTTGTTCTTGCGCCAGATTTCGGCCGGAATCGTCATCAGCTCCGTGCTGTTGTCGTCGTAGGTCATTTGAAGCACCACGGGCATCACGAGGCCGCCCACGTTGCGCAGGCTCAACTCGTACACGTTTAGGTTGCCGCCAAGGCGGGTTTGCTGCTCGGGCGTGAGGCCGGTCAGGTACTGCTGGTAGCGCTGCTGGTCGGCGGGGCTCACCGTGAGGGGGTCGTAGCCGTTGTAGAAGTCCTTCAACTCGGGCTTGTCGTCGACGGCGGTCGTTTTAATGTCGGTGGCGTTGCGCTGCACCGAAATGCTGGGCACCTGGGCCTTGCGCTCGTTTTGGAGGCGCGGGCCCTCCACGCTGGGGTTGCGGGTGTTGGGACGGTAGCTCTTCACGCCGTCCAGCGAGATATCACAGCGGTCGGTGCCGTAGAACCAGCCGCGCCAGAACCAGTCGAGGTCCACGGCCGAGGCGTCTTCCATGGTCCGGAAAAAGTCGGCCGGCTGCGGGTGCTTGTAGGCCCAGCGCTGGGCGTAGGTCTTGAACGAGTAGTCGAACAGCTCGCGGCCCATTACCGTCTCCCGCAGAATATTAAGGGCCGTGGCGGGCTTGCCGTAGGCGTTATTGCCAAATTGCAGCACCGACTCCGAGTTGGTCATAATCGGGCTTTGCAGGCTTTTGTCGGTGCGCATGTAGTTCACAATATCCTTGGGCTCGCCGCGACGGCTGGGGTAGTTGCGCTCCCACTCCTGCTCGGTCAGGTACTGGCAAAAGGTGTTGAGGCCCTCGTCCATCCAGGTCCACTGGCGCTCGTCCGAGTTCACAATCATCGGGAAGAAGTTGTGGCCCACCTCGTGGATAATCACCGAAATCATCCCGTATTTACGGTCGGCCGAGTAGGTGCCGTCCTTCTCGGGGCGGCCGCCATTGAAGCAAATCATGGGGTACTCCATGCCGCCCACCGGCCCGTGCACCGAAATGGCCACCGGATACGCGTACGGAATGCTGTACTTGGAATACGTTTTGATGGTGTGCGCCACCACCTCCGTCGAGTACTGTCCCCACAGCGGGTTGCCCTCCTTGGGGTAGTAGCTCATGCAGAGCACGGGCTTGCCGGCCTGCGTAATTTCCAGGGCATCCCAGATGAATTTGCGCGAGCTGGCCCAGGCAAAGTCGCGCACGTTTTTGGCGTCAAACGTCCAGGTTTTGGTGCCCGTGGCGCGGCTGCTTTCGTTGCGCGTAGCCTCCTCCTGGCTCACTACGAGCACTGGTTTCTTGGCCCCCTTTGCCTGCGCCAGGCGCTTCATTTGGGCAGCGGTGAGCACCTGCGAGGCGTTTTGGAGCGTGCCGGTGGCCCCCACCACGTGGTCGGCGGGCACGGTAATGCTCACCTTGTAATCACCGAAGGGCAGCGCAAACTCGCCGTTGCCCAAAAACTGCTTGTTCTGCCAGCCCGTGGCGTCGGAGTACACGGCCATGCGCGGGTAAAACTGCGCCATTTCGTAGAGGTAGTTCTTGTCCTCCGGGAAATACTCGTAGCCGCTGCGCTCGTTGATTTTCAGCTGGTCGCTGATGTTGTAGCTCCACTTCACCCCAAACGACACCGCCTGGCCCGGCCGCAGCGGCGTGGGCAAGTCGATGCGCATCATGGTGTGGTTGATGGTATACTTCAGGGCCTGGCCATTGGCGCTGGTAACGGCCGCAATCTTGTAGCCGCCGTCAAACTCGGCCGTGGCGAGCTGGCCATCCAAGTCCTGAAACGAGAGCCGGCCGTTGGTCACCTGCCCCACGTTGGTGGAGGCCGTGATGGAGTTTTTGGCCAGAATATTCTGGTCGAGCTGCACCCACAGGTAGGCCAGCACATCGGGCGAGAGATTGGTGTAAGTAATTGTCTCCGAGCCCGTTATGGCTTGCTTCTGGTCATCGAGGCTCACCTTGATGTTGTAGTCGGCGCGCTGCTGCCAGTACTTGGAGCCGGGCGCGCCACTGGCGGCGCGGTACTCGTTGGGGGTGGGCAGCTCGGTACCGAGCTGGGCAAATTTATCGGTGCCCGAATTGGTCGACTGGGCCTGGGCAACCGCCGGGGCCAGCAGCAGCCCCAGCCCGGCGGCCAGTAGCGAAATGCGCATATAAAATGGGTAAGGGAGAAGTCAGTCGGTAAGGTCGGCGAAGATAAGCCGAGGGTTGCGGGCGATTAGCAGTTAGCAGTGAACAGTTAGTAATTATCAGTACACAACAAGCAAAGAGGCCGTCGTGCCCATCTGGCGGCCACATAGTAAAGCATCTCGCTCGCATCATTAGGTTAATAACCCCCGCGGCGTGAGCAAAGTGCTTCACTGCGTGGCCACCAGATAGATACAAAACTCTTATAGTCAGTTATTTGCCCGCCATCTGCAACAGCAGCAGCGTAGCCACGCCCAGCGCCGCGCCGCTCACGGTGAGCAGCCAGTCGCGGCGGGCCACGCCCACCATACGCAGCAGCACGAAGCCCAGCAGCAGGATAATGCTCACTACCAGCAGCTGGCCCAGCTCCACGCCCAGGTTAAACGACAGCAGCTCGGCCACCGGGCGGCGCTGCGCGCCCAGCAGCGCCCGCAGGTAGTTGGAAAACCCCAGGCCGTGAATGAGCCCAAACGCGGCGGCCAGCGCATTGGGCGCGGCCCACAGCACCGACGTTTCGCGGCGCGACTGCCGGGCCAACGCCGGGCCCGCCTGCTTCATATTGACCAGCGCCGTGAGGATGATGGTAACGGGAATCAGCATTTCGACCACGGCCGCGTTCACGCCCACCACGCCCAGCGTAGCCAGCGCCAGCGTGATGGAATGGCCCACCGTGAAGCTCGTAACCAGTGCCACCACGCGCCGCCAGTCGGCCAGCACGTAGGGCGCGCACAGCGCCAGCAAAAACGTGAGGTGGTCGGTGGCCTGCCAGCTGCAAATGTGCAGAAACCCCAGTTGGAGGTAAGTAGTGAAAACGGACATCGACGGCAAATTTCATTAGAAATCCTGTAAAAATCTGCCGCAGCGCCAAATTACGCTTCCCAGCGTAACGCATAACTTATTGAACAAAAGACATTTAACTAACTAAGAGGCAGGTATTTGGCAAGCTGCCGGCCAGGCGCAGGTCAGCGCGGCCGCTGAGTACGTGCCAGCAGCGCTACCTGGCTTGGGTAGGTAGCACCCATGCCCCTGCCCTGGCCACTGCAATCTCCATGGCAAGAAATAAGCAGCTCTCAAAAAACAAAGTGAAGGAGAATACAGGCGATAAAAAATTCTTTAACTATAAATAATCACAATTTTACGACCTTTATTTATGCCAGGGCTGCTGCCCGTACCGCTAGCCCCCAAGCAGGTAAAGTTCTACCTGTAGAGGGCTACACAAGCTTTCGCTGCCTGGCGACGGTTAGGCCATACCTTGCGTCGATTTTCAAGCCCTATCTTCTTTTCATGCTAAAACAACTACTTCTTGCCACGCTGCTTTGCCTGGGTTTTGCCCCCGCCTGGGCGCAAAACCCTGTTACCGACGAGAGCCTGGCGTCGCAGCAGTTCAAGCAGCGCCTGCGCAGCCAATACCTCACTAATGACACCGCGCAGGCCATTATCACCCTCTACGGTAAGCGCCAGGTGGGGGGAGTGGGCTGGGTGGTGGGGGCCCTGCTCTCGGCCGTGCGCATTGGCACGGCCAGCAACACCACAACCAACTACGGCGGCTACGGCGCGCAGCAGCAAGACACCGGCAGCAACATGGGCGCGGCTTTTCTCATTGCCACGCCCTTGGTTGCCTACGGCGTGGGCAAGGTGATGCATTATAGCAATGCCCACCTCAACGGGGTGCTCACGGCCTACGCCGCGGGCCAGCCCCTCCCCCACGCGCTACGTCGCAAGCTGCGGCCCCGGTTTTTTAAAGAGCCGATTGTGCGCTACAAAGAAGTGAAATACAAGCCAGCTAACTAGCTTATTACATGATTTTTGTGCGTCTACTCTTGTATTTATTTGTTGCGCTCGCGCTCGCGCAGCCCCTGGCGGCCCAAACCAGCCCGCCCCCGGCCCCCCGCCTGGGGGCAGCGGCGGCCGATTCGGGGGCAGTGCTCGTGTTTAATAACTGGTATCTACCAAGCTACCAAGCCGGTACCGCGGCCAGGGCCGATACTACCGGGGCGCTGCTATCGCTGTTTCGCAAGCGGCGCTACGCGGGCTTTTTATACACCATCCCGTTTATTGTGGGGGTTTCGCTGGCCTTGCCTATTTCCAGCACCGATAGCCAGGGGCGGCAGCAGGTAGCCAGTGAGGCTATTTCGCCGCCACTCGGCAGCGTTATACTAGGGGCCACGGTAGTGGGCTTTATCGTGCATGCTAACCGCTTTAACAAGAGTCACTTAATTACTATTGACCGGGCTTACGCAGCTGGGCAGCCCATTCCGGCCCGCTACCGCAGGCTGCTCAACGACCGACACTTTGCTGAAGCGGCCGTGCTGCGCGAATCCATTGCGCAGCAGCGGGCCCGCGAGCAGGTAGGGGCCGGCCCAGCTCGCTAGCCACCTAGCGTGGGCACCGGGCCAGCAGCGTGCGGGCGGCGACCTGCCCACTCACCAGTGCCGCCTCTACCGTGCCGGCGGCCAGGCCTTCATACACGCCCTCACCCGCAAAAAACAGGGTGTCGGCCACCGGGGCCGCCAGGGCGGCGCGAGCGGTGGCCCCGCCCACGGTGGGGTACGAGTAGGCTCCGTACGCGTAGGGCTCGTTGCCCCAGTTGTGCACGTAGTAGCCTACAAGCTGCGCCTCAATTTCGTGCAAAGACTTATCTAATAGATAGCTGAGCGACTCCAGGGCCTGCTGCAACACGGCTTCGGCCGGGGCGTGGCGCAGGTGATGGGCAGCGGGCCCGGCCAGCCAGCCGGTGAGCTGCGGCGTGGCGGCGGGCAGCTGGCTCCACCACGTGGGCACGGGGGCATCGGAGAGCAGAAACTCCAGCTCCGGCAGCCGACCGTGCCAGAAGGGCGTTTGAAATTCGAGGACGACCTTGATAACCGCCCCAAACCCAAGCTGGGCGGCGGCCGCCCGGTGCATAGCCAGCTCCGGCTCAAAGCGCAGGTAGCCGGGCTGCCCAGCTGCTAGCTGCCACACCCCCAGCGGCACCGTGCACAGTACCTGCCGGGCGCGGTAGATAGCTCCGTTGGCCGCCCGCACTTCTACCGCACCCGGCTGCCAGGCGATGGCCTCGACGGGGGTAGCCAGGTGCAGCGCGGCCCCGGCGGCCTGCGCCTCCCCGGCCAGCCAGTGCAGCAGCGGGCCATAGCCGCCCACTGGGCGCGGCGAATCGTCGGCGCCGCCGGCGGCCCACTCGTCGCGCAGGGCCCAGGCGCTCACGCGCTGCGCATCGGCGGCGTCGTAGCCCTCGGCAAACTGCGTGGCAAACGTGCGCAGCGTCGCGTGCGCCTCGCCCGCAAACTCCTGTGCCAGAAACGCGGCCAGCGGCATATCCTGGGGTAGCTCTTCCAGCTTTTCCAGCAGCTGCGGCAGCTGCGCGAAGTAGCTGGTATCGGATGCTACTTCACCGGCTTGCAGTTGGTAGGTGCGGCCGGCCGTAGCCACCCACGCAATGCCAGCTTCTTGCAGCAGCGCCTTGGTCAAGGGCACGTCGCCGTGCATAAACTCGGCTCCTGCCTCAATGGGCTGGGTAAAGCCGGCCGGTTTTAGCGTGTGCACGCGCCCACCCACCCGGTCGCGGGCCTCTAGCAGGCACACGCGCCGGCCGGCGGCGGCCAGCTCGCGGGCGGCGAGCAGGCCCGCCGCGCCGGCCCCAATAATAAGAATATCTGTCGTGGAGGGCGTACCGTCGGCAACCATAGAGAGCGTAGAGGCCCGCAAATGAAAAAGCCTCGCCAGCGTAACGCCCGCAGGGCTTTTTAGTTGGAACAGGCAGCATGCTACTCTTCCCAAAGCACGTGTACCCAACGACCCAGCCCGATTAAAACCTTCCTATTCGCCAACTACCGTAGTGCGCGTATGCCTCATCACCGGCTTGCCAAAGCGCACCCACGGGTTTCACGCCACATAAGCGGTGATAGCGGCCGTGTCCGGGTGAGTGAAGATACAGCTGGCTCGATTCGCTTCAGGCTGCCCATTCGCGCCCGGCCCCGCCGTGCCGGGTGCGAATGAGATACGGTGGTTTTGCGCGGCTCGCTTTGGTTTGGCGCTACCGCTACCGGGCGCGGCGGCAGTAGCGCTAGTTTGGACTCACTTAAAGCACAAGTTCATGAAGATGAATTAACTCTGATAATCAACTAAATAGCAGCCGGATGCGTAGAGTGACTACTAAAGCGTTAAGTAATACAACTATCATTGATACGGCGAGGCTGCAAAAGCCTGCCAGCGAAGGGGCTGCCGTACTGGCAGGCGTGAACGCGTATTCTGAAAATACTACTAAATATGAGTGCACTGGTTATCCTCGCCCAAATCATCATCGCCCTCTCCATTGTTGTGGTGTGGGTGTTTCGTTTTGATAATATCGTAAAGGAATTCAAACAGTATGGGCTACCAGATTTGGTGCGCAACATGGTGGGTGCAACCAAAATTTCGCTGGCGACGCTGCTGCTAGCAGGTATCTGGTTTCCGAAGCTGGTGCTGGTACCGGCACTTATAATGGCTTTCCTGATGGTATGCGCTCAACTGGCACACCTTAAAGTGCATAATCCTTGGTACAAATACGTGCCCTCCTTGCTGCTGCTGTTGCTCTCGTTGTTTGTGGCAGCGGCTTATGCGGGTGTGCTTTCAGTATAGCCTAATGACGACTGTCCTCATCTGGATTTCCAGTAGTGCCTTTCTATTTTACGGAATAAGCTATTTCAAATCTGCGCAGCTACAGCAGGAATTTGTGCGCTACGGGCTGCAAAAGTTTGGGCCGTTGACGGCGGTATTGGAGATACTGGGGGCCGTTGGTTTGCTCGTTGGCCTAGTTGCGCCGCCTATTCTGATTTTCGCCTCGGGGGGCCTGACCCTCCTTATGCTGCTGGGATTCGGCGTGCGGGTAAAAATAAGGGATGGCTTTTGGTTGTCACTGCCGTCCTTCCTGTTCATGCTGCTCAACGGCTACATATGCTACGTGGCGTGGCAGAGCTACACCGCTTAGCTAGCTTGACGGGTGATGCAAAAAGGCCCCGCTGGCATAACGCCGGCGGGGTCTTCTCATTTAAAGCCACTCTATTGTACTACTAGTAGTTCCACGTCCTTAAATCGCACAGCGCCGTCTTCCAGCACGGCTTCTACCACGGCATCCTTACTCAATTTGCCGGAGAGAATCTCCTTGGAAAGCTCATTTAGAACCATGCGCTTGAGTGGCCTAGCGCCAAGCTAGCGGATTGAAGCCCTGCTCGCCGAGGCAGTCGAGCACCTTAGCCGTGGCTTCAAGAATGATATCAGCCTTTTGCAGGCACTGCTGAATCTGCTTGAACTTAGCTACCAACGCTGCGCTAGCCTGCGTCCTTTTGGCAGCCCTTACTTGTTAACTTGCTGCCAACCTCTACCACTTCACCCATGGCTTCCGACTCGTCCTCGCCCGCTGCACTGGTTGCCCAGCAACTTGACAACCTCGCCAACATGGCCGAGCGGGTAGCGTCGCCCGAATTCAAGCGGAGTTTCCGGGCAGGAGTAGTAGCACGGGCTAAGGCTGTTAACTCTTACGTGGCCTATATGGATGCGCAAGGCCGCTTGGTGCGCGAATGGCCCACCACAGGCGTAATTGAGGTAGTGGCCGGGTAGCCTTCATGAGCAATTTGGCGCCTACCATCTATGTGCTGGCTGGTCCTAATGGCGCTGGCAAAACCTCTCTCTATAAGCACGAGGCCCCAGATATTCCGCGGTTGAATGGGGATGCATTGTATCAGCAACACCAGGATTTGCACGCAGTGGAGGCAATACTGCGCCAGCAACAAGAGGAATGGGTGCGCCAGAAGCGCTCATTCGTTATTGAAACCAACGCGGCAAGCACCCGGGACTACGTACTGTTCAACGCACTCAAATCAGTTGGCTACCGAGTTGCGTTACGTTGGGCTAAAATCGGTTGCGCTTTGCCTAGAGCGAGTGGCCCAGCGCGTAGCAGAAGGCGGACATCACGTAGCCGCTGCCTTTGTCGAGCAGCGCTACTACAATAGCTTATCCCTGCTCAAGACCAGCTACCAGGTATTTGACAGGCTGCAACTGTACGACAACTCAGAAACCGAGCCGGAGGAACTGGTTGACTTTCTGGCTGGTACACTGCTTCAGCGTTTACGACCTTTGCCACACTGGGCGCAAACAGTTGCGGCGCACATGGAGCGAATGGAAGCTATCTATGCCAGGCTGCCAAAAAAATAAAGCCCCGCTAGCAAGGTGCTAGCGGGGCTTTACTATTCGGAATCAACTCCTTACACCGCCGGTATTTCCACGTTTTCAAACTTCACCGCGCCGTCTTCCAGCACCGCCTCCACTACGGCGTCTTTCGACACTTTGCCGGAGAGAATCTCCTTGGAAAGCTCGTTGAGAATCACGCGCTGCAACACGCGCTTGAGCGGGCGGGCGCCGAATTGCGGGTCGAAGCCCTGCTCGCCGAGGTAGTCCAGCACCTCGCTGGTGGCTTCGAGGGCGATGCCGGCTTCGGCCAGACGCTGCTGAATTTGTTTGAACTGGATATCAACAATCTTGCGGATTTCCTTGCGCTTGAGGGGCTGGAACATCACGATTTCGTCGATGCGGTTCAGGAACTCGGGGCGCATGTGCTGGCGCAGGCGCTCCACCACTTCGTCGCGGGTGCGGTCCACCACTTCCTCGTGGTTGTACTCGTTCAGGTCTTTGAAATTACGCTGAATGATGTCGGCCCCCGTGTTCGAGGTCATGATGATGATGGTGTTCTTGAAGTTCGCCACCCGGCCTTTGTTATCGGTAAGGCGCCCATCATCAAGCACTTGCAGCAGGATGTTGAAGACGTCGGGGTGCGCCTTTTCGATTTCGTCGAGCAGCACCACCGAGTAGGGCTTGCGGCGCACGGCCTCCGTGAGCTGGCCGCCCTCGTCGTAGCCCACGTAGCCGGGAGGCGCCCCTATGAGTCGCGAGGTGGCGTGGCGCTCCTGGTACTCGCTCATGTCGATGCGCACCATGGCGTTCTCGTCGTTGAACAGGTATTCGGCTAACGCCTTGGCCAGCTCCGTTTTACCTACCCCGGTGGTACCCAGGAAGATAAATGAGCCGATGGGCCGCTTAGGGTCTTGCAGGCCGGCGCGCGAGCGGCGCACGGCATCCGAAATGGCGGCGATGGCCTCGCTCTGGCCGGCCACGCGGCGGCCCAGCTCGGCTTCGAGGTTGAGCAGCTTGTCGCGGTCGGCTTGCAGCATTTTGCTCACCGGAATGCCCGTCCACTTGGCCACCACCTCGGCAATGTCCTCACTGGTCACGACTTCCTGGAGCATGCCGCCGTCTTTGTTGGCCGCGGCTTCGTCCTGCAAGGTTTTGAGTTGCTGCTCGGCCTCCTGAATTTTGCCGTAGCGCAGCTCGGCCACGCGGCCGTAGTCGCCCTGGCGCTCGGCCTGCTCGGCTTCGGTTTTGTAGCGCTCGATATTCTCCTTCTCGGTCTGGATGCCAGTGAGCACTGCTTTCTCGCCTTCCCACTTGGCCCGCAGCGAGTCGCGCTGCTCGTTGAGCTCCGACAGGTCCTTGCTCAGCACCGATTCGCGGTCGTGGTTTTCTTCGCGGCGCATGGCCTCGCGCTCAATTTCGAGCTGCATAATGCGGCGCTGCACCTCGTCGAGCTCTTCGGGCATGGAGTTCATCTCGATGCGCAGCTTGGCGGCGGCCTCGTCCATGAGGTCAATGGCCTTGTCGGGCAAAAAGCGGTCGGTGATGTAGCGGCTGCTCAGCTCCACGGCCGCAATCACGGCATCGTCGGTGATGCGCACGCCGTGGTGCAGCTCGTACTTTTCCTTGATGCCGCGCAGGATGCTGATGGCATCCGGCACGCTCGGCTCATCGACCATCACGGCCTGAAAGCGACGCTCCAGGGCCTTGTCTTTCTCAATGTATTTCTGATATTCCTTGAGCGTGGTGGCGCCGATAGCGTGCAGTTCGCCGCGGGCCAGGGCGGGCTTGAGCAGGTTGGCCGCGTCCATGGCGCCCTCGCCGCCGCCGCCGGCCCCAATCAGGGTGTGTATCTCGTCGATGAAGAGCAGAATCTTCCCCTCCGAGTCGGTCACTTCCTTGATAACGGCCTTGAGGCGCTCCTCAAACTCGCCCTTGTACTTGGCCCCGGCCACGAGCAGGCCCAGGTCGAGGCTCATTAACGTCTTGTCTTTCAGGTTCTCGGGCACGTCGCCGGCCACGATGCGCTGGGCCAGGCCCTCTGCAATGGCGGTTTTGCCCACGCCCGGCTCACCGAGCAGCACGGGGTTGTTCTTAGTGCGGCGGCTCAGAATCTGGAGCACCCGCCGAATCTCCTCGTCGCGCCCGATTACGGGGTCCATCTTGCCCTGGCGCACGCGCTCGTTCAGGTTCACGGCGTAGCGGTTGAGGCTCTGGTACTGCTCCTCGGCCGTTTGGCTGGTCACCTTGCGCCCGCCGCGCAGCTCCTGGATGGCGGCCTTCAAGTCTTTTTCGGTAAAGCCATTGTCTTTCAGCAGCGTAGCCACGCTGTCTTTGCCGCCCAGGATGCCCAGCAGCAGGTGCTCGACGGACACGAACTCGTCGCCCATGTCGCGCATCTGGGTGTTGGCGCGCTGCACGGCGTTGGCCGCGTCGTTGGCGAGGTAGGGCGAGCCGCCGCTCACCTTGGGGTAGGCCGTCACGAGGGCATCGAGCCGCTGGCCGAGGTTGGCCAGGTTCGCGCCCACCTTCTTGCCTAGGAAGGCCAGGGTATTCTCGTCGTTCTGGAGCAGGGCCTTCAGCAAGTGGCCGGTTTCGATGGCCTGCTGCTGGTTGGCTCCCGCTAGCTCAGTGGCCTTCTGCACGGCCTCCTGCGCCTTGATAGTGAAGTTTTTAAAGTCCATGATTCGCTAGGGTCTTAGGTGATGCTTCGGGTTAGGAAGCTGTACGTAAGGCGTAGCAAACGGGGTGCTAGAGGGAAAAGCGGACTTTTTGGCGGAAAAATGCAATTTATCACCAACTCACTACGCCATAATTTCAGGCTGGTCCGTCCGGCGCGGTGGGTTTGCCGTTTTCCATTGCCTCAGGCACAATATATAAATCCCGAAACATCTGCTCCACGGTAGCCAGCAAACCAGGCTCGTGGTTGGCGCGGCACTCCAGAAAATACGCGCTGATAGCGGGCAGCGGGTGGTGGACAAAGCGCATCGGACCGATAAAAGCCGTCACCATTTTGAGGTAGACGCGGAATCGTTTTGTACTGACTGACCCCTCCCCTACCAATGCCTCCCCCACAAAACCAGCCGAAGCCAAGACATCGCGCCGGCAGATATTCAAGAAAATCTGCGTGCAGGTAGTCAGGATGCGGAAAGCATCGCCATCATTCACTAGCAGCTTAAATCGATTGGGCGATGCTTTGAGCGCCAGCGGATAATATTTCAGTACGTACACGTGGTGCTGGTATTGCTCGGCTTCCACCACATAGCGCCGGTTTTTGCGCGTCCGAAATGTGTAGTAATGCGTGCAAACCAAAGGGCCATCCTTTTGGGACGGCCCTTTGCGGTAATGAAACGGATAGCCTTCGCCTAGCTCGCGCTCAGATGGCATACTTGTAAGCGTTGCGGCGTAAGCGAATCAAGTCCTCCTCCGAAAGCGTGTCAAACTTGAATTGCTTGGCATACTCGCGGGCCTGGGCCAACCTCTCTTCTTTGGTCGGGGCGGCAGCCGGGGTAGGCTGCGGCTTTTTGTTATCAGTAGTGCCCATAAGTTACTAAGCTTCTAAGTAGCAGGTTCTCCGTACTACCGCGAAGATACTAAAGAAGGTTCAGCAGGTGGCCCGTTTCGATGGCTTGCTGCTGGCCCACGCCGGCCAGTTCGGTGGCCTTCTGCACGGCCTCCTGCGCCTTGATAGTAAAGTTCTTAAAGTCCATTGGTTCGCCAGGGTCTTAGGTGATGCTCCGGGTTAGGAAGCTGTACGTAAGCGGTAGCAAACCGGGTGCTAGAGGGGGGAAGCGGACTTTTTGGCGGGTAATTAATTAGTTTAGCAATAAGTTGATGCCAAATTTTCTGCATTAGAAGGGAAGATGATTGTTGCCTTCCTCTTCGTCAACTAAACGCTGCTCTTCTTGCCGTTTATCGTATTCTTCTCCATTGAAATCAGTCCGAATTTCAACTTCTTTTGATGTCAGAGGAATATACTCCTCCTCTCTTATTCTAGCTGAAAGTTGGTTTGGCAAGTATGCATTTCTATAGCGAGCAAAAGCCATTTTATTGGCCTGTTCTGTTGTCCATTGTGGAATTTTTGTTAAAACAATCTCATCCCAATAGCTTATCATTTCATTGTGAATACTTACCACCTCAGAAGAAGAAGTATTTCGAAGCAATGTATCTGCTATAAACCAGCAACACTCAAAAGAATGCTTTATAATTTGCTCTTCAGCAAATCTAATTACAATCCAACCGTTATTTAAAAAATACTTATCCCGGTAATCATCTTTAGAATCGATGCAATGTATTGGGGTGCCATCGCTGCCAACGTAGGGCTCATCAATTTCTATCACTACGTTCTGTTTAGTGCTTGCAATTGACAAGATAAAATCCGGCATGAATGGCCGCTCTGTTCCACTATTTGGCAAAACATATTGGCGTAATATTTTAACACCAAATTCACCCTTCGGCACGACTGGTCCACCAGCCGTTTTTATTGGCAATGGTGCGTAATAGTTATGCTCAGAAAAAAAGCCGACTAGTTTATCGAAAAACCAATCTTCTGTTACCCCTGACTTATATTGCTTTTTTGTGTAGACAACAGGCTGAGTAGCCTCACTTAAAGCTTTATTCAGAAGCTTTTTTCTAAACTTGTAAATATCCCACTCATAGTAATCGCTCTTGCTTTTATTTATAAAATCTTCGTAAATGAATTTATCAGAATTATATCTTTTTATATTTTTTTTATATATTTCTTTTTCATCATCATATACTTGCTTTTCTTTTTTATATTTTTCCAAAGAAGCGTTGTGCAATTTTACTTTTTCAGAATTTCTTTTTTCCGCTTTCTTTTTAGCGGTATGACGAGGACGGAACACGCCGAACAACATTAGCGCCATTCCTACCCATGCTATACCTTCAACTTTGGAACTACTGCCTCCTACTTCCCCAAACACTATTACCATAGCTATTCCAATCCCCCAAATTATTAACGAGGACAAACAACCTGAGGAAGCAAAATTTTCCTTAAAAATCTCTAGATTAGGTGCTTCAAGGGTAGCTGGAGCAACCGGTTCCGAAGGTAGCACTGGCATAGAAGGTGTCGAAGGAACAGCCTTATTTATCCTCAGAAATCGCTGAGGGATTTTGACGATTGGGTAGTCTGGCATGAGTAAATAATTATTTTGCGGCGGATATAAGTGCTCTTAATGCATCAACGGCAATTTCACGAATGATTCCGGTAGCATAGTGTTGGTTCCACTCTGCAAGATAAATAGGGGGTTCAAAAAGGTGTGTCACAAAATATACGTGATACCCGTCATCCAACAAAAATCCGTTATGTTCCCTTTCGTGCTCTACAACACTATAGCCAGATTTTCTGTATTCTTTCGCTTTCGTTGTCATAATTATTTTTGAGAGACGGCAAGCTACACAGAAGCGCCCGTTTCTTCAGCGGCAACCGCATAGCGCGGCGGGGGTCAGCAAAGGAAGTATCATCCAGCCACCCCCGCGCCCGTAGTGCCGGGGCCACGGCGGGGCCGCTTGGGCCGGGTGAGTTGGAGAGCGCGCAAACAACAGAGTATCGACAGCGCCCGCCGCCGCCCCAGTGGCCGGGCGGCGCGGCGGGCTATAGGCGGGTATTTCGGAGGGCGCTACGGTTGGTCTATCCAGTTTTCTAGCACTAGGTTAGAAAAGTTGGTGAAGTGCCGGATGTTGCGCGTGACAAGGGCAAGGCCATGAGCCAGCGCCGTGCTACCAATCAGAATATCAAAATCATCTATCGGCCGCCCGGTGCGCCGCAAAGCGGCTTTTTGCTCGGCGAATATGACCAGCGCAGGGCCGATAGGTAGTACTTGTTCGGCAAACAATGCCTGAAACTCTGCTACTTGCTGCCGCTGGCGAGCCTGCCAAACGGGCGCACTGTTGGCTGCCCCAAATAGCAACTCGGCCACGGTTATTTCAGACACGAAACACTACGCTAAACCGAGCGCGGCAAATTTGGCTTGGAGCTGGTGCTCGCCGCGCAGAAAGTGTACGCAGATGTTGGTATCGAGCAAATAGCCAGCGCTCATAGCGCTACGTCGGGGCGGTTACTCTGGCGGGATGCTTGCAGCATCTGGTTGATTTCGTCGCCTGTTTCATCCGATTGCCAAGCACCAAACAGGGCCAGAAAGCGACGCTCCCGTTCCTCCAGCGACAGGGTAGCCGCTGGCGAGGCAGTAGCTTTCACGCCCAGCCGCTGCGCCAGGCTTAGCAGCAAGTGCAGGTCAGTATCATTGGTAGGCTCTAAAAGGAGTGTAGTTGGCATACAGATTTTAGTAACTGGTGGGTACTGCTATTTTAGTGGCTCATACCTCTACCTCGCGGGGCTGGTCTTGCCGGTCGGCGTAGATACGGCGCACTATTTCTTCCCCGCTTTCCGCTGATTTCCAAGAGCCGAATACTTCGTGCAATAAAACTTGCTCTTCGGCAGCGGTTTGCTTTTTATCAGCGGTTTGCAGCGTGCTTTGCTCCCTGTATTGGTCAACTTGCAGGAAGCGCATCGTTAGCCCTGGAACCGCTTGCAATAGCCGCATTACGGAAGCAGCCTGCTCATCAGGAAACGCTAATTCAAGGGCAACTTTCATAACAGCAAGTTACCAGAAATCCAGGTGGATTCCCTTGCGCCAGCGCCGCCCCGGCAGCGAGGCGGCGCTGATGGTTATTTTTTCCCGCTTTGCTTCTCCGAGTCGGAGGTGTAGTGCATCTTATCTATTTTCCGCATTTGCTTGCGGTCCTGGCGGCTCAGGCCGGGCACTTTCTCATCGTGGCGCGCGGCGCGGGGGCTGCCGCCGTCGCGGGTGGCGGGCGTGCCGAGGGGCGCGCTACCCGGCACGGTAGCGGGCGTTATGGGAACGCCCGTTGTGGGCGATACCACTCCATTCGGCGCTACCGCGCCCGACGGCAATACGGTTTGGGCCAGGGCGGCGCTAGTGCTACCGGCAAGAATGCCGGCCAGAAACAGGAAGGATTTCATAAGAAAACAGGTAGATGATGGGTATTCAGACGCTGCGCAGACGTTTTCGCACGGGTAGCAAGCAGCTGGTTGGTGTAGCCCAGCCGCAACCAGAAGCGCTCGCTTCGGATGCTCCTGGTTGCGGCTGGGGCGTGGGGGGTGCGCTGCCTTACTTGGTTTTCATGGTGCCCTCGGGGTTAGTGGGCACTTTGGCCAGCTTGCGCAGCCGTTTCTTTTCGCGGTGGGTGGTGCCGGGCACTTTTTCGGTGTGGCGGTGGGCCCGGGGGCTCCCCGCGTAGGTCGCCTCGGGCGGGGTAACGGGCAGCGAGCCGGGTACATTACCGCGGGTGGCAGTTTGGGCCTGGGCGGCGCTGGCAGTAAGCACGCAGGCCGCAGCCAGTAGCAGAAAGGATTTCATATTTATGGATGTTAAGTTAGTTTCCAGGTTGGCGGGCTGCCCGCGTTACTTTTTTTGCGGTCAGCATATCCTGCACCTTCGTCCACCTGATATCGGGGTAGCGGTCGTTGTCGAGAGGCGCGAGCTTGGGCAGGCCGGTAAACATATTGTGCAGGTACTGCATACCTTGCCAGGGCGGAAACACGTCATTCGGCGCGGGCGCGAGGCGGCGCGTTACCCTACTCATCAGCTTGAGCAGCCAGAGGCCGCCGGCCCGCAGGCGGCGAAACCGCCGGCCGGTGGCGGCGCTGGCACTGGCTTGCAGGTCGCGCACAGTAGCTACTTCGCCGGCCACGCGCAGGTAGCGGGGCGTGGTGGGGTCGAGGGCGGCGGCGGCCGTGAAGGCCGCCGTATCGGCAATACTAGTGAAATCCAGCGGCTGGTCGACGCTGCCCCAATAAAGTATCCGCTTGATTTTGAACAGGATAACTGGGGCCTGCCCGGTCAGCAAATCCATAAACATGCCGTTGAGGATGGACGTGGCCCGGATGGGCGCCTGGTCGAGCCGGCGGCCAAACTCGCGGCGCAGGTCCAGGTTGCGGTTCGAGCCAGCGGGCAGCTTGGTGAAGTCGATGGAATAGTCGGACGGAATGAAGCGGGGCACGCCGGCCGCCACGGCCGCTTCGAGCAGGTGCGTTTGCGCATCCACTATCACGTCGCGCAGGCCCGAGAGGGCCGATACCACGCAGGCCGCGCCCGCGCAAGTTTGGGCGAGGGCATTGGCGTCGTCAAAATCGACTTCTAGCACCTCGGCACCGTGCGCGCGCAGGGTGGCAACGGCCGGGCGGGCGGCGCTACCGGGCCGGATGAGCGCGCGCACCCGGGCGCCCCGCCCCAGCAGGGCCAGGGCAATGCGGTGGCCGAGGTCGCCGGTGGCCCCGGCCAGCACCACGAGGGCGGGGGCGGCATCGGGGCCAAGTGGGGTAGTTGCGTTTGCTGCTGCCAAAGGCGGGGCCTGCCTGGGCTGGTTACGGTGCCAGCCTCCCGGGTAGGGTGTAAGACGTAAGGAGGCGGCCGCGCGTTGTAGGGCGGGGCAAGCCCAGCCATTGGCGGCCCGGGCGCCGTATGTTACGGGCAACCTTTTAGAACCTCATGTTTGGCGTAACTGATTTCAACCGGGCCTTCCATTTATTGTCGGACAAGCTGACGCGCTGGGTGCAGCAGTTTATTTTGCTGCTGCCCAACCTGCTGATTGCCTTGCTGATACTGGTTATCACGTATTTTACGGCGGGGCTGCTGCGGCGGCTGGTGAACAAGTTTCTGGGTCGGGTGTCGGCCAGCGGCTCGCTCAACAACCTCATTGAAACCACCACCTACGTGGGCGTGCTGGTGGTAGGCATTTTCTTTACCCTGGAAGTACTGAGCCTGGATAAAACGGTGACTTCGCTGCTGGCCGGCGTGGGTATTATCGGGCTGGCGCTGGGGTTTGCGTTTCAGGATATTGCGGCCAATTTTATCAGCGGCATCATCATCGCGGTGCAGCGGCCGTTTACGGTGGGCGACGTTATTCAGACCGAAACCTACTTTGGCACCATTGAGAGCATCAACCTGCGCACCCTCGACCTGCGGCAGGTAACCGGCGAGCTGGTGCGCGTGCCCAACCGCAAAGTATTCGAAAGCTCGGTCATCAACTTCACCGTGACCACCCGCCGCCGCGTCGATGTGCAGTGCGGCGTGGGCTACGATGCCGACCTGGAGCAGGTGCGCGCCACGGTGCTGGGCTGCATGGCCGACTTCCCCAACCTGCTCACCGACCGGCCGGTGGAGGTTATGTTCACCGCTTTTGCCGACAGCTCCATCACGTTTGTGCTGCGCTTCTGGATTCCGTACCAGCGGCAGGTCGACTACGTAGGCGCTAAGAGCGAGGCCATTATACGCATCAAGCGGGCCTTCGATGCGGCGGGCATTGCCATTCCGTTCCCGATTCGGACGCTCGATATTTCGCCCGCGCTGCTGGCGCAGCTCGGCCGGCTGCTGCCCAAGGCCTGAGCAGCGGGACCGGCCGGTGGTGGAGGCGGTGTCGGCAATGCCCTGGAGCAGTTCAGCAAGCAACTAAGCGCACAAAAGTGGATAGTGATTAGTTTATTATCGTGAAGGACACGGCTTTAACTAGCATACCTGAGAAGCAGAAGCTCCTGCCGGGGGCCAGCGCAACTATTTCCCTGTTTGCTTACTGACTACCATTTCTTTATCCTCCTTGCCGCCCGGTTCGCGATACGTAATGCGCAAATGCTGGTCATCGACAGAGACAGCCCACCACACAGACACCGAGGGGAAATCGAGACTATGCTGCTGCAACGTCAGCAAGTCGAAGAGTATCACCTCGTTGCGGTGCACGATAATCAGCCAGTTATCATCATAAAAATTACCAATAAAGCTGCTAGCCCCTTGCCCCTTGCAGGAAATATGATTGGGTTTAAAATCCTGTTCGGCATCGATTACCACCCCACCGCTCTCAGTGGGAATAAAGAAAAACCGCCCGTCCGGCGATTCGCTTTCGTTGTGGTTGCCGATAGTAACGGTGGGCCAGCTACCAAGGTATTTTTCGGTAACTAACTGGTCCTTAATTCTTAACTCAACATCCCATAGCATTCGGCCATTGTTTGGCTCAATAATTCCGAGGTAAGTAAGGTCTACAGCATGAAGTTTGGAGGAGGGCATATGCAGCGTATTAGGAAGGAGGTACTGGCCCGAGTAGGGAAGCAAGCTACTCAGAATATAAAATTCTTTTAAACAAGCAGCTATCAAATTACCCCGAGGGCTAATCCGGTTGCTGGCGAGAGTTATACGTAAGGAGGCCGGGCAGTACCCCACTTTTTTGCCTTTTACTTATGTCTACTTTCACCGTCGAGCGGCTTTCCTTTCAGCACCTTTCCGAACTCCCCAACGCCTGGCAGAATGCTGATTACCTGGCGCTGCTTCAGCAGCTTGCCTACGACAACCCCGAGGCCCTGGCCCCGGCCGAGCTCAAAGAGATGTGCCAGATGGCCCTCACCGACCTGGAGCCCGCCGCCGCCGCCGAAGCCGTGCTTACTTACCTGTTTTCCGAGGAACTGAAGGACGGCCAGATTGAGCAGCTGGCGCACCAGATGGAAACCGAAAAGCTATGGGAAGAAAACCCCAAGCTGGAGCTGCACGAGGGTTTTTTCAACGCCACTCAGCTACTCTACGATGCCTACAACGGCAAGTTTCCGCACCCGCAGGCCGTGGAGTTTAAGGTGAAAATAACGGCTACCGACCCCGCCGACCTGGCGGCCCTGGACGCGGAGCCCGCCCTGCCGCTGCTGCGCCTGCTGGCCCCCGGCCTGTCGGACAGCGCGCTGCTACACCGCCTGTTTGGCGACCAGCTGGCGGGCGGCGAGTTTCTCGAAGCGCCAGCCATTCTGTGGCAAATCACGCCCAGCGACAAAACCGCTAACAGCGTGGTGTTTGACGTAATCAGCTCCGACTACTGGATGGAAGATTTCAAGTACGCCAACACGTACGAGGCCTCGCTGCCAGCTGAATAAGACAACTTATTGCCTGTCAATAAGATAGAAGAACGTCATGCTGAACGCAGGGAAGCATCCCGCTCGCGCCAGTTGGGTTAGTAACCTACCTGGCGCGAGCGAGATGCTTCCCTGCGTTTAGCATGATGTTTTTTCTATTGATAGTCAATTACTTAATTCAGCCCCACCTTTCCTTGCATCGACTCAAACAGCTTGGGCGAATCGAAGCCTACGCCGTGCTTGAACACGATTTCCATCTGGCGGAGCTGGCGAATATCCTTTTCGGGGTCGCCGGCTACCAGCACGAGGTCGGCTTGCTTACCGGCTTCGATGGTGCCGATGTCGCGGTCGCGCCCTAGGTACTTAGCCCCGTTGAGGGTGCAGATTTTAATGGCTTCGAGCGGGGTGAAACCGCCTTCTACCAGCAGCTCGATTTCGCGGCGGTTGGCGTAGCCGGCAATGGTGCGGCCGGCCCCGGTGGGGTCGGTGCCGGCCACCAGCAGCCCGCCCGCGTCGTAGAACTCTTTCTCCCAGCCCTGCTCCTTCTTGAAGAGCGCCACGCTGGCCGAGTCCTTGCCCTGGTTGGCTTGCCAAACGGCCGTTTCGCGCGCTTGCAGCTGTGGGATGAGCGCACCCAGGCCACCGCCCAGCACTACCTCGCGGCCGGTGTAGGGCTCGAACACGGGCAGAGTGGAGGTGAGGGCTACGTTTTTGCTAATCAATAGCTTAATCAGCTCGCTCACGGCGGGGCTATTGGCCGGCTGGCTTAGCAAACCCTGGTGGGCGGTGGGGTAATCGCAGGCATCGGCGGCTTTGCCAGGCGCAAAATCGGAGCTGGCCATAAAGCCGTGCTCCAGGTTGTCGATGCCGATTTCGGCGGCCTCGCGGTACGTAATAGCGCAGAGGTGGCCGGTTACTTTGAGATGGCGGGCGTGAGCCTCTCGCACCACGGCGGCCAGGTCGGCGCGGGTGGCGTGCATGTACATCTTGAACGACGTGCAACCCTTATCGGCCCAAAACTTGGTGCTGGCGGCGGCATCTTCGGGGCCTTTTATGGTGTTGAGGGCCGGAATATCCAGGCTCGGCTCCTCCATGTAGGGCGCGGTCACGTCCATGTCGGGGCCGATAAACTTGCCCTCGCCAATGAGGCGCTGAATGGCCAGGTCGGTTTGCGGCTCGATGCTGCCGGCCGTGCGAATGGTGGTGGCCCCGCCCGCCAGGTAGAGGCGCGGAAACGAGTAGGGCATCTGAGCAATGTTAAAAAAGCCGCCCACTGGCATGGTATAATACAGGTGCTCGTGCAGCATTACCAGGCCCGGAATCAGCGTTTTGCCCGCGCAATTGATGACCTCGGCCCCGGCTGGCACCTTCACTTTTTTGAAGGGCCCGACCTGCTCAATGCGGCCGTTGCGCAGCACCACCGTTTGGTGCAGCAGCGCCGAGCGGCCGGTACCATCTATCACCTTAGCGTCGGTGAGGGCCACCACGGGCGCGCTCACTTTAATGAATGCCTGCACCGCTGGGGTGAATGCGGGCGTCTGCGCCAGGGTTGGGCTCAGGGGTACGGCACCCAGCAGGGCGCCGCACAAGGTGGTGATTAGTAGTTTTTTAGTCATGGGGTGAAGGAGGGAATACGGACGGGGCGGGCTGCTAAGGTCGGGGCGCAAGGTAGCATTGCTGGCAAGCTGCTGGCTTTTGCGGCGGGGCGATGGGGCACGGCAAGAGGCCTAGGTAGCTGAGTACTGGTGCTCAAATACCTGGGCCAACATTATGCGTGGTTTGGGCTGACTTGCCGTAGCGAGCCGGGCGTTAAAAGGGCAAGCTAAAGCTTACCCTACATTTAGCGCACGGCTACGTTGGGGGTGGCTTTGGTGGGCTGGGCGGCGGTGGTTTTGGCGGCGCTCACGCGCCACACTTTGTTACCGGCATCGTCCATCACCAGCAGCGCGCCGTCGGGCATGGTTACTACGCCCACGGGGCGGCCGTAGGCCTTGTCCGACCCATCGCCGACCAGGAAGCCGGTAAGGAAATCCTCGGGCTTACCGGTGGGCTTGCCGTCCTTGAAGGGCACGAAAGCCACCTTGTAGCCCGAGTAGGCCGAGCGGTTCCAAGAGCCGTGCTCGCCCACGAAAGCGCCGTTTTGGTAGCGGGCGGGGAAGGCGGTTTTGTCGTAGAACGTGAGGCCGAGCGCGGCCACGTGCGCGCCCATGGGCACGTCGGGCACGAGGGCTTTTTTCACTAGGTCGGGGCGCTCGTTTTTGCGGCGCGGGTCTTCGTTTTGGCCGTAGTACGAGTAGGGCCAGCCGTAGAAGCCGCCCTCTTTTACGCTGGTGATGTAGTCGGGCACCAACTCATCGCCGAGTTCGTCGCGCTCGTTCACGGCCGCCCACAGCGTGGAGGTGCCGGGGTAGTAGGCCAGGCCGATGGGGTTGCGCAGGCCACTGGCGAAGATTTTCTCGCCCGTGCCGTCGGGGTTGATTTCCAGGATATTAGCCCGGCGCACCTCGTTTTCGGGGCCGTGCTCCTGCACGTTGGAGCCCGAGCCCACGGTTACCAGTATCTTTGAGTTATCCTTGCTAGCCAGCAGGTTACGCGTCCAGTGATTGTTGTAGCCACCTTCGGGCAGACTCAGGATTTTCTGGCCCTTAGCCGTGATTTTCGTTTCGCCGGTTTTATAAGGGAAACGCAGCAGGCCGTCAGTATTGGCTACGTAGAAGCTGTTGCCCAGCACCAGCATGCCAAAGGGCTGGTTGAGGCCGGTCAGAAACACGGTACGCACGTCGGGCTTGCCGTCGCCGTTGGTATCGCGCAGCAGCGTGACGCGGTTGGCGCTGGTGGCTTGCAGCGAGCGCGACTTGTCGAGCTGGAGAGCGGCGGCAATCTGCTTTTTAGCGCCTTTAGGCAGCGTGGTAGCCTCCGCAATAAACACGTCGCCGTTGGGGGCTACGTAGGCCCAGCGCGGGCTTTCGAGCTGGCCCGCAAACTCGGTTACGCTGAAGCCGGCCGGGGCAACGGGGGTTTTGCCAGCGGGCCAGTCGATGATAGCAACGCGCTTGCTCACCGACTTCGTGGCGTAGGGCGCGGGCAGGGGCACCGTGGCATCCTGGGGGGTGGTGACGGTGGTGGCCGGCGTGTCGGCGGCGGCGGTCTGCTTTTCGGCTTGGCTGGGGCCACTGCTGCACGCAGCTAGCAGGCCGAGCGCGGGCAGCAGCGCGGCAGTATAACGGGAAAGCAACATCTAGCAAAAGGAGGTAAACGGCTCGAAAGCCGACGAATCATCACTCCTTCATCTTACTATTACTGGCCGCATTGGTTGCGCCGGCCGCTCGCGGAGGCCCGGCTACTCCTTCACCAGCCGCGCACTGCCAGCGGCGGCCCCGGTGGCGCTCACTGCCTTCAGCAGGTACACGCCGGGCGGCAGGCTGGCAATGGGCAGCGTGGCAACCTCTTCGGCATTTATTTGCAGTACGCATTGGCCCAGCGAGTTGTGTAGAAACAGCCGCGCCCCGGCGGCGGGCAAGCCACTTACCTGCACTTGGCTACGGGCCGGGTTGGGGGCCAGTATCAGCGGCGCAGCCAGGCAGGCCGCCGTGAGCGTTACCACTGGGCTGTAAGCGGCAGTGCCGTTCTCATCCAGCATGCTTAGCCGGAAATACTGGCGGCCCACCAGCGGCGCGGTTTGGAACGCGTATTCGGCACCGGCCGGCCGGTTTTGGCTGGGCACGGTACCTACTGCGGCAAACTGCCGGCCGTCGGCCGAGGCTTGCACTTCGTAGCGGCGGCTGTGGTGCTCGGTGGCGGTGCGCCAGGTGAGGCGGCCGGTGCAATCGGCGGCACGCACCTGCCCCGCAAACGCGGTGAGCACTACCGGCAGCGGCGCGGCCGGGCACACGAGCGGTTGCAGAAAAGCGGCCGCCTCAGCTGCTACCTGCGGGCTGTTGGCGGCACTGCGGGGGCTGCTGTGGTTGCCACCCGTTATCGGATAAAGCTTGTTGGCAATGCCCACCTGGCTGGCCTGGGCTTGCAGTGGCGATGCTCCGCAAAGCACGTACTGCGTGTTGTACACCGCCCCGCAACTGGCGTAGGGAATCACTTCATCGGCCGTGCCCTGCGCACTATAAAGCGGTGGATTACCGACACTTACAATACGCACGTCGTTGATGCCGCCCGCAATACTGACCACGCCTGCCAAGCCCGCCGAGCTGTAGGCGGGCAGTAGCTTATTGGCCCCGGCAAGGTCAGTATCACCTTCCAGGCCGCCATATTTCTGGTACGCAGCCTGAATGCCCGCATCCGGGTTTTCGGTAACATTATCCGTGTAAGCCACCTGCATCGCCGCCACTGAGCCCGCCGAGAAGCCACCCACAAATACTTGGGCCGGGTCAATACGATAAGCATTAGCCGTAGCCGCATCGTGGCGGAAGTAGCGCACGGCGGCGCGCATGTCGTTGGCGGCCCGCACTATCTCATCGGCCAGCAGGGCGGGGTTGTTATATACCAGCAATAAATTGAAAAAACTTGGCTTTAGCAATCGGTAATCAATGGTAGCAGTAGCGTAGCCTTTGCGGGCAAACGCCCGGCAGAGGTCGTCCAAATCGGTACGCTGCCCATTTACGAATGAACCCCCGAAAGCCAGAATAATCAAGGGCCGCGCCACGGCCGCGTCATCACCGATGGGCTCGTAGAAATCGAGCTTCAATGTCACCGGAGTGTCACCTCCAGTGCTGTAGTCACGGGCTGTGTTGTAGCCGAATATGACATCCGGCGTCTTGGTCACGGCCGGGAACACATCGGTGGCATAGCGCCCGGTACTGCAATCCGGCACAGTAGGCTGAGCGTGGCCGAACTGAGCTAAGGCCAAAAAAATCAGTATAAAGTATAGTTTTCTCAAAATAATTATTTTATGCATAATCGAATTTACGAGGAGCGCTGCCGTTCGGTTCAGGATACCTCTATGTAGCTGAAAAATAACGAATACCGCATAAAAAAAGCGGCCTGCTCACTGGGAGCAGGCCGCTTTTTACGCGTAGCCTAGTGGCTAGTCAGCGCTTACTTTTTGCGCATAGGAGCCTTTTTCATCGGCGCCTTGCGGCTGCGGGGGGCACCGGTACCGGTCGTTTTCTTACCGGGCAGCTTCTTGCCTTCGGCCTTCACTTCCGCGATGGTTGGGGCGGCACCGTACTTCACTTCGGCAGCGTTGGTTTCGCCGGTGAGGAAGGGGTCGAAATCTACGCGGCGGTTCAGGGCCTGGCCAGCGGCCGTAGCGTTGTCGGCAATCGGCTTGGTTTCGCCGTAGCCACGCGCTTCGATGCGGTCGGCCGGGATGCCCTTGCTCAGCATGTAGGCACGGGCCGAAGCGGCGCGCTCGTAGCTCAGGCGCAGGTTGTAATCATCGGCACCCTTGCTGTCGGTGTGGCCGGCAATGCTGAGGCTGTAGTCCGGGTAGTCGTTCATAATCTGCACCATCTGCTGCAGCTTACCATACGACGACGCTTTGAGGGTAGCCTTGTTGAAGTCGAAGTTGATGTACTTCGTGGCTTCGTTAAGCACCTTCTTGTCTTCGGCCTTCATCTCGGGGCAGCCTTTGTTGCTGGCGGGGCCGGCACGGTCGGGGCAGCGGTCCATGTAGTCGGGCACCCCGTCGCCGTCGCGGTCAAGCGGGCAGCCATTGGCATCCACTTTGGTACCAGCGGGGGTGTCGGGGCATTTGTCGAGGTAGTCGGCTACGCCGTCACCATCAGCATCGAGCGGGCAGCCCGAAGCATCGACGCGCACGCCGGCCGGGGTGTTGGGGCACTTGTCGTCGGCATCGGCTACGCCGTCGCCGTCAGCATCGGGGCAACCTTGCAGAGCCGCGAGGCCCTTCACGTCGGGGCACTTGTCTTGGTAGTCGGCTACGCCGTCGCCATCGGTGTCAATTGGGCAACCGGTTTCGTCCACTTTCACGCCAGCGGGGGTGTCGGGGCACTTGTCCTTGCGGTCGGGCACACCGTCCATGTCCGTGTCCTTGGGCTTGCCAAACGCTACAGTCAGGCCAGCCGAGTACACCAGAAAGCGGTCGTGCAGCTTGTTATCGGGCGTGCCGATATTGTCAATCTTATCCGTGAACGGATAATGTTGGCTGGCCTGCACGTCGAGGCCAATGGCCGGCGACAAGCGGAAACGAATACCGGCCAGGCCAAATACCTCCAGCGCCTGGATGTCGTTCTGGAAGTACTGGTTAGTGCCGGGGCCAGTTTGGCCATTAGGCAGGATGGTTTCGTAGCTGCCCGTGCTGCTAGCCAGAAACACGCCGCCACCACCCATCAGGTAGGGCTGAATGGGGAAGCTTTCGCCGATGAGGCTGCTGAGTTTGAGCTTCAGGCCCAAGTCAATCATGCCGGTTTTGGAGGTAAACTGCGGGTTGGGGCGGCGAGCGGCCACAAAACGGTAGTTCTGGTAGTTGCCGAGCAGCGACAAGTCGAAGGAAGGCGACAGGTAGCGGGTAATATGCCCACCGCCGCCAACCCGCAGCGGCCAGTTGCCCTGGAAGAAATCACCGCCCGCATTGCCCTGGTACTGCATGTGGCTAACGTTGACACCGATAGCCGTTTTGTGGTCGGCGTTCTGCGCCTGTACTGAGGAGGCCGTCAGGCCAGTCGCTGCTAGCAGCGCGCCCGGCAACAGCTTCCGAAGAATGGAAGAGAATTCTTTCATAAGGAGAAGGAAAATGGTTTTGAAGGTGGTTGGCTAACCAAGGTCGTTGGCCCATCTACGCAGAATTTAATCTTACGGTAATAAAAAGCTTGGTAGTTGACGCTATTTTATTGTTAATCAGGCATAAATAGTGCTATTTCATCTTCCAAGGGGCGGGTATCCGGCTTGGTTATGCGCTTTGTCAACTATGAAGAAGCACGCTCATAAAGCTTGGTAGCCAGCTGCCCTGTTGGTGGGGCTGGTACCGATGCAGGCCGCGGTGACCCGGTTGCGATAGGCAGTGCGCTTTCCAGTACCCCCGCTCCCACTTTACCTTTCCACCTTATTCTTCTCCTTCACTCTCCCATGAACTACGCCAAACCGCTCTCGAAAGCCGCGCTGCTACTGGCCCTGGGCCTGGCGGGCCCGCGCGCCCAGGCCCAGGCACCCGCCCGCCCAACCCAGGCCGCCGACCCCAAAATGCAGCAGTTCGTGGCAAGCCTGATGCAGAAAATGACGCTGGAAGAAAAAATCGGCCAGCTTAACCTCGTGTCGGTGGGCTTTGATGTGACGGGGCCGGTGGTGAGCAAAGACGTGGACGCCAACATCAAGAAGGGCTTGGTGGGCGCAGTGCTGAACACCTACACGCCGGTGGCCGCCCGCAAGCTGCAAACCCTGGCCGTGCAGGAGTCGCGGCTGCATATTCCGCTTATTCTGGGCTACGACGTTATTCACGGGCACCGCACCATCTTTCCCATTCCGCTGGGCATGGCCGCCAGCTGGGACCTGGGTGCGCTGGAGCGCGGCGCCCGCATTGCGGCCCAGGAGGCCGCCGCCGATGGCCTCAACTGGGTGTATTCGCCGATGGTGGATATTGCCCGCGACCCGCGCTGGGGCCGCGTGGCCGAAGGGGCCGGCGAAGACCCCTACCTCGGCTCGCGCATTGCCGAGGCCATGGTGCGCGGCTACCAGGGCCCTACCAACGACCTGAAGCAGCCCGAAAACGTAATGGCCTGCCTCAAGCACTTCGCCCTCTACGGGGCGGCCGAGGCCGGGCGCGACTACAACACCACCGACATGAGCCGGCAGCGCATGTACAACGAGTACCTGCCGCCCTATAAAGCAGCCATCGACGCCGGCATTGGCTCGGTAATGTCCTCCTTTAATGACGTGAACGGGATTCCGGCCACGGCCAATAAGTGGCTGCTCACCGACCTGCTGCGCAACCAGTGGGGCTTCACGGGCTTCGTGGCCACCGACTACACCGCTATTAATGAGCTGGAAGCCCACGGCCTGGGCGACGAAAAGAAGGTGTCGGAGCTGGCCCTGAACGCGGGCGTGGACATGGACATGGTGGGCGAGGTATTTCTGAAGCAGCTGGCTACCAACCTCAAGGAAGGCACCGTGAAGCAGGCCGCCATCGACGAGGCCTGCCGCCGGGTGCTGGAGGCTAAGTACAAGCTGGGTCTCTTCACCGACCCCTACCGGGGCGTGACGGAGGCGCGCGCGCAGGCCACGATGATGAAGCCCGCCTTTCTGGCCGAGGCCCGCAACCTCACGCGCCGCACGCTGGTGCTGCTCAAGAACAACCAGCAGACCCTGCCCCTCAAAAACACCGTGAACATTGCCGTGGTGGGCCCGCTGGCCGACCGCAGCCGCGACATGATTGGCAACTGGAGCGGGGCTGGCGATGGCAAGCAGGCCATCTCCATCTTGCAGGGAATCAAGAACGTAGGTGGCCCCGGCGTGCGCGTAACGTACAGCCAGGGCGTGAACGTGACCGACGACGACCAGCTCATCAAGCGCCTCAACGAGAACGGGGGCGAATTGCAACTAGACCCGCGCCCCGCCGAAACCACCATTGCCGAAGCCGTGCAGGCCGCCCAGGGCGCTGATGTAGTGGTGGCCGTGGTGGGCGAAAGCCAGGGCATGACCGGCGAGGCCGCCAGCCGCGCCGACATCGGCCTGCCCGGCCGCCAACTCGACTTGCTTAAAGCCCTGAAAGCCACTGGCAAGCCGCTGGTAGTGGTGCTCGTGAATGGCCGGCCGCTCACGCTGCCCTGGGAAAACCAGCACGCCGATGCCATCCTCGAAACGTGGTTTGGGGGCACGCAGGCCGGCAACGCGGTGGCCGACGTGCTCTTTGGCGTCTACAACCCCAGCGGCAAACTCACCATGACGTTTCCGCAGTCGGTGGGGCAGGTACCGATTTACTACAACCACAAAAGCACCGGCCGCCCCTACGCCGGCGTGCTGCTCGATAAGTACAAGTCGCGCTACCTCGATGCGCCCAACGACCCGCTCTTTCCCTTCGGCTACGGCCTGAGCTACACCACCTTTAGCTATGGTAAGCCCACAGTGGGCCAGGCCAGCATCGGCCCCGGCCAGGGCCTCGACGTAGCCGTGACGGTGCGCAACACCGGCAATTACGACGGCGAGGAAGTGGCCCAGCTCTACCTGCGCGACCTGGTGGGCAGCAGCACCCGCCCGGTGAAGGAGCTGAAAGGCTTCTTCAAAATCAACCTCAAAAAAGGCGAGGTCCGCCAGCTCACCTTCCACCTCACGGCCGATGACCTGAAATTTTACAACGACGACCTGAAGTTCGTAGCCGAACCCGGTGAATTTCAAGTATTTGTGGGCGGCAACTCGCGCGATGTGCAGATGGCCAGCTTCACGCTGACCAAATGAGTCCGCCGCAGCAGTAATGCAAAAAAGGGCTGGTCGCTCATTGCCTGCAAAGCAATGAGCGACCAGCCCTTTTCTAGTTGCAATAAGCTGGGCGGTTATGCCTCGTCTTTCAGCGACTGCATATCGATGACGTAGCGGAAGCGCACCTCCTCATCCATCATATTCTTGTAGGCAACGTTAATATCCTGCATCTTAATCATTTGCACCTCGGGCGCAATGTGGTGCTCGGCACAAAACTCCAGCACTTCCTGGGTTTCGGCAATGCTGCCGATGATGGAGCCCGACACCGAGCGGCGGTGCATAGCTACTTCCATGTTGTTGAGCGGCAGCTCATAAGGTCCCAGCAGGCCCACCGTGGTGATGACGCCGTTGCGCTTGGCCAGCTTCACGTAGTCGTTCACGTCGAACGCGTCGGGGATGGTGATGAGGATGAAGTCGAACTTCGACTCGTGCGCCTTCATGGCATCCGCATCGGTCGAGATAAGTACCTCGTGGGCACCTAGTTGCTCGGCGGCTTCCTGCTTTTTCTTATCGCGGGTAATGGCCGTAACGGTTGCGCCCAGGGCGCGCGCTATCTGCACCGCCATGTGGCCCAGGCCACCGATGCCCACCACGCCCACGCTTTGGCCGGGGCCTACTTTCCAGTGCTTCAGGGGCGAATAGGTCGTCACGCCAGCGCACAAAATAGGCGCGGCCGCTTTGATATCCAGCTCCTTTGGGATGCTGAGCACGAACGACTCTTTCACCACGATGTTGGTCGAGTAGCCGCCGAAGGTGTTGAATTCCTCGTTGGCGGGCTTCATATAGCCGTTGTAGGTGGCCGTCCAGCTCACGGGGCCTTCGCAATAGTTTTCCTCCTTTTCCTTGCAGGAGGGGCACACGCCGCACGAGTCTACCATGCAACCCACGCCCACGAGGTCGCCGGCTTTGAACCTGGTTACGCCGCTGCCGGCCTCGATAACGCGGCCAATGATTTCGTGGCCCGGTACGCAGGGATAAATCGTGTTGTGCCAGTCGTTTTTCACCTGGTGCAGGTCGGAGTGACACACACCGCTGTACAGGATGTCGATGTGCACTTCGTCGGCCTTGGGAGCCTGCCGCTCGATGGTCATCGGCTTGAGGCTATTGAGAATGGAGCCGCTGGCGCCGTAGGCTTTGGTGGGGATAGTTTGCATGCGTGGAAAAGGGTTGGAAGGTTACTTAGAGGCTATCCGAATAGGGAAAAATCAGTTGTATTTTAGGGGTATGGCTACAGTTCAAGAATTTCGCATTTCGGACACGCTTTGGGCGCGGTTGTCCCCTCATTTGCCCGTCCACGTGCCCAA
>NZ_JASITD010000028.1:47939-56515 GCF_030063445.1 Hymenobacter sp. H14-R3 | reverse complement strand
TCTTGCCCCGCTCGGTGGCCTGCCACTCGTAGAATGAGTCGGCCCGCGCCCTCTGCGGGCTAAAGCCTTCTGAACGAACAACTACGCAGCCGTTACCTCGCGTCGCAGGCGGCGCAGGGGCTCTTTCTCACTCTCGTACACCACCTTCACGCCATCGCCAAGGCCAGCCTCGGTATCGCGGATGTCGCGCACCATCTTGGCCATGCCGCCGGGCTCTACGCTGGCGGCGTGGTCGGAACCCCACATGGCGCGGTCGAGGGTGAAGTGGCGCTCCACGAACGTCGCGCCCAGGGCTACGGCCGTTACGGTGGTACCCAGGCCGGTTTCGTGGCCCGAGTAGCCAATGGGCGTGCCGGGAAACTGCGCCTGAAGGGTCGCAATCATGCGCAGGTTCAGCTCCTGGGGCGGGCAGGGGTAGGCCGAGGTGCTGTGCGCAATCAGCAGATTATCAAGGCCCACGTGCTTCACGGCATCCGTGATTTCGCTTTGGGTGCTCATGCCGGTGCTCAGCATGAGGGGGCGGCCGGTGGCGCGCACGCGGTCGAGCAGGGGCTTATCGGTGAGCGAGGCGCTGGCCATTTTGTAGAGCACGGGCTGAAACTGCTCCATAAAATCGACCGAGGGCTCATCCCAGCACGAAGCAAACCAGTCGATGCCGCGCGCCTTGCAATAGTCGTCGATGGCGGTGTATTCTTCCTGGCCAAACTCGGTTTTGCGCTTGTAGTCGATGTAGCTCATGCGGCCCCAGGGGGTGTCGCGCATTTTTTCCCACTGGTCCTTGGGCACGCACAGTTCGGGCGTGCGCTTCTGAAACTTCACGGCATCGCAGCCGGCCGTTACGGCGGCGTCAATCAACTGCTTAGCAATGTTGAGCGAGCCGTTGTGGTTGATACCGATTTCGGCAATGATGTAGCAGGGCTGGCCGGCGCCAATGGCGCGGTCTTTCTTTATTTGAACGACAGACATAACGAGAAAAGAGGTGGGCTTGAAGATAGAGCCAGAAACGAATTGAAAAGCAACCTAACAGCGCCGGCGGCGGACGGTTTGCGCTAGTAGTTAAACGGGACGACGCGAGCCGCCGGATTTTATTTTACCAACCTTGCTTTATTCCGAGCCGCGGTCAGGCACCGGGTCCCCGCCCTGGCAGCTGATAATCAGCTCGGCCAGCTCGCGAAAAGCGCCCTGCCCGCCGTAGGCCAGGCAGCGGTAATCGGCCGCCTCGCGGGCAAACACGGTGGCATCGCCCGGGCAGGCTGCCAGCCCCACGAGGCCCAGAATGGCCACGTCATTGGTATCATCGCCAATAAAGGCCACCTGCTCAGCCGTGAGATTCAGGCGCGTTAGAATCTCGGCCAGCAGCGGGGCCTTATCCTTGATACCCAGGTGCAACTCCGTGATTTTGAGCTTATCAGCGCGCTTCTGCACCGAGGGCGAGCGCTCGCCGGTGACGATGCCCGTTTCGACCCCCACGGCGCGCAGGCGCTCCACGCCCATGCCATCGCGGATGTTGAAGCGCTTGAGCACCTCCCCGCTTTCGCCGTAGTACACGCCGCCGTCGGTGAGCACCCCGTCGCAATCGGTAAGAACGAGTTTGATGCGACGGGCTTTGGCAACGAGGTCGGCGTGCTTCATGTGGAGCTTTAGTGAAATTTTATCCGAAATTAGTACACGGCGCGCAGTAGCAACGTAGCGCGGACTTTCAGTCCGCGAGTGCTGGTAACCGAACAACTCGCGGACTGAAAGTCCGCGCTACCTCCTAAATGGCCGTCCAGCCGCCGTCTACCACCAGGTTGGCCCCCGTCATATAGGCCGAGGCATCGGAGGCCAGAAATACCACCGCGCCCTGGTAATCGGTGGCGGCGGCCATGCGCCCGAGCGGCGTTTTGGCACTATACTGCTGCACGAAGAATTCATCCTGGCTGTTCTCCACGCCGCCCGGCGACAACGTGTTGACGCGCACGCCTTTTGCCCCCCAATACGCTGCCAGGTAGCGGGTAAAATTCACCACTGCCCCCTTGGTAGTGGGGTAAGAAGGTGATTTATAGAAGGTTTGCTCACCGGCCGCGTTGCGGTAGATGCTCTGGTCGGGCCCCACGATGCCGTAGGTGCTGGCCACGTTGATGATGGAGCCACTGCCCTGCTCGGCCATCGGCGTGCCAAACACCTGCGCCGCCAGAAACAGCCCCGTCACGTTCACCTCCAGCACCTGCTTGAAGGTGGCCAGCGGGAAATTCTCAAACTTGCTGAGGTCGGCGGCCAGCGCCGGGTTCTCAAACATGTCGTTGATGGCGGCATTGTTCACCAGCACGTCGATATGGCCGAAGCGCTTGATTATCTCGTCGCGTGCGTCGGCCAGCGACTCGGGCGAGGTCACGTCCACGGCCAGTGGCAGGTGCACCGCGCCGGGCAGGCCGGCGGCCACCTCGCGGGCCTTGTCGAGGCTTAGGTCGGCCACCACCACGTTGGCACCGGCCAGGGCCAGGGCCTCGCAGTGCTTCTGACCGATGAGGCCGCACGCGCCGGTGACGATGGCGGTTTTGTTGGTTAAATCGAAGAGGGTCATGCAGTAGCGCGAAGCTTCCGCTTCGCATATCGCCACAGAGCGGCGAATTATCGTGAGGGTTAACTAATAGGAATGAGCAAGGCCGGGCAGTAGCGCGAAGCTTCCGCTTCGCGTATCGCCGCAGAGCGGCGAATTATCGTGAGGGTTAATTAATAGGAATGAGCAAGGCCGGGCAAACGTGCCCGGCCCCACTTTCGCCGCTTCGCGGCGATACACGAAGCGGAAGCTTCGCGCTACTTCTTCACCGGCGCGGCATTGGTCACCTTGCGGAACACGGCCTCCAGCGGCTCGCCTTCGAGGCGGGTGCTCACGTCGCCCTTCTCAATGGCATCTTTCAGCATGGGCAGCACGGCTTCGTAGGCAGCCAGCGTTTTGGCCACGTCCTCGTCGGTGTGCGAGAAGCTCATGTTGTGGAAACCACCCCACAGGATTCCGCGCTTGAACAGCTCTTGCTGCACGTAGGCCTTTGTTTCTAAGGGGTTGCCGGCGCTGGCGTCGAAGGTGATGATGCTGCGGCAGTCGTAGCCGTAGCACTTGGTGTACTGGCTCAGGCCGAGGTCGGCGGCAATTTTGTTGTAGCCTTCCTTCAGCTTGTTGCCCTGGCTGGCCAGGAATGCGGGCACGTTTTTCTCGCGCATCTCGCTGATGGTGGCGATGGTAGCCGCCAGGCTCAGGGCCTCCCCGCCGAAGGTGGTGAAGAAAAACACGTCCTGCTCAAACAGCTGCATCACGTCCTTGCGGCCGGTGAGCAGCGCGATGGGCATGCCGTTGGCGCAGGCTTTGGAATACACCGCCAGGTCGGGCGTGATGCCGAAATACTCCTGCGCGCCGCCGATGGCGATGCGGAAGCCGGTCCACATCTCGTCAAAAATCAGCAGCGTGCCGTTTTCCTTGCAGAGGCGGGCCACTTTGTGCAGGAAATTATCCTTGGGCGCATCAAAAATGAACGGCTCCAGAATAACGCAGGCCACTTCAGGCGTCAGCATTTCCTTGAACGAGTCGAGGTTATTATACTCGAAGGCGCTCACTAAGTCCTTGCTTTCCTGCGGAATACCCTTGTCGCGGCTCGTGGTACCGATATACCAATCGTGCCAGCCGTGGTAGCCGCAGCACAGCACGTGGGGCCGGCCGGTAAAGGCACGCGACACGCGCACCGCCGCCGAGCACACATCAGCCCCGGTCTTGGAGATGCGGATGCTCTCGGCGTTCGGGATAATCTCGTGAATGAGCTCAGCCACTTCCACTTCCAGCTCGTGCATCATCGAAAACGTGATGCCGTCTCCGAGCTGCGCCCGGATGGCGTCGTCGACGCGCGGGTAAGCGTAGCCCAGCGAAAGCGGGCCAATACCCATCTGGTAATCAATGTATTCGTTGCCGTCAACGTCCCACACGTGCGAGCCCTTGCCGCGCTTCACGTACTTGGGGGCCGCGCCTTTGGTGTACTGGCCCGGGCCCTTGGCCAGGGTCTGGGTCACGGGCGTCATTATTTGCTGGGCCCGGGCGTAGAGCTCGTCGGATTTCTGGAAATTCATAGAAGGGCTTGATTATTCTTTGTAAAAGTAGAACGTCATGCTGAACGCATTGAAGCATTTCGCTCGCATCATTAGGTTAATAACTCAACGATGCGAGCGAGATGCTTCACTGCGTTCAGCATGACGTTCTACCAGACTTAGGCACACTACTCGGCAAATACGTTTTCGACCACCTTGGTTTTCGCGCCGAAGGTGTGCTCCCCATCGCCCAGGCGCTCGCCGATGCGGCGGGCAATATGCTGGCCGGTAAAGCCTTCGTATTCAAGCACTTCGCTCAGCAGGCCCGGCTTGTACCAGCGCTCTTTCAGCGCCAGCGGTAATACTTTAGCAGTCAGCTCATTAGCCAGCAGCAACTCGGCCAGAATGGAGTAGAGGCCGCCGGTCTGGAAGTGGTCCTCCACGGTTACGATGAGGCTGCCGCCGCGCACCACGTTGAGCACAGCCGCCTCGTCGAGGGGCTTGAGACTGCGCAGGTTCAGGAGGCCCACCGAGTAGCCGGCTTCGGTGAGTAAGTCCTTGGCAATCAGCGTTTGCTCAAACAGCATCCCGTAGGTGAGGATGGTTACGTCTTTGCCCTCGGCCACAATTTCGGCCTTGCCCATCTCGAACGGGGCGTGCTGGTAGGTGGCCGGCCGGGTGTTTACGCGCAGGTAGGCGGGGTCGGGCGAGGCCCAGATGGCGGGCAGCATGGCCAGCATATCCTGCTCGTCGGCGGGCGCAAAAACCGTCATGCCCGGAATGCCGCGCATCAGCGACACGTCCTCAATGGCCTGGTGCGTCGGGCCGTTGCCATCCGACAAAAAGCCGGGTACGAAGGCGCTGATTTTCACCGGCAAATGCGGAATACCCACATCCGTCCGGATAAACTCAAAGGCCCTGAGAGTGAGGAAGGTAGCCAGCGCGTGCACCACCGGCACGCGCCCGCGCAGCGCCAGGCCGGCCGCCGCCCCAATCATGGTTTGCTCCGTAATGCCGGTATCAATAAAGCGCGGGCCCAGCGGGCCAGGCAGGTTGCGGATAAGGGCGCGGTTTTCGGCCGTCATCACCAGCAGGCGCTCATCGGCCAGGGCAGTTTCGTGGATAAGCTGTTCGTAACTCATATCGCAGATTTAGACAGATTGCGCTGATTTCGCAGGTTCAGACGGGTCGTTCGGGAATGTATAGGGTGGCATTTTTAGGCAGCGCCGGTTGCAGTCGGTAGAATCTGCGAAATCAGCGTAATCTGTCTAAATCTGCGATTTTAGCGAACGGTGAGCGTTTCGCTGGTGAGCGTGGTAGCTTCCTGGCTGTGCAGCTCCTTCAGCAGCTCCACTACCTCGTCGGCGCTGAAGTTGCAGAACCAGCGGTCGGCGCGGCGCTCGATGCTGGGCAGGCCGCGGCCACGCACCGTGTCGCAGATGATAACCGAGGGCTTGGTGTCGCTGAAGGGCAGGGCAGTGAAGGCGGCTTCCAGGGCCGCGAAATCGTGGCCGTCGATGCGGCGTACTTCGGCGCCAAAGGCCTCAAACTTGGGGGCCAGCGGCTCCAGCGGAATGAGGTCTTCGGTGGCGATGTTGGCCTGGAAGTGGTTGCGGTCCACCACGATGGTGAGGTTGTTCACCTTATGGGCGCTGGCCACCAGCAGGGCTTCCCAGCAAGTGCCCTCGTTGAGCTCGCCGTCGCCGGTTATCACGATAACCTTCTGGTTTTGGCCACGCATGCGCGCATCGAGGGCCACGCCCAGCGCCACGCTCGGCAGGTGGCCCAGCGAGCCCGAGTGAAACTCGACGCCCGGCACGCTGCGGTTGGGGTGCCAGTAGATGGAGTCGTTCGATTTCAGGTGGTTGGCCAGCCGCTCCTTGGGCATGAAGCCCAGCTCGGCAAACGTGCCGTAGAGGGCCGGCACGTCGTGGCCCTTGCTCAGGAACAGGTAGTCGCGCTCGGGGTCGGTGAGGTTGCCGGGGTGCACGTTGAGAAAGTCGGCGTAGAGGTACACCAGCAGGTCGGCGCAGCTCAGCGAGGCCCCGGTGAAGCAGCCGCCATCGGTGCTGAGGCGCACAATGTGCGCGCGCACGCGCAGGGCCAGGGCTTTCAGTTCGTCTTGTTTTTCGGAAGTCATAGTAAACGTCTGAATCGTTGTCATGCTGAGCTTGCCGAAGCATCTCTACCGCGCCTCCCGGATTACTACTCTATTGGCGTAGTAGAGATGCTTCGGCAAGCTCAGCATGACGTTCTTATGGATTTACAATTGCTTGGTATTGACCGCGTCCACGGTTTTGAGCTCGTCGAGGTGGTTACGGTACCAGTTCACGCCGGCCAGGTCGGCATTTAAGGCGTAAATGTCCGGCCTTTGTTTTAATAAAGACAGGATATCATGCAGGCCAAACTGCGGATTGGCCGGGTAGAGCGCCTCGTACACGGCCTTTACAAACTGATAATCAGCCGGGTAGTCAATGGTGAAGCGGTGCGACATGGAATAGTCGAGCCCCGTTTCCCAGGTCACGTTGGCAAGGCGAAAGCGGTCGGGGTTTTCCCAGAAAAACGGCGTGGTGTGCTCGCGCTCCAGCGGGCGGCGGGCGTCGCGCCAGGCCGTTTCGAGGGCCGCAAAAGTCATCACTTCCACATCGTTACCATCGGGGTAAGTGGCGGGGTGCAGGTTGCTCACAAAGTCGTACTGGCCAGCGGTTTGTGTGTAAAAAGCCAGCACCTTATCGATAATGGCGGGGTCGATGAGCGGGCAGTCGCTCGGGATTTTCACCACGGCCTCCCTTTCGCCAAAATGAAGCGCCGCCTGGTAATGGCGGTCAAGCAGGTCGAGCGCACTGCCCCTAAACACCTCCATATCATATTGTTGGCAGAGGTCAGCCAGGGCGTCGTCGCTGGGCTCGTCGGTGGTGATAACGGCCACGCGGCCCGCCAGGCGAGCCTGCTGCACGCGCTCGACCTGCCGCACCAGCAGCGGCCGGCCCACGAGGTCGAGGCTGACTTTGTCGGGGAGGCGCGAGGAGCCGCAGCGGGCCTGAATAAGGGTAAGCATCGACTAAAGTATAAAACGTAACATTATCAGTACAAAACGTAACAGCAGCGGCCTGCGAGTTCCCGCTAGCGTGGTTCGGCCGCCACGGCCACCAGCTGCGGGACAGCGGCCGGTTTATACTGTTTCAGGAAGGCTGGGCCGGGCCCCTCAAACTGACCAAACTGCCGGCAAATGTCGGCAATGCGCTGGGCGCTGGTGCCCCCATTCTGGATGGGCAGCTTGCGCTTGAGGTCGTCCACATCGAAGTACGAGTGCACCGGAATGCCGAGCGCCAGGCCTACGTAAGCTACTGTGCTGTATTGCGTTACCAACTCTACGCAATTGGCAATCATCTCCTCGGTGTTGCCTTCGGTGAAGATGCGCGTGCCGGGCGGGGCGTAGCGCTGCACCTCGGCCGTGGCGCGGGCCATGTTTTCGTTGGGGTGAAACTTGAAAAACATGGGCCGGCCGGCGGCGATGCGCGTGGCGTGGCGAATGAATTTCTTGCGGTTTTCGGGCCGGAAGGTTTCGCGCATGTCGGTGGTGGCCACCAGCACGTAGCCGCGGTGCGGAAAGCTGTTCGTACGCAGCTTCTCGATATCGTCGAAATTGGGAATGCCCGTGACGATAATTTTATCCGCCTCCACCCCAATGTGCTCGAAGTGCCGGGCGTAGCCGGGCGAGGCCACGCAGTACACGTCGCAGCAATTGTTCATGCCATTGAGGGCGGTGCTGATGGTGAGGATGGGAAAATTGGTGAAGCGCTTCACCACCCGCGCCCACAGGTTGAGCGGGTCCGTCATGCCCTCCTGCACAAATACCGACTTGGTTTTTTTGAGCAGCGGCCAGGGCACGATAATATCGGAGCAGCACACCACCAGGTCGTAGTCGTGGCGCAGCTCGCGGTTTTCAAAGTCGCGGCGCAGGTTGTGCTCGGCCACGTAGCGGTCGGCCTTTTCCTTCACAAGCCCTTGTACCACTGTGCCTTCCAGCACGTTATTGCGCAGTAGCCACTCGTAGAAGCCCCGCATCCAGCCATCGTAGTACAGCTGACTGAAGTAGGGTTCGTACTCGTCTTCCAGCAGCTGCGCCACGCGGTGCATCTGGGTGGTCTGGTTGGGCGAGCCGATGAGGTAGAGCGCTTTTTTCACAAGCAAGAAGTAGGTACGCCTACAAAAATACGACGGCGCGCCAATGAGCGGATGCGCGGGCCCGGGCACGCAGCCGGTGGCGGCGGCCCTCACCCTTACACAGCACCTCATTGGCTAGCTATTACTTACCTAATATGCTTGCAGTCAATAATATAAAGGCCTTCCTTGCGCTATCGCCGCCACGGCCACCGTGCTGGCCAGCCGCTCTGCTCAAGTAGGGCGATGCTGGCGAGGCTATTTTATTCATATCGTTGATAATCAATAATTTATACGAACTAATCCTGTATTCGCAGCCTGAGCAGGCACCTCTACTTTGGCAAGTTGCAGCCCGCTGC
>NZ_JASITD010000028.1:0-47839 GCF_030063445.1 Hymenobacter sp. H14-R3 | reverse complement strand
GCTCAAGTAGGGCGATGCTGGCGAGGCTATTTTATTCATATCGTTGATAATCAATAATTTATACGAACTAATCCTGTATTCGCAGCCTGAGCAGGCACCTCTACTTTGGCAAGTTGCAGCCCGCTGCTTGCAGCGCCCTCCCTTGCTGATGTTTTCACCGCAGAAGAAACGTAGAAGCGTCGCAGAGGTCGTTCTTCTGCGACGCACTCTGCGACGCTTCTGCGGTGAAAACATCAGCAAGGGAGGGCGCTGCAACTTGCCAAAGCAGCGATGAGTGAACAAGCACCAAAACGGGCCTTTTCTGCCTGGGGCCCGGGTGCCGGCCAGCCAAGGGCAAGGGGCTATCGACTGGTGGCGCGTGGCACTCTAGAGGCGCCGGTTCTTACCAGATTACGCAGGTTTTTACCAACACAATCGTTTGCGTAGGTTAGCTAGCGGATATTTACCCTACTTTCGTTTTCCATTCGTTTTTCCCGCCCTATGCACAAGCTGGCTACATTAGACTACATCGTCTTTTTCGTTTATTTTCTGATAGTTGCCGGGTATGGCATCTGGATTTATAACCGCAAGACGGGCCACGACGGCACCCTGGAGGGCGACTCCAAAGACTACTTTCTGGCCGAGGGCTCGCTCACATGGTGGGCCATCGGCTCGTCGCTGATTGCCAGCAACATCTCGGCCGAGCAGTTCGTGGCCATGTCGGGCTCGGGCTTTAAGATGGGCCTGGCCATTGCGGCCTACGAATGGATGGCCGCCGTCACGCTGGTTATCGTGGCCGTATTCTTCATTCCGGTGTACCTCAAGAACCGCATCTTCACGATGCCGCAGTTCCTACACCAGCGCTACAACGGCACGGTGGCCATGATTATGGCCGTGTTCTGGCTGCTGCTCTACGTTATCGTCAACCTCACGTCCATTCTCTACCTCGGGGCCATTGCGGCCAGCAGCGTGTCGGGCCTCAACCTCACCTTCTGCATGTACGGGCTGGCCATTGCCGCCGTCATCATCACGCTGGGCGGCATGAAGGTGATTGGCTTTACGGACGTTATTCAGGTGTTCTTCCTCATCCTGGGCGGCCTGGCTACTACCTACCTGGCTATCAACCTGGTATCGGAGCACTACGGCACCAGCGGGGTGTTCAACGGCCTGAGCATCATGTACCACCAGGCCAACGACCACTTCCACATGATTTTGAAGCCGGATAACCCCAGCTACATCGACTTGCCGGGCCTCACCGTGCTGCTGGGCGGCCTCTGGATTGTGAACCTCAACTACTGGGGCTGCAACCAGTACATTACGCAGCGCGCCCTGGGGGCCGACCTGCCCACCGCCCGCAGCGGCCTCTTGTTTGCGGCCGTGCTCAAGCTCCTGATGCCCATTATCGTGGTGCTGCCGGGTATTGCGGCCTTCATCCTCTACAAGCAAAACGTGTTTGGCAGCGGCGAATTCATGCAGAACGGCGAGCTCAACCCCGACCGCGCCTACCCGGTGCTGCTCAACATCCTGCCCGTGGGCCTCAAAGGCCTCTCGTTTGCGGCCCTCACGGCGGCCGTGGTGGCGTCGCTGGCCGGCAAGGCCAACTCGATTGCCACCATCTTCACGCTCGACATCTACAAGAAGGCCATCAACCCCAACGCCTCGGAAAAGACGCTGGTAACCACCGGCAAAATTGCCGTGGTGGTGGCCATGCTGCTGGGCATTCTCATTGCCCCGCACCTGGGCATCGACAAAAAGGGCGGCTTCACCTACATTCAGGAGTACACGGGCTTCGTATCGCCGGGCATTTTTGCCATGTTCATCCTGGGCTTTTTCTGGAAAAAAGCCACGTCGAGCGCGGCCCTGTTTGCCACTATTGGCGGCTTCCTGCTGTCGGTGCTGCTCAAGTTTTTGCCTGGCATGGCCAACCTCTCGTGGCTGTCGCCCTTCGGCTTCTCGGTACCCGTCAATGGCGTGTACGAGATTCCGTTTCTCGACCGCATGGGCTTCGTGTTCGTGTTCTGCATCCTGGGCATGGTCATCATCAGCCTCATCGAAAACGCCCGCGGCGTGAAAACCAACGGCCTCGAAATCGACTCGTCGATGTTCAAGCCCAATCCCACGTTTACGGCCGGGGCCGTGCTCATTGTGGGCATCGTGGTGGCGCTGTACTCGGTATTCTGGTAGGCTTTCCGCTTATCTTCTTCCTAACGCAAAAGGACCGCCTGGCTAGCCAGGCGGTCCTTTTGCGTTAGGAAGAAGCTGCTAAAGCTGACCGTCTGCTCATCGGGTGCCCCCAGGGCGGGCTGCCGGCTTTTCGCCGGCTGTCCGCTCGTCGTTAGCGCCAGTCATTACTAGCGGCGGGCAGCTAGCAAAGAGTTGGCAGCCTGCTCGGCACACCCACTTAAACCCGCTTCAGGGCTGGCCTTAACGACTGCAAAACGATAGCAACAGCCAATCAACCGCCCCGCAGAATCAGGCGCTCAGCCAGCACCAAGGCGCGCAACAGCCGGCTACGCACCGGAAACAAAACCCAACGAAAAAGCCCTTGCAAATCAATGATTTACAAAGGCTTTCTGTAGTAAAGCGCTCCCTCCTGAACTCAGGGTAATTTCTAGTCTGTGCTACTTCCTGCTAGTATATGCTAATCCCTGCTAACTGACCTGCCAAATACCTAGCAGATTTCGGCACGATTCGGCACCGATTTACGCCAGGAGGGGCACAGTTGCAGGGCACAGGCGGCCCTACTGTGCCCGCTGGCGCTGGCGGGCGAAGGCTTCCCGCGTAGTAGTGAGCCGTTCCTTTTCCCGGCTCTTGGTGTACTTACGCGTGGTGTTGATGTCGGCGTGGCCCACGGTATCCTGAATGCTTACCAGGTCGGCCCCGCCCTCGTGCTGGGTGGTGATGAAGGTGTAGCGGCCGATGTGGGCCGACACGGTTTGCCACAGGGGTAATCGCACTTCCTGGCGCGTGGCACCCGAGCCGCGCAGTTCCTTAATGATGCGCGTGAGACCGGCTTCACGGCAGAGTAGTTTGATTTCTTCGTTGAACTTGCCCAGGCTGGGCACGGGTAGCTGGCCACCATAGCGAGCCCATATCTCCAGGGCCACGGGGTCGAGCGGTACGCGCAGCTTGGTTTTTTTGCGCCGGTTCTTGTAGTGGTAATACTCCAGCACGGGCGCGTCGGCCTGCGCTGCGCTGTCCCACTCCCAAGTTAGCGCGTCGGCTCCGAGCTCCTGTACCGAGCTGTAACGGGGGCCGGTACGGCAGATAAATACGAACACGTCCCGGATGCCGGCCCGGC
This sequence comes from Hymenobacter sp. H14-R3, assembly GCF_030063445.1. GTDB lineage: Bacteria > Bacteroidota > Bacteroidia > Cytophagales > Hymenobacteraceae > Hymenobacter. The sequence continues at coordinate 44,559 of NZ_JASITD010000028.1, read as the reverse complement.
TGGTGGCCCGGGTGCCGGTGCCTTCGCGCGCGTCGAACACCGGGTGGGCGTAGAGCTGCTCGACTTCGGCGAAGGTGAGGGGCTCGCGCTCCACTTCCTCGCTGAAATCATCTTCCAGCCAGTCGGTGTCATACTTACCGAACTTGAGCAGCTTGCTCAGGCGCTTCACGTAGGAGGAGAGCGTATTATTAAGCAGCCCGGTTTCGCCCTTGCGGTTTTTGGCTTCGGTCAAACAGTACTGGCAGAATTGCTCGAAAAGCTTGCAGCGGCCGGTGGCATCGGGTTGCAGCTCATCCGGCCGGGTGCCGGCGCGCCAGCGCTCCAGCTGGTCGATAAGGCCGGCCGGCCCGTCAAGGGTTTTCTTGGCGCGGCGGCCGGCGTAGGCCTGCTGCCAGTCGGCGTAGAGGCTGAGCAGGGTGGGGACCGCGGCGGGGAGCGCTTCGGCCGAGGTAGAGAGCGCAGCCGCTTTGGCTTGCTTGCGGGCGGCAGCCCGGGGCTTGAGCAGGGCCAGCAGGGCGGCGGGCGTCAGGTGCACGCCGTCCAGCTCGGCGCGGTTGATGTGGGTGCCGGCCTCGCCTTCCAGCTTGACCAGGGCGCGGTTGATGGCCGCGTAGCCCTTTTCGGCGCTGCTTACCCGGCCCTTATCAGTGAAGTTTTTAGGCTGGCAGCTTTGCCCGGTGCCGGTGCGCAGCCGGGCCAGCGCTTCGGTCTGGTGCGCCTCGGTCCGTCCCCAGCGGACATCGGTATAGATGGGCCGGCTACCGTCGGCGTTGACGTAGCTGTGCAGGTAGAAGCGAACTGGCATGGCTAATCCTCAGCAGGCTCGTAAACTTTTTCGCCTACTTTCCACATGCAGTTTATATCTCCTAGTTCTATCTCTATTTCTTCCCCGTTGGCGTCTGACCTGAGCCGTATCATGCCATTCGTATTGGATACGATGCGTTTAATAACGAACATGGGGTTACGTAGGCTGACGCAGTGCACACCCATTGCATACTGCCAGTCGCCATTTGAAACGGGCCGCACTACGTGGCAGGACTGGTCTGGGTAACGTGGTGCCATAGAATTGCCACGCACTTCTACCACTACGGCACCTCGATAATCTACGCCCGGGCGGCGTAATATCTTATAGGTAGAGTAGTCTCCATAGTGTGGGTCATGGCAGCTTTCACCGAAGGTGCCATATGCTGAGAATGGTACGAAAGGTAAGGTTTCGTACTCCTCTGTATCGTCTGCCAGCTGGCTTGCAATAACAGACGAAACATCCTGAGTCTCGGAAACCAAGTGCATTTTCCGTTCAACCCCGGTTTCTATGTACTCAATTGTCGTTTCGAATAAATCAGCAAGCAAGCGTAGCTTATCCATTTTAATGCGAATGTTCGGCTCTGACTCATAGGCATCTATACGAGAGTGGCTCAATCCTATTTTGTCGCCCACCTCACGTAGCGTCATGCCTGACTGGCGTCGCAAATATGCCAGGCGCTGGGCTTGATTAGAATGGTCTGATTTCATGTGCTTGTACATTGACAGAACAAAGAAATACTTACCGGAACAAAAAGTAAGACTTTGGTCTGAATATTATTTGTATTTACTGTTTTGGTTCGTACTATTGTATTACAAAACATACCAAAACCTGCCAAGCCATGCTAGAAGCCCTTATGAGCCCCGCCCCAGATAGTTACAAGACCCGCGTTGAAATTTCGCGTGATGGCCAGAACACTTTGTATGCTGAACAAGCACGCAGAATGCTTAAGGGTGAACGCCTTACCCTTGTAGAGTTGGCCTCTGAACTTGTAGAGGCAACCTTGACGCAACTGAAAAAGGAGCATGACGCTAACCCAATTGGCTAGGGCTCTTTTTTTAGCCCGCTTGTACTGTTTTGTAAACAAATTTATTCCTTTGTAATCATGCTTCTCACCACCTATTCCGACGGCACCCGCACCGAACTGGCCAGCAACGCTGCCCAGCAAGTGTACACGGTGGCCGAGTTAGCCACCCGCCTCAAAATCAGCGAGCGCAGCGCCTACGACCTCATTCGCAAGGGAGATATCGCCTACTGCTGCGCTGGCAGCAAGAACTACCGGGTGGGCGAGCCCGCCGTGCAGCACTTCCTGCTGGGCCGCCGCCCCATGGCCGCCTAACCTGGCGCCATACTCCCTAAGAAGTACGAGCTAGCTGTTACCCGGTAAAGTTCAAAATTGCCCCTAATTACTACCAAAAGTATGACACGTGCGATGACCAAAAGCAATGGAGCTGTGAGTACTTCCGACACGTGTCTGAAAACGCCCTTTTCAGCTGCGAAGGTTGGTGCTGCCACGCAACTTGCTGATAGTGATAAAGCTAGGCGCACCGATTTGGAAAACATCTACCGGCGGGCCTGGGCCAGCGCCTTCTACCGCAAGCCAGCGCAGGTAGCCCAGCAGATGGGCCTGCTACTCCAGCACCGCAGCCTGCGCCCCCTGGAGAAGCGGATGGCCCGCTACCTCACCGACCCCACTGCCCAGCAAGAGGCCATTGCCCGCCTCGAAAAGCTGATAGCCAAACGCGAAAGCTGCTTCCCCGACTGGTACAAAGCGCCCCTTTACCCTGCCCTATGAAAAACGCCCTCATCATTCAGTTTCGCCACGATGCCGCCACCGGCTACTACGCTACTGCCCCCGACATCGGGGCCAGCGTGGGCATGAAAAATTGCAGCGAGGCCGCCAAGAGGCGCGCCCGCCAGGACCTGATGGCCATGGCACAGCAGCCCCGCTCCTAATGAGCTGCTTCGCCGAAACCCGCCGCCTGCAAGCCCTCTGGCTCGAAGCCTGGAGCCTGTTCGTGCTCAACCCCACCACTGAAACGGAAACCGCCCGCATGCAGGCCCACGCCGCCTACGCCCACGAGCAGGCGATGGCACTAGGCCTAGCCCAGATGAAGCGCTAAGCAAAAAGCCCCGCAGCTGTAACTGCGGGGCCTCTCAGAAATCACTCATTCAACCTTCTATCCCCCAAAAGTAATGCATACCGGCCCTGCTCCCCGCCCCCTTGCCTTCACCAGCCGCAACCAGTACCTAGGTACTGCTGCCAGCCACGCGGCCAACCAGCCGCGCGAGCTACCCACAACCGAGAGCCGGCCGGTTCTCGCGTCCCGCCTGGCACTACTGGCCCTGCGCCTGCTCTTCATCCTGCTAGTGGTGCTGGTGCTGGCCATCACCTTCTTCCTTATCGGCCAGCAGTGGCGCTCGGGCACCGATGCCGGGCCCGAGGCCCACGAGGCCAGCGTGCCCAGCCGCCCCTACGCCTGGACCAACGAGAGCGAATAGTGTTGCCTATCATTTTTCAACTTCTTAACTGCATAACGATATGGCAACTAACGAATTAACGCCCGCCAAGAAAACCAAAACCGAACTGGCTGAGCAACTCAGCTTCACGCCTGAGCAGCTGGCGCTCATGAAAAACACCGTAGCCAAGGGCGCGACGGATGATGAGTTCATGCTGCTGCTGCACTTGGCCAAAACCTATGGCCTTGACCCCTTCGCAAAGGAAATCTGGTGCATCAAGTACGTGCCCCATGGCCGCAACCCTGCCGATTTTGCAGCCACCATTTTCAGCAGCCGCGATGGCTACCTCAAGATTGCCAGCCGCGATAAGCAGATGAACGGCATCCAATCGGATGCGGTGTGTGCCAACGACACGCTTAAAAAACTGGCTGATGGCACGGTAGACCACGCCTACGGCAACCCACGCGGAGCCATCATCGGGGCCTACGCCCTAGTCTACCGCAAGGACCGGGCAATTCCGGCCTACTTCTATGCCCCCTTTGCCGAGTACGGCGCTGGCAACAATCCGACCTGGAAAAAGTACCCTAGCGCCATGATTGTGAAGGTGGCCGAAGCGATGGCGCTGAAGCGGGCCTTCAGCATTTCGGGCCTGGTGACGCAGGAGGAAATCGGACTGGAGATGCAGCCGGCCCAGGAGCCGGAAACTAGTGCGGCGGTAGTGGAGGATACCAAGCCAGTGATGGAGGTGGTGAGCGAGGACGATGAGGATATCATCAGCCAGTACCGCGATTCATTCGAGCAGGCCAGCAGCAACGCAGAAGTGCTGGAGTTATGGAACGAGCTCTCTTTCAAGCAGAAGCAATGCCTGACGGAGGCCAAAGACTCGGCGAAGGCCCGTGTGGGGCAGCTGGCGCCCAAGGCAGCGCTGGCCAACGTGCTCAAAACCACCGCCGGCACTGTGCCCGTGAAGGTGGCCAGCGTCACCACGGGCAAAGCGCAGCCGCTGCGTGATGCCGGCGGGGCGGCCGTGGTGTACGCAACCATAGAGCAGCGTGATGAAATCATGGGCCTTATCCAACACCCGCTCATTACCCGCAAGGAAAAGACGCTGATGATAAGCGGCATTCTGAAGGTGACCGCGGCGGGCGCGGCGGATACGATTGCCAACCTGCGCAAAGCTATCAGCGACCGAGAGGGCACTACTACGGCAGTCGCCGCCTAGCTGCCTCCGGGGTGTCGTCCAATTGGAAAGACGGCCATTGCGGCCATTGACGCAGGTTCGATTCCTGCCACCCCGACGAGAAAGGGCCACCGCGGTAACGGTGGCCCACTCACTTTTTCAACCTAACACACTCAAAGGTATGGCAAAAGCTAAAAAAGTACTGGCTGCTGTAGGCGAGCCAGACGTGATGCCGGCACCCGCGCCGGCTCCTATTGTGCCTGAGGCAGACCTGCCCTGGCTCGACTGTAACGGCCACACGTTGCTGGAAGGCGACAAGGCCCACGTGCTACCCGACATCAGCAAACGCCTGTCGGGCAAGCTGGTAACGATAGTAGGGAACTACGACGCCCAAAGCCGCAGCATTGAGGTGGAGGTTCACGAGGATGAGCCGAACCTGAACAACCGGCGCATCCTGCCTTGCTATTTGAGGCTACTGGCTGTGCTCGGTGATAATGTGGGCGCGCCCAGCAAAGCACCCGCACCGGTGGCCAAGTCTGCCGATGAGGTTGCTATCAGCATGGATGCCTGGGATTTACTGGAAAAAATTATTATTCTTGGCGAAGCACCAGCGGCTAACGTGAGTGGTGATGCCGAGCCGCTGCTGGCCGAGTTAATCCGCGAAAAGCTAATTGAGTACACCGATGGCGCGCCCCTTGCCTACCGGGCTACCGAGCTAGGGCAGCAAGCGGCTGCACCTGAGCCAGTTGCGGAAGCAGCGCCGGCACTGGTATACACGCCTACCAAGATGAAGCTGGTACTGCTGGCCGACATCGTGGTGACGAGCAACACCCGTAAAGTCTTCGACGAAACGGCCCTGGCAGAGCTGGCCAACAGCATCAAAGCTCAAGGCGTTATTGCCCCCATCACGGTGCGGCCGCATGGTACCGAGGTCGGCAAGTTTGAGCTAGTGGCCGGCGAGCGCCGGTACCGGGCGTCGAAGCTGGCTGAGCAGGCGACCATTCCGGCCGTCATCCGCACGCTCACCGACCGGGAGTTTCTGGAGGTGCAGCTGCTGGAGAACTTGCAGCGTGTCGATGTGCGCCCGGCCGATGAGGCCACGGCGTTCAGCAAGCTGCTGGCTAGCCACCTGTCTGCTGAAGAGATTGCCCAGCGCGTAGGCAAGCCCGTGAAGTTCGTGTTGCAGCGCGCCAAGCTGGTAGCCCTCATTCCCTTTTGGATGGAACTCCTCGAGGGGGAGCGTTTGCCGTTGGTGGCCGCCCACGAGCTGGCCCGACTGCCGGCTCACAGCCAGGTCGTAGTAAAGAAGTGGATGGAATCCTCTCAGGCCTGGGAGCTGAAGCAAAGCACGCCGCTCAGTGCTAGTAGCATTCACCACGCCATTACTCAGGAAGTACTACGCCAGCTGGCTGGTGCAGCTTTCGACAAGGCAGACGCTACGCTGTGCCCGGTTGCCGGCCCTTGCACCACCTGCCCCAAAAACAGCGCTAATAGCCGCGGCCTATTTGACGAGGCAGGCACTGACCCAACGGCTGGTAAGTGCCTGGATTCCGGCTGCTTTGCAGACAAGAAACAGGCTTTTTTAGAGCGCCGCAAGAAAGAGTTTTCGGGTACTAACGTGCCGCAGATTTCCAGCAGCTATGCTACCCCACCCGCTGGTGCGCTGGGGTATAAGTTCTATGACCGCGCGAAAGAAGGTGACAAGGGCGCGGTAGCAGCCCTGATGGTAGATGGTACCGATGCGGGCGCTATCAACTGGGTAAAACTCAGCAAGGGCGCGCCCGATGCGCAGGCGGTGGCCCAGGATAATAAAGCTGAACGCGCAGCAGCCATTCGAACCAATCGCATCAAAAAGATGACGAATGAGCTACTGGCTGACAAGCTGCGCGAAACGTTCACGGCCGAGTTGCTCGACCCAACGGCGGGCATCGGGGCAGCTCACGCGCTGCTCGACCATTGGTTGAAACGGTCGCTCACGTTCGGCAAGACCCGCACGCCCAACGATATGCTGAGTCACTTAACAGGTTGCTATGGCTGGGAAGAACCCACTGAGGCAGAGTTGGTAAGCACGTGGAGCAACAAAGGCGACAGCCCCCACTACCTATACCTCAATCGGCAACTGGCTGCGATGCCTGACGTGCTGGAAAAGGTGGCCCTATTCTTCGACTTGAAAATCCGCGATGGTTTAGAGCAAACCGAATACACTGGCACCCAAGCGACGCTGGTGAACGCACTGCCTATCAGCTACCAGCCTGCTTTTAATGTGGCTAAGCAAGCTGAGAACCGGGTGCAAGTGCGATACTACAGCAAGGGCAAAAAGCAGGAGGCCACCGCATGAGCAGCCAGCCAGCCTTCTACTTCCTGCACCACGCGGGGCTGAGCAGCGAGAAGTGTTCCTGGCGACGGGAGCACTTCGAGCTGACGGCCGACGGCCGCCTCTCCAGCGTGACCGAGCGCGAGGATAAAATCAGCTTCACGTGCCTCTACCCGAAGCTGTGGCTGCCGGCCGGCGTGGTGATGAGCACCCGCGATGCTTACCGCGCGGCCAAGCTGCGCCACGTGCAGGCCCTGCGCCTGGCGCTCAAGAAGGTGCGTGATGAGCAGGCCGCCCGGAAGCTGCTGCGTGGTGGGGCCGCCCGCAACCAGCACGGCGCTGAGGAAGCTGGCGCACTGGAGTTGATGGCCGTGGCCCTGGAGCAGCCCCCTGTGGCCCTAGCCCAGACCCCGGCTGTGCTCGCCGGCATTCTCGACGACTACACGGTATTCGACTGCGAAACCACTGGCTTCAGCCACGAGAAGGACCACCTGCTAGAAATAGCCGCTACCCGCTATACCAACGGCAAGCCAGTAGACAGCATGCAGTCCTTCGTGCGCTACACCGGCTACATCCCGCCCCGGATTACGGAACTCACGGGCATCAGCACCAAGCAGGTGTTTCACGCGCCTGAGGCTTTGGATGTGATGAAGGAGTTCCGGCGCGTGGCCGGCGACTCGCTGCTAGTAGGGCACAACGTCACCTTCGACCTGCGCTTCGTCAACGCCACCCGCGCCCGCCTCGGTGCCTACCAGGCGCTACCCAATTCCTTCCTGTGCACGCAGGTAGTGGCCACCCGCCGCTACCCCGCGCCCCACAAGTTGGGGGAGTTGTGCGCCCGCTTCGGCATCAGCAACACCGGTGCCCACCGCGCCATGGCCGACGTGCTGATGACGGCCAAGCTGCTGCAACACATGCACCAGGCGCAGCCCATCACGGCCGACTTGCTCAACGCGACCGGCACCGCTAAACCCAAGGCTAAGGCAGCCGCCATCCCCACCCTTTTCGCTGCCTAATTCCCGATGACCTTCTTCGAGCTCCACGACCAATTCTTTCAGCTTAATAACCAGCAGCCTATTCCGGCGCTGGCCAGCAAACTGTACATGTACTGGCTGAACGAGTTCAACCGCGCGCGCTGGCCGGCCGTGCTCTACCGCCGCGCTAACCAGGTCTATGCCGACCTGCCCTGTGACAAGAACACGTTCGGCCGGGCCGTAGCCCAGCTAGCCGAGCGGGGCCTGCTGCACTTCGACAGCAACAGCCGCGGGTGGGAATTGAACTACGGCCCGGCGGCTGACTGGCTGCCCACAATAGTGAATAATTCACCACAACCGGCGCAAGTCATGGTGAATAATTCACCACAGGATGTAACCGAATTACCCAAAACGTTACATCTCATGGTGAATAATTCACCACCTATAAGGAATAGACCAGACATAGTTCTAGAGAAAGACCAACCAAAAAAAAAGGCGGGTGAGGCTGCGGAGGAAATAACTCTCGCCCCTCTATCAGCCAAAAAAGAAGTTAGTGCCCCCCGTTGCGAAGCCCCCCCGAAATCGGAGGCTGCCCAGCTTCCGGAGGCCCTCGCTACCGAAGCCAAGCAGCTCGCCGTGACAATGGGCCAGCTGTGGAAGATTTCGGAGCAGAAGAATTTCCAAAAATTTGCCCTCATCTGCGCCTTCACTAAGCGCCTGGCCCAGTTGGACCGCCTGGCCGAAGTGCAGGAGCAATTCGCTGGCTACCGCCTCACCCGTGAAAAGTCCGGCATTCGTGCCCACCGCCTCACTGACTGGCTCGGTGCCTACGCTGATGACTATGCCGGCGGCGAGTGGTGCGGCTGTGACTGGGCCGCCGTGGCGGCCGAAACCCGCCAGCGGCCCGGCGAGGCCTTAACCACCCAGACCCCTGCCCGCGCCGGCACTTCCCCCGCCAAGCTAAAGGCCCAAAGCTGGGCTTAACCCTCTCATCTAAAGTATTTTATGAACGTCCCCATCCCTAAATCAACCCACCTGCCGCCCCAGGCCTTGCAATTCGAGCGGGCGGTGCTGGGCGCCATGCTGCTGGAAAAGCCCAGCGTGGGCCAAGTGCTGAGCCAGCTACCCGAGCTGGCCTTCTACAAGGCTGAGCACCAGCTGATTTACGCTGCTATTCAGGCCCTCGCTACGGAGAGCCAGGCCGTGGACCAGCTCACCGTCGTGCAGTACCTCAAGGGCAAAGGCACCCTGGAGCGCGCCGGCGGCATGGCCTACGTGGCCGGCCTCACCATGCACGTCAACTCGGCCGCCAACCTCGACACGCACAGCCGCATCATCTTGCAGCAGTACATGCGCCGGGTGATGATTGAGGCCACCACCAAGGCGCAGGCCAAGGCCTACGACGAGGGCCTTGACCCGCTGGAGGTGCTAGCGGAGCTGCAAATGCAGTTCACCAGCCTGCACCAGGTTATCGACCAGCGCCCCGCCCAGACTGTAGCCGACCACTTCGACGCCGTGTTTGCCAAGCTCGAAGCCGACGTACTGAAGCCAGGCCTCACGGGCGTGCCCACCGGCCTCACGCAGCTCAACGACGCTACCGGCGGCTGGCAGCCCGGCGACCTCGTGGTGATTGCCGCCCGCCCGGCGATGGGTAAGACGGCCGTGATGCTGGCCCAGGCCCGGGAGGCCTCGCTCGATCACGACAAACACACGGCCATCTTCTCGCTGGAGATGCCGGCGGCGCAGCTTGTGCAGCGCCTGGTGTCGAGCGAAGTGGAAGGCTACTCCAACTCCGACCTGCGCCGCGGCAACATCGAGGGCGGCGCGCCCGAGGTGGCCAGCATCCGGGAGAAGGCCAAGCGCCTTAAAACCCTGGGCCACCGCCTGCACATCGACGACACGCCCGGGCTCTCCATCCAGCAGGTGCGGGCCAAGTGCGCCCGCCTGCATGCGGAACACCCGCTGGGCCTGGTCATGGTGGACTACATACAGCTGATGAAAGGTGACCAGAAGAGCCGCGGCAACCGGGAGCAGGAAATCAGCAGCATCAGCCGCGGCCTCAAGGAGCTGGCCAAAGAGCTTATGGTGCCGGTGGTGGCCCTGAGCCAGCTGAGTCGGGATGTGGAGAAGCGCGGTGGCCAGAAGCGCCCGCAGCTCAGTGACCTGCGCGAGTCGGGCGCCATCGAGCAGGACGCCGATATCATCATGTTCCTGTGGAGAGGCGAGTATTACAAAATCGAGGAGTACGAGGATGGCAGCCCGACCGAGGGCACGCTGCTGATGGACATCGCCAAGAACCGCAATGGCAGCGTGGGCGAAATCATCGTGGGCTGCGAGCTCAAGCGCGGCCTGCTCTACGACCTGGGTGATGCGCCGGCCAGTGCGGAGCTACCGCCGGCGGCCGCTGAGTTCCAGCCCCGCGTCATTGCTGTGAGCACCGCCGGCGACTTCGGGCAGCCCGCGCCCTTTCAGAAGGCCCCACCTGACGCGCCCTTCTAAATGGAGGCCTACTCTCGCCAGATGGCCGTGGCCGTGCGCCGCGCTATCCGCGAAGCCGACAGCGCTCGATTCGCGCACCTGCTGGCCTACTACCGCCAGCGCGGTGGGCCGGGCCTGGCCCTCATCGAAGCCGAGCAGCTGCTACGCCAGCAGCGCCAGCACCTCAATCACTCTCCTCAAGCGGCCTAGTGGCCACCCCAACCAAATGAAATACAAAATCCTTCCAAATACCCCGCTCTACGAAGCTATAGGGGAGTTGCGCGACAAGATAAAGGCGGCCGATGTCGTAGCTAAGGCACTATCTAACAAGTGTGGTGCCTATGCCTACTCGGGTGGCCGTGGTGTAGGTGGTGGCATTCGGGCGTTGTGCTTTAAAGAGAAGCCTGAGCACTTCAAGCTGCTGCAATACCCCGACTACTACTATCCGAAGGTGAGCCTCAAAGTGAATCGGGAGCTGGTAAGTGAGCTGGCCGCACTACCTGAGGTGAAGGACTCGGAGCTAAACGAGCTGGTTGGCTTCAAGTCCGGAATGACGATAGATGAAGCAAGCGGCGGCTTCCGACGCACGCAGCGGCCTGGTATCGTGTGGAAGGAAGAAACGGGCGTGGCTTTGCTCGACACTGGCCACGGCACCTGCGCCCCGCACCCCGACATGGTTGAAATACTCGAATCGGAATACTTAGCCCTGCAAGGCAAGTGAGCCCCTACGATGACCCCGCCGTGTCGGCTGGCGAGATAGCCGACTACCTCCATTCCCAGCAGCCCCCACCCATGCCTGACCTACTCCACTGCCCCTTCTGCGGCTGCGTCCCCATCATCCTGCCCCTCACCGGCCGCGGCTGCTACATCGAATGCGAAAACGATGCCTGCCCCGTGATGCTCCAGACCCGCACGTGCGATAACGCCGAGCTGGCCGCCGCCGAGTGGAACACCCGCAGCAGCGAGGCGCGCAGCCACGCGGCTCCTATCGAGACGGTTTAATGCTGCGCACCGCCTCCCGCGTCGATGCCAACCAGCCCGCAATCGTGAAAGCGTTGCGGGCTGTCGGCGCATCTATCCTCTACACGCATCAGCTAAAAGGCTGTTTTGACCTACTGGTCGGCTACCGCGGCCGCACGTTCATTTTCGAGATTAAAGACCCTGCCCAGCCGCCCAGCGCCCGGCAGCTCACGCCCGGCGAGGCCAAGTTCCGGGAAGAGTGGCGGGGCACCCCCTACCACATTGTGCTTACCCCAGACCAAGCCATCCGCATCATTACCACCCTGCCCTAATTCTGCATGTACGTCATTCCCACCACCTGTTCTTCTACCCCGCTACTGCCCCGCACGTTCCTGGCCAGCGAGGTGACCAAGGCCGCTACCCGTGTCACCGAGGTAGCTACCAGGCACCCCAGCTGGCCCAGCAGTCGGGTACGCGCCACCATTGCCCGCGAGCTGAATATAAGCACCCGGCAGCTGCGTTACCTGCTCCAGCAGGCGGCCAAATGAAATCCCGTGACGCTTTTGGCAAGTCCGTGACGCTTTTGGGGGTGCGCGTTTGCGAGGGGGTGAGGTGGGTCGGAATTTCGAAGGACCATGTCAGAGCAGTCCGACGCCGCCAAAAAAGCCCTGAAAGTTCTCTCGCCTCAACGACGCAAATTCGTTGAGGCTTTTTGCCTATGTCTGAATGGCGCAAAGGCTGCACGCACAGCAGGTTACAGCGAGAAAACGGCCCGTGTTCAGGGAAGCCAGCTCTTAACAATACTTAACATCAAAATTGCCATTAAAGCGGTGCTCGACATCGCTGGCATGGACCCCGAAGAAATAGCGGCGCGCTGGGACCGGATTGCGCGAGTGGACCTCTCCGACTTCTACACCAAGGTCGAGTACGAAGAGAAAACCAAGGTGCTGCGCCCCGTGCTGGAGCGCATCGCTGAGTTGGAGTACGAGGTGGACTTTGAAGAGCGCGTGGCCAAGCGCCAGACGTTGGATGAGGATGATGCCGAGCGCCACTACTACAGCCAGCAGCGCCGGCGCAATGACATCATCCGCTGCCAGGTAGAGCTGGAGATGAACCCGGCGGCTACCTACCAGGCTGAGGGCCCGCCCGTCAAGAAGTACCGCATGTCACTCGACCTCGTGAAGGCGGAAGAGCTAGGAGTACTCGACCTCATTAAGAGCATCAGCGAGGGCCGTAACGGCACGGGCATCACCCTGCGCGACCCAGACGCTGCCCTCGACAACCTGGCCAAGTGGCGCGGCATGACTACCAAGCTCGACATCACAAGCCTGGGCCAGTCGATAGCGCCGGCGCCGGCCGTGCTCGGCCTGTTCACGCTCGAGGAAAAGAAAGCCATGCTGGCGCGCCTGCGCCTGGCTCAGCAGGAAGGAGGCGCCGATGTCTGAGCTGCTGCCCACCACCGAGGCCGAGCTTGATGAGGCACTCGCCGCCCTCACCCCCGACCAACTCGAAGCCGACATCTGCAAGGAGTCGTTCTTCGAGTTCTTCTGCGCGTTCTGGCACACCATCGAGGCTGTCGAGCTAAAGCTCAACTGGCACATTCGCTACCTCTGTGACCAGTTGCAGGAGGTGTACGAGACATGGGCCCGCGTGGAAGTGCAGCCCGATGTGCTCATTAACGTGCCCCCTGGCACGAGTAAGAGCACCACCGTTACGCAGCTGTTCCCGGCCTGGCTCTGGGTGCGCAAGCCCAGCATCCGCCTCATCAGCAGCTCGTTTACGGCCTCGCTCTCCATCAGCCACTCGACCAAAACCCGCCTGTGCCTGAAGAGCCCCAAGTTTCAGCGCCTCTACCCGGGCCTCATCGAGTTTCAGGATGACCAGGATGGCAAGACTGATTACCGCAACACGGCCCTGGGGCAGCGCTACAGCACCTCGACCACGGGCGGCCCGACCGGCAACCACGCCGACTTCATCATCATCGACGACCCGTTGAACCCGCAGAAGGCAGCCAGTGAGGCGGCCTTGCTGGCGGCTTCGAGTCACCTCAAGACGCTAGCCACCCGCACCACCGACCCGGAGCGCACCGTCAAAATCATGGTGATGCAGCGCATTGCCGAGAAGGACCCCGCCGGCGAGTGGCTCACCAGTGGCCGCCCGCTGCGCCACATCTGCCTGCCCGGTGAGCTGACTAGGGATAAGCAAACCGGCGTCCTCGGTAAACAGGTGCGCCCGGCTTACCTCAAGGAAGAGTACGTCGATGGCCTACTCGACCCCATCCGGCGCCCCCGTCACGTGCTGCAAGACCTGAAGGTAGACCTGGGCTCCTACGCCTACGCCGGCCAGGTGCAGCAGCTGCCCGCGCCTGATGAAGGTGGCATCCTGAAGAAGGCCTGGTTCCGCACCATCAGCTACCCTGACTTCCTGAAGGTGCCGGGGGCTAGTTCAGCCGTGTGGCACGGTGACGCCGATACGGCCTACACCGACAGCCAGAAGAACGACCCCAGCGCGCTGCTCATCAGCGCTTACCTAGGCCAGATACTCTACGTGCGCTTCGTCGAGGAAATGTGGCTGGAGTTTCCCGCCCTCAAAAAGAAGCTGCCTGAGCTGCTGGCGGCCCATGGGGCAACCACCGCCCAAAGCAAGCTGCACGTGGAGCCCAAGGCATCGGGCAAAAGCGTGGTGCAGGACCTCAAGGCCATCACCCAGCTAAACGTCGTGGAGGCTCCCACGCCCGATGGTGACAAGCGCAGCCGCGTCAACACGGCCAGCGCCTTCATCGAGGCCGGCCGCGTCGTGCTCATCGACGGCAGCTGGAACGAGAAGCTCATCAACCAGGCGGCGGCCTTCCCGACCGCCGCCCACGATGACATGCTCGACTGCCTCACGCAGGCCATTCGCCGCTACCAGCCAGTGGGCAGCAAGCCCATTCAAGTTTTCCAATCCTTTCGCCCTCAGTAATGGACCTCTTCCTCCAGCACACCCCGCAGCCCTTCCCCTGGGGCTGCCAGTACTACGCCCTCTACGCGCTGCTCGGTGACGAGCGCCTGCTCGAAGACGTGACCGAGTGCAACAGCACCCGCTTCGAAGAGCGGGCGCGCGAGCTGGGCTACTTGCTGCACCGCATCTATGCCGACACCACGTGCACCGTGCCAATGCCGGCGGTGCTGTGGGATAAGATTTTTGGTGGCGCGGAGGGCGCGGCCCGCCTCGCGGGGTTTGAGGTGCCGTTCATTATCGACATCAATAGCCTGAGGCACAGAGATGTCTTTCATACAGTGGGCCTGACGATGACGGGCCACCAGGCTGAATCAGAGTGCTTCGACGAGTCGCGCATCAGCTTCCGGGTATTCGACCCCGCCGCCGCCGGTGAGAAGGTATTCGATTCGCTGGGCTCCTTCCTCGACTCCGCTTATGGCAAGGTGTACGAGCTGAAGCAGGTGATGCCGCTGGCTCACTTCGATGACCTGTTCCCCAAGCACTTCGGGCCCGATGCGGAGCACGTGCGTCCCGAGGTGCGCCAGGCCTATTGCCAATCACTACTTGAAAAGGAGGCCGCCTAATGCACCTGCTCACCCTGCCCGACACCCGCACCCTCGACCTGCCCACCCGCTGGGGAGAGGTCACGCTGGGCCAGTTCGACCGCCTGACCGAGTTGCCCGACCGGGCCGACGTATACAGCTTCCTGAGTGTCTTCCTCGACCTGGCTCCCGTGGAGGTGATGAACCTACCGCCGGCCTTCGTGTACGAGCAGGTGCTGCCCATGCTGGAATTTGCGGCCAGCACCACGCCCGACTTCGCCAGCTTCGGGCGGCCCACTGTGCTGCACATGCGCAGCACCGGCGGTGGGCTCTACGATGAGGTGTCGGTACCGACAGACCTCACCGCCAGCACGTTCGGGCAGGCCTGCGACCTGGGGGCTATCCTCAGTGACACAGCCATGACGGTGCCACAGAAGCGCATCCGGGCCCTGGCCATTCTCATGCACCCCTACTGGCAGAAAGGCGACTACGACAGCGATGCCATTGACACGTTCGCCAACTACGTGTGCGTCAACGTGGCCATCGAAGAGGCGCTGCCCCTCACTGATTTTTTTTTGAGCAGTACGACGGCATTCGCCGCGCCCACCTCGGCCAGCTCAAGCGCATCCCCGTCAGCGCCGACGAGCACGCCGCCGGCCTCGAAGCCCTCGTGGCCGAGTGGGATGCGCTGGCTGTGGTCAACGCGCTGGCCGCTGGGGACAAGACTCGCTGGCCCTACTTCTTCCGGCTAGCCTGGGGGGAGGTCAACACCATGATTGAGTTCGAGAACCACCAGGCCCATTACCGCTATCAGCTCCATAAGCGTCAGGAGCGCAAGTAATTATGAAACTCACCACTGCCGAAACGAAGAAATACGCCCTGCTCGTGGTGAAGGCCAGCACGGGCGGCCTCAACACCACCGACCGCACCGCTTACGAAAGCCTAGTGGGGAAAATGGCTAAGCCTGAGCCACGCAAGCCAAACGCAAAGAAGGCAACCACCTCGAAAGCTGCAGGCAAGTAATGAAAGCGCCCGACTGCGGTAAAATCTGCCACACCAGCACCAGGGCGGTGGCCTTGGTGCTGGCCAGCGCGCACTACCGCCGGGCCTACTACTGCTCCGCCTGCCGGGCCTGGCACACCACCAGCCGGGCGCTGTCGGCCAGCACCGAGCCCATTCACTACCGCTTGTCTACCCCGCACTACGAACGATGAACCTGCCCCACGCCCTCATTCAAGCCGCTGCCAGCTACGTGCTGCCCGGCTGCTTCTACTACCATGGTGAAGCCGAGCTGGCCAACATCAAGCTCGACCAGACTACGGCGGCCGACCGCATCGTGTACCTCGATGACAAGATGCCCTTCCGCTTCGTCACCACCAAGTACGGCCAGCTCACGGGCACCACCTACTCGTGCCTGCTGATGCTGCTGGTGCCCTCGAAGCTGGCCGACACCAGCGCCGTGCGCGAGCCGCGCGTGGCGGCGATGGTCGATGCGGCGGCGCGCATGGTGCAGGCGCTGAGCGTGCACCCCGACGTGGCCAGCGTGAAGCTGACGCGCCCGGCCGATGTGCTGTTCAACCAGTTCGACCGCAACGCCGACGGGGTGGCGCTGTACTTCGACCTTACCCCGCGCGGCGGGCTGAATGTGTGCTTACCTCCTAATCAGTCGCAGGTATGATAATCATTGAAAATGAGTTCGAAATCGGTCAAATGGTATACTTGCGCACCGACAGCGACCAACTGCCACGCCTCGTTACGGCGCTGATATACCGTGCTGGCGGCTACATGACTTACGAGCTGTCGCACGGCACGGCAACCTCCTGGCACAATGCCCTTGAGTTCACCCTCGAAAAGGACGTGTTGGCGGCCACTACGAACTAATGACCGACTTCGCCGATATCCTGGCCCGCGAAATCGTGCGCCTGCAAGCCGACGTGGTGGATACCATGCAGGCCAACGACCAGCGCGCCACCGGCAAGAGCATCGCGGCCGTGCGCAGCGACTCGGGCGAAGAGTATGCCCGCCTCTTCGGCCCGGCCCACGCCAAGCAGCTGCGCGATGGCCGCCGGCCGGGCCAGCGCCCGCCCATCGAAGCTATAAAGGAGTGGCTGGCCGCCAAGCGTCTCACCCTCAATCCCTACGCTGTGGCCAACAGCATTGCCAAGAAGGGCACCCAACTGTGGCGTGGCGAAGATGCCCGCTTCAAAAAGCCCACCGACACCTTCAGCGGCCCCATCGCCGCCGCGCTGCCCCGCTTCCGCGCTGGCCTCGTCGACGCCGCCCGCTCGGGCCTGCGCTCCGACCTGGTGGCCTTCACGGCTAACCGCCTCTAATTCATGGCCTGCGACCTCACTCTGCTCAGCCTCACGCCCTACCCGCCCACCAGCCCCGGCGGGTTCGGCTACGTGGGCCTGGCCTATGCCACGGCCTCGGCCAGCAACGTGCAGTGGACCGTGGCGGGCCCGGTGACGCGCAGCCAGGCGTACACCCGCGGCAACGACGGCACGGGCGTGTTATTCAATCTGCCCGCCGGCCGCTATACCTACAGCCTGAGCCTGGTGGAGGAGCCTGGCTGCCCGGCGCTGACGGGCGAGTTCATGCTGGGCGAGGCGCCCGTGCCGGTTGACCCGAGCCTTGCCGAGGCCGCGCGCTGGGAGCCCGTGGGCGGCGTGCTGCCCAACCCCGTGCTGCTACTTGTCGAGGCCAGCCTTAGCGACGCCGCCGGCGTGCTGCGGCCCGGCCTGCACGTGCAGGTGGAGCTGTGGCAGCCGGCGGCCCTGGTGGCCTTCGCTGCGTTCAAGGCCACCCTGCGCGCCGCTACGCAGTATGTCGATGCCGCGCCCTACCTGCGCGCGCAGCTGGTGGCGCTGCTGCGCTACCCGGCCACGGCCCGCAGCCCGCTCGTCGATAGAGATGCCTCACTGCGCTACTACTACCGCTACCGTGTGGCCGATGCCGCGGGCGCTGAGCCCTGGCAGCAACGCGCCGGTGAGCGCTACGCGGTGCTGGCAGCCCTGCAAGGCCCGGCCGACACCATGGCCCCCTACGTGGCCGATGGCACCGGCCGCGTGGCCTGCATCTTCCCCTCGGGCGAGGCCGTGCAGTTTCTGGGCTTGCCGCTCGAAGTGAGCGTGCTGCTGCCTGCGGCTGATGTTGACCAAATCCGCTACGCCGAGCTGCGCTACCTCGATGCTGGTGGCCAGGAAGTGGAAATCCGCTCCTATGCCCTGCCCGCCTCGCTGCCCGCCGGCATGCTGCGCATTCCGCTGCCGGGCCTGCCGCTGCCCTGCGCTGCCTGCGTCGAGGTGGCTATCGTCGATACCGACCGCGCCTACGCTGGCACTTGCTCAAACTACACGCCCACGCCCGCCCAGCCTGGCTATCTGCTCACCAATACCGGCCGCCTGCGCCTCTGATATGCCCAATCCCGCCAATCTTCTGGACTACACTGCGCAGGATGAGCGCATTCCCGAGCTGCCCTTGCTGCCCGCCGGCACCGACCGCGCTACGCTCAGCCTGGCAGTGTTCAACCCGGCCACCAACCGCACTGAGCAGACGCCGCTCGTGGCCGGTGACGCTGCCACCACTAGCAACCAGGTAGTAGGTGGCCCTAAGTTTGTGCGCTACCGCAGCAGCCAGCTGTACGGCGTGCCCGCCGGGGCGTTGACCCTCGACCGCCTGAGCCCTGCCACCATCGTGCCGAACACCGAGGCCACCGTGCAGAACCCGGCCGACGCGCCATTGAGCTTAACGGAGCTGCCCCGCCGCTACGTGGCCACCCTCGTGCCCGCGGGCACCGCCGGGGCCGTGCTGGTGCCCGCCTACGTCGGTGCGCCGGCCAGCAATAAGGTGCCCATTGTATGGGTATTGCAGCAGGGCACTACACCAATGGGCCCCAACTACCTGCCCAGCGGCCTGCTCTCTGTCATCTACCTTACTCAGGACGAGGCCACCCGCGCCGGCCACCCCGAGTACGCCACCCTGGAGGGGTTGGACCCGACGTATTTCTACAACGGGATGGTATGCCGCGTGGACCTGCATCCCGCTGGATTCGGCATCGAGATGCAACTCACGTACGACGACCGCCCCGATGCCCGCGCGGGGCTGCTAGCCTACGTCGATGGTAGCCTGCAACTCTACCCAAAGGCGCAAGTGGATGGTAAAAACGCCGTAAAGTGGACACGCAAAGACAGCACAGAGACCCGCACGGCCAACGTGCCGCTTTACAGCCCCACCCATAACCAGTATGGGGTACCGCCCGGTTACCGGGTGGACGACCTGATGAAGTACGTGTTCGGGGCAACTATCACGTTTCAGGCGCTGCTACCCGGCCAACTACCCCCGCCGGCTTTGGCCACGGGCGATGCCAACTGGGCCGTATTCGTGCCACCCGCACCGGAAAATGCGTTCGTGGAGGCGCGCACGGTAGGTCAGATGCAGGATATGGCGCGCGGCAGCGAGTATAAGGCCGGCCGGCTTTACCACATCATCCAGCGCGCGGATGCGCAGCTGGGCTACGCAATCGACGACATGCGCATCCGCGCGCTGACGACCAGCGCGCTGGAGCCAACCGGCTGGCTAATGCAGGACCCGTCGGTGCTGGTAAACTACGACCTGGCTACCGATGCCACTACGCCGGTAAGCAATGGAGGAAATGGCTACACTGATGAGCAGGCCCGCGCCGCTAATGCCCCGCTGCTGGCGGAAAAAGCGGATAAGACCTACGTAGATAATGCAGTACAATTGCCGGGCGTTTTGGTGCGCCAGAACGTGGTTGTAAACGCCTTAGCACCAGTAATTTATACGGGGGCAAGTCTGGCAGATGCCGGCGACGCGCTAACCGCGAAGGGCGGCGGCGGCGTGTACGCCTTTATTGACATATACCGTCAGCCTGCCATACTTGCGCGCAACATTACCCTGCCAACGGGCACGGTAGTAAATGGAAATAACTACATAATTAGGCTAGATGGAAAAACGATTTCGTACAACCAGGCCGGCCGCTTTTTTAATTTCGCGGCGGAATCGGGGACAATGCAGTGCAAGTTTCCGAGCGACCAAAACCCGACCGAATTTGTAGGCGGGCGGTTTGGCAGTGTGCTGCATATTGCGCCACCAAACGCATTGGTGCTACATACCAATGTACTATATAACGATGCGCCTGACTTTGTGCGGTTCTCCGGCGGCGGGACTTTTCTACTTAATGGCATTTCGGCCGACCCGTTGCCGGGCCAGATTGCAGCAGACGGCACAACCGTAAGGCGTTCAGATTCCGTAGCTGGGCCGGCCGGCAAGTGGCCGCCTTTTACGAACCCCGTGAGCGACTTGGGCAGCCAATTATACAAGGCTACCGCACCGCAATACATACGAACGGCTGATGTTAGATACACCACGAACGGCGGCGCGTCTTATAGCGCAGCCGTGGCCGCGCAACGGGCTGGCGATGTGTTTAGCTTAGCCGCCCCGGCCGGTTCTCCAATCGGCCAGCTAGGCTGGCAAGTGGGGCCAGGGTATGGCCGTGCCCCGTCCGATACGCTGTTTAATGCGGTTGCTTTTGCCTTGCCGGACGTGTTGCGCTTCTACGCAGGTGCAGAAACCCACATTGACGTGAACGGCAAAAGCTGGCAGCCGCTACCGGCTTCGCAGCCCCGTTTCGACTATAACGGAGCTGGGTACCCGCCGCTAGCTACGGTAGATGCGGAGTTGTACAATATAGTGTTCTATACTGGCAGTGATTTTTCCATTAATTTGCCAGTAGCCAATGGAAATTACCGGCTAGGTCTGGTGTTTAGCGAACCTTACGGCCCTTTGCGGGGTGCGCGTACTTTCGACGTGCGGCTAGATGCTAGCGGGCCGCTCATTCTTGCCAACGTGAATACGTACACAGCAGGGAGTAATATTGCTAGCTACGCGAGCCAAGCAATCATTTCGGCAACCGGCGGCAATGGCATAACGCTATCTCTTGCCAGCACGGGCAGCGGGCCGCCCATTCTGCAATGTATTACCCTCACCACAGCGTGATAGAAAAGCCAATAACTTACTAGCTGGCCCTGGCCCGCATCACTTATAAGGCCCTGCGCCCCTGAGCACCCCGAGCCCCGCCCCACCTGGCGGGGCTTTTTGCTGGCCACTTAAATCCCGTTACGCTTTTGGTGCTTTGATTTGGAGTTGGCCCGCGCCCGCCGGAACTTCGGCCATGCAATACCTGGCTCAGCCCCTGCTACTTCAACTGCAACCCGCCTGCGCGGGCACCTACCTGCGCTGGCTCAGCCCCCTCGGCACGTGGCCCGGCTGGCTGTTCACCGGCGATAGCGACCCCAAAACGGAAACCACCGACGCCACCGATATCAGCACGGCCGACGCGCGCGCCACCGTAGCCGTGCGCCGTGCGGCTACTGACACCCTCGTAGTCCGGGCCGGTGACTTGAGCACGGCCCAGCACCAGGCGCTCACTACGCTACTCGACAGCCCGCAGGTGTACCAGCAGCTAGCCGATGGCCGCCGCATCCCGGTGCTGGTACTGGCCAACTCCAGCGCTTCCCGCACCAGCAGCGAGGGCCGCCACGAGCTGGAGCTGACTATCAAACTACCCACGCGTAACGCGCTCACCCACTAAGCAATGGCCTACTCTTTGGTTTACCCCGATGGCACCGTGCAGACGCTGGGCGGGCGCGTGGCTATCACGCGGCAGGATAACGACCTTACCCGGCCCGAGAGCGTGCAGGCGGCGTTCTCTACTTCCTTCGCCCTGCCCGACGACGTGGGCACGCACAAGCGCCTCGACCTCGCGCAGCTGGGTACCAGCCTGAGCACCGCACCCTACGCGGGCCTGGGCTGCTGCCTGGAAGCCGGCGGCGTGGAAGTATTGCCCGGGGCCCGGCTGGCCCTCGACGACTACACGCCGCGCACGGGCTACACCGGCAAGCTGCTGGCCGGCAACAAGGCGTTTTACGACCTGCTGGGCGATAAGACGTTGCGCGAGTTGGACCTGTCGGCCTTCGACCATGATTGGACGTTGAGTCAGGTAGCGGCTGGTGCTAGTAACAGTCACTGGCAAGCCGGCTACGTGTACGACATCTACGACCGCGGCCTGGGCGCGCCCCCGCTGCCCGCCGCCGGTAGCAGCCGCCTGTTCGAAGCCGGTTACTGGCCCACGGCCTACGCCCGCGCCGTGTGGGAGGCCATCTTCGTGGGGGCCGGCGTGAAGTGGAGCGGGGAGCTGCCGGGCGCCTTCGACACGGCGCTGCTGCCCGCCACGGCCAGCTTCGGCTACTCAGAGGCCACCCGCGCCGCCCACCGCGTGGTGGCGGGCTACGCGCCCACGGCGCAGGCCCTGCGCTTCGGCGACGAGCAGAACGCGCCGCTGCCCTTCACCCACACGCTGGCCACCAAGGTCGACGGCAGCCTGGTGCTGGGCAGCAGCGCCGTGTGGGACCCGGTGGCCAAGGAGGCCGTCATCACCCAGCGCGGCTTTTACGATTTACAAGCCGACCAGACGGTGCACCTGTTTTGCTCGAATATTCTGAGCGGGGAGGTGGCAGCAGTCATCAAGCTGCTTGTCAATGGCCAGCTCGTGGGAGAGGTGGACTCAATTCGCGGCAGTGGCCAGCTTGATGCGGGGCTCACGGCCCTTGCGGAGCGGCAGCTGTTGCAGGTTGGCGACCGCGTGCAGGCGCGTTACCAGTTCGATAAGTTCAAGGGGGGCACCATCGGTAACGGCCCCTACGATTACGGCTGGGTGCTCGAAACCGAAGGCCGCCTCAGCATCTCGCTGCTGAGCGACTTCCCGCCCGGTGGCCGCGTGGTGCTGGCCGACTGGCTGCCCGAAATGACCCAACGCGACTTCGTGAAGGGGTTCATTCAGCTCTACGGCCTCACGCAAACCACCGACCCCTACACGAATGCCGCCCTGTTTCGGCGCACGGCTGCCGTGCTCGACAACTTCGCCACGGGGGCTGACTGGAGCGCGCGCCGCGATGGCAGCCAGCCGGCGAAGCGCAGCTGGCGGCTCGGTGACTTCGCCCAGCGCAACTGGTTTCGCTGGAAAGAAGATGACAGCAACCTGGCCTACGCCCAGGCCCAGGCCGCCCGCACGCAGCCCGGCTTCTACTGGGATGGCGACGCGGCCAAGAAAGTGGCGGCCGACTTCGCCGCCGGCTACCTCGACAATGGGGCCGGCGACGTGAGCCTAGCTGCTACCAAAGACGTGCTGAGCCTGCCCTTTGCTGCCTCCCCGGTGGGTGAGGCGGGCCTGTTGCTGCTACCCTACTGGAAGCCGAAGGCGGGTACGGACTACGCTGCTGATTTGCAGGTGATTGCCGATGCGCAGGCCGATGGCACGTACTCGGCAGTCGAAGCCGTGGCGGCCCGCGCCAAGGCGCTCGTCGATGATTTCGATACCCAGGCCCCGGCCCCGCGCCTGTGCTACCAGCTGCCGCCCGCCTACGGGCGCGAGGTGAAGCTCGAAGATGACCAGGGTAACACGCAGCAGGTGAGCATGCGCCTGAGCTACTTCGTGCGGCGCGACCAAACTGAAGACTTGGACTTCACCCGCTCACTGCTGCCGCGCTACTACCCGCACCTGGCGGCGGCCCTGGTGCGGCCCCTCGTACTGCGACCGGCCGTGCGGCTTACGGCGGCCGAGGTGGTGGCCTTCGACCAGCTCGTGCCCGTGTGGCTGGAAGAGGAAGGAGCGTGGTTTTTCGTGAACAAGGTGGACGGCTGGGAGGAAGATGAGGCCAGCACGCCGGTGGAGTTGATTCGGCTGTAGTAGTTTGGCAGGATGAAGAAACTACTATTTATCTTTTTATTGGCTAGTAGCCAATTGAGCACTACCAGTTGCGCCAAAAAAGATGACCCGGCAGCTGCTGCCCCCACCAATAATCAATTGATTCTGGGCCGGTGGGATTTGGCAAAGAGGGAAACAACCTTTTCACCCACCACGAGCACATTTAAAGACAATAGCATACTCTATGCAAAGGGGGATTCTTATTTAACATTTGAAACTGCGACTGTAATCAGCTACGACAAGAGTATATCTCCAACGTCAGGCACTTACACTATCAGTAACAATCAACTAAGCACGACCTCTGGCGGCACAACAAATGCTGTGCAAATAAACCAGCTGACTGCTAATCAGCTGGTTTTGCAGGATTCTTACGTAGCGCGTAGTAATGCTAATACTAACGTTACAGCTACAAACATCTACACTTACCAACGCTAAACCATCTGCTCCATCTCCCGGATAGCGAGATACACCGTGCTCTTGGCTACCCCGCACTGCGCAGCCGTGGCCTGCGCGGCGCGGCTGGGCTGCTCGGCATAAGTCGGGCTGGCCAGCAGGGCGCGGTAGTGCAGCACCAACTCCTTGTAGTTGAAGCACTTGATGTTAAGCGCGCCCGCCTGATAGAGCTGACTGAGCCGGCCCTGCTGGTCGAGCTGATTGAGAAGGTCGATTAACTGCATGGCCTAGATATTGGTCTGGTTATCAAGCTGCTGCTGCTGGCTTTGGCGCTGGCGCAGGTCGGTGAGGTTGAGCTGCGGTGGGGGCAGTGCCTGCGCGCCGGCCGTGAAGGCCCCCGTCAGCTTAGCCGTCAGCAAGTCGTAGTCGATGGCCGGGCCGGCGGCCGCCGCATGCACCACGCCACCCGTGCGCACCTGGGGCAGGTAGGCAGCGCTGCTGCTCACTACGCCTCCCTCTGCCCAGCGCGCCCACGTGGCGGTGGGCGTGGGGTCGCGGTAGAGCGCCCGGCCGCCGGCCAACTGGTTAATCATGCTGGCCATGCTCAGCAGCACGGGGTTGCGCGAAACGGCCGCGGTGAGCACCGGCTCGCCACCCTCAATCTCAATGCCGGCATGACGCCCGCGGTGCAGCAATTGAATGCCGCCCTGCGCGTGGCTGGGCCCGTAGGCGATACCGCCACTGGCAAACTTCTGGCTGCTGATAGCGCGAATCTGTGCGCCGGTGGTGATGGCCGCCGCCGCAATTTGCAGGGCCGTAAGAATGCCGAAATCAAACTTGGGCGTCTCGGCCAGAATCTTCATCACGGCCGAACCCCCGTCGATGACGGCCTGGGCAATTGCGTACTTCTGCTGCCGCTCGTGCTGCTCTTTTTCAATGCGGGCCTGCTGCTTGGCCAGCACCGCTTTACGCGCCTGGCTGGTCGTGGCCGCGTTCATCTCCTGGTTGATGCGGTTGAGCTGGTCCTGGGTGGCCGCGTCCTGAATGGTGGAGAGCGCGCTGAGCGACTGCGAAGCTATCCGGCTGTACTGCTCATACTTAGCCTGAAAGGCCGCCACCTGGCTTTGCGCGCCCTCCTGGGCCAGGTTCTTGAGATTGATTTGGTGCTGCTTCTCGACATTTTCCCGCTCGGTGGTGCCCTCCTTGGTGGCGGCCAGCCCCGCGGCGTAGGCGTTCACCTCGGCCCGCAGGCGCTCGTTGGCGTACTGCCGGGTGGCCTGCACTTCTTTCTGCTTGGCCTCGGTCAGGCCGGCGAGCATAAGCTGCTGATTGAGTTCGGCGGCCTGCTGCTGCGCATTCAGCTCCGTGATGACGTTCTGGGTGTCCTGCTCACTCAGGGCCTTGCGCTTGCCGATGGCGTCGGCCCGGATGGCGGTGATGCGCGTCTCGTACTCCAGGTTGCTCATGGCCCGGCGGTCGAGGCCGGCGATGGCCAGCTCCTGCTCCTGGTCGATGAGAGTGAGTTCGAGGTTGCGGCGCTCGAGCGTGCCCACTTTGGCCTGGGCCAGTTGGGCTTGGTTGCGCGTTACTTCTGCTTGCAGCACCAGCGCGTTCACCTGCCGCTCGAAGTCGGCCCGTAGCTTGAGCTTCACCGCATCGGCTTCCAGCTGCAACAACGGAATTTCCGCTACAGCCTGCTGGGCTGCTTTGAGGTCGTACTTCTGGTCCAAGTCGATGCGCGCCTGGGTCGCTGTAGCACGCAGCGCGTTCTTCTGCTGCTCGGTTAAGCCAAACTGTTCTAGCTCAGCTGCCGTAGCCTTATTCAAGGCCGCCAACTCAGTTGGGTAGTAAGCCTTTCGCAGGCGGGTTTTCTCGGCCAGCTCATCCGTCGCCTGTTTGATTTGCAGGGCCGTCTGGGCCTGCACTTGCTGCTGCTGCAAACGCAGTTCCTCCGTGGTGCCTTTCTGCACAGCACTCAGCCGCAGGGCGATGCGCGAAATATTGCGCTGAAGCTGGGCATCCTCCGCGGCATTCTGCTGCTCGATGCGCCGGGCTAGGTTCTGGCTGGCCCGCTGCGCATTCGTTTGAAAGTCCTGGGCCTCCTGCTGGCGGGCAGCCCGGCGGGTTTCAATCGTCTCGTAGTCGTAGGCGTTCAGGGCAATCTGAGCAGCTTTCTCCGCATTATTACGGGCCTGTCGCTCTTCAAAGAACTTCTGTTCCTGGTCGCTCAATTGCTCATTGGCTGCCTGCTTCCGGGCAATGCTAGCCAACTGCGACTGGTTCTTCTCCCGCTCCTGGGCTTCTAGCTGCTTGTTGAGGGCAGTGCGCTGCGCTAACTCTTCAGCCAGGCCCTGCCGGCCCTTGGCCCGCACCTGCTCCATGCTGAAGCCCGCTTGCTCCAGTGCCTTGGCTTCCTGGGCGTAAGCAGTTTTGAGCGCCTCGATACTATTCAGCTGCTGCTGCGCGGCCTTGATGGCTTTCTCATTAGCCGTATCGAGAAGGCCAATTGTTTCGCCAAAGTCACGCGCTAGCTCCAAGGCCTTGCCGGCCACGAGCTCGAACCCCTTGATGAGCGGGTCGAGCACGGCGCGCACGCTGGCAAACTTCTGGTAGAGCTTCTCGATAGCCACGTACACCAGCCCGATGGGATTGGTGAAGAGCAGCAGGGCCTTCGCGAAGTCGCGCACCTTCTGCTGGGTCTGCTCGCTGGCATTGCGGTAAGCCAGGAACGCGCCCACCAGCGCCGCCACCGCGATGATGATGAGGCCGATGGGATTCAGGCGCAGGGCCAGGTTGAGGGCGCGCTGGGCAATGGTGGCGCCCTCTACCGCCACCACCTGGGTTTCGGTGGCCACGGTACTGCCGGCGGTGGCCACGGCGCTGGCCGCCTGGCCTTCAGCGTTCAGGGCCGCCGCCTCGGCCTGGGCCGTGATGGCCACGGCATCGGCCCCCGCCACCGCGGCGTGCGCCTCGGTGCTTACGGCCGCCGCCGCGGTCAGCACCGACTCTTCCCGCAGGAAAATACTCTTGGCTTTCAGCAGCACGATGAGCGCCGCATCCTTGGCCGAATCCAGGCCGATGGCGATGGCGCGCGCGTTCTGGGCGATGGCCATCAGTTGCAAGGCCTTGGCCTGGGCCGCTGCCGCGTCGGTGTTGTCACCGAGCACGAGCGTGGCCACCGAGAACGCGCCCACCATGCCCTGCACGGCGTCGGTCACGGTGTCGAAGTTTTCTTTCTTGATGTTCTTCTGCACCCGCTCACCGAACTCATCAATCTTGCCCTCAGCTTGCTGAATGGTGGTGCGCAGCTCCAGGATGGTGCTGTTCAGCTCCTGCGCCTCTTTCGTGGCGGGGTCAAGGCTTTCGCGGGTGTTTTCGAGCGCCACGAGCTGCGCCCGCAGGCCAGCCAGCGAGCCGGCCGCTACTTCCACCGCCGCGGCCTGGCCCTGGGCCGCGGCCCCGCCGGCGCGGCTGGCCTGTTCGGCCGCCTGCTGGGCGCTCACCAAATCATCGAGCTGCTTCTGCGCGCCCGCCACCCGAAAGCCCAGCTGCTGGTACTGCTCCGAGTTCTCGCCCACCGTCTGGCCCACCTGCTGCTGCTCCTGCTGCACGCGCACCAGGTTTTCCACCGCCGGCGTGAAGGCCTGCGTGTACTGGTCGATGGTGGCCTTGGCCTGGGTGAAGTCGGTGATGCCAGCTTGCGCCGCGGCCTTTTGAGCGGCGGTCATAAAGCCGATGCGCTTCTGCTGAAGTAGCGCGCCCTGCTCGCTGGCCGCATCGACGCCCTTCAGCTCCTGCTCAATCTTCACCAGCTCGGCCACCACGGGGGCCAGGCCCAGCTTGAAGCTGGCGGCGTAGTTGCCCACGTTGCGGCCGGTGCTGCCCACGCCGGCTTCGATGCTTTTGAGCGCGTCCGACACGGCCAGCGCCTGCTTTTGCACTGCCTGGCCCTCGGCCGACTTGCGCTCGGCCTCGCCCATGGCGTAGTAGGCCGTGGTCAGCTCGAAAAGCTGGGCCCGCAGCTGCTCGGCGCTGCCGGCGGCGCTGTTGTAGGCGCGCTGGCTAGTGGCCAGGCCCTTTTCAAGCTCCCGCTGGTCAGCCGTCTGGCCCTTCAACTGCTCGCGCAGCTTCACCGACTGCTGCGCGTAGTCGCGGTCCGTTAGCTTGCCCAGCTCCCGCTCCTTGGTAAGCAGCTTCTGCGCCGATTTTGTCTGCTCAATGTCGAGGGTGAGCTGTTGCAGGCTGCCGCGGATAAGTTTTTGCTCCGCTTTGTACTGCTCCGCATTGATTTTTATTTCAAACAGGATGCTCTCGGTGGTTTGGTCGGCCATAGTCCTTCGAAATTCCGACCGGCCGTAGGCTCTCCCAAATGGTGGCCCCCAAAAGCGCCACGCGATTGCCAAAAGCGCCACGCAGTTTGGGTTTAGTCCGATTCTGCATCCTCAAAATGCCCATTTGCGGCCCTTGGTGGTCGGAAACTTTGTGCATGCCGGAAGCGAAAGTCTATATCTCGGGTCCTATTGTCGCTGACAGCAGTGAGGCGGGCAACGCGTACCCCTACTGCACGCTGGAAGATGTGACCAGGGAGCTGGAATACCAGAAGCCCTTCGACGCCGTGCGGGTCATCATCAACTCGCCCGGTGGGCGCGTGGATAAAGGCATGGCCATGTACGACTACCTGCGCAGCTTGCCCGGCGTGACCATCACCACCGAGGCCATCGGCCAGTGCAGCAGCATCGCCACGGCCGTGTTCCTGGCTGGCTCGGTGCGCATCGCCCACCAGCACACTGAGAGCCTGGTGCACCTGCCCATCGGCGGCATCAACGGGGCTACCGCTGAGCAGGCGCAGGCCTGGGCCGACGAGATGGCCCGCTGCGAGGCTGACCTGCTGGCTCTCTACGTGGCGCGCGCCGGCGTGGAGGAAGCCACCTTCCGCGAAGTGATGCGCGCCGCGACTACGCTCGTGGGCCAGGAGCTGATGGACTACGGCTTTGCCACCCAGATTCTGCAACCCGCCACCGCGCTGGCTCTCGTGCCTACCACTGCCACCACCCCGGCCCCGGCCGACCAAATGCCCGGTTGGGCCCATACCCTTATGTCTAAATTCAATCTGGGCCTGGCCGCGATGGCCTCGGCTCTCACCCTCGCCCGCAAGCCCGCCACCGCGCAGGCCCCCGAAACCGAAGCTGCCGTTGCCGGCGCGGTCACCACGACCGATGGCACTGGCCTGCATATCCACACTGGCGACAGCCGCACGGATTACCAGGTAGGCGACATGGTTTACACCGACGACACGATGGCTACGGAAGCCGCCGATGGGGATTACAGCCTCGACGACGGCAACACGATTACGGTAGCCGCCGGGGCCATCACGGTCATTATGCCCACCGACTCCATGGCTGCTGCCCCCACCGCTTCGGCCGATTCTGATGCGGCTATCGCCCAGTTGGTTAGCACCGTGACGGCGCTGGCTACTACCGTAGGCGGCCTGCAAACGCAGTTCGCCGCGCAGGCCAAAGTGGTTAACCGCGTAGCCGCCACCGCCGGCAGCCGTGCCGTACCGACCCGCGCCAACGCCGCCAACGATGAAGGCAAGGACGCCCCTGTGGACCCCGTGAAGGCCGCCGGCGATGCCCGCCGCGCCCGCCGTGAAGCCAAGTTCAAAAAGTAGCCCACCCGCTGCTCACACTCTCCCGCCTTTTTTCTGCCCTTTTTTATGCTCAGCAAATTAGCCTTCATCGGCCTGCTCGGGGCCATCGTGGTCCCGCCCCGCTACGCGGGCACCAGCATCATCGCCAATGCCGTGCAAGGCCAGGGCCTGCTGTATGGCCCCGAAAACTTTCGGGCGCTGATTCTGGAGCCCGTCCTCGAATCGCCCGACCTGACGCAGCTGCTCACCATCAGCGACGACATCAAGGCGAAGATGGACATCCTCTTCGCCAAGCGCTTCAAGAAGGTGACGCACCTCGACACCGGCTGCGGCACGGTGCCCCACACGCCCGGCATGGACGTGGAAAAGCTCACCTGGGACCCCGTAGCCCTGGAGGCCTGGATTGCCGAGTGCGGCAGCGACTTCGACGGCACCTTCATGGCCTGGGGTCTGGGCGTGGGCTACAAGCGCCTGGACTTGCAGGAGGCGGCCATCAAAATCCGTTCGGGCCTGGGGGAGAGCGACGAAACCACGCTCAACTACTGGAACGAGTTCGTGCAGGATATGATGGAGGCGGCTATCCGCGACGACATCTTCCGCATCGGCTATTTCGCCGACCCCGCCCTGACCGCCGGCCAGCTCACCGGCGGCGCGGCCGACCTGGTAAACTACAACCAGCTGCGGGGCCTGTGGCCCCAAATCATCGCGCTGGCCACGGTGTACCCCAAGGTGCGCGCCTACAGCATTGCCGCCAACCAAACGGCCGACCAGCAGCTGGCCCCGGGCGAGTCGCTTCAGATTTTCCAGAAGCTGATTCGCGGCGCTGACCGCCGGCTGCTGAGCGGCAAGTTCGGCGTACCCACCATTCAGTGCACGCAGTCGATTGCCGACAACTGGGCTGATTACCGCATGTCGAACGACAAGCTCGAAACCAGCTGGGAGCTACAGGTGACCGGCCTGGTGGGCCCCAAGTTTCTCAACGTGGTCATCGTGCCCGTGGCCGAATGGGATGACATCCTGATGGAGGATTTCGACATCGCCGGCAAAATCAACCTGCCCCACCGCGCGGTGCTCACCACCAACGCCAACATGCAGCTCGGCTTCGACTCCTACGACAAGGCCACGCAAGTGGAGTCGTGGTTCAACCGCGAGAGCAAGTTCACCCACATGCGCGGCAACTGGAAGATGGATGCCAAGGTGATGCGCCCCTTCCTCACCCGCGCTGCCTTCTAGGCCCGCACCTCCCCCAAGCAACCACTAGAGGCCCGGCCAACCGGCTGGGCCTTTTTTCTTCTCATCTTCTTTCTGCTACTGTTATGGCCCTTGATTGCGGTAAACTAAAACGCGGCATCGCCGCCGGCTGCGAGCCCGCTACCGGCGGGCTGCAAACAACTCTTGTGCAGCTGCGCAAGGCTGACATTGCCAGCTACGTGCGCAATGCGCTCAACCCGAAGCTGGTGACCATCACCATGAAGCAGGGCACCAAGGGCTACGTCTTCGAGGGCTTAGGCGAAAGCAACGTGGCGCGCGCCAAGATGACGCCCAGCAAATACGGTTCGCCCACCTACGCCCACGAGGTGGATATGGTGGCCTTCACCGCCGCCCCCGCCGACTACGCCACGGCCGAGGACCTGGCCAAGGACAAAACCGTGTCGGTGGTGCGCGACAACAACGGAAACATCCTGGTGTACGGCCTCAACGCCGGCCTCACGGCCACCAAGAACGACACCGACTCGGCCAATGCCGATACCGGTGGCGCGCCCGAAATCACGCTGGCCAGCACTAAGGAGAAGGGCCTGGCCGACTTCTTCGCCGTCATGACGCCCGACGGCCTGGTAGACCCCGTGGCTACGCTCGCCGCCTTCGAGGCGCTGTACGCTGCCTAGTGGCTGAGCTACTCGACCGGGCCCGGCAGCTGGTAGCTGCCGGGCCCTATTCGGCCCGCCCGGCCGAGGTGGCCAGCGTACACGCCGCCCTTTACCCCGGCCGGGATGCCGTGTGCCAGACCTGTCGCCATGAGCTGGGTACGGCCTATTTCGCCATCAAGCGCTGGGCTGACCAACAAGATTCTTCCTCCACCATTTTTTCCGACAACGTGAAAAAGTCCACTGTTACCGCGCGCTTCCACAGCGACCAGCTTATCTACACCCCCCACGGCCTGGGCGTGGCCTACTCCAACGCCAACCTGACCGATAAGGCCGCCCGCGACATCCTCAAGGCCGACCCGGATGCAGCCGCCCACTTTGCCGTGCTGCCCCCCGCCGCTACTGAAGGCGAGGATGAGCAGCCGCTGACGCCCGCCCAGGCCTCGGCTGAAAAGCAGGCTGAGAAAGCCGAGCATCCGGCCCCCGCCGCGCCCGCCGGCTTCGACTACGCCAAGTTAGCCGCCGCCCTGCTCGATGAATCGGAGCGCCGCCAGAACGAAGTAGATGCCGCTCATGAAAAGGCCTGGCTTGATGCCGCTCAGCAGCACGCTCCGGCCGACAACGCCACGCCCAGCCTGACGGCCAGCGCCGGCGGTGCTGAAGCGCCGGCAACGGAAGCGGTAGTGGAAACGCAGACGCTGACCAACGGCGTGGAAGTGACTACTGGCCACCTGGAAGTGATTGACGAGCACGACGAGCAGCCCGTGCGCCTTTCGCGCATGAACAAGGAGCAGCTGCTCGACACCTACCGCGTGGAGCTGCGCCTGGAGCCAGCCGCCGGCCTGACCAACGACCAGCTGCGCGACGCCATCGCGGAGCACCGCGCCAGCCTGCAAGACCCCGAATAGTTTCCGCCTGCCCCGTGAAAATCACGGGGCGGGTCATTATTCCACTTGATTTTCTGAATAAGAAATGGAAGAGCAAATCATTGAAACTAAGCAATTGCGCGTGGATTTGGACGCGATTATCCAGCGTGTAAAAGCGCTGCCAGCTAATCGCCCAATCTCTCTGGTGCGCACTAAGCTGGACGAAGCCGTGATGTGGCTGGGCCAGAACCTGAAGGAGTTGGGCACGCCTTATCCCTACCCAAACAGCCGCGACACCAGCAATACAACTATTGACCCGACTGCTGACGGTCTCAAGTTTTAAGTAGCCTTTCCCCGTGACCGTTTTCCGCCAGCAAATCACCGCCCTGGAGCCCGCCCCCAAACGCCGCGTCGTCGATACCCGCGACTACGTGCGTTGGGGCGTGGATGACCAGCGCCCCCAGCAGCTGCTGGCCCTGCTGGCGAACTCGGGCACGGGGAAAGTTTGCGCTACCACCAAGGCCAAATTCATCGAGGGCAACGGCCTGAAGGATATCGACTTCTACCAGGCTCTCATCAACCCGCGCGGCCAGACCATGGACGCGCTGCTCAAGCTGCTGGCCGACCGCGAAAGCAAGCTCAGCGGTCACGCGCTGCTCATCAATCTCAACCTGCTGGGCAATCCTTATTCCGTTTACCACCTGGCGGCCGAGAGCGTGCGGCTGGGCATCCCGCTCGACGATGGCACGATAGATTACGTTTTTCAGCTGCACCCCAAGGTGCCGGGCAGCAAGGCCAAAGCCGCCAAGCCTACCCTGCACCTGGTGTTCGACCCCAGGGAGCCGGCTGAGCAGCGGGCTGAGCGCCTGGCCTCGTGGCCCGGTGGGCCCGAAGCCTACCCGGGGGAGGTGTACTGCTCCTGGCTCGACGAGGCCGGCTACTACCCCGAACAGGTGTACGAGCCGGTCGAGGTCGATATGGAAACCGAGGCCCGCCTGAAGCGCAGCCGGCGCACTGATATCAAAAGCGGCTACTCCGATAAAACCGTCATCACCGAGTACGGCAGCAGTAGCCCCACGCTGGAAGTAATGGCCGCCAACGCCCTGAAGTATGGCGGTTTCGTCGGCGAAGATGGGGACCGCATTATGCTGCTCTACGCTGACAGCAAAGACCTTACACCGGATATCAAAACCATCTCGGCACCCGACGCCAGCAAGCGGTACGCCACCGATGGCGAGGCGCTGAAGGCGGATATCCGGGCCGTGTTCCAGATTCCGAGCCTGCTCTACGGCGAGGCCACGGCCGGCAAGCTGGGCAGTAGCCAGGAGATGGAGGATGCCACGCTCTACGTGCAGAACATGGTGGTCAACACCAACCAGCGCAGTATCGAGCGCACGTTAACGGCCGTGTTTGCCACCTTTCAACGGCCCGACCAGCCCGACGTACCCCTGTGCCCGTCGGACGATTACTCGATTGAGAACCTGAGTTTGGCCGCGGTGGCTGAGGTGGCGGAAGAAAGCGAGGCCCAGCAGGTATTGAAGGCCATTAACTCGCTCTCCCCGCTGGTAGCCAACAACGTGCTAGGGGCTATGAGCCAGAAGCAAAAACTATCGCTCATCGGCTTGCTCGTCGATGGCGCACCGGACACCTCTTCTACTACCGATGGAAACGCTACTCCTTAATAAGAGCGACTTCGCCGACTTCGCCGACCTGGCCGAGTCGCTCGACATCGACCGGCTGCGGCCGCACATCCTGGCCGCCCAGCGTCAGCGCCTGCGGCCGCTGCTGCCGGATGGGCTGACCAACGAGCTGCTGCGCCTGGTAGCGGCCGAGCGCGCTGCCGACCTGGCCAGCCCCGCGCCGCTGGCATTCCCCTGGAGCACGCTGCGCACCAAGGCCGTGGCCGTGGTGGCCAGCGCCGCGATGGCGCGCTACATGCCGTTTGCCCAGCAGACGGCAGTTTCCAATGGCTTTGCCGTGAAAACCAGCCAGTACAGCCAGCCGGCCGATGGCCGCGACCTGGCCCGGCAAGCCAACATCTACGACGGGGAGGCCCTCAGCTACGAGGTGAGCCTAACCAAGTGGCTGCGGGCCAATGGCTCGGAGTTCGGCACCTTCTACCCGGTGGCCAGCCCCTGCTGCGGTGGCCCGGCGGCCGGCCGCGCGCCCTCTGTCGTGGTGCAGGGCATTCGCCGGCCCGATGAGAATTATCCCTCCTTTTATCGTCGCTAATCATGCTCACGTCAACCCTCCGCAACCTCCCTTTTCAGCGGCCCGCCGTGGGGTATTCTGCTACCGGCTCGCTCACCATCAAGCCCCTGGCAAAGCTGCCCGCGCCCGCCCGCGAAATGGTCGCCGCTGGCGGCCAAACCCTAACAACGGTGCCGTTCACCACGCGACCCTACACGCGCAAGGAGCTGGCCAGCGAAGAAAAAAGCCTGCGGCGGCAGCTGCGCATCGTGGAGCACCGCCTGCACCAAATCACCCAGGAACTCAACGCCTAAGCCGTGCCTGCCGCTCCACCCATTACTTACGACCCAGCACCCTGGTACGTGCACTGGCTGGAGACAATGCCGGTGAGCGTAGTCATTGTGCTCGGCATCCTGGCCTTCTTTGCCTGGCTGCTCAAAAAGCCGGTCGAGGAATTTGCCAGTAAGCTCTTCGACCAGCTCACCGACCGCCTCAAGCGCAGCAGCAAGGAGCCAGCCAGCGGGGCCGACCTGGTACGCAAGGCCAAGAAGGCCATTATTCTGGAGCAGGCGGCCGAGGCCTTGCGCGTGCGCGTCGACTGCGACCACGTGAGCGTGTACGGCTGTCAGAACGGCGAGTACCTGCGCTCAGGCGAAGGCATTGACAAGTTCGTGATGCAGGCCGAGGCGGTAGAGCAGGGCCTGCCCCGCTACATGGATACGGAGCGCATGGTATTCGCGCAGGACATTCCGCGCACCATTACGGCGCTCGAATTACAGCCCTACCTGCTGCTCTGGGCCGAGCGCTGCGACGATTGGAAGGTAAATAAAATGATGCAGGAGCGCGGCTACGATAGCTCGATTGCCGTGTTTGTGCGCCGGCCCATTAAGCCCGGAAGTCCGGAGATGGGCATCATCGGCATGTACGTGCTGAGTTGGCGCGACTGCGAAGTCTACCGGCCTGACCAGGCCAGTACGCTGCCCAAAAGCCACCAGGGCCCGACGCGGCTGCTCGACTCAGACATGGAACACCTGCTTCAGGAATACGCCAATAAGTTTAGCTACAGCATGTAATGAGACTGTCCGACTTTTTTAAGAGCACCTTCTGCGACGCCACCGGCACCCCTGACGGCAAGCTGCTCACCATTGCCGGCGTTGCCGCTATCGTGGTGGCGGCCTTTCCCATCGGCTGGGTATGGGGACGCTGGCCACCGGAGTACATCTGGAGCCCGACCCTGCTGTTTCTCGCCGCTGGCCTGGGCATCGATGCCTTTGTAACAAAGGCGAAAATCCTGGCTGATAGGCCGCCTGCCCCGGCCGCTGAGGTAACGGTCGAAACGGCCCAAAACGTCAACCTCGACGGCCAGTCCTGATTCTGTCACCATCCTTTTTTCTGCAACATGAAACACTTCCTTCTCCTGGCCGCCGGGCTGGCGCTGGCCAGCTGCGCCGCCCAGCGCCAGCTTACGCCGCTGCGCCCGTCCGCCACCGACGTGGTGAGCCTGCTCAACCAGGCACGGCCCACCAATGGCGGCCCGCCCTACGAGGCGCGCCCCAGCACCATTGCCCCGCCCCCCAGTTTCGACGCCCGCGGCAAAACCCCGGCCCAGTCCTACCGCAAACAGGGCCGCATTCTGCGGCGCTGGCAGCGGCAGTTTCAGCGCGCGGCCGCCCGCACCAAGGCTGCGCCGGCGGTGGTGCCCCGCAAGTGCAAAGGCTGCACGATTGTGTATGGCGACGCGACCGTAGCCAGCAAGAAAGCCACGGTCGCCGCCGGCGACGGCGCCGTAGCCAGTGTCGTGGAAAAGAAGGCGGGGCCAGCGGTGGTGGGCTCCGACAGCGTGAGCCAGAACACGGTGGGCACCGGCAACCTGGCGGCTACGAATGGGGACGGCAATACCACCAGCCAGACGAAAGCCGATGTGGAGCCGCCCGGTGTGGGGGCTACTATCGCCGCGGCCTTTGCCCAGCCGCTGGGTAAGGTGCTGGCCGTGGTAGTGCTTGGCGGGGTAATCGGGGGCGTTGTGTGGTGGCGTAAGAAAAGCCTCTTTTAGCCGTGGTTATCTCCATTATCCGCAAGCCGAGCGAGAAGGGCTGCACCCTTTCCGCCTGGTACGTCGATGGTGCCCCGTTCTGCGTGGGCATGGAAGATGTGGTGCGGGGGCAGGGCCAGCCGAAAATCTTCGGCCAGACGGCCATTCCCGCCGGCACCTACCAGGTGCACTTCTCGCTGAGCACCCGCTTCAAACGAGTGCTGCCCCTGCTCTCCGATATGCCCGGCAAGCAAACCTTCTTTGGGGGCCGACTAATCGGCCTATGCGGCATCCGCATTCACCCCGGCAACTACGCCACCGACACCGAGGGCTGCCTGCTGCCGGGCCTGGCCATTGCCGCAGGCGGCACCATGGTCACCAGTAGCCGCCTGGCATTCGACCGCCTGTTTCAGCGCATGCAAAACGCCATTACGGCCGGCGAGCCGATAACCCTCACTATCCGATGAATCACTTAACAGTTGATGCCGCCGGGCGGGCCTTCCTTACCAAGGAGGAAGGCGAAATCCTGCACACCTATAAAGACGCGGGCGGCGTGCTCACCATGGGCGTCGGCCACACCGGGCCCGACGTGTACCCGGCCAGCACCCTCACCCACGAGGCCAGCCAGCGCCTGCTCACCCAGGATTTGGCCCGCTTCGAAGCGGCCGTGCACCGCCTGGTGCGGGTGGCCCTCAACCAGTCGCAGTTCAATGCCCTGGTGTCATTTGCCTTCAACCTGGGTGCGGGCGCGCTGCAAAAGTCTTCCCTGCTGCGTCTCGTCAACGCCGGCAGTCAGGATGCCGCCGCCCTCACGGCCGCTTTCAAGCTTTGGCGCAATGTGAACGGCCAGCCTAACCGGGCAATTGAGGCCCGCCGTGGGCGCGAGGCTGCCCTTTTTCTGTCTCACTAACCTTTTTTTCTTTTTCTGCCATGAAGTACGTACCCCTCCTTATTCTAGTACTGGCGCTCATCGCCCTAGTGCTTTCGTTTGTTCAGCCTGGTAGCGGCTGGGGCTTCGCCAGTGGCGCAGGCGCCGTAGTAGCTGGCCTGTGGCTGGGCATCACGAAGTACCGCACGGGCAAATTCATTTCTGATAGTGCTGGCGGGCATTAGCATGGCCTGGCTCGCCTACCTGCTGCCCTTCACCTGGCTAGCTGCCTTCCTGCTGTGGAGGCGATTCACAGCCAGCGAAGTAAAGCTGAACGACCGCGACATCACGGCCAACGGTGCGGCTGATGACCTCAGAAAAGGCTACCACCAGCGGCGCGGCAACGTGCGCGCCCTGGTGGCGGGTGGTCTGGTGCTGGTGGCGGGCCTGCCACTGGCCCCGCGCGGCAGGCTGCCTTACCTGCTG
This sequence comes from Hymenobacter sp. H14-R3, assembly GCF_030063445.1. Lineage (GTDB taxonomy): Bacteria > Bacteroidota > Bacteroidia > Cytophagales > Hymenobacteraceae > Hymenobacter. Next base: position 6,735 of record NZ_JASITD010000028.1, on the reverse strand, counting down.
GCCAGCGTGGGATTGCTGGCACTGCTGGCTGGCTACTTCGCCCGTTACTTCACCCCCTTGCTCAACCTGGCCCGCATCGCCGCCGGCCGCACCGACCTGAGCGAGTTCTACGCCAGCCCTGATTCTGCCTCGTGGCCTGACGCAGCGGCGTGGAAAGAGGCTAGGCACGGAAATAATCTGGCCAAATACGTGCAGCAGAGCTACGCCAACGACTATCTACGCCGCATGCTCACTCGCACCTGGTGGGCATGCCGAAGCATCTCGCTCGTGCTCTTTCTGGCTACCTGCTATCTAATAATTATACTACGCTGAGCGTGTCGTGCAATTTAATGTCCAAATAAAAAGCCCAGGCCTTGCGGTCTGGGCTTTTTCTATTTCTGCTTGCGGGCGCGCCAGTCCTGGCTACCCCCATCGTCTGCATCCGGGTCAGCCACATCGTCGCCAAAGTCCCGCTGCGCTTGCTCATCGTATTCGGCCTGCCGGCTCTCATCATACTCAGGGTCGGCACCCTGCTCAAATTCCGCGTCAACCACCTCATCATAGGTCGGCGACTCTTCCCATTCTTTCTGCGTACTCGTAGCCATAAGTAGAAATTAAAGTTTCTACTAAGATAACTAGCACTAATCAGGCTGGCAACTGGATTGTATTAACTTTTTTGCGTAGCCGGTCGCCAGCGCGCTGGTTGGCAGCGGGGTGCCAGTGACGCACCTCGCGCTTACTTTTTTCGTCGTGGCAGCTCTGGCACAGCAGCTGAAAGTTTGCCAGCTCATTGCCGCCCCCATACACCCTCGGAATAATGTGGTCAAGCGTGAGCAGCCGGTCGGCAGCCCCACAGGCGGCGCACCGCTGGGGCAGGCTGGCCCGAATCTTTTGGCGCCGGGCAGTTTTGGGCCGGCATGGCATCAGTCCTTCGTGAACCAGGTCTTGAATTGTGCGAAGGGCATCACCAGCGGCCCCACCCCTTCCTGCGCGTGGTCAAGCTCGATAGACACCTCGCCACTCTCCAGCACCGTGTAGCGCAGCTGGTAGCTCTGGCCCACCCGGAAGCCCGCGTAGCCATCCATGGCGTTAGCCCCGCCGAAGGTGCGGCGCTCAATTTTCTCTTGGTTTTCCATGTTAAAAGACACAGCGAGGGGCACAGTACCAAAAACGCCACTGTAAATACTTGATTTACAGTGGCGTTTGAAGTAATAGCGCTCCCTCCTGGGCTCGAACCAGGGACCCTCTGATTAACAGTCAGATGCTCTAACCGGCTGAGCTAAGGAAGCTTTTCTATCCCGAAACCGGCGCTTTCGGGCTGCAAAGATAGGAAGGCTATTTTTGATTACGCAAACTTTCTGTAAAAATTACTGCGCTTTTTACGCAAAAAACTTCTTAATTCGTGATTGTCAGCAAGCTACCGCTGAGGCTGGTGCTGTACTGGCGCAGCGAGCGGGCTGATGGGCCGCCCGTTACCTGGCCCTGAAGGCTGAACTGCGACGTGCAGCAGCTATCCCGGAAAAACAGGCGCGAGCTGCGGTCCAACGTGACGGTGGCGCAGGCGTTCAGGGGCTGGTAGGGGCAGTTGCGCTCGAAGGCCGAGTAGGTGGTGGCGTTCTGGCGCACCACGTAGATGCCCTTCACGCCCCCGCCATTGACGCCGCCGGGCATGATGGTCACCACGCCGTTATCGAAGCGCAGGGCGCGGTTCTGCTGGTCGAGCAGGTCGAGCTGCACGTTCACCGGCACGTTGGGAATAAGGGTAACGGTATCGGTATTGGAGTTGCAGGCGGCCAGCAGGCCCCCAGCCAATAGCCCAAAGTAGAGAATGCGCATGATGTAGAGCAGTAGAAAGCCTCCCAACGCACGAGAGCGCCCGGTAGTTTACCAGGCGCTCTCGGAACGCGTTTTACCGCTGTAAACTCTATTTCTTAAACAGCGAGTTGACGAACGTGTGCCGGTCGAACAGCTGCAAGTCGGTCATCTTCTCCCCCACCCCGATGTAGCGCACCGGAATGCTGAACTGGTCCGAAATGCCGATAACCACGCCGCCCTTAGCCGTGCCGTCGAGCTTGGTGATAGCCAGCGCCGACACCTCGGTGGCGCGGGTAAACTCCTTTGCCTGCAAAAAGGCGTTCTGGCCGGTGCTGCCGTCGAGCACCAGCAGCACTTCGTGCGGGGCCTCGGGAATCACCTTCTGCATCACGCGCTTGATTTTGCTGAGCTCGTTCATCAGGTTCACCTTGTTGTGCAGGCGGCCGGCGGTGTCGATAATAACCACATCGGCCCCCATCTCCACGCCCTTCAGCACGGCGTCGTAGGCCACGGCGGCGGGATCGGTATTCATGCCGTGCGAGATAACGGGCACGCCCACCCGCTGGCCCCACACAATAAGCTGCTCTACAGCGGCGGCCCGGAAGGTATCGGCCGCGCCGAGCACCACCTTCTTGCCCGCGCTGTGAAAGCGGTGCGCCAGCTTGCCGATGGTGGTGGTTTTGCCCACGCCATTCACGCCCACCACCATAATCACGAAGGGGTGCCCGGGGCTATCGGGCCGGTCGAGGATAGCGCGCGAGCCGGTGGTTTCCGTATTCGCATCGAGCAGGGCCACAATCTCTTCGCGCAAAATGCGGTCGAGCTCATTCGTGCTCACGTACTTGTCGCGAGCCACGCGCTTCTCAATGCGGTCGATAACCTTCACCGTGGTGTCGATGCCTACGTCGGCGTGCACGAGCAGGGTTTCGAGGTCGTCGAGCACGGCCTCGTCCACGGTGTTTTTGCCCACCACGGCCTTGCTGAGCTGGTCGAAGAAGTTGGTTTTGGTCTTCTGCAAGCCCTCGTCGAGCGCCTGCTGCTGCTCTTTGTTTTCCTTGTCTTTCTTAAAAAAGTCGAAGAGACCCATACTACCGGCAAAAAGGACGTCACGCGGAGCCTGACGAAAATGTATAACACGAAAAAAGTCCCACGAAGGTGGGACTTTTTTACTTCATCAGCGGCTGGGCAGCTTACTTGCTGCTGTTAGCCAATGCTTCCTGTACTTTGTCAACGGGTACCATTTCCTCCTTGAAGGTATAGGCACCAGTCTTTTCCGAGCGCACGGCGCGGATGATTTTCGCCCAGTCTTTGCCCGTGGCGGTTTTCAGCGTTGCTACTACTTTCTTAGCCATGACTCAGGTTATTTAATTTCCTTGTGAACAGTCATTTTACGCAGAATCGGGTTGAATTTCTTCAACTCGATGCGCTCGGGGGTGTTCTTGCGGTTCTTGGTGGTGATGTAGCGCGAGGTGCCCGGCATGCCCGAGGTCTTATGCTCGGTGCATTCCATGATAACCTGCACCCGGTTTCCTTTCTTGGCCATCGTGACGGGAGGGGGATTAATTTTTAATTTTAGGACTGCAAAGGTACGGCTTTTTTTGAAAAATCGCAAAGCCTTGTCGGCCTGCCTGCTGCACGCTAAAAAGGCGGTGTGCCAGGCACATCGTTTTTTTTAGTGGCAGTCCCGAAAAAAAATCCTTCCCTAAGCGAAAAGCGGCAACTAGTAGACGATGAAGCCCTGCTCCTTGGCCTTCTTCAAGGTGGCCATGATGCCATTCTTGTTGATGGTGCGGATAGTGGAGGCAGCTACTTTCAGCGTTACCCAAGCATCCTGCTCGGGGATGTAGAAGCGCTTTTTCTGCAAGTTGGGGTAGAACTTGCGCTTGGTTTTGTTGTTGGCGTGCGATACGTTGTTACCAACGCGGGTGCGCTTGCCGGTCAAATCACAAACTCGGGCCATGATATCGAAGGGTTAGATGATGCTATTCCGAAACGGGCCGCAAATATCGGCAATTTTCAGCCAAATACCAAATTGCGAAACAATTGAGAAGGAGGAATGAGGCATTTGGGAGAGCTCCCAACGGCCGTTTTGCCCGCCTCTTTATTGTGGCTTCGCCTTCTTATAGGGGCAGTGGCGGCAGCCGTTGCCGCAGCAAAAGCCCCGGCGGCGGTGGTACTGCGCGGTAAAAACGAGGTAGCCCTCGGGGGTATTGTAGAAGTCGCCGGCTTGCAGCGGCAGGGCGGCAAAGGCGGCGAGGCGGGGGTCAATGGCCATTGGATAGGGCGGCGATGCACTCGATTTCGACCAGCGCATCGAGCGGCAGCCGCGATACTTCCACGGTGGTGCGCGCCGGCCGGTGCGCGCCAAACACGTCGGCGTACACGGCATTCATGCGGGCAAAGTCGGCGAAATTCTTCAGGAAAACGGTGGTCTTCACAATATCAGCTAGGCCCAGGTTGCGGGCTGAGAGCACGGTGCGCAGGTTGGCGAGCACTTGGTGGGTTTGGGCTTCGATAGTGGTGGCTTCGATGCGCATGGTGGCGGGCACCAGCGGCGTCTGGCCCGAGCAAAATACCAGGCCGCCCGCCACAATGGCCTGGGCATAAGGGCCAACTGCCTGCGGGGCGTCGGGGTGGTGCAGCGTTTCCATAGGGCTAATAACTAAAGAGGAGCGGCAAAGGTAGAAGTAGCCACACCTGACCCAAACCCGCCGCCGCTTTGTTTGTAATTTTGAGTAGTTTAACTCCACTACTTCCTTACGCCCACCCCCTATGCTCGCCCCCACCCCTACTACCACCCGCGCCGCGGAGCTGATGCAGCTCGAAGACCAATACGGTGCCCACAATTACCATCCGCTGCCCGTGGTGCTGGAGCGCGGCCAGGGTACTTACCTATGGGATGTAGCTGGCAACCAGTATTTTGACTTTCTGTCGGCCTACTCGGCCGTGAATCAGGGGCATTGCCACCCGCGCATTATCGGGGCGCTGACTGAGCAGGCGCAGAAGCTGACGCTCACCTCGCGGGCATTTTTCAACGACCGGCTGGGCGCGGCCGAGAAGCAGATTTGCGAGCTGTTTGGCTACGACAAAGCTTTGTTGATGAACTCGGGAGCCGAGGCCGTGGAAACGGCCCTCAAGCTGGCCCGCAAGTGGGGCTACCAGGAGAAGGGCATTGCGCCCAATATGGCGCGCATTGTGGTGGCCGAGCACAACTTTCACGGGCGCACCACGGGCATTATCTCCTTTAGTACCGACCCCGACAGCACGGGTGGCTTCGGCCCCTACGTGCCTGGCTACCAGGTAGTTCCATATAATGACATTCCGGCTTTGGAAGCTGCGTTGCAGGACCCGCACGTCTGCGCTTTTATGGTGGAGCCTATTCAGGGCGAGGCCGGTGTGATGGTGCCAGCCATCGGGTATCTGGCGCAGGCGGCGGCGGCCTGCCGCCAGCACAACGTGCTGTTTGTGGCCGACGAAATTCAGACCGGGCTGGGCCGCACTGGCAAGATGCTGGCCTGCGACCACGAGGCCGTGCATCCTGACGTGCTTATTTTGGGCAAGGCTTTGAGCGGCGGTGTGCTCCCGGTGTCTGCCGTACTGGCCGATGATGCCATTATGCTGACTATTAAGCCCGGCCAACACGGCTCTACGTTTGGTGGCAACCCACTGGCCTGTGCCGTAATGCAGGCTGCACTAGACGTGCTAATTGACGAGAACCTGGCTGAAAATGCTTCTCGGCTAGGCATTATTTTTCGGGCCGAAATGAAAAAATTACAGGCCCAGCGGCCTGAGCTTATCGAGTTGGTGCGCGGCAAGGGCTTGCTTAACGCCGTGGTTATCAAGCCCGCCGCCGATGGCCGCACCGCTTGGGACGTGTGCGTAATGCTTATGGAGCGTGGCCTGCTGGCCAAGCCCACTCACGGCGACATCATCCGGTTTGCGCCGCCGCTGGTCATTACTGAAAGCGAATTGCGCGAGGCCTGCGTGCTTATTGCCGACGTTATTCGGGCTTTCTGAGTATAAGGCGTTATGAGAAGAATCGTATTCCTGGTGCCGGCGCTGCTGCTGGCGGGCTGCCGCGGCGAGCAAGTAGTATTCCAGTTTCAGCAGGCCCCGGCTACGTCGGTGGCTATGGCTCCTGAGATACCTGTAACTACCTCAGCTACAGCGTTCCCCGCCCCAACCGAAACGGTAGCGCCGGCCACGGTAGCAGCTTCACCAAAACCCACCAGGCAACTGCGCCCACACCGCTTAGCAGATGCTATTAACACATTGCCCACTAAGGCGTTATCTACTTTATCTGTACCTACGCAGGCCAGCCGGCAGCTGAGCCAGCACCTGCGGCGGCGGCACGCCACCGAGGGCGCGGCTGAAAACGGGCTGGGCCGGGTGGCGCTGTTTTTTATTGGCGTGATACTCGGCGTGCTCGCCGGCCTGGCAGCGCTGGTGAACCTGATTTTCAGCGTGGGCTTTTTCACGGCGCTGGGCTACACGGCGGCGGGGCTGGTGGTGCTGTTCTTGCTCTATTCGCTGCTGAGCGGTGGGAAAAAGACCAGTACTAAACCGGCCAAGTAGTGCGTGAGCAGGCAAAACAACTTCTCTATGCGCGCATTTTTTTGGCTGTGAGTGATACTAGCGGCCAGTTGGGTAGCCGGCTGCCGTAGCGAGCGGCCAGCGGCCTACTTTGCGCCTGGCGCGACGCTGGCAGCCCCCGTTTGGCAAGCGCCAGCGCTGGTGGCCGCGCCTCTGCTGGCTGAGGTGGCTCCGGCATCTCCCCGCTTGCGCGGCCGCTAGGGCCTGCTACCGCATATCAATAAGAGGCTATCCGAATAGGGAAAAATCAGTTGTATTTTAGGGGTATGGCTACAGTTCAAGAATTTCGCATTTCGGACACGCTTTGGGCGCGGTTGTCCCCTCATTTGCCCGTCCACGTGCCCAAGG
>NZ_JASITD010000027.1 GCF_030063445.1 Hymenobacter sp. H14-R3 | reverse complement strand
TGGGCACGTGGACGGGCAAATGAGGGGACAACCGCGCCCAAAGCGTGTCCGAAATGCGAAATTCTTGAACTGTAGCCATACCCCTAAAATACAACTGATTTTTCCCTATTCGGATAGCCTCTTAGTGAGCTACCGGCGCAGCAGAAACTGCTCAACCAGCTGCAAGAGCGCCAGGCCCAGCAAACGGCCCAGGCCATCCAGAGCCTGCAAAGCCGGCTGGCCAGCGACACGGCCTTGCAACAGCAACTGTTACAGCAGGTTACGCGCACCAACGCCGTGCTGGAGCAGCTCACCCAGCGCAGCTGGCTCCAGAAAGCCCTGGGCCTGAACAAGCAATAGCCCCCGCGGCCCCGCGCATGAACCCCAACCGCCGCGACTTCTTTTGGCCCAGCTACGTGGACCTCATGACGGCCCTGTTCCTGGTCATGCTCGTGCTGTTTGTGCTCAGCTACAAGCGGTTTCAGGATAAGCAGGCCAGCCTGGAGCAGGCCAAGGCGCGGCTGGAAGTGCAGCTGAAGGAGAAGAAAAAAATCGACGAAATCCGCGCCGCGCTCAAGCGCTTGGAGGACCCGCGCTACTTTGCTTACAACCAGCGCTACAAACGCTACGAGCTCAATTTTCCGGTCGAGTTTAAGGCCCAGCGCTACGACCTGCCCGCCGAGGCGCGCCAGCCGCTCATTGAGGCCGGGCGCTTCTTGCTGCGCCAGATGCAAGCCCTCAACCGCGCCGACAACGTGCAGTACCTGGTGGTGGTAGAAGGCCGCGCCGCCAAAAACCCCACCCTGCCCGATTCCGACCCGCGCAACCTCGACGGCGCGGCCGTGCGCCAGCTCAGCTACAACCGCGCCATGGAGGTCATCCGCCTCTGGGAAAGCGCCGGCCTGCGCTTCCCCGCCAACCTGGAGCTGGTAGCCGCTGGCAGCGGCTTCAAAGGCGTGGGCCGCTATACCGGCTTCAGCGAAGAAGCTAAGAACAAGCGCTTTATCATTCAGATTCAGCCCAAAATTGGCTCACTAGGCAAGTAGCGCCCGCCCCGGTCCGCCGGCGCAAGCCGGCCGACCGGTTGCCGTTGAAGGCAGCAGGTTGTAAAAGGACAACCAGTCAGGGCTGATTGCTGAGCCAATCTATTCTCGCAACACTGGCAACGGGCTTTAGCAACGATAATCGGTCGGCTGGCTCGCACCGGCCGACCGGCAAACGCCACCCAACGGCGCCTACTCAAACGTATTAGCCAGCAGCTTTTCCTGCCGCATATACACAATCTTGTTATCGGCATTGAAGCGCACGCGCACTTTCGTGCGCAGTTGCTGCCTTTTTTTCAGCGACACCCGGTAGAGGCGCATGGTTTCGGTGAAGGTGGCGGTGCGGCTGCCATCGGCGGCGGGCGCGCTCACGCGCAGGGTGCCCGGCTCGATGCGCGCAATGGCCTGCTGGTTTTCGGGGTAGAAGCTGCGGGCCAGCTCGGCATCGATGGCGGCGGGCGTCAGGTTTTGCTGAATGTAGAGCCGCTCGACCTGCGGGGCAAAGTGCTGGCTAGCGTGCAGCGGCGGCGTAAACAGGTCGGCGTAGTAGGCGGCCATCACCGCGCGTATTTTGATGGTGGCCGCATCGTCGCCGGCTTCGGGCGCGGCGGCCGGCGACCGCTGGGTAGTGGCGGGCGCTTCGCTGGCCGGCTCGGCGGCGGCGGCGGCCGGTGGGTTGGCCGCTATACTCTCTTCTTCGGGCACAGCCTCGCTTTCGGTAGCGGCCACTTTGGGAGCGGCTACTTTCTTCTTGCGCTTCTTTTTAGTGCTTTTTTTGGTCTGCTTGGCAGGCTTGGGGGCAGCAGTTTCCTTTGGCGCGGCATCGGCCGCGGGTAGGCTGGGGCTACTCAGGGCTTCGTCGGGGTGGCTGTTTTGAATGAAGGAATATGCTACTCCCCCCGCCAGGGCCAGGCCCAGCAGTAGCAGCAGTATCCATCCGCCCGTCTTGCTAGAAGCTGGCTTAGCGGGCGGCGCACTGGGCCGGGGTGGCGGAGGTGGCGTGGGCTGGGCCGGGGGCGGGCTAGCCATCTCCGGCCCCGGGCTAGTGGGGTAGAAAACGGGCGCGGGCGGCTCCGAATAGAAAACAGGGGCAGGCCTTGGCGCGGAAGCAGGCGCGGGCGGGGCGGGCGGCTGGCGAATTTGCGCCAGCCGCTCCTCAATAAGCTGGCGGGCGGCCGCATCGGCCGCCGAGGACCGGGGCAGACTGGCGGGAGCAGGCGGCGCGGGCGCAGCGGCGGGTGGTGCAGGCGGTACCACGGGCGGCGGGCCAACCGGCGCGGCGGGCGGCTGGTTGAACATATCCAGCAGCGACGGTAATTCTTCGTCGGTGCCGCGGGGCGAAAACGTGCGCTCTTTCGGCGCAGCCGGCGGAATTACAGGGGCAGCCGGGGCGGCCGGCAGCTGCGCGCTCAACGTGGCAAATAGCTCGGGCGTGAGGTGGCCAGCCGCCAAAGAGGCTTCCAGCTGCTGGAGGGCGGTGGGCGGACCGGGCGAGGAGCTGGGCGTGCGTTCGTCTGACATACAGGGGGTGCCGGTGGGGGCCGGCTTACTTTTCCAACGCTGGTGCGTACGTAAGAAGCTGGCTGGCCCGCCAAATTACCGCTCCGGTTCCCAACGCGGCGGGCCACCCGTCCTTTTTCCTATGCACCTACTCCTCCGTTTTCACGTGGCCCAGCCGCCGGCCGCCGTGCTGGCCGGCTTCACCCGCGAGCTGTTTGTGGCCCTGGCCCCACCCTTTCCGAAGCTGAACCTCATTCGCTACGACGGCTCCAACACCGGCGACACGGTTATCATCGAGCTGCAAGCTGGCCCCAAGCGCTGGCGCTGGACCTCCCTCATCACCGACAACGGCGTGCTGCCCGACGGCACGCACTACTTCGTAGACGAAGGCCAAATCCTACCCGCCCCGCTGCGGCAGTGGCGGCACCGCCACCTCATTCAGCCCGCGCCCAGCGGCGGCGGCAGCGTCATCGTGGAGGACATCACCTTCAGCACCGGCCGCCGCTGGCTCGATTTCCTGATTTACCCCGCTATGTGGGCGCAGTTCAAGTTGCGCGGACCCGTGTATCGGCGTTGGTTTAAGTAAGATAAAAGGTCGTCATGCAGACCACGAGAAAGCATCTCGCGTGGGGCAGTAAACCCCGGGGTTAGCAACGAGGCGGGCGAGATGCTTCCCTACGGTCGGCATGACGACCTTTGTAGCTGCAATTCACACTCAGTAGCCATGCCCGCCACCATCGTCCTCAAAAACGGAAAAGACCACTCCCTGCGCCGCCGCCACCCTTGGGTATTTTCGGGGGCCATTGCCCGCGCACTGGGCGAGCCAGCCGAGGGCGCGGCCGTGCGCATCGAGACCCAGGCAGGCGAATTGCTGGGCGTGGGCCACTACTCAGGCAGCGGCTCCATTGCGGTGCGCATGCTCGATTTTGGGCCGGAAGCCGAGCTGCCGACCCCCGATTTTTGGGTGAAGCGCCTGGCCAATGCCTACGCGCTGCGTCAGCGCCTGGCCCTCACGGGCACGGCCGATACCAACGTGTTCCGGCTCGTGCACGCCGAGGGCGACGGCTTGCCGGGCCTCATCATCGACGTGTATGGCGATGTGGCCGTGGTGCAGGCGCACAGCGTGGGCATGTACCGCGCCCGCCCCGAAATAGCTGATGCCCTGCAAGTTGTGTTTGGCAACAAGCTGCGCGCCATCTACGACAAGAGCGCCGAAACCACGCCCGGCCACGCCGTGGGCGACAACAAGAACGGCTACCTCTTCGGCGAAAGCACCGGCCAGGAGCACCTGGTGCACGAAAACGGCCACCAGTTTGCCGTCGACTGGGAGACGGGCCAGAAAACCGGCTTCTTCATCGACCAGCGCGACAACCGCGCCCTGCTGGCCCGCTACTCGCCCGGCCGCCGCGTGCTCAACACGTTTTGCTACACCGGCGGCTTCTCGGTATACGCCCTCGAAGCCGGGGCCGAGCTGGTGCACTCCGTCGATAGCAGCAAGAAAGCCATTGCCTTAACTGAGCGCAACGCCGAGCTTTCGCACCACGCCGACCGTCACGCCGCCTACCCCGACGACGTGCTCACCTTCCTCAAAAGCCACTCGGCCGAGTACGACCTGCTCGTGCTCGACCCGCCCGCGTTTGCCAAGCACCTCAGCGCCCGCCACGCCGCCCTCATGGGCTACAAGCGCCTCAACGCGGCCGGCATTGCGCACCTCGCGCCGGGCGGGCTACTGTTCACCTTCTCGTGCTCGCAAGTAGTTAGCCCTGAGCTGTTTGAAGGCGCGGTGCTGGCCGCCGCCATCGAGGCCGGCCGGCCGGCGCGCATCCTGCACCGGCTCACGCAGCCGGCCGACCATCCAGTGAGCTTGTTCCACCCCGAGGGCGCGTATTTAAAGGGCCTCGTGCTGGCGGTAGAATAGGTAGCGTGGACTTTCAGTCCGCGAGTAGCTGGCTTGCACGAAGAGGCTCAGACACGGACTGAAAGTCCGCGCTACTATTCCACCGGCCTAATCGGCGTGGGGCGGCGCTGCTCGTCCACGGCTACGAACGTGAACGAGCCGGTTACGGCCAGCAGCCGACCCTCGGCGTACATCTGCTCTACGAACAGTTCGACGCGCACTTGCAGGCTGGTGCGGCCCACATGCACCACATTACCAATGAGTTCGACCAGTGTACCGCCGGGAATGGGGTGCGTAAAATCCACTTTATCGGAGGAAACCGTCACCATTTTGAGGCGCGAGAAGCGAGTAGCCGTGATGAAGGCCACCTCGTCCATGAGCATGAGCGTGGCCCCGCCAAAGAGCGTATCGTAGTGGTTGGTGGTGTTCGGAAAAACGGCTTTAAAGATGCGCGTTTCGGCGCGGGCAATCTGGTCGGCGAGGGCTGGCATGGGGCTGAAAAAGAAAAGGTGACGCGGCCACGGCGCTTGTTTTTCACCTTCCCTTATCTTGCTAAAGCACTCATTCAGACCCAGCTACGCCCGGCCCGGCCACCGCGCGCGCAGTAGCCGGCCCGCCGGCGTGCCAAACCTGATGCGGAGCCCCAAAGCGCGGAGGAAGCATCAAATGGCGGCCGGCAGGTCTCCTGACTTCGTACCATGCCATCCCCTCCTTCTCGGCCGAAGCCAATGGAAATTTGCGGGGTGGCACTGGGTGGGTACTTACAGTAGCGCGTCTGTGCGGGAGTTTCACCCGCTTCCCTTTTCATTCCGGCCGCCCGGCGGGCAGTCGAAAACCGGCCGCTGGTTGATTTATAAAAAATCGAAGCAGCAGTAAACCGCCGCGAAGGTAGCGCGTATTTTCGGCGGGCGGGGGCAAACTTATCCCCCCGGCCTGGCGGTTAGTAAGCTAGTGTTTACGAAAAAGAAACTTTCGCCCACCCGTCAGCCTGTGGCCATTATTGGCGCGGGCGTGGCGGGGCTGGCCGCCGCGGCGCGGCTGGTGGTGGCCGGGCACCCGGTCACGGTATTTGAGGCCAGCGGCTCGTTTGGGGGCAAAATGCACCAGTTTGAGTTGCCCGGTGGCTACCGCTTCGACGCGGGGCCGTCGCTGTTCACGCTGCCGCAGCTGGTGGACGATGTCTTCCGGCTGGCCCACCGCGACCCGGCCGACTACTTCCGTTATGAGCGCCTCGACCCCATCACCAACTACTTTTTTGCCGACGGCACGCGCCTCACCGCCTGGGCCGACGCCGCCCGGTTTGCCGCCGAGGTTGAGGAGAAGCTGGGCACGCCGGCCGCTGCCGTGGCGCAGTTTCTGGCCCGCAGCGGCCGGGCCTACGACGCCACGGCGGGCACCTTTTTGCACAAGTCGCTGCATAAAGCCGGCACCTACCTCAGCGCCGAAACCCTGAAGGCCGTGGCCGCCCTGCCTAGCCTGGGCCTCACGGGCACCATGCACGCGCGCCACGAAAAAGCGTTTGGCCAGGATGCGCGCCTGGTGCAACTCTTTGACCGCTACGCTACTTACAACGGCTCCGACCCCTACCAGGCGCCGGCCACGCTCTCGCTCATTCCGCACCTCGAGCACGGCATCGGCGCGTTTTACCCCGAGGGCGGCATCTACGCCATTGCCAGCAGCCTGCACCGGCTGGCGGAGGAGTTTGGGGTGAAATTCCGGTTCAACGAGCCGGTGCGCGAGATTCTGACGGCCGGCTCCCTCATCACGGGCCTGCGCACCGACCTCGATATCTACGACTTTACGCAGGTGGTCAGCAACATGGACGTGGTGCCCACCTACCGCCGCCTGCTGCCCAGCCAGCCAGCCCCCGAGCGCACCCTGAGCCAACCGCGCTCGTCGTCGGCGCTCATCTTTTACTGGGGCATCGCCCGCGAGTTTGCCGAGCTCGACCTGCACAATATCTTCTTCTCAACTGATTACAAGGCCGAGTTCGACGCCATTTTTCAGGCAAAAACCGTGGCCGACGACGTGACCATCTACGTCAACATCACCTCCAAAAAAACGCCCGCCGATGCCCCCGCCGGCCACGAAAACTGGTTTGTGATGGTGAACGTGCCCCACGACGAGGGCCAGGACTGGGCCACCCTCGCCGCCCACACGCGCCGCGTGGTGCTGGCCAAGCTCAGCAAAACATTAGGCACTGACCTAGAGCCCCTTATCAAGGCCGAAAAAGTATGGACGCCCCCCGGTATCGCGGCCGATACGTCGTCGTTTGGGGGTGCGCTTTATGGCAGCTCCAGCAATAATGCGCTGGCGGCATTTTTGCGGCACCCCAACTTTTCGGGCCGGCTGCCGGGACTGTACTTTTGCGGCGGCTCGGTGCATCCGGGCGGCGGCATTCCGTTGTGTTTACTTTCGGCCAAAATCGTGGCCGAGCTAATTGATTAATTGTGACTTGTGCGTCGTGAGGTGTGAATTGAGGGCTGCTTTCCCGCTGGCTTCATTCACACCTCGCAATTCATAACTCACAATTCATAAAATATGGAGTTTTCAAATTTACCCATGTCCCCGGCCGCCTCTACCCTGCGGCTGCGGATAGCGCAGGGGGTGATAGTGTTGTTTCACCTCACGGGCTTCGTGGGGCTGGCTTTCAGCGAGGATAAGTCGTTTTACCTCACCTATACGCCACTTACCCTGGTACTTACGCTGGGGCTACTCGCGGCTTTCCAACCGGGGCGCAACCTGGTATTCTGGCTTTTTGTGGCCCAGGTATTTCTGCTGGGCATGGTGGCCGAGATAGTGGGCACCAACACCGGGCTGCTGTTTGGGCACTACACCTACGGGGCCACGCTGGGGCCGAAGTACATGGGCACGCCCTGGCTTATTGGCCTTAATTGGGTAATGGTCACGTACTTAGCTGGCATGCTGATGACCTACGTGCGGGTACCCGCCCTGGTGCGGGTGCTGCTGGGGGCCGTGCTTATGGTGGGCCTCGACCTGTGCATGGAGCCCGTGGCCGGCCGCTACGACTTCTGGCACTGGACGGGCGAGCTGGTGCCGCTGCGCAATTTCCGCGACTGGTTTTTGCTGGCCCTACTCACGCAGGCGCTTTTCGTGCGCTCGCCCTTTCCCAAGCGCAACGCCTTGGCGCCGCTGGTGTACCTGGTGCAGCTGCTCTTCTTCTTCGGCCTCACCATGCTGGCGCCCTGAGCAAAAAAGCGAAATTTTCCGCGTCTTTTCTGCGTTTGATAGCCAGAGGGCTGACAACCATCCCCAGCAGCCCGGCCCACGTAATACGCTGATTATTTTTGATTTACAATTTTAGAACGCCCCGCCGCTGGCTTTTGAAGCCGAGTGGCGGGGCGGCTTTTTATGAAGAACATTATTTTTTTTGGCGACAGCCTCACGGCCGGATACGGCCTGCCGGCCGCCGATAGCTTCCCGGCCCGCATTCAGGAAAAGCTTAATGCGGCCCATCTCCCCTACCGCGCCCTCAACTACGGCGTGAGCGGCGAAACCAGTGCCGGCGGTCGCCAGCGCCTAGCCTCAGTGCTGGCCCGCCAGGCCCCCGATATATTTATGCTGGCCTTAGGGGCCAATGATGGCCTACGGGGCCTACCCGTGCGCGAAACGGTAGCCAACCTACGCACTATCCTAGCCGAGGTGCGGCGACAATTTCCAACGGCGCAGCTATTGCTAGCGGGCCTGGAAGTGCCTTTCGACCTGGGGCCGCTGGGCCTGCCCGGCCTCAGCCGCTACGCGCAGGAGTTTGGCGGGCTGTTTCGCACCCTGGCCGAGGCCGAAGGTGCGGTATCAATACCCTCACTGCTAGCGGGCGTGCTGGGCCAGCCCCACCTCAACCTAGCCGACCGCGTGCACCCCAACGCCGCCGGCCAGCGCCTGCTGGCCGCCAACGTGTGGGCGGTGCTTGCGCCACTACTGCAAGTAGCGGCCTAGCTACCAGTAAGCAAGAAGACCCGCTTGCAGCATGTGCAAGCGGGTCTTCTTTGTGTACCAGAGACGGTGACAAAACTTACAACTCGGAAGACTCGGTAAACTATTTTATATCAGTCACTTACAGCACAAGTAACAGTGATTCTATTTTAGTAGGGGGCGTAATAGGGGGCGTTTACCCCTGACACCTACTTTAGGAGGATAGCGCGGCCTTCTGCTGCGAAGCCGCGGCCTGGGCGCTTTCTTCCAAATACCGCCGTACCTCGTGGTAGTCGTGGCCCAGCAACTCGATGACTTCCTGCAGGCGCTCCATAACGTGCCCTTGCCGGTCGGGCCGGGGCGGCACGGCCGTGGAGAGGTAGCCGCGCACCTGCCACAGCTGCACCAGGTCCGATACCGGCAGCCGGTAGGGGTCGTAGCCAGGATTGTCGGAGAACAGCTCCACCGTCCCGCGCCGGTCCGTGATAACGTCGCTAATGCGCTTGAGCAGCAGGTTTTCCTGCGTCACTACCACGTAGCACTCCCAGGGCTTAAGCAGGTGCCAACGTTCTACGAAGCTGCACACCACGATATCGCGGTTGCCGAAGGTGGGCGACATACTCAGCCCGTCCACCTCAAAAGCCCGGTAAGTGCCACCCTCGAAGCCAGGGATGTGGTAGGGCGTCATATCCTGGAGGTACACCGCATCATTCATTCGGGAAGGGTAACCGGCCTGCGCCTCACGCGGAAACAGCACCGTATTTTCTTCCCCGTTCTTGTCCACAGTCACCGTCAGCACTTTAAGCGCGTCGCTGTGACTCGTCTCATACTTCGCCGGCGCGACCACTTTGGTAGAAGCAACCTCGTCTCCGGCGGAGGCCGCTCTCGCGCCCTCACGCAGCATCGCCCCCTGACCCAATAGAAGCCAGTCGCTCGACACGGCCGGAAAGGTTTTCAAGAAATCGACCAGAGTAGGAAAACTTGGCTCTGCTCCCTGCAAAATTTTGTACATTTTGCTCGTAGTAGAATACCCCAATTTCTGGGTTACACTATTGGCATTCAAGCTATAATGACCCAATAGCGATTTTATGCGGTCCGTTACAGTGGCAGTGGCTTCCATAAAAAAGTGTATTCAGGTGCCATACTTACGCCTTGGTGCGTGTATGTTTGTACAGTCTTGGCTAGCTCGCCAAAGCAAATGTACGCAACTACAACTAGAATACACACGAACATGGACAGAAATACAAAAGAGCCCACCGAATTGCAAAAGGTGCTCGAACGGCTAGGTCCTGGCCAGTCAGTCGTTAAGGATGCCATTGCCGCCCTTTCCGAGCAGGGAATCACCGTCAGCCGCTCCACTATGTACCAGGTCGTCAACGGCCGCAGCGGCCGGAAGGAGCTGGTAGAAGCCTTCCTGACCGCCGCCGAGGCCGAGCACAAGCGCCGCGAGCAAGTGAAGGAGCGCAGCGCCAAAATCGCCGGGTAGCCATGCAGCACGTCGTCATCATTCCCGAAACGGAGTGGCGGCAGCTCGCTGCCCGCCTTGACCGCCTGGAGCAGGCCGAAACCGCCCGCGCCCTAGCCCACGCCACCCCGCCCGACGAGGTGCTGAACGTGCAGCAGGCCGCTGCCTACATCGGCCTGTCGGCCGAGGCGCTACGCCGGGCCCGCCGCAAAAACCGCATCAAGGGCGTGCGCCTCAACGAGAAAGAGTGGGGCTTCAAACAGTCCGCGCTCGATGCCTACCCCCGGCGCTACCACCGGGCCGCCGCATGAGCCGCCCGCCAACCGGCCGCCTACCCCACCCAATCTATCAGACTACTGACACCACGCAGGCCGGGCACCCATGAATTTTATCCAGCACACCCGCGCCGCCCACGACCAGCTGACCCGGCAGCCCGCCGCCACGCCCTTTCACGTCAGCTTGTACTGGGCGCTGTTTTTTGAGTGGAACGCCGGCCGCTTCCCCGAGTCGCTGGCCCTCGACCACAACCACCTGATGCGCGCCGCCCACATCGGCAGCATCAAGACCTACCGGGCCACGCTCTACGACCTCGAAAACTGGGGCCTCCTGGCCTACCAGCCCAGCAAGTCGAAGTACCAGCCCAGCCGCTGTTTCATGTCGGATTTACTTGGGGCAGAACTGCCCCCGGTAAAAGACCCTACCGGGGGCACAAGTACCCCCGGTGAAAACCAGTCTACCCAGGCCACCTCTGCCCCCGGTACCCACCCCGCACCGGGGCCGGAAGTATCCCAGGTAGCCGCCGCATCGGGGGCAGAAGTGACCCAAGTACTCCTTATAAATGATAAACGAAGTAATAAGAGTAAACCTCTTGTAGAAGTAAACGGCCCCGCCGCCGCTCCTCAAAAAAAAATGGGGGAGGCTTCGCCCGCCAACGAAGGGCTTTCAGGACTGGTCGAAGATTCGCCCGACGATTGCCAGCCGAGGGACTCCTCGGGGGCAGGCGCAGCCCCAAAAAAGAAAGTTGCGCCAAAGAAAATGCGCGTCAAGCATTTGGGTGAAGGGGTACCGGCCGAGGCCACCCGCCCAGCGGCCACCGCCCGCGCCAACGAGCCGCGCCGGCCGCCGCCCCTACCCGAAGTGCTGTTCCGCGAGTCGGCCATCTACGACTTCGCCGCCTTCACCGCCGCCTTCGCGGGCACCGATGGCGCGCTGACCGACCTGCGCCACTACCACCAGCTCATCGACACTTGGAGAGACAAGCAAACCGGCCTTCCGCCCCGCCGAAAAGATTGGGTAGCCACCGCCCGCAGATTCATGCTCAACGATGCTGCCGATAACCGCCTCAAACTCGCTCCCGGTACCCAGCCCTACCAGCCCGGCCAGCCCAGCCCCGACCCCGGAACACGGCCTGCTGCAACTGGCTACCGCTCCAAGTACGATGCGTGAGCTGGCCGCTACCCCCTGCCCCGAGGCCCGCGCCCTGCTGGCCGAGGTGTCGGTGGGCCTCACCGTGGCCCAGGCCGCCGCCGCGCCCAAGCTGTTTCAGCTGCGCCACCGCCTAGGCGAAACAGTCCTGGTGAAGCTGCTGGTGGTAGTGCTGCGGGCCTTTGTAGACTCGCTGCGCGTGCCCGACAAGCCCGACGCGGCCGACATCCTGGAGCTGGCCGATAACCTGGCCCACACCTACACCCACGATAGCCTGAAAGACATCATTCTGGCACTGAAGGAGGCCCGCACCAGTGGCACCAAGTTTTACCAGTCGCTCGATGTGAGCACGTTGTACCGCCTCATCCAGGAGTATTTCACCCGCAAAGCTGCCTACCTCGAAAACCGCCACCTCGACCAGAAAGCCGCCGGGGCCGGCCAGCAGGCCCAGGACGTGCGGCTGTTGGGCGAAGCCGCTCCCCGGATGCTCGACAACGTGGCCCAGCAGATTCCGCCCGGCCACCCCAACGCCGAAACGCTCCGCACCGCGCTGACCATCACCAACGGCAAGGCCCGGCGCGGCCTCCTCACGCCTGAAGAAGCGCAGGCTCAGCGGGCAAACATCCGCAAGGCTACCCAGCGCAAGCCCCGCCCCGACTGGCAGCCCAGCCCCGTGGCCCAGCGCCGCATCGACCAGCGCAACCGGGCCGAAGACCGCGCCATCCTGGAGAAATACCGCCGCCCTACCCCCTAGCGCCATGCCCCACCCGCAACCCACCACTCCCGAGCAACGCCTCACCGAGCTACGGCGCGAGCTGGAAACCCGCGAACGGGTGTACCCCGATTGGGTCCGCACCAACCGCCTTAGCCAGCGCACCGCCGACCACCGCGAGCAGGTAATCCGCGACGTGCTGGCCGACCTCGAAAACCTGTATCAGGTGCGGCCCTCGCTCGTGCAGGGCCAGCTATTCGCTCCCAACCAGCTGCCCGCCCCCCAGCCGCGGCCGGGCCGGGGCCTCTACGCCGACCACTAGCCCCGCCCATGATTGCCCAAAAGCACGACCAGCTACCCCTCGATTTTGGCACGATGAAGGCCGGCGAGATAACCAGCGCCATCATTGCCTACCTCACCCGCCACGGCTTCAAAGTGTGGCGCCAGAACACCAGCGGCATCTACGACCAGGCCACCGGCCGCTGGCGCAAGAACCCCCAGGGCTGCAACGGCGTGCCCGATATCATCGGCTTTCGCCTCGCTGACGGGGTATTCGTGGGCGTCGAAGTGAAGGCCGGCCGCGACACCCTGCGCGACGACCAGAAGCTGTTTCTCAACGAGCTAAAGCAAGCCGGCGGCGTGGCCTTCGTCGCCTACGATTTTGCCCAGTTCCAACAGTCATTCGAGGGCCGGGGCCTTCATCTTCAGCCCCATTAGCTCAGTGAACACTTGCCGCACCACTATATCTAGTGAAACTCAGGTTGTGCCGTAGCAATGGTAAACCTTCCAGCGTCACTCTTGCTTGGCGCTTATCAAAGACTACTTTCGTTGTCCAAAGATTTTCACTATCCTTTTTGAGGCGCTTTTTGGTTTCTTCTATGCCTTCTGTATCCAAGTCCACGCGCTTGCCCCTCATTTCTACCGACCTCACTGCCGTCCTGCTCGACCAACTGCGCGAAGCAGTTCCTCAGGTGTTCAGCGAAGGCCACGTCGATTTTGTCAAGTTGCAAGCGGCCCTAGGTGCCCACCTCGACGACAATGCCGAACGCTACGGCCTGAACTGGGCTGGCAAACGCGAAGCCTTCCGCAACGTGCAAAATCCTAGCCGGGGCACCCTGCGCCCTCAGCGCGACGAAAGCGTGAACTGGGATACCACCGAAAACCTCATCATCGAGGGCGACAACCTCAAAGTCCTCAAACTACTGCAAAAGGCCTATCATGCGCAGGTAAAGCTGATTTACATCGACCCGCCCTACAACACCGGCAACGAGTTCATCTATCCCGATAACTTCTATGAAGAAAAGGACGATTACTTGCGGGCTACCGGCCAGCTCAGCGACGAAAACACCGCCACTACCACTAATAAAGAAACCAACGGCCGCTACCATTCCAACTGGCTCAACATGATGTACCCCCGCCTATTTCTGGCGCGGAACCTCATGAAAGAGGACGGAGTAATTTTGGTGAGCATCGACGACCATGAAGTTAACAACCTGCGCCTGTTGATGGACGAGGTGTTCGGGGAGGAGAATTTTGTGGCCTGCATGGTTTGGGAAAAAGGCCGGAAAAACGATGCCAAGCTGATTTCGGTCGGCCACGAATATCTCTTGGTTTATGCCCGCTCGCAACAGTTTCTACGCGAGAAAAACACGGTGTGGCGCGAAGAAAAACCTGGTGCCCGCGACATTTGGGATAAATACACCGCACTGCGGGCCGCCCACGGCCCCGACGATGCCGCCATCGAACAAGGCATGAGCGCCTGGTACAGTGCCTTGCCCCGCAGCCACCCGGCCAAGAAGTGGAGCCGCTACAAGCGGGTGGACGAACACGGCCCCTGGCGCGACCGCGACATTTCGTGGCCCGGCGGCAATGGCCCCCGCTACGATGTGATTCATCCCATAACCGGGCTGCCCTGCGCCGTCCCGGAGCGAGGCTGGATTTATGCTAAGCCAGAAGAAATGGAGCGGCAGATTCAGGCAGGGCTGGTCGTGTTTCGCGACGACCACACCCAGCCGCCTTTCCGCAAGGCGCATATCCGGCCCGTCGCGGCCGAGTTGCTGGCCGAAGAAGCTACTGGCTCCGACGACGAAACCAACGACGCTACTGATGACGATGACCTGACCGAAGGCTTCGCCACCCAGGTTCGGGGCAGCTATTTCTACAAGCAGTCGCAGGTAGCCGTGAAAGCCCTGCGAAAACTGCTGGGCGGTAAGCTCTTCGACAACCCCAAAGACCACGAAGAGCTGGCCAAGCTGTTTCAGTACGTAATGGGTAGCGACACCACGGGGCTCGTGCTCGACTTTTTTGGTGGGTCGGGCACCACTGCCGAAGCCGTGCTGCGCCTGAACCAGGAAGACGGGGGCACCCGTCGTTTTTTGCTAGTTCAGCTCGACGAAGCTACTTCCCACACCAAGTACCCGACCATCGCGCACATCACCCGCGAACGGGTACGCCGGGTGGGGGCGGTACTCCAGAATAACGACGCAAGCAAACTGGCCCTGTACCCCCAGCCACCTACCGACCTTGGCTTTCGGGCCTTCCACTACGACACCAGCAATTTCAAGCTCTGGCAACCGGATGAAGCTGCTGGCTCTGACAGTGCTAACCTGGCCAAGCAACTGAGCCTTTATGCCGACCACCTGATGCCCGACCGCAGCGAAGATGATGTGCGCTACGAGCTGATGCTCAAAACCGGCCTGCCGCTGTCCAGCACCATGCAGGGATTTAAAGCGGCCGGGCTGCCCGCCGTAGCCGTGGCCGATGGCTCGGTGGTTATCTGCCTGGCGCCGCACCTCACCCGCGAAGCTCTGCGCGAGTTGTTCGCCCCGGCCCCCAAAACTGGCCGGCCCGCGCCGCGCCTGGTGCTATGCCTCGATGCGTCGTTCGACGGCAACGATGCGCTAAAAACAAACGCCGTGCTGGAAGCCCAGACGGCAGGGGTAACTTTTAAGACGGTATAGGAGATGAAAGTAACGCAACAGGTAATCGAGCAGATTAAGATTACTCAACTTAAAAATCTGCGTGATGTCACTATCGTATTTGACCCCACTAAACATCTGACTGCCCTTCTTGGGCCTAATGGCTGTGGAAAATCCACTTTATTACATTTGCTGGCTGCGTCTTTCAATCAGTCGTATGTAAAGGCAGGGAATACTGGTCAGGAGCAAGGAGAAACTCGTCTTTTTTCAAGTTTTTTTGCTGGTACTCCGCACGCGACATGGTCAGGCACTAGCGCTGAAATTATTCATAAGTTTACTAAAGAGGGGGCTTCTAAACCTTCTCGTGCGGTACTTAAAATTCGGAAGAAGACAGCGGGCTGGACTCCTCAACCAGCCAGTAGACCGCCGCGAGAAACCTATTTTATTGGCGTTTCAACCGCTTCGCCTGACATTGAGACTCTCGGTGGCGGTGAGCAAGTACCGTTTCAAACCAGCGTCGTTGGAACGAAGACAGCAAAAAAAATACTAGAAATTCTCAGCACCGTTTTCAATCGGAGCTACACCAGTTTGAATAGTCACGAAGCCGGACGAGAGAGGCCTTTGATTGGCCTTACTTATGAACAAACGTCTTATTCGTCTCTGGCAATGGGTGCCGGTGAGCAGCGTGCGATTCGCATCTTGGAAAAGGTCTTGGCAGCTGGTCCAAACGCCCTTATTCTAATCGACGAGATTGACTTGTTGTTTCACACGGAGGCCCTTAATCGTTTTTTGGCGGAACTGCATAAAATCGCACAAGACAAAGACACCCAAATTATTTTTACTACTCACCGCGAACAAATAGCTGCCCTTACCGACATTATTGCGGTTCGACATTTATACCGCAGTCAGCAACCTCCTTATCAAACCTTAGTATTCGACACAACCAAGCCTGATGCTCTTTTTCGATTAACTGGCATTTCTACTCGCCCACTCCGAATATCGGGTGAAGACATTATTGCTAAAGCAATTATCACGAAGGTTGCCAATGACTTAGGAATGCTCCGCCACGTTGAGGTATTGACTTACGGCTCGGCTGAGAATTGTTATACCTTGGCCGCCGCCCTTGTCATGAATAAGGAGCCAAAGCTTACCAATCACCTCTTGGTTCTGGATGGAGACGTCAACTGCGATGCCGCAGCACGCAGGCGCGGAGTTTCCAAAGTCCTCAACGGAACTGAAATCGATATTGCGGAAAGGCAGCAAAAAGCAATTGACCGAATCATTCAATTGCGTCCTTCTAACGGTGTAAACCCCGAAAAGGCAATCCATGAGATGGTAAAATCTCTTCTCACTGGCAGCAATGCAGGGGATGATGAAATCATACGCGCTGCACAAGCTGTGAGTGTTGTGAGAGATAAACACAATTTTGTAAACAAAGTAGTAGAGCGTCTGGGCGTTGATTTCCTGCGAGGTGTAGATATGATGATTTCAGTGGCTGCAAAATCTCCAGCTTGGCCAACATACATAGCTGAGATAAATGATTGGCTGGCAATGAAGAAGCCCGAGGTAGAGGAACACGCTAACTGATGTTGGGAGCTATGAAAATCAAATTCGACAGCAACCAGCCTTACCAACGCCACGCCATTGACGCGGTGGTTAACCTGTTCGAGGGCCAGCCTTTGCGCGAGGGCGCTTTTTCATTCAGCCTAGCCAGCCCAACCGAGTTGATTGGCGAGTTAGGGCTGGCCAACCACCTAGCTCTTGACGATGCGGCGCTGCTGGCCAACCTGCGCCAGGTGCAAGCAGCTAACGAGCTACCCGAAAGTGAAGTCTTGGACGGACGCAACTTTTCGGTAGAGATGGAAACTGGCACCGGCAAAACCTACGTGTATTTGCGAAGCATTTTTGAGCTGTACCAGCGCTACGGCTTTGCCAAGTTCATTATTGTAGTGCCCAGCGTAGCTATTCGGGAGGGTGTGTTATCAAGCCTGGGGCTGATGGAAACGCATTTTCGCACCCTCTACGACAACGTAGCCTACGACCGGTGGGTGTATGATTCGCGACAGTTTGCGCGGCTTCGGCAGTTTGCCCAAAGCACGGCCCTGCAAATTATGGTGATGAACATTGACTCGTTTAACAAGCAAGCCAACAACGTCATTTATCAGGAGAAGGACCAACTTTCGGGCCGCCGGCCGATTGAGTTTGTGCAAGCATCCCAACCCATTGTCATCCTTGACGAGCCGCAGAATATGGAGAGCGGCCCGGCCCGGCAAGCCATTGCCAGCCTAAATCCGCTGTGCACGCTGCGTTACTCGGCCACGCACCGCCACGCCTACAATCTGGTGTACAAGCTCGACCCGGTGCGTGCCTACGACCTGAAACTGGTGAAGCGCATCCAGGTCAGCTCCGTCCTCGACGACCCCGATTTCAACCAGCCCTACATTCAGGTACAGGGTATCAGCGCCACCAAAACGCAGGTATCGGCCAAGCTGCTGCTCGATGTGAACGACAAAGCTGGCCCCAAGCGCAAGCCCGTCACGATTGGCGCGGGGGGCATTGATTTGCTGGAAAAGACCAACGGGCGCGAAAACTACAACGGCTACATCATCGATGAAATTAACGCCGCCGATGGGTTCGTGAGCTTCACAAATGGGTTACAGCTATTTGTGGGCCAAAGTCACGGTGGCCGCACCGACGACGTGATGCGTGTGCAGATTCGGGAAACCGTAAAGGAGCACCTCGACAAAGAGTTACAAGTGGCTCGGATACTGCCACCTGCGGCCCTAGGTGCGGCGGCACAGCTCAAAGTACTGTCGCTTTTCTTTATCGACCGGGTGGCCAACTACGCGGCCGAAGATGGTAAAATCCGTTACTGGTTTATCAGTGCCTACGAGGAGCTAGCCGCACTACCGAAGTACAAAAGCCTAGCCCTACCGCCTGTAGACAAGGTCCACAATGGCTATTTTTCAGCCTATAAAAACGTGCCCAAGGACACCCGTGGCGATACCGCGGCCGACGATGAAGCCTACCGCCTCATCATGCAGGCCAAAGAAGAATTGTTGTCGCCGGAAGTGCCGCTACGTTTCATTTTCAGCCACTCGGCCCTGCGCGAGGGCTGGGACAATCCGAACGTGTTCCAGATTTGCACGCTGAACGAAACGAAATCGGAGGTTAAAAAGCGGCAGGAAATAGGCCGTGGATTGCGCCTGCCGGTACTGGCTACCGGTGAGCGGTGTTTCGACGAAAGCATCAACAAGCTGACCGTAGTTGCCAACGAGCACTACGACGAGTTTGCGCGGCAGCTGCAGCAGGAAATGGCCGACGACTTTGGCATAAATTTCACGGGCCGCATCGTGAACAAGCGCGAGGTTGAAACCGTCCGTCTGGTGCCCGGCTGGCAGTTCAACGCCGATTTTTTGGAACTCTGGAACCGCATCAAGCCCCAAACGCGCTACGCCGTGCAGTACAGCACCGCCGATTTGATTCGGCAGGCAGCCAAGCGTCTGGCCGCAGGCCCCAAAGTAACCGCCGCCCGCATCAACATCGAAAAAACAGAGATAAAAATTAGCGGTGCAGGTGTTGACACACAATTGCTGAGTGTACGCGAAGCCAGTGCCGGTTACCAGGCCGCAGTGCCCATGCCCGACTTGTTGGCCTACCTACAAGCCAAAACCGAGTTGACCCGCAAGACGCTGGCCGAAATTCTGATTCAGTCGGGCCGCCTCGACGATGCTGTACGCAACCCGCAGCAGTTTTTGGAACAGGCCCACAAGGCCATCGATACCGAGTTGAAGGAACTGATGGTAGCCGGCATCAAGTACGAGCGGATTGAAAACCAGGACTACGAAATGCTGCTTTTCGGGCAGCGCGAATTGAGTGGTGCTCTCACAAGCCTGCTGCCCGTAAACCATAGTATCTACGATGCGGTGCTGTTTGATTCTGAAGTGGAGCGCAGCTTTGCCAAAGCCCTGAGCGAACGCACTGATATCAAGCTATTCGTGAAACTGCCGGCTTGGTTTAAAATCGAAACCCCCATCGGCACATACAACCCTGACTGGGCCATTGTGAAAGAGGAAGACGAAAAACTGTATTTGGTGCGTGAGACTAAATCGAATAAGGAGGAAATGAAGCTTCGCGGGTCAGAATGGGCTAAAATCCAGTGTGGCCAAGCTCATTTTGACGCTCTAAATGTTGATTTTGCGGTTACTACTTCAGCAACTGAAATCTAAAATAATCCACAAAAGCAACGGGGACAGCCATTCGGACATCACGCTCGGCTGACTGCCCCCGTTGGTTACGGTAGTGCCGGAACCGGCTATCTACTTGCACTGTCACGCTTCTTATGAAAGAGTTGCAAAAACATACTAACGGACGCGTGTACAAGTATTTATTTTTGCCCATGCCATAGCCGCAGCGTTTGCTTAACTATGCTCCAACCCCTTCCCACCCGCATCTACCGCATAACCCACCTCGATAACCTCCTGGCCACGCTGCAGCAGGGCATTTTCTGCCGCAACCACCCTACCCCGGCCACCATTACCTACCGCAACATCGGCGATGCCAGCCTGACCGACCGGCGCAACCGTATCGCCGTCACGCTCCCGCCCGGCGGTTTTCTCAACGACTACGTGCCCTTCTACCTCGGCCCGCGCAGCCCCATGCTCTACCGCATCAGCAAGCACGCGCCCCAGTCCGAGATTATCTACCTGCTCAGCAACGTGCAGCGCATCCAGCAGCTAGGCCTGCCCTACGTGTTCACCGACGGCCACGCCTTTGAAATCCTCACTTCCTTCCACCAAAGCCCCACCGACCTAGCCAACTTAGCTTGGGCTGATATCTACGCCGACCAGTGGAAGCCGACCCTGCAAAACCCTAATTTGCAGCGTCACAAACAGGCCGAGTTTCTCGTTCACCAGTTCGTACCCGTGAATGCTTTGGTAGGAATTGCTGTTCAAAATACCCATATTCGCACCCAGGTTGAGCAGATTGTGCAGCAGGCCGGCCTCGCGCTACCCGTTCGCGAATGGCCCGCTTGGTACTATTAAGCCGCCTTGCCCACCCCACTCCCCATGATTACCACTGCCGAAGGCAACCTGCTCCAGGCCCCCGCCGATGCCCTCATCAACACCGTCAATACCGAGGGTGTCATGGGCAAAGGCATTGCCCTGCAGTTCAAGGAAGCCTTCGACCTCAACTACCGCCTCTACCGCCAGGCCTGCAAGGAGCAGCGCGTCCGCGTCGGTGAGATGTTCGTCACCGAAACCCACGAGCTGGTCGGCCCGCGCTTCATTATCAACTTCCCCACCAAGCGCCATTGGAAGGAGAAGTCCCGCGTCGAATACATCACCGACGGCCTACAGGACTTGAAGCGCGTTATCACCGAGTGCGGCATTACGTCAGTAGCCATGCCCCCCCTCGGCTGCGGCAACGGTGGCCTCGACTGGCAGCAGGTGCGCCCCCTCATTGTGCAGGCTATGGCCGATGTGGCCGTGCCTGTCCAGCTCTACGAGCCCTCCGCTACCATTTCCAAGCGGGAGCGCAAGCCCGAAGCCGCGGCTCAAAAGCTGACGCCCGCCCGGGCCATGCTGCTGGCTGCCATGCGCGCCTATTCGTCGCTCGGCTACAGCCTTACCCTTATCGAAGTGCAGAAGCTGGCCTACTTCCTCCAGCGCCTCGGCGAGCCGCTAAAGCTCAACTTCCAGAAAGCCCAATACGGCCCTTATGCCGACAACCTCAGTCACGTCCTGCAGCGCATGGATGGGGCCTACCTGCGTGGCATGCACTACAAAGAAGCCCGGCCGTTCGAAGAGTTGACCCTGATGGAGGATAAGTTTTCCGAAGTTGACGACTACATCGCGCAGCAGCTCACCCCCAAGCAGAAGCAGCAAGTCTCCCACCTCACCCACCTCATCGAAGGCTTCGAGTCGCCCTTGGGCATGGAGCTACTGGCCACCGTCGACTACCTGCTCGATGCCCGCGAAGCCCAGGACCTCGACAGTCTCATTCACGCCGTGGGCCAGTGGAACCCCCGCAAGCAGCGCGTCCTCACCCCCGAATACCTAAGCTTGGCCCTGGGCCGTCTCACCGAGCAGCCCATCCTGGCAACCAGAGTTCCCGCTTAAGCAAAGCACAATTACTCAAATCACCAATGGGGTCTCCAATTACCCGGCTGGTTTAAGTAGCTACGCAGGCAGCGTAACTTCACCAGCCTTAATAGCGCCAAGGCATTAAGTTGGGGAGCGTAAATTCTTCGTCGCACGTTCATGGTCTGGCTCCTAGTTTCCTTGTCATGATGCGACCCAACGAATACCACGTCATTCTTCAAAATTTCCCAGTCGCACCTGGTAAGCTACCAATGCGGGTAGTGGGACCGCTAAGCGAGCAACTTCTGAAGTTAGCTGTAGGAGTAGTACGCCTCAATTTTGAAGGCCGCAGCGACCGGCCCGGTAAGCAACCAGAATGGGTACAAACGGCTACCGACATTAATTACACAGCCCTCGAATCTGCACCCAACGGTCAAACTGGATTAGCCCTCGAAGCTCCCCAACTCGGCGACGTATTAGTTGGTGGGGCCTACCAAGGCTTTTTTCAGGAACCCCTCGGCACCGGTGATATAGCCCGCGAATCGGCGCTGGGACTTACCATTCAGGCTATTCAACAAGCCACAGGCCAGGTAGTAGCTCCCGCCGGCAGTGGTCTAGTAGACCGGGGTATCCTACGCCAGCTCCAAAATATGGCCGACCTCTTTCCTGTTGGCAACGACCAAGCTAGCTTATTAATCCACAACCAGCAGGAGGCTAGCCGGGTAGTTATAAACCGCAAAGTATTGCGCGAGCTACGAACCTCTGGCGTTCAAATTCAGGCACCTGAGCGAGTACAAGTAAGCGGCCAGTTGGAAGCCATGCAGTTTTCCGCCGCCGACGCACGAGTAATCGTCGACAACCGCAAAATTCGCATCTTTATTCCACCCGCCCTGCTAAGGGGCCTAGGCCAGTTCTTTGGTCAGAACGTCTTGGTACAGGGCTTGGCTAATTACAACGCCGCCGGGCAGATAACTGCCATTGAAGCCAAAACCATCACCGAAGCTACTCCTCAACAGTTCACACTGTTCCAGCAACTACCTCGCTCCATGAGCATAGCTCCGAGTCTGGAGCAGTTGCGCAAAGAGCAGAAGTACAGAGGCAATGATGTCGCCAAAGTGCGTCAGTTGGCACGAGAGATGAACATTGAGGAATCGTATGAAGAATTGCTCCAACAACTACGTGACAACGCCTGATTAGCATGCCCTACGTCGTTTTGGACACCAATATTGTGCTTGCCTACGTGCGTGGGCATCAACCCGTCATGCAAGTCTTTGAGGCCGCTTATCCTCCTCAGCAATACGATTATATTATCAGTGTTGTAACCCGAGCAGAAATGTATGTGCTGGCCCGTTGCAATAACTGGGGGCCATCCAAGACCGACAAAATGAATGAGTTGCTCAATAGCTACTTGCAGGTGCGAGTAGATTCCGAGCCGCTCTTTGAAGCGTATGCTCAAATAGACGAGTTTGGGCAGAAGAATCCTAACCCCTTGCGAGCAACTACCGCCCGCCATATGGGTAAAAACGACCTCTGGATTGCGGCTACTGCCAACCTCTATGGGGCGGCCCTAGCTACGGCCGACAAGGATTTTGACCATCTAGCAAACCATTTCTTTCCCCTTACTTACGTAAGCTCATAGCCGCTTAGGTCAGTAAACCTTACTTGCACTCGCTACTACGCTCCCCGTCGTGATAGCATACCAGGGCGAGTTTTTTTTATATTTATCCAACGTTAACCTAATACTGACGGGGCCAGCTAACCGAGTAGCACGCCCGGCCAGCTGGCCCCGTTGTTTGCGGTGGTGGTGCAGGAGCCGGCTACTTACCGGCCTGGTCGCGCTTCTTGTCCACGAGCTGCAAAATGACGCTAACCACAGCGTGAACGAGTAGTTGCCAGAGCTTCATCGGTGAAAAATGGGGTAAAAGGGTGAAGGAAAAGAAAGGGTTGCGGCTGGCTCGCGGCTCAGCTCAGCACTTCGAAATGCGGCCGGTCCTTGAACCCCGGCCAGTCGCCGCCCCAATGCACCCGCGCATCGGCGGCCTTCATCAGCCGGGCGAACTTGGAGAGAAGCAGCCCCGACCACACCACCGACCCGTCGGCCAGCAGAAAAGCCACGTCTAGCGCCGGCGCGGGCAGCTTGTTGTGGTTCGACTCACCGCCCCGCTTGTATGTCACCACGGGGCCGGGAGCCGTACGGCCATGCCTATAAAGCTCATCCTGCCGCTCGGGGCTCCGGTAGCTTTCCGTCACGATAGGTCGCCCCAGGAGCCGCAGCACCGGGTCACCTAGCCAACGCCCCAGCGCGTGCGAGTAGGCCGCGGCCAGACAGGGCACCGCCTCAGCCAGCCGGGCAGCCTGCCTCCCAACCTGAGCCGCAGAAAGCACCGGCGCGATGCGGGCCGGCCTAACCGCCGATGGAAGCTCAGGTGCGGCGGGCTTATTCGGCGACATGGGCAGCATCAGCGGCAGCGGGAGGGGTAGCAACAGCAGCAGGTGAAGCCACAGGAGCCGCAACCACCCCGACAGCGGGCAGCTTAACCACTGATTCCGGCCGCTGAAACATCTTGCGGACAGTGGCATAGATAGTCACGATGCCCACCACCACCTGAATTACAACGTGCACGAAAGTTTCTATTTCGTTAGCTGTGGGCGGCGTAAAAGCCGAGGTTCCTATTTCCCAAACCGCACCGGTACTGAGAATATGGCCGATATGGCCCAGTTTTGAGCTGCTAAATAACATGGCTTACTAAAGTAGAAGTCAAAAGATGCACTTTAGTACAAACTTACGCAATTGATAATAAGTAAGCCATCAATCCGCGGGCGTATTATGATTGCATTATTCTGGGTGCATCCCCCTCCGCTTCCGTTGGTCGCTCCGGGGGTCGGGCTGTCCAGGGCTCCGCTTCGCTGCGGTGCTGCGCACAGCTCCCGTTGGTCGCTCCCTTCCCATCCCTTGCACACTCCAGCAGCAGCTCAGTGACCCGGTAGTGACGACCCGCCAGCGGGCCCGGCAGCGCCGGAAAGAGGCGCAGCCGGCCCCTACCGAAACCCACCCCCGGCCCGCCCGTCGCCTGCATTCCCGCCACTCCCTGCGCCACGCTGCGCTACGTTCGATTCGTCGCTTCGTTCCTCCGCTCCTCACTCACTACGCTTGCTAGGCTCCAGTCGCTCTGGTCATTGCGGCACCGTGCCAGCCTCTACCTCCCCACCTACTGCTGATGCCTAAGAAGCTGCAGCACCACCGCCTACGGGCCGGCCAGCTTCCAAAAGTCAGCCCGCCGCCCCTACCGAAACCCACCGCCTCGGCCCGCCTTCCGTTGGGCGGCCAGCCTCTTTCTCACGCACCGCAACAGCAGAAGCCGCCCACCGCAGCCCGCCGCCAACCCACCATAGCCCACGCCGCGCGTCAGGCAGCAGTGGCCACGGCACCGGTGATACAGCCAGCCGCAAGCCAGCCGCACCGCGCCAGCCGCTAGAAAAAGCGGCCCGCGCTCAGCTGTCAGCCAGCCGCAGTTTCAGTACCCAAGCGCGCCCAGCGCTTCGGCTGAGCCACTCGCTCCGCTCTGCTGCATTCGGGTTCAGCCTCCGCTTACCGTCGCCCCGCATCCTGACGCCAGCCCCCCACACCGGCCCAGGTTTCCAATGCGCAAGGTCGCCGCCTCCCGTTGGTCGGCACCTCCCATGCGCGGAGGACCCCTCTGGGGCACTGGCCGTAGCCCACGCACCGCTCGCGAGCAGACTAGAGTAGCGCCAGATGCGGCGGAAACGAGGCCAGGGCGCGGCTCAGAGCGGCAAAGGTTCCGGCGGCGGCCACAGCGGCCCCTGGCTAAAACACAAGGCCCGCTTCGCGGAGGGTTTGTCTGGGGGCAGCCCCCAGGCCCCCGGCATCTATGCCCAGGCTAGCGCCCGGTCATCTTCCTCGGTTTCCGCAGCCAGAAAAGGCCGCTACACCCTCACAAGGCCCGCTTCGCGGAGAGTGTGCGGCCTGTGGCGCGCACCGGGGGCCTCACGGCCGGCCCCCAACCCCCCTGGCCGAGGGCTCTCAGTGTGTTGTGGCAGGCGGGACCGCGCCAGCGGCCCCCAGTGGCCCCAGCGGTGCAAGCCTCACAGGCCCAGCCCGCCCGCCACTGGGCCCGCGCCAGGTGCCGGGGCAGCCAGCCACTCGCAGCGTCGGCCCAGCCGGGCAGCGGCGCGGGCGGTGCTCAGCGTCCCCCGGCTTTTCCCGTCCCATACTACCAGCACCACATCGGCGAAGGCCACTATTGCGGCATTGCGCACATGAGGGGCGGCCGGGCCGTGGGTGCGGTAATCGGGCCGCAGCACCCGCAGCGACACCCCATTGGCCCGCGCCCATTCCGCGCCCAGCGTGTCGGGGCCAGCAGCGCCGCCGCTCACCACCTCAGCGGGGGCCAGCTCAGCCAGCCGGGCCAGCAGCGCCGCGCACGTCATCAGTCCCCGGCTGCCCACTACCGCCACCACCAGGCCCAGCGTTACCGCCTTTGCATTTTGCACATTTTTCATATCACTAAGATACAATACCCCGGTGTATTCTGGTACATATTATGACAAACTATTTTATCACTTTGGTGTATCTTTTCCTACTTTAGTACGTATATTTGTTATGTAGTCGGGGGGGAGGCCCCCGGCGCTTCGCGCCCGCGGCGCTAGCTGGGCCCGGCCAGCACCGCAGCGCATTTCACGCCTAACCCATACAGGCCATGTTTACCCCCGTTCAATTTCATGCTTTGGCCGCTGCCGCCTGGGCCGGTGCCCCGCTCGCAGCTTGCCACGTCGGCACTTCCGGCCAGCCAGGCCATTTCTCCTACCAGGTCAGCTACTTCTCGCTGGGCTGGCAGCAGGCCACCGCGCAGCAGCCCGCCAGCGGCTTCTACTCCGTGGCTTGCGTCGGCTGCCCGTTTCAGGCCGTCGAGCAGGCACTTTTTACCGCCTACCGTGCTGGCGCGCTGGGCGTTTTCGAGTATGAGCAGGGCCGCCAGGTAGTCGCGCAGGCCGAAACAATATTCGCGGGGGTTCGGGCTCCCGCCCAGCTTGCGCCGGCAGCGCCCGCCCTTATCCAGTGCGCGGCTTGCAAGTGCGATAGCACTACCGACCCCTTCGGCGTGGGCTGCGATTGCGTGTGGCTGGCCATGCACCAAAGCGTCGGGGCCCATGCTTAGCACCGTGCAGCAGGCAGTGGCTCCCGCAGTGGGGGCCACCAGCCAGCGACTCCGCGAAACGCTGGCCCGCCTCGATGCCGCGCTGGCCCGCCCAGCTACCAGCCGCCCGGCCGCGCCCGCCGCCGGGCCGCCGCCCGACTCCAAGAGCCAGGCCGCCTACTTCGAGCTATGCCGGGCGCAGTCGGCCAAGTATGAGGCCGACCGGGCATTCTGGGAGGTGCGCGACCACTACCACGGCCCCGGCCGCAAGCGGCGCAAGCAAGCAGCCCGGCTGGCCCAGGCCGCCGCCCGCGCCCGCTACGCCGCCGCCGCGCAGGCCTACCACGCCAGCCCCAGGGGCCGCGCCGAGGCCGCCGTCCGCGCCGACTATAACGCCCGCTACGGCACCAACCTGTAAGTCGCCCAGCCCATGCCCGCCTTGCTTGCTCCCAGCTTCGCCCAGGTCGCGGCGGCGCTGTTTCCGCTCCCCGGCTGCACCATCGGTGGCTACTCGTTCGCCCACGGCCGCCGCTTTACCATCGTCGTGAGCACTCCGGCCGGGCTGGCTTGCCCCCGCGAGTACCGCGCCACCGGGGCCTGCCGGTGGGAGGCGCTGGCCGCAGTCGTCGGCCTTTTCAACGACAGCGCCCACGCCTACCCCGGCGCCCGGCCCCACGCTACCCCGGCAGCTACGCGCCGCGCTAGCCGCCCCCATCCCCATCCCAACCCATCAACCGGGGGCCGCCCTCAGCGCGCCGGCCCCGCATCCCTTGCCCCAAAATGCCCCGCACCAACTACCAGCCCCATTTGCTCGACCCGCACAGCGCCGAGCCCCAGCCCGTCAGCCCCGCCAACGGCAAGAGCTTCAAACTGGCCGAGTTGTACGCCATGCTCAACTGCCGCACCGTCGATGTGGTGCGCCTCACCGATGAGCTGATTTTGATAATCGACGACGAAGGCAAGTTCCGCGAACCGGCCTACCTCAACCTGCTGGCTACCTACCTCTGGCACCAGCACCAGCCCGCCGCCCGCGGCGTCGATGCCATCGTGGGCCGCGCCATTCTCTGCCACGACAAGCAATTCCGCTAGCCACCTAGGGGCCGGCTACCCGATGCCGGCCCCGCATACCAATCCCGCCATGAAAGCCCCGATTTTCCGCGCCTACATCCGCCGCTGGCCCGCCGGCGGCTACATCTGGCAGGCCCGCCAGCCATTCAGCGCCACCACTGCCAACAACGACAGCCCGACCCGCGCCGGGGCCATCCGCGACATCATCCGCGACTGCCGCCACTTCCAGGACATACACGAGCACCCCGACCCGCACCGGGCCTAACCTATAAACGGCGTAGGGGCCGGCCGACGACTGGCCCCGCTTTTTTACTCCCCACAACCGCCCCAATGGCAACCACCACCAAAACCGCCGCAGGTGCCGCAGAAGCCGCCCCCGCCGCCATCGACACCGCCCCGAAGCCCAGCCGCGCCTACCTCACGGCCACCGTGGACGAGGACAGCGGCGAAGTCGCCGAAACCAGCCGTTTCCGCTACCTGCCCGGCCACCCGCGCCAGGTCCGGTTCGACGCCAAGGCCGGCCAGTTCAACATCGGCGGCACCGTGCCGCTGGGCA
This sequence comes from Hymenobacter sp. H14-R3, assembly GCF_030063445.1. Taxonomy (GTDB): domain Bacteria; phylum Bacteroidota; class Bacteroidia; order Cytophagales; family Hymenobacteraceae; genus Hymenobacter. Next base: position 39,149 of record NZ_JASITD010000027.1, on the reverse strand, counting down.
ACTCGCTCGAATTCGTGCCCCTGGCCTGGCGCATCTTCTCCGACAACATCCTGAACATGGGCCGCAAGACCTGGGCCGAGCTGTTCTTCATTGATGAGAAGGGCGCCGTGTGCGCCGTGCTTTTCCACGGCTACAGTGTGGAAAACCTGTACCGCCTCATCGAGCCGCTTTTCTACGACGACCTGACCCTGGCCGACGTGAAGGTGAAAGTCACGCCCGAGAAGAAGCAAACCACGAAAGAAGGCAAAACGGCCACCTACTACATCGCGGGCTTTAGCTACTCCAAAGCCGACCCGGCCGAGGTGCAGGCCCTGCGCGAGTTCGCCGAGGACTTCGCCATCTGGCGCGAAGAAACCTACACCGGGCTGGCCGACCTGAAAACCTGCCACGCCTACGCCGTGCCCCAGGCCGACGAGCAGCCCGCTCAGCTCGAAGCCGCCGAAGCCGCCCCGGCCACCGCCGAATAGCCACCGGGCGGGGCCAGCCACGCCACAGCTGGCCCCGCCCGAAGCGGCGGGCCGCCTTGACGACACCGCCGAAACCAACGGGCCGCCACCCGCGCCCAGCTCACTCCTTCCCGCCTCACTCTCATGCTGCAACTTCCCGAACTCCGCCAAGAGCAAATTCCAAATTCCCCTGACGAGGCCGCCCGCCTGACCGAGCTGGCCCAACTCCTCGCTATCACCGCCCCGCTGGCCGACCTGCGCGACCTCGCGCCCGCCGTGCGCCAGCTCTTTCCCGAACCGGCCTACCTGGTAGGCTGCGGCGGCTCCCACATCTGGCTGCACCGGGCCGCCGAGGCCGGCCGCCTCGCTTGCATCATCGACCACCACCAATAGCCCTCACCGCCACTTATTCGCCCCGCCATGTTCACCGACCACCGCCACCACCCCGGCCTATCTCAGGAAGCCCACCGGGCCCTACCCTTCGTTTCCAATACCGACCTGACCGAAACTAAAAACCGCGCCCTAGGCATCACCCGCCAGCCCAACCCGCAGGCGCTGGCCTTCGGCAGCCACTTCCATACCGCCGTGCTGGAGCCCGCCCAATACCAGCGCACCGCCCAGCGCGTGCCCTGGCAGCAGATTGAGGACCTGGCCGCGGCCGTGCGCCGCCAGCGGTTTTGTCGTGACCTGCTTTACCGGGGCCAGGCCGAGCAGACCCACACCGCCACCCACGAGGCCACCGGCCTCACGGTAAAAGTGCGCCCCGACCTACTCATCACCAGCCCCAAAACCGGACGGCGGGTGCTAGTCGATTTCAAAACCACAAGCTGCCCCGACTACGCCAGCTTTTGCGCCACCATTGAGAAGTACGACTATGACCGCCAAGCCGCCCTCTACACCGACCTGCTGGGCGCGGCCCGGTTCATCATCATCGGCGTGCAGAAAAAAGCCCCCTCCGAGGTGTGGCAGTTCGAGGTGAGCGCCGCCCCCGGCCTCATCGAGCAAGGCCGCAAGAAGTACGAGCGCCTGCTGAAACTCTGCGCCCAGCAACAGCCGCAGCCCACCCTACCCACGGTACCGGCAGTGCCTACGCGGGCCTGGGCCCAGGCCTTCAACCGGGCGTAGACCGTGTCCGAGAACTACGATATAAAGCCCATGCTTACCCAGCTAAACATCATCCAGGACCAGCGCGGGTACACCGTCAGCACCACGCACCAGACCCACGCCGGAGCCCTGGCCCACTTTACCGAACTGCTGGCCGAATTCACCCGCGACCACCAGAAAGCCGCCGCCCGCCGCGCCGCTCAGCCCGCCGCAGCCGCCGGCGATACCGTATTAACCGGAGCCCCCAACCTGCCGCATCGCTGGGAAGGCCCCGGCCACAACGGCCAGTCGATTGAACCATACCCGGCCGCCCCCCCGCCTCGTGGCCACCACCACCGAAGCCGGCGAGCGTGCAGCACATGCGCCCGCGCCGTTGTTCAGGTTCGCATCACCCGGCAGCCGCAGTCCAGACGACGAGGAACCGCCATTCTGATACCGCCGCTGTTTCCCGCCCTGCTACTCCGTAATTTTCCACTCCCAACCCGCTGCCAGCCAGCCATGAGCACAGCCCAGCAGCTACACCGAGAAATCTTCCGCGCCCGCGACCAGCAGTTTTACACCAGAGCCGAGCTGCCCGAAGGCGGCATGACGATGGCGGGACCGGTCCCGACTCCCGATGCGGCCCTAGATTATTTGCAATAGACCTATCTGGTGAGCTAGTAATTCGTTTTCGATGACTCGGGCCGTCACTCAGCACCCGCTTCCCTGAGTTGATACCGCCAGTACCAACGTGCACCCAGACGTGAAAAGCCCCAGCGCCCCGCCCGGACGTTGAGGCTTTTCACGTCTGGGTGCAAAACTATTATGCCAATATCTAACCAGCTGAAAATCTTGAATATACTTAAAAATGATATGAATAGAGCATATGTTGTTCAAGAGCAAATAAATTACTCAATCAGCTACAAAATTCAGTGGTAGCACTGATGCAGAGCTACTAAGCAAAAAGTAATTTTGGTCGATTGAAATTGCTTAAAATATGCGCGTACTAACACTAACTTTAATAGTTGCACTTGTGCTGTTTAGCATATTATTGCTCCCTTCGTTCACTTCAAAGCCAAAGAAAGGTAAAAATCCAGCTGTAATATGGAACACCAATTCTATCCCTGTATGCTGGCTTAATCCAAGTCAGAGTAATAAAATAGAAAGGGAATGGGTTCAAAATGCTATTAAACGCACTTGGGAATCTGCTTCAAGTTTAGAATTTGTAGGATGGTGCCAATGCCAGGATTATAATCCTAAAGGCAGCAACGGAATTAGAATAAAAATCGAAGATGTACCTCCGGAAAGCAGAATAGGCAAAGCAGCTGATTCAGACAGTGTTGCAATGAGACTTAATTTTTCCTTTAAGGATACGCCCATTTTCCTGCCGATAGCATCGAATTATTACAGTGACGTACCTAGTGAGAGAGTATGGCCTTCAAATCCTAAGCTCAAGAAATTATTTATTGAAGCTCAGGCAGTCCATGAGTTCGGTCATTCTATCGGTTTCAGTCATGAACAAAGCCGAAACGACTGTTCTCAGAAAGATTGCATCAATTTTGAGAAGATGAACCCGAGTGACAGCACCCTTACTGTCGTTCCGTGCAATGCACGGTCAGTCATGAACTATTGCAATGATATTTATTTAAACGAAGGATATTTAAGCTCTTTGGACATAATAAAATTACAAGAATTTTATCCGAAACCAAATAACAATCAAGTAGATACTCTTCGTATAAATTACTCCGCAACCAACAAGAAAACCTTGTTTACAAAAAGAGACAAACGAACCAAAAAAAAACCAACTTATCAAGAACAAAGGTCTTATGAATACAGTGGTTTAAAAATAATAGCAAAACAGGTATCAATTACTATATTAGGTAAACAAGAATTATTAAATAATATATCAAAAGTAGATTATTATTTTCATAGGGAAACATTCAATCCTATGACAAGTAATGATGGGTCTAATAATTATCACATAATACTAACAAAAGTATGGGGAAACTTTATGTGTGAAGCGAAAATAACTTTCAAGGATGATAGCTCAGTCATTATTTCAAAATACATTTTTGCCAATAATGATACTGAAGGAATCCACAAATTAGACCTTAGATCACCTTTCGTTGACCATAGAGGCAAAGGCTCACGATGAATCAACACAAGAGGCATTCACCTTCAAACTAAATCTAATGAAAGCAGCATTACTAACCCTCACTCTTGCAGTCCCTTATTTTTGTACTGCACAAGTTCAACCAAAGCCGCCTATCAAGGCAAAAGTCGTAAAAACAGACTTAATTAGCCCCACCTTAATGCAGTCACTTGTTAATCCAGGTGGGGCGCCCTTTTCCCCAGTTAGTTCAATCGCGTTTGAGAGCACATTATGGGCTAATCATTTGCAGGATTTTGTAGGAAGCATTGTCCTAATTGAGATATCTCCTGACGGAAACGCAACAATCACCCAGGTTTTAAATAATATAAAAGCAGACACTACCAAAAATAGAGTTGTTCCGCCATCGCTACCTGAAATTGAATACAAGCTAATCGACAAAAGTACATCCGCCTCTATTAGCTTTATGGGTATAAGCCCAAGCATGTCCAATGAAGAACGATACGAATACAATTCCACCACTTTGGCAATATCAACAATAACGGGTCGACAAGTCGATAAGACAAAGATACCAACAGGTGTAAAATGCAACAACCCAGCGAACTGTCAGTACTTTTATGTAAATGCTGCTTCAGTCCAAACATGTGAAACAACTCATTTAGTGAAGCGGGGCAGGACACTAAAAGTGGATAATTTCCCAGTGGGCGTTGCAGCAGTGCCTATAAGTGGTAATTTTTACACTGGAAATACTACCAGTGATAGAATTAAAAAGAATATTGTTTTCTGCACCCTTTTAAGCTTACCGTAGCAAAAATGCTAATTAGCACGTTTGTCAATTTTGCAAGCAACTCCTTGGTAGCACCGGGCAAGTAACAGAATGTATTGCAAACACCAAAAAGCCGACCCTTAATCAGAGGGCCGGCTTTTTGGTAGGGACCTGACCGGAATTAACGAATCCCTACATCTCACCAGCAAGTGCCGGAGTCTCGTCAGGCTTCTAAATGCCCAATTTCTTGGCCTTTGCAGGCTTCTCAGCCACTGGGGCCACGTACTCGCCAGCAACCAGACCCGGCAGCTCAGCCCCGTCTTTGCTATCCTCGAAAGTGCCGATGATAGCCTAATATTTGGGCACTTGTGCGACATCAGCAGATTTGCAAATAGCCTCCAAAATAATGATTTTGCCCAATACATGCGCTTACTTAGAATCTACCAATCGAGCCCCCACTCGCTAACGTTCCAGCCCTAGCTAGCGCCCCCGCAGCATATAATCAAACTGGCTCAAATGCGTGTCGCGCAGGTGTTCCATCCAATGCTGCGCAGCTTCCACGGTCTGCATCTCATCGGCCGGCAATGGGAAAATGGGCGACACGGTACTACCGGGACCGAAGTTCATGCGCAGCCCGTACCCGCCCATCACGTCGACCCGCACGATTTCAAACTGGCACCCGCGGGCTTCGTAGGCGCCGCAGTAATCGGTAATGGATGCAGCATCCGGGAGGAAATATGGCATAAAGAATAGTAGAAAAGTAAAAACGGAGGCCCGGCAACCCACCGGTACCTCAAAACCCGATTCTCGGCCGCCGAGGCCCCGGCTTACTGGCTCGGACTCACACCCGCTTGCGCCCCTTCCGCTGCTGCTCCCGCGCCTGCAAGTCGCCCCAGCCGCCAATCATCGCCTCGAAGGTTTCGCCCTTCAACACCAGTACCCAGTAGCGCACCCGGTCCCGCAGAATATAGTTTATCACCGTGTCCATGTGCCCGTTGCGCCGCAGCTCCTCCGCCTCGCCGGGGCGCAGCGCCACCGCAAAATGCGTGTAGCAGTCCCCGTTAGGCAGCGCTACCATCGTAATGCGCCGGTTGCGCAGCCGCCGCACCACGGCGCTATTGGAAACGGGGTAGTCGGGTAGGGCCCCTGGCAGATGGGCGGGTGGTATCGGAAAAGCCATTGCGTAGCAGATGAAGTAGGTTGAGAATCGGCTTACCGCCAGCAGAGCGGTAAGTCAAATTAAACGACTACTAAACTAATTAGCTCATTCGTCAACTAATAAACTTGGCATTTCCAGCTGATAACCAGCCGAAAAAATATTCTACCTCGGTAGTAATACCGCTGTATCCGCCGCGTAGCCTGATGGTTGCGCGAATCAGCAACAGGTGTAGCCAAGCCTTACCGACACAAAAAAGCCGACCCCCATACAGGGGCCGGCTCCTGCATTTTATAGTAATGGCCGCTATAAAGCCGCTGCATCAGCTTGCTCACCTACCGTAAACGTGTGGGTCAGCCGCGCCCCGGACGGGGCCACCGCTGTCATCGTGACGACCTGCCCGGCCGCCACACTCGGCACCGATAAGCTAATCGTGTCGTTCAAAGCCAGCTTATAGGAGTAGGCCCCCAGCGAGTCGAACACCAGCAGGTACTCCGTATCCGTCGCCACCGGCGAGGAGACTTGCAGCGTGAGGTTGTCGTAACCGCCCGAAAAGCTGTGCAGGAAGCTCGTCAGCGTCAGGGCCCCGGCCGACGGCCCCACGGCGGCGCTCGCCGCCAGCACGGCCCCCGGCAGGTCAAAGCCCAGCTTGTTGGCGTCCAGAATGTATATGCCATCGGGCACGAGCTGGGTGAGCGAGTTGAAGGTATTGCCCGGCTTGAACACCTGGTAGGCGGTACCGTCGCTGGTGATGCCGTACACGGCGTTCGCGTTGGTTTTCCAGGCCGCCGAGGCCAGCGCCTGGGCCGCCCCGCCGTAGAGGAAGCCCACCAGTTTTTTGCTTATCGTACTCATAAGTATGGAGTAGTAAAAAGTTGAGAGAAAAGAATCAGCCGGCCGCCAGGTCGCGCGGGTCGAGGTAGCCCAGTAGCACGTAGCCCACCGGAAAAGGAGCCGGCGGCCACGCCGCCCCGACCTCGAAAGCCGTTTGCAGGTCGGCGTAGTACTGGCCGGCCGGGGCCTGCACCACCGCCACCAACCAATGCGCGAGCGCCACTTGCGCCCGCACCGTGTCGAGGCCCACCATCGGCTCCAAGGCCGTAATCTGTACCTGGCCTAGCCCGACCGTAGTAGTAAGAAGGCTATTCATCGCGCATGAGGCTAAAAAACAGGCCGGCCCCGGCATCGCACCAGGGCCGGCCCATTCGTTGGCTAGGCCGCTAGGCCTAGAAGTTCACCGTGGCCGCGAACGCGCCCGTGTGGGCCACGCCGGCGTGCGTGAAGCTGAACGCCTTGCCGTTGTAGCGGTCCAGGTACGCCACCGAGGCCACCTGCGCGCCGCCCACGTTGATGTCCATGTTGGCCGGGGCGCTGCCGCCCGTCGTCAGCGCGTCGAAGCCGAAGCCGTCGCCCGCCGAGGCGGCCAGCGTCACGCCCTGAGCGTTGTCATTCGGACCGGTCAGGTTCGTGTTGTAGGCCACGTTGCCCGAGCCGCCGCCCACCGAGCCCGAGCCCGCGATGTACTCGATTGCCAGCGGGTTGGTCGAGTTGTTGTTCAGCGGGTAGTACTGCCCGTTGAGCTGCTGGTAGAAGTTGATGCCCAGCACGCCGACCACCACCTCGTCGACCGTCGGCGCGGCCGGGAAGGCCGCCACCACATCGCGGTTGCTGATGGTCGCCGAGTTCAGTGCCAGCACCCCTAGGGGCGCGGCCACCGTGGCCTGCGTGTAGGTGCCGGTGGCGAAGTTCATCAGCGAGGCCCCGAACAACAGCTCGAAGTGCGTCGCGCCTTGGGGCGGCGCGATGTCGCTAATCGGAGCCAGCGACGGAATGTGCAGCGTCACGTTCGCGCCGCTGCCGGCCACCGTGTACTGAAAAAACACGTTCTGGCCGATGCCCGCGCCCAGGTTGAAGTTGAAGCCCAGCAGGCTGGCCACGTTATCGCCCTGCACGAGGCGGGTACCACGGCCGTTCACCGTGTCCATCGCAATCACGGCGCGCACCTTCTGCGTGAGGCGGCTCACCATGCGGCGGTCCGAAGCCGCCGCGATGAGGGCGCGCAGCGAGTCCCGAATCAGCTTGCCGCCCGAGGCGGCGCGGCCAAACTCGGAGGCGTTTTCACGAGTACGTGCCAGCGAAGCCGACGAAGTGAAGGCCGCCTTATTGGAGGCGGGTTTTTGACGGACCGAGCCGTCTTTGGCGAATACAAGGCCGCCTACCGTGCCTTGCAAGCCCAGAATGCCAGTTTGAGAGGCCATAGGGAAGTACAGAAAAAAGGTGAGAGAAGTAACCTCTTGCTTTCATTTACGCGGCGCTGCTACCAGGGGCAAGTACCCTGATAGCGCCGCTTGATTTCCGAATTGAAGGAGCGCCACAGCTTGGGCGGCACGGCCTTAGCTACGCCGCATTTCCACAGCCCGAGCCCCGCCCGCTGCGCGGCCAGCTGCTGTGGCGCCCGGCCCGCTACCGTGTGGTTCGGGTCGTAAGCCCAGGCCCAGCCCCGCGCCACCAGTAGCGAATCCAAGGGCACCGGCCGGCCCGCCGCGGCCACCGTCGCCGTGGGCAGCAGCACCGCGCCCAGCGTGCGGCCGTACAGGTCCAGCCCAGCCCGCGCCACCAGCACCACGCGCCCCGGTGCCAGCAGCCGCGCCACCGAGTCGGTGGCCTGGGGCCCGAACGCCTGGTCGTGCTCGGGCGCGTCCACGCCCAGCAGCCGCAGCCGGTAGGTACTCCCGCCCGACAGCATGATGTAGGTATCCGCGTCGACGACGCGCACCACGCGGGCCGCCTCGGCGGCCACCGCGGCGCGGGCGGTGAAGGACGAAACCGGCAAGTCGTCCGAGCGCATACCCACGCACCCCACCGCCAGCGCCCCCGCCAGCCCTACCCCCGCCATTACCGAAATAACCCGTTTGCGAACCATGACCCGAACCTACGGCCCGGTTTTGGCGGTTGTATATTCGCCTTGCCAACTATACCCCAAAAGCCCCCATAATGCTTCAGGTCTGCATCTACCCCAAGCAGGCAGCTCAGCTCACCGGCAACCAATACACCGCCGGCAAGCGCCTCTTGCAGCGCATCCGCACCAAGCTGGGTAAACCGGCCGGCTCCTACGTCAGCATAGGCGAGTTCTGCCAGTTCACCGGCCTGCCCGAGGCCGAAGTCTCCCGCGCCCTGAACCGTAGCTAGCCCGTAGCTGGAGCGTAGCTTAAGTATGGATAAAGCATACTATACCACCTTACTCGTGCTTACCCAGCAGCGGCCGGAGCTGCTGCGCCACTGCTCGCTCTACCAACGGCAGCGGCGCAGCCATATCGTCTTCAAACTCGAAAACTGTCATATCCAGTATTAAGCTCAACTCGCGCGCCCAATGGTAAAGCTGTAACCCTTGCGTAGCTGCCGAACGCGAGAAGCCTAAATGCTGAATTACCCGCATACTTAGCGGTACCGACGACACTTTACCCACGTAAAGCACCGACGAAGTGTTGTCGATATTGATGCGCCGCGCCGGTACAGCCCGTGTCTTGGTATCAGCGTAAAGCTTAGCTGCTGCCAGCACATTGACCGAGTTGCCGGGTGGACATATCTCGAACACATATACGGCCGGTCCCCGTACCGCTGCCAACTGTTGGAAATCAGCCCGGTGCTCTACTGATTTTCGAATCTTTTCCTCTGAGAAGTCGCGCATTCCTCCGATATCGAAGCGGAAACGATGCACCGCCTTCACCCCTACCTCAGCCACCCGTTGCAGCGGCCCCGCCGCCGCTCGGCATCCCTGTCGTATCAAGGCAATCGTGTCGTGTTGCAGCGCGGTATCCATACAGCCAGAAGTTAATTAGTAAAGCTTATGCAGTGCAGCACTCCGCCCAGTTCAGCCAGTCGAGTACAGTTCACCGGCACTACCTGGCCCTGGGGATTCAATCGCCGCAGGCAGTCTAGCGCGGCCTCATCGCTATCCAGCCCATAGGTTGGCACCAACCAGGTCGAGTTAAGTTGCAGAAAATTAACGTAGATACCCACCGCACTATCCAGCGACGAGGCGCCGGGTTTGGTAGTAGGGTTCTCTGGTAGCCGCGTCACCTCTACACCATGCGCTCGTAGCCGCTCCGCCAGCTCATCGGCGCACCGTTGGTCGGGTGCCCATTCCGTCGGGTAGGTGGCGACCACGGCCCGATTCTCCCCTACGAAGGCCACGTAGCCATCCGTATGCCCCAGCTTGTCAGCCCTCGGCAACGCTACCCACTCCACTATTTCTACGCCCAGCGCTTTCCGAATATCCCATACTAGCTGTATGTATTCGAGCGAGCCGACGGCCACTCCGTTGTGCTTCAGCATCAGTTCGCCTATCAGGGCTACCCGCCCGTCGCTCACCAAGTTGCCCCCGTCCCACCACCACGGCAGGCGTTCTACATCCATTCCCAACACCGCCGGCACCAGCAGCATACTCTCCCCAATAGTCAGCGGCGAGTAGCGCGGCTTCACAAGCTTTCCCCCGCAATTGAAACCCACCGCGTCGCGCAGCCAGATAGTCTGCAACTCGCTCTGCACTACGTAGCGCAGGCGCGGGTGCAGTTGCCTAGGCAGTAGCCGCAGCATCACCGCCCGCGACTTCACCAGCAGCACCACTTCCAACTCGGGCGGCACCTTGCACAGCAGTTCATCATAAAACTGCGTCAGCCCATTGTAGTCACTACCCTCACCGCTCACCCCTTCCGGGTAGGCCAGCACCAACTGCCGTATCGGTGCGAAGTCCGTCCGCAGCCCGGCCTCATAGTCGCTCGGCTCCATTCCCAGCGGCCCGAACAGCGCCAACGCCTCGCTTCTAAATTCGGCCGTTAGTCGGTTGCCTACTGCCCGTACACGCCGCCACATTGCATGAGTAGCCTCCCGGTTCAAGTGGGTAGAATCACCCTGGCGCTCGTCATTCGACAGCATCCAGGGCTGAATGCGCTGCCAGTTCAGTAGAGCCTCCTGCGCCTGCAACTTCAGCAGTTGCCCCAGCAAATCGCGCAGGTGCTCTACTTCTTTGATATTCGGCCCGTTAGTAAAATCCTCTACCAGCGCAGCATAGCGTTGAAATTCGGGGTCGTCGGCAATATCCTCCGGGTGCATAAGGCAGCGCTTTTTTGGCCGAATATAGCGGGTGGACAAGGGAGGTAGCACATAGTATCTGTTACGCGTTATTGCCCGTCCCAGCCCCAATGCGCGGCCCCGCCCGGCCGTGCATGAATGATAGCCTACGCCGCGCCCGGCAGCACTTGGCACACCGCTCCGTTCGCTTTTCCGTCGTGGCTGGCCGGCTGCCCTTCCCACACTCGCCGCATGGTTTGGTGCTGCAAATCCTCAACAACTTTGGCGTAAATCAAGGTCGTTTGAATCTTAGCGTGGCCCATTACCTTTTGCAGCACTTCCACCGGCATCCCACGTAGCAAGCTTTGCGTGGCGAAGGTGTGGCGAGCCGTGTGCGAAGTCAGCAGCTCGTATTTCGGCACCGACTTTTTCACCATCACCCCGGCCACCCGCTCAGATACTACCACTGGCGCAGTAAGCCCCGCATACTTACCCACCTGTTTTAGATGGCGGTTCATTACCTGATTAGCCAGTACTGGCAGTAGCCGCGCTCGCTCCCCGTCCCCAGCATACTTGTCGAGGATGGCCGAAGCCGCATCGGTCAGATAGATACTCACGCCCGTGCGCGTCTTGGTTTGCACTAGCCGTAGCACCCGTGCCCCATCCCATTCATGTATGTGGCCTGGCTGCAAGGCCCACACGTCCGAGTAACGCAGTCCAGTGTAGCAGCAGAACAACAGCACATCTCGCACCCGCACGAGGTGCGAAGGCAGCACGGCCGTGGCCAGCGCTGTTAGGTCTTCGGCCGTGAGCCACATTTTCAGAATATCGGCGTGCTTGCCTTGCAGCTTCCGCAGTTCAACCGGCACCGCCATCCCCCGTTCTTCCCGGCACCAACGCAGCAGCACTTTCAGCCCGCGCACCACCGAGGCGATGGTGTTCTGGGCTAGATTCCGGTCAAAGCGCAGAAAGTGCAGCACCCGGTCATGGGTCGCCAGGTCGTAGGTAGTCGGGTCCAGCAGCTCGCCCCGCTCCTGTTCATAGGCGGCCAGCCAGCTGCCCAGCATCTTGCGCTGGCGTAGCGTGTGATCGGCGTAGCCCCGCGCCCGCAAGGCCTCCCGGTGCTCGTCGTTCAGCACCGTAATGGACCGCCTCACCGGCACCACCGCCACCGGCTCGACTACCGGCCGTAGCGCGGCTTTCAGCCCCGCCAGCGTGGGCGTGCCGCCCGCGGCCCGCACCTTGCGCCACCAGTCGCTTACCTGAGTAGCACGCAAATCCAGAAAGTCATTAGCTTCTTCGGCTCCGGTAAAGGAGCTTCGAAACCGTTGCCGACTCTCGTTCCATTCGGCGGGCTTACATTTTTCGCCGGTTGCGCATTTGAGCCGTAGCCCGTCGAAGTAGGCGATGAGGTGGACCGGGCAGCGTCCCGAGCTGTCCTTCTTGTCAGTCCTTAACACAAACTGAGTAGTCATTGGTGGAAGGGGGCGTATAGGGGGGCGCTACTCGCGTAGCACATCCCACATGAAGCGCCGTGCCTACCGGTTGGCCCGAACGCAAAAAACCCGGAAAACAGCTTCTGCGACGCGAGAAGCTGTTTTCCGGGTCTTCCGGTTGTCGGTTATTGTACCAGAGACGGGGCTACAAAACAGGCTTATTATACAAGCACTTAGCATCGCCGTGGTAAACAAATGTTAAACATTCAGGCCGAGTAGCTCCTGGTAGCTGGCCTGCAACAAGTCGCGGCTGCCTCGCAGCTCGTGCACATACACACACCCATCAGCCGCATCGGTGAGGTGCGCCCAGGTGCGCGCATCCAGGACATCAAGGAGCGCGACCGGGCGGGCTTGCTCATCCACCAGGCGCACGGCACCGGTGGACTCGGCATCGAGCAGGCGCTGGAGCAAATCAGTTGGTAGGGTCGGGGCCATAGCGCTGCTTGTAGAGGTCGAGGGTTTGGAGGGCAGCAATCAATTGGTGCTGCACCGAAACCAGACGGTCCTGGCAATCATCGAATTGGCGTTTGTAGGGGGCCGGCTCCTCGTTAACGAGACTAACCAGGGCACCGGATAAGTCTTTGAATTCTTCGGAGAAATCGTGCTTGAGCACCTTCCCAATTGCTAGGATTCTATCCCACGACATTTCCGGATTGGCAAAATCGAGGTAAAGCTGGGCCCGGGAAATATTTATTTTTTGGGCAAGACGAGATATGGAAAGTCCACTTTCCTGCACCACTTTCTTGACTAGTTCACCGCGTGAGGCCATAGTATGACAAAATTGTACAGTCTTTTGTCCAGGTAGCGCGACAATATTGAGTAGGGTGGCGTAGGTTTTGTCCATATTATTTGACACTTTTGTACAGTCAACTCGTTAGAGTTAGACAGGCACTAGACAAATAGTAGGCCAGCAACTCCAAAAACCACCCTCATGAGAATCCGGAATAGATTAAAAATGCTGCTCCAGGAAGCCGGCATTAAATCGATGGTTCCCACCGATGACCTGCTGCGGCAGCTCGATGGCATGACCATCCACCGCTTCAACCAGATAATGGCGAACGATAGCAAGAAGGAGCTATCGCTGCTGGAAGTCGGCCTGCTCAAACAGTGGCTGGCCACCCTTACCCACCAGCAGCCCGACGATATCGAATTACTGGAGCGGCAGGAGGCAGTTGCGCTATGATAATCACTGGCGTCGTCACGCTCTACACGAGCAACTCTGACTCAGGGCAATTCCGCACCACCATCGCTCAGCTGATGGCCCTGGGCATTTTCGTGATTCTCAAGCCTCTCGGCGATATCAAGCAGCGCAAAAAGCAATCGGTGAGCATCAGCCCGGGCCTGGCCACGACCCTGGCCACGATGCACCAGAACTAACCACCCTACTACTAAACGATTTATGGATTCCCAATTCACCCCGTTGGCCGACGTTTCGCGCCAGCTCCTGCAGGTGGGCACCCCACCCGCCTACGTTTTCACGGAAGGTGGCGCCCGCTACGACCGCGACCTTATCGCGCTCAGCATCCAGCTGCGCATAGCCGAAGCCCAGGAGCGCATCGCGGCCGCCCTGGAAGCAGTTATTTCAGTTGTTGGCTTGTCGCCTGAGGAGCTGGCTATTTTGGAAGGAGACTCGGCTCGTGGGTAAGCAGCAGCAAGCCGAGCGCCTGGTCGATGACATTCACCACCTGGGCCACGAACTAAGCAAACTGATTCATCAGCAGTACGCTATCCCTCAAGACTCACCTACCTGGGACCAAACCCGCCGGGCCTGGGATGAGCTGCACGAGACCTTCAGCAGCAAGGAGCGCCAGTTGCTGGCCATATCGCCCCGGGTGCCCCTGGCTGGCGCGCTGGCCTTCGCGGAAGCCAGCTGGACTATCGCGGAGCAGGAGCTACTGCGGGAGGGCGTGCTGCCCTTATACCCCGCGCCCCCCAGCGCCGTGGGGGGCGCGCGCTACGTGGTGGAGGTGCCCGTGGGCCACTACATGCTGGAGGCCTTTTTCGCAGCTATGGCTGATAAAGGCGGGGCCGTGGTGAGCACCCGGCCATCGCTGGGCTGCATGGGGCACATCTACAGCACTACCTACTACACGATTTCGCTCGAGAGCGGCGACGACCAGTTCGAGCTGGGCTTGCTGATGGCGCTGCACTACTACGCCACGAAGACTGAGAGAGGAGCCCTGTATCGTGCCTAGACCCCTCAGAAGAGGACTTTCTAGCCTGCCCAGGCCTCGGAGCACGGCTAGCCAGTACGAATACAATGAGCGCCAACCCCTCACTCTGACCCCCATGAACATCAAAAACTATACCTCCACGGTGCCGTCAATGCTTTCATCGGCCGCTATCGAAGCCCTACTCGTGGAGGCTGGAGCTACGGCCGTGAGCAAGTGGTATGCCGAAAAGAGCCTGGTCGGCTTCATGTTTGAGATTCCGGTGGGCGCGGCCCGCTTGGTATTCCGGCTGCCGGCCAACGAGGAGCTGGTGTACAAGCTCATGCTCAGCAAGCTCGGCAAGGCCAACCCTAGCACCGAGAAACGCATCAGTATCCGCGCCCAGGCCGCCCGCACCGCCTGGCGCACCCTCCACGAGTGGGTGCAGCTACAGGTGGCCATGATTCAGCTTCAGCAGGTGGAGGCCCTGCAAGTTTTCCTGCCCTTCAACTACAGCCAGGACACGGGGGCCACCTTCTACGACAGCGTGAAAACTGGCAACGTCAAACTGTTAGCCTAATAATCAACACTATGACTACGCGCCAACAAGAAGACCTACTGGATGTGCTGACCAAGCTCAGCCACCTGACTGCTCACCTAGCTGATATCTCGACAAACATTTCCCGTCATAAACCTTATGACGCAGCTACTGACCAGGCTACGCTGGATTTGTACGCCAAGGCTTGCGAAGTAGTAGGGGATGGCCAGACGCTGCTTCGCCGATTCAATCCTGAAGTAGCAGTGCCTGAAGGCATTGGCTACACGCCTGCGGCGAAATGGATGCCCGATATGCCGATGCGGTGTTGCCCAGAATGCACAGGCCAAGGCAACTCTCACGGCATGAGCGATGAGGATGTACTGGCGGGGCAGGAAGCCGGTGAAGAAGCTCGCCTCGACTACGACGAGGAGGATGACGACGGCGAAGTCTACTGCCCGGTTTGTGGTGGATATGGTGGGGAGTCCTATGGTAGTGACTCTGGCACCTGCGACGAATGCGGCGGCAGTGGCTATGTAACTGCTGGTTATGGAGATGACGAGGAAGAGTAATGCCAATTGACTACCGCAACTACCCGCAGAACTGGCTCAGTGAAATCCGGCCCCGCATCCTCAAGCGCGATGGCCACTGCTGCAAGTTCTGCGGGGTAGCCGACCGCCTGGAGGGATGGCGGGTGCCGAGCGGCCAGTTTTATACCATCGCTGATTGGGAAGGCAACTACATCGCCCCGGCCGATGAAGCAGCACTAGCTAAGGTGTTGAAGAAGAAGCCGAATCCTTACCAAATAGTGCTCACAGTGGCACACCTGGACCACCGTTTGATTGACCACAGCGACACCAATCTGGCTGCCCTCTGCCAGCGCTGCCACCTCAATCATGACCGCCCGGCCACCGCTCGCCAACGCGCCCAAAGCCGACGCTACAGTTGGCGCAAAAGACAATATCCCATCCAATTCTAACGACCAATTTCAATGGCTACCTCACAAAATACCGACGTTGTCTGCATAGAAGTCAAAGTCAAAGCTGACGGCAAGAAAATCTTAAATACTGGCATTGGAGGCACCCAGGCCGATTCTGAAGCCTTCGTTCAAGCGATTGAATACATCATTGGGAGCCCTCAAAAAGCGCTGGCCCTTTTAAAGGCTGAATACGGAGAGTAGCCTCACTGCATAGCTCCATAGGCAAACGCGCTCCTAATTTCTGCTACCCCACCGACCTCATGCTACTATCCGATTCAACGATTGACCAAGTACGCCAGCTCGATATCCTCACCGTCGTTGAGCCCTACGTTAAGCTGAAATCTCGGGGCCACAAGCACGAAGCCTGCTGCCCCTTCCACAACGAAAACACGCCATCGTTTTCCGTAAGCCCTGGCAAGCAGATTTTTAAGTGCTTCGGGTGCGGCGCTGCCGGCGACGGCATCGGCTTCGTGATGAAGCACCAGAACCTGACCTTCATCGAAGCCGTGAAGGAAATTGCGGCCGCCCACAGCATCGTGCTGGACTTCGAGCAGCTAACGCCCGAAGCCGCGGCCAAGGCCGAGGAGGAGCAGCGCCAGCGTGAAGCCGTGCTGATTGCGCTCCAGTATGCCCTGAGCTACTTCGCTGGCACACCCCTGCCCGAGCGCTGGGCCGAAACCCGCAAGCTGAAACAGCCCGTGCAGCAGGCCTTCCAGCTGGGCCACGCCGAGCAGCGCAAAGACGGCTTCTACCAGGATGCCATCAAAAACGGCTACTCGGCCGAGGTGCTGGTGCGCGCTGGCCTGGTGCGGCAGGTAGAGCAGGAGGGCCAGGAGCCGAAGTACTACGACTTCTTCCAGGACCGGATTATGTTCCCCATCCGCGACGTGCGGGGTCGCGTTATCGCCTTCACTGGCAGGCTGATAACGGAGCCCGCGCCGGATGCCGCCTACAAGCCTGGGAAGTACGTCAACAGCCCCGACACGGTCTGGGTGAAGGGCGACCACCTCTACGGCCTCGACCTGGCAGCCGATGCCATCCGCAAAACCAAGGTGGCTTACCTGATGGAGGGCAACATCGACGTGATGCAGTTTCACCAGTGGGGCCTGGCCAACGCCGTGGCCCCCTGCGGCACGGCCCTCACCGACCACCAAATCAAGCTATTGAAGCGCTACACCGAGCACGTGGTGGTGGTGCCCGACAACGACCCGGCCGGCATGAAGGCCCTGCACAAAAACGCCCAGCACCTGATAGCCGCGGGCTTCCGCGTGGATGTGCTGCTGCCGGAGCCGGGCCTCGACCCCGACGACATGCTGAAGCGCAAGGTGAAGACCCAGGAGGAGCTGGAGGCCTGGCAGCGCAAAACCGCCCCCTACATCACCGGCGTGCTGCTCGACGAATGCGAGAAGGATGCCAGCCTCGGTGGCCACGACAAAGCCGGCGCCATTGGCCGCCTGGGCGAGGTGCTGGAGCTAATCGAGAACGACACCCTACGCCAGGTGTACTACGGCGACGTCGCCGAGCGCTGGCCCGACTTTAAGCGCAGCTACAAACTGACCAAGCGGGGCAATGACGGGCTGGATAAGAAGGCCCTCGACAACCTGGGCGACAACCGGGCCGACTACTTCGACTTTGGTTTTTTCGAGAAAAACGGCTGCTTCTACTGCTTTGCCAAGAACCTGGAGGTGCGGATTTGCAACTTCACCTTCAACATTCAATACTTCGTGCTCAGCTCCAACGAGCCGAAGTACGTCTGCCACTTCACCAACATGTTCGGCACGTCGCGTACGATGGCCGTTACCACCGACGACTTTACCAGCGTGGCCACGTTCAAAAAATGCGTAGCCAGGTTGGGCAATTTCATATTCGAGGGCAACGACGAGCAATTGAACATGCTGAAGATTAAGCTCTTCAACGGGGTGGCCGAGGCCGTGCAGCCCCGCACGATGCTCTACAACCCCAACGGCGACTTTACCACTTTCGCCAACGGCCTGCTCTATAAGGACCGCTTCTTCCCGGCCGACCGCTACGGCATCGTTCGCCTCGAGCGCGCGGTGGCCACGATGGAGGAGCTGGCCGAGCTGCGCAGTGAGGCGCACGTGGGCGTGGGCGAAGACGTGCACGTGCTGCACTCGGTAGAGAAGCTGGCCAAGAAGGTCGGCGACCTGGAAAAACTGGAGGCGCTGGTAGAGCAGGGCGAGATAACGCACCAGGCGCACTACTTCCTACCCTTCGCCAGCACCCTCAAACTGACCGACGACGACGACGACAACTACGAAAACGAGCGCCGCTTCCGGCTGCCTACTAAGGTCGCGGCCATCAGCTTCGAGGACTGGAGCACGCTGCTGGCCAAGGCCTACGGCAGCAACAGCATGGTGATGATTAGCTTTTACCTGGCCGCGGTGTTCCGCGATATCCTCTACAAGGCCAACGGCAACTACTTCCCCCTGCTGCACATGTACGGCCTGCGGGGCTCGGGTAAGAGCAAGGCAGCCGAGGCGCTGATATCGTGCTTCGGCCAGTTTTCGGAGGAAACGGCCGTGCGCCTGGCCGGCGGGGCCACCGCCACCGGTATCCAGCGCTACATGAGCACGGCCCGTAACTCGCTCATGATGCTCGACGAGTACAAGAACTACCTGCCCATGCCTACCATCGAGCTGCTCAAGGGTATTGCCAACGGCACCGGCAAGCTGATGGGCCGGGCTACTGGCGGCAACGAAACCAAGAGCCTGCGGCCATTATCGTCGGCCGTAGTGTGTGGCCAAGACCTGCCTACAAAAGACCCAGCGCTGCTTTCGAGGAGTGTAGTGTTAGAATTCTCGGAAGAAATGAAGCGCCACAACGACCGCACTTCCTACGAAGAACTTCGTACTTTTCAGGAAAGTGGGGCTACGGTGCACGTAACCAAGGAGGTGCTGAAGTACCGCGACGTGATGGGTACCTACCGTCGCCGGGAGCCCGACGTGACCCGGCGCATCCGGCTCTACTGCCAGGAGCAGCTGGGCATCGAAGACCCCGAGGACCGCACCGTGCAGAACGCCGCCACCCTCTACTGCACCACCGAGATTCTGAGCGAGGCGGGCCTGAAGCTACCCTTCGCGCTCGACGACCTGTTCGGCAAGCTGATGGAGCGCATCCAGGAAGTCATTCAGATTCAGCACACCAGCGACGATGTGGAGCAGTATTTCATGGTGCTCTCGTCGATGATTGGCCGCGACATTTTTGAGGGCCGCCACTTTAAGCTCTGGAAGGAAGACGACGGCATCACCAAGCTCTTCCTGCGCATCCGGCAGGTACACCCGCTTTACCTGCAGGCAGCCGCCCGGCAGGGCGTGGAGCCGCTCTCGGCCGCTACTATCCGCAGCTACCTCACCAAGAGCCGCTTCTTCCTGGAAGACCGCACCAAGGGTGTGCGGTTCAAGGACGAGCCCAACGCCACCAGCGCGATGGTCTTCAACTACGACCGCATGCGCGAGGACGGCGTGGAGCTATCCACCACCGAGAAGCTCGATGAGATGATTGCCGAAGACGACGCCAGCCGGCGCATCGCCCACAAGGTGCGCCTGGGCGACGATGCCGAGCAGCTGGTGCACGCCTGGCTCGACGCGCAGGCCAGCGAGACCACACTGGCCGTGTCGGCCGCCCTGCGCCAGTTCAATGAGGATAAGGAGCCAGGCCTGTCGGAGCCGGCTTTCCGCGCCCACCTGCGCCAGTATGTGGAGGTGGGCACCGTGCACGAGCTGGAGTTTAGCAGCGACGCCCAGCGCTTCCGGCTGAAGACACCGTTCTAGCCAGGGAAAGGAGGAAATAGTAATAAAAGTCAAAAGGCGCCTAGTGCGCCTTTTTTCGTGCTCAGCCGCACCGACCTCTTCAGCCAACTAAGTAGATAAAATAATTTCTTTCCTCTTTCCCCTAATACAAATTTCATTTTTTATAACACACTGTAAACAATTGTTTTATATTTTATAACATCGGTAAAGTACCGGGGAAAAAAGGGGAAAGAGGGGGAAAGTTGGGGAAACGCCCCAAATAAGGGGGGGGGAAATGGCCCAAAGAATCCCTCCGTTTCCCCCTTTTTCCCCGCTTCTCCCCTACTCCCTAAGAGGTATTGATTTGATTGTCAGCATGGTGTATATGCTAGCATGGGAAAAGGGAAAGGTGTTTCCACAGAGCTGCCGCTAAAATCTGGCTGGGACTGCTGACCACTCCCAACGCACGCCCCCCGAATCGGCGCGATTCCGGACCACTGCTATCTAATCGAAAAACACGCTCCCGCTATCCCAGAGTGCTATTTTACTGGACAAATATGCCCAGCATTCTGAACGATAATGTCTATTTTATAGATTAGCTTTACTACCCTGCTTAGCTGACTGATTAATAGACTTTTTACCCTGCCCTTTTCTGCATGCTGAAGACATACCCCGCCCTAACCCCTACCCCTTCTACTTCGCTGCTTTCATCACCTTCCCCGTCCTTTCCCCTGCTGGGTACTGCCGCTAGGTTTGAGCATCCTAAGCTCCCCGCGCCCGTGAAACGAATCGACTTCCCTATCAAGCCCTACCTGCTCAAATATCTGGAGGTGCACCTCGAACTTAAGCGCCTGGAGACCGACCCGCTTAAGCTGGAGGACTTCGTGCTGAGCAGCGCCAACAAGCAGTTCGGCCTGCCCCTAAGCTGGCTGCTACGCAAGTCGGTTAAAAGCGCGCGCCACGAGGGTAGCAACGAGGAGTGCACGGCCATGCTAGGCGTCGATTTGCGCAACTACAACTTCTCCTACTACGAGCTGGCGCAGAATCACCTGACGCCCTACGCCATTTTCGAATTCAACCAACTCGTTGACGAAATCTTCAAGAAGGAGCTCTACTGGTGGGTGCGTCAGCACCGCGAGCGCCGAGCCACCATCAAAGATGCCATCCGCTCCTACATGGCCTTCTACGATATCTGCGAGGAGGACATCGCTTACGAGACCCTGCGCAAGAACGTGCAGCGCAATGGCGGACTGCCTTCGCGAAAAAAAATCAAGGAAAAAGGCCCAAAAACCGGGAATTTTTCTATGAATGTGTCCCAAAAAACAAGCGCTTTGTCCCAAAAAACAAGCGCTTTGTCCCAAAAAACAAGCGTTTTGTCCCATAAGGCCACCTTTGAGGCTGTGCGTCAAGAACTTAGTAAACTACCCTTGCCGCTTTTTGAATCACGCTTCTTTCATAATGCAGCCTAGCGCCTTCGACTTCCGCAACCTGGCGCAGGAGCCCGATGACAACCTGGGCGGGGTGGAGGCGCTCTGGTATGCCCGCGCGGCCGACCTGCTCTACTTCGATCCGCTCAGTGACTTGCCCATCGCCCAGCTTGAGCTGGTGCCCGGCGCGTTCTGGTACCAGCTGGTGAGCACCCGCGGCACCGTGCGCTACAAGCAGACCCCCAAAGCCCTGGGCCGCCACGGCGACAGCCACACCCAGAAGGTGGTGGGCACGCTGGCCCGGCACACGGCCGAGCTGGCGCGGGGCCTCGAAGCCCTGGAGCGCCAGCAGCTCGTGGTGCTCTACCGCGACTACAACGGGCAGGTGCAGCTGCTGGGCACGCCCGAGCAGCCCCTGGCCTGGAGCGACGCCTACGACTCGGGCGACCAGGCTGCCCGCAACAACTACGACTGGACCCTCTCGGGCGAAACGCCGCGCCGGGCCCGGCCCTACCTGGGCACCTGGCTGGTGAGCGGCGTGGGCCTTGTGGGCAGCATCGAGCTGGGGGGTGGCAGTGGCGGCAGCATTGAAATCCGCGACGCCCGCGGCAACCTCCTGGCCATTGTGCCCGCCGGCCGCACGGTGGTACTGCGCTCGGGGTTCCGCGTGGCTTACTCCATTATTTAGCCTCTACGCCCCGTGCTTACCCCCCAGCAATTTGCCCAGCGCGCTAACATACGCTTCGCCGACAACGAGTTTCAGAACATTACGGAGGCCTCCTTTCGGGACTTTGCCGAGGATGCGCGCCAAACCTTCGTAGCCCAGGGCCCGCCCAACGTGCCATTCTACGACGAGGGTACTGAATATCACCTCAATGACCTGATACAGTACACCTACGGGCCTACCCAGCAGTTCGTGGCTCAGCGTAGTGGCCTGCTGCCCCCGCCCAGCTCGCCCATCGGTGACGATACCTGGCGGCTGAGCACGGCCGTGACGTTAGAGTACGCTACCTCGCAGTACATCCTGGCCAGCGAGTTGCTCGCCCTGCGGGGCAGATTCAAAGCCCAGCGCCTCTACATCGTCTTCAACCGGGTCGATGCAAGTAATGGATTGCTGGACGAGCTGCGCATCCGCGCCCTGAGTACCGATAGGTTGGAGCCCACCGGCTGGCTGATGCAGGAGCCGCCAGTGCTGGTAAACTACGACCTGGCCACCGATACCACTACGGCCTTTGAGCAGGGTGGTGGCCCGGGCGGCGCGGTGGAATGGACGCAGGGCAGCGCCTACAAGAAGGGGCAATTCGTTACCTACACCGAATCAGTGTACCTGGTGCGGCTCGATATTCAGGTGTCCAATGCCGCGCCGGCTGGCTATCCGGCCGGCTTTAAGCTGGTGGGCGGGGGCAGTATCGGTGGCGCACCGCAATGGGCGCAGGGGGCACGGGATGGCCTTACGTTCGTTTCGGACCTAGGCCAGGTGTATCTTGTGTTGCGCGCTGTTTCGAGCCAGCAGCCCCAGCCGCGCCCGGCGCTGGATGCAACTAATTACCTGCTGCTAGTCGGAAAAGATTACGTAGATAACGCAGTACAATTGCCGGGCGTTTTGGTGCGCCAGAACGTGGTTGTAAACGCCTTAGCACCAGTAATTTATACGGGGGCAAGTCTGGCAGATGCCGGCGACGCGCTAACCGCGAAGGGCGGCGGCGGCGTGTACGCCTTTATTGACATATACCGTCAGCCTGCCATACTTGCGCGCAACATTACCCTGCCAACGGGCACGGTAGTAAATGGAAATAACTACATAATTAGGCTAGATGGAAAAACGATTTCGTACAACCAGGCCGGCCGCTTTTTTAATTTCGCGGCGGAATCGGGGACAATGCAGTGCAAGTTTCCGAGCGACCAAAACCCGACCGAATTTGTAGGCGGGCGGTTTGGCAGTGTGCTGCATATTGCGCCACCAAACGCATTGGTGCTACATACCAACGTACTATATAACGATGCGCCTGACTTTGTGCGGTTCTCCGGCGGCGGGACTTTTCTGCTTAATGGCATTTCGGCCGACCCGTTGCCGGGCCAGATTGCAGCAGACGGCACAACCGTAAGGCGTTCAGATTCCGTAGCTGGGCCGGCCGGCAAGTGGCCTAGTTTCACCAGTCCGGTCAGCGACTTAGGCAGCCAATTATACAAGGCTACCGCACCGCAATACATACGAACGGCTGATGTTAGATACACCACGAACGGCGGCGCGTCTTATAGCGCAGCCGTGGCCGCGCAACGGGCTGGCGATGTGTTTAGCTTAGCCGCCCCGGCCGGTTCTCCAATCGGCCAGCTAGGCTGGCAAGTGGGGCCAGGGTATGGCCGTGCCCCGTCCGATACGCTGTTTAATGCGGTTGCTTTTGCCTTGCCGGACGTGTTGCGCTTCTACGCAGGTGCAGAAACCCACATTGACGTGAACGGCAAAAGCTGGCAGCCGCTACCGGCTTCGCAGCCCCGTTTCGACTATAACGGAGCTGGGTACCCGCCGCTAGCTACGGTAGATGCGGAGTTGTACAATATAGTGTTCTATACTGGCAGTGATTTTTCCATTAATTTGCCAGTAGCCAATGGAAATTACCGGCTAGGTCTGGTGTTTAGCGAACCTTACGGCCCTTTGCGGGGTGCGCGTACTTTCGACGTGCGGCTAGATGCTAGCGGGCCGCTCATTCTTGCCAACGTGAATACGTACACAGCAGGGAGTAATATTGCTAGCTACGCGAGCCAAGCAATCATTTCGGCAACCGGCGGCAATGGCATAACGCTATCTCTTGCCAGCACGGGCAGCGGGCCGCCCATTCTGCAATGTATTACCCTCACCACAGCGTGATAGAAAAGCCAATAACTTACTAGCTGGCCCTGGCCCGCATCACTTACAAGGCCCTGCGCCCCTGAGCACCCCGAGCCCCGCCCCACCCGGCGGGGCTTTTTGCTGTCCTTTTTGCGCGCTAGGCGGCCGGCCAGCTTTGCATCGATTCTTACCCAAAGTCGATGCTTACCTACGCCACCCTCGCCACGATGCTGCAAGCCCCGGTCCTTCTTGAAGGCCAGGGGGTACAGATGCTTTACGCCCAGGTGGCCCAGCTACTGGCCGGCCGCTCGGGCGGGGCCAGTGAGCAGGAGCGGCCAGTAATGCAGCTCGGCTTCTCGGCCTTCACCCCGCACGCCGCAGCCCTGGGCGTGCAGAGCTACGCCACCCTCGACGAGGTGCCCGCCGGCTCGGTTGCCGTGCACAGCATCGCCGGGGTGATGATGCCCTTTGACTCGTGGTACGCGGTCGGCACCGGCACCATCGGCCAGCGCGTGCAGCAGGCCGATGCCCACCCCAGCTTCATTGGCCACGTGGGCGTGTTCAACACGCCCGGCGGCAGCACGATGGGCCTGGAAAACTTCGCGGGCATCATCGCCGGCACCCAGAAGCCCTTCGTGAGCTACGTGCAGCAGGCCTGCTCGGCCGGCTACTGGGGCGCCAGTGGCGGCAACGCGGTGATGCTGGCCGGCCGCACGGCCATGTGCGGCTCCATCGGCACGATGGCCGAGTTTCTGGACTTTACGGGCTACTTCGAGCAGCTAGGCATCAAGACGGTACGCGTCAACGCCACCAAGAGCACCAACAAAAACGCCTCGTTCCAGGCCGCCATCGACGGCGACCCCGAGCCCCTGCGCGCTGAAATCCTCGACCCCCTTAACGAGGTGTTCCTGAGCACCGTGAGCACCAACCGGGGCGACAAGATTCCCGCCAAGCAGCTCAAGCTCGTGACCTCGGGAATGGTCTTCGTGGGGGAAGCCTGCCTCGCCAACGGCCTGGCCGACCTGATGGGCTCGCTCGACGAGGCCATCGCCCTGGCTGAGCAACTCGCCAACGAGGCCGACACTACTGATTCATCTCCTTCTTCTTCAACTACTTCCATGTCTCTCTTCGCCAAGAAGCTGACGCTGGGTGCTGCCGCGCACGCCCTGGTTTCCGCCGTAGCCATCACCCCCGAGCAGGCCACCGCGGCTAATGCCGAACTCACGGCCGCCGGGGTAACCGGCGCGCAGCTCATCACCGAGGCCGCCTTCGAGGACCTCACCACCACGGCCGGCCGAGCCACCGCAGCTGAGGCAAGCCTTCAGCTCGTGACCACTGCCCTGGCTGCTGCCGGTGCCACCGACATCGCCGCCCTGGTTGCCCAGCGCGACGGCTTCAAGGTAAAGGCCGACAAGTTCGATAAGGCCCCCGGCGCGGCCCACACCGGCACGGCCCTGGAAGCTGGCAGGACCGATGTGGAGCTGGGTGAGCCCAGCGCGCACCAGAAGGCCATCGACGCGCTGCCCCACAACCAGGCGCTGGCCGGCAATCCGCTTTTCGGGCCCCGCATCAAAGACTAGGGCCCGCCCCTGCTCGCCCCGCTTTTCTCCCGCTTTTCACTTCTAAAAATTTCCCTTACCGATGGCAGACTTGACCATTGAATCCCTGCTGGCCGAGTACGGCAGCTACTACATCGCTGCCGGCCAGAACGCTACCCGTCTGGTGCAGCGCGCCTTCATCGCGGGCGTGACGGAGTCGCTCTTCGGCTCCATTGTGACCGACGACACGCAGTACCGCATGGCCAAGACCGACCTGGGCCGCATCCTGCAGGCCTTCCAGCCCGGCTGGACGCCCCTGGGCACGGTAGCGGTTACGCCCGTGGTGCTGAGCCAGTTCCCGATGAAGGTGGACCTGGAGTTGACGCCTGACCAAATCGAGGCTTCCTGGCTCGGCTTCCTGGCCGACAACGACCTCGACCGCGCCAAGTGGCCGGTTATCCGCTGGTTGATTGAGGCGCACATTCTGCCCCAGATTCAGGAGGATTTCGAGCTTAACGAGGTGTACCTGGGCAAGTTCGTGGCCCCCACCAAGGGCGTGCCCTCGGCGGCCGGCACGGCGATGGACGGCATCCGCACCATCATCAACCAGGGCATTGCCAACTCGCAGATTACGCCCATCTCGCTGGGCGCGCTGCCCAGCGACGCGGTTGCCTTCTGCGAGTACGTGGAGGCGTTCTGCCGCGCCTTCAGCATCCGCTACAAAGGCCGCCCGATGAAGGTGTGCATGAACCCGACGCTGGCTGAGCGCTACGCCCGTGGTCGCCAAATCAAGTATGGCCGGGACATGAATTTCATGACGTCCAAGCCCCTGCTTGCCGGCAACGGCGACGCCATCGTGCAGATTCCGATTGAGTTCACCTTGCACACGGTAGTCGGCCTGGTGTCGATGGGCACCAGCTCGAAAGTCTGGGCCACGCCCGACGACAACCGCAAGAAGCTCTCGAAGAAGTCGGTAAACGAGAAAATGGTGCGCGTGGAAAGCGCCAAGCGCGAAGTGGCCATTTTCACCGACTACTACAAGGGCGTGGGTTTCCCGCTCCTGGAGGCCGTCTTCGCCAACGAGCTGGACCTGGGCAACACCGTCACCTAGCCACCCCCACCTCGGCCAAGGCCGGCTCTCCGTTGGGGGGCCGGCTTTGGCGGTGCCAATCCTCTCATTTCTAATTATTTACCCTCTACTACCGTGGCAGAAGCCCTCACCCCCGAGCAGCAGAACGAAGCGCTCACCAAGCAGGTAACCGACCTGAAGACCAAATCGGGCCAGCTCGAAGCCACCATCGCCGACCAGAAAGGCCAGCTCAAAACCCAGGGCGCTGACCTGGCCAAGGCAGTTAAGGACCGCGACCAGGCGGTCGCTGACCGCGACAAGGCCAAAACCGACCTGTCGGAGAAAGTGACCCGCGTGCGCGAGTTGGAGCTGGATGCCGAGGCCAACGAAAACGTCATCGCCGGCCACGAGTCCCGCGAGCGTGCCGCGAAAGTAGCGGCCCAGGGCGGCACTACCGTGGTGACCCACGAGAGCCAGGTCTACCGCGTGCTCGTGCCGCAGTTCCACTTCGAGGGCAACCTGGTGAAAGGGGCGGACCTGGCCAGCAACCCCGCCCTGGTGGCCAAACTCGTGGATAGCCGCTCGGGCGTGCTGGAGCTGGTCGACGAAAAAGACTAGCTCGCCAGCTACCAGGAAGATTTCACCTATTATATCACCTGCTTAAGCTATTCAGCATGAATACGTTTGACCTCAACAACCTCGCTGGCCCCGAAGGTGACGACAACACGCCCGGCTTGCTGGGCTACATCCTCACGGCCCGCGAGAGCGACTTCACTACCATCGCCAAGGCCCCCAAAACGGGGGTTAAGGCGGGCGACACGGCCATCATCGCGGCCGACCACGCCTTCAAGCCCGGCAAGGGCTGGACCAAGCAGTACATCACCCTCGACTCCAACATGCTCAAAGCCGCCATCACGGGCGAGCGCGACGGGCGGGGCCTGAAGGTGAGCTTCGAAGGCTTTCACCCTGGCAACAAGGCCGAGGCCCTGGAATTCTTCCGCGTGGTGAAAAACCTGGGCCTTATCATGCTGGTGCCCGATGCCGACGGCACCTACCTGCAAGTGGGCTCGGAGGGCTTGCCCGTAGAGCTGGCCCCCGACTACGACTCGGGCAAGCTCTCGAGCGGCCGCCGGGGCTTCAACGTCAAGGGCGAGGCGTACGCCAACGGTCTCTACATCTACGCAGGCGACGTCCTGATGAAGCCAGTCTAGCCAATGGCCACCTCTCCCCACCAGCTCCAGCCCGAGGTCGCGGCGAAGTATAAGTGCAGCATCGTCCCCACGAGAATCGAAATTCAACGGTTGGGCCGCACGATTGACCTGCGCACGCTTACCCTGACCGACGCCGACGAGCTGGTGAAAGACCCGCAGTTCACCTACCTCGTCGCACGTCGCACCCGCAAAAGAACGTCCGCGAGCGAGGCGTAGGTGCCCTCCGGCATTTGTTCCGAAAAAGCCCGCTACCCACCCGGTAGTGGGCTTTTTCGCGTCCTTTTTTACCGTGACGGCTGCCGGCAACTTCGGGGCATGAAACCGGAACAAATCACCACCTGGCTGGCCTCGGGTCAGGACTTTGCCCAGGGTGCGGCCCTCTACAACGCCGGCACCCCCAGCAAGACCTACCAGCGCCTGTTCGCGCTGGGAGCCACCGAGTACAGCCAGGCGGTGCTCGTGCGCGAGTTGCGCGCCCTGGTGCCCGCCCCCGCCCCTGAGCCAGCCGTGGTGGTACCCACGTCGCCGCCGGATGCGCCGGCCGCGGAGCCAGTAGTCCTGGCCCCGCCGGTGGCCACCGCCCCGGCTCCGGCTGCGCCGGCCGCGGGGCCGGTCCTGGACTCCCACCCCGTGCTGCAGCAGGTGCGCCAGCAGCTGAAGGCCGTGCGCGACGAGCGCAGCCACCTGCACCCCCAACTCACCGGCAAGAACGTGGGCAAAAAGGCCCGCGGCGTGGTCGCCCTGCGCATCGTGGTGCTCACCAGCGAGGAGGCCAAACTCAAGGCCCTGGAGGCCCACGTGCGGGCCCACGGCCAGCTACCCGGTCCGGTGGCCACCGACGAGCTCACCGATGCCGGGGAGCTGCGCCGCCGCCTGGCCAACCGGCGCTGCCTGCGCAGCAAGCTCAAAAACAACCCCGCCCGCGCGGCCGACCTAGCCGCTGTGGAGGCTGATATCCTGCTAATCCAATCAAAACTAACGTCTTAGTCATGTCTGAAGACCTACTCCCCCTCGCCTGGCACACCACCCAGCGCCGCGTGCGCGACCTGGTGCCGCTCTCCTACAACCCGCGCATCCTCACCCCTGAGGGCCGTGCGCGCCTGGTCCACTCGCTGGCCAAGTTCAACCTGGTGGAGATACCCGCCATTAACCTCGACAACGTCGTCGTGGCCGGCCACCAGCGCCTGGCTATGCTGCTCGATGCCGGCCGCGGCGACGAAACAATCGACGTGCGCGCCCCCAATCGTCAGCTCACGAAAGACGAGCTCGACGAGTACAACGTGACCAGCAACGTCGGGGCCGGCCAGTTTGACTACCAGGCCCTGCTCGACAACTTCAGCCACCTCAACCTGGATTTCATCCTCGACACGGGCGGCCTGGAGCAGCTGGCCGCCCTGAGCGCGCTGGTCATTCCGCCGGCCGAGGAGGCCGAGTTCGACCCCAGCCCGCCGGCCACGCCCGTGTCGGTGCTCGGCGACGTGTACGAGTTTAGCTCGGATGGCCTGGGTCTTACCCACCGCCTGGTGTGCGGCTCCTCGACCGACTCGGACGTGGTGGCCCGGGCCGTGGGTGAGGGCGTGCTCATCGACCTGGTCAACACCGACCCGCCCTACAACGTCGATTACCAGGGCAAGACGAAGGACGCCCTCAAGATTGAAAACGACAGTATGAGCGATGGGGACTTCTATCAGTTCCTGTGTGACTATTACACGAACTGCTACGCGTTTATGCGCCCTGGTGCGCCCATCTACGTGTTCCACGCCGATTCGGAAGGGGCCAACTTCCGCCTGGCCCTCAAGGACGCCGGGCTGAAGCTGAGCCAGTGCCTGGTGTGGGTCAAGCAGGCCTTCGTGATGGGCCGCCAGGACTATCACTGGCAGCACGAGCCCATTTTGTACGGGTGGAAGGAGGGCGCGGCCCATACCTGGTACTCGGACCGCAAGCAGACCACGGTGCTCAAGTTTGACCGCCCTGGGCGCAATGCCGACCATCCCACGATGAAGCCCCTCGACATCCTGGAGTACCTGGTCGAGTGCTCCAGCGCGCCGGCCGCGGTGGTGTTCGACGGCTTCGGCGGGTCGGGCTCGGTACTCATCACGTGCGAGAAAACCGGCCGCCAGGCGCGCGTTATCGAGCTCGACCCGCGCTACGTGGACGTGCACGTGCGCCGCTACGTGCAGTTCATGCGCGACAACCAGCGCCGCTTTACCATCACCCTTAACGGAGAGGAACTCACTGATGTCCAACTCGCTGCCTACGCTCAGTAGCCTGCCCGGGGCCGAGCAGGTACCCCTGCCCACGAGCACGGCCGTGGAGCGCATTTTTGCGGCCTATCAAGACGAAAACGGCCCGGGGCTGGACGGTCTTAGCCGCAAAGACAAGTTGGTGCACAGCCAGCTGGAGGCGGCCTACGCGCTGATTCTCAACTACCACTCCTTTGAGCAGGCCTGGCCCTTGCTGGCCAAGCAGTTCGCTATCAGCCGGCCCACGTGCTACCGCCGGCTGCGCGACGCCCAGAACCTGTTCGGCGACTTTAAAAAGGTCAAGAAGGAGGGCCGCCGGACGGTGTTGCTGGAGTTTGCCCAGAAGCTGCTGCAGCTGAGCCTCACCATGCGCCCGCCCGACGTGAAATCGGCCCTGGCGGCCATGAAATTCATCGCGGACATCACCGGGCTCCGGCGCGCGGATGCCCACGGTGAGGACGAGGGCACCGGCACGGGCAATACGTCCTACGTGCTGAATCTGACCGTGGAGGGCCGTAAATCGCGGCAATTTGACCTTACCCGGCCCGAAGAAATCAGCGACGCGGATTACGAGCTGATTGAGGAGGCTGTGAGCGAGAATGTGGTCAACGCCGACCAGATGCAGCTGCTCATCAGCCAGGCCAAAGAAGGAGGCGGCAAGCTATGACCGTTATCAACCAAGAACAGCTCCGGTTCAATCAGCCGCAGCAGCGCTACATCACGGCGCGGGGTAAGAAGCAGGGCATCAGCGTCTGGGGCCGCGGTACGGGCAAGTCGAGCATCATTGCCTGGGATATTCACCAGATTGTGAAGACCATGCCCCGCAGCTGCTGGGTCATTGTGGGCTCGACCTATAAGCAGGTGCTTACCCGCACGCTGCCCTCGACCGTGGCCGGTCTGGAGCGCCTGGGCTACCGCCTAAACCGGGATTATTACATCGGCCGCAAGCCGCCGCCCGCCCTGGGCTGGGAGCGCCCCTTCGAAGGCCCCTTGAGCTACGACCACTTCATTATTTTCAAGAACGGCACCGGGTTTCACCTGGTGTCGCTCGATGCCGGTGGCTCGGCCTCGCGGGGCCTGAACGTGGACGGCTTTATCGGCGATGAGGCCCTGCTTTTCGATAAGACCAAGCTCGATGCCGACTTGTCGGCCACCAATCGGGGCAACGGCCAGTATTTCGGTAAAAACCCGATGCACCACGGCGTATTCTTGTTTTCGTCCATGCCCTGGGGTGATACCGGGCGTTGGCTGCTGGATAAGTCTAAGTATTACGCCCAGGAGGGCGTGGACCTGGAGGAGCGCCAGAATGAGCTGATTGACGCCCAGGTGCGCTTTTTGGACGCGGAAACCGACGAGGAGAAGCTCTACATCTGGCGCGAGCAGGTGGTGCCGATGATGAAGGCCGTGCGCTACTTCCCCTCGCAGCGCGACCGGGGCACCTTCTACTCGGAGGCTAACGCGTTCGACAATATCCAGAACCTGGGCCTGCAGTACATGCTCGACCAGCGCGCCTTCATGACGGACTTCACGTTCCAGATTGAGATGATGAACCGCCGGCCCACCACGGTGGAGGGCGGTTTCTACCCGAAGCTCGACCAGGCCCGCCACGTGGTGGAGTGCGCCAACGACGACTTCGTGCTCGGCCTCACCGACGAGAAGAAGGGCGGCCTCAACCTGAAGAAGCTCATTGCCGCCGGGGGCTCGCGCTTCCTGGGTGATGCTGATTTCTCCGATAGCCGGGGCGATAGCGACTGCCGCTCCCATAAGCCCCTGCGCATCAGCGTAGACTGGGGCGGCAAGATTACCACGATGCTCGTGGGCCAGCCCCACCTGGATAAGCAGGAGTACCGCCTGCTCAAAGGCTTCTACGTCAAGCACCCGGCCTTCATTGACGACCTGGTCGAGGCGGTAACCAACTACTACTCGTGTCACCTGCGTAAGGAGATTGAGTTCCTGGCCGACGAGGAGTACGGCAACGCCACGCGGGTCGATAACGAGTTCACCCTCAACGAGACGCTAATGGCGGCCTTTCGCAAGAAGAACTGGCGCATCCAGCGCTACGGCCTGGGCCGCATCCCTGGGCACCCCACCCGCTACCTGCTGGCCCAGGAGCTGCTCGGGGAGAGGAACCCCAACCTGCTGCGTATTCGCATCAACAAGGTCAACTGTAAGGACGTGGTGACGGCCATGCTGCTGGCCCCCGTGAGCCAGGACTCGAAGGGTCGCATCGTCAAGGTTAAGAAGAGCGAGGGCAAGAAGGACTTCCCCCAGGAGAACGCGACCCACTTCACCGACAACGTGGACCTGCACTTCCTTAGCTGTGGCACGGAGATAGTCAACGCGGCCGTCGACTTCAGCCAGCTGCTCATCGTCAGCTCGTAGTCCTCGACCACCCAGCCACCCGCAAGCCCCGACCGCCTGGTCGGGGCTTTTTGTTTGCCCACGCCCCTGGCCCGACCCCTCGCCCAGGAAGCGGGGGGTGTGGCAGATATCCCCGAGGCACCCCCCGGCAATTGCCAGACGGCGACAGTGCAAGCAGGGGGAATCTCCTCGCCTTCTGAGACTCTGAAACGTCGTATCAGCCCTAAAACGGCGTTTGCAGCGCGTTGGGGCGCATTGGGCGGGTTTAGAGTGAGATTGGACTTTTAAGCCCTTTCCAGGCTCTGGGGGCCGTTTTTGTGTCCTTTTGCCTGCCTCGGTGGGGTGGGTACTTCGCTGCACCAATGGAAAAGCGAAACCCCCCTTTCAACCACCTGGCCGCCGCGGCCCCTACGGCGCTCAGCACCCCGGGCAGCACGGCCATGCTTCGGCTCAAGGACGCCCTGGAGCTGCTCGACGGGCCGGTGCCGGTCGCCGTGCGCTGGGTCAAGTGCGACGTGCGCCGCAAAACGGCCGGCGAGCTGGGCTACCTGCCGGCCGGCCGCATCGGCCGCGGCACCCGCACGGCCACCGCGGCCCTGCGCCTGCCCACCGCGGGGGAGGAAACGGCGGCCGACCGCGCCGATGCCGCGGCCGGGGGCCAGGTGCCGGTGCCCACCGGCACGAAGGACCCCGCCCACTGGCTTAACGCCACCCGCAACCTGGTCGATACCCGCACGGGCCTGCTAGTCAAAATCCACATCTACCTGCTCACCCACGTGGCGGGCCGCAAAGTCTACCTGTAATGGAACAACTCGTTTACTCCAGCAACGGGCTGGCCTACCACCGCGGCCTCAACGCGGCCGTGCGCCTGAACGGCGCGCTTGGCGCAGCCACTGGCCCGAGTGCCGCCCCGCGCGGCCAGCAGGGCGGGGCGCAGCCCTCCTCGCCGGTCGATAAGACGACCGCCTCGGGCGTGCTCGCCCCCTGGGGGCCGGGCAACGATTTTCCGCAGGTTATCATGGCCGAGATCGGCAAGTCCACCATCCTGGGCCCGGTGCTGGACTGGAAAACCCGCGCCGTGTACGGCAAAGGTATCATCTACGGCAAGGTAACGGGCTATAAGCCCGATGGTTCGGAGATATTTCAGCGTCAGAAAGACCCCTTGGTGGAGGCCTTTTTCAAGGCCTCTAAGATGCACCGCTACGGCAAGGAGGGCATCCAGGGGCTGATGTACTTCGCCAACTCGTTTCCGGAGCTGGTTATCAGCAACGACCGCAGCCTGATTACCAGCCTCTGCATTCAGGACGCCGCCTTCTGCCGCTACTCGGCCCAGCAGGCGGGCCAGGCCGTGCCGCAGTGGGTGTACATCAGTGCCAACTGGCCGGCCGCCCAGCCAGGCGACAGCTACACCTACCAGGTGCCGGTGCTCGACCCCTACCACGACCCGGTGGAGGCCCTGCGCAACGACCGGCGGGGCTTCAAATACATCTACCCGCTCTCGCTGCCCAGCCCCGGCCAGGCCCTCTACCAGCTGGCCGCCTGGAACCCCATCCGCAAGTCGGGCTGGCTCGACGTGGCGCAGGCCATTCCCGAGTTCAAGAAGCAACTCTTCATCAATCAGCTCAGCATCAAGTACCTGATTGAGGTCGATATCCGGTACTGGGAGTGGAAATACCCCAGCTGGAAGGAGAAGAAAGAGGGCGAGCGCAAGAGCATCATTGCCGAGGAGCTGGACGCTTTCGAGCGCACGATGTCGGGCACGGCCGGCGCGGGCAAGTCCATCATGACCGTGACCATGCCCGATCCCCAGAACCCGGGCGGCACCATCAAAGTGTTCACCGTCACGGCCATCGACGACAAAATCAAGTCGGGCCTCTACGTGGAGGACTCACAGGAGGCCAGCAGCCACATCTACACCTCGCTGCAAGTGGACCCCACCCTGTCGGGTATCAGCCCCGGCAAGGGCATGGGGGCCGGCTCGGGCTCCGATAAGCGGGTGGCCTTCAACGCCTTCATCGCCACCCACAGCTTTCACCAGGACCTGATTCTGGAGGTGCTCTACTTCATCCGCGACTACAACGGCTGGGACCCCGACCTCGAATTCCGCTTCCTCAACCCCCAAATCAACACGGCCGACGCCCCCACGGAAGTCGCCAATAGCTCCTCGACCGATGCCCCTGCTTAAAACCATTGCCGAGCTCAAGCGCTACGTGCCCGTCGACACCACCGGCATCCTGCCCAGCTTCGCCCTGGAGCTGGAGCAGACGGAGGCCGACGTGATTGCCCCGCTGCTGGGCCCGGCGCTGCTGGCCTGGCTCCAGGCGGCCTACGACGCGCCCGACTTCGACCCGGCCGGCCCTGGGCTGGCCGCCCAGCTGCTGCGCGCCGTGCAGGCCCCGTTGGCCCGCCTGGCCACCGCCACCGCCACCACGGTGCACCAGGTGAGCATCGACGAAACGGGCGTGCACATCACCAGCACCGACACCAGCAAAACGGCCTTTCAGTGGCAGCTCGACCGCGTGCAGGCCCAGTTTCTCAAACGCGGCTTCAGCGGGTTGGATGCGCTGGTAGCCTGGCTGGAAGCCCACGCCGAGGCCTCGCCCGAGTTGCAGGCCTGGGCCGCCTCGCCCGCCGGCCAGCGCCACCGCCGCGAACTGTTCATCAGCACGGCCGACTTCCAGGAGTACGAGAACATCAGCTCGTCGCGCCTGGCCTTCGAGGCCCTCGGCCCCATGCGCCGCCGCCTGGAAAACTTCGAGCTGGGCCCGGTGCTCAGCCCCGAGTTCCTGGCCGAACTGCGAGACCAGGTGCGCAGCCGCGCGCTCACCAGCGACAACGAGAACCTGCTGCGCACCTACGTCTACCCGGCCCTGGCCTGCCTGACCATCGGCCACGCGGTGCCCGAACTGGGCCTGAGCCTGAACGGGGGCGGCATCGACCTGACCATTGCCCGCCTCGACGACAGCAACGCCAAGGAGGCCGACGCCGGCCTCGACCAGCTGCTGCAAAGCAAAGTGAGCGAGGCGCTTATCAGTGGGTCCCGCTACCT
Organism: Hymenobacter sp. H14-R3; assembly: GCF_030063445.1. Taxonomy (GTDB): domain Bacteria; phylum Bacteroidota; class Bacteroidia; order Cytophagales; family Hymenobacteraceae; genus Hymenobacter. Next base: position 3,884 of record NZ_JASITD010000027.1, on the reverse strand, counting down.
GCGCCAGCTCACCAGCTACCTCGACCGCACGGCCTCGGCCCTGCGCTTCCCCACCTACTTCGCTTCCAGCGCCTACACCGCCCCCGACCAGCCCGCCTTGGTCGTCAATACCCTCATTTCTAAGGTGTATAAATTCTGCTAAGCCATGCCTTATCCCACTTCCCCGGCCCCCGTGGGTGGCCAGTCCCTGATGCTCTGGCTGGCCATCACCGTCTGCCCCTGCCTCTTCCTGCTGCTCGCCTGGTTTCTGGTGCGCACGCTCAAGCAAATCGAGGATGCTATCCAGTCGAGCAAAGCCGAAACGACCCTGCTGCGCGCCGAATTAGGCGTGGTAAAAAGTGAGTTGAAGGACTACGCGGGCCTGGTGCAGCACCTGAAGGAAGAAACCGGCGTGCTCAAGCAAGCCTACGCCGCCCTGGAGCGGGCCTTCACCGCGATGGATAAGTGGCTCTACGGCCAGGCCATGCTCGGCAAGCTGCCCCACCCGCCAAATTTCAAGGCTGCCCCCCCCGAAACCACCCTGGTCGATTAACAACTACTTCACTTTTTCCCCAATCACTTCCCCCATGTTTACCCCTCTTCGTTTGGTTCGAGCAGCCGTGGCCCTCTGGCTGCTCTGCTTTGCCGGCAGCATCCTGGCCTCCTCGTGCCACCTGTTCAGCCTCTCCTTTGCCCTGCAAGCCGGGCTCTGGGTGAGTGGAATCGTTGGCTTCGGGGCCCGCTTTTACTACGGCGACGCTGCTACCTCGCCCCTGGTGCCGCCCCTCAACCTGCCGGCCCTGCCGGCCCTGCCGGCGCTACCCACCGGCGGGCGCATCGCCGTGTTCGCCGTGGTGGCCTCGTCCATCTTCTTCGTGCTGCCCCACGTGCTGCGCTGGTTTGACCCCACCGCGGGCGGCTTTGCCCCCGATACGGTGAACGCCGCCGCCCTGGGCGCTTTCCACTACTTCGCCGCCCTGAGCATGGCTTACGTCAGCTGGCGCTGGATTTTCCCCGACCTCTACGCCTACGCCATCGACTGCATGTCGGACAAGCTGCTGGCGAATCTTACGGACGAGCTTAAAAACTTATTCAACGACCGGAGCTGCGACTTGCGGGCCGTTGCCGAAAAACGTCACATTGCTCAATTTCAATTTCTTATCAGATGCGTTCGCTTCGTTTTTGCCTTGTCGCCCTTTTTGTTCTTCTTGCTGCTGGCCAATCACGCGCTGACGGCCGCGCTGACAGCAGTGCCAGCCGCCGCGCCCGGGTTGTAAGGGTCGCCTTGAGCCTGGAGGGCATCCGCGAACTGGGCCGCAATGCGGGGGCCGCCGTCGAGCACATCATCAACTATGCCGGTGGCAAAGTGGGCGATGCCTACTGCTCCTGGACAGCAGTTTACATCCTGCGCAAGGCGGGCATTATGGTGCCGCGCTTCGGCAAGGCCAAGAGCTGGTTCGACCCGGCCCACGTGGTGTGGCGGGCCGGCCAGCAAGTGGCCGGCCGGCCGCCTCCCCAACTGGGCGACCTGCTGGGCTATACCTGGGGCTACCCCCACATCTGCCACGTCGAGACGCAGGTAGGCCCCTGGGGCACCGGCCCGAGCGTGCGCGCGCTGGGCGGCAACACCGGGGGCGGCGGCGCCCTGAAGCGCGAAGGCGAGGGCGTGTACCAAAACTGGCGACTCAAGCGCCTGGTAGCCGCCGTGGCCAACGTCGTCGATAACCCTCACTATACCCACGGAGACCTGCCATGAAAGCCTTGATTTTTCTGCTCTTAACTACGCTGCTTACGGGCTGCGCTACTACTGCCTTCGAACCCAGTGCCCAGGCCCCGCGCCGGGCGCGCCATTACTACCAGCACCAGCAACGCCGGCACGCCCACGAGCGCCGCCGCGCGCCGCAACCTTTTCTCCCCTGGAATTAGTGAACTTCCTGATTCGCCTCCTCGCCCTACTAGCCGGCGCCGCCCTCGTGGCGGGCACGCTGCCCAGTTGCGCCACGTCAGCTGCAATAACTAACTCGCTCAGTCAGCCCCTCGACACCACCATTCAGCGTCAGGTGGCGCGCCATATGGGTAAGGTCAAGTTTAAAGGCAACGTCACCATCCAAATAGGCGCCGGTAACGTCAACGCCCCCAAGTCCCAGGCGCCGGTGGCCACCGGCACGAGCCAGGCGCAGGACTACACCAAAGCCGGCCAGCACGGTGGGGCCCTGGCCACCGCGCCTGGTGCCTCAGCCGGGGCCACTACCCGCACCGGCGTGCCAATCTGGGCACTAGTTGGCGGTGGACTCCTCGTGCTGATACTATTACTTCTTGGCCTAGCTTATCGCTTTCGAGCGCGACTGATTAAGGCACTAAAAATAAGTGTCTAATCCACTTGACAATCATGCAAAAGGCTCCTATTTAGGAGCCTTTTTTGTGTAGGTTTGATGTCTAATTTTCCCCAAATACTCAATATGAGCAAACTTCTTCTTTTACTCACTACCCTTTTCTGCTCCTTCTCAGCCCTGGCCCAGAAGTCAGCTGACGTTGCGGTCACCGATTTCCCCATCAAGGAGGATAAACTCTACTACGAAGGCGTAGTGGACGCCGCCCCGACCGCTAAGCAGCTTGACTTGTACCGCACCGGCCGCACCTGGTTCGTCGATACCTATGTCGATGCGAAGGAGGTGCTCCAACTCGACGACAAAGCCGACGGCAAAATGATGGGCAAAGGCCGTTATAAATACTCGTTCGTAAACGGCATTAATATTTCGCAAGTGCTTATGCGCTTCACGCTGGCGCTCGATGTGAAGGATGGCAAATACCGCTACCGCATGTACAATTTTGAGGGCGATAACGTCAATACCAGCATGTTGGGCGGCGCGAATGCTACGCAGCTACGCATCCTGGATTACAACCAGTGCTACCTTGATTTGAAGGCTGATAAGCGCACCAAGTACAATCTTAAAGTGCTTCAGGGCATGGACGCGCAGGTAAAGGGAATCGTGGCCTCCTTGCAGAAGGCAATGATGAATGCAGCCACTGGTAAAGACGATTTCTAAGTGGGTCGCTATAATCCCAGCCGTGACCCCAATCTGGGCGACCGAATAGTTGGGGTCATGCTGATGACGTTGCTCGGCGCAGTTGCCTTAAGTTTATTATTCGCTGGGTGCCAGTGGCTCTGGCGGCATTTCACCAGTTAACTTTGCCCAGCTAGCGCGGATGGAGTGGGTAGTCGAAAGGCCCCAGCCATGAATCGTGGTAGTAGCTCCCCGCCGTGCTGAGCTAGCAGTTACAGCCCGTTTGCATCCAATGCAAACGGGCTGTTTTGCGTTGCGGCAACCCTATATTTGCTGAGCAAACACCTTGGGAAAAATATGCCGTCCGCCCTCGGCCGTCGAAATACGGCTGGGGTGTAGAGGAGGAGTGTGACCTCCACATTCGGGCGAACGGCCCTGAGGTGTTTGCGGCGATTACCCCAGCTTGCCTGACTGCTGCTATGGCTAAGAAAAAGGATGCCCCCATCGGCTTCGGCCGCAAGCCCATGCCCGACGAGGCAGGCGACACCGAGCAGGCAGCTGGCCCGCCCGAGCGGCAGCTGGGCCCACCCCTGGTGGAGCCAAAGGCAATCGATGACGTGATGATGTACAAGATTTTTACTCGCTACAATCTTCAGCCACTGCTACCGCCGGCTAAGTTCGAATATCAGCTCGTGGAAATTATCGCTGCCCTGGAGGAACGCGTGCGTGAGCTGGACCCTGATTTATGAGCAATAAAAAAGCCCCGTATAATTCTTGTCCTTACCCAAATCTTAAAAAGCGCTGGCCGGTAGGTCGGCGCTTTTTTTGGGCGTTAATCGGCTAGCAGTTGCGCGGCCATCTGGACGCCTTCCACGAGCAGGCGCAGGCTGCGTCGACCGA
>NZ_JASITD010000026.1 GCF_030063445.1 Hymenobacter sp. H14-R3 | reverse complement strand
CCGAACTGGTTTGCAGGGCCCGCCGGATGGCCGGCGTGGTGCGGGCGCTTGCGTGAAGTACTTGTTCCATAATTTTGCCTGACAGTCGCGGGTTAAAGGTACGCCATGACTCTCTGGGACCATACAGCTAGTCTATATCTTTTCCTAGGTAGTGCCATGCTCTCAGCCCGCTGCGCAGGCCCGCGCTTTAGGCGGTCCGGCATTCCTGTTTTATCACCCCTGTTCAACTACTTGTATGTCAATGCCAACTCAGCCAGTCACCACTATCCCGGGCCTTACCTGGGCCGAATACGAGTGGCAAGGCCCCATAGTGTTGCCCGAATGGGAGGAGTTCAACCAGGGCTGCGGGGCCTGGAAGGCCGTGCGGGCCGCCACCAACGCCCGGCGGCGCAAGCGCGAGAAGCACGCTGGCCAGGAGCGGGATAGTGGTGGCCCAAACAATTACGTCCCTCAACTAACCGTTGATGCCCTGAATGAGGATACGCAGTTGCCGCCCAGACCCGAGCAGGTGCGGGCCTACGAGTGGCTGCTCACCCACGAAAGCGAGCTGCTGCAAGCTACGCTGGCCTATTTTTACCGGCAATGGTGGACTATCCTGCTCACCTACGACCACGATGACGATAATGCCAATCGCCACAGCCTGCCCTTTAAGCTACGCGCCCCCGAGGAGCTGTGCGGGCTGGTAGAACTGCACTACGTCTACATCAAAAACAAGCATACCGACGGCGTGGCGCACATCGGGCTGGCCCTGAGCTGCGATTGGGATACCGAACATGGCATGGGGGTGTACACCTGCCGCAGCGAAGTGCTGGGTTTCGGCAGCAGCGACCTGGCTTTCGGCAACCTGAAATCGGCGTTTAAGATTGAGAAAGAGGAATACTAAAGGCCACCTGGGTCGCTAGCCCGCCGCCCAGGCCCGCGCCTCGGGCAGCAGCGTGAAGTGCCGGAACTCGTAGTTCAGGCCCGGTACGGCAGTCTGATACATGCCATTGATGGTGAGGCGGTTAAGTACTTGTTCCGATTCGAGGTGCGCGAAGCGGAGCACGCCTAGCTCGCCGAGCGGCAGCAGTATTTCGGTGTGCGTCCACTCCAGGTCTTTGGGGCGCACGGGCCCCAGGCGGCGGTCGTCGGCTACCCAGCCCGTTACGTGGTGCAGCCGCGCTAGGCGCAGGGCTTCGGTGAGAGCCCGCCGAAAATCGTTGCTGCCGGCAAAGCCCAGCCACTCGGTTTCGAGCACGATGTGCCGGCCCCCGGTGTGGAGCAGTAGGTTGAGAAAATCAAAGGAAGCGAGGGTTTTAGTCATTAGTAAAGAGCAGCTTATTCTTCCCGGTGCACGGTGGCGGGGTTAAAAGCCGGCACGCACACCGACCAGTACTCGCACTCCGCGTCAAAGGGGTTGGAGTAGCGCACCCGCGCCCCGGCCCGAATCAGCAGCGACTCGCCGGCTTGCAGCTCTACCTCGTCGCCATCGATTTCGAAGCGCTTGCGGCCGCGCACCACAATGGTAATCTCGTCAAATTCAGGGCGTTGGTGGGGCTCGCTCCACTGCGGGGGGGCCACCATGTGGGCTACGCTATACGCGGCCGTGTGGGAGCTGGCCAGGCCTATGTGCTCTTCAATGAGCTTGCCATCAGTGGTGGGTACGCGAAAAGGCTGGGGGTTGCGGAAGTATTTTTTATCGGCCGACATAGCAACGTGGGTAAAAGCGAAAAAAATAAAACTAGGGCCGGCTAGGGCAAGGCCCTGGCTGGAAGCTGCGCAGGCCGGCGTTGCGGGCCACGCAGGCATTGGCATAGGTGAGGCCATTGCAGCCGCACACCGGGTCATGCTCCATGGTGCAGATACCGTTGGGGTTAGCGCGGCTGGCGTCGAGGCAGTTGGTGGCGGGCGGCGCTTGCCGGGCCAGCCGCGGCTGGCAGCCGCCAACCACCAGCGCGGCCCCCAGTAGCAGGCAAGTGAGAGCAGAATGAATAGGCATGGGCCCTTATACGCAGGCCCGGCCGCTAAGGGAAACCTTGGCCGGGTGGCTGGCTCACTAATTTCGTGCCCGGCCCCAACCCCCCGGCCCGGCCCCCGTATAGCTGCCCATATCCGGGCTGACGGCCATCTACCGTGCCGGCCCCGGTTTCCTCACCTTACCATTTTACTATTCCTTCTCATGTCGTACCGCGAAGAAGATAACAACGCAGGCAAAATTCTTATCGCCGCTCTTGCTGGTGCTGGCGCTGGCATTATTGCTGGCATTCTGCTGGCTCCGGATAAAGGTTCGGCTACGCTTGAAAACTGGAAAGACTCGGCCAAAGGATACGGCGGCCAGCTGAGCGACCAGTTCAATAAATACAGCGCTGACCTTGAAACGAAATTCAAAGGCTTGTCCGACAAGCTCGAAGACCTCGGTATCTTAGGTGCCGGTGGTAGCCTCAACATTGGCGGTAACTGGGACGAAATCAAAGGCAAGCTGAAGCAGCAGTACGCGCAGCTCACCGATGAGGACCTAACCTATGCCGAAGGCAAAGGCGACGAGCTGCTCGGCAAGCTGCAAGACAAGCTGGGCAAAGGCAAGTCGGAAATCACCAAAATCATCAACGACTTGGTGGGCAAAGGCGGTGATGTATCTGATAAGGCTAAAGATGCTACTGATAAGGGTGTTGACGCTGCCAAAGATGCCGCCGACAAAGGTGCTGATGCTGCCAAAGATGCCGTAAACAAGGGTGCTGACGCTGCTAAAGACGCCACCAAATAAGTATTGCCTAGCCTCGGCTAGCAGAATAAAAAGCCCTGTGCCTGCTGGTACAGGGTTTTTTTGGGCTCCGGCCTAACCACCAACTCGTTTCCCGCGTTAGCTTACCCAAGTTCTCCTATCCTGCTCACTAAAGCTGTTTTCACCTATGCCCAACGACAACGGAAAAGTCATTGTTTCGCTATTGGCTGGTGCCACCGCCGGCATCCTGGCCGGACTGCTACTGGCCCCCGAAACCGGCGACGAAGCCCGCGCCGGCCTGCGCGAGTCGGCCCGCAAGTGGTGGGCCGATAGCCTCGGCAAGGCCCACGATGCGTTGGGTAAGGCTAAAGACGCCGCCGCCGCTACCAATCCCAGCGCCGCCGTGCGCGAAGACCGCCAAGCCGCCGATGCGCTATTTGACTCGATGAGCAATGCCGAGCCCGGCGACCTGGCCACCCCCGTCGGCAACGGCCAGTCGGTAGCCGGCGATGAGGACTACGACTCGCGCGGCGACCTAGACTACGATGGCGACGCCGGCGAAGGCCGCCACCGTGCGCTGTAAGTACCTGGCAATAAATTTTTTACATAATTCACGCCCACCGCAACTCCACCGCGTGCACTTGCGTATGAACTAGTGCAAACGGCCTAACCGATGCCCGCTGTGGTACCAGTAAAATTGCCGGTCGTAGGAGTTTCTGCCAGTGTTGGTTAAACATGCTGGTCGTAAAATCAGACTACCCATCGCACACTTCTGATAGCTAAGAGGCCTGGCACCAGGCTGTTCGTAAAAAGGCCCGCCCCCAACAGAATGGGAGCGGGTCTTTTTTTACGGCCGGTCGCCAGCGCTTCGTTACGAAGCGCTGGGCTGGGCTTTGTCCTGCGCTACTACCTCGGGGCGCATCTGCGGGAAAAACAGCACGTCCTGGATGGAGTGCGAGTTGGTCATAATCATGCTCAGGCGGTCGATGCCGATGCCCAAGCCAGCCGTGGGCGGCATGCCGTACTCCAGGGCACGCAGGAAGTCTTCGTCGAGCACCATGGCCTCGGTGTCGCCGCGCTTGCCCAGCTCCAGCTGGTCTTCGAAGCGCTGGCGCTGGTCGATGGGGTCGTTGAGCTCCGAAAACGCGTTGCAGATTTCCTTGCCGTTGCAGATGGCTTCAAAGCGCTCCACGAGGCCGGTGTGGTCGCGGTGCTTTTTGGCCAGCGGCGACATCTCCACCGGGTAGTCGGTGATGAAGGTGGGCTGGATGAGCTTGGGCTCGACGTGCTCGCCAAAAATCTCGTCGATGATTTTCGACTTGCCCATGCTGGGGTCGAGGCCCACGTGCAGCTTGGTAGCGGTTTCGCGCAACGCGGCTTCGTCCATCTCGCCAATGGCCACGCCCGTAAACTTCTCGATGGCCTCAAACATGGTGTAGCGCTGCCAGGGGCGCTGGAAATTGATTAGGTTGTCGCCCACCTGCACCTCGGTTTTGCCATGCAGCGCCATGGCCACGCGCTCTACCATTTCCTCCACTAAGTCCATCATCCAGTTGTAGTCCTTGTAGGCTACGTAGAGCTCCATCTGGGTGAATTCGGGGTTGTGGAAGCGCGACATGCCCTCGTTGCGGAAGTCCTTGCCGAACTCGTACACGCCGTCGAAGCCGCCCACAATCAAGCGCTTGAGGTACAGCTCTTTGGCAATGCGCAGGTAGAGCGACATATCCAGCGTGTTGTGGTGCGTTTTGAAGGGCCGGGCCGCTGCGCCGCCGTAAAGCGGCTGCAAAATGGGGGTTTCTACTTCCAGGTAGCCTTTGTCGTTCAGGTAGTTGCGCATGGCCTGCACCAGCTGCGTACGCTTGATGAAGGTTTCGCGCACCTGCGGGTTCACCACCATATCCACGTAGCGCTGGCGGTAGCGCTGCTCGGGGTCGGTGAAGGCATCGTAGGTGATTTCTTCGCCGGTTGCCTCGTCCTTTTTGGTCTTCACTACGGGCAACGGGCGCAGCGCCTTGGCCAGCAGCACCAGCTCCTTCACATGAATGGACGTTTCGCCCACCTGCGTCTTAAACACGTAGCCTTTCACGCCAATAAAATCGCCCAGGTCGAGCAATTTCTTGAACACACTGTTATACAGCGTTTTATCTTCGCCGGGGCAAATCTCGTCGCGGTTCACGTAGAGCTGAATGCGGCCCGACGAGTCCATGAGCTCGGCGAAGGAAGCCTTGCCCATCACGCGCGACGACATCAGCCGGCCGGCCAGCGACACCTCCTGAAAGTTGTTGAGCTCGGGGTGGTAGTTATCGTGAATTTCCTGGGCGGAGAAATTGACATCGAATAGCTCGGAAGGGTACGGGTTGATACCCAGCGCTTTCAAGTCGTCGAGCTTCTGGCGGCGCAGGATTTCCTGCTCACTGAGATGGTGCATAAGTAATGTCTGAACCGCGGATTCTTCGGATTTATCGGATTAATCGGATTTTGGGACCGATTAATTCGGTGTAGGCCGGCTGCTTGCCTGGGCAATAGCCAAAGAAGAGGTTCGTAAAGTGAGAGTGAAACGCAAAAGTACAGCATGAAAAAAGCCGCCCCGAAAAGGAGCAGCTTTTTCCCAACGATAGCGTAACCAGGGGTGTCAGCCCCGTATCTGCGAAATCCGTTTGAATCTGCGGTTAAGCGGCCATTTTTAGCTCCGGCTCGGGCTCGGCGCCCAGTAGCGTGGGCTGTACCCGCGTGCGCAGGCGCTCCTGCACAAAGCCGTGCTGCAAGTGGCTGGGCAATTCGCGCACCAGCCGCTCATACCGCTCCAGGCCCAGGGCCTTGGCCACGTAGGTTTCATGAATGCCGTTGAGGTAGCTCACAATGCCCAGCAGCGAGCTGTGAAACAGGCGGAAGTCAATGTCGGCCTCTACGTAGCGCTCGATTTCGCGGCTGCTCTGCGAGATGCGCAAACGGCCCAGCAAATCGAAGATGGTGGTGTAGCCCAAGCGCCAGGTAATCTGCTGCCAGTGGGCGGCTGTCCACTTATCGAGCGGCTTGCCGGTTTTCTGGCTGCGGATGGCCGTGTTGGGGTTGGCCTGCACGGTCTGGCGCACGGTAATGGCCTTCTGCTTGCGGGTGGTGCGCAGGAACTGGCCAATCTGAGCCTGGGCATCAATCTCCTGCGAGGCGATGTGCAGGCCGGCTTTGTAGCCCGCCAGCGGCAGGCGATGAATGTTGAAATCACCGTAAGCCCCAGCCGCATAGAACGATACGGGGCGCGGGTAGGCGTTCTTCACTATCAGGCGGCCCACTTCGCGGCGAATTACCTGGGCGTTATTAGAGCGCACGCCGGTGGTATATAGGAAGGCTTGCAGGCCCGAAAGAATGGTGTGGTACGCCTGCGGGAAGGTCCAGTGCAGGGCGTTGCGCAGGAAATTTTCGTCGCCCAGCTCAGCGGTGGCGCGCAGCGCGTACTCGGTGCTCCAGCACGAGTGCAGCAGCTTGGTTAGGGCCGTGGCGTCGGTTTCGGTCAGCTCGGCCTGGTGCTGGCGGAAATAGGGGAGGTGCGCCAAGCCACCCAGCGGGCTCTCGCCGGCCTGAATGTGGGAGCTAAGCGCGAAGAAATAGTTGAGAAACACTTGGGCCGGAATGGAGCGGCGCCAGGTTTCATCGGCCAGACGCTGATGTTCCTGCTCCTCGGGGGTGAGCAGGGCTTCGGCGGTCGAAATGGCCATTACCGGGGCCGGATATGTCTCGGCCGGAATGAGCGGGATAATGCGGGCTTCGGGTTTCATTGTCATACCAGGTAAACCAAATGCCAGGAATTTTAGTTGCGATTTACTAAAGATATTTCAGGCTATTTGCTAAATTTGTTAGTGGCATGGCGTGGGTGTTTTTTAGCCCGCAGAGGGCGCAGAGGTTTTCGCAGAAGACGCAGAAGCTAATGGCGCAAAAAAAGCTCCTGAGCCAACGGCCCAGGAGCTTCAAAACAACCAGTCAAGCGCCATTCGAATCAGCGCAATCTGCGATTATTGTTGGTCCTTGATTACGTTCACGGCTTCGCCCAAGGTGATGTCCTTGTTGAGGCCACGGGTGAAGCGCATGGCACGGTTCACCTTTACCGAGTCGCCGCCGACGGCGGTGCGGTCGGCGGTGAGAGCGGCTAAGGCCAGCGGGGTGGCCGTTTTCTGGATGGCCTCGTACTTGTCCGACTCCGCCTTGAGCTGGTGCTGCATGTCGCGAAACTTGTCGAGCTTGAGCGAAACAACGGTTTCGTCCTTGCGCTTGCGCAAGGTTTGCACCAGTTCCGTCATTTGCTGGAAGGCCGGGCTGGCGGCCACGCGGGCCTTGCTGTTGGCTTCGAGCTTGGCGTAGTTGGGCTGGTCATCCCAGGGGCGGTAGCTGGCGGGCTTAATTTCGTCCCACTTCAGCGGAAAATCCGACTCCTTCTCGCCCTGGTCGAGGTACGAAAGCACATCGGGCAGCACGATATCCGAAGCTACGCCCTTGAACTGGGTAGAGCCCCCGGTAACGCGATAAAACTTTTGCATCGTGAACTTGAGCGAGCCAAAAGGCTTGAGGCTGCTCAATTCATTGGGCAGGGCCTCATCGAGGTCGATGATGCGCTGCACCGTGCCCTTGCCATAGGTGCTGGTAGAGCCCATGATGATGCCACGCTTGTAGTCCTGCACGGCGGCCGCCAGAATCTCGGAGGCCGAGGCGCTGTACTTGTTCACCAGCACCACGAGCGGCCCGCTGTACTGCACGCGCGGGTCCTTGTCGTTGAGTACGTTAGTTACGCCGCGGCTGTCGTGCACCTGCACCATGGGGCCGCTGGGCATGAAGAGGCCGGCCATTTCGACGGCATCGTTGAGCGAGCCGCCGCCGTTGGTGCGCAGGTCGAATACCACGCCTTTCACGCCTTCGGCGGTAAGCTTGGCAAGCTCCTTCTTCACGTCGGCGGCTGATGAGCGGCCGCCGTTGTCGTTGAAGTCGGCGTAGAACGCCGGCAGGCGCAGGTAGCCTATTTTCACGCCGCTCGGGTCGTTGATAACGGCCGACTGGGCATAGGTATCTTCCACCACTACCACATCGCGGATAATGGGAATTACCTTGGTCGAGCCATCGGCCTTCTTCACCGTGAGGCGTACTTCCGAGCCTTTTTTGCCCCGAATGAGCGTCACGGCCTTGTTGGTGTGCCAGCCCTCAATGCTCACGGGCTCGGTAGCGCCCTGGGCCACGCGCAAGATAGCGTCGCCCTTTTTCAGCTCACCCTGCCGGAACGAAGCCGAGCCGGGTACTATGTCCTCAATGTAAATCAGGCCTTCTTTTTCGCGCAACGTGGCCCCAATGCCCTCGAAGCGGCCCGTGAGCTGAATATCAAATTCCTGCTTTTCGCGGGGCGCAAAGTACTCGGTATGAGGGTCATACGTATTAGCAATTACGTTGGCGTAGTTGCTGAGAATCTCGTTGGCGTCGGGCTGGTCGGCAAACTGCTCGTCGTAGTATTTCAGCACGCGCTTACGGGCCTCTACTTCCATTTGGGCGGGGGAGCGGTCGGGCTCGATGGTGGCGGGCTCTTTGGCCAGGCTGGCCACGCGCGAGCGGTCGTGGCGCTTGTCCTGCTCGTCCATCATCTCGGCCACGCGGGTCAGCGTTTCGTACTTAAGCAGCTTGCGCCACTGCTCGCGCTGGTCGGCGGCGTTGGTGGGGAAGGTGGCCTTCTCGAAGTCAGTCTGAATGGTTTCGTCGGCGTCGAAGGTAAACGGCTTGGCCAGCAGCTCGTGGGCGAGTGCCTGCATCTGCTTGCTGCGGTCGGCCATGAGCTTGGTGCTCAGGTCCAAAAACTCGTGGGAGCCGCGCTTGGTTTCGTCGTCAATATCGGTCTGGTACTTGGTGAGCTGCGCGATATCGGACTGCAGCAAGAATTTCTTGCGATAGTCTAAGCGCTTGAGAGCTAGCTCAAACACGCGCTTGCTGAAGGCATCGTCGATGCGCTCGGGCTGGTAGTGGGCCTGCGAGAGCCCCTGCACAATGGTACCCACCAACACCTGCTCTTTGCTAGGTGCTGCCTGCGGGCCGCTGTGCTCGTAGAAGCGATAGGATGCCAGCCCGAATACGGCGGCAACCAGGCCGGCATAAGAGCCAACTTTGAGGCGGGGGGAGAACATTCAGAAGATAATTAGGAAGAAGGCCAAATGTAGGGGCCAAGATGCGCCAAGTTGCACGACCCAGGCTCAAGTACGGCAAAAACGTCGATGGAGACGCGATTAGTGCCGCCCAATCCAATTGTTATGCCGTAATTCTGGCGAGTTCCGCCGGTTTAGCTGGTAAACCAGCATTTGGGCCCTTTAGATATGACTGCTACCGCAATTCGCGCCGCCCTGCTGGGCTTGGCCGTGGGCGACGCCCTGGGCGTGCCCGTTGAGTTCATAAGCCGCGCCGCGCGCCGGGCCGACCCCGTAACCGGGCTGCGCGGCTACGGCACCCACCGCCAGCCGCCCGGCACCTGGTCCGATGACTCGTCGCTCACGTTTTGCCTGGCCGAAACGCTGGCCAAATCAGGTGGGCTCACCGGCCCGCCCGACCTGGCCGATTTTGGCCGGCGGGCCATTAACTGGCTGGATAACAGCTACTGGACGGCCACCGGCGAAACCTTCGACGTGGGCAATGCTACGCGCTACGCTATCCAGCGTCTCAAGCAAGGTGTTAGCCCCAGCCAGGCCGGGCCGCGCTCGGAGGAGGATATTGGTAACGGGGCCCTCATGCGCATCCTGCCACTCGTTTTTCACCAAACCTGGCAAGCGGAGAACCTGGATTTGAACGCCGCCTGGGCCCTGACCGAAGCAGTGGCCAGCGTCACGCATGGCCACCCACGCTCCTCGCTGGGCTGCTTTCTGTACCTGCTGGTAGCGCGTGGGCTGGCAGACGGCTTGGTACCAGCGACAGCATATGAGCAGATGATAAGGTTAGTAACTCCTTGGTTGCAAGCGACTACTATCCCAGCGGTAGTTCAGGATAAGCATTATCAACGGGTTCTCGATAATTCGCTGCCTACGTTAAAGGAAGACCAAATCGGCTCCTCCGGCTACGTAGTGCACACCCTTAAAGCGGCGCTGTGGTGCCTGCTGCGCCACGATACCTACGCCGCCACGGTGCTGGCCGCCGTGAACCTCGGCGACGACACCGACACCACCGGCGCGGTGGCCGGCGGCCTGGCCGGCCTAGCGTATGGCGAGCTCGGCATTCCGGCCGAGTGGCTGGCCGGCCTGGCGCGCCGCGCCGATATCGAGGAGCTGGCCCAGCGGCTGGTGGCGGCCGGCTAGCGGGCTACTCACCGCCGGTGGCGGCCAGCGTTTTGGGGCCGTGAGGGTGGCGCCGGCGCTGGCCACCATCACCAGGGCCACCGCCAGCCACTGGCTGAGGGTGAGCTGCTCGTGCAGAAAAAGCCAGCCGCAGAGCGCGGCCGCTACGGGCTCCATGCTCATCAAAATGCTAAACGTGCGGGTGGGTAACGATTTGAGCGCCTGCATCTCCAGCGTAAAAGGCAGCGCGCTGGACAGCAGTGCCAGCGCCGCGCCCAGCGCCAGCAGGCGCGGCGTGAGGGCCGCTAGCTGCCCGCTGCCCAGGCCAAACGGCAGCACCGCCAGCGTGGCAAACAGCATGCCGATGGCCACGGCCGTGTTGCCAGGCAGCACCTCGGCCACGCGCGCCCCCAGCACAATGTACACTGCCCAGCAGCCACCCGCCGCCAGCGCAAACAACATGCCCACCACATCAATGCCGTGGCCGCCCCAGGGCGCAATGAGCGCAATGCCTACGCCCGCCAGCAGGGCCCACAGCACATCAAGCCAGCGGCGCGAGCCGGCCAGCGCCACCAGCAGCGGCCCCACAAACTCCAGGGTAACGCCCAAGCCCAGCGGAATGCGCGCTAACGCGCAGTAAAATAAGAAGTTCATGGCCCCTAGCGCCAGGCCGTAGGGCACCACGGCCCGCCACTGCGGGGCCCGTAGCTGGCCCAGCCGAGGCCGCACCGCCACCAACAACAGCAGCGCCGAGAGGCCGATGCGCAGGCTGGCCGTGCCCGCCGCCCCCACCACCGGAAACAGCCCCTTAGCAAGGGCCGCGCCACCCTGCACGCTGATGATGGCCAGAAAAACGGCCGGCACGGGCGGCAGCGAAAAGCGGGTAGCATGGGGCATAGTAGCCACAAAGCTAGCCCCCACTACCCTTTAGCAGGGCCTCTATATGCTGGGCTAGTACGGTGATTACGTGCAGCATTTCCTCGTGCGTAGAGGCCTGGTACGATTGGGCGGCGGGGCTGTCGGGCTGCTCTTCCCAGCTGGCCAGGGCGGCCAGGGTTTCGAGGCGGGTAACGGAGGTTTCGATGCGGGCATACACGCTGGCCCACAGCTGCTGGTTCCAGATGGGCTGCTGCAACAGGTGCAGGCGCAGGTCGAGCAGGCTCATTACTACCCCGGCCAGGCGTTGTAGCAAGTCGGCTTCGGCGGGGCTGAAGGTGCGGGGCTTGTGGTCGATAACGCACAGCACACCAATAGAATAGCCCTCGGGCGTACGCAGGGCGCTGCCCGCGTAAAAGCCCAGATTGAGACGCTGCACCAGCGACGGGTTGATGAGGTCGCAGGGCCTGGTTTTCAAGTCTTCAAAAATACTGATTTCCTCGTGCAGCATGGCCACCGAGCACAGGGTTTCCCAGCGGTTCACGCGGTCCAGGTCGGGGTCGAGGCCGTAGTTGAGGCCAAAGCGCACTTCCTCTTCCTCCACAAACGCCACAATGCCGATGGGCACGTTGAAGAGCTTGGCCGTGAGGCGCACCAGCTCCGAAAACGTTTCGTCCCGCATCGTATTGAAGAGCTGGTAGGGGCGCAGGGCTTCGAGGCGCAACTCCTCAGTTAGGGGAGTCAGAGTAGCAGGATTTTCCACGGAAATAAGATAAAGTAGGACAAATATAAGGGTCTAGCGTGCGTTTTTTACCAACCAGCGGCTTGTTTGCCAGCTTAGTAGTGGTGCTACTAAATCGGCGTTTGCGCGCGGGCTACGTCAGCAGGTGTGGCCGCTCCTGGTACATTCGCCACAGAAACTCACTAAACAGTACGTTAGTTTCGGGCGATTGGGCGCGGGTGAGCCGGCCCGGGTCGTTTTTGTAGAATGACTCGGGCAGGTACCCAGTGCCGGCGTGCGTGGCGCGCAACTGCTGCACGCACGCCCTTATTTCGGCGTCGTCGGTGCTGGTGAGGCCACGCATTATGATGCTGAGGGGCCAAATCTGGTCGGGGCCACTGCGCGGGCTGCCGATTCCCTCACCCGCCGAGCCCTTGTAAAAGAACGGGTTAGCCGCCGAAAGCACCAGCCGGCGGGTGTTTTGGTAGGTGGGCTCGTTGAGGGGTGTGGCCCCGAGGTAGGGCAGGGCCAGCAGGCCGGGCACGCTGGCCTCATCGAGCAGCGAGTGGCCGCCGCAGCCATCGGCTTCGTAGGCGTACACGGGGCCAAACTGGGGGTGCGTCACTACGGCGTGCTGGCGCAGAGCCACGGCAATTTCGTCCGATAAAGCCAGGCATTCCTGAGCCTCCGGGCCATCGTGGGCAATATCAGCTAGCATGAGAAATGCCTGTCGTAATGTACTGACGGCCAAAAAGTTGCTGGGTACTACAAAGGGCAGCCGCGTAGCTTCGCCCCCAGGCCAAAAGGCCGAAGCGAGAAGGCCCACCGGCCGCGCCGGGTAGCCGTAGCCGCCCAGCGGCTGGGTATCGGCGGCGCTCAGCGCCGGGCGCTGGTAGCGGTAGGGGCCGGTCTGGCGCTGTTGCTCCCGAAAGGTGCTCACCGTCAGGGCAATGGCCCGCCGCCAGTCGGCATCAAAGGGCTGGTCGTCGCCGGTCGTTTTCCAGTAGTGGTAGCCCAGCCGGATGGGGTAGCAGAGCGAATCGACGGCCCACTTGCGCGCGTGCACGCCGGGCTGCCACTCGCCCACGCGGGCCAGGTCGTGGTAAAACGCACTGGCATACGGGTCGCGTAAGATGCACTGCGTGTGGCGGTTGATGACGCCCGCCACCAGCTGGCGCAGGGCCGCGTCCTGCTTCACAAACGGCAAGTAGGGCCATACCTGGGCCGTGCTATCGCGCAGCCCCATGGCGTCGCTATCACCAGTGCCGACGTACGTATCGGGCCGGCCGGCGCGGGTGCCGGGCGTCACGGTGGTGTCGAGGGGGTTGGGGAAGCAGTTCGCAAAGAGCCAGCCCAGCTCGGGGTCTTTCACATGGCGCTGAAACTCTCCGATGGCCGCCTCCACGGCCTGGCTTTGAAAGTGGCGCCGGCCCGCCGCCGGCCGCACCACGGGCAGGGCGGCCGCGGCCGGGCTAGCCAGCAGCAAGGAAGGCAGCAAGGGACTGAGGGCCAGCATGCCCGTGCCTTGTACAAAAGCGCGGCGGTTCATAGGCAACGAGGGGAAAGCGTGCGTAAAGATGCGCCCCGGGGGCCCGCCGCCGCGCAAAAAAATACTGCCTGGAAGCCGGGTAGATTTCGCAAATTACTCATAATGTGCTACTTAATGCTAAATAAAGCGCCGGTTCAGCGTTTGCTGGTCCTGGGTGGTTACCACGAGCAGGTAGAGGCCGCGGGCAGCGCGGCTACGTCGAGGCTGGTGCCCAGCGCCCCGATGCGCACGGCCTGGCCCATGTGCCGCGTGGAAACCCAGTACCTGGACAACCCCAAAATCAGCTCGGCTGACCTAGCCAAGAAAGTGACCTGCTTCTTTAACTCGCCCACCTGCGGCGGCACTGCTATCGACTCCGAGGGCAACCTGTATGTAGCCGATGCCAACGAGAAGCGCATTCTTAACGTGACGCCCGATGCCAGGAGCAGCGTGCTGGTGCAAGACCCGCGCCTCATCTAAGCCGCCGCGATGGGGATAGACCACGTGGGCAATCCCTGAATTCCGGTGCCGCAGATAAACCGCACGGCCGGCTTCCAGAAGGGCGTGGAAACGGTGGGGTTTCCGGTGCCGCTGTCCAAAATGTCGATTGGTGCTAAGCCTGTCCGGGACTGAGCAGGAAACGGCGCATATTAAAGATGCTTGATATTTTCATTGATAAATTTTCGTAATTAGCTAGTGTTTGCTTGCAGAAGCAGCTCGCCTGCACCGTGGAGCAATAACCTCCATGGTACGAGCGAGTTGCTTCAGCGAATGGGTGCCAGCTAAGCATGACGCTTTTCCTGAAATAGCTAGCGCTTAACTGCTTCCTCCGTCAAGAGTAGCCCTGTCACGTTATGGCCGCGACACGGGGCACTGGTAGCCGGCAGCTTCCATACCGTTGCTGGCCGTGGCGTTGGCCACCTGCCAGATTGTTGGCCCGGCCACGTCGCAGGTAAGCTTGCCCCAACTGTCCTAATCCATCGGTGGGGTTTGGGCTAGTTGGGCGTATCTCTGGCCTGGGTACTGGCAGCCTCTACTAGCAAGCGTAGCAGAGGCTGAAACTTTTTTCAGGTATTTATGGAAAAGTTCATTATTTTTTCCTTGAAAGAAACCAAGAAAAAATGGACGTTAAATAGCCTGGGTCAGTCGTTAATACTTGATTATTGCCTGAGAATTGCATTTATCAGATTCTAAAGAGATTTATACTTTGAAAATGAGGCCTGCGTCCTTTCGGTTCCGTGGGGCGCGGTGCTTCGGTGCTCCACTCACCCTGGTCAACCGGGGCTTAGCGGCCGCAATCCGAACGCCTGAAGGGCCTCGTAGTGAACTACAGGCATGCGCATCCGCACTGCTGCTGCTCGCTCACTCTCCGCCTATGTTCTGCAATCACTATTCTACTATTGCCATGCAGGTCTCCTATCGAGCTGACCTCAACCAGATAGCTGGCCGTTGGCTTCGTTCCGTAACGGAGGCCGAGCTGCACGCCGGCTACGCCGCCATGCGCCAGGCCGCCCTGCACTACGGCTGCGGCCAGTGGCTGGTCGATTCGCGCCGCCGCGTCAACCTTACGCTCAACAGCTGCGACTGGGTTACCAACGAGTTTCTGCCCCTGGTGCAGCAGGAGCTAGCTCAGCCGCTGCGCGTGTGCTTCTTGGTACTGCCCGACTACCTCGACAGCCTGCCCGATAGCCAGCAGCTCACCCTCACCAACGGCCCCGTGCAGTTTATGCGGCACCTGGATGAGGGTACCGGGAATGCCTGGCTGGCAAAGCGCCAGGAGGTAATGAGTTGATATATAAAAGTTTATACCGAAGATAATTTACCGCTAACAGGCAATGAGTGCCAGGCGAATGCGCGTTGGAGCGACTGGCCTGGCATGCCCGCACCCTAGTCCAGCGTTAGCTTCTGGCCCTGAATGGCGGCCGCCATCAGCTCCGGAAAGCGGGCTGGGGTGCAGGCAAAGCTCGGGATGCCCAGCGCCGCCAGCTGCTCGGCCACGCGCCGGTCGAAGCTCGGCGAGCCCTCGTCAGACAGCGCCAGCAGCACGATGAAGCTGACGCCGCTGGCCTTGAGGGCGGCGGCGCGCTTTATCATTTCCCGCTCGTTGCCGCCCTCGTAGAGGTCGGTCACCAACACCAGAATGGTATCGGTGGGCCGGGTAATAAGCTGCTGGCAATAGGTGAGCGCCAGGTTGATATCGGTGCCCCCGCCCAGCTGCACGCCGAAGAGCAGGTCCACCGGGTCGTTTAGGTTTTCGGTGAGGTTGACCACGGCCGTGTCGAAAACGACCATGTGCGTTTTCACCGCTTTCAGCGAAGCCAGCACCGCCCCAAACACGCCCGCGTACACCACGGAGGCGGCCATGGAGCCGCTTTGGTCGAGGCAGAGTACAATTTCCTTGAGGGCCTGGCCGCGCCGGCCGTGGCCCACCAGCCGCTCGGGAATAACGCTGCGGTAGGCGGGCTGGTAATGCTTAAGATTGGCCCGGATGGTGGCGCCCCAGTCGATTTCGTGGTAGCGGGGGCGGGGGTTGCGCACGGCCCGGCTGAGGGCACCCTGCACGGCCTGGCGCAGGGGCTGGGCCAGCTTCTGCTCCAACTCGCGCACTACTTTGGCCACTACTTCGCGGGCAGTGGCTTTGGCCTTGGCGGGCATCACGCGGCCCAGCGAGAGCAGCAGGCCCACGAGGTGCACGTCGGCCTGCACGGTGCGCAGTATTTCGGGTTCCAGCAGCAACTGGTTGAGGCCCAGGCGGTCCATGGCATCCTGCTGCATAATGGCCACCACCTCGGTGGGGAAATACTGGCGGATATCGCCCAGCCAGCGGCTCACGCGCGGGGCCGAGCCGCCGAGGCCGCCCTTGCGCTCGCCGTCGTAGAGGGCAGTGAGCACCTGGTCGAGCGGGCCGTAGTCGGGCGGCATGGGTACGGCATTGTCGGCGTCGGCGGCGCTGCCAAGCACGAGTTTCCAGCGGGGCGCGGTGGGATTCATAGCGGAGGTTATCTGAACCACGGATTCATCCAGATTTTTCGGATTTCGCGGATAATTTTCTGGGGTGGGGCAGGACGGTTTTTTACGCGAAAAAATCGTCGGGGTCGGTTTGGCTGAAGTACTTTTTGAGCTTACCCAAATCACTGAAATGCGGCAGCACCAGGGCCATAAAATCGCGGGCGGCGGCCGGGCTGTCGGCGTACACCAGGAAGGTATCGCGGTCCTCGGCAAACTCCAGGTTCTCCAATAGTTCAGGCTGAAACTCTTCGATGATGGTTTCGATGTGCTCGCGCCAGGAGGGGCCGTCGCCGCCGAAACCGTACTCTTCGAATAGCTTGTAGTAGTCGTCGAGGCCACTCACATCGGCTAGAATCAGGAACTGGCGGGCCGGGTCGGCGGGCGCTTTGGCGGCGGCTATTTTAAAGGGAAACGTGGACGTCATAGGGGAAGGTAGCGGTTTTGGCAGCTACCGAAAAAATAGCGACTGCTTAGCGGCCCAGCGGGTATTTTTCCAACAACACTGTGTGGGCCGCCTGCTGGTCCCAATCGTTGTGCACCAGCTCTACGCTGGCTATTTCAAAGGAGCCGAAATCCTGCGCTTGGTACTTGCTTATTTTTTCGAGCAGCGCCACCGAATTAGCCAGGGGTTTCCTGAAGCGAATCACCGTGGAATGAGCCGTTTGCAAGCGGTAGCGCTGGTCGATGGAATGCGGCAAGTCGGCGTGCTGAAAAAACTCCCGAATGGTTTGGCGCAGACTAGCCAGGGCATCGCCCTGCGGAAAACCTTGCACCATAATGCCGCCCGGCGAGGCCGTGAGCCCTGCGTAGCGGATAGTAAAAGGCCGCGCCGCCTGAAGAATGCCGCGCAGTGCCCGTCGGTATTTTTCGGGACTGATAGCCTGTAGGCTAAAGCCTGGGTAGCAAGAGATTATGGAGAGAATGGTAAGGTGGATATCGGTAGCCGGGTAGTAGTACTGTTCGGGCTCCGCTTGCCGAAAATCAGCCAGCATGGTTTCGAGCCTGGCCATGACTGCTGCCGGCGGCCGCGCCAATAGCGTGAGGCCGCGGCGGGTATCGTGCGGCGCGCCTAGCAGCGCATCAACTTCGGCTGCTCCTTGCGCAAACTGGCGCAGGGCTGCTTGGCGCATCGCTGCGTACTGCTCCGGTAAATTCATAGGGTGAGAATAGTTCTTGAGCGGTTACGCCAGCGTGGGCGCGCCCAGTAGCTCGCGCAGCACGGGCAGCACCCGCGCCCCGCGGGCCCAGTCAAAATCCAGCTCCGCGGCGGCCGGTGTAGCGGCGGCCGGGCCAGTGCCGGCCAGCTCCATAATTTGCCGGCGCTCGGGGCGCGAAAACTCGGCAAAGGCCCGGCGCAGCAGCGGCACCACCTCGCGGAACGCGTCTTCGCTCAGCGCACCCAGCCAGGTATCGAGCAGCGCAAACAGCTCGGGGTGGTGAATGAGCACGAGGCCCGAGCCGCGCAGGAAGCCCTCCATCCAGGCGGTGGCGTAGGTGGTGGGCTGGGCGGGGGCCAGCGCCAGGCCCAGGACGGTGGCCGTGGCGCCGGCGTCGGCCTGCTGGGTGTCAAAGCGCAGGCGGGCGGCGGCCCCGGCCAGCAGGCCGTTGCTGGCCGTATTGCGCCCCACGGCGGCCAGGGCGGCGTACCAATCGGCCTCGTGGCCAGCATCTTGCAGCAGCCGGATGGCGGCGTGGGTGGCTTCGATTTTTTCCAGCAGGGGGCGGGCGGCGTCGAGGTCGAGGCCAGTGCAGGCGGCGGGCAGGCCAATGCAGAGGCGCGGCACCAGCTGCTGCACCACCTGGGCCACCTGTTGGGTATCGGTGCGGCGCACGTTGCCGTAGCGCAGCACCTGGGCCAGCGGGGGCAGGGCGGCCAGCAGGTGGGTTACGTCGCGGGTGGTGGCCCCCAGGCTTTCGAGGCGGGCCACCAGGGCGGGCATGGCCGGGCCGAGGTCGGCGCGCAGGGCCTCGTCAAGCAGCTGGCTGACAACCTCTAACGTGGTGGCTTCGGCGGCGCGGGCGGTGGCGCGGGCGGCGGCGGCGGCCAGCACGGTATTGCCCCAGCGGCCGGCTTCGATGACGGCCAGGGCCATTTCGGGCGGCCATTCCAGCTCCCAGTCTTCGTGGAAGGTGCCGGCCTTGCCGCCGCCCACGCGCTGGGGCTGGCCCCAGTTGATGGCCACCAGCCGCAGCCGGTGCAGCAGGTGGCTGCGCTGCAAGTGGCCATCTTGGCGCAGGTCGAGGGCCAGGGGCTTGCGGCCGGGCTCGGGCTTGAGGCGCAGGGCTTTTTGCTGCTGGGCCAGGTCTTGCTGCAAGGGCGTGGCGGGCTGGCCGGGCGGCACCTCACCCAGCTTCTCGCCAATAACTAATTGCTGCTGAATAACTTGCAGGCCTTCGGCGTAGCCGCCGCCCAGCAGCGCCACGGCGGCCTCCTGCAGCTCGCCGATGCCTGGCAGCTGGAGCCCGCGCACAGCGGCCAGTGAGTGGGCCAGCCGCACGGCCTCGATGGCGTGGGCCGAGGAGGCATCGAGGTCCTGGTCGCGCAGCAGGCGGGCGGCGCGCACCATCCACTGCGTAACCACAGTGGCGCGGGGGTGGGCAAACAGCAGCTCGTACCAGGCCGGCGAGAGCACGCCCGCCCCGTAGCCCGAGCTAAACGACAGGCGCTCATAGGTCCACGGTATCCAAGTGGCTTCGACGGGCGCTTTTTTCAGGCCCTTGAGCAGGGCTTTGTCTTCCTTTTTGTGGGCGTCGGGGTCGGTGAGCACCGGCGCGTGCCAGGCCCCGCATACCACGGCCACGCGCTGGTAGCCCTGGGTGAGGGTGGCGCGCAGGGTTTCGCGCATGTAGGCCTCGCGCAGTAGGGTTTCGTCGCTTTCGGGGCGGGCCAGCTCGGTGCGCAGGGCGGTCATCATTTCCAGCACCACGGCGAAGGTATCGGCGTGGCCGGGGGCCTGCTCCAGGTGGGTTTCCCACCACTGTTCCGAGTCGGTGTAGCCGGCCAGGCGGGCGATATAGGCCACGGGGTCGGCCTCGATTTCGGGGTCGTCTTCCGCGGGTGCCTCACCCCCTAACCCCCTCTCCTTCAGAGAGAGGGAACTAGTTTCTAGCTCTAAGCTAGCGGCGAGGGTGGTATCATCGGGAGTTTCTAAGCTAGAGTTAGATGCTAGTTCCTCCTCTCTGAAGGAGAAGGGGCTAGGGGGTGAGGCACTTTCGGAGGGCGGTTCTACCGCATTATCCAGCCCAAAGCGCAGCGCCATCGGCAAATCGAAGCACCGTACGTGCGCCTCATTCCGAAAGCACCACTGCACGGCCTGCCACTCGGGCGAGAACTCGGCAAACGGCAGAAACGACGCCTGGCCCTGCTGCTTGGGGTTATAGAGTAGCAGCGCTACCGGTGGCACCAGGGCCGCGTCGCGCAGGGTGGCCAGGGCGGCCTCGCCGTCGGCGGGGCATTCGAGCAGTACGATGTCGGGCCGAAAGGCATCGAGCGCGGCCACGAGGCTGGCGGCGCTGCCGGGGCCGTGGTGGCGGATGCCAAAGAGGCGGAGGTCGGTGGGCACGGGAAAAGGCGGAAAATGAAACGAAAGAAAGCGCGCAAACCTGCGCAAAAAGGCGGGGGGTGCACCCCGCCGAGGTGGGGGCTACGCGCCCTCGTAGAGCACGTCGGTGCGCAGCACGTATTTACGGCCCTGGGTCACGGCGCAGCCTTTGTGGCGCAGCTCGTGCCGGAAACACAGGGCCGCCCCCCGCTGCGGGGCCACGGTGAGGGCCTCAAACTCGGTTTCGCCGCCCTCAAAATCAGCGTTGAGGTACAGTAGGAAGGTCCAGCGGCTGGCCACCGCTGCACTTTGGCGAATGCGGCCGTCCTTGTGCTTGTTGAAGCGCTCGCCCACATCGTAGCGGTAAAAACGGAACTGGTCGTGCAAGTCCACGGCGGGCGCGCCATCGGCCTCCGGCAGCAAAAACGGCCGGGCCCGCTGCCAGAGCGCCGCCGCCAGGCCGGCCGCCGGGTAAGCCAGCCGGAAGTTGTTGCGAATGCCCTTCAGCACCTGGGTGCTGGCGCCCGTGCCCACGCCCGCCTCAGTGTAGCCGAGCTGCTCGCTGCGGGCAATGAGTTTGGCGCATTCGGTGGGCGACAGGAAATCGGTAATTTCAAAAATGGATTCGGTGAGGCGACGCAGAACCATAAGTAGAATGCACGAAGGCCGGCTGGCTGGAAAAAAAGGACGGGCGGGGCGCGGCCCCACCGCCAAGGCGAAAGTATTCAAACATACGCGTCCGCGGCCAGTCGTCAGGCCGGGTTTTGGGCCCGCCAGGCCGTGACGGCCACCACGGCGGGCGCGATATCGGCTAGCTGGTAGAAGCCCGTGCCGTTGAAGCAATTGCACTCCACGATGAAATAGTGGCCGTCGGTGCGGGCCGTATCCAGCACAAATACGCCGTGCGGCTGGTAGGTGGCGCAGCAATCGGCCACGAAGGCCAGCAGCCCGGCCGGCACATCGGTGGCCGAAATCCGGGGTTCGCCCCGCCACTGGTAGCGCGTAGTCGTGACCACCCGGCCGCCCACCACCACGTGCCGCCACTCCTTCTCAATGGCCCGGGGCGCGGCAAACACCAGCTGCGCCCGCGGGCCCGGCTCGGCCCCCGGCACCTGCGCCAGCTGCTGGTGCCAGGCTTGCAGCTGCGCGAAGCTAAGCACCTGGCCCGCAAAGGTTTTGGTATCGTCATTGGGCCGCACAAACCACTGGCTGGCGGCCGCGTGGGGCCGGGCCACGAAGCGGCCCAGCGTTTCGATAGCGGCCCCGTGGTTGAGCAGGCGCGGGCCCCACTGCGCCTCGTAGTTGGCCATCGTAAACGTAGCCGCGTCGTAGCACACCCCGGCCGCGTAGCGCGCCGAGTGGTAGGCGTTCATAATCAGCGTAGTAGCGCCGTAAAACACGCAGCAAGCTGCCGGGTTTTGCAGCGCGGGCAGCTCCGGGGAGAAGGGCACCGCCAGCACTTCTTCATAGGAAATACGATGCTGGGCAAACGCCTGCCGAAAGGCCGCCAGCGTGGCGGGCGGCAGCAAGTTGTGCTGCACCACCCAATGCACGGGCGGGAGCGAAGAGGAAACGGACACGGCAGAAAAGCTAGTGGCTAGCGGATTAGTCTTTTAATCGCAAAGTACTGATTAGTAATACGATAAATGAAAAAGCATTAGGTGTCGGCGATGCCCCCGATTTCAACCAGCTTGTTGGCTACAAACCTGGCTTCCAGGCCGTGCTCGGGGTCGAGGTCGTAGGCGATGACCAGCCGCAGCGTATCCTCGTCCGACACGCGCAGGTAGCTGATATCCTGCATATAGACGGCGTGCTGGGCGGCGCTGGTGAGGCCCAGCGCCGGCTCGCCCGACTGCGCGGGGTCGTCGTAATAGTGGGCGTATAGCTGCTGGTACTGCGCAAACGCCTGCTCTTGCAACTCGGCAATGAGCTCGGGCGCGTGGGCCATAAAACGCTGAAAAGTAGCCGAGTAGGCATCCAGTTGCGCCGGGGTCGGGTTGTATTCTTCATCTTCTTCGAAGAGCTCTTCGCCCAGAAAAACCTCGATTGGCCGCTCGAAGCCCGGTAAGGTTACGGGGTGCTCAGCCGACAAGCCTGCCCAGTCTTCGGCGACGTCGCCCCAAAAAGAATGATTTAACATAATTACTTGAAAATCAGTTAGTTATTGCATTGAGCCAGCGCTCGGCCTGCTCCCAATTATCCAGGCTGATGCGGGCATCGGGCACGAGAAACTCATACGTGTCTTTCTGCGCGCCTGCGTCCAAGGTATACAGGCCCTGGGTCAGGTCGTCGGTAAAGGTGGCGAGCAGCTCGGCCACCGAGCTGGCCACCGGGAAGGCAAGCTCTTCTAGCACATCCAGATACAGCACCTGGCCATAGGTGCCGGCCGCGGCGGGGTCGAGGTCCAGGAGTAGCCAACTGCGCGAGTAGTCGAAGCCCAGGCGCAGCCAGTAGGGGTTTTGCAGCGCGCCGGCCCGCACGGTGGGCGCGGCCCGCCGCAGGGGCGAGGTCAGGATTTGGGCCGGCGCGTGGTATTCGTAGGCATCCAGTACTGCGGCCAGCGGCAGCAGGCTCATGCCGTAGCAAAGGCTGCCCCAGGTTTCGTCGCGCATGCCGTTGTGGCGGCGGTAGAGGGCCTGGTAGTCGGCGGGCAGGGGCCGGCCCACGGCGGCGGCCAGCACCGCCAGCTCGGCCTCGGGCGCGCCGGGGTTCAGCGACTCGTGGAGGATGCGCGGGGCATGGGCGGCCAGCCAGCGCTCGATTTTATGCCAGGATTCGGTGACCATAAGGGGCGGGAGCAGGCGCCGGTTGAGCGGGGTAGGGTTTTAACTTTCAAACCCGTTTTATGGGTGAGCAATGATACTAAAGCTGGCGCAACCAAAGTGTGGGGTAAGCTTTAGCCTGCTAACCCAAATTGCGAGCCATGCTCCCCGGTCGGCCGGCTCGCGCCGGCGGACCGGCAAAGCGGCCCTACAAGCTGAAACTTGCCAGGGCGGCGCGCTGGTCCGCGACTTGGGTTTGCTAGAAAAATATTTTAAAATTTTGGTTATTAGGCAGATGTGAAATAATTAACTCCGCTACTGGTAAGCTAAAGATTACCCTACATGCAGTAGTGCTAGTAGTCCGAGTCCTCGCGCCGGCTCACGGCCGCGCCTACGTGCTTTTCGATGGCCGTGGCCAGGGTGGCCAGTGCGCTGCTACCGTAAGCATCAGGTAGTTGCAAGTCGCCCACGTGCAGTAGTACGCCCCCGGTGCCCCGGGCCGGCCGCAGGGTAAGCAGGTCGGTTGGCGGCCCCGCTGGCGTGAGCAGCACGGTATCCCAGCGCGTTGATACGGCCCACTGCGCCCCGCCCGGCACGGGCCACAGGGCCACGCCGTGGTCGGTGAGCCGGGCACTGATGGCGGCCGGCGTGTCCAGCAAATCTTCGCCATACAGGGCGCGCTGTGCTTGCCGCAGCAACAGGCCGGGGGTGGCGGTGTAGGGGGCTGGCTGGCTCAGGTCGGGGTGAAAATAGGGGCCTTGGGGCTGCGCCGTAGCAAATAGCAGCAGCTTGCTAGCCGCGCCAACCCGGGCGGCCAGGGCGGCCGACTGGGCCAGCGCGGCGGCCAGCGACGGCTGGGCGGCCGTGCGCTCATCCTGCCAATCGAGGTAGAGGCCGGCGGCACTCACCGCGCCATCGTCCTCCCGCAGCCCACCAAATACCGAGAGCGAAACGCGCACCGTCGGCCGTTGCCAGGTGGCCCAGTGCACCACGTTGCTGCTGGTACTGGGCCCGGCCGAGCTGCCCGCCTTGCCAGGCGGCCCCAGCAGGTGCGTGAGGGGCACCAGCCAATAAGCCGGGTCGATGACGTAGGAGCCGTGGTGGGGCGGCGGGGCCAATTCGTAGCTGGCTTGTAGCACAGGCTTGCGGCGGCCGGGTGCCCGCAGGCTACACTCGGTGGTGGCTAGCCCGTAGGCCGATGGACATCGGCAGCGTAGCGTGGGCCAGCCGCCGTAGGTGGGCAGGCGCTTGGCCGCGGGCAGGGCCGCTTCGGTCGCCTCCAAGGTCAGGCCCCAGGTCAGGGCCAGGTCGGCATATAGAAAAACCTGGTCATTGAAGGAAGGCATGGCGGCTTGGGGGCATTGGGTGGGCTTGTTGAGCGATTATAGCCCGCTGGTAAAATGGTGTTTTAGGGTAAACGCTTTGGTAGCTAACCTTCCCGGTCGGCCGGCTCGCGGCGCGGACTGCGCAACGACAACCGGTTTTAAAGGCCGCCAGGGCCGCCGCCGAAACCGGCCGATTCAGGGCCGCGTGGTAGGTGAGCTGGTGCTGCCGCAGCAGGGCGTCGAGGCAAGCGAGCAGGCTTGCGAATGTGGGCATGGCAGAGAATAAAATGCCTGAAATTTAGCTGTACATTGAACCAGCCAATTGAGTGATGCGCCTGGTTTTGCCCGGTGGCCGGAGACTTCTGCCGGGCCGCTTTAGCTCATTGCTTTCATACGGCTTACCTGTTTCGCCCATGGCACCCGACCAGTTTTCTACCGATTTTTTGCAAGTAGCCCACCGCCCCGACCTCGGCCACCTCACCGGCCGCTGGCTGCGCTCGGTATCGGAGGCCGAGCTGCACGCCGGCTACGCGGCCCTGCGCCGGGCGGCGCTGCACCACGGCTGCGGCCACTGGCTCATCGATGCCCGCCGCCGCACCAACCGCAGCCTCAACGGCCCCGAATGGGTTACCACGCAGTTTTTGCCCGAGGTGCAGCGGGCGCTGAGTGGCCCGCTGCGCGTGTGCTTCCTGGTGCTGCCCGATTACCTGGCTAGCCTATCGACGGGGGCCGGAGCGCCCGCCGTGCCCGGCAGCCCCGTGCAGTTTGCCCGGTTCGTGGATGAGGGCGCGGCCAATGCGTGGCTGGCGGCGGGGTAACAGTGGTACTCAAAGTGCCGCTTGGGCTTTCAAATAATTGGCCAGCCGTATTTCCAGTATTCGCTTCACTTCTGTATCATTGGCGAGCGGCACCGCCTGCTGCGAGTCCTCTACGGATAGCAGTTCTACCAAGTGCACCAGCGACCACTCTACTCCGTAGCAGCCGCAATCGGCCGGCGGGCCCAGGTTAATTAGCTGGATGGCCTGGGCTTGCGTTAGAGGCTCGGTAAACTGTTGGAGTAAATCGTCAAACTCCTGAAGCGGAAAGCTGTCATCGTCGGGCAGGCGGGCATCAGGTAGTGGTCCTGATGCCCGGAGGCGGGCGATGAGCGCGGCATTATCCATTACGCCACTACCTCGCGGCAGGCGCGGTACAAATCCTTCCAGCCCTCGCGCTCCTTCACCACGGTTTCGAGGTATTCGAGCCATACTACTCGGTCGGGGGCGGGGTCTTTGATGATGGCGCCGGTGAGGCCGGCGGCCAGGTCGGCGGCGCGCAGGGTGCCATCGCCGAAGTAAGCGGCCAGGGCCTGGCCGGCGTTCATCACCGAGATGGCCTCGCCGGTGCTGAGGGTGCCGCTGGGGCTTTTGAGCTTGGTTTTGCCGTTGTCGGTCATGCCCTGGCGCAGCTCGCGGAAGATGGTAACGAGGCGGCTGATTTGTTCCAGGGCCGGGGCCTCGGCGGGCAGCTGCAAGGTGCGGCCCTGCTTCTCGACGCGGGTTTGCACGATGGTTACTTCCTCGGCCAGGGTGGCGGGCAGGGGCAGCACCACGGCGTTGAAGCGGCGGCGCAGGGCGCTGCTCAGCTCGTTCACGCCGCGGTCGCGGTCGTTGGCGGTGGCAATCACGTTGAAGCCCTGGGTGGCCTGAATCTCGGTGCTGAGCTCCGGAATTGGTAACACCTTCTCCGAGAGCATGGTAAGCAGCGTATCCTGCACGTCGGAGGGGATGCGCGTCAGCTCCTCGATGCGCACGAGCTGGCCCTCCTGCATGCCGCGGTAGAGGGGGCTGGGCACCAGGGCGGCCAGCGAGGGGCCCTCGGCCAGCAGGCGGGCGTAGTTCCAGGAGTAGCGCAGGCTGTCTTCGGCGGTGCCGGCGGTGCCCTGCACCAGCAGGCTGGTGTGGCCGCTCACGGCGGCGGTGAGGTGCTCACTCACCCAGCTTTTGGCGGTGCCGGGCACGCCCAGCAGCAGCAGGGCGCGGTCGGTGGCCAGGGTGGCCACGGCAATTTCCATCAGCCGCCGCTGGCCGATGTACTTAGGCTCGATTTCAAAGCCATTGTCGAGCTTGCCGCCCATGAGGTACGTAACCACGGCCCAGGGCGAGAGCTGCCAGTTGGGCGGCTTGGGGCGGTCGTCGGTGGCTTTGAGGGCGGCCAATTCTTCGGCGTAAACGTCTTCGGCGTGGGGGCGGAGCAGCATTTTGGGAAAGAATTTAGAAGGAGGGGTGAGGAATTTGACATGTCATAACAGAAGGTCATGCTGCGCAGCATGACCTTCTGACCGGTGTGCAGGGCCGGGTTATTCTACTCCTGCAGCGACGCTTCCAGCTCGACCTGGAAGCGCAGCGTAGCTACAAACGTCTGGATAGAGTGCTGAAAATACTCGTGTGGCTGCGCAATGGCTTCTATCTGCCGGGCGGCCTCCACCCGGTCGGCCGGGGCAATGCGGGGGTGCACCGTTTGCACCAGCAGCCAGGCAATTTCCTGAAGGTGCCCGGGTAGATTGTAGCCGGCTATCAGCCCTGCGGTATCCGTCAGCCCGGCGGTGCCCGTCAGCATAGTGGCAATAGCCTCAGTAACGGCCAGGCTGAGTACGCGCGGCCAGGGCGCGGGCACGAACTGGAGGCCGTCGGACCAGTCGGTTTCCTGGCGGCGTACGCGCTCCAGGGCGGGGGCTAGCAGCAGGGTCTGGCGGTCGGCGGTCGATAGCAGGTAGGCCAGCCCTGCCCAACTGATATTGCGCAGGTGGTGATGCTGTTGCTGGCCGGGCACTTGCCGGTGCAGGTAGGGCAGCTGCTGCCACAGGGCCAGAAAGGCGGTGGCAAAGTCGGCATCGCGGTGCAGTAGCGTGCTTTGGGCCCAGCAGGGCAGCAGCGGCACGGCCCACTCCGAAGCCAGGGCGGCGGCCAGCAGCTCGGCGGGGGTGAGGCCCAGGTGCGCTGCCCAGCGGTGCGGGGGCAGCAGCGCCAGCAGGTTGCCGAGGCGGGCGGCGGCGGGCCCCACCGTGCTGCGGATGCTGGGGTCGAAGGAATTAAATACAAACAGGTCGTTTTGCTCCTCAATGCCGTCGGCCAGCCACGACTTATCCCAGGTGGTGGGCAACGTGATTTCCAGCTCCACGCTGCCCAGGCCCAGCAGCTTGCGCCTGGCCGTAATAAGCGACGCGGCCCGCGCCCACAGCCGCTCGGTGAGGGCCGCGCCGGGCAGCTTCACCAGCAGTGAGGCCGCCCGGCGGCGCACCTGCTGCCCCCGCGCCCTGAGCAAGGCTTCGAGCGCCGGCTCGGCGGTGGGGTGCAGGTGGTCGGCCAGCGCGCTGAGGAGCGCTTCCTGCTCTTTGGCCGGCTCGGTGGGCAGGGCGGCCAGCAGCAGGGCGCGGGCCGCGTCGGCATCCTGGGTAAAGCGGTTTTGGAGCCACGCCAGGCGCACGGCCAGGGTGCCGGTTTCCCAGGGGCTGAGGTCGGCCGGGTCGGTGGTAGCGGGCAGCGCGGCGGTAATCAGCCTGGCCCAGGCGGGGTTGAGCGCTGCCAGCCAGGCACCCCGCGCGCCAAGTACCGGCCCCACCTCGGTAGTAAGGGTGGCCGAGCGGGTGGCGTGCTGCAGCAGCGGAGCCAGCAGCCGGGTGGGCACGCGGCGGCCGGCGGCGGCCACCCGGCGTAAGTAGTTGGGCAGCAGGTCAAGGTGTTGCGAATTTGTCAGCATCTGGTGCAGGCACTCGGTGCCGCGTGGGCCCAGCGCGGGCAGCGGCTCGGCGGGGGCGGGCAGGGGCGCGGGCGCGGTGGCCGCCGCCGGCCGGTAGCCAGCTTTGCGCACCAGGGTGAGGGCTCCGGCGGCCAGTAGCAGCTGCTGCTCGCGCA
The DNA here is from genome assembly GCF_030063445.1 of Hymenobacter sp. H14-R3. GTDB lineage: Bacteria > Bacteroidota > Bacteroidia > Cytophagales > Hymenobacteraceae > Hymenobacter. Next base: position 41,011 of record NZ_JASITD010000026.1, on the reverse strand, counting down.
TAGTGGGCAGGGGCAGCGCGGCCCAGGTCGGCAGGGTTTCAACCGTTTGGCGGGTGCCCAGCAGCGCCAGGCGCAGTAGCTGCGGCCAGGCGGGGGCATTGGCCCCTGAGAAAATTTCGCTTGTCGCCGCGGGGTCGGGCGCCGCTGGCGGCCGGTGCGCCAAGATAGTAGCTGCGTCCCCCACCGGCTCCCGCGTATCCGTTTCTTGTTCAAAAAACATGACTTCCAGCGGATTAGCACTTGTTTCTTCGTCATCCGGCACCCAGCTGATGAGGGGGCAAAACGCCTGGCCGTCCCACTCGCCGAAGAGGGTGAGGGGCTGGCCGCCACTTAGCGCCAGCCAGTGCCAGGCCAGCTCCTCATCGGCCAGGCGCAGGGGCAGCGTGAGCGGCTCGGTGGTGTGGTGCAGCAGCCAGCGGCCATCGGGCGAGGGCCGCAGCTGCACCGGGGCCAGGGCGGCTGGCCACTGGCGCAGCCAGGGCTGGTGGGCCAGGGCGGTGGCGTAGCTGTTCAGCAAGTGGCTGATGGTGAGGCCCGGCGGCGCGGCCGCGGCCGCGCTGCCCCCCAGGGCCAAGCCTACCGCAATGGCCCGCAGTGGCAGCAGGCCGGGGTAAAAAGCCAGCTCGCCCGCATACGTGCCCTGCGGGATAAGCGGCGTGCCAAACGCCTGGTTGCCAAAGGCAAAGTCCAGCACCAGCGCCAGGCGGCCCGATTGCTGGCCGTAGAGCCAGCTGCGGCGGCCCGTGAGGCGCTCCTCGGCCCAGGCGTACTGGCCCAGCACCAGCCAGGTATCGGCCACTACCAGGGTGGCGGGGTCGGCCAGCAGCTCGTCTTTTTTGGGCGTGCTGCCTACTTGCTGCTCCACATCCTGGCGGGCGGTGGGGGCTAAAGTATTGCGGTTGAGAAAGGTGCGCAGCAGCACGTACACCTCACCGAGGCGGCCCAGCAGGCGGCCGGCCCAGTCGGGGCCAGCGGTGGGGTAGTCGGCCAGTTCGCGCAGGGTGGCGGCCAGGCCGGGCAACTGGTTATCGACGAGGCGGCCGGCGGGCACTTCCCAAAAGTTGCCGGGCTTCTGGCCCAGGTCGGCGAGGCCGGCGCGCACTAGGTCGAGCAGCCAGGTTTCCAGCTCCTCGGCCCCGGCCTGCATGCGGGCCTCGCGCTGGGTTTCGCGCTTTTGGCGGCCGGCGTTGGCCGTGGCGACGCTGGTAGTGCCTCCTGCGTCAGCTGATTCGGTGGTGGTTTTGGCGGGCCGGGCGGCCGCTTTTTCGGCTTGCTCCGCGCCCTTGGTTTGGCGCTTGTCGAGCCAGTCGGCCAGCCAGGCGGGCGGGGTGCCGGGGGGCAGCAGCGCCGGCTGCCGGGCCAGCAGCAGCAGCAGCCCGGCCCCGTGCTTGCACGGAAACACCCGGCTCGGGCACGAGCACTTAAAGGCCGGCTCAGTGAGGTCGATGCCAGTGAGGTAGGGCTTGCTGCCGCTGCCGGCGCACTCGCCCCAGGCGGCGGTATCGGTGCGGCCCAGGCCGCCCCACTTGGCGGGGCCGGCCAGCGCGCGCCCCCGCGTCAGGGTGCCGGGGTCGGTAACGAGGGCCGTGGCCTGGTCTTCGGAAAAGGACAGCATAGTGTGGTGAGCTGCTAGGTAATGAGCTGGCAGCTTTTAGCTGATAGCTGTTATTTCGTCTTGATTAACAATAAGTTGTGAAAAAGGCGTTGCCTTCTTTTGACAGCTTAGCGGGCAGCCGGGTGCACCTATCGGCGGCCCAAGTTAGGCCCGGCGGCGCATGTACCTAGCGCTGGCGGCGCCAAAAAAACAGGCCCAGGCCGGCCAGCACCAGGGCTACCACCAGGCCATCGCGCAGGGTGCGGCCCTGCTGGGCCTCGCGCAATTCGGCCTCCAGGTCGAGCTGGTGCTCGCTGGCTTGGTGCAGGCGCTCTTGCAGGTTTTTTTCCTCGTCTTGCAACTCGTTGAGGCGCTGGGCGGTGAGGTTGCGGTCGTCGCGGCCCGTGTTTTGGAGTGTGGAAGCGGTGGTTTGCAGCTGGGCGGCGGTAGTTTGGGCGCGCTGGGTAGTTTGGTTGAGTACGGCCACTATCTGCTCATCCTTGTCCACGATGCCTTGCAGGGCATCCACCACATCCTGCAAATCACCCTTGGAAGGCTTGTTGCTGAGGCCCAGCAGGCCGTGGCGCTGCGCGTTGGCGGCGGCGTATTGCTGGGTGAGCACCTTGCGCTCGGCCAGCAGGCGGGGGAGGGGAGAATCTGCCGCGTCTTGGGCCAGGGTGGTAAGCGGGAGGGCTAAAGCCAGGTAGGTAAGTAGCGGGCGCGGCGAAAGGAGAAGCGGCATAAGAAAAATTTAGCGCAAAGTTTCGCAAGGTTAAAAAAGGTTTCGCAAAGTTTGCCTTAGTATGGCGTACACTTTGCGAAACCTTTTTTGACCTTGCGAAACTTTGTGCTAATTTAATTAACTAATTATCAAAAACTTATAAGTCTATTTCGGCGGCTCCACCTCCGAATGCAGCAGGCCTGCTGGCACTTCCAGCTCGCCGCTGTGGAAGCCGATGAGGCCGTTGCGCTCGTCCTCGATGTTGGTGGCCTGGGTGTACACGTCGCCCGCGATGGGGCGGGCGCGCAGCTCGCGCTTGAAGTCGCGGATGCTGTTGGTGCGGGCTTCGGCATCGGCCGGGCCGCCGTAGTCCGAGAAGCCGAAGCCGCCCCACTCGCTCACCAGCAGCGGCTTCTGGCCCCGGTAAAAATAGGGGTCGCCCACCACCAGCGGGAAGGCGGCCGTGCCCTGCAATTCGCCGTGAATGAGGCGGTCGAGCAGCTCGCGCCAGCGGCCCAGGTCGGGGGTGTAGAGGTGGGCCGTAAGCAGGTCCGACTTCAGCTGGCCCTGGTAGCTGATGTGGTGCCAGCCATCGTTGTCAATCACCAAAAACTGCGGGTGCGCCAGCTGCATGTAGTTGTAGGTCTGCACGATGTAGCGCTGGGTGGCCGGGTTGGTGGCAATGTCCTGGGCGCCCCAGTCCTCGTTATACAGGCTCCAAATGATGATGCTGGGGTGCGTTTCCATGAGCGTGAGCATGCGCAGCAGCTCGGCGCGGTGGTTTTCGCGGCTGCGCGGGGTGCTGCTGTGCGGGCTGGGCACCTCCACCCACAGCAGCAGGCCCAGCTCGTCGGCCAGGTTATAAATGCGGGGGTCGATGCCGGCAATATGCACGCGCACCAGGTTGCAGCCCAGCGCCTTCATGGCGTGCATGTGGCGCCGCATCTCGGCGTAGGTGGCCGTGCCGGGCTGGTAGAGAATACCGTCGAGGTAAATGGGCTCGTTGTTGAGGTAAATTTTGCGGCCGCGCGCCTCAATCTTGCGAAAGCCGAAGCGCGCCTCAATTTGGGCCGCGTAGCCGGTGGCGTCGATGAGTTGGGCCACCAGGCGGTAGCGGTGTGGGTTTTCGGGGCACCACAACTCGGCCCCCGGCACCTCTAGCACCAGGCGCTGCTCGTGCTGGCCCTGGGTGAGGTGCAGCGGAAAGTCGGAGCTGGCCAGCGGCGCGGCGTTGGGGCCATCTTCGGGCTCAAATACCTGCAGGCGCACCGTGTAGTCGGCCGGGTCGTGCACGCGCAGCGTCAGGTTGAAGCGTACCAGCCGGTCCTCAATGGTGCTCACCACGCCCACCCGCGAGCGCAGGCGGTTGCGCTCCACAGTTTCGAGCCACACCGAGCGCACGGCCCCCGAGTGCGTCTGGTACCAGATGCCGCCGCGCTTATATACGTGCGACTCCTGCTTGCCGCGCGTGGTTTCGGCGTCCATAGTATCGGCAATGCGCACCGTGAGGCGGTTGGTGAGGTGCAGGTGCTCCTCGGGCAGCTCGTAGGTGAAGGAGGTGTACTCGCCGTAGTGAATAGCCTCGCCTTCGATGGTAGTCAGCAGCTGGCCGTTGAGCCACACCCGCGTTTCGTAGCCGCAGGCCCCAAAGGTGAGCTGAATTAGGTTATTTCGCTGGTTATCAGCTACTTCGGGTAGGGTAAACTCGCGCTCGTACCAAGCCACAATCTTATCGCGCCAGGCCGTCGTGCCGCCGGTGTGGGCCTGGGCCATGTGCTCCTCAATAGAGCCGGGCCATTGCGCGGTGTGCTGGAAATCGTAGCCCTCGGCCCATTCTTCGGTGAGGCCGCTATCAGCGAGGTCAATGGCAAAGCGCCAGGTACCGTCGAGTAAAAAGTGGTGGCCCGGGCGCAGCACAGCGCGGGGCAGGGAGTTGTCTGATTCGTCGGCCAGGTGGGTTTCGGGGGCCGCCGAAAGGCCGTAATTGGCGTGCGTGGGGTCGTCCATACAAGGAGGCTAACGGCCGGAACCGCAGGAATGAGGTGCTGGCGGTGAGAAAGGCCAGGTTTAAAAAGGTAACAGCCCGGCGGCCGGTTAGTGGACCTAAATCGGGCCAAGCTGTGCAAATAAACGCTCAGTGCCCCAAAAAAACCGGCCAACCGGACTGTTGCCCCGCCCAACCCGCCCGCCGCTTTTACCTTTACCCCGTGCCCATGCTCCCCCCCGAATCGCCCGCCTACGACGTTGCCCTGGTGGGCGCGGGCCCCGCCGGCACAGCCTGCGCGCTGGCTCTGCGCGGCCGCGGCCTGCGCGTGCTACTGCTGGACAAAGCCACTTTCCCGCGCGATAAAATCTGCGGCGATGCCGTGCCTGGTCACGCCCTCAAGGCGTTGCGCCAGCTCGACCCCGCTTACGTAGAAGAACTATGGCAGCTGGAGCCGCGCGACGAGGTGCGCCGCAGCCGCCTGGTAGCGCCCGGCGGGGCCAGCTTCGACCTGCACTGGAAGTTACCCACCTTTAACAGTCCTCGCCTCGACTTCGACGCCGCGCTGCTGGCCCTGGTGCGCCGCCACACCGACACCGAAATCCGCGAAAATGCCGCCCTCAAAACGATAGAAATAACGCCCGAGTGCGCCCGCCTGCACCTGGCCGACGGCACCCAAGTCACGGCCCGGCTCGTCATCGGCTGCGATGGGGCTCACTCGGTGGTGGGCCGCCGCCTGCTGCCCGAGCCCCGCCTGGCCCGCGCCCACCACTGCGCCGGCGTGCGCGCCTACTTCGACGATGTGGCCGGCGTAGAGTCGGGCACCACCGAGTTTTTCTTCAGCAATAACTACCTGGCAGGCTACCTGTGGCTGTTTCCGGTGGGCGCTGGGCGCTGCAACGTGGGCCTGGGCATGCTCTCCGAGCTGGTGGCCAAGCACAAAATCGACCTGCGCCAGCTGCTGCTCGATAACCTGGCCACCCACCCGGCGCTGGCCGGGCGCTTTGCCGGGGCGCGGCAGCTGGGGCCGGTGGCGGGCTTCGGGCTGCCCATCGGGGGCGGGCGGCAGCGGCCGGCCAGCGGCCCGCGCTTTATGCTGTGCGGCGACGCCGCCTCGCTCATCGACCCCTTGCAGGGCCACGGCATCGACATGGCCATCCGCAGCGGCATTCTGGCCGCCGCGCAGGTAGTGCAATGTATTGAGCAAGAAAATTTTAGCGCCGAATTTATGCAGCAGTACGATGCGGCCTTGCAGCGCCAGCTGGGCCCGCAGCTGGCGCGCAGCTACCGCCTCATGCGGCTGCTCGGCACCCGGCCCTGGCTCATGAACCTGGGCACCCGCCTGGCCCGCCTGCCCGGCCTGGGCCGCTGGGCGCAGCGGCTGCTGGGTTGAGGTAATGCATTATATTTAAAGTAGTTATCTAGAAATAAGAACGTCATGCAGACCGCAGGGAAGCAGCTCGCCCGGGACGGTAATCAAACCCATTACAACGATTGAGTTACTGGCCCGGGCGAACTGCTTCCCTGCGGTTTGCATAACGTTCTTTTGTAAACAACTGCCTTGCTATGCGTCGTCTCCTACGCCTGCTATTTCTCGCTTTACTTGGCCTGGCTGTGGTTATCCTTACCAACACCCTGCGCCTGCCCAGCCACCAGCTGGCGGCGGTGCCGGCTGCCCCCACGCTCGCCCTGGCCCCCGATTCGGCCCTGGCCCACCTGGCGGGCGCGCTACGCATCGCCACCGTGTCGCGCACCGCATATGTCGAAACGGATACGGTGCCGTTCGACCAGCTGCAAACCTATTTGCAGCGCACATTTCCGCTGGTGCATCAGCGGCTCAGGCGCCAGGCTATCAATCACTACGGCCTGCTCTACGAGTGGCCCGGCACCGATGCCGGCCTGAAGCCCCTGCTGCTGCTGGCCCACCAGGATGTGGTGCCCGTGCTGCCCGGCACCGAGGGCCAGTGGGCGCGCCCACCCTTCGCCGGGCAGCAGGCGGGCGGCTACCTCTACGGCCGCGGCGCCCTCGATGACAAGCTCAACGTTATCGGCCAGCTCGAAGCCGTGGAGTACCTGCTGCGCACCGGCTACCAGCCCCGGCGCACGGTGCTGCTCGCCTTCGGCCACGACGAAGAAACCCAGGGCCGGCGCGGGGCGGCGGCCATCGCGGCCGTGCTGCGCCGCCAGCACCCGCAGCTTGAACTGGTGCTCGACGAAGGCGGCCTCATCAAGGCCGATGGCGTGGCCGGCCTCACCCAGCCCGTGGCCCTGGTGGGCGTGAGCGAAAAGGGCTACCTCAGCCTGGAACTGTCGGCCACCGGGCAGGGTGGGCACTCGTCCATGCCGCCCGCGCTCACCAGCGTGGGCCGGGTGGCCGCCGCCGTGGCCCGCCTGGAAGCCCAGCCGTTTCCGGCCCGCCTCGATGGCGGCGTGAGCGACCTGCTGGCCTACCTGGCCCCCGCCGTGCCGTTTGGCAAGCGCCTGGTTTTTGCCAACCAATGGCTATTTGGTGGCTTGATTAAGAGGTCGTTGGCCGCCACGCCTTCCGGCAACGCGGCGCTGCGCACCACTACCGCGCCCACCATCATGCGGGGTGGCGACAAGGACAACGTGCTGCCTATCGGGGCCACGGCCACCGTCAACTTCCGGCTGCTGCCCGGCGACTCGGTGCGCGCCGTTATCCAAAAAGTGCGGGAGATTATCAACGACCCCGAAGTTCGGGTAACCACGCTGGGGGAGGCGCGCGCCGCTTCGCCCGTGTCGGGCACCGACAATGCGGCGTTTCGGGCCCTGCACCGTACTATCAAAAGCGTGTTTCCGCAGGCGCTGGTGGCGCCCTACGTGGTGGTGGGCGCCACCGATGCCCGCGCCTACGCCAGCCTGTGCCCGCAGGCCACCTACCGCTTCATGCCCGTGCTCATGAGCCAGGCCGCCATTGAAAGCCTGCACGGCACCAACGAGCGGCTGGGTACCCAGGCCTACCAAAACGTGGTGCGCTTCTACGCCGCCCTCATTCGCAACATGCAGTAGCCCGGCGGCCCGCCGCTCCGTGCGCAATACTGCGGCCGCGCCCGCGTATGCCGCCGCTTCACCGGCCAAACATCCGGCGGCCCTGGCTTGTCCTACCGCTTACTCACTCAAAAATCCCATGCCTTCCTCCTCCACACAAGCTACCGACCTGCTCTACGATGCCGCCCGCCGGGGCGATGTGGCCGAAATTCAGCACCTGCTGCAAAACCCGCAGCTGGATATCAACGCCCAAAACGGCAAGGGCCACTCGGCTCTCATCCTGGCTACCTACGACAACCACCTCGCCGCCGCCCAGGCCCTGCTCGACGCCGGGGCCGACCTCAACTTGCAGGATGCCAGCGGCAATTCGGCCCTGATGGGCGTCTGCTTCAAAGGCTACGCCGACATTGCCCGCCTGCTCATCGCCCGCGGGGCCAGCCTCAACCTGCGCAACGGCAACGATGGCACGGCCCTCATGTTTGCCACGCTCTTCGGCCGTAATGAGCTGGTTAAGATGTTGTTAGAGGCTGGGGCCGATGCCACGCTCAAAGATATTCGCGGCCTCACCGCCCTGCACCTCGCCGGCCAGCAAGGCAACGCCGAAGCCTCGAAGCTGCTCGGTGGTAAGGACGAAGAATAGTCGGGTAATCAGTTGTTTAAATGTGCCGCACTACGCCGCCATCAACCCGCACTGAGGCGCCGTTGGTGGCGGCGGCCAGTGGGCTGGCCAGGTAAGCCACCATATTGGCAATTTCCTCGGGCGTGATGAAGCGCTGAAGCAGCGACGAGGGCCGCGCATCGCGGAAAAACTCGTGCTCGGCCTCCTCGCGGGTTTTGCCCTCGCCAGCCAGTTTTTGCAGAAATTCCTCTACACCCTCGGAGGCGGTGGGGCCGGGCAGCACCGAGTTTACCGTGACGCCGGTGCCCTTGGTGAGCTCGGCCAGGCCGCGGGCCACGGCGAGCTGGGCGGTTTTGGTGGTGCCGTAGTGTACCATCTCGGCCGGAATCTGGAGGGCCGACTCGCTGGAAATGAAGATGATGCGGCCCGCATCCTGCTTTAGCATCAGCGGAAAATACTGGCGCGACAGCCGCACCCCGCTCAGTACGTTTAGCTCGAAAAAGCGCAGCCAGTCGGCATCCGTAATCTCGGCAAAGGGCTTGGGCTCGAAAATGCCCACGTTATTGACCAGGATATCTACCGTAGGCACTTCTTGCAGCAGGTTATCGACCTGCGCCGCGTCGCCAAAATCAACGGCCACGCCCCGCACTACTGCCGCCGGCGTATGCTGCAAAATGGTGGCTTTGGCATCGGCCAGGCGCGCCTCGGTGCGCCCGGTAATAAGTACTGCGGCACCCTCGGCGGCCAGGCGTAGCGCAATAGCCAGGCCGATGCCGGCCGTGGAGCCAGTGATGAGGGCAGTTTTGCCCGTGAGATGGAGGTCCATGACGACGAAAAAAATAAGGTGGTTTTGAAGGGAGCGTACGTAAAAACGTAGCCAGGGTCACATTGGTCCCGTGTGGCAAACCGGGTATCTCAAACCTGTGGCAGCGGCCTTTTGATTGCTTAAGGGCGCGGGCCGGGCGCAAGGGCCGCCGCCCGCCGCGCGACCTTTGTGGCCCGCGCGCTACGGAGCGCGCCTTCCTCTGCTACCCACTGCCTCATGAAAGAACAGTTTTTACGAGTACTCGACCGGTTTCCCGATGGCCTCACTGCGCTGCTCGTAATGGGCGGCAGCCTGGTGGGCGGCTGGCTGCTCAAGGTGGGGCTATTTTGGATGCTGCGCGCCTACGAGCGGCGCACGGGCTCGGTGCTGGCCGGCGCGGTGGTGCGGCATACGGGGCCGGCGGCGGCGTTTTTTTTGCCGGTGCTGCTGCTGGCGGTGCTGCTGCCGCTGGCCACGCTGGCCCCCGGGCCGCTGGAAGCGGTGCGCCGGGTGGTGGGCATTGTCTCCATCGCTACCTTCGCCTGGCTGCTGATGCGGGCCGTGGATGTGCTCGAAGAGCTGGTGCTCGACCACTATCGCCTCGACCGCGATAATAACCTGGCCGTGCGTAAGCTGCTGACGCAGTTGCAGTTCGTGAAGAAAATCGGCGTGTCGCTCATCTTCTTCGTAGCTATGGCCCTGGTGCTGATGAGCTTTGCTACGGTGCGCCGCATTGGGGCGGGTCTGCTAACGTCGGCGGGCATTGCCAGCGTCATTGTGGGCTTCGCGGCCCAGCGCTCACTCAGCAACTTGCTGGCGGGCTTCCAGATAGCCTTTACCCAGCCCATTCGCATCGACGACGTGCTGGTGGTAGAAGGCGAGTGGGGCCGGGTGGAGGAAATTACTTTCACCAACGTCATCCTCAAAATCTGGGACGAGCGCCGCCTGGTGCTGCCGCTCGGTTATTTCATCGAAAAGCCCTTCCAGAACTGGACGCGCAGCTCGTCGCAGCTGCTGGGCACGGTATTTCTCTACGCCGACTACACCATTCCCGTAGAAGCCGTGCGCACCGAGCTGGCGCGCATCGTGGCCGATAATCCGCGCTGGGACGGCCGCGTGGCTACGGTGCAAGTTACTGATATAAAAGAACATACCCTGGAGCTACGCGCCCTGGTGAGCGCCGCTGATGCTTCCATCGCCTTCGATTTGCGCTGCGAGGTACGCGAAAAGCTGGTAGCCTTCATCCACGCCAATTACCCCGAGTGCCTACCCAAAACCCGCGCCATTGTGGAGGGCCCAGTGCTACCCGCGTAAACAGTAGTATAAATAAAACCGGCTGCGGCCAGGTCCTATGCGAGCCACTGCGCCACCAGTGCTAGCCCCGCCGGTACCGTTGGCATCAGCAAAATGCGCCGCCCGGCCGTAGCTGCCCCGTACAAGTCCGCCACCGCCACGCACCCCAGAAGAAACGCGCCCACGTGGTGGTGCCACGCCGGGGCAGTGATGAAAAGCGCCCAACCTAGCCCCGCCACCAGAAAGCCATTATAAAGCCTTGGTTGCCGGCCAGCGTCCTGGTTTGCGGAAACAGCTCAGCCGGCAGCATTTTGAAAACCTGCGGCCCCCGCGTAGTCCAGGCAAACATCTCCAGCCACACGAGATACGCGTGAGTGAAGGCCACTAGGCCGATGAGTAACTTGCTGAGCGAGTGCACAGTGCAGAAGAGAAAGGCATTAATTCTTCAAAAAAACCACAGTCAATACTAAAACGGCCCGCCGGGCGGGGCCAGCCTCCTTTACCACTCCAAGCCCGCCGCGCTAAAATGCGAGTACCACGGTATTCTGGAAGAAAAACGCGCTACCCGTAAGCACATCAATATTTTCGCTTTTGTTGAAGGTCAGGTGACGCGCGTTGCGGGTATATCGGGCGGTGGCCCCGTGCAGCTTCACGCGGCCCAGGTAGGTATCGGTGCGCCGCGCCGTAGAGGGCCACTTTTTACCCCAGAAATTAATAATGGGATAAGCCGCTGGCGCGCGTCTACCACGTGCGCCAGCGGCTTATCCCATTATTATTACCACCGCGCGGCCACTGCTGGTAGGGTGCTACCCGGCGGCTTTAGCGTGACTCTTTGGAATTAGCCACGGCAGTTTTGTACATTTCCTTCAGGTTGGAGTCTTGCACTTTGCCCAGGTCAGTGGGTTTCAGCATGTGAAATTCGGCGTAGCTGGCTACCTGGCCGGTGGCCGCGTCCAAGAGTTGATAGCCGTTGTTACGCAGCACCGTCACGTAGCGCACGTAGAGGTAGCGCGGGTCGGCGGCGGCAACGGCCGCCTCCACCGTGGCCCGGTCAGTAACTTGCACGGGGTAGGGGTAAAGCTTGGCGATTTTGGCTTCCGGCAGGTTCTCCGACAACTGCATGCGGTCGAGCAGCAGGGTTTTGCTTTTGAGCAGCGGGGCGTTTTTGCCCACACGGGCCTTAGTGGCTTTTTCGATTTCCTTGTCCTCCTGGCCCTGCGCCCGCTGCTGCACGTAGGCTTGCATTTGCTGCACCGTGCTGATAAAGTCGCTGGTGTGATAGTTCTGCATCAGCGTGCTTTTGTAGCTGTAGTAGAACGACTGAAAAGCGGCCAGCCGCGACTTTCCCGGGAAGAGCGACCCGCCGCCAGCAATTGCCAGGAGGACGTGGCCCGCCGAAGGCTTTTGCATCTTGCCCACCCAGCGCAGCATCAGGCTCGGCGTTGCCAGGGTGGGGCTGCGGTTGTTGGCAGTTGGGCTAAGTTCGCTACTCACCACCCCCATCTCTAGCAGCAGGTGGCCTTGTTTGATATCGTCCTCCAACTGGCTGGCCTCGGCGGGCGTAATAAATTTTGTCTCGCTCAGGGTCCAGTATTTGGCGGCGCTTTCCAGGCAGGTGCGCGTAGCGGCCACTTCGGCTTGGTAGGCAGCCAGGTCGGCCGGCTTCTGATATTTTTTGCGCAGCACCTTGGGGTCTTTAATTTCTTCGGGTAACACCACCAGCAGCGGCTGCTTGGGCAGGGCCGCGTACTCCGTCATTTGGCCCCGGTCAATAGGTTGGTAAATAGGCCGTTGTGCCGAAGCACCCAGCGCGCTCAGCAGCAAACCCAATGCGTAAAAATTCTTCATTATCTGAGTATTAGGTATTGGCAAAAAAAGAAAGTGAAATAATGCCGCAAGCTACTCGCCGCAAGTGTAGCTGCCAGTAGTGCATGAGCATTTTTGGCGTGGGCGGGGCGAAAAAGAAGTTCGGCCTGGCCCCGCCCGGAGCTCAGTTACTTCAAACTGCATCGCAGTATCCTAGCCCTTGCCCTGCCACTATCGAATGGATGGATGCGCACGAAGCACCAGTGAAGCCCGGTGGCCAGGACTACGGGCAGCGTGGTAGGCGTGGCTTCCTCCCGGCGGTGCCAGTTCCCGGGGTCAGTTAGGCGGCCGAAGCTTCTTCGGGGCTGGCGAAACAGAACATCTCGTTGGTAGCGGTGAGCACCTTGTTGGGGCTGCTTTTGTAGCGTCCGGGCTGAACGAGCTTGGGCTTACCAGCCGCCGTGAGGCCGTGTAGCAGTGAGCGGGTTTCGCCCAGCGTGAGCGAGTTGCCCTCAATGGCGTTGGAGTGGTAATTCCATTCCAGCCGAAACTTTTGCAGCACCCGCGCCTCCTGCTTGGGCGCGAGGGCATTGAGGTCAGCGCGCAGGCGGTCGCGGTGGGCAAACAGGGGCATGTAGTAGCCTATAAAGTATCGGTATGAAAGGTTAAGGTGGCCGCCGAGTCTTGGGCGGTTGGCTTGCCACCCGCAGGGGGTATGGCTGGAAGCTGCACGGATTGAACCACTTTGTTATCTGCCAGAAGCTCAACGCGCAAGTGTGGCTTTGCAGCAGAAGTGGGGCGGCCCGCTAGTTTATTTTCCGCTATTTTAATAGCAAGTACCAACGTTTCTTTGCGCGTAATATGAATGGTGTCAAAGTGTCCAGCAACATCTTTTTTGCCGATAGGAAACAGGTAGTTAATCGTATCCTGGTTCCTGAAAGACATAACCTGAGCAGGGTCATTAAACATTAAAAACCCCTGCTTACCTTTTGAAGATACCTCTGATTTAATAGTAGCTAAGCCAGTGCCCGAAATTCTAATTTGCAAACGAATATTCGCCTGTTCACGGTGCTCAGGATTGCAAGCGCCACAAAACCCTGCTAAAATGACTGTGAGAACAGCGGATTTATTCATAAATTAAGTGTTTTTCCTACGTCCTTCAATTCCCCCTGAAATCTCCAGTGCGGCCTTGGCTACTACTGTAACCGGTCCGTAGATGCCGGGCACACCCGCATCGCAGAGAAATTGATAACTCTAAAACAGCAATGCCGGCGGTGCCGGGCCGCCTAGCCGCCGTGGCGCTTGGAGAGCAGCTTAGGCACGCTCCGCAATAAAAGCCAGGCGATAGCGCCGCTCACGGCCACCAGCGGCACCACCGACGACCGGATGGGCCGGAAGCGGCTGCGCCCCTGCCGCAGCTCGATGTACCCTACTGGCGTGAGCGCTACCCCTGCGCCGGCGCCGGCGCCCGCTTTTTCGCTGGTCTCGGTGTCCCCGCCGCCGCCAAACCCATAGTAAGCGCGCGCCACGGCAATGATGGTAACCCCATCGCGTTCAACGGGGTCCCCGTAGATAGTTTGGGCCGAGGTACTGAGTTGCTGCCCCAGGCGTTCGAGTAGGGAAAATACTGGCGCAGTGGCGGAAGTTAGCATCATCATCAGAAAAGCAAAAAAGTGGGGCCGTACAACTCAGCGTCGCCGTCCCGCAGGGTAGGGCGATTTTTAAAAATAACGGGGCAGGCAGGCTGCTAGGGCTGCGTAGAAGCCTGGGTTACAGCTTCCCCAAAATCTCCAGCGCGGCCTTGGCTATCACCGTGCCGGGCCCATAAATGCCGGCCACGCCCGCATCGTAGAGAAACTGGTAGTCCTGGGGCGGGATGACGCCGCCGGCGATGACGAGAATATCGGGGCGGCCTTCGTTTTTGAGCTCCTGGATGAGCTGGGGCAGCAGCGTGTTGTGGCCGGCGGCGAGGCTGCTCACGCCGACTACATGCACGTCGTTGTCCACGGCCTGGCGGGCTACCTCGGCGGGGGTTTGGAAGAGGGGCGCGAGGTCCACGTCGAAGCCCACGTCGGCGAAGCTGGTGGCAATGATTTTGGCCCCGCGGTCGTGGCCGTCCTGGCCCATTTTGGCTACTACCATGCGGGGGCGGCGGCCCTCGCGGGCGGCAAAATCCTGGGCGGCCTGGCGGGCCAGGGCGAAGTCGGCGTTGTCGGTCATGCCTTGCTGATAGATGCCTTGCACGGTGCGGCTGGTGGCCTGGTGGCGGCCCCAGGCGGCTTCGAGCGCATCGGAGATTTCGCCGAGGGTGGCGCGGGCGCGGGCGGCGGTTACGGCCAGGGCCAGCAGGTTGCCTTGAGGCGTGGGCTGGTCGGCGGCGGGCTCGTTGGTGATGCTTTCCGACGGCAAGCTGAAGCTTACCGCACAGTCCGTTATCGCTTTTAGGGCCGCTTGCACGGCGTCGTTGTCGCGGGTGCTGCGAATCTGCTTCAGGCGCGCCACTTGCGACTCTCTAACGGCGTCATTATCAATCTGTAATACATCGAGCGGCGCTTCACCCTCGGGGGCAAGGTACTTGTTCACACCCACAATCACCTCCTGGCCGGTGTCGATGCGCGACTGCTTGCGGGCGGCGGCTTCCTCGATGCGGAGCTTGGGCAGGCCGGTTTCGATGGCGGCGGCCATGCCGCCGAGGGCTTCCACTTCTTCCATCAGCGCCCACGCCTCGTTGGCGAGGTCGGCGGTTAGGCTTTCTACGTAGTACGAGCCGCCCCAGGGGTCCACTACTTTGGTGATGTCGGTTTCGTGCTGGAGGTAGAGCTGGGTGTTGCGGGCAATGCGGGCCGAGAAATCGGTGGGCAGGGCCAGGGCCTCGTCCAGGGCATTGGTGTGCAGGCTTTGGGTGCCGCCGAGGGCCGCGGCCATCGCCTCCACGGTGGTGCGGGCCACGTTGTTGAAGGGGTCCTGGGCGGTGAGCGAGTAGCCCGAGGTCTGGCAGTGCGTGCGCAGCATCAAGCTCTTGTTATTCTGCGGATTGAATTGCTGGATGAGCTTGGCCCACAGCAGGCGGCCGGCGCGCAGCTTGGCAATTTCGAGGAAGTGGTTCATGCCGATGCCCCAGAAAAAGGACAACCGGGGCGCGAAATCATCGAGCTTGATGCCCGCCGCCAGGCCGGCGCGCACGTACTGCAAGCCGTCGGCCAGGGTGTAGGCCAGCTCCAGCTCGGCGGTGGCGCCGGCCTCGTGCATGTGGTAGCCCGAGATGCTGATACTGTTAAACTTAGGCATGAAATCCGCCGTGTAGGCGAAGATGTCGGCGATGAGCCGCATGCTCGGCGCGGGCGGGTAGATGTAGGTGTTGCGCACCATAAACTCCTTCAGAATATCGTTCTGAATGGTGCCCGTCAGCTTCTCGGGCGGCACGCCCTGCTCCTCGGCCGCCACGATGAAAAAGGCCAGAATGGGCAGCACCGCCCCGTTCATGGTCATGCTCACCGACATCTCGCCCAGCGGAATCTGGTCGAACAGGATTTTCATATCCTCCACCGAGTCGATGGCCACGCCGGCCTTGCCCACGTCGCCCACCACGCGCGGGTGGTCCGAGTCATAGCCCCGGTGCGTGGCCAGGTCGAAGGCCACGCTCAAGCCCTTCTGCCCGCCGGCCAGGTTGCGCCGGTAAAACGCGTTCGACGCCTCGGCCGTGCTGAAGCCCGCGTACTGCCGCACCGTCCAGGGCGAGCGCACGTACATGCTGGCGTAAGGCCCTCGTAGATAAGGCGCTATGCCCGCGCCAAAGCCCAGGTGCGGCAGCTGCGCCGCATCGGCGGTGGTGTACACGGCCGGGCCAGCGCTGGGGTAGTCGGCCGGCTTGGCGGGCGTGGGCAGGCTGGCGGCGTCGTAGGGGATAGTGGAAAAGTCGGGGTGCATAATATCAGTTAACAATTATCAGTTATCGATTGTCATTGCCGCGCTCCACTGCGTTGCGCTCGCAATGACAACGTATGTTACCGGCCCTGCAAGCGTGCCAGTACCTCTTCCGTGCGGTGCCCTTCCACCACAAATTCCTTGAACCCAAATACCCGCACCGCCTCCAGCAGCGTGGCTAGGTCGGCGGTGATGAGCGAGGGAATATCGAAGACGTGGCCGGCCGGCACCTGCTGCACCACCCGCGCCAAGTGGTCGAACTGCTCGGGGCGGGCATACATGAGGGTGGCTTCCTCGGGCTTGGAGAAGAGCACCGAATAGGTATCGGGCTCAAGCTCGGGGAGGGGGGCGGAGGCCTCGCGCTCGCTGGGGTGCAGCAGGTGCCAGAAGGCCTCGGCGATTTCGGCGTTCACGCGCACGTTGCCCAGTAGCACCAGCGTGGCCTGCTTGTCCTGGTTGGCGCGGCGCTCGAAGTGCAGGGCCGTGGCCAGGCGCAGCACCTCGCTGGGGTAGGTGGCGCGGGTGGTATCGAAGTCGCGCGAGCGCAGCAGCTGCTTGGGCTGGAAGTCGAATTTCTCCTGCGCATTCTGGAAGCGGTTGGTACCCACTATCACATCCTGGCCGGTGGCCACGCGCTTGAATTTTTCCAGGCCGGCCAGGCTCACGTCCTCCAGGGCCTTGGCGCGGGCGTGCAGCATGCCGCCGTGCGCCTCCAGGGCCTGAAACTCAGCCCAGGCGGCGCGGGCCAGGTCATCGGTCAGGGTCTCCACAAAGTAGGAGCCCGCCGCCGGGTCGGCCACCCAGTCGAGGTGAGCCTCATCGCGCAAAATGATGGGCAGGTTGCGCGCCAGCCGGGCGCTAAACTCATTGACGGCCTGAAACAGGCAATCGAATGGCGCTACCTGAATGGAATCGGCCCCGCCCAGCACGGCGCTCATGGCTTCGGTGGTGTGGCGCAGCAGGTTGGTGTGCGGGTCGAGGGTGGTCTGCGTCCAGGTCGAAGTAGTGGCGTGAATGGGCAGCGTGGCCGCGCCCTGCGCTGGCAGGCCAAAGGCGTGCAGCAGCGTGGCCCACAGCCGGCGGGCGGCTCGTAGCCGGGCCATTTCGGGAAAGTAGCTGGGGCCGACGGCAAAATCGAGGTGCAGGTGGCGCGCCACCTCGGCCACCGTGAGGCCGGTGGCCTCGTCGGGCAGCTGCGCCAGCATGGCGGCGGCCGTGCTCAGGCTAAAGGCCAGCTGCTGCGTGAGCGTAGCGCCCCGGTTGCCGAAATACGTGCCGTTCACGGCCAGCGCCGTGAAATCGGGCCAGCCCTGGGCCAGGGCCAGGCAGCGCCGCAGCGTGGCGCGGTAGGGGAGTAGCTCGGCTCCCTCAGGCACGGCAAAAGGCAGGAAACGCAGCAGGCCACGCAGCGGCTGGCCGCTGCTGGCCGTGAGCAGGCGTTCGAGCAGCGGCTCCGGGTTTTGCTGCACGGTGAAGCCGAGCCAGGTGGTGGCCAGCGGCAGGCGCTCGGCCAGGTCGGCCACGGCAAAATGGTCGGGGTTGCCGGCGAGGATAAAGTGCAGGCCCTCGGCCCCGCGCGCCAGGGCGTCGGCGCCTTGCTCTATTTGCAGGCGGCCGTCGGTGCTCGCGGGCACGGTGAGAGCCACCACGTTGCGGCAGCCAGCGGGGCGGGGCGGCAGGGGTGCGGGCGGCCCGCCCAGGGCCGTGAGGGCCTCGCGGTGGTAAAAGGGCTCGGCCACCAAGCCGTCGGGCATGGTCCAGCGCAGGCTGGCCGGGTCGGCTCCTTTGAGCTCGCGCGTGAGCTGGGCCTGCCATTGCGCCGTGGTAACGGGTGCAAACTCAGGAAACGAAACCGGTGGGATGATGGGTGGGGAAGAATCAGTCATGCTTTTTTCGGTGAGCGCCGCGCCGCCTGGCCGGGCCCCTGGCCCGAAAGATACCGCCTTGGCCGGTTTGGGGAAGGGGCGAAGGGCGCGGCAAACCGGTTTGGCGAGGGCAGCCGCTACTTTTGTGGTTTGAGCGGCTCCGCTCGTTTACCCTGCCACGATTCTGATGCGTTTCGCCCGTCCTCTTGCCGCTGGCCTGCTCACGCTGGCCCTGGCCACCACCGCCTGCCAGCGCGGCCCGCTGCAAGCCACGGCCCACCTGCCCGCCACCACCAGCCAGCCCGTGGGCAAGGCAATCGTCCCCGATGCTGGCGCGGCCGACTACATCAAGCCCTACCACGACCAGGTAGAGCGCCAGATGCAGGTGGTGATTGGCACGGCCCCGGTGGCGCTGGGCAAAAATGCCGGCGAAAACCCCCTCGTCAACTTCGTGGCCGACTTGCAGCGCACCGCCGCCAGCCAATTCTTCAAAGGCCAGGTGATTGACCTGGGCGTGATGACCAACGGCGGCATGCGCAATGCGCTGCCCGCCGGCCCCATCACCGTGGGCAACGCGTTTGAGCTCATGCCGTTCGAGAATGAGCTGCTGGTGATTGATGCGCCCGGCCCGGTGGTGCAGCAGCTGTTCGACTACGCCGCGCCCGTGGGCATGGCCGTGTCGGGGGCCGTGTATACCGTGGGCCCCGACAAGCGCCCGCAGGCCATTCTCATCGGCGGCAAGCCCTTCGACCCCACCCGCACCTACAGCATCGCCCTTTCCGACTACCTGGCCGGCGGCGGCGACCACATGGAGTTCCTGAAAGCGGCCCCCGCGCGCCGCACCGGCCTGCTGCTGCGCACCGCCATCATCGACCACATCAAGGCCCTCACGGCTGCTGGCCAGTCCGTTACGGCCAAGGTCGAAGGCCGCGTGCGGTGATTTCACTCATCAGGGAGCAATTATCAAGTGGCAGTCGTTCAGCTACTAGTAGCTTGCTGCTTTTTGATAAAATGCTCTCTTCGCTATTTATATAACACTCAGCCTGCCAGTCATTTAGTTAACAAGTAGATGACTGCTAATTGTAATTGAAATGAGCACCCGTCGCGACTTTCTTCAGAAATCCCTGCTCGGCACGGCCGGCCTTAGTCTGCTGGGCCCCAGCCTCGTGGCCAACGCCGCCAGCGGCCCCGCCCGGCTCGTTATCCTGCACACCAACGACATGCACTCGCGCATCGAGCCATTCCCCGATAATGCCCCGCAGTGGGCCGGGCTGGGCGGCATGGCCCGGCGCGAGGCCCTCATTGCCAGCATTCGCAAGCAGGAGCCCAATGTGCTGCTGCTCGACTCGGGCGATATCTGGCAGGGCACACCGTACTTCAACTTCTTCCTCGGCGAGATGGAGTACAAGCTCATGAGCCGCATGAAGTACGACGCCTCCACCTTCGGCAACCACGACTTCGACAACGGCCTCGAAGGCTTGCAAAAGCAGTTGCCGAATGCCGGTTTCCCGTTTTTGGTGGCCAATTACGACTTTAGCCGCACGCCGCTGGCCGGCCGCTTCGCCCCATACAAAGTATTTGAGCGTGCCGGGGCGCGAATTGGCGTTTTTGGCCTGGGCATCGAATTACAGGGCCTCGTGGCCGATAAAAACTTCGGCACCACCCAGTACCTCGACCCCGTAGCCGTGGCCAAGGCGCAGGTGCAGCAGCTGCGCCAAAACGAGCGTTGCGACATGGTTATCTGCCTCTCGCACCTGGGCTACAAGTATGAGAGCGAGAAGCTTGACGACCGCAAGCTGGCCGCCCAGGTGGGCGGCATCGACCTTATTCTGGGCGGCCACACTCACACGTTTATGCCCGCGCCCGAGCCCATTACCGGCCCCAATAGCCACGTCACGCTCATCAACCAGGTGGGCTGGTCGGGCATTAACCTGGGCCGCATTGACTTCGATATGCGGCGCGGGGCCCAGCCGGTGCGCGCCACCAGCGCGCTGGTGCTGCCGGTAAGCGCTACCTGCTAGCCAGCCGATATAAGCAAGGACTTGGCGGCTTTTTTGTCTGCTGGTTTATGCGCAAATTTGTACCCCCCAAGCGGTGCCGGTAACCCCATCGGCCCCACTTGGCGGGGTTTTTTTCGCCCCGGGCCGCTTGGTCCGAATCGTCCTTTTTCTCACCGCATGTCGCAGGATTTCCGCACCCTATGGGCTAATTGCCTGCGCGTTATCCGCGCCGAGGTGGGGGAGCAAAGCTTTCGGACCTGGTTTGAGCCTATCTCGCCGGTCGAGCTGCTGGGCAAGGTGCTCACCATCCAGGTGCCCAGCGTGTACTTCTACGAGTTTCTCGAAGAACACTACGTAGAAGAGCTGAAACGCGCTATCTACCAGGAGCTTGGCCCCGAAGGCCGCCTAGAGTACAGCGTGGTAGTGGACCAGGGCAACGCCCAGGCTTCGGCCAAAACCATGCACCTGCCGCCCGCCCGCAAGGCCGCGCCCAGCGCGCCGGTGCCCGCCAGCGGCCCCAACTACGGCACGGCCCCCGGCGGCCAGCAGCCTGGCCGGCCGGCCGCGCCGCTGGCCCGGCACCTGGTGCCCGGCGGCAACCAGGCCACCGCGGCGCAGGTGGCGGCCACCACGCTCCGCAACCCGTTTGAGGCCACCAAAACGATGGACCGCAACATCGTGCCGTCGCAACTCAACACCACGTATACCTTTGATAACTACGTAGAAGGCGATTGCAACCGCCTGGCCCGCTCGGCCGGCCTCGCCGTGGCCAACAAGCCCGGCACCACCGCCTTCAACCCGCTGATGGTGTACGGCGGCGTGGGCCTGGGCAAAACGCACCTCGTGCAGGCCATCGGCAACCACATCAAGGCCACGAATACCGAGAAATTCGTGCTCTACGTGTCGGCCGAGAAGTTTACCAACCAATTTATCGAAAGCCTGCAACGCAACGCCGTGCAGGACTTCGCCAACTTCTACCTGCTCGTGGATGTGCTCATCCTCGACGACGTGCAGTTTTTGGCCAATAAGGGCAAGACGCAGGAGATGTTCTTCCACATCTTCAACCACTTGCACCAGGGCGGGCGCCAGATTATCATGACCAGCGACCGCCCCCCGCGCGAGCTCAGCGGCCTTGAAGACCGCCTGCTCTCGCGCTTCAAGTGGGGCCTCACCGCCGATGTGCAAAGCCCCGACTTCGAAACGCGCATCGCCATCATCCAGAACAAGGCCCAGCAGGACGGCATGGAAATCGCGCCGCAGGTGGTCGAGTACCTGGCGCACTCGGTGCCCACCAACGTGCGCGAGCTCGAAGGTGTGCTCACTACCCTACTGGCCCAGAGCGTGTTAACGCGCCGCGATATCGACCTCGAAATGGCCAAGCAGGCCCTGCGCCACATCATCGAGGAAGTGGAGGCCGAGGTCAACGTCGATTTTATTCAGAAAACGGTGGCCGATTATTTCAGCGTGCCGGTGGCCTTGCTGAAGGAGAAAACCCGTAAGAAAGAAATAGTTACGGCCCGGCAGGTGGCCATGTACTTCACCAAGGAACACACCAGCCACTCGCTCAAAACCATCGGCTACCACTTCGGCGGCCGCGACCACGCCACCGTCATCCACTCGGTGCAAACGGTGTCCGACTTAATTGATTCGGACAAAAAATTCAAGGAGCAAATCGTGGAGCTGCGCAAGAAATTCGTGCAGAAGTAGCGCCCTGAGCCTGCTATTTATGGCCCGCCGCCTGACAATTTACAGCATCTACAAGCTGGGCCTTGCCGAGCGCCACTACCTGCTGCAAACCGAGCAGCCGGAATACGCCAACGTTTCACAAAGCCAGGAGGATACGGCAGTGGCTGCGGAGCAGGCGAGCCGGCAGCGGCTATTGGCGCAGCTGTTACAAGCGCTTCCGTTGCTTGAGCGGGGGCTTTGCGAGTTCGTCGGGCAGTTACAGGATTTGCCCGTTGGGGAGGTCTTATACACGGCTCCGAGCTACGCCGAACTGCCTGTTTATTACGGTTATACGCGCTATGGATACCCTTGGGTAGTCCTGGGTACTGCCGCTTCGGAGAATGCCTTTCTAGCTGAGGTAGAAGCGACGGAGGAGTTGGTAGGATTGCAGCCAATTGGCCCACTGACCAAAATAATGGTAACGCTTGTTAGAGCGCTAGATGTCGCCCTCTAGCCGCGCCCGTAACAGGCGTTGCCGATTAAGAAGCTGGGCTAAGTACTTAGTAATTAAGCACAAGCCACCTGTCATTGCGAGCGCAACGCAGTGGAGCGTGGCAATCTTTCCTTGTTCGTCCTCGGCGTTAGAATTACTAACCCGAGCGTGAAGGAAAGATTGCCGCGCTCCACTGCGTTGCGCTCGCAATGACAGGTGGCTTGTGCGCGTGAGCTTTACTACAAAATCTCCTTTGGGTAGCAGATATAATACTTCTGCACCTTTTGGCTAAGGGCCTGAATATTAGGTAAATCCGAGGCTTCGGTTACGTTCACCACTTTGCCGAGCTTGGTGAGGATGTTGATGGTTTCGTGGCCGCTGGGGTCGTAGGCGGTGTTGCTGAGGCGGCCGGTTATCATGAGCTGGCGGGCCTCGTCGGGGGGGAGGGCGAAGTGCTCGGCAATCAATTCGACAATGCCGAGCTGAAATTCTTCGTCGTAGGGGTCGGGGCTGATGACGATTTTGAACAGCTGCCGGTTGAGCAGGCTTTGCGAGAGGAAGCTCAGGACTTTATCCTCGTGGCTGGCCCACAGCTTCATGGCGGCCCAAATGTCCACGTCGTCGAGCTGCACGAAGTGGTTAAGGATGTGCGCGTTCTCCTGAAATTCGGCCAGCGTGACGGCGCGGCCCAGGAAGTAGGTGAGGCAGCTGCTGCCCGGCACCGGCACGCCGGCGCGGGCCAGGTCGCGGGCCCGCTGCATCACCCGAATCACCATTTGCTCGGCGCTCGTAACGGTCTTGTGCAGATATACTTGCCAGTACATGAGCCGGCGGCTCACCAGGAAATTCTCGACCGAGTACACGGCTTTTTCTTCCAGCACCAGGCGCTCGTCCACTACTTGCAGCATCTTGATGAGGCGGTCGGCCCCCGGCCGGCCCTCCTGCACGCCGGTGTAGAAGGAATCGCGGTTGAGGTAGTCGAGCCGGTCCATATCCAGCTGGGAGCTAACGAGTTGGTGAAAAAAGGTGCGCCCGTAGCTACCCTTAAACATCTCAATGGCCAGGCGCAGCTTGCCGCCAAACTGCGCGTCGAGCCGCTCCATCAAAAACAGCGACAGCTGCTCGTGGGGCACATCCTGAAAGATGCTGGTTTCGAGGGCGTGCGAGAGTGGGCCGTGGCCGATGTCGTGCAGCAGAATGGCGATTTGGGCCGCCTCGCCCTCGGCCACCGAAATGGTCACGCCCTTGTCTTTGAGCGTGCGCAGGGCCAGCTGCATGAGGTGCATGGCCCCCAGCGCGTGGTGAAAGCGCGTGTGCAACGCCCCGGGATACACGAAGTTGGTGAGACCCAGCTGCTGGATGCGCCGCAGCCGCTGAAAGTACGGGTGCTCGATGAGGTCGAACAGCAACTCGGTGGGCACGGTCACGAACCCGTACACGGGGTCGTTGAAAATCTTCTTTTTATTCATCGGAGGCAAAACGCAGCCCAGCGGGCTGGTCGGAGGCATTAGCCGGTGTTTGGGGCCGGTTGGCCGATTAAGCCGGACGTTGGACGAACCCAAACCCTGGTTTTGCGGTAAAGCTACGGTAGGCCCGCCCACGCTCCGTAGATACTAGGACGCCGCCGGCCGCCGTTAGAACCGCTACCGCTTACTTTTCCCTGATGCGCGGAGCCCGCCTCCGCGCCCTGCTTATGCAACGCTACTCCATTCTTTGGGCCGACGACGAAATTGACCTCCTTAAGCCGCACATCCTCTTCCTGAAGGAGAAGGGCTACGACGTCACGCCCGTCAACTCTGGGGCCGATGCCCTGGAAGAAGTGCAGGAAAATACGTATGACCTGGTTTTTCTCGACGAGAACATGCCCGGCCTCACCGGCCTCGAAACGCTCACCGAAATCAAGGTGGTGCGCCCCACGGTGCCCGTGGTGATGATTACCAAGAGCGAGGAAGAGCACATTATGGAAGGGGCCATTGGGGCAAAAATCGCCGATTACCTCATCAAGCCCGTCAACCCGAACCAGATTCTGCTATCGGTAAAGAAAGTGCTGGATAACAAGCGCTTAGTAACCGAAGCTACCAACTCGGGCTACCAGCGCGACTTCCGCCAGCTGGGCATGCAGCTCTCCGACCGCCTCTCGCCCTCCGAGTGGGTGGACGTGTATAAGAAGCTGGTATACTGGGAGTTGGAAATCAATGAAACCGAAGGCAAGAGCATGGCCGAGGTGTTCAACATGCAGAAGGACGAGGCCAACACGTACTTTGGCCGCTTCATTATGGAGAACTACGAGGACTGGGTGAATAACCGCGACAAGGACGCGCCCATGATGTCGCACCAGCTCTTCAAAGACCGGGTGTTTCCGCTGATGAAGCAGACCGGCGACACGCCCGTGTACTTCGTGCTCATCGACAACCTGCGCTACGACCAGTGGAAGGTGCTCGAACCCATTATTGCTGAGTTGTTTACCGTTGATAGTGAGGAGCTGTACTACAGCATCTTGCCCACTACCACAGCCTACGCCCGCAACTCGATTTTTGCGGGCATGATGCCCAGCGAAATCCAGAAAAAATACCCCAACCTGTGGGTGTGGGATGAGGACGAGGAAGGCAAAAACCTGCACGAAGCCGAGTTCCTGGAAATTAACTTCCAGCGCAACAACCAGAAGGCCAAGCACAGCTACCACAAGATAACCAACTTGCAGGCTGGCAAGGACTTGCTGGGCAAAATGGCCAACCTGCACAACAATTTCAAGCTCAACGTTATCGTTTATAACTTTGTGGACATGCTCTCGCACGCCCGCACCGACATGGCGATGATACGGGAGCTGGCCGCCGACGAAAGCGCCTACCGCAGCCTCACGCGCTCGTGGTTTCTGCACTCGCCACTCTACGAAATGCTGCAAACCATCTCGGAGAAAAAAGGCAAGCTCATCATCACCACCGACCACGGCACCATTCGGGTAAAGCGGCCGTATAAGATTGTGGGTGACCGCAATACGAACACCAACCTGCGCTATAAGCACGGCCGCAACCTGGGCTTCGATGAGAGCCGCGACATTTACGTGGTGCGCAAGCCGGAGGCAATTTTCCTGCCCCGCGAAAACGTGAGCACGGCCTACGTCTTCACGCTCGGCGACTATTTCTTCGCCTACCCCAACAACTACAACTACTACGTGAACTACTACAAGGACACGTTCCAGCACGGCGGCGTATCGCTGGAGGAGTGCATTATTCCGTATATTACGCTGACGGCTAAAGGCTAATCTAACGCGAAGTTTCGCGAAGTAAAAAAGCGAAGTTTAGTAAAGCCGAACTCACGACTGAGGCGGCTTTACTAAACTTCGCTTTTTTATTTCGCGAAACTTCGCGTTACTAACACTCAGGTTTTCTGCTTCTTCTTCTTGGCCGCCGGAAATAACACGTTGTTTAAAATCAGGCGGTAGCCCGGTGAGTTGGGGTGCAGCGAGAGGTCGGTGGGTTCTTCGCCCACGAGGTGCTGATAATCTTCGGGGTCGTGGCCGCCGTAAAACGTCCAGGTGCCTTTGCCGAGGGTGCCGTGCATGTAGCGCACCTCGCCGGTTTGCTTGGTTTCGCCCATCACAATTACGTCGGGCTTGATGAGGCTTTTGCGGAAGGCCGTGGTCTGGCCCATGAAGCCGTGAATGGTTTTTTCGTGGTTCTGGGTCAGCATGGTCGGCACGGGGTCGTACTTGGCCGAGAATGTAAAGAGCTGAAAGTAATCGTTTTGCTCATACAGGCCGCGCTCGCCGGGCTGCATGTCGATGTTGGAATACTCGTACTCGAAGGGGTTAGTTTTGAGTTGAAAATTCTGGAAGGCCAGCGTGCGATTGAAGTTGAGCTTGCTTTGGGCGGCGGGGTCGGCAGGGTCGCCGTCGTACATCTCGGCCGCCATGTCGATGCCTAAGCCCGCCAACGCAATGTCATAACTATCAGTGGCTGAGCACATGGCAAACATGAAGCCGCCGCCCGCAATGAACTCCTGCATTTTTACGGCCTCGGCGGCCTTCATCTGGCTCACCTTTTTGAAGTTGTTGCGCTTGGCAGCGGCTTCTGAGTCGCGCACCTGCTGTTGGTACCAGGGCGCGTAGCGGTAGCTCGCGTAAAACTTGCCGTACTCGCCCGTAAAGTCCTCGTGGTGGAGGTGCAGCCAGTCGTACTTGGGCAGCACCCCGCTCAGCACCTCATCGTCGTAAATTTTGTCGTACGGAATCTCAGCGTAGGTGAGCACCATGGTCACGGCATCGTCCCAGGGCTGCTTGCCCTTGGGCGTGTACACCGCAATTTTGGGCACCCTCTCCAGCTTCATCACGTCCATGTTGGCGTTGGGGTCGGCTATTTGCTGCAAAATGCCGGTGTACTGCGCCTCCGAGATGGTTTGGAACGTGATGCCGCGCACGGCCAGCTCGTTTTCGAGGGCCGGCTGCGACTCGCAGGCAAACGAGCCGCCGCGGTAGTTGAGCAGCCAATCGACCTCCAGCTGTTTGCTCAACGCCCAGTAGCACAGGCCGTAAGCCTTGAGACATTCCTTCTGGGTATTATCCATCGGGATAAAAATGCGGTTGGCGCGGGCCGCCAGGGTAGGGGCCAGCAGGGCAACAAACAATAGGCACCCAGGCAGCAAACGATTCATAGGAAAGGGGGAAATAAATAGCGGAGCCAACACCGGCTAACGGGATAGCCTTAGGGGCTGGTTCAACAATTAGGGCCGGGCGCGGCTAAATTCATAGCTTAAGTTAGGGCGAACCTACCGAACTTTCGCCCACTTCTATCCTTCCTCATGCAAACTGTGCTGTGCATTCCGGGCCCGTGGGCCAGCCGAACCGAGTTTATGCAGGCACTTATAAAAGCCCGCGATGGGGAGTACCTTTTCATAGGCGGTCTTCTGGCGAAGCCCGCTGCCGATGTGCATTTCTTCTTGGAGCTCTACGAGGCCGACCCCGAGCTGGAAGCGGCTTTTGGGCGGGCGGGCCGGTTTTCGGCGATGAGCGAAACCGCGGTAGCAGCCATCGGTGCTCACCAAATGGTTGCCTACCTGCTCACTCCGCCCGATATGGAACCCAGCCACGCCAGCGCCCGCGCGGTAGCCCAGGCCGCCGCGGCTTTGCTCGATGCGGGCGGCCTGGCCGTGAAGGTTGAAACGGCCGGCAAAGCCTTTGAAGCCGCGCAGTGGCAAGCGCTCGCGGCCGCCGATGCGGCCGGGGCCCTGTGGGAATTGTTTGTGGCGGCGGCCATTGGCACGCCAGAAGGGGCGTTTTTTACCTGCGGCATGCACAACCTGGGCCTCAAAGATGCCCTCGTGCGCCACTTGCCCGCCGCCGATGCAACGCACTTACTGCGCGAGTTCACGTGCTTTGGCGTGGCCGAGCAGCCCGTGCTGGCCCCCGGCCACACGTTCAGCATGGCCGCTGACGCGCCGGTTTATCGCCTGACCGAAGCCAAGCAGCAGCCCTACGCCGGCTACCCAGACTTTGAAAACCCCTACGGCATGTGGGAATTGGTGGCTAAGTAGCCCGACCGGCCCAGAACCAGTATCTTAGCCCGGGTTAAACAGCCGCGCCGCGCTCAGCTCAGCAAACCTGCCTCATTGGCGGAAATTGGCTTTCCTCCAGCAGTTGGCCCTTGCTACTTCCGCCATCTACACCTGCTTTCACGTCTTTCTCATGCCCACAACCGTCCTGCCTGCCAGTGCGTTGGATGCCGAAATCATCAGCCACCTCGATGGCTGGGTTGAGTTGCTGGAACAGCAAAAATTTGCTGAAGCAATGCGTATTATTCCGAGTCAGCGCGCTACTTGGTGGAACGCTGACTTGCTGGCCGAGGTAATTGCCAGCTACGGTGACGGCCCCGATAATAGGGTTACGCTGGTTAATAATGGCACCGCGCTGGACGGAGCAGGTAAGCTGCATCCGGCCCGCCAGCGTAAGGAGGTAAGCTGGCACGGCCAGCGCGGCAGTGTATGGTACGATTTGAATATCAACGGGTTGGTTTCTGACTTAACCGCGACATTCAACATGGTTAAAACGGCCATGCAACTAACTATAAAGCTGGACGATGTGCACATTATGTAAGCCAGAAGCACAAGCTCTGTATCTGTGAAATCCGTTTGAATCTGCGATGAGTTTTCTAGAAAATATCCGGGAGGCGCTGCGCTCCATTTCCGGCAACCTGCTGCGTACCATCCTCACCGCCCTCATCGTGAGCATCGGGCTGATGGCCCTGGTGGGCATCCTCACGGCCATTGATGCCATGCGCAGCTCGCTGGGCGACACCTTCGCCAGCCTGGGCGCTAATGCCTTCGAAATCAAGGCCAAAGGCTACGGCAACCGCTTCCGGCGCGGGGGTGTGCAGGGCAAGCAGTACCCGGCGCTCAGCTACCTGCAAGCCACGCTCTATAAAAAGGAGCTGGTGCGCCGCGAGCCGGGCACGGTGGTGGGTTTGTCGGCCTTCATCAGC
Organism: Hymenobacter sp. H14-R3; assembly: GCF_030063445.1. Lineage (GTDB taxonomy): Bacteria > Bacteroidota > Bacteroidia > Cytophagales > Hymenobacteraceae > Hymenobacter. The sequence continues at coordinate 12,760 of NZ_JASITD010000026.1, read as the reverse complement.
GGGGCCACCGAAATCAAGGCCAGCGGCCTAAAAACCAACCCCAACATGCAGGTGGTGGCCGGCGACGAAAACTACCTGCGCATCCAGAGCTACGCCCTCACCCAGGGCCGTACCTTCTCGCCGGCCGAGCTCAACAGCGGGGCCAACGTAGCCATCATCGGGGCCGAGATGAAGGAAAAGCTTTTTCCGCAGGTAACGCCGGTGGGCAAGTACGTGTATGCGCTGGGCCAGCGCTTCCAGGTGGTGGGCCTGCTCGATAAAAGTGGCAGCTCAATGGGTGGCTCCGGGGCTGACCGCCTGCTGCTGGTGCCCCTCGAAACCGGCAACCAGCTGCCCCGCAAGGGTGCCCTTACCTACGACGTAAAAACCGCCACGCCCAACGCTGCCTCCCTCAGCTTTTTGCAGGGCCAGGCCACTGGCGTAATGCGCGCCGTGCGCAACGACCGCCTGGGCCAGGAAGACTCCTTTGAGCTTGAAAGCCCCGAGTCGCTCACCGGCACGCTCGACTCGCTCACCGGCAAAATGCAGGTGGCCGGGGGCATCATCGCGTTTCTGGCGCTGCTGGGGGCCAGCATCGCGCTCATGAATATCATGCTGGTATCGGTGACGGAGCGTACCCGCGAAATCGGGATTCGCAAGGCGCTGGGGGCCACCGCGAAGCAGGTGCGGCTTCAGTTTCTGCTGGAGGCCATCGTGATTTGCGTTATGGGCGGCACGCTGGGCATCCTGCTGGGCATTGGGGCCGGCAACGCCGTGGCAGTGCTGGCGGGCAGCAAATCGTTTATCGTGCCGTGGGCCTGGGTAGGGATGGGCCTCACCATCTGCATCACGGTGGGGCTGCTGGCGGGCTCGTACCCGGCCGGCAAGGCCGCCGCCCTGGACCCCATCGACAGCCTGCGCTACGAATAGACCGCAGATTCAAACGGATTTAACGGATTTCACAGATACGGAGCTGACGCTCCTGGCTACTTGGGAGGGAGCTTGGGTTTGGAGATTGGTTAGAGTAAACTTTGTGGGTTTAAATCAATGAAGATGAACGTGCCAGTGGGGCGGCTGCTTATGGCGCGGGTGATGCTTGGCTGGTTAGGCGTGGGCAGTGTGGTTGGTTACGGGGCGCCGCAATCGAAGGAGGCGGTTGCTTCGGGTGGTCCGCTGGCCGAATGGCCCGAGCGGCCAGCATCGGCCGTACTGCTTTTGCCCCCGCCGCTCGCGGCCGATAGCCTGGGCCTGCATGCCACGCTGGTAACCCTGGGGGATAGCGTGCCCGGCGACCCGGATTACCAGGTGCGGCTGCCGCAGGTGCAGCTGCCCAATGCTGCCGCGGCCTCCCGCATCAACGCGGTGCTGGTGCAGCATCTGGCCGAAGTTGCCGATACCGTGCTGCCAGCATTGTCCGGGCAGGCCGTGCGGCTTGCCCGGCCAATGCTGCGCAACCACAGTGGGGGCAACGCGTCCGGTAGCCTGCTGTACGAGGTGCGCTACAACGCGCACGGTTTGCTTTCGCTGGCATTTACCGTGAACCAACCGGGGGCGTCTATTGAAGATGTTCACCACCTCACCTTTGACTTGGGCATGGGCCGGCAGCTCCGGCCCGCCGACCTGGTGGCCCAGCCCCGGGCCTTGGCCCGCAGCCTGGCTAAGCGCTGCGCCGCCCGCAAAGCCGAAACGCTGCAAGCCATTGCCGAAGCGCTGCCCGACGACCCCGACATGCAGGCGCAGCTGGCCGGCATCGTTGGTGAAATGGATGCGGTGCCGCTGGCTGATTTCGATTTTTACCTGACCCGGCACGGGCTGGTTTTTTTTAACTTGCTGACCAAAAATTTCCCCCACCCATACTACAACCTGGCCCCCGAGCCGGAGTACCGTTACTCCTTCGCCGAGCTTCGGCCGTGGCGGCAGCAGCATGGGGCGTGGCGGGCCCCGGCGCGGCAACGTATATAGTTTGCGACAATTATGCGAGCTTGCTGCTTGCCCAGTTGACCCAGAAAATAAATTTGTTATCAAATGCCTTCTTCTCCTTCTCTGCCTTCCGCCCATCGCAATTCTGTGCAATTGCAATGGGCGGACAGCCATCTGCTAGGGCTCAATGCCCTCAGCTACGGCGATGGTCGGGTAACCCTGCTCCGTATTTATACCGTTCGTTCTGACCAAACTGAAAAATTCTATGCATTCCCAGTAGCTGATACAACCATTGAAGGCATTGTGAAATACGACGATGACCTTTGGACTGAGATTCAGCTTCATGGGAGTCAGATAATTGTGGGCGACACCACCTTTCGTTGTGGAGAGGGCGCAATGGGCAACGAAGGATTTGTGGCGGCTACTAACGCAGATGGATTGCTGTGGACCCTGTTTTCAACCGCATCTAACCCATTTCAAAAATTGGAAGTAGTCGGAATACGCCTGAAGGCGTATTCCGACTGTCAGGTTTATTCCATTAATCTGGAGAACCTGACCGATATTAAGGTGCAAGCCTATGATATGTACAGCCAAGGCATTTGAGCGCTGTTTAGGCCCGGTTTTTTTGGGAGGACGCCTACCGCAACCCGGTTACCTATGCAAGCAATAACCTACGAAGGGATACTCGATACTTCTGCCTATGCGGCTTACCTGCATCGCATAGCCGGGCTCCTTCCACCCAATGCCTATGCTTTTGCCTCGGATTCTGAACACTACAATTTTTACGGCCAGTACTGCACGCATGACCTGAAACTGAATCGAATAGAAATTACCAACGGTAGCACAGCCTTGTCGCACACGGTTTTCCTGGACAAGAGTGAATTCAAACACGAGAAAAACCTTCGCATCGACTACTACGGGGTGGTTTCCTTCCAGCTGAACCGCTTACCGCCCGACGTAGAACATGCGGTAGATGGCCTGCTTATTGATGAAATAAGCGTAGAGGCCACCACAAATAGGGTAGTCCACGAAATCCAGTTCTGGGGCGCTGAGCTGCGCATACTATGCTGCGACCTGGTAGCGCAGTGGCTATAAATCCTGGCCAGCGTAGGTAAGTTACCCGCTCGGCCAGTGGCAGGCCCCGGCGCGATAACAGCAAGCTTTATACATTTGTGCAAACTTCTCCTTGCCCAGATGCCCGCTCCCGATTCCATTGGCCAACGCTTTACCCAACTCATTCAGCATCTGGGCCTGAGTAAAAATGCCTTCGCACAGTCGCTGGATAAAACGGCCACCGTTATCCAACATCTTGTTGATGAGCGTAATAAGCCCGGATATGACCTTTTGTGTAAGGTATTCGATACATACCCAAATGTGTCGAAAGACTGGCTGATGCTTGGCCAGGGCCCCATGCTGCTGGAGCCCACCGCCCCCACGGCAAGCGCCCCGGCCGCGCCGCTTGCCGCCCCGGCAGAAGCATTCGAGCCGCCGCTCCCCCCGCCGTTACGCCGCCGGGCCACCGACGATGGAGCCCTGCTGCAACCCGCTGACATTGCCGCCACCGTGGCCTTGGCCGCCGCCAATCTTCCCAAGCCCGCCACCGTGCCCGGCATGGCCGCCGCTGCGCCTAGCATACCCGCCGCCGCGCCCAGCATACTTGCCACCCCCACTGGCTCACTCCCGCTCCCGGCCGCTCCCTTCGCTGCCCCCTCGCCCGACCCCGCCTACCTCACGGTGGCCCTCCAAACGCAGTACCTGCAACATCAACTGGCCCTGGCCGAGCAGCGCAACCAGCACTTAGTAGCGCAGCAGGCACTTATGCAGCAAATGGTGGCCCTGCTGCAACGAACTAGCTAAATCCGCGGATTTAGCGAATTCGTCGGATTTTGGTGATGGCACTCAAACTAAAATCTATTTCAAACGCAAAGAAGGCCCGCTTCAGCGGGCCTTCTTTGCGTTTGAACGAGCTTACCAATACTGGTAGCGCGCCAGTACCAAAATCCGATTAATCCGACGAATCCGCTAAATCCGCGGTTTAGACAAACAAGCCTACTTCCTCGGCCTCCATCAGCCCCAGGGCATTGACTTGGGTGAGGCGCAGGGGCCGGATTTCGCCCACCAGCAGCGGGTCGTATTTGGCAGCCACGCGGATGTAGTTGGGCGTGTAGCCCTCCACGCGGCCATCGGTTACGTCGTCCTCGAAGAGCACTTCGGTTTCGAAGCCGGCGTGCTGCTCATAAAAAGCCCGCTTTTTCTTTTCCGACAGGCTGCGCAGCTGCGTGGTGCGCTCCGAGCGCACGCGCTCGGGCACGCGGCCGGGCAGGGTGGGCGCCAGCGTATTATCCCGCTCCGAATAGGGAAAAACGTGTAAATAACTGATTGGCAATTCGTTAAGAAAAGAATAGGTTTCCAGAAAATCAGCCTCCGTTTCGCCCGGGAAGCCCACAATCACGTCAACCCCAATGCCGGCGTGCGGCAGTAGCTCCTTGATGCGGGCCACGCGCTCGGTGTAGAGGGCGCGGCGGTAGCGGCGGCGCATGAGGCCCAGTATTTTATCGGAGCCGCTTTGCAGCGGCAGGTGGAAATGCGGCATGAAGCGCCGCGAAGCCGCCACGGTCTGGATAACCTCGTCGGTGAGCAGGTTGGGCTCGCACGAGCTGATGCGGTAGCGGCGCATGCCTTCTACCTGGTCGAGGGCCTCTACCAATTGGGTGAAGTTTTCCAGCCGCTCGCGGGTGGGGCCCTGAATGCCAAAGTCGCCGAGGTTTACGCCCGTGAGCACTACCTCCTGCACGCCCTGGCTGGCCAGTGCCTCCACGCGCGCCACCACCGAGGCCACGCTGCCCGAGCGGCTCGCGCCCCGCGCCAGCGGAATAGTGCAAAATGAGCACGAGTAGTCGCAGCCATCCTGCACCTTAAGAAACGTGCGCGTGCGCTCGCCCAGCGACTGCGCCGGGTGAAACTCGTGCGCCTCGCTGATGGGCGAGGCAAACACCCGGCCCGGCCCCGCCGCCGCGCCTGGCTCTGGCAGTTCCAACTCAGTTAGAATTTCGGCCAGCCGGAATTTCTCGGCCGCGCCCAGCACCGCGCCTACGCCGGGGATATTGGCAATTTCCTCGGGCTTGAGCTGGGCGTAGCAGCCCACGATGGCCACAAAGGCGTTGGGGTTGTGCTTGCGGGCCTGCTGCACCACGCGCCGGCACTTGCGGTCGGCGTGGTCGGTGACCGAGCAGGTGTTGACGACGTACACGTCGGCGCCCTGCTCAAACTCGACGCGGCGCACGCCGCGCTCCTCAAACTGCCGGCCCAGGGCCGACGATTCGGAGAAGTTGAGCTTGCAGCCCAACGTATAAAAGGCAACGGTTTGCGGAGTCATAAGAAGTTAGCTGTTAGCCTTTAGCTACTAGCTGTTAGCTTTTGTTCGGGCTGGCAACAGGGGGCAGGCAACGCACTGTTAAATCAATCTGCCCGCCCGGCATAAGCCTGCAAAGTTACGGCCAGCCAGCTAGCCCGCCGGTAGGGCCGGCCGGCTGATTGGCAGGTGGCCAGGGCAACCCCCAACAAAAAAGCCAGCGCAACGGCTCCGGCTTCTCTGAAAAAAGGCAGGGTGCCGGCACGTAGCAGCCCACCGCGGGCCGCGCGGCTACGCGCCGGCCAGCAACTGCTCCTCGTGCTGGCTCACGTCGAGTCCTCGGCGCTCATCTTCGGCCGTTACGCGTAGCGGCGTGAGGAGGTCGGTGAGTTTGAGCAGCGCAAACGATGCGCCGAACGTGAAGGCCGACACGACCACCAGCGCCAGCAAGTGCTTCAAAAATAGCTCGGTACCACCGTAGGCCAGGCCATCGACGGCCGCCGTGTTCACGGCCTTGCTGGCGAAGATGCCGGTCATAAGCAGGCCCACCATGCCGCCGATGCCGTGGCACGGGAACACGTCGAGGGTGTCGTCGAGGCGCGACTTGGAGCGCAGGTGCGCGAAGAAATTGCTGGTAGCGCCCGCCACCACCCCAATGAAGATGCTCACCGGCACCGTTACGTAGCCCGAGGCGGGCGTAATGGCCACCAGGCCCACCACGGCCCCAATGCAGAAGCCCACCGCCGACAGCTTTTTGCCCCGCGCCACGTCAAACAGAATCCAGGCCAGGCCGGCGGCCGAGGCGGCCACGTTGGTGGTAGCGAAGGCGCTCACGGCCAGCGGGCTAGCCGCCACGGCCGAGCCGGCGTTGAAGCCAAACCAGCCAAACCACAGCAGGCCCGTGCCCAGCAGCACAAACGGAATGTTGGCCGGCGGCAGCGCCTGCTCGGCGCCGTGCGAAAAACGGGGCTTGAGGTAAATGGCCGAGGCCAGCGCGGCCCAGCCAGCCGACATGTGCACCACGGTGCCGCCCGCAAAGTCGAGCACGCCCAGCTGAAACAGGAAGCCGTCGGGGTGCCAGGTCCAGTGGGCCAGCGGCGCATACACGAGCAGGCTGAAGAGCACGATGAACACGATGTAGGACTTAAAATTGATGCGCTCGGCCACCGCGCCCGTGATGAGGGCCGGGGTGATGATGGCGAATTTCATTTGGAAAAACGCAAACAGCATTAGCGGAATGGTGGGGGCCAGCGACCAGGGTTTGCCGTCGAGCACGCCCTTGAAGAGAAAAAACGTGCGCGGGTCGCCCACAAAGCCCCCGATAGAGTCGCCAAACGCCAGGCTAAAGCCCACCCCCACCCACAGCAGGCTGATAATGCCCATGGCCACGAAGCTTTGCAACATGGTCGAAATCACGTTCTTAGAGTTCACCATGCCGCCGTAAAAAAAGGCCAGGCCGGGCGTCATCAGTAGCACCAGTGCCGTGGCGCACAGCATCCAGGCGGTGTCGCCAGTGTCGAGGCCTTCGGTCACTATTTTGGTGGGCAACGACGGCACAAGGGCGGCTCCCAGGCCCACCACCAGCAAAAGCAGCAGCGGAATGTAGTTAGGTTTCTGCATAAGAAGGAAGTGTAACGTGTTGAAAATGAGAAAAATAAATAAAACTCAGGTAGTCAGGCGGTAGTAAGTAAATGGCATATTATTTATAAATATTTGATAATCAATTAATTATAAACAATACTGGAAACCAACAGCCCATTACTTATAGGCTACCCGAATAGGCATTGGGCGGGCTGCTGGCTTTTTCGCCGGCTGTCCGCGCGTTGTTCGCGCCGCTCGTTCTGGCGGCGCGCAAGTAATCAACTCAACCTGGGCAGCGCCAGCTTACCCAACTCCCGTTCGGATAGGCACTTAGCAGCTACTGGCTACCAGTCGGCCAGTTTGCGCGGCTGCTGGGCCAGGGGTTTGGGCACGGCCAGCATGGCGGTTTTCAGTTCGGCCGCGAAGCCTTGCACGGCTTGGCGAGTGGCCTGGCGGTGGCCGTCCCAGAGCTTTTGCCAGCCCGCAGCGGTGGGCTCTTCGAGGGACTTGGTTTTGCCGGTGGGCACCGTGTGGTAGGTGCGGTCTTCGTGGTAGTAGGCAAAAACGAAGTCGGTAAACTGCTGGCGGTAGCGGCCGTTTTTGACTTCCACGGTCAGCTCATACGCCACCTTGCCGTGTAGCTTTTTGGTGACGTAGCCCCGGTCGTACACCCCAAAGGCGTTGGTAGCCACCAACCGGCCGCCCAGCGAGTCGGCCGCCGCGAGCACGTAACCGCGGCGGTGCAGCCAGGCCTTGGCGTGGGCGTAGAGCAGGCCGGCGCGCAGGCTGTCGGCGGGCACCACTTCGTAAAAGGCCACCCGGCCGCGCTCGTCGGTGGGCAGCGCCTGCCCGTGGGCCCCCAAGGCCAGTAAAAACCCCGTAGCCAGCAGGCAAAGCGATGCGCGCATAAACAAACCCGGTAAAAGTGGAGGGGGTAGGGGGCCGGCAATGGGCGCTCCCCAGGCTAGCCCAGCGGCTAGTACTTATAGATAAAGGCCACCCCGAGCGTCGATTGGCTCTGCTGGCCCAGCCCGTTCGAGTCCTCGTAGTAATTGGTGGGGGTCGCGTCGAGCCGCAGCTCGGGCTTCACCAGCAGCTTGCCGGAGGCCAGCGTAACGGGGGCCGTTATGGTGAGGGAGCTATTCACCGTTTGGAGGTAGCGCACGGCGTGCTTGTCCTCAAAGTGCTCAATGCGCACGCCCAGGCCCACCACGTCGCTGAAAGCATAGTTGCTGTACACCGCCACGCCGCCCCAGGTAGGCTGCGCGCTGCCAAACTTATCGGTATACAGCGTTTCCTGCACTGCGTTGCCAGGGTGAAAATCGTAGCGCCCGTAGGCCGCGTTGAGGCCCAGGTAAAACTTGGGCGTGACCTGGTAGTTGGCCGTCACATCGTAGAGGTTGCGCACGTAGTTGCTAAACTCCGTGGGCAGCGTACCCGCCTTCACCAGGCTGTTGAGGTAGGGGTCGTCGCCGTAGCCGCCTATCCAGTTCAGGTATACCGTGCAGGTAGGCAGCGGTTTAAACATAAACTGGCCGATGAGCGACTTCTGGGTATTGTCGTCCGTGAGGTTGTCCCAGTTGTTGACCACGCCCAGCATCAGCGCGGCCCGGTCGCTGAGGGTGTAGGCCGCCTTCATGCCTACGTGGTAAAAAGGGCCGTTGTTGAAGAGGTTGGAAAGCGAGTAGTTGTAGTTGAGCGGCGCGTCAATCACCTCGTAGCCGATGTGGGTGCCAAACTGCCCCATCGTAAAGCTCAGCTTCGGCGTGGCTCGGTACGTGAAATAGGCCTGCTTGATGGCCGCCGAAGTGCCATAGAGCGCCGCCGAGTAGGGGGCCTGCGGGCGGTAGGAATTAAAGGCCCCGGTGGTGTTGCCGAAGTTGCCCAACTCCGCATTGGGTCCAAAGGTGAGGTCCACCACCACGTCCGACTTGCGGTTGGAGTAAGCAAACTTGGTTTGGACCAGGCCCAGTGCAAACTGGTTGGGCAGCCGGTCGAAGGCCCGGCCGGCCAACTGGTCTACCCCCAGCAGGTTGCCCGACTTGGGTCGATTGAAGGCCGTAAGGTAATACGAGTCGATGTAGCCCGAAATGCTCAGTTTGCCAGTGTCAGTAGAGTCAATCTGGGCCATTGCTGGCACGGCCCCTAAAGCCAGGATGGTAGAAAGTACCTTTTTTCTCATGATTTTCAGGGATAGGATGAACAGGTCTTTTAAAAGAAAAAACAAGGTGAGTACGGCAGCAGAGTGACTGTCGGTTTATACCCGTCCTATGGGAAAACCTAGAGATTTTATCAGTAATGACTATGCGATTGGGGGTGGGGTAGGGAATTTATACAGAACAAAAGAGTAGGAGTGCCTTAAGATAATAGGCCAAGTTCTTAAGTAAGCGTCTTTGGCAAAAGTAATGATAGGTAGCACATTCACAAGTTTAAGGTGTTCGTTTTGTTGAGTTTAATAATTAAAAGAAACTAAATATATATAAAAAAATAATTTTACCTAACATGTGATTCAAGGCTATCTTCACCCTTTTAGCTACCTTCTACCATTACTTAGAGCAGTAGTCAGGCTGGCGAAAAAGCAGTGTTAAAATAATGTGTCCATTTAAAATCCGAAACAGGGTAGCCTCATTTTTATGACTATTATTGATAAGTAGGTGTTTATAAAAGGGTGGTAGTCGGCCAAATGAATAGAAATCCTCTTTAATCACCCTCTTCTTGGTAGTGATTTCTGCTAAAATCCATTTTCTGCCTACCTTTGCAGGAGTTTATCCCTTCTCCCATTTTCTGCTTGCCAGTATGGCCATTCTTCGCTTTAAAGCTCTCGAACTCGTTGACCACCGTCAGGCGCTGACGGTAAAGCCTTTGGCTAGCCGCCGCTCTGACTCGTTTGGGCAAAATGTGTTTAACCTGGAGGCGATGCGGGCCAACATGCCCGGCGAATATTTCAAGAAGCTACAGACTGCCATCAAGCATGGCACCCCGGTAGAGCGCAACGTAGCCGATGCCGTAGCCTCGGCCATGAAAACCTGGGCCATGGCCAAGGGCGCCAGCCACTACACGCACTGGTTTCAGCCCCTCACCGGCGCTACCGCCGAAAAGCACGACTCGTTTTTTGACCTTAACTCCGACGGCCGGCCGATTGAAACCTTCAAGGGTTCGGCGCTGGTGCAGCAGGAGCCCGATGCCTCGTCGTTTCCCAACGGCGGCATCCGCAACACGTTTGAGGCCCGTGGCTACACCGCCTGGGACCCCACCTCGCCCGCCTTCATCATCGAAACGGTAGGGGCCAAAACGCTCTGCATTCCCACGATTTTTGTGGCCTACACCGGCGAGGCGCTCGACTACAAAGCGCCGCTGCTCAAGTCGTTGGCCATTCTGGAGAAGTCGGCCCTCGACGTGTGCCACTACTTCGATAAAGACGTGCAGCGCGTGAACACCACGCTCGGCATCGAGCAGGAGTACTTCCTGGTAGACAAGGCGTTGTACGACGCCCGCCCCGACCTGGTGATGACCGGCCGCACCCTGTTTGGCCACGCGCCCGCCAAGGGCCAGCAGCTGGAAGACCACTACTTCGGCTCGATTCCGCCCCGGGTGCACGCCTTCATGTTTGACTTCGAGGAAGAAGCCAACGCGCTGGGCATCCCGCTGCGCACCCGCCACAACGAGGTAGCGCCCAACCAGTACGAGTGCGCCCCTACCTTCGAAGACGCCAACCTGGCCATCGACCACAACCAGCTCTTGATGGATGTGATGGACCGCGTGGCCCTCAAGCACAACTTTAAAGTACTGCTGCACGAAAAGCCCTACGCCGGCGTCAATGGCTCGGGCAAGCACAACAACTGGGCAATGAGCACCGACACCGGCGTGAACCTGCTCGCCCCCGGCCGCCGACCCAAGGAGAACCTGCAATTCCTGGCCTTCTTTATTACCACCGTGAAGGCCGTGCACCGCTACGGCGACTTGCTGCGCGCCAGCATTGCCTCGGCTAGCAACGACCACCGCCTCGGGGCCAACGAAGCGCCGCCCGCCATCATGTCGGTATTCCTGGGCTCGATGCTCGATGGCGTGCTCGACGAGCTGGAGCGCACCGCCAAGCTGCCGCTCGACAAGGGCGACAACATTTACCTCAAGCTGGGCATTGATAAAATCCCGGCCATCCTGCTCGACAATACCGACCGTAACCGCACCTCGCCGTTTGCCTTCACCGGCAACAAATTTGAGTTGCGCGCCGTAGGGTCGTCGGCCAACTGTTCGTCGGCCATGACCGCCCTCAACACCATGGTAGCCGACCAGCTCATCGACTTTAAGCAGGAAGTAGACGAGCTGATTGCCCAGGGTAAGAAGAAGGAAGTGGCCATTGTGGATGTGCTGCGCAGCTACGTTATCAGCTCCAAGGACATTCGCTTTGAAGGCAACGGCTACTCGGACGAGTGGAAGGACGAGGCGGCCCGCCGCGGCCTGGCCAACGTGCCCACCACGCCGCTGGCCCTCGACGCCATGGTGCGCGAAGATGCCGCCGAGTTGTTTGCCCGCCACGGTATCCTGTCGCAGGTAGAGCTGCACGCCCGCCACGAAATTCTGCTGGAAGACTACACTAAGAAAATTCAGATTGAGAGCCGCGTACTTGGCGATTTAGCTATCAACCACGTGATTCCTACGGCGCTGGCTTACCAGAACAAGCTGGTGCAGAACGTGCGCGGCCTGCGCGACCTCGGCCTCGATGACGAGAACAGCGAAGTGACGGTAGAAATGATTAAATCCATCTCGCGCTACGTATCGACCATCAAAAAGACGGTAGATGCCATGACCGAAGCCCGCAAGGTGGCTAATAAGATTGAAGATGCCCGCGCGCGTGCCATTGCGTACTGCGACGAGGTGAAGGAAAAATTCGCGGTAATTCGCCGCGCGGCCGACAAGCTCGAACTGCTTGTAGCCGATGAGGACTGGCCTTTGGTGAAGTACCGCGAGCTTTTGTTCCGGCACTAGCCCTGGGTTGGAGCCACGGACCAGCGCTGGGTGGGAATTCTCGCTGCGTCCGGGTTTGGAAAGGGTCGTGCCGGGTGGCGCGGCCTTTTTTTGTGCCCATGCTTTTCTGATTGGCTGAAATTGGTTCCTAGCGTAGTTCCCAAGTCGGTGTGCAGATTGGCTGGGGCGGCCAGCCGGCTCAACCCCGGCAGCCTGCTCCGTACACCGACTTGGGAACTGCGCCAGGCGCTCGGCCCGCAGCGCTATTCGTGATGGCAACAGCTAAATTGGGTCGTTTCCATCCGGCTCGACTGAAAAGCAGGACTGCCTCATACCTTTTGATGCCTTCTAATAAGGCCGAGTTATTACTTTCACGTATGCTTCCTACCCGCGTTGCTTTCTACCTAATGGTTCTCGCGTATGTGCTGGCCGCCCCCAGCGCTGCCAGTGCCAGTGCCCAGCACCCGGCCCAACCGCGGCCGGTTAAGGCCCGCATTCAACTGGGCCGGTGCGATAAGCAGGTGACTTACAACCTGCCTGCCCAGCGCTTCGACGAAACTGCCCGGGCCATTGCCCATGCCACGGGCTGCTTTATTCGCTACACCGACCAATCGCTGGTGAATGTGCCCGTGCAAGCAGTGCGCGGTCGGCTCACGCGCCGGCAGGCCCTGCGCGTGGCTCTGCGAGGCACCTCCCTGCGTGTCGTGCGCGAAACGCCCAACTTGATGGAGGTCATGCGCATACCAGCGCGCTAGGCCCATCGGTATGGTAGCCCGTTTTGCGGCCCCGCTCCCTCATCGGCAGCACCGGGCGCCTGGCTGGTGCCAAGCCTTTTCGTACTACTGGTTGAAAAACATTAGATAGTCGGGTATAATTTAGCAAGTTTGATGCGAGCATCGGCCGTTTTGAATTGCCAGTTGCGGGGCTTGGGCCGCGCATTCTGGCGGTCTTGCCACTGTTCTA
>NZ_JASITD010000025.1 GCF_030063445.1 Hymenobacter sp. H14-R3 | reverse complement strand
TGGTAGAACAGTGGCAAGACCGCCAGAATGCGCGGCCCAAGCCCCGCAACTGGCAATTCAAAACGGCCGATGCTCGCATCAAACTTGCTAAATTATACCCGACTATCTAATGTTTTTCAACCAGTAGTACCAGATGGCTTTCCCATTTTTTGGCGACGATAAATCGACGGTGGCGCGCCTACTATCCACCCTACCCCAGCAAGGCCGCATTGAGTGGATAGGCCTGCGCGCCGCGCGCCGCACCGAGCCCATCGCGGTGTTTGAGGCCGAGGTGCTGACCGACGCGCGCCTGGCCGGCGACCACGCCAGCCTCAAGCCGGGCGGCAAGCGCCAGCTTACCCTGGTGCAGCACGAGCACCTGGCGGCGGTGGCGGGCTTTTTGGGAATGACCGAGCCGGTAGCGCCCGGCCGCCTGCGCCGCAACCTCGTGGTAAGCGGCCTCAACCTACTGGCCCTCAAGGGCCGGCAGATTCAGCTGGGCGAGGAAGTTATCCTCGACATCACTGGCGAGTGCCACCCGTGCTCGCGCATGGAGGAAGAGCTAGGCCCCGGCGGCTATAACGCCATGCGCGGCCACGGCGGCCTCACGGCGCACATTGCGCAGGGCGGCACCATTCGGGTGGGCGATGCGGTGCGGGTGCTGCCCGCCGCCCCGGCCCCCGAAAAAGAGGATAATAAAAAACCCGCAGCCAAAGGCAGCGGGCTTTCCTGAGCTATGAAAACACGGCTCTGGCGAGCCTATTGTACTTTACGAAGTAGCGACCTCAGCTGGATTTAGCTGGCGGAACTTTTTTTAGGCGCCATCCATGCGTACAATCTTTGGGGTGAAGGAACCGATTACGTCCACCAGCTCGCGCTGGCTGGCCATCACCGTGTGAATGTCTTTGTAGGCCATCGGGGCTTCGTCGAGGCCCCCGCCAATGAGCTCGATGCCGTGGTCGGCTAGGTGCCGGCGCACGTCGGCTTCGCTCAGCTCGGCCTTGGCGCGGGTGCGCGACAATAGCCGGCCCGCCCCGTGCGATGCCGACGCCAGCGAAGTGGCCTCGCCCCGCCCCCGCACAATGAAGCCGGGGGCCGTCATGGAGCCCGGAATGATGCCCAGCACGCCCGCGCCGGCCGGCGTGGCACCCTTGCGGTGCGTTATCACCTCACGGCCATCGGCCAGGCGCTCTTTCCAGGCAAAGTTGTGGTGGTTTTCCACTTTAGCTACTGGCTTCTCACCCAATGCTTTAGCTAAGCGACGGTGAATGTGCTCGTGGCACGCCGCGGCGTAGTCGCCGGCCAGGTTCATAGCCGCCCAATACTCCTGGCCGGCCTCGGTATCGAGGCCCAGCCAGGCAAGGTACTGGGCCTCGGCTGGCAGCTGGCACACGCCCTTGGCCAGCTTGGTGTAGTGCTCGGCAATGGACGCGCCCAGCCCCCGCGAGCCCGAGTGCGAGAGCACGCCCACGTACTGGCCCAGGGGCAGGCCCATCTCGTTGGTGGGGTCGGTGATGTCTACCAGCCCGAATTCCACGAAGTGATTGCCCGAGCCCGACGTGCCCACCTGCTCGGCGGCCTTATCGAGCTTGTTTTTCAGGAAGGGAATGGCCTGAAACTCGGGCCGGTCGAGCACGTCGTGGTGGAGGCGCTGGCCCCGCTCCCAGCTCCGGCCACTACCAAAGCGGGTATTGTCGAGCAGGACTTTGCGCATCTCCTGGGTGCGCTGGGTCAGGTATTTACCCGGCAGCTCGAACACCGACAGGGCCATGCGGCAGCCAATATCCACGCCCACGGCGTAGGGAATCACGGCGTTATCGGTGGCCAGCACGCCGCCAATGGGCAGGCCGTAGCCGTAGTGGGCGTCGGGCATGAGTGCGCCCGCCACCGTTACGGGCAGCTTCATGGCGGTTTCCATCTGGTGAATGGCGCCGGCTTCGATGTGCTCAGCCCCGAAGGTGACGTACTCCTTGCGCGCTACCAGCTCGATGTGGCGCGACACGGGCGGCAACAGCGCCGCCGATATGTGGCTCCAAGCCAGGTGCGTGAGGTAATCGGCCGGGTTAGCCAGCACGGCTTTCAGCGTTTCGAGCTGCTCGGCCTGCGTGAGGCGCTTGAATTCTTTGCGCTGCAACTGCGCCAGTGCCAGCCCAATAGCGCGGCCCTCAGGAAACCCGAGCTGCCGCAAGTCATTGCCTCGTAAGATAGAAGCCATTTTGATTGAATGTTAAAAATTAATACTAGTACTATTCGGTGAAAACCAGTCGGCTTGCGGGGGCATATCGCCTCCTTTTAGCAACTGGGTTTTCAGGTGGCGTACGGGGCGGGCTACCGGCGTTGAGGCGGCTGTCTGCTCTTTGAAAGAACAAGCGGAAACAAGCGGCCCTGACGACGAGCGGACAGCCGCCTCAACGCCGGTAGCCCGCCCCGTACGCCAGCCTGAAAACTGCTTTAGCACGTTGAATATCCAGCGGCCCGGAGGCCGCAAAAACGGTTGATTTATTGAAAAAACAACTCGGGCAACGAGCGCCTCGCCCGCTGTATGTGCGTTGCCAGTTACGCCATCGCCGGCCAGGCCAGCGGGCCGGATTCGAACCAGCATCCCATCGTCCTAAACGAAGTAGGGCGGGGCTACGGCACCGGGTTGTTTTTATAGCTTTCCGTGCGGGGCAACAAGCGCCCGGCCTTCATATCCTGCTCTACCTGGCTGAGCTACAGCCGCTACCGAAGTAGCAGCCAGCGGGATTCGAACCCGCGACCTGGCGAATCGCAATCGAAGTAGGGCCGGACTACGGCACCCGCACGGATAAAACAAGTAGTGGGGCAACAAGCGGCGGGCCAATCATAATGCGTCTACCGTTTCGCCACCCGGCCCGAAGACCGGGGCAGGATTCGAACCTGCATGCCTTATGGCACTATACACGAAGTATGACCCACCTACGACACCCACTAAATTAGAACTGGTTTGTAAAAGGAGTTAACTACCCAAAATCCAGGGCGACAAGTGGTTGGCGTGTTTGTACACCGCGCCCGAAGGAGCGGCGATGGGATTCGAACCCAGCGGCTTGCGCCGACTACCACGAAGTAACGCCGAAACCTACGGCACCTGAAAAAGAGGGAGTTAAGCAAAACTGGTTTGGAACGGGCCGCCGGAGCATCGAGGCCCCGGCGGGTAACCGTTCCGGCCAGCGGCTGCCATTAAGGGGTCAGCCGTGTGCCTAAGTCGGATAGCATTAGAATGCTTGGATTAAAGGTGAACAATTAGTTTGCCAATTTTTATAACCAGGGTCATTTTATTTTCCTTAAGTTGTAAATCGACGCTTGAAAAACTGGCCGGGGTTCCGCTTTACTGCCGGCCAGGCTGGGCTGTTTTCAAAGCTCAGTTTTTTCAATTACTGCTAGGGTACTCTCCCCGTTTTCGAGCGCGGCCAGCACGTCGAACACCTTGTCTGACCAGCCCGCGATGAGGGCCACGCCCTGCGCGGCGCGCACCTGTAGTGGCGTGGTGCCGTGGCCCGCCAAATCGAACAGGTAGAGCTGGGCCTGGGGAGCCACGTTGGCGCGGTAGGCAGCCCATTCCTGGGCCAGCGTGTTACCGTGACCCGTACTATCCCAGAGCTGGCAGTCGGTGAAAATCAGGATTTTATCTACCACTTCCTGGCGCTGGCGCAGGTCTTGCACCACCAAGTGGCCGTTGGTAGAGAATCCCACCTCATTGGCCCGGCGGTAGAGTTCCTGCACGTTGCCCAGTACCGGCCCCTGCGGCAGGCTAATACGCTGCCAGCGGTCGCCAAACAAGCCCGTAACTACGTGCTGGCAATGACTTTGCAGCAACATGGCCAGCACCAGGCCCACGTCGTAGAGCAGCACCTTGCTGCGCGGCGAAATGGGTTGCTGCATCGAGCCCGACACGTCGCAGGCCACCACCACGCGGGTGGTGGGCCCAAAACCGCGCAGGTTCGCAGCACTGGCCCCAATGGCTGCTTCCAACGCCGCCAGCACCGGCGCTACCGCGCCCGATTCCAGGGCCAGTACCTCACGGTAGGCGGCTAGGAAGCGGAAGGGCATTTGCCGGGCGCGGGCCACTTGCTTAGCATCGGCCAGGGTAGCGCAGACCTGGGCCAGGGTAGCGGCGTTTACGTTGGTTTCCAGCAAGTTGCGCAGATTTCGCAGCAAGGCCATGTAGCCCAGGCGGCCACTCTGCACCAGCGTTTCCCACACGGCCGCCAGGGCCGACTGGCGCTCGGCAGGCGAGGCATAGGCCACCTGGCCGGCGGCCGACAACTCGGTTTCCCAGGTATAGGGCACGGGCAAGGTGCCCGTTACCAATTGGTCGAATACGGCTTGCTGAGCGGCATCGCGGGGCTTGGGGTGCACCAAAAACAAGGCATCACGCAGGCGCACGGCGGTACCGTCGCGGTTGTACTTAGCCAATTGGTACGCATCAAACTTGTTGAAGGCCAGCGCCAAGCCGTGCTGAAGCTGTTTCGAGAGCCGGCCGAGGGTTTTGGTACCCGCCCGGCCATTGGCCTGCGCATAGCAGGCCAGCAACTCGGGAATTTCGTCGGCACGCTGCACCACCCGCGCCACCAAGCGGCTCACGAGGCTGTCGCCGCGGTGAATGCGCGCCAGCTCCACCACCAACACCAGCGGCATCGAGCGCAGGTAAAGCTTCTCGCGGGCATACACCGCCAGCCGGGCCACAAAATACGGGTCGTTGCGAGCCACTAGTTCGCGCAGGCGGTTCAAGCGGGTAGCGGCCGTTTCGTACAACTGGTCGCTGAGGGCGGCCGTAGCCATGGCGGCGTACAGTTCGAAGGCGGGTGTGAGCAAGTAAGTGGGTGCCCCTTCGTGATTGCGAACGGGCGCAGACTTGTTGCGCGGGTTTAAATTGAAGCGCATAAAAGTGACTGATATCGGGTGGGAAATAGGCAGCAATTAATTCTGATTAGTATTCTCAAACTGGATTGGACGTAATTCTTCCATTCAAATAAAAGCTATTTTTATTTGGAAATAAAGCCCATGAAAAAGCCTGGTTTCTAAGGCCAGGCTTTTTCTACAAGGTGGTTATTATCGGTAATTACCGACAAGTATATCCTGAAGAAAAAGCGCGACGATACCGTTTAGCCCAAGCATGACTCTCCTGCTGGGCAGGCAATTCAAGCAGGTAACTGGGGCGGATGCGAGGCATTGGGCAGAAAGCTAAACGGTTGATAATCCGTTGGCAACAAAAAACCCGAGCTTCATGGGCTCGGGCGGCGACAGTTTTAGCAGGCGCTAAAATCAGGCAAACGTACCGAGCTGAGGCAGCGCTTTTGGCTGCTTCTTATCCGAATGGCGACGGCTGATTGGTAGGCGGTACATAGCTGTGGGTGTTTAGTGGGACAAAGGTGAGACAATTATTTTACTCCCGCAACTAATTGCGTAATTATTTTTACTATTAATTAAAAATAATGATTAAGCCGGAGATAGACTATCAATTTTTTTATGCAATATCCTCCCTTATTTTGGCTGCCTGCGCCAGCTTGTTTTTACGGCCTGTAGCCAGGTGCTGTTTTGCGGGATGTTATTTTTGCGGCCGTGAATATTCCTTCTTTGCCTTTGCGGCAGTTTTTACCGGCGCGCTTAGCGGGCGCAACGACGGGCTCGCCGGTGCAGCAGGCATTCCGCCAGGCTATCGGGGCCGTGGAAGAATTGCGCGAGCAGCTGCGCAGCCTGCGTGAGCAGCAGGCCGCTACTCGCCAGGCTTATTGGCGGCAGGTGGGGCCGCTGGCCGCCGCCACGGTAGCCGCCCGCCGCGCCCTCTACGAGCCGCTGGAAACTGCCCTCACGAGTGGCTACCTCAGTCGCGCCGAGGCGCAACAGGTAGCTGAGGTGCTTTGGCGAAATGCCCACAGCCTGCAAGAGCGCTTTGGCGAGGAGGAGGCCGCTATACTGGCGCGCTACGCGCCCGCCCCACCCCCACCCGACCCCGTGCTGCCCGCCACAGCCCAAACGCCCACGCAGACCCCAGCGCATGAGCAGGCGGCCGCCACAGCCCGCGAGCGCCGCCAGCAGCGGGCGCAGCAGGCCCGCGCGGCACAGGCCCGCGCCGCCGATACCGAGGGCCAGGCGCTGCTGCAGAATACGAAAGCGGCCTACCGGCAGCTCGCCCGCCTGCACCACCCCGACCGGGCCGCCCAGGGCGACGCGGCCACCCAACAGGCCCAAACGGAGCTTATGCAGCGCATTACGGCCGCCTACTCGGCTGGCGACCTGGCCGCCCTACTCACGCTGCTAGCCGAAACCGATAGCACGGCATCGGCCAACAGCGAAGAAGCAGATGCATTATTTGGACGCTACACGGCGGCGCTGGCGCAGCAGCAGGTGCAACTAAGCCAGCAGCTGGCCTTAGCGCGGCAGCCCCTCGACAGCGCGCCCTGGAGCGGCACCGAGAAGCAGCAGCGCACCCGGCTGCGTGAACTGAAGCGCAGCCTGCGCGCCGAAACCGAGTACCTGCTTTTTTTACTGCGCCAGCTACAGGAGCCGGCCACGCTGCGGCAGCTTCTGCGCGAACTGGCGGCCAGCGGACAGGCAGGGTTTTAACAAAAGAAGCCCCCGGCCGCGCCCGTTGAGACGAGCGCGGCCGGGGGCTTCTTAGGGCCTGATGACAGGTTATTTATTGGCCAATACGTCCACCATTTCAATGACAGGTGGGCTGGCCCACAAGTCGGCGTGCGTGCCGAGAGCGGCGGCTACCTCGCCGGCCAAGTGGGCTTTACGGCCCTCCTCGTCGGGGAAAGTGTCGAAGATGCCGAAGGTGGAGGGGCCTAGCTGCAATGCGTACCAAGTGGCCGTGGCGGGCTCACCTTGCACAATAGTAAGCGCGCCACGCAGAAAGTCGGCGACGGTTTGCTCGTGGCCAGGCTTCACTTCGAGGCGCACCAACAGGGCTTTTTTTACTTCACTCATGGGGTGGGGTGGCTTGATTAAGGGCCGGTGCCACAGTTGGCACCAAGCTACCCTAATTACTCGCTACGCAGCCAATTGGTTTTTTTTATTACTGGTGCTTATCGCGGCAAGCTACAAGCCAAGGGCCGTAACGGCGGCCTGCACAGCCTCGGCGCGGAAGGCGGGGGCCGTGCCGGGGGCACGCAACAGCTTGAGCAGATGCATATACTTGCGGCGGCCTTCGGCCAGCATATCGGTCGTTACTTCGAGCGGAAAAACGCCGAAGGGCTCCACCTTTTGCACCCCCACCAGTAAAAACCGCTCGGCGTGCAGCGCATCGGTGTAAAAGGCCGCCTGCCGGTCGTAATCGTAGGCCGAGCACTGCCAGCGGAAATGCTCGGCGTCGCGGGCCATGGTCGTTTTAAAATCTACTACGGTGTAGGGCTGGCCGGGCTGGTCGAGCACGAGGTCGGCGCGCAGCTTGCACATGGTATCGGTAGTCGGCTCGGTAAATAGTGCGCTGCGCTCGGTGAGGCCGTGAGCCAGCAGGCGGTTCATCTCCGTGTTCAGCTTCACGCCTTCTACCAGCCACCAAATGAGGGTGTCGTTGAGGCCCGGCTGCCCGGGTTGGTAATCGTCAGGCTCCAGCAAGGCGGTGTGAAAAGCCGTGCCGAAGCTCAGCGCGCCCCCATTCAGGCCCGAGTCGCGGCGGGGCGGGCGGCCATCAAGGGCATCGCGCAGGCGCGACAGGTCGGAGTTGGCGATGGCGGGTAGGGCGCGGTAATCATCGTACGATACCCGCAGTAGGTCGGGGCGGGGAGCGAGGGGCAGTAGTTGGTCGGACACGTTTTCTTAACAGGGATTATCTTAAAAAGTATCCTTCTGCGGGCTAGAAGCCGAGATAGTAGTAGTCTTTAAACGAAGAAGCCCCAGAGCCGGGCTCCGAGGCTTCCACAAAAAATGCTCTACTGGCTATTACCCAGTGGTAGCAACCTACTGAATTCTAATGAAATAGAGCCGTAGCTGAAGCTTATTTTGCGCACTGCGTTGGCTACCCAGCACTACCCGGCTGGGCAGGTCGGGCGCGAGGGAAGTCACCAGAAGGCCGTTGTTAGGCCGCGTGCGGTTTAGTACCGCTTGGACGTAGGATTCCACCGACCAAGAGTACGACCCCTGGTTGATGCCGGTAGTAGCCGATATGGCACTCAGGTACTTCACTTCGGGCAGATACGTCTCCACGGGCCGATTGTCGACGCTGCTGGTATTAATAACCAGCGAGGGCGGGGCCGGTACGTAAGACGTGAGCGTAGCGCTTGGCACCAGCGCCGTAAGCGTGGCACTCGTTATTGTGAGGTTATTGCCAAACTGCTGAATATTAGTTAGATAAGGAAATTCAAGCTTGGTTTGCAAGCCTAATACCCCTTCAATGTACGTTTGCTCGCCAGTGGGGGCCGAAGGCACCGCTTGCAGCGAAGTAGTGGGCAAATAGCCAACCGAACCGTTGCGAACGGCATCGACCTGGAAGAAGTGCCGCGCGCCAGTTGAGAGCGGAAACGTGTTATTCAGCACCACGGTCGGGTTGGCGGGGTCGTGATAATACAGGGTCATGGCCGCGTCGGCCGCCTTGGCGCTTAGGCCTAGGATGGTGGCGTTGTCGCCATCGGCAGGCGTGAGCACGAGGCCGGGCAGGTAAGCGTCAAAGTCATCCTGCGTCGTCAATCGGCCGGCCTGCGCCTTTGCTAAAATATCCTGACCAAACGACTTGTCCAGTGGAATGCGCAGTGTGGCCGTGCGGCGGGCCAACCCCCGAGGCGGGCTGCCGCCCCGGTTCACATTTTTCGGGTCGTAGCGCAGGTTGGTGAGCTTCGACGAGGCAAACGAGTATTTGGTAGCCGAAATAGGGTCAATCAGCTTGTGCACCTCTACCAGCGCCTGGGTTTTGGTAGTGTCGCCGTAGCGATACGTGGTGGGCTTCATCACCAGCACCAGCGAATCGTATTGGAACGACGGGTCAATGCGCAAACCGCTGATAACCCCTAGCCGGAAGTAGCTGCGCGCCGTGAGCGTACCCAGTAGCGGGTCGTAGGTACGTCCCACCATCAGGTTGTCTGACGTGGACGTTACCACGGAGTCGCGCAGTACGGTAGAAGACTTAACGGTAATGGTATCAATAAGATACGCCCCCGTATCGACATTGGCGTCGGGAAGCCCGACGCCAATGTCACTAGTGCTCTTGGTACAGGCAGCCGTTGCCAGGGTACCGGCCGCTGCTAGCAGCAGCAGCAGGTGGTGCCAGCGCCTGGTGCGCGGCTGCGCGGCCGGGGCCGCCAGCTGCTTACTCTTGTGCAAGAGTGGGGTCAAATTTCCAGAAATCATCGAAGGGGGTGTTGCCCGATTTGCCGGTGCCCACGTAGCCAAAAGTGCCAATACCGAAGGCCACGGCCGAGGTGCGGCCCGCGCCCAGGAAGGGGTTCATCTTGGTCCAATTGTCGAGCGTAGGGTCATACGAGTAGCAGTCGGTGCGCACGGCCCCGTTGAGGCTACCCACGGCCACGTAGCCCATGTTGCCCACCGTGAAGGCGGAAGCGTAGGCGCGCTGCAAAAGGCTGTTGTCGTAAGTACCGGTCGAATTGCTGATGTTGGCCAAGTCATGCAGCTTGGTCCAGGTGCCGCTACCGGCCGGGTTATACGACCAGAAATCGGTGTTGGAAACCAGGTTGTTGGTACCGAAACCTACGTACATCTGGCCGTTGACCACGAACGTCGAGCCGAAAATGCGCTTATCGCCGGGGAAACCGCTGGCCAGGGCGCTCCACTTATCAGTGGCGGGGTTGTACTGGTAGAAGTCCTTCTGGTTGTTGCCGTCGTAGCCGCAGCCCACGTAGCCTACGTCGCCTACGCTACCAGCTACTGCGCCGTAGCGGGCCGTGCCACCCGCCACGCTAGTGAGGTCGGCCACTTTTTTCCATCTGCCCAGGGTAGTCGAGGTCACGCCGGCCACGGTAGTAGGAGTGTCCAGGGTAGGGTCAAACTGCCAGAAATCGCTCAGCGAGTTCACGCCGTCGTAGCCGGTGCCCACGTAGCCTTTGCCACCCGCCGTAAAAGCCACGGCGTTGTAGCGGGCCGTAGCAGGCATGGAAGTCAGCTTAATCCAGCTGCCCGTGGCGGGGGTGTAGGAGTAGAAGTCGTTGTAACGCACGTTGTTAGCATCCACACCGGTGCCCACGTAGGCCACATTGCCGATAACGAAGCTTACGGAGCCACTGCGGGTAACGCCGGCAAACGCATTGCCTCGGGTCCAGTTACCAGTTGCGGTAGCAGAATCATTGTTTTTTTTGCAGCTGCTGAGGCCGAGACCTGCCAGCACCACTAGCAGGGCCAGCAAGCGGCCGGCCAGCCGAGGAAAGTTTTTCATGAAAAAAGGTAAAGTTGTTATACCCAAGAGAGCGTACCGACTGCTTAACTGGTTGCACCCGGCTTTTATTTTTGACTAGCCCATTTGGCCCCGCTAAATTACGCCTGGCCGGCTAAGTGCGCCTATTTTTGTCGCTCATCGCCGGCTTTTTACCGCTTAGCCTCCCAAATAGCCTGCTGCCCGCCCGCCCAGCCTTAGTCGAACCGAATGGCTACCATCGGCTTGATGCGGGCAATCATATAGGTGGGCACGAGCACGGCCAGTATGGAAGCGAGCAGCGTAGCTACGTTGAGCAGCACCATCACCGAGGGGCTCCAGGCAATGGGCACGCGGTCCATGTAATAGTTCTCGGGGTCGAGCGGAATGATGCGGAAATAATGCTGCAACGCGCAGAAGCCCAGCGCTACAACGTTACCAATCACCAACCCTTTGAGCGTGATGGCCATGCCCCGGAAGAAGAACATTTCCCGAATCTGGTTGTCGGTAGCACCCACCGCTTTCAGGATGCCAATCATCTTGGTGCGCTCCAAAATCATGATAAAGATGGTGGCAACCATGTTGAAGGTAGCCACAAAAATTATCAGAATAAGGAAGATGATAACGTTGCGGTTGAGCAGTTGAAGCCAGTCGAAAAGCTGCGCATACTGGTCGGTGATTTTTTCGATGCGCACCTCGTAGGGCAGCTTGTTGTAGAACTGTTTGAAGGTGGAATCGAGACGCTCGAAGTTGTGCAGGCGCACTTCGAGGCCGCCCACCAGCGAGTCGGGCCAGGCGTTGAGCTGCTGAATCTGGCGCAAATCGCCGAGCACATACACCTCATCAAACTCATCGAGCCCGGTTTGATAGATGCCCGACACCCGAAACTTACGCACCCGCGGCGGCTGCTGAATGAAGTAGAACAGCGCCGGGCTGCCCACTTTGAGCCGCAGCTTATCGGCAATTTTCTGCGAGATAACGATGTCGTCGCTGGCCGCCGTGTCGGCGTAGTGAATAAACTGGCCGGCCACCATATTCTGGCGCATGGCGCTGAGGCCGTGGGCCTCCGACACGCCCTTGAGCACCACGCCCAGCACTTCATCGGTGGTTTTGATGATGGCCGTTTTGCGCGCAAATGGCTGCACCGAAGCCACTTGTGGGTAGTGGGCCAGCTGGCGGCGCAGCGCAGGCTCCGAAATAGGGGCTACTTCCAGCGAGTTATTCGTGTCGTAGCGCGAGAGCTGCAGATGCGCCCCAAAAGAGAATATCTTATCTTGAATCTGCTCACGAAAGCCGTGCAGAATCGAGAAGGAGACTATCATCACGGCGATGCCGAGGGCGATGCTGACGGTGGCGATGCGCGTAACGGAGTGGGTAAAGGAGCCAGAGTCGGCTCCGTCCATGCGGCGCGATATGTAGCGGGCGATATTCACGAGTGGCGTAAAGCTACGCCCGCCCTGCGCGTTGCAAGGGGGCAGTAGCGCGCTTCTTACGCAGCAGGCTACTTTTGAGCCATGATGAAGTGGATTTTAGTGGCCGCCGGGCTGGCTGCCTGCACCGACCACCGCGATGCGGGTACCCAAGCTGCTTCCCCCAGCGCTAGCTTGGTTGGCGACACTGCAACCAACCACCAGGCCCAGGCGCCGGGCTTAGTAGTGGGCGCGGCGCAGCTACCGCGCTACCTGCCGCTGCTGCGCGGCAAGCGCGTGGGCCTGGTCGTCAACCAGACCTCCCGCGTGGGCAACACCTACCTGGTTGACACGCTGAAAACGCTGCACGTGAACCTAACGGCTATTTTTGCGCCTGAGCACGGCTTCCGGGGCGAAGCGGCCGACGGGGCCACTATCGCCAACGGGCGCGATGCCCGCACCGGGGTGCCCGTGCGCTCGGTGTACGGGGCCACCAAAAAGCCCACGCCCGCCATGCTGGCCGATGTAGATGTGCTAGTATTTGATATCCAAGATGTTGGCACTCGGTTCTATACCTTCATCAGCACCTTGCACTACGTGATGGAGGCCGCCGCCGAGCAGGGCAAAACGGTGGTGGTGCTCGACCGGCCCAACCCCAACGGCGCAGTGGTGGATGGCCCGGTGCTGGAAGCCAAACACCGCTCGTTTGTGGGCCTCGACCCGCTGCCCATCTGCCACGGCCTCACGGTGGGCGAGTTGGCCAGGATGCTAAACGGTGAAAAGTGGCTGGCCGGCGGCCGGCAGTGCGCCCTCACCGTGGTGCCGGTGGCCGCCGGCTACACCCACGCCACGCCCTACGCGCTGCCCGTGCGCCCCTCCCCCAACCTGCCCACGGCGCGCGCGGTGGCCCTGTACCCCAGCGTCTGCCTGTTTGAGGGTACTAATGTGAGCGTAGGGCGCGGCACCGACCGGCCGTTTGAGGTGATTGGGGGTCCTGCGCAGCCGGCCACGCGGCCCTACCAGTTTACGCCCCGGCCCAATGCCGGCTCGCCCACGCCCCCGCTCAGTGGCCAGCTCTGCTACGGGCTCGACCTGCACCAACCCGCGCCGGGGCAACCCGCGGAGTTTTTCACGGTGAGCTATTTACTTGATTTTTACAAGAATAGCACCGATAAGGGGCATTTTTTTGGTAAATACTTTGAGCAGCTGGCTGGCACCGACTCGTTGCGGGCGCAGGTGATAGCCGACCGCTCGGAGGTGAGCATCCAGGCCAGCTGGGAGCCGCAGTTGGGGCAGTATAAAACGCTGCGTAAGAAGTATTTACTATATCCTGAGAAGTAAGCAATTTGCTGGGGTTGCCTGACCGAACCGCCGACTTCCGCGCTTGACAAGCTAAAGCTTATCCTACATTCCTTTTTATGAAACTTCGCATTGTGTTTATGGGCACGCCCGATTTTGCCGTGTCTACCCTGGATGCCTTGCTGGCGCTGCCCGAAGCGCAGGTGGTGGCCGTAATTACGGGGCCCGACCGGCCCGCCGGGCGCGGGCGGCAGCTGCAAGCCTCGGCCGTAAAAGAGGCGGCGCTGGCCCACGGCTTGCCCGTGCTACAGCCCACTAATCTGAAAGATGCTGCCTTCGTGGCCGAGCTCAAAACGTATGCCGCCGACCTGCAAGTAGTGGTGGCGTTTCGGATGCTGCCCGAAGTGGTGTGGAACATGCCGCGCCTGGGCTCGGTCAACATTCACGGGTCGCTGCTGCCGCAGTACCGGGGCGCGGCCCCCATCAACTGGGCGCTCATGCACGGCGACCAGGAAACGGGCGTGAGCAGCTTCTTTCTGCGCCACGCGATTGACACCGGCGACCTCATCTTGCAGGATAAAATCGCCATTGCGCCCGACGACGACTTCGGCTCCTTGTATGATAAGCTGAAGGTGCTGGGGGCGGCGCTGGCCGCCCGCACGGTGGCGGCCATCGCGGCCGGGGCCGCCCCCAGCACCCCACAGCCCGCTACCCCCAACCTGCGCCCCGCCCCCAAGCTCACCAAGGAAACCGGCCGGCTCGACTTCACGCGCCCCGCCCCGGAACTCGTGAACCAGGTGCGCGGCCTGGCCCCCGCGCCCGCCGCCTACACCACCTTGCCCGACGGACGAACGCTTAAAATATTCAAGGCCAGGGTATTACCTAACGATGATACCCTGCCCCCCTACTTTGCCGTTACGCCGGGGGCCGCTACCACCGATGGGCGCTCGTATTACCGCATCCAAACCGACCCGGAAAATGAGGGCGGGCTGCTCGACCTGCTGGAAGTGCAGCTTGAAGGCAAGAAGCGCATGGGCATTGCGGATTTATTACGCGGTACCAAGCTGCCGGCAACCACTGAACCGCTGGGCTAACGCAGCTAGTGATTAATCATAACTCATTATCTAAAAGTACTTTATGGTTTCCATTATTGTAGCAGCTGCCGAAAACGGGGTCATTGGCCGGCAAGGGCAGTTGCCCTGGCGGCTGCCCGCCGACTTGCAGCACTTCAAGGCCCTGACCCTGGGCCACCCCATCGTGATGGGCCGGCGCACGTTTGACAGCATTGGGCGGGCCTTGCCGGGCCGCACCAACATTGTAGTTACCAGCCAGCTCGACTGGCCCGCGCCGGCGGGCGTGCGGCGGGCGCACTCGCTGCCCGAGGCGCTGGCGCTGGCGGGGCAGCAGCCGGGCGGCGCGGAGGTATGCATCATCGGCGGCGGCGAAGTCTACCGCCAAGCCCTGCCCTCCGTTGATGTGGTGCACCTCACCGAGGTGCACACCACCGTACCCGATGGTGATGCCTTTTTCCCCGACCTCTCGCCCACCGACTGGCGCGAGGAAACCCGCGCCCGCCACCCCGCCGACGCGCAGCACGCCGTGGCGTACAGCTTTGTCACGCTACGCCGGCGGTAGTGGTAAGTGAGTAGTTGCGTAAATGAGTAAGGGAGTGAATTAGCCAAATGTCATAACGACAGCTGGTTAATCCACTCCCTTACTCATTTACGTAACTACTCACTTACCGCTACCGCAGTAGCACGAGCTTACCCCAGTCGTTTTTGAAGGCTTTGTCGCCGGCGGTGGTGAATTTCTTGTATTCGCCGGTGGGGTCGTCGATGGCCACGCGGTAGAGGTAGGTGCCGTTGGCGAGGCGGTCACCGTACTGGTCGGTGCCGTCCCAGGCGTAATCGGTGATGTTATTGCCGATGTGCAGCGGGCCCAGCTCGTTCATAAAAATCTCGCGCACCACGCGGCCCGTGAGGGTCATAATCTGAATTTTCATGTTGCGCGGCAGCTCCTGGCCCGTCACCGTGAACACAAACTTGGCCTTGCTGGTCACCGGATTGGGGTACGGGTACACGTTGGAGATTTGCGAGGCATTCACCACCACAAATTTCACCTGGTAGTCCTGGGTACCGGCGCTGGCATTGGAGGCATCGCGGCCCTGCACGCGCAGGGTGTAGGTGCCATCCGAGAGGGGACCGTTGAGGCCGGGCTGGTATTCGAGCCGCGCTAGGCTGCCCGCCGTGTTGTCGACGGTGAAGCGCATCTGCGCCCCATTAACATCAACGGGCACGGGAGCCTGGTTATCCTTTTGCAGAAACACAGTAAAATACGACGCATTCTTAATAAGCCGCAGCCGGTCCTCATCCCGAAGCTGAATGGCAATAACCGGGCTCGGAGCCACTAGCTCGCCATCCAGGATGTGGCGGCCGTCGATGGCTACGTCCAGCGTGGGCGGCACGTTGTTGTCGCGCACCGTAAACGCATCCGTAATTAGCTCATTATTAAAGTAATACAGCTCGGGCTGCACTCGGGGGTTAACCATCACCCGCACGTAAAACTTGCCAAAGGTGCCGGTTACGTCGAGCCGCACGTTCACGGTGAGCACGCTGTCGTTGGCGGGTAGCTCGCGCGGGGCGGTGAGCGTGGCGGTTTTAACAGCCAAGCCGGTGTTTACGTTAATGAGCTGCACCTGCACTTGCAGGCGGCCGGTAAAAGCCTCCTGCGAGATGTTGTCGAACTTCACCGGGAAGGTGAGGAAGCCGGCATTAACCGCCTGGTTTTTGAGGCTGGTTGAGTCATACTTAGTCGTGGCTACCAGGTCGCGGCGCACCACGCCTTCGGGCAGGCCCTTGTAGGTGAGCAGCCACTGCTTAAGCTGCGGCGGCGTGCGGTTTACCGAGTCGCGCAGCACCAGCTGAAGCTGCATATACGGGTAGGTAGTGGCCGAGTACGCGCTCATATCCAAGTTCTTAGTCCGGATATCCGGGTTCAGCACCGTCGCCTTGTTGCTGGTATCGAGGCCCACCAGCGCCAGCCGGTAGCTGGAGGTGGGCGTTTCGGGCCGAATAACGTCGAACAGCGTGCGCCACTGCTGGGCCGGGCCGATGAGCGTGCTCGTGACGGTACCCGCCTGGCCGGGCGTGGCCAGGGCGTAGATGAGCACAACGGTCTGGCTGGCCGGCGAAGGCTGGCTGCGGTCGGGGCCGGTTTCGGCCAGGGCCAGGCCGCCAGCGGCCTTCTTCTGGGCCACCAGGGCCCAGGGCTCGCCGTTTTTGAGATTAGCTACTACCTTGCTGCCCAGCAAGGTAGCTACCTGCCGCATGGTAGCGGCCACGTTGGGGTCGGCAAAGCGCAGGCGGTTGGCGCTCACCAGGGCCACGTAGCTACCGTCGGGCACCTTGCCCAAAAAGTCGAGCAGCTCTGCCCGGCGCGTGGCGCTGTTGTTGAGGTTATCGAGCGTGTCGGCGTCTGCGGCAAAGTGATAGAACATCTGCCCGGGCTGCCCGCAGGTGGAGTAGGTGCCCGGTATCGCCACGCGCTGCAGCGAATATTGGTCAAATACCGCGAGCACCAGATTGGGGGCCTTTACGGCGCAGGTGCCAATGTTGGGCACCTGGCTGCCCGTGGCAATGCCGAAGCCGCTCACCCCAAAGGTGAAGGGGCTACCCGGCGCGCCGCCACCCGCCGTGCGCAGGGTAAGGGCCTGTTTTTGGGGCGCAAAACTCCAGCGGTTGCTGGGGGCCGCCACGGCCACGCCCGCCAGCTGGTCGCGGTTGAACTGCCCGCTGTGGCTCTGCGACCAGCCCCCACTCAGGGCAGTCGGTATCACGCGGAAAGAGCTGACCTGCCAGCCGGCATCTTCGGTGCCCACCGGGCTGGTGAAGCGCACGCGCCAGTACCACACCGTGGAGTCACGCTTGGCGAGCAGCGCCTTGGGGGGCGTCCAGCTGGCGATTACGCCCGCCGAAATGGTTTGGGCCTGCAAGCCGCCGGGGCTGTCGAACGTGGCCACCGAATCGACCTGAAAGTCGTAGCTGCGCACTGGCCCGCTGGCGTCGTTGCTTTGGGCCGTGAGGCGGGGCCGGTTGCTGGGGATAATGGCAAATTCGGTAGGCGTGAGCAGCGTAATGCCGCGCTTCAGGAAAGAATAGTTGAGCGTAGCCGTGTTGTTGGTTTCGTCCAGCTCAGCAATCTTGTTGCGGTAGTCCAGCTCCACGGTAAACTTGTTGTCGCCGCTCACATCCAGCGTGCTGGGGTTGGGGATAACAATGGCGTACGTGGTATCGCGCTGAAATGCTTGAGGGAAGGGCTTTTGCAGCTGACCCAGACTATTCAGCTGATTGTTAAATACATACGTAATCGAAGGCCGCGGGGCGGGGAAGCTGCGCGTCACCCGAATCTCGACCGAATCGCGCGTAATGCGCAGCGGGTTACTGACCCCAATATTGAGCGTAAACTGCGTAGAGGCCGCCGAAATAGCCGCGTCGGGCGCAATGGGGCTTAGCGAGAGCGTGGCGTTGCTCACCACCAGGTCGGGCTTGGCCGGGGCGTACATGCGCAGCGCCGGGTCGCCCTGCCAGATGGTACATAGCAGCTGCTCGGTGCCCTGGGGGTTTTTGGCAAAGGCAGTGCTGGGCCCCAAGCGGCGCACTACCTCGCGGCGCACCTCAGCAATGGGGCGCCCAAACCACTGGGGGTCGTTGAAAAGCAGCCGGTACGTAAGTTCCTGCGCGGGGTCGAGCAGGTTTTCATATGAGAGGCCGCTCTCGGCCATCATGCCAATCGAGCCCTTGTTGGCCGCAAATATCCAGTCGGTAGCAAAGGTGGCTGTATTAGTAAATGCATTGCCCGCCGAGCAGCCGTTATACATCATTACCGGGTACTTTTTGGCGTTGGCGTAGCCCGTGGTCGGGTCGTTGATATCGCCCAGGTTCAGGTCAAACACCGTGGTAGAGCCGTGGCCGAAATAGGTAATCAGGGCCAGACCGGCATTCAGCTCATTGGGGATGTAGCTCGTCACCGGCAGCTCATCGCCCGTGTAGGCGCGTTGCGTAGTAGCCACCTTGCCGCCGAATAGTGGCCGCTCGGCCAGGCGCTTATACGCATCGAGGTGGGCCCGAAAAGCGGGGATTTCCGTGATGGTGTGGCCGCCGCTTATGTGCTGAATGTTTTTGTGCCAAGGCTCGGGGTTGAGCTGACCAGGGTTGATTTGAGCCTCGTATTCCTGGAGCTTGGTGAGGTACACCAAAGCTTCCTGAGGTGTAATAGCCACTACCCGGCCCGTAGCCAGGGCGGGCGTGTAATTATCATGCGGCCAGTCACTCGACAGAAATATATCGGACGTAGAGCGCGTCGAAACGGGCACCAAATCCAGCCCATTTTCACCTAATATCCGTCCTAAATAACCTACACTAGCGCCCTGCCGGTTATCCGGGGCTGCATCGGGCACGGGCGTGGCCGTTACCTGGGCCCCAGGGGCAATACCTTTACCCAGCAGTAGCAGGTATTTAGACTGCGCGGCCGGCGACTTGGCGGCCAGCCACAGCGCAAAGTGGCGCAAGGCAATAACTGAGCGCTCGCCGTAGTGAAACTGGTCGTAGAGCTGCGGCGCGGTCACCATTAGTGTATCATACGCCCCACCAGCCGCAGAGGCGCGGTAATTGGCGTAGGCGCGGGCCACATTGGGTACCGTGCCCGCCGCCTGCATCAGCTTTGGGTGGGTGATGACGATGAAATTAGGCTTGGCCGGGTCGATGGCCCGGAAGGTTACCCGGCGGGCGGGCGGCGGCACCACGCCCCGCGCTTCATCGGCAAGCAGCAGGTGGCGCGCCTGCTGGGTAGTAGCGTTGGCAAACACGTAGCGCCGGCCAGTGCTGCCCAGTGTGGGGGCCGCGGTGGGCTCTACGCGCTGCACATTCCAGGGGTCTTCAATATCGAAGCCCCGTACTGTAGCCGGCAGGTTATCAACCTCATAGGTGGCTGGACCACTCAGCAGCGAGTCGTTCTGGAAGAATACTTGCTGCCGGTCAGCAAACCACACGTTTTGCTGCGGGGCCGTAACGCGCCACCATGACTGCCGGTAATAATCGGTTCCCCCCGGCGAGCTAAAGCTAGTTTCGACCTGGCCACTACTACCAATATCACTTGCAAGCAAGGAATAGCGGCCACGTGCAATGTCAAACTCGTTGTAAGCCAACACTCCCAGAGTACGGGCAGTAGCCCCCGCCGAGGGTGGAATAACCTGAATACTTGTGCGGTGCACACTGCGGAAGCCGCCTATTACCCTCGTTTCCAGGGTGGGCGCGGGCGCGCCGGGGGCCGTGGCTACCGCCCGCAGGGCCGAGTCGAGGGGCGCGTGGGTCTGGTAGTTATACCAGCCCTGAAAGAAGCCTTCCCCCTTTTCCAGCCACGGCATAAAAATGTCTTTTCCCGAAGCGCCGCCTTCGGCATAGTTGGCTACTCTGAGCACCAGCGACGACTGGATGCGCCAGCCATGAGGGGCACCACCCGCGACCACGGGCTGGGCCATACGCTTGCCGGCCCGGTTGCCCCAGGTTACAAAATAGGCCGCCGTATCGGTGTAGAAGCTGTAATGGGGGTTAGCCTGGTCGAGCGGGTTCTTGTAGAACTCCCGGTCCAGCACGCCATCGTTGCGCTGGCCGTAGAACTCCAAAAAGGTCGAGTTGTCGAGTGTGGCCGAGTTGCCGCCCTGGTACACGGCCAGCTCTTTGCCGCGCCGCCACACTTGCAGCTGCGTGGGGGCCACGCCCCCCGCGCCCAGCCGGGCCAGGTAAGCCTGGTCGAGGCGATAAAGACCATCCTTCCAGACTTTTATCTTGTAATAAGGCTGGCCCTGCACTATCCACTCGTTGCCGAAGGCACCCGACTGCGCCTGCGCGGCCGTGATGGCCAGCGCCAGCAGTACGAGCAGCAGGCCCAGCGCGCGCCCGCGCAGCGTGTACACCCAACTGCGGAGGTAATATTTATCCATAGTGTTGACAGTCAATAAGTTAGCAACTAATGCTTTGGTAACCTAGTTTATGGAGGGCAGCCCGCCGGAGCGGCTCCCCAGGCCGTAGCCCAGGCTCACGATGAGCGAGTTGGTTTGCGAGGAGTTCCCCAGCTTCTCCACGGCCAGGCGCGAGAGGGCCAGGTCGACGCGCAGGCCATTGATGGCCACGCCTGCGCCCAGGCTATACTGGCCTTTCCACTCGCTCTTGGTTAGCGGATTGGCCGCGGTAGAACCTTCAGCAAAAGTGGTTAGCTGCTGAATATTGCCCACGCCACCCCGCAAAAAGGCTAGCTTCCGGTAGTTAATCTCAACTCCCAGCCGGGGGTCTATGCTCACGGGGCGGGCCGAAATTACCGTATTGCGCTTGCCATCGGTAGTCATTTCGAGGTCGGCAGCCACTAAAGCGCCAAATTGCCCTGGGAGCGTAAACTGCCGGCCCGCGCCCAGCACCAGGCGGGGCAGCGATATCTCGGTGCTGTTGGTAGGAATGGCCTCGCCGGGTATCGTATTGGCCTTAAACTTGTCGGCGTCGATGCTCCAGGCGTTGAAGGTGGTGGTGATGTCGCGGGCCATCAGGCCCAGGCGCCAGCCGCTGTGGTTGTATTGCAGGCCCAGGTCGATGCCGAAGCCGTAGGCGTTGGCAAACGTGCCCACGTTGCGGTAGATGAGCTTGCCGCTGCCGCCCACGCTCAGGCCCGCCGGGCCCAGCTTGCGGGCATAGGAAAGCAGCAGCGCGTAGTCGGCCACCGAGAAATACGTGATTTTATCGTACTGAATATTACCGTATTCGTTGATGAGCGCCCGCGTATCGGCAATGTTATCCACGCCCGAGCGCAGCAGCGTCACGCCGATGGCGCTTTTTTCATCGAGCGGCATGGCAAAGGCGGCGTAGTCGTTCTTCACCACCCCCGAAAACAGCTCGGAGTGCATGAGCACGCCGTCGTACTTGGCTGCGATGTTGGTGAGGCCGGCGGGGTTCCAGTAGCCGGCGGTGGCATCATTGGCCAGGCTCACCTGAGTTTTGCCCATGCCCAGCGAGCGGGCACCGGCCCCCAGGTTTAGAAACTCGTTGCTGTATTTGGGAGCGCTGGTTTGGGCGCGGGCGGCGGGCGCGGCAGCCAGGCCCAGCACGGCACTTATACCCAAGACAACCGCCCAAGGGCGACAAGCGGCGGAGAGATGTAGCATAGATGAATAACAGGCCGAATAATGGTCGGGGCAGCAACGCAAGTTACTGCCGGATAGTGCGTAGTCGGCCCCGTGGCGCGAGCGCGCTGACCGCAGGAGCTTGATTCAGGCGCAGTTACAGCGTCAATATTGGATGATAGCCGGAATACGATTGCAGGATAGAAATACGAAGCCGCTCGCACTGTAGATTTTTTTTTGCAAAAGGCAACAAAAAATTTTACACCAAGTATTATGCAATACAAAGTACCTGCCGTACATTTGTACAGTTCCTCACCTACTACTAGCCCATACCGCCCATGAAACTAGAGAACACCCAGGTGCAGATGCGCAAAGGCATCCTCGAATTCTGCATTCTGGAGATAATCGGCCGCGGGGAGGCCTACGCCAGCGACATGCTGGAGGAGCTCACCGCGGCCCGCATGATAGTGGTAGAGGGCACACTGTACCCGCTGCTCACGCGCCTCAAAAACGCCGCTTTGCTCGACTACGTGTGGAAGGAATCGACCTCTGGCCCACCCCGCAAGTACTACACGCTCACCGAGGCCGGCCGCCAGTTTTTGGGCGAGCTGCGCCAGACCTGGGAAGATATGGCCGTGTCGGTGGGCATTATTCGCCAGCCCCGGCAGCCTAGCTAGGCCCTGCATTTACCGCTAAACTTTCTTTCTCCGACTTCAACCTGCCGCGCTTCGCGCCTGCGGCCCCTCCCATGAAAAAGAACATCAGCATCAACTTGCAGGGCATCATCTTTCACATCGAAGATGATGGCTACGAAGTACTTAGCCGCTACCTCCACGAGGTAAAGGCCCACTTCGCCAGCTACCAGGGCCACGAAGAAATCGTGGCCGACATTGAGGGCCGCATTGCCGAACTGTTTGCGGCCCGCCTCTCGGTGAGCAAGCAGGTCATTACCCTGGCCGATGTGGAGGAGCTTACGGCCAAGATGGGCCGCGTGAGCGACTTCGCCCCCGAGCCCGACGAAGAGGACACGGCCACCGCGGACGCGGGCAGCCCGGCCGGTGGCACTTTTGGCCCCGATGGCACTTTCGGCAAAGGGGGCCCCAACGGCCCCTTCGCCACGGGCCCGCAAACGGCCGACGGCCAGCCCCGCCGCCTATACCGCGACCTGGCGCACCGCAAGATTGCGGGCGTGTGCGCCGGCCTGGCGCAATACTTCCTGGTTAATCCGCTGGTGATTCGGCTGGCTTTCCTGGCCCTGGTGCTGCTGCCCAACCTGTTTCGCCACCGCTTCCCGTTTCCGGGCGTGGGGCTGTTCGACCGCTCATTCGACGTGTCGGGCTTTGCCGTGGTAGCCTATATTATCCTCTGGATAGTGCTGCCCAAGCGCGAAGATGCCCCCGCACCCATTGATACCCTGAGTGCTACCGGCCCCTGGGCCGGCCGCAAGCTCTTCCGCGACGTCGACTCCGGCAAGGTGGGCGGCGTGTCGGCAGGCCTGGCCGCGTACTTCCGCACCGATGTGGTGCTGGTGCGGGTGCTGTTCCTGATAGGCTTATTCCTGGGCGGCTCCACTTTCATTATCTACCTTATTCTCTGGGCCGTAGTACCCGAAGCCCGCACCGTATCCGAAAAAATGCAGATGCGCGGCGACGACGTAACGCTCTCGGGCATTGATAACAACCTGCGCAGCAATGCGACCGATGGCGATGGCCCGGCCGCGCCTAATCGCCCGCTGGGCACGTACCTCGAAAGTGCCGCCCGGCAGGCCCGGCCGGCAGTAGGCTTCATTGGCACCCTACTGCGCTGGATAGTAGGCGCGCTCCTCATTTTTTGGGGCGGCAGCTGGCTGCTGTCGGTGCTGGTGGCGCTGGGCGCGGCCCTGAGCATCATCCCCTTCACGGCCATCGAGCACACCCGCAACGGCTTTATGTTTGACGACAGCTTTGGGGCCGTGGTGCGCAACCTGCCGCCCTGGGGGGCCGTGGCCGGCGCGCTGCTAACGGGTATTCCGGGCCTGGGCCTGATGCTACTGGGCCTGCGGCTGATTTTGCGCCGCCCGGTGCTGAGCCGCACCGTAAACCTCTCACTGCTAGGCCTCTGGCTGCTGGGCGTAGTGGGCAGCGCAGCGGCAGGTTTGCAAGTAGCGCGCAATTTCCAAACCAAAGACACTTATACGACTACCGTGCGCCTCACCCCCATCCTGGGCAAAGGCATTGTGCTGGATTCGCGCAACGTGGAGGAGCATTTTCAATGGGTTGATATCAACCTGGCCCCGGCCGACAGCAACGCGACGCCCTTTGTGGAAGAGGAGTTTCAGGCCCGCGGCCGCACCGAGGAGGCCGCCCACCTCACCGCGCAGCAAACCATCAACTACAACATCACGCAGCGCGACTCGACCATCATTTTCGACCAGGGCACTACGCTCAAGGGCAGCGCGCCCTTCCGCAACCAGCGCCTGCACCTCACGCTGCACCTGCCCCTCAATAAGGTGTATCGCCTCACCCCACTCTTTATCGAGCACCTTGATGACGAGGACTTTACCAACGGGCGCCGCCCCGAGGGCGACCAGGCGCACCGTGCCCGCTTCACCCGCGAAGGCAAGTTCACCTGCCTCGACTGCCCGCGTTCGGACAACGATAATGACAGCGCCGACGAAAACGATAGCGACAACGATGAGGTCGTAAGCGTAGACGCCAATGGCACAAAAATGAACGTGCGCGTGAGCACCGACGGCGACAATGCCAGCGTGCGGGTTAGTACCACCGCACCGCAGTTCAATACCAATCCGGCCCACTACGGCTCGGGCCGCAAGACGCTCAACGGCGACGATAAATTCAGCGAAGTGGAGGTGCACGGTGCTTTCCAAGTAGTAGTGCGCCAGGGCGATAGCTACAAAGTAGAGGCCGCCGGCCGCACCGCCGACCTCGCCGACGTGCGCCTCGATGTGCAGGGCGACCGCCTGGTGGTGCGCAACCGCAACCGCAACGGCATTCTCTCGGCCCTGCGCCTCGACAATGGCCCCGTGCTGGTGCAGGTAACGCTGCCCCGCCTGCGCCACCTGCAAGTGAGCGGGGCTTGCCAGGCCGATGCCCGCGGCTTTCGCGACGAAGACCTGCGGCTCGAATCTTCCAGCGCCTCCATCGTGCACCTCGATGTGAACGTGCCCCGCCTCGACCTCGACCTGAGCAGCGCCAGCCAGGTAACCCTGAATGGCTCGGCCAAAGAGCTGACTATCGACGGCTCCAGCGCCAGCCAGGTGGAGGCCAAAGGTCTGCGCGCCAGCCGCGTAGCCCTCGACCTCAGCAGCGGCTCGCAAGCCCGGGTGCACGCCACCGACGAGCTAAAAGCCGACCTCAGCAGCGGCAGCCTCGCCCGCTACACCGGCAACCCCGGCAAGGTAGAGAAGGACCTGAGCAGTGGCAGCACGCTGGAAAAGATAAGCGATTGATTGATAATTACTTGTATCAATTACTCAGCACGTCATGCTTCCCTTCGGTCTGCATGACGTGCTGAGTAGTAGCCAGCCCGGTGGCCTAGCCACCAATCTGCTTGGCCTTGTAGCCTTCTTTAATAAGAATTTCGAGCACCTTGGCCCGAAAATCTCCTTGCACCACAATTTCCCCTTCTTTGGCGCTGCCACCCACGCCACACTTGGTTTTCAGCAGCTTACCTAGCGCTTGCAAATCCTCGTCGCGGCCCGCGAAGCCCGTAATCAGCGTCACCTGCTTGCCACCGCGCTGCTTCTTGTCGAGCTGCACGCGTAGTTGCTGCTGCTGGGGCGGCAGCGTGATGGCTTCGGCCTGCTCGTCAGACTGATAAGAAAATTCGGGGTTGGTAGAATATACCACGCCCTGCCGGCGCGACTGGTCATTTTTCATACCCGCAAAGTTCGGCACGGCCGGCTGGTTTACTTGCTGCCGTTGCGCCGGTCCGACGGCGAAGCCGGCCGACCAGTTGACGGGCGCGCCGCCTGGCTAGTCGGGCAGTTCTCGTTCACACAACAACCGGTCGGTCGGCCCCGCCGCCGGACCGGCGCACGCAGCTTAACTTAAAAATTGCATTAGGAACAACTCATAAAAGAGGCCACCGGGCTAAGTCCGGTGGCCTCTTTTACTAGGATAACTCCTTATTAAACAGCAACTTTCTCCTGATTAAGAGCGGCAACAATGCCATCCCAGAGGGCTACGCGGGCGACCATGCCCTGATGGGCTACCTCGGTGGCTTCGTGCCAGCGGGCGGCATCGGTGCCGCAGAGGTCGCGCACCATTTGGTGAGCCAGCGGCGCGTGGTGGTCCTCATCCAGCTCAATGTGGCGGTTGAGGTAGTAGATAAATGTGTCGAGCTGGCCCGGAAAGCGTTGCGCCAGGTCGTCAACCAGGTTGCGAAACATATCGGGTATCACATCCTCGCGGCCGAAAGTAAAGGCTGCCGCCACAGCGTGCGGCTGCCCACCGGCAATAACGCTAAAGGTGTGTTTCACAAACTCTTGCACGCTGGCCGGCGCATTGGCGGCGGCCAGGGCAGCGGGCACTTTGGCCCCGTCGGCCAGGGCAGCCAACAGGCGCTGGGCGGGCGCGGTGTCGGCCCCAGCTTCCTGCATGGCCCGCAGGTAGAGTTCGAAGTGGCTGGTGGGCCGGCCCTCGGGGTCCACATCGGTTTCTTCTTCCAGCACTATCTCGTTGATGAGGCGGCGGGTGGCGGGGTTGCCCTGCGGCACCCAGGGCAGCGTTACGCAGGTGAGGTCGCGCTGCAAGGATTTAAGCAGGGACATAAAATCCCAGACCGCGAATACGTGGTGCGCCATGAACACGCGCAAATCAGCCAGCGTTTGGATGCGGCGGTAAAGGGGGTGGTCCACCATGTGCTGGCGCGCCGGCTGGAGTTGGGCCTGCAATTCCTGAACAAAATCCTGAGCCATTTTTGTAGAAGTAGATGAGGGGTAGCTAACTACCGGTTTAACAAACCAACGCCCGGCGGGATTCGCCAAAGGCTAACAATATTCGCGGGCCGCTGCCTGGCACGTAGCCGGCCCAGGGCCGCAGTAGCTACACGGCCACCTCCAGCGCCAGCGGCAGCA
This sequence comes from Hymenobacter sp. H14-R3, assembly GCF_030063445.1. Lineage (GTDB taxonomy): Bacteria > Bacteroidota > Bacteroidia > Cytophagales > Hymenobacteraceae > Hymenobacter. Next base: position 46,472 of record NZ_JASITD010000025.1, on the reverse strand, counting down.
CAGCCAGCTCAAACTCGGTAGCGTGGCCCAGGTAATCGCCATCGGCGTGGTAGCCAATGGGTGCGGCAGCCCGCACCACGGCGTGCTGCGTGTGGCGGTAGGTGGCGCCACCCGTGCGAGGCAGCGTGCCCAGCGCCATACCCAGCACTACCTGCACGGCCCGCCAGGGCGGCAGCGCGTCGATGAGACACATATCGAGCAGGCCGTCCTGCAGGTTGGCCTGCGGGGCGATGTAAGCATTATTGCCATACTGCGAGGCATTGGCAAAGGCCAGCACGTAGCAGTCAGTGGCCAGCACCTGGCCATTGGTTTCGACCTGCACCGGCACCGGCTGGAAGTTGCCGTACTCGCGCAGCGTCACCCGCAGGTAAGTGCTCACCCCGCGGGTGCCGGCCTGCGCAAAGTGCTGGCTCACATGGGCATCAAACCCCAGCCCGGCCGTGCAAAAAAACGGCCGGCCGTTGATGGTGCCCACATCCATGCGGCTAAAAGTGGGCTGGCGCAGCCGCCGCAACGCGGCGGGCAAGCCCAGCGGCACCCGCAGGTGCCGGGCCAGCCCGTTGCCCGAGCCCCGCGGCACAATGCCGAGCGCGGCGCCCGGCTGGCTGAGTAGGCCCTGCCCCACCTCGTTCACGGTGCCATCGCCGCCCACGGCCACCACCACCCGGCAGCCCGCCTGCGCCGCCCCGCGGGCCAGCTCGGTGGCGTGGCCCGGCCCCTCGGTGGGTTGCAGCAGGTAATCGACTCCGGCCACGCCACCAAAATGCTGCCGCAGCAGCGCCGGAAAATCGGCCCGGCGGCCGGTGCCCGCCATGGGGTTAAAAATGAAGCAAGTACGTGGCATAACGAGCGCCCCGCCGGGTGGCGGCACCTTATCAGGAAAAACAAAAAGGCCTGCCTAGCGGGCAGGCCTTTTGCAGCTATTTAGTTATTAATCAGCCTATTGACTAGCCCACCATTTTCTCACCCAATTTCTGAATGAGGTCGGCGGTGCGGGTCGAGTAGCCGGTTTCGTTGTCGTACCAGCCCACTACTTTGGCCAGGGTACCGTTGGTCGAAGTCAGCTCCGAATCGAAGATGCACGAGTGGGGGTTGCCCACGATGTCGATGCTCACAATAGGGTCGGTGGTGTACTCCAAAATGCCTTTCATCGCGCCCTCAGCGGCCGCCTTGAGGGCGTCGTTGATTTGCTGCTTGGTGGCTTCCTTCTTCAGAATTACGGTCAGGTCGGTGAGCGAGCCGTCCGGCACGGGCACGCGCATGGCGATACCATCGAGCTTGCCCTTCAGCTGGGGCAGCACCAGGCCCACGGCCTTGGCAGCACCCGTCGAAGTGGGGATGATGCTGTAGGCAGCGGCGCGGGCGCGGCGCAGGTCTTTGTGCGGCGCATCCTGCAGGTTCTGGTCCGAAGTATAGGCGTGCACCGTGGTGATATAGCCTTTCTCGATACCAAAAACGTCGTCGAGCACCTTGGCCATGGGGGCCAGGCAGTTGGTGGTGCAGCTGGCGTTCGAGATGATGGTCTCGTCGCCGGTCAGCGTATCCTCGTTCACACCGAGTACTACGGTGGGGATATCGCCGGTGGCCGGGGCCGAAATCACGACCTTTTTGGCACCCGCCGTAATGTGCTGGCCTGCGCCAGCGGCATCCACAAAGCGGCCCGTGCTTTCGAGCACGATGTCCACGCCCATTTTGCCCCAGGGCAGCAACTTGGGGTCGCGCTCGGCGAGGGCCACAATGTGCTGGCCGTTCACGGTCAGGCTATTGTCGTCGTAGCTAACCGTGCCGTCGAAGCGGCCGTGTACCGAGTCGTACTTAAGCAGGTGGGCCAGGGTTTTATTGTCAGTCAGGTCATTGATGGCCACAATCTCCACGTTGTCGCGCCCGAGGAGCGACTTGAAGGTGAGGCGACCAATGCGACCAAAGCCGTTAATGGCGACTTTAATTTTTGCCATGATGTTGGAAAAAATAGAAAGAATGGCGGGCCACTGCCGCGGCCCAAGTGATAACGCGCTGCGAAGGTACGGGTAGCAACGGCTTCGGGAACTACCGTGCCGTTAATCGCCCGCTCTCTCCCGCTTTTTCTACCAGTCAAGCACTGCCCCCACAATTTTTCAGCCTGAAAATCAGCATGCTTTGGTATCAGAGGCACTTTTTTCCGACCCAACATTTGGTGGGAAAGCTAAAAGTCGTACCTTTGCATCATCAAAACGGAAAAACGCACCACACACACACAAAACGGTCCGTTCGTCTAGGGGTTAGGACAGTAGATTTTCATTCTACCAACAGGGGTTCGATTCCCCTACGGACTACATAAAAAGGCTCTCACAGCAATGTGAGGGCCTTTTTTCTTTATCTCTGTGGCAGTTTATGTGGCGAGTCAAGTAGCTCCTGGCTCAGCACGAGGCCCTTGGCCTGGATGGCCTGCGCCAGCAGCCCCAGCGCCCAGGCGGCGTAGTCGCTCACCTCCTCGTTGAGGATGCGCTTAAACTCAGCTTGGTATCTGTATTTGCCATGTACCCGAGATGGCAAAATGGGCTACCGGGGCGTAAGACGAAAAGAACGGCTTGCTCCCACTATCGCCTGGCTGGCTATTCATACAAATAAACATGATACTTATATTATTTATATATACTTTATTTATTATCCATTTTTACATATACAAAAAAGTACTCTACCTTGCTAGCCTAGCGGGCTTGCCTCTGCTGAGCGGCGCACAAACTACCCCTTCCTCAGCGCGTTTCTATGTGGGCGTTGGGGCTAACCTGCTCACTAACGCACCATTTAATTCAGCGGGAACTCCTAAGCTGGTTGGCCCTTCCCTAACGGCTGGCCTGAAGCTGGCACCTCGGCTGGCAGTGCAGATTAGTGCTGCCTACCAGTGGCAGCACAAGTCCTATACGTATCCCGACTATACGTATGGTTCAAGCGCAATAGGCAGCCTCGTGACGGCCGACTACCGGTACAAGTATTTCACCGTGCCCGTGCTCCTGCGCTACACGTTCACAGAGCCAGCCGAACGTCTCTATTTCGATGGCTTAGCCGGAATTACTTTCCTCCACAGCACCTTTAACTCTACTGTCACTGGCTCCTTAGGTAGCTACGGGTACTATCCTACCGATTATAGCTCCTCGTCAATAAAGGCCAATCTTACGCTAGGCCCCGCCGTGCGCTATAGCGTGGCTTCTAACGTGGAGCTGACTGCCAACGGCTTGGTAAGCGCCGTATTGGGAGATACTTACTACCGCTTTAGCGACCGCCTTTTCCTGAATGTACTCGTCGGCACGCACTATACGTTCGGCGCGCGCTAAGTCGCCCTGGCTCGCCACGGCAGCCCCCTACTCGGCGCCAGGTAGTGCGTCACTACTTCCCAGCCCACGGCTCCCAACACGGCCACCAGCGCATATACCCACCAAGGTGGGCCGCTGCTGGTGGCCGTAGCCGTTGGCCCCGGCTCCACCGCCACTGAGCCGCCGCATGTGCGCATCGGTGGTGGGGCTGCCCCCGGTGGCCACGGTCGAGGCTGGCCACGTGGTGGCGACCGCGCCCGGGGCTACGCTGTTGTTTTTAATCCTGGCCGGCAGAATGCTCGAAAGGGCCAGGTTCTGAGCTTGGTACCTGCCTCGGCCGGCGCTGGCGCGGGCTGGAGCCGGCCGGGGCGGGCACCTGGGAGGGCGGTAGTTGAGGTCGGTGGGCAGCCAACTCAGCCGCGTGAGCGAGCTAAGGCGCCGCACCTGGGCCACATCCACGGCGGGCGATGCGTCGGTGGGCGCGGGACGGGTAGCGGCACAACTCGGACAATTACCCTTAGCCACTCCGTTTTCACCCAAATGGACCGGATATTGGGGCTACCCAGCGCTTCTTGCTATTCTCAAAGAGGCTAAGATGAGGGTGGTAGCCAGCACGCCGGGGAGCAGCGTTTCGGAGGGGCAGGAGGTTGCGGCAATTTGGTTTCAGGGCTCTACGCTGCCACTTTCGCGTAGCAGCACCCGCACTTGGGTGAGCAGCGGCTGGTTTTGCGCCAGAAAGCGTGCAATCTGGTCGGGGCTGTCAATTAGCTCCACGCATTGGGGGTGCTGCACGGGCGGGTGCTCGTGGTGGCCGTGGTGCAGGGCATCGCCGCGCAGGTAGCCGGCCGTCACGTTGAAAGCAATGGCCTGCTGGATATGCAGGAGCTTGGCTGCTTTCAGCAACTGGTGGGCCAGGGGCGGGGCCAAAAAGTTGCGCCAGCCCTGCTGGCCGGCCACGGGGGTGCCGTGCTCAAAATAGAGCCGTAGCACGGTGTAAGGCACATTCGGTTGGGAGATGTAGCGCTTCATGGCTGGGTTTTACGGGTGGCGGCGCTAGCGCGGCCATGCTGGCGGTGCGCCGGGATATTGCCCAGCTGCTGGCCCTGCTCGCGGCCGAAACGCAGGTGCTTGGCGTGGCCAATAACCTGAGCCGTGTAAATACCTGTGTGCCCTGAAAACAAGTAGGCCGCCGCGCAAGCCAGCGCCAGGTACACCCCAGCGTGCGCGCCGAAAAGCTCCAGGCCCATAAACGTGCAGGCCAGCGGCGTATTGGCCGCGCCCGCAAACACACCCACGAAGCCCATGGCCGCCAGCAGCGCCACCGGCAGCGGCAGCACCAGCGCCAAAGCCGAGCCCAGCGTGGCCCCGATAAAAAACAGCGGCGTTACCTCCCCGCCCTTAAAGCCGCAGCCCAACGTGAGGGCCGTTAAGGTTAGTTTGATAAGGAAATCCTGCGGTAGGGCCGGGGCCTGAAACGAGGCCAGAATGGTGGGCACGCCCAACCCAATGTACTTGGTGGTACCCAGTGCAAAAACGGCCAGCGCTACCAGCACCCCGCCCACCACCGGCCGCAGTGGCGGGTACTGAATGCGCCTGAACCAGTGCGTAATTTGGTGGGTGAGCGTGGCAAAGCCCCGCGCCGTGAGCCCAAACACCATGCCGCAGCCCAGCGTGAGCACCAGGCCCAGCGGCGTAATAGGCAACGCGCTGAGCTGCGGGTAATGCGAGTGGCCCACGCCCCAGGCCTTGGTAACGAGGTCGGCGCACACGGCGGCCAGGAAGCTCGGCACGATGGCATCGTAGCGAATGGTGCCAATCAGAAACACTTCCAGCCCGAACACGGCCCCGGCCAGCGGCGTGCCAAACACCGAGGCAAAGCCCGCACTGATGCCGGCAATGAGCAGAATCTTGCGGTCGCGCGGGCGCAGGCCGAAGAGGCGCGTGAGCTGGTCGGCCAGCGTGCCACCCATTTGCACGGCCGTGCCCTCGCGGCCCGCTGAGCCGCCAAACAGGTGCGTGGCCAGCGTACCGAAGAGCACCAGCGGGGCCATGCGCAGCGGAATGGTGGTGCGCGGGTTGTGGATTTCGTCCAGAATCAGGTTGTTGCCCCGCACCACCCCTTGGCCCAGGTAGTGGTAGCTGGCCCCGATAACCAGGCCGCCGGCCGGCAGCAGCCAGATAATCCAGGGGTGGGCCTCGCGCCAAGCCGTAAGCCAGTCGAGCGCGAGCAGGAAGCCGGCCGAGGCCGAGCCTACCAGCATGCCCACGGCGGCGCAAATCAGCAGCCAACGGGCCAGAAACAGCAGGTGCGGGGTTTGTTCGATGGCCAGCGTGGACCAAAGAAAACGGGGAAACGCAGGACGAAAGGCCACGGGCAACAGGGAATAAAAAGCCAAAAAAAACCTACGCGCCGCAGGCTCCGAAGCCCGTAGGTAGCGTAGGAATCATCAGCTCAACTCCGAAGCGTTGGCGGTTCACGGTGGAAATCCATCACCGAACTTACGGGGCAAAGGTAGACCTTTTGCCCACAGGTTTGCCCTCTTTACGCGCCGGGCGCACGTTGGTTGGTGAGGGCTGGCCCTTGGGCAGAAAACGGGTGAGGCGCACGCCGGGCGCAGCCAGGGCGGCTAGGCGCCTGCTGCGTGGCTTCGGCGGCGGCGGGGCTGGCGTTGGTCGTACTGATGGCGCGGACTTCGTTGAGTGCGCAGGATTTACGCAGAAGGCCCTTTTTTCAGCCCCAGCGGGGTGCTATGGTACTAGTAACGTTCTGGAAATCACAACCAAAGCCTCGCAGGGGCCGAAAACAGCTCTTTGCGTAAATTCCAATAGCGCAGGGTTTTCTGGTACGACATGGGCGGGTGGGCAGGGGGATGCAACAGCGCAGGTTTACGACCTCAAATAAACCGGGCCGCCCAGAAGCCCAGAAAGGCCGCTAGCATGCCCAGCAGCAGGCTGCCGGCGGCGTAGATGGCTAGCAGCAGCAGCCCGCCGGTGCGGCCCAGCGTCACGCTCTCATAGGCGAAGGTGGAAAACGTGGTGAAGCCCCCGCAGAAGCCCGTGGTCAGGAACAGCCGCCACGAGAGCGACACGTGGGTGTGGCGCTCAAAAAAGCCCAGAAACAGGCCAATGAGCAGGCAGCCCACGACGTTGACCAGAAACGTGCCCAGCGGGAAGCCCACCGGCACGTAGCGCAGAAAATATTGCTGCACCCAGTAGCGGCTCACCGACCCGACAAAGCCCCCCAGGCCAATAAGCAACACCGAACGGTTCATGCGAACAAAATAGTAAACGAACACCAGCGCCCCCTAGCCATACGCACCGCAGCCACCGCCCGATGCCCCGGCAAAAAAAACGGGCCAGCCGCAATCCCAGCGGGCGGTAAGCCCGCGTCTGGACAACCGCTGGCGGCGGGCCGGCGGGCTAGGTGCCAAAGACGCCAACGAGAAGTAACAATATGAAAGGCTACTCTCTGGCAAAAGCAACTCGAATTTAATGGTAACATCCTGACGACTGGCGCAACGCACAAGGGCCGGGGACGTAAGAAAGGCCTCTCTCTTCACTGCTATTTTACATTACCGTTCGGGAAGGCTCTGCTTAGCTGCCTGTTGAGTATAATACCCCTGCTGGGCCTGGCCCAGCAGGCACCGCCCGCCTACCAGCCCAGTACCCACCTCCTCGATAGTAGCCAGGGCCAGCCCGCACCCGGCGTAACGGTGCGCCCGGAGAAACACGACGCTGCTAAAAAAACTGGAGCCCGGTGGCCGAGAAGCAGACCGACGCGGCCGGCCGTGTTTGAGGCCATTTGTGTTACCAGCGGCTAGGGTGGCCAGCCCCCAAATTACATTCTGTACCCTCACCCATTTGGACATTGAAATGCTTGACTTACTTATAAAAAATGCGCGACTCGACGACCACGAGGCCGGTGTGGATATTGGCATCGTGGGCGATAAGATTACGCTGCTGGAAGCCGGCATTACGGCCCCGGCCCGGGTGGTGCTGGATGCGGAGCACCAGTTTGTGTGCGCGGGCTTTTACGAAACCCACATTCACCTCGACAAGGCCTGCATTCTGGACCGCTGCTCGGTGCAGGAGGGCGGCAAGGAGGAGGCCTCCAAGGAAACGCGCAACGCCAAGAAGAATTTTACCGAGGAAGACGTGTTTGCCCGCGCCAGCCGCGTGGTAGAGATGGCCATTAAGAAGGGCACCATGGCCCTGCGCACCTTCGTCGAAACCGACCCCCGGGCCGGGATGCGCTCGTTTGAGGCGCTGAAGCGGGTGAAGGATACCTACGCGTTTGCCATCGATATTGAGCTGTGCGCCTTTGCCCAGGACGGGCTGACGCAGGAAATGGCTACCTACGACCTGCTGCGGCAGGCTTTGCAGCAGGGAGCTGACCTGGTAGGCGGCTGCCCCTACGCCGACCCCGACCCCGACCGCCACGTGGAGCTGATTTTCGACCTGGCCGAAGAATTCAACGTCAACGTCGATTTTCACCTCGACTTCGACCTTGATCCTACTCAGTCGGGCATTCCCAAAATTGCCGAGCAGACCCGGCAGCGCAACTACCAGGGCCGCGTGTCCATCGGCCACGTCAACAAGCTGAGCGCCATGCCCCCGGCCCAGCGCGCCGAGCTGGCGCAGCTGCTGCTGGAGGCCGACATTGCCCTCACTGTGCTGCCGGCCACCGACCTGCTGATGATGGGCCAGGAACATACCCACCTCATTCCCAGGGGTGTAGTAAATGCCAACGAGCTGCGCGCGCTGGGCCTCACCACTACCATTTCCAGCAACAACATCCTCAACGCGTTTACGCCCTACGGCGACGCCTCGCTGGTGCGCATGGCCAATATGTACGCCAACATTGCCCAGCTCGCTACCGATGAAGACATTCGGGCCACGTACGAGATGATAACCACCAACGCCGCCAAGCTGCTCGCCAAGCAGGGCCGCCTGCGCGTGGGCGGCCCGGCCACCTTCGTGCTGCTGGAGGCCAGCAGCGCCGTAGACGCCATCCGCACCATTGCGCAGCCGCTGCTGGGCTACAAAAACGGCCGGCCCACGTTCGCCAACCCCAAGGCCACTATCCAACCCCAATCCTGAACCGTGTCATGCCTAACATTCTTACTGACAAGGACTTGTATCACCTGGGCCACTGCCTGGCGCTGGCCACCGAAGCCCTGCAAGCGGGCGATGAACCCTTTGGCTCCATCCTGGTGGGGGCCGGGGGCGAGGTGCTGGCCCAGGCCCGCAACCGCGTTAATGAGCTGAACCACCTGGCCCACCCCGAGCTGGAACTGGCGCAGTGGGCCGCCACCCACCTGCCGCCCGCCGCGCGCGCCACCGCCACCCTCTACACTAGTGGCGAGCACTGCCCCATGTGTGCCACCGCCCACGGCTGGGTGGGCCTGGGCAAGATAGTATATCTCAGCTCAAGCTCGCAGTTAACTCAGTGGCTCAAGGAGTTGGGGGTACCCGAGGCACCCATTCGGTTTGTGCCGGTGCAGGATATTATCCGCAATGCCGAGGTAGCGGGCCCCGCCAGCGGCGAACTGCTGCAGGCAATAAGGGCCCTGCATGTAGCCTACCACACGCCGCCGCCGGGCACGGCGGACCAGCAGTAGCCGGCCGCGCAGGGCGCGGCTGCCACGCAACGCGCCGCGGGGAGTAGTGAACAAGACGGCGAGCTGTTTCTCAAACGGCTGCCCACCACCCTTGGCTGCGCTTTACGCGGACTTTGCCCCGCGCCGGATAACCTGCACGACGGGCGTGGAAACCAGCCGCGCGCGACCGCGCGCCCGCACCTTTTATAGTATGAGCCTGCTGGCTAGAGTGGTTTCCAAGCCAGGGTACAGATTGGCTGGGGCGGGCTACCGGGGTTGAGCCGGCAGCCCGCTCGTTGCTAGAATGGGCGGCGCGAACGGCGAGCGGACAGCTGGCTCAACCCCGGCAGCCCGCCCCGTACCCTGACTTGAGAAATGCGCTAAGCTTGTGGTGCTATTGCGCAATCGGGTCGTTTTGGCGTTCGCCTGCCCCTGGCAGTTGCGTTCTGGCGGGGCGCGCCCCATGTAGCCCGCCTGCCTAACATCCTACTTAAAAAAGAGGAGGACACACCGCTGCGGGGTGTTATACTCGCCCAAAAGTGGATTCAAAAAACGACCTGAAAGACTGCATTGCCCGCCCGCAAAAACCACCCGGAGTACGGGCGTTTTTTGGACTAGCTGCTTCTGCCTTGGGTAACTGCGTACTGCTTGAACTCGCCGGGGCCGCTACGGGGCTCCTGTAAATTACTGCCCGCGCGCAGTTCGTGCTGCCAGGGCTCCGTGCTAGCCCGGCGGCTACTCCTCTTGCGTGGCACGCCGAGCACCCGAGCCTGCCCGGCACAAAGTGCACCTGCTTGCTTCTTTGCGCACCTAGTCAGCATTTTAGCGCGGGGCATTTCCAACGGGCGCGAGTAGGGCCGCTATAGGCGTGGGTAAGAATGACAAAAGTCAGGATGCAAAATGATGCTGGTCAATTGGGCGGCCAGGGGGCAGGGCACACCTTTGCCTATGAGAGCCAATAAGCATTATTCCAAGGATGAGTAAAATAAAAAGACTTTGTCAGCGACCCTTGGCTTGGCCAGGTGGCGGAGCTGGTGCGGCGGCAAGCAGCCACAAAATGGCTTTGGGGCAGCCCCGGTTTTTTTAGGCCAAACATGATATTAGTCATATTTCGTCTTAAAAATTTCACTTTACTTTGTTTATCGACTTTCAGCTATTTGCAGGTTCTACCGTTTTGCTTAGTTGAAAAGGCTAGGCAGCATCTGCGCCGAACCTTGCCTACCCCTCACGCACTCATTTCTTCTTCGCATATGCGAACACCGCTATTCTGCTTCCGGTTTTTGATACCCCTGGTGTGCGCCTTGCTGGCGCAGGGCTGCATTTCGCAGCGCCAATTACCTTATTTACAGAGCACTAGCTACTCACTGGCGCAGCCGCAGGAAACGGTGGCGGCGCGGCCGGTATACCACATTCAGCCCAGCGACGTGCTCTCCATTCGGGTGCAGAGCGTGCAGCCCGAGCTCAACGACCTGTTCAACATCTCGGATGCGCGCAGCCTGGGGGCCAGCGACCCCAGCACGCTGTATCTCAACGGCTACTCGGTGAATGCGGAGGGCCAGATTAGCCTGCCCACCGTGGGTAAGCTGCAAGTGGGCGGCCTCTCGGTAGAGCAGGTGCAGGCGCTGGTGCAGCAGCGGGTAACCAGCTTTGCCAGTGGGGCCAACGTGCTGGTGAAGCTCATCAGCTTCAAGCTCACGGTGCTGGGTGAGGTGCGCACGCCGGGCCGGTACTTCGTGTACAACGGGCAGGCCAATGTGCTGGAAGCGCTGGGCCTGGCCGGCGACCTCACCGAATTTGGTAACCGCCAGAACGTCAAGCTTATCCGCCAAACCCCTAAGGGCTCGGAGGTGGTGCTGCTCGACCTCACCGACCCGGCGCTGCTGCGCTCGCCCTACTACTACCTGCTGCCCAACGACGCGCTGTACGTGGAGCCGCTGAAGGCCCGCACCAGCCGCGCCAACGCCAACAACCTGGGGATTGTGTTTGCCGGGATTTCGGCCATTGTATTGTTACTCAGCTATATCCGTCTCAACTAACGGATTTTAGCCCCTAGGTTTTTCCTTCATCGCTGCTTTTTCTTGCTGGCTTATGGCTTCCCAACCCTCCCTGACCCCACCGAGTGACGAGCTTGATTTGCACGCGCTGCTGTTTCGGATGCGGCGGCGCTGGCCGCTGTTTGCGGTGGGCCTGGCGGTGGCCGGCCTGCTGGCTTTTCTGTACCTGCGGGTAGCGCCGCCGGTATATGCCTTCCGGGCCACCATGCTGCTGGGCGACCAGGCCACGGGCTCGCGCCGGGCCCAGGAAATGATGCAGATGATGGAGGTGCCCACCAAGGGCATGAAAATGGAGGACGAGGTGGGCCTGCTCACCTCAGCGCGCATGGTGCGCGAAACCGTGAGCCGCCTGCCCTACGCGGTATCGTACTTTGTGGTGCCCGGCTCGTGGCTGAATGCCCTGCGCCCCCTGCAGGTGCGCGAGCAGCCGGCGGCGCTGGTGCCGTTTCGGGTGCAGGTGAGCCTGCGTGCCCCGCAGCTCACGGGGGTGCGCATATTTGTGACGCCCACCGGCCCCGGCCGCTACCGGGTGCAGGCCACCGCCGCCAAGGGCCAGCTCACGTACCTGCCCACCGGCGACCTGGTGCAGGAGCTGCCCGATGTGCAGCTCGACGAAACGGTGGCGGCCGGCGACTCGCTGCGCACCCCGCTGCTGCGCCTGGTGCTGACGCCGCAGCCGGGCGCTGACCAGGCCACGGCTGGCACGCGCTATTTCTTTGTGCTCAACGACTTGAATTCGGCCGCTGACCACTACGCGGGCGAGCTGTCGGTGCGGCCCATCGACCACGAGTCGCGCATTGTGGAGCTGCGCACCAAGGGCGCGGTGCCTGCCCAGGCCACCATGTTTCTGGACACCCTGATGGCCGTGTACACGGCGGCCGACCTGCGCGATAAAAACATGACGGGCCAGAAAACGGTGGCCTTTCTGGACGAGAAGATAGCCCGCCTGGCCGGCACGCGCCGGCAGGCCGCCGATGCGCTGTCCAGCTTCCGCACCTCGCGGGGCGTGGTGGATGTGGGGGCCCAGTCGTCGTCGGGCATTCAGCAGTTGAGCACCCTCGAAATGGCGCAGGCCAAGGCCCTCACCAGCCGCAAGTACTACCAGAACATGCTGCGCTACATGCACGATAACCAGGGCGCGGGCCAGCTGCTCTCGCCCAGCAGCGTGGGCGTTGAAAACCCGGTGCTCGACAACCTCATTCTGCAGCTCAACCAATTGAGCACCAAGCGGGCCGAGCTGGGCGTGAACGCCAGCGCTATTAACCCGATAGTGAAGAAGACCGACGAGGCCATTCGGGCCACCAAGGAATCGCTGGAGACGATGCTTACCAACATGAGCCAGGCCGCCGACATTGGCCTGCGCGACGTGACGGCCCAGCTAGGCCAGGTGCGCGGCCAGATGAGCCGCATGCCCGAAAATGAGCGGCAGCTGGCCGCCCTGCGCAGCGCCAACGACTTCAACGACAAGAACTACACCTTTTTGGAGGAGAAACGCAACGAGGCGACCGTGGCCCTGGCTACCAACGCCTCGGATAAGCACGTAGTGGACCGCGCCCGCCTGATGGGCGGCGGGGCCGAGGCCCCCAAGCCCCTGCTGGTGGGCCTGCTGGCGCTGCTGGCCGGGCTGGGCGGGCCGGTGGCCCTGGTACTGCTGCTCGACGTGGCCAACCGCCGCGTGCAGCGCCCCGAAGACCTGGCCCTGCTCACCACTATTCCGGTGCTGGGCCTGGTGGCGCACGGCACCACCCAGTTTAAGCCCCACTCGATGGCCAACCCCAAGGAGCCGATTACGGAGTCGTTCCGGTCCATGCGCGTGAACCTGCAATACCTGTCGGGCTCGGGCGATAAGAAGGTGCTGGGCATCACGTCGTCGGTGCCGGGCGAGGGCAAAACCTTTTGCGCCGTGAACCTGGCTACTGAGCTGGCCCTCAGCGGCCGGCGCGTGCTGCTGCTGGAGTGCGACCTGCGCCGCCCCACCGTGGCCAACTATTTCAACAAGCGCACCGGGCCCGGCCTGGCGGCCTACCTGGCGGGCCAGGCCACCCTCGACGAGGTGCGCCACCCCAGCGGCATTGAGGGCCTGGAGCTCATTTGCTGCGGCCCCGTGCCCCACAACCCCACCGTGCTGCTCGAAAGCCAGGCCATGAACACCCTCATGGAGCAGCTGCGCACCGACTACGACTACCTCGTGCTCGATACGCCCCCCATGGGCTACGTGGCCGAGTTCTTCGTGCTGATGCGCCACTTCGACGCCAGCCTCTACGTGGTGCGCCAGAACTACACCGACAAGGACATGCTGACCCAGATTGACGAGCTGTACCAGCAGCAGAAAATCGCCAACCTCTTCCTGGTGCTCAACGATGTGCACTTTGCCAAAACCTATGGCTACGGCCACAAGGCCAACGCTTACGCCTACGGCCAGTAGGCCGCCCGCCTCTCTCTATCCTTTGCTATGACGACCGGTACCCAACCCACCTCGCTGGGAGCCACGGCCCTGCGCGGTATAAAGTGGACGACTACGGCGGCCGTGCTCACGTCGGTAATGCAGGTAGGCTACACCGCCGTAATGGCTCGCCTGCTTGACCCCGCCGCCTTTGGGCTAGTGGCGCTGGCGGGCGTGGTGCTGCGCTTCGGCAGCTACTTTGCCGAAATGGGCCTGGGCCACGCCGTGGTGCAGCGCCCCCAGCTGAGCCCCAACGACTTGCGGGCGGCCTTCACGGGCTCGCTGCTGCTGGGCCTGGTGGTGGCGGCGGCGTTCTGGCTGCTGGCCCCGCTGGCGGTGCTGATACTCGACAACCCGGCGGTGGTGCCGCTGGTGCGGGCCCTGGCCCTGGGCTTCGTGATAACGTCGGTGGGCCTCACGGCCACCAGCGTGCTGCGCCGCGAAATGCGCTTCGACCTGCTGGCCAAGCTCGACGTGGTGACCTACGTGCTGGCCTACGGCGGCGTGGGCCTGGGCTGCGCCTGGGCCGGCGCGGGCGTATGGAGCCTGGTGGCGGCCACCCTGGCCCAGCAGCTCATTGCCAGCGTGGCCGCCTACACCCTGGTGCGGCACCCGGTGCGGCCGCTGCTGGGCTGGCAGCACTACGCCACGCTGGTGGGCTACGGCAGCCGGGTGTCGGCCATCAGCTTTCTGGAATTTATCAGCGGCAGCCTCGATACCCTGCTCATTGGGCGGCTGCTGGGGCCGGTGGCGCTGGGCCTCTACAACCGGGCCTACCTGCTGTTGTACCTGCCCATGTATTTTCTCACCCACAGCATTGCCAAGGTGGCGTTTCCGGCCTTTAGCCGGGTGCAGGAAAACGTGCCGCAGCTGCGCGGCATGTACCTGCGCAGCACCACGCTGGTAGCTACCCTGGTGCTGCCGCTGTGCGCGGGCGTGGCCGTGGCCGCCCCCGAAATGGTGCGGGTGCTGCTGGGGGCCAAGTGGGCCGCTTCGGTGCCGGTGCTGCAAGCGCTGTGCGTGGCCGTGCCCCTGAGCATGACGGCCATGTTTGCGGGCATTGTGGCCGATGCCCGCGCCAACCTGCACCGCAAGGTGGTGCTCAACTTGGAGGCTATCGTCATATTAGCCAGCTTGTTCTGGCTGCTGCGCGGCTACGGCATCCTGGGCGTGGCGGTGGCCCTGGGCCTGAGCGAGGCGCTGCGCACGCTGCTGTATATGCGCGTAACGCACCACGATGTGCAGGCCAGCTACGGGGCGCTGTTTGGGGTGTACCTGCCGGGGCTGCGCAACGCCGCGGTGGTGGGCGCGGGCATCTGGTTGGTTTCGGCCGGGCTGCGGCCGCTGGGCTGGCCCCCGGTGCTGGTATTTGGGCTGCAAATGCTGGCCGGGGCCGGGGCGCTGGCGGCGCTGCTGCTGGCCTGGCCGCCGCCCGAGCTGCACGCCGGCCTGTGGCAGGCGCTGCGGCGCGCCCAGGCCGCGCCGCGGCTACCCGCCTGGGCGCGCACCGGGCTGCACCGCTACGCCGCCCACCTGGGGCCGGCCGCCGGCCTGACGGCCCCGGTGCCCAACCCGGTCCTGACCGGCTCCGAAGCTTTGCTGGCCTGAGCCAGCCCCTTACTTCTCACTTCCCTTCACATGATAATCTCGACGCGCCCCCTCAAGCTGCTGCCGCTGGTGCTGGTGCTGGGCCTGGACCCCTCGGTGTGGGAGTTTTTTCTGAAGCCCGGCTCGGGCGATGACCCCGCGCTGGGCCAGCTGCAGCTGGCGCTGCTGGCCCTGGGGCTGGGGGCCGCCGTGTGGTACTGGCGCAGCATGGAGCCAGCCATGGGCCGCTTCATGCTGCTCACGGTAGCCTACCTGCTGGGGCTGATGCTGGATTCGTACGCCACGCACGGCACCTGGATTATTTACATGCACGTATTCAGCAAGGTGCTGGTACTCTTTATGCTATATGGCACCTACGGCTACTACCACCGGCGCGGCCTGCCGCCGCTGCGGCCGCTGGTGGGCCTGCTGCTGCTGCTGCTGGTAGTGAACCTGGCAACGCAGCACCCCGAGGCGCTCAGTCTCAAGGGGTTTTTGGATAATGAGCGGGGGTTTTCGGCCGACTCGGCGCTGCTGCTACTGCTGCCCACGCTGCTGTGCCTCAACTGGTTTTTGCAGCGGAGCAGCCCGTGGGCGCTGCTGGGGTTTTTCATTGGCCTCGTCCTGATAATCTTTTTGCAGCACCGCTCGGTGTGGATTGCCACGCTGGTGGCCCTGCCCATCAACCTGGTGCTGGGGCTGCGGCGCGTGCCGGGCCTGCGCATTTCGACGCAGCGCCTGGTGCTGCTGGTAGCGCTGCCGCTGGCCCTGGGCAGCGTGGCCGGGCTGGCCACGCTGCTGCAAAACCCCACGGCGGTCAAAAAGAAATTTGCCGATAACTACGAGGACCTCACCAAGGCCGATAAGCAGGGCACGGGCAGCTGGCGCGTCAAGCAAATGCAGTCGTACACGCCCCTGGTGGCCGAGCGGCCCCTGCTGGGCTGGCGCCTGGAGGGCTTCGAGGTGCCCATGCAGTTCTACGACCCCTCGTCGGACCAGCCCATGTGGCGCGATGGCACGGGGCACCACTTCCACAGCTTTTACCTCGACCGCATGTTTTACTTTGGCTGGCTGGGCGTGCTGCTGGTAGTAACGCCGCTGTGCATGCAGGTAATCAGGCGCCTGGCCAACCCCGCCCCGCTCACGGCCGAAACCGCCGCCCTCATCAGCCTGCTGGGCGGCTGCCTGGTATTTGGCCTGTCCTACGACTGGCCTCTCACCATTTACCCGGTGTGGGGGCTGCTGCTGGCCAGCGCCACGCCGCCGGCCCCCGTGCCCGCCGCACCCGCCCCGCGGCCTGCCTATGAGCCCGAACCGCTCCTTGCCCTTTCCCGTTAAGTAGTTGATTGTTAATATATTAACTATAAACTACTTAAATCATCTGTCATTGCGAGCGCAGCGCGGTAATCGCCCCAGAACGATACCCGAACGACTCGTTCGGGGGCGATTGCCGCGCTACGCTCGCAATGAACAGACTACTTTTTGCAAGTTCTGGGTTAACAGTAAATTATTCATAATTACCTATTAATCAGGTATAAAGTCAACCGCTCATCACGCCCTATTTCTGCTATGAAACCACTAAATATTCTCTGGCTGGCGGCGCACCCGCACCCGCGCGCCAACGAGGCGGGCGCCCCATGGGTGGTCAGCCTTATTCGCCAGCTGGCGGCCCGGCCCGCCGAGGTGGCCCTCACGGTGCTGGGCGTGGCTACCGGCCTGCCCGTGCCCGTAGAGCACTACGAGGAGCAGGGCGTGCGCTACATCTACCTCAACACGCCCGAGCGGCGCGAGGATATCCGCACGCTGTTTCGCCGCCGCGTGGCTTTGCTGCGCGCCTACGTGCAGGCCCACGGCCCGGCCTACGACCTCATTCATGTGCACGGCTGCGAGTCGCAGCTGCACGTGGCTACGGCGGGGCTGGCCATGCCGGTGCTGCTGTCGATGCAGGGCATTGTGTGGGAAAACCTGAAGCTGCTGCCCGAAATCAGCCCCATCCGGCGGTTTTTGTGGCTGCTGGCCAGCTACTACGAGCTGCGCTACCTGCCCCAGGTGCGCGACACCTCGTGCCGCACCACCTGGGATGCGGCCATGAGCCGGCGCTTTAACCCCGCCTGCCGCGTGCACCACAACTGGGAGATGATTCGGCCGGCGTTTTTTGAGCTCGACTGCGCCGCCACGCCCGGCCCCGAGCCGGGGCGGCCCCACCTGCTATTTGTGGGCGGCTCGCAAACCATGAAGGGCTACCGCCAGGTGCTGGAGGCCTTCGACCTCATTCGGCAGCAGGTGCCGGCCAAGCTCACCATTGTGGGCCAGACCGAGCCCGAGGTGGTGCAGCAACACATTAAGCGTAAGAAGCTTACGGCCATTGGCCCCGATGACCTGGAGCTGCGGGGCATGCAAAACACGGCCGCCCTGCAAGCCCTCATGCAGGAGTCGTTTTGCCTGCTGCACCCCTCCTACCTCGATAATAGCCCCAACACCGTGTGCGAGGCCCAGGTGGCGGGCCTGCCCGTGGTGGTAACGCTGGTGGGCGGCGTGGGCTCGCTGGTAACGCACGAGCGCACGGGCCTGGGCGCCCGCCTCGACCCGCGCGACATTGCCGACCAGGTGCTGCGCCTGTGCCGCGACGAGCCCCTGCGCCAGCGCCTGAGCCGCCAGGCCATGCGCGTGGCCCGCGCCCGCCACGACCCCGCCACCATTACGCAGCGCACCCTGGATATTTACCGCACTATGCTGGCCCGCGAGCGGCTGCCCGAGGGCGCGGAGATAGTGGTGGCGGCCGCGGAATTACAGACGGCAGAAGTGGCCTTATCCGTAGCGGCGGTGCCGCAGCTGCCATGAGCGCGGCCCGCCCCCCGCAGCCCGCGCCGCCGGTGCTGCTGCTGGTATTCAACCGGCCCGATACTACGCGGCAGGTGCTGGCGGCCATTCGGCGGGCGCGCCCGGCCCGCCTCTACGTGGCGGCCGACGGCCCCCGCCCCGGCCACCCCACCGATGCCGCCACCTGCGCGGCCACCCGCCAGCTGGTGCTCGACGGCATCGACTGGCCCTGCCAGGTGCAAACGCTGTTTCAGGACCAAAACCTGAACTGCGGCCTGGGCCCGGCCACGGCCATCAGCTGGTTTTTTGCGCACGAGCCCGAAGGCATTATTCTGGAAGATGACTGCGTGCCGGCCCCCAGCTTCTTCGGCTTTTGCCACGAGCTGCTGGCCCGCTACCGCCACGATGCCCGCGTGATGCACATTGGGGGTAATAATTTCAGCGCCGAGGGCCAGCAGCCGCCCCCGCCCGGCGCGCCCGCCTACTACTTTTCGGCGCAGGTAAACAGCTGGGGCTGGGCCACTTGGCGGCGGGCCTGGGCGCTGTTCGATTTCGACCTCACCAGCTTTGAGGCCGTGCGGGCCAGCGGGGCGCTGGGCCGGGCCTACAGCTCGGGGCTGGAGGCGCGCTACCGCCTGGGCAAGATAGCCGGGGTGCGCGCCCTGCCCGCCCCCGCCCACGTGTGGGACTACCAGTGGCACTTTGCAGTGGCTGCCAACTCGGGCCTGTGCATTGTGCCGGCTACCAACCTGGTGGGCAACATTGGCTTTGGCGACCACGCCACCCACACCCACAACGCCCACGACGAGCTGGCCGCCGTGCCCACCCACGAGCTGGCGTTTCCGCTCACCCACCCCCGCCACGTGCTGCGCGACCAGCGCCGCGACGCGCATTTTTTTCAGCAGTTTATGCTGAGCCGGGTCAAAAGCAAGCTCGGCCGCTGGCTGCCGGGGCTGCGGGCCGGCCCGCCGGCCCCGCCGGCGCCCGCCACTTTTTCCTCGCCACTTCTTACCCCTGAGCTACGATGAACATTCTCCTCTCGGCCTTCGCCTGCAACCCCGAGCAGGGTGGCGAAGGCGGCAACGCCTTTCACTGGGCCTGGGAATACGCCAGCACCGGGCAAAACGTGTGGTGCTTCACCGACCCCGAAAACCAGCCCGCCATAGCGACTTACCTGGCCCGCCACGCCACCGAGCCGGCCGCCCAGCGCCTGCACTTTCACTACCTGGCGGTGCCCGCGCTGGTGCAGTTTCTGTACCGCTGGCAGTTTGGAGTGTACCTGCACTATATGGTATGGCAGTTTCTGGCCTGGCGGCGGGCGCGGCCCCTGCAGCAGCAGGTGGGCTTCGATTTGGTGCACCACGTGTCGTACAGCAGCCTCAAGATGGGGTCGTGGCTGTGGCGGCTGGGCCGGCCCACGGTATATGGCCCGGTGGGCGGCGCCCAGAAGGCCCCGATAGCGTTCCGGCAGTACGTGCCCGATTGGTTTCGCACCGAAACCCTGCGCTCGGCCTTCACCTGGGTGCTCACGCATTTCGATTTCAACCTGCGCCAAAACCTGCGCAATACCACGCTGGTGCTGGCTTCTAATGATGAGTCGGCCGACCTGGCCCGCCACCTTGGGGCCAAGCAGGTGCAGCTGTTTCTGGATACCGGCCTGCCCGAAAAATTTCACGGCGCCGAGCTGCCCGTGCGCACGCCCGGCCCCGTGCTGCGCCTGCTGTGGGTGGGCCGCCTCTACCCCAACAAGGCCCTGCCCCTGGTGCTCGATGCCCTGCAGCAGGTAGACCCGCAGGTGCGCTGGCACCTCACCGTGCTCGGCGATGGGCCCCTGCGCGACCGCGTGCCCGGCTGGCTGGCCCAGTACCAGGTGGCCGACCGCGTAACCTGGCGCGGCGGCGTGCCGTGGCTCGAAGTGCGCGAAATGATGGAAACCCACGACGTATTTATGTTCGCCAGCCTGCGCGACTCCTTTGCCTCGCAGTTTATGGAGGCCATGGCCACTGGCCTGCCCATCATCACCCTCAACCACCAGGGCGCGCGCACCTTCATTCCGGCCGCGGCCGCCATTAAGGTGCCGGTCGAGAGCCCGGCCGCTACCAGCGCCGGCCTGGCCCGCGCCGTGGAGCACCTCTACCACCACCCCGCCGAGCGCCTGCGCATGGGCGAGGCCAGCTACGCCTTTGCCTGCGCCCAAACCTGGCCCGCCCGCGTGCAGCGCCTGCTGGCCCTGCTCGCCGATACGGGCGTGGTGGCCGGCGGGCAGCCGACCGCGCCGACCCGCGCCGACCATGTTGCCACGCAACTAGTTACCGGATAAGTAGTTAACTGCATTGAACTGCCCTGCGCGCGGGGCACCTCACGGGGCCCCGCGCAAATCTTCCCATCTCATGCTCTACATCGTTATTCCCGTTTTCAACCGGTGGGCGTTCACCCGCGACTGCCTGCTCTCGCTGCGGCAGCAAACCACCGCGGCGTTCCGCACCATTGTGGTCGATGATGGCTCGACCGACGGCACGGCCGCGGCGCTGGCCCGCGAGTTTGGGGAGGTGCTGGTAGAAACCGGCGACGGCAACCTGTTCTGGACGGCCGGCGTGAACCTGGGCATCCGGCGGGCCCTGGCCGAGGGGGCCACCCAGGTCATGACCCTCAATAACGACCTGGTGGCCGAGCCCGATTTTGTGGCCCAGATGCTGACCGCCGCCGCCCACCACCCCACCGCCGTGCTCGGGGCCCTGGAGCTGGACCTGGCCACCGGCGAGCCCGTGTACGGCGGCGAGCGGTTTGACTGGCTGCTGCACCGCCGCCACGATTTACTGCGCGAGCTGCCGCCCGCCGCCCGCCACGGCCTGCACCCCGTGTCGTACCTGCCGGGCCGGGGGCTGCTCATTCCGCGGGCGGTGCTGGAGCGCATCGGGCTGTTTGACGAAAAGCGCCTGCCCCACTACCTGGCCGACTACGACTACACCAGCGTGGCGCGCCGCCACGGCTTTCCGGTGCTCTGCAACTACGAGGCCCGCCTGCGCACCTACCCCGACGAAAGCGGCCAGGAACAAACGCGCCGCGTGCGCAGCCTGCGCGGCTACTACCAGCACCTGTTTGGCATTCGGGGCGGCGGCAACCTGCGCAATTTCACCCACTTCGCCCTCAAAAACTGCCCCCGGCCCTACGTACCCCTGTGCCTGCTCAACGGCTACACCCGCCGCCTGGTGGGCTATTTTTTGCACTAGCTGGCGCGCGGCTTTTTATATAAAGTGCTCATTATGAATAACTTGTTACTCACCGTAGCGCCGGCCGCGCCACCCGCGCCCGCGCCGGCCGCGCCCGGCGGCCCGCCGCGCAAGGTGCTGCACATTTTGCACGCGCTGCGTTTTAGCGGGGCCGAGATTATGCTGCGGGTAGCCGCCGCCGACTTTCGGGCGCAGGGGCTGGAGCTGCACATTCTCAGCGACTCGCCCCCGGCCGCCAGCGACTACGCCGCCACCCTGGAGGCGGCCGGCTACACCGTGCACTACCTGCCCTACGCCGCGGGCCAGCGGCCCGATATGCCCGCCCTGCGCCGATTTTTGCGCCAGCACCGCTTTGCCGTGGTGCACAACCACACCGAGCAGGATTTTTTCTGGTATGGCCTGGCGGCGCGGCAGGCGGGGGTGCCGCGCTTCGTACACACGGTGCACAACAACTTCAATTTCAAGGGCTTGGTGCGGGCCAAGCGGGCCACGCTGCGGCTGCTGGCGCGCCGGCTGCTGGGAGTGCGGTTCGTGGCCATTGGCGCGGCGGTGCAGGCCACCGAGCGGCGCGTGTGCTTCAACCCCACCACCCTGGTACCCAACTGGACGGATACAACGCGGTTTTTTCCGGCCCGCTCGGCCGCCGAGCGCACCCAGGCGCGCCAAGCCCTGGGGCTGGCCCCCGGGCAGCTGGTGCTGGTGTCGGTGGGTAGCTGCATCGAAAGCAAAAACCACCACGCCATTTTCACGGCCCTGAGCCTGCTGCCGCCCACCGTGGCGGCCCGCGTGGTGTACCTGCACGTGGGCGACGGCCACCTGCACGCCGCCGAGCAGGCCTACGCCGCCACCCTGAACCTGCGGGCCGAAGTGCGGTTTCTGGGCCAGCTGCAGGATATCCGCAGCGTGCTCATTGCCAGCGACATCTACCTGATGACGTCGCACTTCGAGGGCCTCAGCATCTCGCTGCTCGAAGCCCAGCAGTGCGCTGTGCCGGCGGTGGCCTACGACGCGCCGGGCCTGCGCGAGCTGGTGCGCGACCACCACACCGGCCGCCTCGTGGCCCCGCAGCCCGGCGCGTTGGCTACGGCCCTGGCCGAGTTGGCCGCGGCCCCCCAGCTGCGGGCGCAGCTGGGCCAGGCCGGCTACCAGCAGGCCCAGCAACAGTTCAGCTTAACGCGGTCGCTGCGGCGGCTGCTGGCCCTTTATGCACCCGGCCAGTACGCCGAAGGGAGTAGTTAGTAGGCTGTTTTTTAAGGTAGTTAGCAAAAAAAAACTGTTTTTTCGCGGTAGCCAAAAATTAGCCTCTCGGTAGCGAGAGGCTAATTTTTGGCTTTTGAATTTACAATGACTCTTCTTAAAGTTCAATCGCGATTTTCTAATAGAGTTGTCAGATTTGTAGGGGCCGAGTATATTTGTAGTGGCCTCACGCAGAGGCTTTATGTTTTTTTGTTGTTTAAGGCAGCAGGCACGCTGTTCCGTTTGCTGCAGACCAAATTATTTCATACAGATTTTATTTGGTCTGCAACTATCAAAAAAGTGCCGCCGGTGTTGTTGGATGAGAGGAGAGAAATGAGTTTACCACGGCAATAGCCTCACTAATTCAAGGGTTTACCTAGGTTCAGCTAGCTGGCCTGCCTATTACTCACCCAGGTTGCTCCTGCGTGCGGATGGCTACTTTACACCTAATTTTCAAGAATGACAATAAGTTTATTTAACTAGTTTTAGCCGCATTCAAAAATAGGGTTAAACTACTTTTTATTTTTTCTGCTCACTAGTGGGATTACTAAAATCATTAAAAATTCATCTTAACGGATACTTGATTCTTATCGGAATAATGCAAAAAAAGTCATTTACCATTGCCGTGCCGGCTGCGTATGCAACGCGCCTTATCGGCACCCAGCTCACGGGCTGGCTACTCATGGTGCTACTGCTACTTAATGCGGCCTGCGGGCAAGCCCAGGTTCCCGGCGTAACGTTTTCGGAGCCCCTGATTATTACCAAGGGGGGTACCTACACCGGCAATTATAAGAGTACCAACTCGGTGGTACCGGCCGTTTCTATCCGGACTACGGAACCGGTAATTTTGCAAAACTGCACCCTGGTGGGACCGGGCGAGCTGATTTATGCCGACCGCACGGGCACCGACCTCACCGTGCGCGAGTGCCGGGGCTACGGCACCACCCCCACCATCGACAACAAGCAGAAAGGGGAGTTCCTGTATATGCTGCGGGGCAAAAACCTGGTGATGGAGCACAACTACCTGGAGCAAACCAAGGGCGTGACGCTGGACCGCTGGGTGGGCGATGGCTCGGCGAGCCAGACCATCCGGATGCGCTACAACCAGGTCGTTAACCTCGATGCGCGCACCCGCAACGGCAGTACCAACTCGGGCTGCTTTGCGCTGTTCAACACTGTGCAGCACCTGGCCAACGTGGACATCAGCTGGAACCAGGTGGTTTCGGAGCCCAACAAAAGCTCATCGGGCGACATCATCAACCTGTTTTCGAGCAGCGGCACCGAGAGCAGCCCCATCCGTATTCACGACAACTACTTACAGGGCTCGTACCCGGTGGTAGCTACCTCGGGCGATTTTTCGGGCTCGGGCTTTACCACCGACGGCGACGGCAACACGGCGGCCACCTGCACCCGCTTTTTCCGGCTCGACCACAACCAGTTTGTCAGCAACTGCAACGGGGCCATTAACCTGCCCGTGGGGCGCAATGGCGAGATAGACCATAACCGCGTGGTAATGAGCGCATATTTGCCCAACGGCAGCAAGTTGGTGGCCGTGTATGCCGGCATCTACCCGTCTAACTTCTACCGCAAGCTGCCGCGGGAGGCCTTTGGCGACTTCTCGATTCACGACAACGTGGTGGGCTACGTATCGCACGGGCCCAACAAGCCCTACCCCAACCGCTTCGACATCGCGGACGACAACAAGAGCTTCAACCAGCAGTTCAACATCACGTTTGGCAACAACACCAGCCTGCCCAACCCCATCACCTACCAAACGGAGCAAAACGAGCTGGTGCTGTGGCAGCAAAAGCTGCAGGAAAATAACGTGACGCCGGGCCTCACCTCCGGCACGAAGCCTACCATAGCGGCCCCGGCCCCCGCCCCGGAACCGGCCCCGGAACCAACTCCCGCCCCCGCCCCCGCCCCCGCCCCAGGCTCGGGCCAGAAGTTTTTCCGGGCCTTCAACATTAATGGCAATGCCACCACCATCGACGGCAACAGCTGGAACGCCGGTGCCGGCACGGGCCTGCGCGTGAGCGGGGCCAGTACGTTTGCCAACCAGGGCGTAGCCCTGACCCCGGCCGCCGATGCCAGCCGGGCCGCCATGCTGCGCTCCAGCGCCTACGGCAACAACGTGGTGCTAACCGCATCCAGCGTGCCCAACGACAGCTACCTGGTGTACCTGCACGTGTGGGAAGACAACGATGCTGAAACGTTTAACGTGTTGGTAAACGGCAAGGTGGCGCAGGCCAGCTACAACAGCGGCGCGGCTGGCCACTGGGACCGCCTCGGCCCCTACCCGGCCACCGCCACCAATGGCACGCTCACCGTGGGCACCAGCGGCGGCACCGCCAACGTGTCGGGCCTTGAGCTGTGGACCGCCGGCGGCAGCACCGCTACCGCGCCGGCCCCCGTGCCCACCCCCCCCACCACCGAGCCCACCACCACCAGCTTCTACCGGGCCATCAACCTGAACGGCAGCGCCGCCACCATCGACGGCAACCCCTGGGAGGGCTCTTCGGCCCCCAGCTACTCGGCCAATGGCAGCGCGTATAGCCTGCAAAGCCAGGGCCTTGCGCCCAGCACCGATGCCAACCGGGCCACCATGCTGCGCTCGTGCCAGTACGGCAACAACCTCAGCTTTCAGCTGACCAACGTGCCCAGCGGTACCTACCTGGTATCGGCCTACGTGTGGGAAGACAACTTCTCCGAAACCTATAGCCTGGCCCTGAACGGCCAGACGGTGGCCAGCAACCTCAAAACCGGCGCGGCCGGTGCCTGGGCCAAGGTAGGCCCCTACCCGGTTACCGTCAGCAATGGCACCATTAAGCTCACTGGCAGCGGCGGCACCGTCAACCTGTCGGGCGTGGAGGTGTGGCAGCAAGCCAGCAGCGCCAGCCTGGCCAGCACCCTGAGCAGCAGCGCCGTAGCTGCCCATAGTGCCGTAGCTACCGCCCCGGCCAGCCTCTACCCCAATCCGCTCGGCAGCGGCCAGTCGCGGGTGCAGGTAGAAGCCACCGTGGCCCAGGCCGAGCAAGTAGTGGTGCAAGTGCTCTCGCACATGGGCACGCTGCTGCGCCAGGCCACGCTCAACTTCCCGGCCGGCCTGTCGAGCCAGCTGCTGGAGGTGGGCGACTTGGCCCCCGGCACCTACGTGGTGCGTTTTGCCAGCGGCTCGCTGCAAGGCAAAACCATTGGCTTGCTCAAAAGCGAGTAGCCGCCTGCTACCGCCTGTTTACCGAGCGCTTTTGGAAGGAATTAAAAATGAAGGATTAAAAATTTAATTACCAGTTTCTTAGCTGCTAATTTTTAATCCTTCATTTTTAATTCCCCCCAAAGGCGTTGTCAAAAAGGCCTGCTCCCAACTGGGGGCAGGCCTTTTTGGCGTGGCGCCCGGCTGAGAAATTTGCGCGGCGCGGCTAGTTGGCGGGAAGTGAGGAAAATCAATGTGGCGGGCCCGGGGGCCGCCTACTTTTAGCTCGCCAAGGGCCGCTAGTTAGCCCTGGCACTCTGCGGGTTGCGGCCTGTGCTGCTTTTTTCAACCCCGCCCTCCCATTCTCACTCTTTGGCTATGCTACAACGAATACAACGCCGCGCCGGCCGCATACTGCGCGAACTGGTGCCCCACAACCTGCACTACCGCCCGGTGGGTGTGCACGCCGAAAGCCAGCCCCTGGCCGCCCGCGCCGGCAGCGGGGCCGCCTACCACGAGATAATGCCCGCCCACACCTCGCGGCTCGCCTTCTCGGCCGAGTTCTACGACCTGTGCGTGCCCTACGAGAAGCCCGCCCGCGAGGAAGCCACGCCGCCCGCCTTCGTGCTCACGCTGGCGCAGGGCCGCGTGTATGCCGACAATTACGACAGCGTGGCCGTGATAGCCGCCGACGGCCGGCTGGTGGGCGATGCCTCTTTTCAGTTTGCCAAAAAGGTCTGGAACCTGATTCGGCCCGAGGACAACAACATTTTTCGGCAGCGGTATTTTTTGCCGCCCGTGCCGGTGGCCGGCACCGTGTGCAGCCTGCTGAGCGGCGGCGGCGCGGCCATGGGCAACTACTCGCACTGGCTACTCGACTCGCTGCCCCGCCTGCACTTGGTGCGCGAAGCGGGCCTCTGGCAATCAATTGATTACTTCCTGGTGTACGACCGTCACAACCGCTTTGTGCAGGAAACCATGGGCCTGCTGGGCGTGGCCCCCGAGCGCCTGCTCGACGTGCAAACCCACCGCCACCTGCTGGCCGACCGGCTGGTGGTGCCCTCGGCCGTGCGCGGGCGCGGGCGGCACTTCCCGCGCTGGACCTTCGACTTTATGCGCACGGCCTACCTGGCGGCCGCCGCCCGGGTAACGCGGCAGTTTAGCCCGCTCGTGTACATCAGCCGGCGCGATGCCGCCGTGCGCCGCGTGCGCAACGAGGCCGAGGTAGAGGCCCTGCTGCACCCGCTGGGCTTCGCCACCTACGCCCTGAGCGACCTGAGCTTTGCCGAGAAAGTAGCCCTGTTTGCCCAGGCCCGCGTGCTGGTGTCGCCGGTGGGGGCCGGGCTGGCCAATATCGGCTTTTGCGCGCCCGGCACCACGCTGGTCGAGCTGCTGCCCTACCACTTTGTGGTGGCCGATTTTCTGGAAATGTCGGCCCGCCTCGACATGCACCACTACCCGCTGGTGAGCGCCGGCACGGGCGACGGGGCCGGGGCCGGGGCCGACCGCCTCGGCGACCTCACCGTGGACGTGCCGGCCCTGGCCCAGCTGCTGGCCACGGCGCGCGCGCAGGCTCCGGCACTGACAGAGGCAAGTTAGTTTTCTATTAATTATTTAGTAGTCAGTATTTTACCTAAAAATGCCCAACGTCTTACTTTCCGTCGTAACCTGGAACAGCGCCGACTCGATCGAGGCCTGCCTGCGCTCGGCCCTGGCCCAGACCTATACCGACTTTGAGCTGTGGGTGGTCGATAACGCCTCGGCCGACGATACCCGCGCCCGCGTGCAGGCGCTGGCCGCCACCGATGCCCGCCTGCGCCTGCACGCGCTGCCCACCAACACCGGCTTTTGCGGGGGCCACAACTATGCCCTCGACCGCACCGCCACCGAGCTGGTGCTGCTGGTGAACCCCGACGTGGAAATGGCCCCCGACTACCTGGCGCGCGCCGTGGCCGCCATGCACCAGCACCCGCGCATTGGCACGGTGTGCGGCCTGCTGCTGCAAACCACCGAGCCCGACCCGCGCATCGACAGCGCCGGTATGCTGCGGCGCACGGGCGGGCGCTTTGGCCTGCGCCTGCACGGCCAGCGCCTGAGCGAGGCCGGCCCTCTGGCCCGCACCGACGTGGCCGGGGCCGACGGCGCGCTGCCCCTGCTGCGCCGCCTCTGCATCGACGACCTGCGGGTGGAGGGCGCGTTTTTCGACCCCCGTTTTTTTGCCCACAAGGAGGATTGGGACGTGGCTTGGCGCAGCCAGCTCTACGGCTGGCGCACGGTGTTTGAGCCCGCCTGCCGGGCGCTGCACCCGCGCCAGTTTTTGCCGGCCAGCCTGGCCGTGCGGCGGCGGCTGGGCGGTGCCCTCAAGGCCGACGCCGTGAAAAACCAGTGGCTGCTGCTAGTGAAGAACACGCCCGCCCGCCAGGTGCCGGCCATGCTGGTGCAGGCCCTGCCCCGGCAGGTGTTCATTATTTTCTACCTGATGCTGTTTGAGCGCACCTCGCTGAAGGCGCTTAGCTACGTGTGGCAGCACCGGCACGGCCTGCTGGCCAGCCGCCGGCTGGTGCAGGCGCGGGCTACGCGCCCTCCCACAGCAGCGTTTGAAGACAGCCCGCACCTACCCGCACCGCGGGCCGCTGCGCCCGCGCCGGCCGCGCTGCCCCGCACGGGCTGGCGGCCCGCGCTGGCACCGCCGCCGCTGCTCAGCATTTGCGTGCCCACTTACCACCGGCCGGGGCTGCTGGCCCGGGCGTTGCGCTCGCTGGGCCCGCTGCCGCCCGAGGTAGAGGTGCTGGTGTCGGACAACTCAACGGCCAACGACCTGGGCGGGCGCGTGGCGCGCCTGGGGCTGCGCCGCCAGCCGGCCGGGCAGTGGCGCTACTACCGCAACGCGCCCGGCAGCACCGCCGCCGACAACTTCGCGGCCTGCATCCGGCGGGCGCGGGGCCACTACCTGTACCATTTGCACGACGACGATTTTCTGCGGCCCGGCGGCCTGGCGCGGCTGGTAGCCGAGTTGCGCACCAGCCGCGGCCAGCACGAGGTGCTGCTCTTCGGCGTCGATGTGGTGGATGCGCGCAAGCGCGTGCTGCGCCGCCAGTACCCCAGCCACCGGCGCTGGCTGGCCCCGGTGCAGGCGCTCACGCGGGTGCTCACCGATTCGTCGTGGGTGCGCATTCCGGCGCTGGTGGCCAGCCGCGCCGCCTACCTGGCCACCCCGCCCGACCCCGCCCAGGAAGACACCGACGATACGGACCTGTGGGCCCGGTTTTTTGGCCAGTGGGGCGTGCTGCTGGTGCCCGGCTGCATTGCCGCCTATACTGTGCACGAGGGGGCGCTCACCACCAGCATGTTCAACGAACACACGGTGGAGCTGCTGCTGCGCATTTTTACCAAAGCCCAGGCCCAGGGGCTGCTGCCGGCCCCGCGCCTGCGGCAGGCCCAGGCGCAGTTTTTCAACCAGTTTGTGCTGGCGGGGGCCTACCGCTCGCTGCGTCGGCACGACGCGGCCACCGCCCGCCGCGTACTCAAGCTCCTGAAGCTGCCCGCTTTGCAGGGCCTGCCGGTGGCGCTGCGCTGGCTACCCATAAAACTGGTATTCAATGCCATTACCTGGGTCGCAGCGCTGGCGCTAGCCACAGAAGCGGCCACCCTGGCCGAGAGCTTGTAGCCGGCGGCTAGGCGCGTCAGGTAGTGCTGCTACGCAGATGGCGCGGGGCTCTACCCTGTGCCATCCGCCCATCCGCGTACTAAGCTTTGCTGCTGAATCAGTTATGCGCCCGAAATACCGGTTTCACGGGGCGGCCCAGCAGGTAGCCGCCGATGCCGTCTTCGAGGGCGCGGCGATACACGCCGAGGGCGGCGTGCACGCGGTCCACGGTGTCGTCTACCACGGCGTCGGTGTGGGCGTAGCTGATAACGAAGGAGGGCAGCAGCAGACCGCGGCGCAGGGTTTCCTGCAAAAACAGGGTGCGGAAGGCTTGGGAAGGCTGCCCGTCGGCGTCGCGGGTGCCGTAGGCCAGGCAGCAGGCGGGGCCCAGCACCCGGAAGTGCTCGCCCACCCCTTGGTCGTGGGCGGCGCGCTCCAGGCCCCGGCGCAGGCGCTCGCCCTGGGCGTGCAGGTGCGCCACTACGGGCTCGTTGGCGTAGGTGCGCATGACGGCGCGGGCGGCGGCCAGGGCGTGGGTTTCGGCCCCGTAAGTAGTTGAGAGTAAGAACACGCGCTCGTGCGGGTGGTGCAGGCCGCCGCGCTCCATAAGCTCGCGGCGGCCGCTGAGGGCGGCCAGGGCCAAGCCGTTGGCCAGGGCCTTGCCCCAGGTGCTGAGGTCGGGGCGCACGCCGTAGCGGCCCTGCGCGCCCTGGTTGTGCCAGCGAAAGCCAGTGATAATCTCATCAAATACCAGCACGCTGCCCTCGCGGTCGCACAGCCGGCGCAGGCCTTCCAGAAAGCCGGGGGCGGGCGGCACGTCCTTCTCTACTTCCAGCAGCAGGCAGGCCACCTGGCCGGGGTGGGCGGCAAAGAGGGCCTCTGCGCTGGCCAGGTCGTTGTAGCGGAAGCCCACGGTGAGGGCCCGCACGGCCGCCGGCACGCCCGCCGCCATGGGCGTGGCCCCGATAAACCAGTCGTCGGTCGAGAAAAAAGGGTGGTCCTGGCACACGGCGGCCAGCGGCCGGCCGGTGTAGGCGCGGGCCAGCTTCACGGCGGCCGTGGTGGCGTCGGAGCCGTTTTTGGCAAATTTTACCATGTCGCCGGCCTGGGTGAAGGCCAGGAATTCTTCGGCCGTTTCGAGCTCCAGGCGGGTGGGGCGGCCCAGGTTGGTGCCCAGGCTCAGCTGCTGCTGGGCGGCCGCCACCACGGGCGGAAAGGCGTGCCCCAGCGTAACGGCCCGCAGCCCCATGCCATACTCAACGAACTCATTATCATCGACATCCCACACGCGGCAGCCGTGGCCGCGCACCAGGCAGGGAGCCATAAACTCCGGAAACTGGTCATCGCCCTTGGCGTAGGTGTGCGCCCCGCCGGGGATGGCCGCGTGCAGCCTTGCCTGCAACGCCCGGGAGCCAGTAAAGCTGGCGGGCGTGAGCAGTGCCGGGGCGGCGGGCGGAGCCGGTACATCGGGCTCTTTCAGTAAGGTGTCCATAAGAATCAGCTTCGTTGTTTGGTACCTGCTTGAGGGGGTAGTTGTCGCCCTCAATCGGGCAGCAGCTCCAGCAAATCGGTGCCTTGCAGGGCAATGGCAGCCTGGTGCACCTGCGCAAAAGGCAGGCCCGCCCGCTCGGCAATGTGAAGCAGGGTATGCTGGCCGTCGGAGAGGTTGAGCACCCAGAGCAGGGCCATTTGCCAGGCGGCACCGTCGAGGCCGCCGCCCACGTTTTTGTAGAGGCCGCGGCGGCCCAGCTGGGGCTCGCCGTAGGGGCTGCGGCTGCGGTAGCGGCGGTTGGCATCGAGCACGGCCAGCAGCTCCTGCACCAGGTCCAGGGACTCGGCCAGCTGGTCGGGGCGCACAAAATCGAGGTTGTCGGCCGAGGTGTGGTACTCGGCAAACTCGCCAAACGGGGCGCGCGAGAAGCAGCCCACCGGCAGGTTGAAGCCCGGCGAGCAGTACTGGCGCTCGTCGTAGCCGTAGGGCGAAAACGGCCGCACCGCGTGCGGCACCCCGGCCTGCGCCAGCACCAGCGCCGCCGCCTGGTCGACCACCGCATTGCCGCGGCGCGACTGCTTGTAGGTGAACGCCCCCGGCCCGCCCAGCAGCGTGAGCACCAGCCCGTGCCGCACCCGCCCCACGGTGTCGAAGTGGCGGCTGAGCCAGGTGAGCGAGCCAATGGTGCCGGGCACAAACACGAAGCGGTAGCTGTAGCGGCGCGGCTCGCGGGCCAGGTGCCGCGCCAGGTACGTAGCCACGGCCACGCCCGAGAGGTTGTCATTAGCCAGCGCGGGGTGGCAGATGTGGCACGAGAGCAGGATTTCGTCCTCCGTTTCGCCGGGCAGCAGCAGCTCGCCGTAGGTGAGCGCGCCGGGGGCCAGCGTGCTGTCGATGCACACCTCGTAGGTATCGTCGGTGAGGGCCAGGCGCGCGGTGTGGGCCAGGCAGAAGCCCCAGGCCTCGGCGTAGTAGGCGGTGCGGTACGGGATGAGGCCGGGCTGCTCGGGCAGCGAGTGCAGGTGCTCCTCCAGCTCGGCGCGCGTTACCCAGCGGCGCACGGGCACGCTGTAGCCCACCAGGTGCAGGTTATTCGCCTCAAAATCAATTACTTTCTCGCCGCGCTGGTTTTTCACCCAGGCCTCGCGGATGTTCCACTCGCGGGGCACCGTCCAGTCGAGCACGGGCGTGCCGGTGGGCACCTCGTGCACCTGCAAGCCGGGCAGGTACTCGCCCAAAATGGCCAGCGTCTGGCGCACGCCGTCGCCGGTGATGCTGCGGCAAATGGGAAACAGCCGCCGCACCAGCGCGTGCAGCTGCTCGCCGGGCCCCATGGGTGGGTGTGCGGCAGGCAGTGCAAGGGCAGGGAGAGCGGTGGGGAGCATGGGGTTAGTTGGAATATTGGGGAGGGCAGTGGTCGTTCTGGCGGGCACCTCACCCCCCGGAACGATTAAT
This sequence comes from Hymenobacter sp. H14-R3, assembly GCF_030063445.1. GTDB lineage: Bacteria > Bacteroidota > Bacteroidia > Cytophagales > Hymenobacteraceae > Hymenobacter. Next base: position 14,426 of record NZ_JASITD010000025.1, on the reverse strand, counting down.
CTACTTCAAATCAACATTTTACGCACGTAAAACCCCTCCGCGTACCGGCAGTCGCCGCCGGCTTGCATGGCGCGCAGCCGGGCCAGCGCCCCAAAGGTTTCGGCGTCGAACCAGTGCTTGCCGGCCTGGCTGGGGTAGCCGGCCAGCAGCAGCGCCACCTTGCGGGCCAGCTCGGCGGCAGTGAGGGCCACCAGGCAGGCCGGGTTGCCCAGGTCACCGTCGTACTTCGGAATCTCGTATTCCCAGATAAGGTGGTTGCGAAATGTGTTCCAGGTCAGCTCCGACACCAGGCGGTGGTCCTGGTGCAGGTCGTGCTGGTAATGGGTCAGGATGAGGTTGGGGGCAAAGTCCTTGAGGGCTTCAAAGTCGGCTTTTATGGCCTCGTAGTGCTGGGCCAGGCGGCCGTCGGGGTAGCGGTGCACGGTAATTTCGGCCTGGGGCGGGGTGGGCGCGGCGACCAGAAACTGAGCGGCGCAGGCTTCGGCCTCTTGGGCGCGGGCGGAGGTGGCGGCCAGCACCACCCAGCGCACGGCCTGCACCTGGCCGGCGGCCAGCAGGCGCAGCAGCGTGCCGCCGGCCCCTATCTCAATGTCGTCGCAGTGCGCGCCTAGGCACAGCACGCGCAGGCCCTGGGCAGGCAGGCCAAGCTTTAGCATTAGGCTAACGTCTTATTAGTTAGTATTTTATGAGTAAACTCTGCTTGCGCTGAACCGACTACTAAGCCCCGGTTCGCCGGCGCGAGCCGGCCGACCGGTTGTGGTTAAGGGGAGCAGGCTAAGGCGCAAGTAACCAGTTGTTTTTGAGGGTATTAGGCAACCGGTTATCGTTGAAACCGGCAGGATTGCGCAACGACAACCGGTCGGCCGGTTCGCGCCGGCGGACCGGGGCTTACTCCCTCAGGCATACACGCACACCTCCGGGATGGGCACCACAAACTGCCCGCCCCAGGTGCGGATAACGGCCATTTGCTCCATTATTTCCTCGCGCAGGTTCCAGGGCAGAATGAGCAGGTAGTCGGGCCGGGTTTTGAGGATGCGGTCGGGGTGGTAGATGGGCAGGCGGGTGCCGGGCAGGAAATTGCCCTGCTTGTGGGGGTTCAAATCGACGGTATAGTCCACAAAATCAGTGCGGATGCCGCAGTAGTTGAGCAGCGTGTTGCCCTTGCCGGGCGCGCCGTAGCCCACCACCGTTTTGCCGGCGCGCTTGGCCCCAATCAAAAATTCGAGCAGCTTGCGCTTGGTTTCCTTGGCACAGGCCGCAAAATCGAGGTAAAAATCGAGGTCGCACACCCCCGCCGCCACCTCGCAGGTGCGCAGGGCGGGCACGGCGGGCGTCACGGCCAGGGCAGGGTCGGCGCAGTCGGCGTGGCGGGCATAAATGCGCAGTGAGCCGCCGTGGGTGGGCAGCTCCTCCACGTCGAACAGCGTGAGGCCGTGGTGGGCAAAAATGTGGCCCACCGTCCAGAACGACAAGTAGCTGAAGTGCTCGTGGTAGATGGTATCAAACTGATTACCAGTTACTAACCGCAGCAGGTGCGGAAACTCCATGGTAAGCACCCCGCCCGGCTTGAGAATAGCGGCCAGCCCAGCCACGAAGTCGTTGATGTCGGGCACGTGGGCCAGCACGTTATTGCCGATGAGCAAGTCGGCCTGGCCGCAGCTCTCGGCCACTTCCTGGGCCGTAGCCAGGCCAAAAAACTGGCTGAGGGTGTTGATGCCCTTCTGGCGGGCGGCGTTGGCCACGTTTTCGGCCGGCTCGATGCCCAGCACCGGAATGCCCTGCTCCACAAAGTTCTGGAGCAGGTAGCCGTCGTTGCTGGCTACCTCCACCACCAGGTGCTCGGGGCCGAGGCCAAAGCGCGCCGTCACCAGCTCGGTGTAGTACCGGGCGTGGCGCAGCCAGGAAGGCGAGTAGGATGAGAAGTAGGCGTAGTCGCTCGGAAAGAGGTCGGCCGGGGCAATCAGGTCCTGCACCTGCACCAGCAGGCACGAGAGGCACACGTAGGCGTGCAGGTCGTAGAAGGCCTCGGCGCGGTTGAAGTCTTCGGGCCGCACGTGGTCCTGGCACAGCGGCGAGGGGCCCAGGTCAACGAACGTCACGTGCAGCGGCGTGCCGCAAAACCGGCAGGGGCCAGCCGTGGGGGCCGGGAACACGCTGGGCAGCGCCAGCCCCGACGGGCCCAAACTACTAATCGGCCGCTCGGCCACCGGGTGGCCAGGGGCAGCCGGCGTTAACGTGTTTCTCATAGCAGTGAGAAGGAAGATTAGGGAGAAACGGAAAAGTATTCAAGGCAAATGAATTTCTCATTAATGCGGTTTCCAGGCGGGCATACTTAGCTGAAAAGCAAAAGTTAATAGTTAAAATACAGACCAATAGAACTTTAACTCTTCACTTTTACCTCTCTTAAAACAAGTGCCCTACGGTGAAATACGCGCCAACAAGCTTATGCGCTGTGCACGGCCACCGACTGGCGCTGCTGGGCGGGGGCGGGAGTGCCAAAGTAGGCGTCTTGCTCGCGGCGCAGCTTATCCACGAGGCGGCCCTCGGGCAGCAGCACGTCGTCGTAGGTCAGCACCTGGTCTTTGGGCACGTCGTGGCGCAGCACGCAGCCCTCGGCCACGCCAATGGGCAGCAGGTTTTGCTGGCGGGCCAGGGGAAAGTTTTCGGCCAGGCCGTAGGTCATGTAGTGGCCAATGCCGTCGAGCACGTCGCCGGCGTGCAGCCCGATTTTGGCGGCCGTTACCACCTCCACGCGCGGGGCGCCGGCGGGGGCCAGGCAGGCATCGTGAAAGAGCACGGCCCGCGCCACCGAAGTGGGCGTTTCGAAGTGGCAGAGGTGGTAGGGCGTGTAGAAGCAGTAGAGCGGCCCCGGCCCCAGCTTATACAGCTTGAGGTAGTGCTGCTGCGCGGGGTCGTCGTGGGTGCCCAGAATGAACACGCCGGGGCCGGGCTCGGCGCCCACCACGTAGTCCACAATGCCGGGGCCACCGCTCAGCAGCAGCTCCTGCGGGTACCACTCGGCGGCCTTGCTGATGGGCGTGCCCGGGGCCACGGTGGGGCCCAGCATACCGCGCTGGGCCACCTCCATGCCCAGGGCATTGGCAATGACGGCCTGCTCGAAGCTGATTTTGCTGCCATCGGCAAAGCTGGTAACCATGCTCGGGTTCTGGCCCCACTGCCGGGCAAAGCCTTCCTGGGTGGTGGGGTTGCGGTAGGGGTCGTGCAGGCCCTTGATGTTGCCGCACAGCACGGGCTTCACGCCCAGGCCCAGCACGAAGCGCGCCAGGTTGAGCGTCACGCCCGGCTGGTCGCCGTCGCTCACGGTGTACACCACCCCGGCGCGGTCGGCGTGCACTTTCAAAATAGCGCCCACCGTGCCATCGAGTTCGGCGTTGAGCAGCACCACGTGCTTGCCGTGCCGAATGGCCTCCAGCACCACGTGCGCGCCGTGCTCCACGGCCCCGGTCACCTCAATAATGACGTCGATGCCCCCGGCGCGGCTCAGCAGCAGGGCATCATCGGTGATGGCGGGCTGGCCCAGCTCAATGCAGCGCTCCAGAGCGGCCACCGACGATACCTCGCGCGCGCCCAGCTCGCCCGCCTCGCTGTAGGCGCGGCGGGCCTGGGCCACCGTGCGGTTGGCAATGGCGGCCAGCACCATGCCCGGCACGTAGCGGCATATTTGCAGGGCCACACCGCGGCCCATAAACCCCGCCCCCACCATGCCCACCCGAATTGGCCGGCCCGCGGCCTGGCGCGCCTTTAGCGCAGTATCAACAAGTATCATTTCAATTAGCAGTTAACTGGTTAAGTAGTCGTTCTGATGGGCGCCCCGTTTGCGCCGATGCGCGCTCACCGCGCGTTGCGCACTGCCAGCTGCTCCTCGAAAGAGGGGTGCACCTGGTCTTTGGCCGACACGAGCCGGGGCTCGGCGGGCCAGGCAATAGCCAGGGCGGGGTCGTTCCAGCACAGGCCGTGCTCGGCGCCGGGCGCGTACCTGGCCGATACCTGGTAGGCGGCGTCGGTGTTGGGCTCCAGGGTAAGAAAGCCGTGGGCAAAGCGCTCGGGCACAAATAGTTGCCGGAAGTTATCGGCGGTGAGCTCCACTCCCACCCACTGGCCATAGGTGGGCGACTCGGCCCGCAGGTCCACTATCACGTCATAGAGAGCGCCGCGGGTGCAGCGTACCAGCTTGCTTTCGGCGTGGGGCGGCAGCTGGTAGTGCATGCCGCGCAGGGTGCCCTGGGTGGGGTTGCTCGACAGGTTGGCTTGCAGCGGGGGCAGGTAAATGCCGTGCGCCGCAAACTCATCCTCGCACCACGAGCGCGCAAAAAACCCGCGCTCGTCGGTGCGGCGCTCCAAGTCGATAATGAAGGCTCCCGCCAGCTTGGTTTCGGTAAAAATCATGCTTAAACAGTTATTAATTAGCTATTTATCAAAAGTAATTTGTCGCGGCCGGCGCGGAGCTTCGTTCAACGAGCGGGCCAGAGGCCCGCGAATACCCGGCACGGGCCAGAGCCCCGCGCCATCCGCGGTTCCCGAACCCTTGCATCACGCCAGGCTCATGGTGGCTACCTCGGTGGGGGCCGCTACCTGGGCCGCGGGGGCGGCCCAGGTGAGGTCTTCGGTTAGCTCGCCCTGGTCGCGCAGGGTGGCCAGCGTGCGCAGGCGCATGAGGTGCGAGGTGCGGAAAGCCGCGTCGCGGAAGCCCGTGGCCACCAGCTGCATTTGCAGTTCGGCAATGGTGGCGGCCAGCGTGTGCTGGGGCTGGTGGTCGGGGGCTAGCTGCCGGTATAGGCTGAAATCGACGCGGTACGAGCGGCGGTCGGGCGCGGCGGCGGGGTTCACGCCCACCTGGGTGCCGGGCAGGGCCACGGCCACGGCGGCGGCCAGGGCCAGCACGCGGTAGTTCCAGGTGTCGGAACCGGTGTTGATGGCCAGGAACTGGCCGCCGTGGGTGGCCGGCCGCCCAATGGCCCACTCGATGGCGCGGGCCATGTCGCGCACATGAATGAGGGGCCGCCAAGGCATGCCGTCGCTGAGAATACTGATTTCGCCGCTGGCCACGGCGCTGGCCACGAAGTCGTTGAGCACCAGGTCGAGGCGCAGGCGGTCGCTCCAGCCGCAGGCGGTGGCAAAGCGCAGGCAGGTTACCACAAAGTCGGCATCGGCCAGGGGGGCCAGGTCGCGCTCGCTGGCCACCTTCGAGCGGGCGTAGGCCGTGAGCGGGTTCAGGGCCGAGTCCTCGGTTTTGGCATCGTTGCCGCCCTCGCCATAAATGCTGCACGAGCTGGCAAACACGAAGCTGCGCACGCCGGCCGCCTTGGCCTGCCGGGCCAGCACCACGCCGGCGCGGTGGTTGATGGCCATCGTCACGTCCTCGTACAGGTTGCCCATGGGGTCGTTGGAAATGGCGGCTAGGTGCACCACGGCCGTTACGCCGGCCAGCAGCGCCGCGGGCACCGCCCGCACGTCGCCAAACACCTGGCGGTCGAGCCGCGACTCGGGCAGGCGGCCGTTGCCGGTGAGGCACTGGGCAAAGAAGCCCAGGTCGTAGCCAATCAGTTCGGCCCCCGGAAACGTGCGGCGCAGGTGCTGTACCACGCCCGGCCCCACGTAGCCCATGTTGCCGGTAATGAGGATGCGATGAGACATGTTTTGTTACTTAAAAAGTAAGAATTGAAAATTAAAAATCTGGGGCCAGGCAACCAGCTCGTGCAATTTTAGCTAGCCGCTGTCAATCAAAAAATCATGCCTTACAAATCAAAATTCAGGACCAAAAAAGCTGACTGACGGATACGCAGATTCAGCCTTCCTCCCTCCCGATTTTTTAATTCTTAATTCTTGATTTTTAAGTAAAAAACCCCGTTTTAGTCGACTAATTGCAGCGCCACGGGCAGGGTGCGCGGCGGGGTTTCGGGGGCGGGGGCAGCGGCGGCTGGCACGGGCTTAGGCTGCCAGGCGGGCGGCGCGGCCCATACTTTCCAGGGGGCTTTGCCCGATTGCCAGAGTTCTTCGAGCAAGGTGCGGTCGCGCAGGGTATCCATGGGCTGCCAGAAGCCTTCGTGGCGGTAGGCGGCCAGCTGGCCTTCGGCGGCGAGGCGCTCCAGGGGGCCGCGCTCCCAGGTGGTGTCATCGCCGTCGAGGTGGTCAAACACGCTGGGCTCCAGCACGAAAAAGCCGCCGTTTATCCAGGGCGTGTCGCCGCCCTCGGGCTTTTCGGTGAAGCTGTTCACGCGCTGGTCGGCCTCGGTGAGGTTGAAGGCCCCGAAGCGGCCCGGCTGGCGCACGGCCGTGAGCGTGGCCTGCGCGCCCTGCTGGTGGTGGTAATGAATGCTGGCCTGAATGTCGATATCGCTCACGCCATCGCCGTAGGTGAAGCAGAAGGTTTGCTCATCGAGGTACTCGCGCACGCGCCGCAGGCGGCCGCCCGACATGGTTTCGAGGCCGGTATCGACCAGGGTCACGGTCCAGGGCTCGGCGTGGGTGTGGTGCAGCTTCATCTGCTGGCGGTCGAGGCAGAAGGTAACGTCCGAATTTTGCAGGAAATAGTCGGCGAAATACTGCTTTATCAGGTGCCCCTTGTACCCGCAGCAAATCACGAAATCGGTAATGCCGTGGTGGGCGTAGGTCTTCATGATGTGCCACAGAATGGGCCGGCCGCCGATTTCGACCATGGGCTTGGGCCGAATGCCGCTTTCCTCACTGATGCGGGTGCCGTAGCCCCCGGCTAGTATCACTGCTTTCATACGCTGTTGGGTTGGGAGAGAGAGTTGTTGTTGTTTTTGCAGATGGTCTTTTTTGAATGAAGAATTAAAAAGAACGTCCTGCTGGAAGCACTAGAGCATCTTTACCGTTTTGCTGAGCGGCTCGGATAACGTGGCAGACTTGCTTCGACAAGCGGACGCCAGATGAGCAGGACGTTCTTTTCAATTCTTCCTTTTTAATTTTTAATTCCTGATTTCCTGCCCAGCGCGGCCCGCACCAGCAGGTACACAAACCAGGAGTTGGTGACGAGGTAGCGGCGGGCCAGGCGGCGGGGCTCCTGCCAGAGGCGGTAGGCCCACTCCAGCCACAGGCGGCGGGCCCAGGCCGGCAGGCGGGGCTCCAGGCCCGCATACACCGGAAAGGCTTGCCCCACGCCCAGCATGCACGCCCGAATGCGGCCCTGGTGGGCGGCCATCCACTGCTCTTGCCGCGGGCAGCCCAGGGCCACAAACAGCAGGTCGGGGTCGGCGGCGTTGATGGCGGCGGCATCGGCGGCTTCCTCGGCCGGGGTGAGGGGCCGGAAGGGCGGCGCGTGCGCCCCCGCTATGCGCAGGGCCGGCAGCTCGCGGGCGGCGCGGGCCACCATGGCCGCCAGCACCGCCGGCGTAGTGCCGTAGAAGTACACCGACTGCCCGCGGGCGGCGGCGGCTTCGAGCAGGGCGGGCAGCAAATCCATGCCCGCCACCCGCGCCTGGCGCTGGCCGCCCAGCCAGCCCACGGCCGCCGCCACGGGGCTGCCATCGGGCGTGACGATGGCCGCCCCCGCCAGCACCGGCCGGAAGGCCGGGTGCCGGTGGGCCTCCACCAGCATGTGCACGTTGGCGCAGCACACGTAGGCCGAGGAGCGCGCCGCCCCCAGCCGCAAAATGGTATCGACAAAATCGGGCATAGTGCCCGTCGAGATGGGGGCGTTCAGCACCGGGCGCTTGGGGAGGGTTGCTTCCATTTAGCTACTGGCTATTATCTACTGATTATCAAGTAGTTAAATGAATTATATAAACCGCCCGTCCTTGCGAGCGCAACGCAGTGGCGCGCGCAAGGACAAACGCTCTGCGGAAGCCTCAAAAGGCGTCTTTTTCGCCGCGCACCATGTTGAGCACGGTTTGGCCAATAATCTGGAGGTCGAGGCCAAACGACCAGCGCTCCATGTACTTAAGGTCGTATTCGACGCGGCGCTCCATGGCCTGGGGGGCGCGGGTTTCGCCGCGGCAGCCGTTTACCTGGGCGTAGCCCGTGATGCCGGGCATCACGGTGTGGCGCTGCGAATAGGTGCGAATGTGCTTGGAGTATTCTTCCAGCTGCGACATCATATTGGGCCGCGGCCCTACCACCGACATATGCCCGAGCAGCACGTTGAAGAATTGGGGCAGCTCATCGAGGTTGTATTTGCGCAGGTAGCGGCCCACCCGCGTAATGCGGGGGTCGGTGCGGGAGGCTTGCAGCTCGGCGCGGCCGTGGTCGCGGCGCATGGTGCGCAGCTTGTAGCACGGAAACAGCTGGTTGCGCCAGCCCGGCCGCATTTGCTTGAAAAACACGGGCCCCGGCGAGTCGAGCTTGATGAGCAGCGCCAGCGGCAGCAGCAGCACCGGAAACAGCAACCCAATGACTAGCAGCGAGAACACAATATCGAACCCGCGCTTGAGCACCTGGTTGGCGTAGATACCCAGCGGCTCGTGCCGCACCGTGAGAATGGGCAAGCGGTCGTGAAAGAGCACATCCACGGCCCGGCCCACCGTGCCCGAGTAGTCGGGCACAATGCGAAACGACAGGAAGTTGTCGGCCGCGAAGCTCGCCAGGTCCTCAATGAGGGCGTACTGGTGGAAGGGCAGGGCAAAATAGAGCTCGTCGAGCGGCGTGTTGCGGCAGTAGTCCTTGAGGTCGGCCACGGTGCCGCGCACCAGCGGGCGCAGCGCAGCCGGCACCACCTCGCCCTCGGCCACAAAAAAGCCCTTGAACGAGTCGCCGCTGGTGAGGCGGCCCGTGAGCAGGTGGTAGAGCTGCTGGCCGCTGGCCCCAGTGCCCACTATCACGAAGCGGCTGTGGGGCTTGGCCACGTACTGCCGGTAGGCGCGGTAGCCAAAGGCCAGCACAAACCGGCCCAGCACAATGCCATCAATGGCCAGCACATACACCACCAGCAGGTACGAAAACGGCAGCAGCGGCACTTGCAGCACCACCGCCCCCAGCAGCAGCAGGCCGGCGTGCAGGGCGAAGGTATAGAGCAGGTGGCCCAGCTTTTCGGAGTAGCTCATCAGCCGGTCGAGCCGGTAGATGTTGGCGAACTGGCGCGACAAAATGCCCCAGAGCAGGGCAAAGATGACGAACAGAAACGGCGAGTACTCTACCGGCGGCACCAGGCCCATGTATGAGTGGTCGGCCAGCCGAAAAGCCAAAAAAATGAATACGGTATCCAACGCCGGCAAAATCACCTGCGACGTGTCCGTATAACGTTCGTAACTTTTCATAACTTCCTGAGGGTAAGTTTTTTATTTCATAGAATAGGTAGTTGGCGTAGCGTAGGGATAAACTGATGGGTAGTGGACGGTAATCGGGTGGCGGCGCGGGCCGCCAGGCTATAAACCAAGGCAGGCTTGCAATAGAAACCGGCGATTCGGGCAGCAGATGCGCGCCGCCTCAGCCCACCCAGGGCACCCGGCCAACCTGCGCTACAGGCTACTTATTCAGGGGCGATTACTTGCTTGCCAGTTCAATAAAGCCCTATTTACCAGGGCATGTACTTCGCTACAAAGGTTCCTCGGGCAGCGGGGCGGCCATATGATAAAAGTCATCTTAAAAATTGATATTGCACAACTCAGCCCCCTCCACAGCAAAGCCCCGCTACCCCTCGTTAGCTGAGGAGATAGCGGGGCTTTACTAGCGAGCAATACGCTATGCTACTGATTCTTAACCTGAAAGCCGCGCAGCCGCAGCGAGTTGGTGAGCACCGACACCGCGCTGAGCGCCATGGCCCCCGCCGCCAGCATGGGCGATAGCAGCCACCCCATGAACGGCTCCAGCAGCCCGGCCGCAATGGGAATACCCAACGCGTTGTGGATGAAGGCGAAGAACAGGTTTTGCCGGATGGTGCGCATGGTGCTGCGCGAGAGCATATGGCCGTGGCCACGCCCCGCAGGTCGGGCCGCAGCAGGGTAATGGCGGCGGCCTCCCTGGCCACGTCGGCGCCAGTGGCCAGGGCCTGGCCCACGTCGGCGCGGGCCAGGGCGGGCGCATCGTTGAGGCCGTCGCCCACCATGGCCACGGTGCGCCCCTCGGCTTGCAGCTCCTGCACCTTACCGGCCTTGCCGGCGGGCAGCCCCTCGGCAAAGTAGCGCGTGATGCCCACCTGGGCGGCCACGGCGGCGGCCGTTTGGGGGTTGTCGCCGGTCATCATCATCACTTCCAGCCCCAGGGCTTGCAGCTGCCGAATGGCCGCCACCGAGGTAGCGCGGATGGTATCGGCCACGCCGATAACGGCGGCGGGCTGCCAGCTGCGCCGGCGGACCGCAGCGCGCACATCGGGCAAATCTTACACTTCTGCTTCCGAATCCTGTAAACCCGGGCCCGGCGGGCGGACGTATCTTTACAGCGTTGGCCCCGGCCCCACTTTCCGTACCCTCGTTTGAAACGCTTCGTTAGCCTGTTTCTGCTTTTGAGCTATTTGCTGTCCAGCCCCGGGCTGGTGTACAGTATGCACTTCTGCGGCCAAAGCCTGGCGGAGGTTTCCGTAGCGAGCGAGGCGCATTGCTGCTGCCCGGCGCCCAAAAAGCCCGCCGGCTGCTGCCACAACCAAAAGGTGAGCAGCACCATCAAGGACGTCAAGCTGACCACCGCGCAGTTTAAGCTGCAAGCGCCGGCCGCCGGGCTCGTGCCGCCCGTGCTGCGCCTGGCCTACCGGCTGCCTGCCCCCACCTACCCGGCCGACGCGCCGGCCGCGCCGCGGGCGGCTGCCGCCGCCCCGCCGCCCGAGTGCCCCGCCTACGTGCGCGGGCACGCCTTTTTAGTTTAGTCTCTGGATGTTGCCTTGCTCCCCCGGCCGGTTGGCCGCGGGGCTTTCGTGCGTGCGGTTTTTTAGCTGTCAGCCAGTAGCTGCCAGCTGATAGCTTTCTCCAAACGGGTCCGGGCTACCCCGCGCGCTTTTCTTCAATTACCAGGTGAAGAAGCTGTTAGCTACCAGCTAACAGCTAGCTGCTGACAGCTAAAGACATGATTGAGCAACTTATTTCCTTCTCGCTGCGCAACCGCGTGCTCGTGCTGCTGCTAGCGGCGGTACTGCTGGTGTGGGGCATTTTTTCGGTGCGGGCCAGCAAGCTCGATGCCATCCCAGACTTGTCGGAAAACCAGGTCATTGTGTTCACCGAGTGGGCTGGCCGTGGGCCCCAAATTATTGAGGACCAGGTAACCTACCCGCTCGTGACCAACCTGCAAGGGCTAGCGCAGGTGCGGGCCGTGCGCGCGGCTTCCATGTTTGGGATGAGCTTCGTGTACGTCATTTTTAATGACAATACCGATATCTACTGGGCCCGCGAGCGGGTGCTGGAGCGGCTCAACTTTGCCCAGCGGCTGCTGCCGGCCGGCCTCACCCCCACCCTGGGCCCCGATGGCACGGGCGTGGGCCACGTGCTCTGGTACACGCTGCACGCCCCCAAGCTGGACCTGGGCGAGCAGCGCGCGCTGCAAGACTGGTACGTGAAGTTTGGCCTCCAAACCGTGCCTGGCGTGAGCGAGGTGGCCAGCTTCGGCGGCTTCCAGCCCGAGTACCAGGTGACGGTGGACCCCACCAAGCTCACCTATTATAACGTGAGCCTGCCGCAGGTGCTGGCCGCCGTGCGCAGCAACAACAACGAGGCCGGCGGGCGCAAGTTTGAGCAGTCGGGCGTGGGCTACATCATCAAAACGAACGGCTATATTCAGGACGTAGCCACCCTCGAAAACGTGCCGGTGCTCACCCGCCCCGGCGGCGTGCCGCTGCGCCTGCGCGACCTCGGCACCGTGCAGATGACGGGCGAAAGCCGCCTCGGCATCTTCGACCGCAACGGCGAGGGCGAGGCCGTGGGCGGCATCGTGGTGATGCGCTACGGCGAAAATGCCGACGACGTCATCACCCGCGTGAAGGCCAAAATGACCGAGGTAGCCAAGGGCCTGCCCGCCGGCGTGTCGTTTGACATCGTGTACGACCGCAGCGGCCTCATCGAAGAGTCGGTGGCCAACATCAAGCACACGCTGCTGGAGGAAATGGCCGTGGTGTCGCTGGTGGTGCTGGTGTTCCTGTTTCACTGGCGCAGCGCGCTCAGCATCCTGCTCCAGATTCCGATTACCATCGCCGCCAGCTTCATCCTGCTGAACGCGTTCGGCATTTCCTCTAACATTATGTCCCTCACCGGGATAGCCCTGGCTATTGGGGTCATTGTCGATAACGGCATTGTGATGGCCGAGAATGCGTACCGCAACCTGGCGCTGCACCAGGCAGCCGAGGAAGCGGCGGCATCTGACGGGCAAGCAGCTCCTACTGAATTAAATAAGAACGTCATGCTGACGAAGGAGGCATCTCTACCACGAGGGTAATCCAATCGGCGCTAACGGGGCGCCTCACCCCCCGGCCCCCTCTCTGAAGGAGAGGGGGCCGGGGGGTGAGGCCCCATCAGAACGACCTATAAAAACCCATTCCCATGACTAACGACGAGCGCCTCGCCATCATCGAGAAATCCAGCAAGCAGGTGTCGCGGGGGATATTTTTCTCCACGATTATTATCGTAGCATCCTTTCTGCCCGTGTTTTTACTGACTGGGCAGGAGGGCAAGCTGTTTCACCCGCTAGCCTATACCAAAACGTTTATTCTGCTCATTGACGCGGTGCTGGCCGTGACGCTAGCGCCGGTGCTGTTGTCCTTTTTTATGAAGGGCAAGTTCAAAACTGAGGAGCAAAACCCCATCAACCGGGGGCTGGAGCGGGTGTACGCGCCGCTCATCAACTGGTGCCTCACGTGGCGCAAAACCACCATCGGCATCAACCTGGCGCTGCTGGCCGTGAGCATTCCGCTGCTGCTGAGCCTGGGCACCGAGTTTATGCCGCCGCTCGATGAGGGCTCCATCCTGTTCATGCCCATCACCCAGCCCGACGTGTCGAACACGGAGGTAAAGCGCATTTTGCAGGTGCAGGACAAAATCATCATGCAGGTGCCCGAGGTGAAGGGCGTGCTGGGCAAGGCCGGCCGCGCCAGCACCGCCACCGACAACGCCCCGCTGAGCATGATTGAAACCATCATTCAGCTCAAGCCCCGCGCCGAGTGGCGGCCGGGCCTGACCAAGGCCAAGCTGATTGAGGAGCTGAATGGCAAGCTGCAAATACCGGGCGTGGTGAATGGCTGGACGCAGCCCATTATCAACCGCATCAACATGCTGAGCACTGGCATTCGCACCGATGTGGGCGTGAAAGTGTATGGCCAGCAGCTCGATACGATTTATAACGTGTCGCAGCGGGTGCGGGCGGCGCTGGGCGGCGTGCCCGGCGTGCAGGACCTCTACGTGGACCCCATCACGGGCGGCAAGTACTTGCAAATCGACCTGCGGCGCGACCAGCTGGCCCGCTACGGCCTGAGCGTGGACCAGGTAAACGAGGTGGTGGAAACCGCCATCGGCGGGGCGCCCGTGGCCAGCACCGTGGAGGGCCGGCGGCGCTTCGCCATCGGCGTGCGCCTGGCCGAGGACTACCGCAACAGCCTGCCCGCCATGGGCCGCATTCCCATCCAAACCACCGCCTACGGGCCGGTGCCGCTCTCGGCCGTGGCCACGCTGCGCTTCGAAAATGGCCCGCCCATGATTAACTCCGAAAACGCCCAACTACGTGGCGCCGTGCTGTTTAACGTGCGGGGCCGCGACCTGGGCAGCACCGTGCAGGAAGCCATGCAAAAGGTGCAGGCCATGCAGGGCAAGCTGCCGGCCGGCTACTACCTGGAGTGGAGCGGGCAGTACGAAAACCTGATTAGCTCGCAGCGCACGCTGCTCTTCATCCTGCCCATCGTGCTGGTCGTCATTTTTGGGTGCCTGTATTTCGCGTTTCATTCGGTGCGTGAGGCGCTGCTGAGCCTGGTCACCATCCCGTTTGCGCTCATCGGCGGGGCGTACCTGGTATATTTCTACGGCGTGCACTTGTCGGTAGCGGTGGCCGTGGGCTTCATCGCCCTCTTCGGCCTGGCCGTGGAAACGGGCGTTATTATGGTCATCTACCTCAACGACGCCATGCAGCAGCTAGTGGCCCGCAAGGGCAACTCCAGCGCCACCATCACCAAGGAAGACCTGCGCGAGGCCGTGTTCAACGGCGCGGCCAAGCGCCTGCGCCCCAAGCTGATGACGGTTTCGGTGGCGCTGTTCGGGCTGGTGCCGGTGCTGTGGGCCACCGGCACGGGCTCCGACGTGATGCTGCCCATCGTGCTGCCCATGATTGGGGGCGTGTTCACGTCTTCAACTCATATTCTGCTGGTTACGCCGCTGATTTTCTTGATGACCAAGGAGTATGAGCTGCGCAAGTTTGGCAAGCTGGATGTGCTGGCGGTGGGGCATTGAGTAATAGGCGGCACGAGCGGGGCGCCTCACCCCCCGGCCCCCTCGCCTGGACAGCCCCCCACCCCCCGGCCCCCCCCCCCCACCCCCACCCGGGGGGGG
>NZ_JASITD010000024.1 GCF_030063445.1 Hymenobacter sp. H14-R3 | reverse complement strand
TACGCGTAAACTTTTCGAGGGCGGCCTGGTCAGCCGCTGGTAGGGTAAAGGGAGTGATGGGTCGAGACATGTATCCCCAACTCTAAGCTCGTTGTTTTGTTGCCTAATCCGCTTGACGCAGCACTAGCTCAGTGCCGTTAAGTTCCTGGCCCTAGCGCTGCAGAGCGCTAGGGCCAGGAACGCGGCACCTTACCCCTTGTCGTCGGGCTCGCCAGCACTTAGCAACACTACCTGTAGCACCCCAAAGCGCACGCCCACCACCACGGCCGGGGCGGCCACGGTGGTTTCAGTAGCCAGGTAAACCTCCGGCTCTATTGCCTGCTCATCGGCAGTAACTACCTCAATAGCAGCCGGTAGGCCGTGCAGTACCACGCGGTAGGTAGTATAGGGCGTTTGGTACTCACCTTCGGTTTGCTGGGTGAGCGTGAGGGCCGCGGCAGCGCCGGCCACGGTGAAGCGGCGAGTGGTTTGCTGGCCTTCTTGGTAGGCATAGCCTTCGCCGCCATCGTCGTAGAGGACGCTTTCGGCGGTACCGTTTTTGTAGTACACGTGCAGGGTGAGCTGCTCGACCACTTTTTCACCCACATACTGCATAATGGGCTGCATGGGCACCACGGCCCCGGCCTTCACAAAGAGCGGAATGCGGGTGAGGTCGGCCGAAGCCCACACCTCCTGGCCACCGGCGCGGGGCTCGTCGGTCCAGTAGTAGAACCAGTCGCCCTTGGGCAGGTACATCCAGCGGCCATCGGCGCCGGCCTGCGTAATGGGGCACACCAGCAGATGGTCGCCGAGGCTGAACTCGGCCATGCGCAGGTAGGTTTCGGGGTCGTTCTGGTCCAGAAACGTGAGGGGGCGCAGCATGGGCGTGCCCTGCGTAGTATACTGCCAAAAAGTGGTGTACATGTAGGGCAGCAGCATGTAGCGCAGCTCAATAAAGTGGCGCGCCAGGCTGGTGTAGGGCTCGCCGAAGCTCCAGGGCTCCTGGTCGCCGTGGTCGCCGGAGCTATGCGTGCGAAAGAACGGGTGGAACGCGCCCAGCGCAATCCAGCGGCTGAACAGCTCGCCGTCGGGCGTGTCGATAAAGCCACCGATGTCGGAGCCGATGAAGCTAAATCCGCTGATACTCAGGCGCTGACACTGGATATTGGCCAGCCAGAGGTGGTCCCAGCTGGCGATGTTGTCGCCGGTCCAGCCCGAGGAATAGCGCTGGCCGCCCGCGTAAGTGCTGCGCGTGATGGTAAACGGCCGGTCGGGGTAGCTGAACTGCTTTACGCCGGCCGCCGTGGCGCGGGCCATCTGCATGCCGTAGATGTTGTGGGCCTTACGGTGCGAGCCCGATTGGCCATCGAAGTCAAAACGCACATCGTCGGGGAACGTACCGCGCTCAAACACAGCGGGTTCATTCATGTCGTTCCACACGCCCTTCACGCCTACTTCTCTGATGAGGCCCTCAAACAGGCCCGCCCACCACTCGCGCACCTGGGGCTTGGTATAGTCGGGAAAGTTGCACTGGCCGGGCCACACCGAGCCACGCATGAGCGGGCCATCGGCGCGGCGGCAGAAGTAGTCGTTGGCCAGGCCTTCGGTGTACACCGAATAGTCGGGGTCAATTTTGATGCCGGGGTCAATGATAACCACCGTTTTGAAGCCATCAGCGGCCAGCTCCTGCACCATGCGCTTGGGCTCGGGGAAGTGCTGCGGGTGCCAGGTAAAGCACCGGTAGCCATCCATGTAGTCGATATCAAGGTAAATGGCATCGCACGGAATGCGGCGCTCGCGCAGGCCCTGGGTTATCTCCTTCACGTTGCGCTCGGGAAAATAGCTCCACTTGCACTGGTGGTAGCCCAGCGTCCAGAGCGGCGGCAGCTCGGGCGGGCAGGTGAGGCGGGTGTATTCCTCGGTCACTTCGAGCAGCGTGGGGCCGTAGATGAAATAGTAGTTCATCTCGCCGCCCTCGGCCCAGAAGCTGGTGATATCGGCCCGCTCGGCAGCAAAGTCGAAGAACGCCTTGAAAGTATTGTCGAAGAAAATACCGTGGGCAATGCGCTGCTGCAGCACGTGGAAGAACGGAATGTTCTTATACAGCGGGTCGGAGCCCTTCACGTAGCCGTAGGTGTCGGAGCCCCAGTTGCAAAAGCGATGGCCGCGCAGGTTCATGTTGGCGGGCTTGTCGCCGAGGCCGTAGTAGCATACGCCGCTGGGTACCTGCTGGCTCATCTTCACCACGTCGTTACCAGTGTCGTCGTCGTGGTGCCAGTGAAAGCCTTTCTCGTTGTCGGACAGCACATTACCCGAGCGGTCGAGCACGCGGGTGCGCAGGCTTTCCTTCCACACAATGCAAATGAGGCGGCCGGTGGTGAGGCGGTAGTGGTCGCTTTTTTCCTTGAATTCCAGAAAGCTCGGCACGCCGGGGCGCATGGTGCGCTCGGCAGCGGGGTCGGGCACGGCGTAGCTAAAATCGGGCTCGGCCGGGCTGCCCGGTGTGAGGTAGCGGAAGCGTAAAATCTTGTCGCTCAGCGCGTGTAGCAGCAAGCGGGTTCCGTTTTCGGTGGTGAAGGTGAAGAGGTGGTCGTGGGTTTGCGCTACGCGCTGCACCAATCCGGGCAGGTGTTCCTGGTGCGCTTGGGCAGCCAGGTCGTTCAGCATGTAGTTATTCTCTTGGGCAGACTCGGCAGGCATAATAAAGAAATAGTGGAGGCGAAGCAAGTAAAGGTGTTCATAATACTGACCCAGGCCAATAGCCACCCTCTTTCGAACCCGCAAGTTACCTAATTTAAGACTCGGAGCCTACCCTTATTCCGTACCTAAAACCCTGGCCGGCCGGCCAGGGCCGCAATTATTTATTTTAAGCTCCACGGCTAACCTGGCTGCTACTATGCCGTTATTGGCAGGGTAAACCGCTATTCAATGCCCGTATCCGCTGTTCCTGCTGCTCCTCCCCTTGCCGTGCTCGTGCTAGCCTGGGGCGAGGCTACCCCGGCCGTGCGGGCGCTGGTAGAGGCCACCCAGGCCAGCGCGCCCGTCGTCGATTCCATGCTGATACTGGTGCCCCAGGCCGCTGCCCCCGCCCACCTGAGCGCCGAAGAATACCTGCCCGTACCCGCGCTGGCTCCCGCACCGCACCCGGTAGCCGCTGCCACTGCACTAGCAAAGGCGCTACCGCCGCGACCAGATACGGAGGCCGCACCTGCAGCAGCAACCAGACCGACTAACGAAACGATTTTTTCGCAAAATATTGACAAAGAGCAGATTACAACCAAAGAAGCTTTAGCGCTCCCAATGTCGCCTACGCCATTGGACTGGGCGGCGGTGCGCGTAGTGCGGCTAGGTAGCTTCAGCTTGCCGCAGCTGGCGCAGTTGGCTGGCCAGCCGCTGCCCGCCCCTACCTGGCTGGGGCCAGCCACTGCTCCGGCTACGCCTTACCTGGGGGCTTCGGCACGAGCCAGCCAGCCAGCACCAGCTGCAAAACTTAGCGAGTCAGCTTTTGACCTTGAATCGCTTGACATCCCAGAGCTGCTGCCCGAGGCGCTGGTGTCGCTGGTGGTAGCCGCCGAGCCACTGCCAATCACTGAAGCCGGATTCACTCAGGAGGCACCCCTCTACGACCCCATTGCCCAGGCTCCCACCCCCGAGGCAGACTTACCGTCCGTTGCTGCCGAGGAGCCAGCCGCTGCCAAAGCTCTCGCCAGCAATGGGGCCACAGCCAATCAGTTGGCCGGGCCTGCCCCGCGCCGCGCAGTGCTAGCGGGCTGGCCCGAGGCGCTGGCTGCCCTGCGCCAGCCCGCCAGCCTACCCGAGCTACCCATCGCGGTGCCCATCGCCGATATCGTGACTACAGCACCGCCAGCAACGACGCACCCGGCCCTGCGGCCAGCCGCCACGCACTACCCGGCCCCCGATTTAAATTTTCAAATCATTCAGTACGCCCGCTTTGCGGTGCCGGTAGTGCTGGCCGAGGCGCCGTTTGCTGTGGTGTATGCGCCGGCCTGGCCCACCTGGCTGGCGGCCCAGGAGCTGCGCCAGCGCACGGGCCAGCCACTAGTGCTGCACGTGAGTTCGCTGGCCGCAGCCGACGACGAATCGGTCGAAACGGCTACCGGCTGGATAGCCGAGCTACAACGCCAGGCCCTGCACCGGGCCGACCTTATTCTGGCCGAAACGCCGGCCCTCGCCCAACGCCTACGCCTCGACCTGGGGCTGCCGGCCAACGCCGTGCTGGCTGTGCCCGCCGCCAATGCGGCGGCCATTGCCCAGGCGCTGCACGGGGCCCAGCTGCGCCCGGCACTGAGTTAAACCGACATGCAATAAGGGCTTTTACCGGTTAGCATAAGGGCTACGGCTGGCCCCTCAAAGGCAGCACCACGGCCGGCACCAGCATGGCGGCCGTGCCAAGCCAGGTTACGTGCTCCGGCCCGACGGCGGAGCCAACCGACCGGAGTACGTGTGCGCCACTGGGCCAGCCGCGCAGGCATGGGTTAAGCAGCAGCCGGAGGGCTCCGCTATCGGACCAGCGCAATGACCCGAAAATTGCGCTAACCTGAACGTAGTGCCAGAAGCACAAGCCGGTTATTTCATAAACTATTGTTAATCAATTACTTAATAAATAAAACGCATTTTTCCTTTTTATCTATCAGAGCCCCTGCCCCGCCCCAAGCACAGCGGCCCGAATCTGCGTTTATTCTTCCTGCCTAAACCAAGATTACTTTTGCAATAATGACGGAATTTGAACAAGAATTTGACGCGGTGCTCGAAGCAGACCCGCACACGGGCGACTTGATGGTAGTGGCCCCCTTCTCGGTAGAGGAGCTTTACGGCACTAAGGAGGAGCTGCTGGTGCACACCACCATCGAGGGCTTTCCCTACCGGGGCGAGCTGCTGCCCATCGGCGACGGCTACCATGGCTTGATAATTCCGCGCGAAGTGCGCCGCGCCGTGGACAAAACCGTGGGCGACGTACTGCACGTGCGCCTCAGCCGCGACCTGGCCGACCGCGTAATCAAAATGCCCGAAGACCTGGCCGCCGGCCTGGCCGCCGATGATGCCGCCAACAAGTTTTTCAAAACCCTCACCAAGCTGGAACAGCGCTCCTACGTGCGCTACCTGAAAGGTTCCAAAACCCCCGAAATCCGCGCCAAGCGCCTCACCGAAACGGTGTACCGCCTCAGCATCGGCCGCAAGCGCGAGTAGGGTTTTATCATAAAAATCACTGATAGAGCACGTTATAAAAACGCCTGTCCTTGCGAGCGCAACACAGTGGCGCGCGGCAATGACAGGCGTTTTTGTGCTTACACTTTGGCGAAAACCAGCGCCGTGCGGCTAGGCACGTAGAGGCGCAGGCGCGGGGCCTCGGCCGTGCCGCCGCCACCAAACGTATCATAAATCACGGTTTCATCGAGGCGATTAAAGCCGCCAAACTCCGACCGGTCGGAGCTGAGCACTAGGCGGTAGCGACCCGCCGCCGGCACCGGAATACCATAGTCGAAGAAGCTTTCGCTCGGGTGGAAGCTGAACACGAACACCAGCCCGGCTCGCTCGAAGGCAATAACCTTATTGCTAAAATCAATATTGAGCAGCGTAGCGGGGCCTTTGGTGAGCAACTGGCGCTCTCGGGCCAGCCCAAGCATAGCCTGGTCGAAGGCCAGCAGCTGGCTGTAGCGCAAGTCGGGGTTATCGGCCAGGCTCCACTGGCGGCGGGCGTAGTGGTAGCTCCAGTCGTTGCCGGCGCGCGGAAAGTCAATCCACTCGGGGTGGCCAAACTCGTTACCCATAAAGTTGAGGTAGGCCTCGCCGCCCGCGCTCAGCGTAATCAGCCGGATGAGCTTATGCAACGCCGTGGCCCGCGCCGCGCCGGGGTCGCCGTCGAGCACGCCCATGTTATAATAAATGGCATCGCCGTATAGCCACTGGGCCAGCGTTTTATCACCTACCAAGGCCTGGTCGTGGCTTTCGGCGTAGGCCACGGTTTTTTCGCCCGCGCGGCGGTTCACCAGCTGGTGCCACAGCTGGCCGAGGTCCCAGTCTTCGTCGCGCTGGTGCTTGAGGGTTTTAATCCAGAAATCGGGCAGGCCCATGGCCAGGCGGTAGTCGAAGCCTACGCCGCCGTCGGCCACGGGCCGGCACAGGCCGGGCAGCCCGCTCATATCCTCGGCAATGAGCAGGGCCGATTTCTTCAATTCGCGCACCAGCGTGGTGGCCAGCATGAGGTACAGGATGGCATCGTCGTCGGCATCGGACCCAAAATAGCTGTCGTAGCCCCCAAACGCGTGGCCCTCGCCGTGGTGGTGGTACAGCATGGAGGTGACCCCATCAAACCGGAAACCATCAAAATGAAACTCCTCCAGCCAGTAGCGTAAGTTACTGAGCAAGAACTGCTGCACCTCGGGCCGGCCGTAGTCAAACAGCTTGCTATCCCAGCCGGGGTGGTTGCCGCGCTCGCCCTTGTGAAAGTACAGGTTGCCCGAGCCGTCGAAGTCGGCCAGGCCCTCGGCCTCGTTCTTCACGGCGTGCGAGTGCACCAAATCGAGCAGCACCACGATGCTGCGCTGGTGGGCCTCATTCACCAGGTATTTCAGGTCCTCGGGCGTGCCGAAGCGCGAGCTGGGCGCGAAGAAATTGGCTACGTGGTAGCCAAACGAGCCGTAGTACGGGTGCTCTAGCACGGCCATCAGTTGCACGCAGTTGTAACCCTCCGCCTGAATGCGCGGTAGAATATTATCCGCAAATTCGCGGTAGGTGCCCACGCGGCCCTCCTCCTGCGCCATGCCCACGTGCGCCTCATAAATGAGCGGCTGGCCCTTGGTGGCGTTAGCGATGCGAAAGGTCTGGTCCGTCCACCTAAACGGGCTTTCGGGCACCCAAAGCTGAGCCGAGAAGTCGTGGCTATCGGCGTCCTGCACGGCGCGGCGGAGGTAGGCGGGCAGGCGGTCCTTGCCCTGACCGTGGGCCACCACGCGCAACTTGTAGCGCGAGCCGGCGGCCAGGCGGCGGCCGTTGGCATCGTCGGGCAAAAAGGCTTCCCACACGCCGGTTGCCTCGTCTTTTTGGAGATGGTCTGCCTCGGGGTTCCAGAAGTTGAAGTCGCCCACCAGGCTCACGGCCTCGGCCCCCGGGGCCCACTCGCGCACGGCGTAGCCGCGGCGGCGCGCATCGTAGTGCAGCCCCAGCCGCTGGTGGGCGGTGGCAAATTTGCTTAGCGAGCCGTACTCGACCGTGATGGCGGCCAGGCGGGTAGCCAGGCGCTGCTGGCGGGCCAGCAGCAAGGGCTCGTAGGGTTGCAGCCACGCATCTTCCTGGGTGAGCGTGAGCACGGGGGCAGGCGGAGTAGCAGCGGCGGGAGCTATGATTTCGGCAGACATAAGCGGGAGAAAGTTAGCTTTTCAAAGGTAGGCACCTGCCCGGCAGGCGGGCGGCAGTGACTACTTTGCAGTATGCATACGTTTTCCCGTTTTTCTTCGGCCATGCTGCTGGTGGCCGGGCTGGCTGGGCCGGCCCTGGGCCAGCACGCGGCTTCGCACGCCGTCGCCAACGCCACCACAATACCCAACCAACTGCCGCCCGCTACCGCGCCCGTAGTGGCCCGCCACGCGCTGGTAGTTTCGGCCCACCCCGCCGCCTCTAAAGTAGGCCGCAACATTATGCAGCAGGGCGGCAACGCCTACGATGCGGCCGTGGCCGTGCAGTTTGCGCTGGCCGTAGTGCTGCCGGTGGCCGGCAACGTGGGCGGTGGCGGCTTCTTGGTATACCGCGATAAAAGCGGCAAAGACGGCACCCTCGACTTCCGCGAAACCGCGCCCGCTGCCGCCAGCCGCGATATGTACCTTGATGCCAGCGGCAACGTGGTACCTGGCCTCAGCACTGCCGGCCACTTGGCCGTGGGCACGCCCGGCACCGTAGCCGGCATGGAGGCGCTGCACAAAAAGCTGGGCAAGCTGCCTTGGGCCAAGCTCGTGGCGCCGGCCGTGCGCCTAGCCACCCACGGCGTGGCCCTCACCGAAAAGGAAGCCGCCGGCCTCAACCGCACGCAGGCCGATTTTATCAAGTATAATCCTGGCTCGCCAACCGTGTTTGTGCGAGCTGCCGCCTGGCAAAAGGGCGATACCCTCAAGCAACCCGAGCTGGCCGCCGTGCTCCAGCGCGTTCAAAGCCAGGGCCGGGCGGGCTTTTACCAAGGCCCCACCGCCGAGCTGGTGCTGGCTGAGATGAAAAAAGGCAACGGACTCCTCACCCAGGCCGACCTCGATGCCTACCAGCCCAAGTGGCGCGCCGCCCTCCACGGCACCTACCGGGGCTACGACGTAATTACGATGCCGCCGCCCAGCAGCGGCGGCGTGGCCCTGCTTCAGATTCTACAAACCCTGGAAACTAGCAACTTAGCCAAGCTGGGCTACCATACGCCCGCCGCCGTGGCCCTCGTTACCGAAGCCGAACGCCGCGCCTACGCCGACCGCGCCACCTACCTCGGCGACCCTGATTTTGGCAAAGTGCCCGTAGCGCAGCTGCTGGCCAAAGACTATAACAAACAGCGCGCCCGCACCATCCGCCCCGATGGCCAAGCCACGCCCAGCGCCGAGCTCACGGCCGGCCCCGGCCTGCCGCGCTACGAAAGCGACCAAACCACCCACTACAGCATCGTCGATGCCCAGGGCAACGCCGTGAGTTGCACCACCACCCTCAACGGGGCCTATGGCAGCAAAGTAGTGGTGGCCGGCGCGGGCTTTCTACTTAATAATGAGATGGATGACTTTAGCTCCAAAGCCGGTGTGCCCAACTCGTACGGCCTCGTGGGCGGCGTGGCCAACGCCATTGCCCCCGGCAAGCGCATGCTCAGCAGCATGACGCCCACGCTGCTCGCCAAAGGCGGCAAGCTGTTTTTAGTTACGGGCTCACCCGGTGGTAGCACCATCATTACCAGCGTATTGCAAAGCATTTTAGCGGTAGTAGATTATGGCGCCAATGCCGAACAGGCCGTAGCCGCCCCGCGCCTGCATCACCAGTGGCTGCCCGACCAGCTCGACGTGGAGGCCCAAGCCCTTACGCCCGCCGCCGAGCAAACGCTAAAGGAAAAGGGCTTTAACCCCCAGCCCCGCAACCCCTGGGGCCGCCTCGATATTATTCGAGTGCTGCCCGGTGGGCAGTTGGAAGGTGGCGCCGACCCCCGCGGCGATGATGCGGCCGTGGGGTATTAGCTCAATCAGCCAACCTATTACCAGCCATTTTTTCAACCCGGAAAAAAGCCGTACCTTTGCACCCACAATTGGTATTCAATCTGAAAAGAGGGGACGCACAGTCCCCTCTTTTTTTGTCCCACACCCCGGCTGTCATGGCTCAATTTGACCAAACCCGCATCCAGCAATTGCTCGCCGACGCCCTCGTCGACAGCGGTTTATACGCGGTCAGCCTCACCGTATCCGATGCGGTGATGCCCAAGATTACGGTAACCCTCGACGGCCCCAACGGCCTCGGTATTCAGGAGTGCGCCCAAGTGACGCGCCGCCTCAACCGGGGCATGGAAGAAACCTACGGCGAAGAGGCTGCCTACTCGCTCGAAGTAACCTCGCCCGGGGCCGACCAGCCCCTCACCGACCCGCGCCAGTACCCGCGCCACATCGGCCGCAGCCTGCTGCTAAAGTTGCAGGATGGCACCGAGAAAACCGGACCGCTCACGGCCGTTACTCCCGAAGGTATTGAACTGGAGGAAGTTATCAAAGTGCGCACCAAGAAATCAACCCTACCCGCTGCCTTCTTCCCGTTCGGGGACATTAAGGAAGCTACCGTTGTTATCTCTTTTAAATAAACCGCGGATTTAACAGATTTCGCAGATACGCTCACCCCGTGGGCTGGCTATGTGACTTTCAGTTGAGTCTTTAGACGCTTTCATTCATTACTCATGGCTAAAAAAGCAGCAGGCCCCAGCCCGCAGGAAGTAGCCGCCGCGGCGGCCGACCTGAACGCGCGGATGCTCATCGAGAACTTCCAGGAGTTCGCCAAGAGCCGCAACATTGACCGGCCCACGATGATGTCTATCCTCGACGACGTGTTTCGGACGATGATTCGCAAAAAGTTTGAGGACGATGCCAACTTCGACGTGATTATCAACCCCGACAACGGCGACCTCGAAATCTGGCGTAACCGCGAGATTGTGGACGACGACTCGGAGGATATCTGGGACCTGGACAAGATTCCGCTGGCCGAAGCGCAGGCAATTGAGCCCGACTTCGAGATTGGCGAATCGGTAGCCGAACCCATTAAGATTGAGGACTTTGGCCGCCGTGCCGTGCTGCTGGCCCGCCAGACGCTCATTCAGCGGGTGAAGGACATGGAGCGCGACAACCTATACCAGAAGTACAAGGACCTGGTGGGGGAAATTATCACCGGCGAAGTGTACCAAGTATGGAGCCGCGAGGCCCTCATCCTCGACAAGGACGAAAACGAGCTGGTGCTGCCCAAGAGCGAGCAAATCCCCAAGGACCGCTACCGCAAGGGCGACACCGTGCGCGCCGTAGTGCACCGGGTAGACGTGGTAAACGGCTCACCTAAAGTGATTTTGAGCCGCGCCGCCCCCGCCTTTTTGGAGCGTTTGTTTGAGCAGGAAGTACCGGAGATTTTCGACGGCCTCATCAGCATCAAAAACGTAGTGCGCGAGCCTGGCGAGCGCGCCAAAGTAGCCGTTGAAAGCTACGACGAGCGTATCGACCCGGTGGGTGCCTGCGTAGGCATGAAGGGCAGCCGCATTCACCCCGTAGTGCGCGAGCTGATGAACGAGAACATCGACATCATCAACTACACCGACAATCTGGAACTGTTCATTTCGCGGGCGCTGAGCCCGGCTAAAGTGGGCTCCATGAAAATCAGTGAACAAACGGGCCGGGTTTCCGTGTTCATGAAACCCGACCAAGTGAGCCTGGCCATCGGCCGGGGCGGTGCCAACATCAAGCTGGCCTCGCGCCTGGTGGGCATGGAAATCGACGTCTTCCGCGAAGCCACTGACTACGAAGAAGATATCGCCCTAGACGAGTTCACCGACGAAATCGAAGGCTGGGTTATTGCCGAGCTGAAGAAAATCGGCCTCGACACCGGCCGCGCCGTACTAGCCGTCAAGAAAGACGACATCGTGCGCCGCACCGAGTTGGAGGAAGAAACGGTGGATGACGTGTACCGCGTTATCCGTCAGGAATTTGCCGACGACGACGACCTGCCGACCGACGGTGCAGCCCCCGCTGCTACCGCCGCGCCAGCCATCGGCGACGACCTGCCCACCGATGACACAGCCACCGCGCCGGCTATCGGCAATGCCGATATCGCCCCAGAAGAAGCAGCCCCGGCTACTGAGGATGCCCCCCCGGCTACCGAAGAAACCGAGCCCGCCGCCGCCACCGACGACAGCAGCGCCCCGGCCGCCCAATGAGGGCGGGGGCTAACCGCCAGCGGGTAAGTTATTAAATCGAGCCAGTGGGCTTGACTTATAGCCTGCTGGCCAGATTTAATCTTTACCTTTGCACCCTGAACGTATTCGTTCGCGACTTATTAGAATGGCGGAAGCAACCCCGAAACGGCTACTACAGGCAGCCAAAGACCTGAACATTGGCATCGACCGGGCAGTCGAGGCCCTTTCCCGTAAAGGGATTGCGGTAGAGAACAAGCCCACCACCAAGCTCACCGGAGAGCAGGTGAGCCTGTTGGAAAAAGAATTTGCCGCGTCGGCGCAAGACAAGCAGGAGGCCCAGCGCCACACGCAGGCCCGCCGCCAAAGCGAGCTGAATGCGCAGGCGCAAGCTGCCGTAGCCAAGCCCGCCCCCGTGGCGAAGCCCGCTCCGACACCTATTGCCGCTCCAGTCGCGCCCGCCCCGGCACCGGTAGTAGCTGCCGCCCCCGCGGCAGTACCGGCTCCGGTAGCAGCGCCTACGCTAGTAGCAGCCGCTACCCCAGTGGCGGCCGTTACCGTGGCCGCCCCGGCCGCTCCCGTAGCTGCCTCAGCTATCATCGAGACGCACAAGGCCCCCGGCCTCAAGGTACTCGGCAAGGTTGAGCTGGATAGTAAAGGCCGCGTTATTCCCACTCGTGCTCCCGCCCCTGCTCCGGCCCCTGCCCCTGCCCCTATGGTAGAGGCTGCTCCAGTAGTAGCGCCCGCGCCAAAACCAACGCCCGCGCCGGCTCCCCAGCCTGCTCCAGCACCCGTAGCTAGCGCTCCGGTAGCTACGCCTAGCCCGGCCCCGGTAGCCGCTGCGCCAGCCCAAGCTGCGCCAGCAGCACCCGCTAAGGTTGAAGCTGTTGCATCAAGTGCTCCAATTGCGGCTACGCCCGCACCAGCCCCTGTTGCTGTTACCGCCGTCCCAGAAGCTCCGGCTACCCCAGATGCACCCGCTGCTGAAGAAGGTACTATAATGGCCAAGGCCGACCAGCTGAAAGGCTTAACGGTACTGGGCAAAATTCAACTGCCGGTTGATTCGAGCCGCCGGGGCCCAGGTGGCCGCGGAGCCCGCCCCGTTGCCTCGTCCGACGTGCGTAAGAGTGGCGTGGGTGCCAACAACCAGAAAAAGCGCCAGCGCCTGCCGGCTCCCGGCCAGCCCGGTGGTGGCACCAGCACGGGTACAGGCCAAGGTGGTGGCTACCAGGGCAACCGCCCCGCCGGTGCTCCTGGCCAGAACCGTCCGGCTGGCCCCGGCAACCGCCCCGGCCCCGGCAATCGCCCCGGCCAGAACAATAATCGCCCTGCTACGCCGCAGGTTCCGCTCACCGCTGAGCAGAACGACAAGCAGATTCAGGAGCAAATCAAGGCTACGCTGGCTAAGCTGAGCGGCGGCAAAACCAACGCTGCTGCCAATCGTGCCAAGTATCGCCGCGACAAGCGGGGTATGGCTGCTGAAGAGCGCGAAGCCCTGCGTGCCCAGAACGAGCTGGATGCTAAAACCCTGAAGCTCACCGAATTCATTTCGGCCAACGACTTGGCGTCGCTGATGGATGTGAATGTGAACGAGGTTATCAAGGTGTGCTTGGGCATGGGGATGTTCGTCTCTATCAACCAGCGTCTCGATGCCGAAGCCATTACGGTGATTGCCGATGAGTTTGGCTACGATGTGGAATTCCTGTCGGCTGAGGAAGACGAGGAGGCTATCGACATGAGCGATGCTCCCGAGGATTTGCAGCCGCGTGCTCCCATTGTTACCATTATGGGTCACGTTGACCACGGCAAAACGTCGTTGCTTGACTACATCCGCGAAGCGAGTGTGGCTAAGGGCGAGGCCGGTGGTATTACGCAGCACATTGGTGCTTATGAGGTTAAGACTAAATCGGGCAACCCGATTACCTTCCTCGACACCCCAGGTCATGAAGCCTTTACGGCCATGCGTGCCCGTGGTGCCAAGGTAACGGACATCGCCATTATCGTAATTGCGGCCGACGACTCGGTGATGCCCCAGACCAAGGAGGCCATCAACCACGCCCAAGCCGCTGGCGTGCCAATTATCATTGCCCTCAACAAAGTTGATAAATCCTCGGCCAACCCCGAGAAAATTCGCGAAGAACTTTCGCAGATGAACATTCTCGTAGAAGAATGGGGTGGCAAGTACCAAAGCCAGGAAGTATCGGCCAAGTCGGGTATCGGCGTGGAGGAGCTTCTAGAAAAAGTACTGCTCGAAGCTGAACTGCTCGACCTCAAGGCCAATCCCGACCGCAACGCGGTGGGCACGGTTATCGAAGCTGAGCTGGATAAAGGCCGTGGCTATGTAACTACCGTGCTGGTGCAAACTGGTACGCTCAACGTAGGCGACATCGTACTGGCTGGCCCGCACTACGGCCGCGTGAAAGCCATGACCGACTACCGCGGTAAGAAAAAGAAGCTGGCTGGTCCCGCTACTCCAGTACAGGTACTGGGCCTAACGGGTGCCCCGCAGGCTGGCGACCGCATCCAGGTAATGGAAACGGAGCGCGAAGCCCGCGAATTGGCTACCCAACGCCAGCAACTGGCCCGTGAGCAAACCATCCGGACCAAGAAGCACATCACGCTTGACGAGATTGGTCGCCGCCTGGCTATCGGTTCGTTTAAGGAGCTGAATATCTTGGTAAAAGGTGACGTGGACGGCTCGGTAGAAGCCCTCTCCGACTCGCTGCTGAAACTGAGTACGCCCGAAGTGAAGGTGAATATCCTAAGCAAAGGCGTAGGTGCTATCTCCGAGAGCGACGTATTGCTGGCTTCGGCCTCCGATGCTATCATCATCGGATTCCAGGTGCGGCCTTCGCAAAGCGCTCGCAAACTGGCTGAGCAAGAGCAGATTGACGTACGCCTCTACTCCATCATCTACAACGCCATCAATGAGGTGAAGGATGCCATGGAAGGGATGCTGGCCCCAACGGTTCACGAAATCGTGGTAGCCAACGCCGAAGTACGCCAGGTGTTCAACATTACCAAGGTTGGTACCATTGCCGGCTGTATGGTAACGGAGGGCAGCTTCACCCGCAAAACCCGCGTGCGGGTGGTGCGCAACGGCATCGTGCAGTACACCGGCGAAATTCAGGACCTCAAGCGTTTCAAAGACGATGTGTCGGAAGTGCGCCAGGGTTACGAATGCGGTATCTCGGTTAAAAACTTCAACGACCTGCAAGAAGGCGACAACATCGAAGGCTTCGAAGAACAGGAAACCAAGCGGAAGCTCTAATCGCAGATTTAGACAGATTGTGCTGATTTCGCTGATTCAGACGACTGCCGACGACTACAAAGAAGGCCACTCGCAAGAGTGGCCTTCTTTGTAGTCGTTATAGGTTTACGTAACCCCATTAGAGCGGTTTCCAATTCGGTGTACAGAATTTCACGTACCTTTTGCTATGAAAGCGTATTCGATTGATTTGCGGGAGCGGGTCGCGGCGGCGTGTGCCGCGCCGCAGGCCCGGATTTACCAAGTGGCGGCGCAATTTAGCGTTTCCATCTCCTTCGTGGACAAGCTTTTGCGGCGCCAGCGTACGAGCGGGTCGCTGGCGGCCCTACCCGCGAGCGGGGGGCCAATGCCGCGCCTGGACCCGGCGGGTCAGGACCTGTTGCGGGCCTGTCTGGTGGCGCAGCCCGACGCGACATTGGCCGAGCTAAGTACCGCCTTGGCCGCCGCCGACGGCCCGGCCCTGAGCCAGACGAGTACGTGGCGGGCGGTCGAAAGCCTGGGGTGGCGGCGCAAAAAAAAAGCATCCACGCCGCCGAGCGCGACACTGAGCGCGTCGTAGCCCTGCGCCGCTTGTTTTTGGAAACCATTCAGCAAGAAGAGGTTGCTCGTTTCGTGTTCGTGGACGAGACGAGCACCAATCTCACCTACTGCCGCCGCTACGGCCGGGCCCCGGCCGGCCAGCGCCTGAACCAGGCCGTGCCGCTGCACAGCGGCCCGAACGTGACGCTCCTCGCCGCCCTGACCCCGAACGGGCTTGGGGCCTTGCTCAGCGTCAATGGGGCCGTCAACGGCGACGTGTTTGCCGCCTACCTCGACCAGGTGCTCGGCCCAACTCTGCGGCCGGGCGACGTGGTGGTGCTCGACAACCTGTCGGTGCATAAAGTGGACAGCTTGGACGAAATCGTAAAAAGCTACGGGGCACGGCTGTGCTACCTACCGCCTTATTCACCCGACTTTAACCCCATTGAACTAGCTTTTAGTAAACTCAAGTCGTGGCTGCGCACCGCGAAGGCCCGCACCCGCGACCTGCTGGAGGAAGCCATCCGGGCTGCCGCCGAGTGGATAACTGAACAGGATGCCAAAAATTGGTTTGACCATTGTGGCTATCATGTACAGTGATTTGGAAACCGCTCTAGGCGGCGCACTTAAGTCTAAAGCCGCGCCATTAGAATCAGCGAAATCAGTGCAATCTGTCTAAATCTACGATTAGAAGAAGAGGAATTTTTTATGGATATGCTTGTGCACGAGGGGCTTGCCCGTAGTGCGGCCGCCCATCACCACTTGGCGCGACTCGCCCTTTTTATGTTCCTGGCCGGGTAGCGCCTTGAACTTGCGCACGGTGAAGCCTCCGCCTAACTTGTCGAGTTGGCGGGCGGGACCGCCCCGCTCGGCGGCGAAGCTGGTGTTGCCAGTGCGGGCCTCCAGTACCTGAAGTTGCTGGTCGCGGGCGGCGTCTTCGGGGTTCATTTGCTGCTGGCGGCGCGTGCGAGCACCATCAAGGGCCGTAGCAGGTGCGGCGGGCCGGGCAGGGCTACCAGGAGCCGGAAAATCGGGAGCTACTGCCTGGGCTCGCGCGCTGGAAGCGCTTAAGAGCAAGGCAATAAAGAGCAACGGGGCAGCAGCAACTATTTTTTTCACTGGGCGAAAGGATATTGGTTAGCAAAGCAGGCGGAGCTAGTACGCAAACGGCGGGGCCGGAACGAGAAGTTCCGGCCCCGCCATGGTGATGCCTTGGCCCGACCTAGGAGCGGGTGCGCATAGCCACCAGAATTTCGGCGAGCAGTTCTTGGTCGCGGGTGATAACAGGAGCGGCGGGCTCCGCCACGACCACCAAGGCGGGCTTTTTAAAGCGGTTAGCCATTTTCACCACCCAAAAGATGACGAAAGCAATGATAAGGAAGTAGATGATAGCATTGATAAAGTTACCGTAGCTCACCACGGCAGCTTTGGCATCCTGGGCAGCTTTGAGTGTGTCATAGTGCTGGCCATTGAGCGCGACAAACTTTTCTTTAAAGTCAATGCCACTGGTGAATACACTTAGAACGGGCATGATGACATCATCGGTGAGCGAGGTAACAATTTTGCCAAAGGCCCCACCAATAATTACGCCGACTGCTAGGTCGAGAACATTTCCTTTGGAGATAAACTCCTTAAATTCAGAGACAAAGCCCATGATAAGAGGGTGAAAATTGTGAATTAGGGTGTATTGACGAGTAGGGATGCCGACTTGATAGCCCGCGAGACCATGCTTTTAATCTAACGCGCAAGCTACCCTAATTGGCTGTCACAAAGTTTGATGCAATATGCTAGCGTTTTTTGCTTTTTCGGCCAAAAGGTCCATTTAAAACCTGAATGTGCCCACCAAGCGGTTTAAATAGCGCAGGCTACTGGCGGGCGTACCTTTGGCAACTGGCTTTTCTGCCCACCCTTTCTTGCTCGCAATGGCTACTTCGTTCGAAAACCTACTCTATGACCTGGATGCTGCTTCCGGCATTCTAACCATCACGCTCAACCGGCCTACTAAGCTCAATGCGCTGAATGCGGCGACCATTGACGAGCTGGGTCAGGCTATTGACCAAGCGCGGGCCGATGCAGCCGTACGGGGCATTCTGCTCACGGGCAGCGGCGAAAAAGCTTTTGTGGCTGGAGCCGATATTGCTGAGCTGGCCTCCCTCGATGGCCCCGGTGCCCAAGACGCCGCTGCGCGGGGCCAAGCTGTGTTCCGCCGCTTCGAAACCAGCCCCAAGCCGGTGGTGGCAGCTGTAAACGGCTTTGCGCTCGGTGGCGGTTGCGAGCTGGCCATGGCCTGTCACCTGCGCGTGGCCTCCGACAATGCCCGCTTCGGCCAGCCCGAAGTGAACCTGGGCCTACTGCCCGGCTACGGCGGCACCCAGCGCCTGGTGCAGCTGGTGGGCAAAGGCAAAGCCCTGGAGCTGCTACTCACCGCCGACCAGATAAAGGCCGACGAAGCTTTACGCCTGGGCTTAGCCAACCATGTGGTGCCTCAAGGTGAGCTTATCAGCTTTTGCAAAGCCTTGCTAAGCAAGATTATAAGCAAAGCTCCCGTTGCCATCGGGCTCACCATAGACTGCGTTAATAACTTCTTCGATGAGGGCGGCGCGGCCGGCTTCACGGCCGAAGCAGCTGCGTTTGGGCAGGCTTTTGATACAGCCGATTTTAAAGAGGGCACGGCAGCCTTCCTGGAAAAACGGCCGGCTGTGTTCAAGGGGAATTAAGAATAATGGATTAGCAACCAGTAAATAACCAGGCCATAACTACTTGGTTATTTGCTGGTTGCTGAAACATGATTTTTAATTTATACGTAAGCTCAATGAGTATTGCTAAAAAGCTTGCCTCCCAAACGGCTATCTACGGGGTTAGCAGCATTGTGGGGCGGGTGCTCAGCTACCTGCTGGTGCCGATATATACGGGGCATTTTGCGGCGGCAGAGTATGGAGTAGTGACGGGGCTGTACGCCTACGTGTCGTTTCTGAACGTAGTATTTACCTACGGGCTCGAGACCACATTTTTTCGCTTTGCCAACCGGCCGGGCGAGGACCGCCGCGAGCTCTACAACCGCACGTTGAGCCTATTGCTACTCAGTAGCGTGGTGCTGACGGCCTTACTCATGCTGCTGGCCCGGCCCTTGCTGGCGCTGCTGCACCTGCCGCCCGGCCACGAGGAATACGCCCTGTGGGTGGCGCTCATTTTGGGCCTCGATGCGGTGGCTGCACTGCCATTTGCCCGCCTGCGGCTGGAGAATAAAGCCCGTAAGTTTGCCGCTATTCGCCTCACCAACATCCTGTTGTACGTAGGGCTGAATCTGTTTTTTGTAGTGCTGTGCCCGGCCGTAGTGCAAAGCTCGGCCAGTAGCCTGCTGGCTTCGCTAAAGCCTTTGGTGGCAGCAGTGTACGACCCTAGTATGGGGGTAGGCTACATCTTTTTATCCAACTTGGCGGCCTCAGCGCTCACGCTACTACTGCTGGGCCGCGAGCTGCTGGACTTCCGCTTTCGGTGGCCCAACTTCAGCTTTTTGCGGCCGTTGCTGGCCTATGCCCTGCCCCTGATGCTGATGGGCCTGGCGGGCATGGTGAACGAGATGCTCGACCGCATTTTGCTGCCGGCTTGGCTACCGGAGGGTTTTTACCCTGGCCAGAGCCGCCTGGGGGCAGTGGGCGTGTACGGGGCGTGCTACAAGCTCAGCATCTTTATGTCGCTGATAATTCAGGCGTTTCGCTACGCGGCTGAGCCGTTCTTCTTCGCGCAAAGCACTGAGAAGAATTCGCCGGCCACGTTTGCCCTGGTACTCAAATGGTTTACGCTGTGCTGCGCGTTTATCTTTGTTGGTATCAGCCTGAATCTGAGCTGGATAGGGCCGCTCTTTTTACGGCGACCCGAGTACCTGGAGGGGTTGGGCGTAGTACCCATCCTGCTGCTGGCCAACCTGTTTTTGGGGGTGTACTACAATTTATCGGTCTGGTTCAAGCTCACTGATAAAACGTATTTTGGCACCTACATTGGGGCGGCGGGCGCGGTGCTCACCATTGTCCTCAACTTCGTGCTGATTCCGGTAATGGGCTACCAGGGTAGCGCCTGGGCCACGCTGGCGTGCTACTTTATGATGGCCGCTATTTGCTGGTGGCTGGGCGAGCGGCACTTCCCGGTGCCTTACCCGGTGGGCCGGCTGCTGCTGTGGCTGCTGGGGGCCGTGCTGCTGGTGGGGTTGGGCCGGGCGGGTGGGCAGCACCTGCGCCCACTGGCAAGCTACGCGCTGGGGCTAGGCTTGCCGCTGGCCTACGCCGGGCTGATATATGCGGTAGAAGGCCGGCGTAAACTGGCAGCATAGGGCAGAAAAAAAGCATCGAATAGAATTCGATGCCTTTCTGAGCTATGAAAACAAACTTAGCCAACTTCCTATGCCTCGACAGGCTGCGCGAGCAACGTTGCCGGGGTTAAGGCTGCTAACCGATACAAAGGTGCATCGGGTAAGGGGTAAGTGCCAACGATTTTTCGCTGAATGCACAGCTTATGGGTCTTAACAGTGCGTTAACCTCGCTAATTCAGAATTGACAATTTCAGAAATGGGCATTAAACTTCAGAAATTGGGGTTTACCTATGTGCGGCTACAGCAGGCGTGTTGGCGGCACTGGGCAGCAAACCGATACCTTTGCCCGTCCAAAGCTTCGTCTATTACGTATCTTCGTTCTCATCACTATACGCGGCCTCCTGGCCGTCCTACCCATGCTACTAACCACGCTTTTTCTGTTTCTCGGCAATCCCCGAACCATCATTTTTATCATCTTCGTTTTGGTACTGTTCTTCGGAGCCAAGCGAATTCCGGAGCTTTTCCGGGGCGTGGGGCAGGGCGTGCGTGAGTTTAAGGACGCTACGAATAACGTGGAGCAGCCCGCTAACCCCAACTACAACCAGCAGCCCAACGGCTACCCCAATCAGCCAGGATACCCCAACCAGCAGAACCAAGCTTACAACAACCAGCAGGGCTACCCCCAGCAGCCCCAGCCCTACAACCAGCCCCAGCCGAACCAGATTCCGCCGGCTCCCTATAACAACCCCACTAACACGCCGGCTAGCTAAGCAGCCCGCACGTTTTATTTCTCGCTTTTATTCTTCGTACTCATGCAATCTCCCCTGCTTTTTCTAGGCGACATCGGCGGCTCCGAGCTGATTTTGATAATGGTCGTTATTCTTATCTTCTTTGGTGCCAACAAGATACCTGAGCTGGCGCGGGGCCTGGGTAAGGGCATTCGCGAATTCAAGGACGCCAGTAGCGAGATTCGGAACGAGTTTGAGCGCGCCGGCCAGCCCAACGCTAACCAGAACTACAACCCGAACCAAGCTTACAACCCCAACCAAGGCCAGGGCTACAACCCGAACCAGGCTCAAGGCTATAACCCCAACCAGCCCCAGGGCTACGACCCCAACCAGCCCTACCAGCCGCAGAACCAGGATTACTCGCAGCAGCCGGCTCCGTACCAGCCCGCGCCCGCTTCGGGCGACTACGTGGCCCCAGTAGCTGACTATACTGCCCCGGCTGCCGTAGATTTGCCCGCGGCGGCCCAGCCCACTTACCACCAGAGCACGCCCATCCCGCCCACCACGGATGGTATACCCGGCACGCGGCCGCGCCTCGACCAGCCCTAAACCGACCAAGATTTGAAACCTCTTTTTTCCTCCCTTTCGGAAATTCAGCGCGAGCTGGCAGCGGGCACCACGTCCTGCTGCCAGCTCGTTGAGTATTACCTTGATAACATTGCGCAGCGTAATGCCGAGCTTAATGTTTTCCTGGAAGTATGGGCCGATGAGGCTCGCCAGCAGGCCATTATTGTGGACGAAAAACTGGCCCAGGGCACGGCCGGCAAGCTCGCCGGCATGGTCATCGGGCTCAAGGATGTGCTAGCATACCAGGGGCACGCCCTGCAAAGCAGCAGCCGCATTCTCGACGGGTTCAAGTCGCTTTTCACCGGTACGGCCGTGCAACGGCTGCTGGCTGAGGACGCCATTTTTATTGGCCGTCAGAACTGCGACGAGTTTGCCATGGGCGGCTCGAACGAGAACTCGGCCTTTGGGCCGGTGCGCAATGCTCAGGACCCCAGCCGGGTGCCGGGCGGCTCGTCGGGCGGCTCGGCGGTGGCGGTGCAGGCCGATATGTGCCTGGCATCCATTGGCTCTGACACAGGCGGCTCGGTGCGGCAGCCAGCGGCGTTTTGCGGCGTGGTGGGGCTGAAGCCTACTTACTCACGCATTTCGCGCTACGGGCTGGTGGCGTTTGCCTCGTCGTTTGACCAAATTGGACCAATTACGCACTCGGTAGAAGATGCCGCCCGCCTGCTGGAGGTGATGGCCGGGGCCGATGACTTCGACAGCACCGCCAGCCAGCAGCCCGTGCCGCTCTATACGGCCCTACTTGCCCCAGCGGCGCAGTACCGCATAGGCTACCTCGCCAATGCTATTGACCGCGACGGCTTGCAGCCCGAAGTGCACACGGCCTTGGAAAGTACCCTCGCCACCCTGCGTAGCCAGGGGCACGTCGTGGAAGCCATGGACTTTCCGCTGCTGGAGGAGATGATTCCGACCTACTACATCCTCACCACGGCCGAGGCTAGCTCCAACCTGTCGCGCTTCGATGGCGTGAAGTACGGCTTCCGTGCGCCCGACGTAACGGACCTGGAATCGCTGTATAAAAAGACGCGGTCGCAGGGCTTTGGCCCCGAGGTGCAGCGGCGTATAATGCTGGGCACCTTTGTGTTGAGTGCCAGCTACTACGACGCTTACTATACCAAAGCCCAGCGCGTGCGCCGGCTCATCAAGGAGAAAACCGACGAGCTACTGCGCCAGTACGATTTCCTGGTGCTGCCCACCACGCCCACCACGGCGTTTAAGATTGGCGAGAAGCAAGACCCGGTTTCGATGTACCTGGCCGACATTTTTACGGTGCAGGCTTCATTGGCCGGCGTGCCCGCCATTTCGATACCCGCCGGAGTCGATGAGGAGGGAATGCCCATTGGCTTACAGATTATGAGTGGCGCTTTCCGGGAGGCTGATTTACTGGCTTTTGCCAATACTCTGATGCCCGTGGAGGTGGCCAATTAAGTTAGCCAGCGGCTTTAGCATTGCGCGCGGCGCGCAACGGTACCGGCTACCCAGCCGTACTGTTGCGCGCCGCGTTTCGTTTAGATTGTTCAGTAATTGCGATTTACCTTAGCCCTATGAAAGCTTTACACCAACTACCGGCCCCTACTACCACCTCGCGCAAGCCGCGACTGGTGCGGCGGCTGTTGGTGTTGGCCCTGGCCCTGGGCAGCTTGCCGGCCGTGGCCCAGCGGGGGCACCACCGCCGCGAGGTGGCCCCGGCTCCGCAGCCCAATCTTATTCCGGGCGATACCATTCAGCAAGTGGTGGAGCTACCGGCCGCCACGCTCGACTCGCTGGCCGTTGAGCCGCTGACCGAACCCGCCGTGGACTTGGCCCGGCTGGTGTGGCTGCAAACGCCGGCTACGCTTTACGAAACGGTGGGCGACCGCATGGGCTGCATCGAAACGCAGGCCCCGCACCAGTTTAACGCGGCGGTACTGGCCTACGTGCGGCTGTTTACCGAGCGGCAGCGCGGCTACACCCAGCGCGTGCTGGAGCGCGAGCAGTTCTACTTTCCCACTTTTGAGAAGTACCTGACGCAGTACAACTTACCCATCGAACTCAAGTACCTAGCCGTGGTAGAGTCGGCGCTGATACCCACGGCCAAGTCGCCGGTGGGAGCCGTGGGCCTGTGGCAGTTTATGCCTCCTACCGCCGGCGACCTGCGCCTCAAGCGCGACGAGTGGGTGGATGAGCGCATGCACCCCGAGAAGGCCACCGAGGCCGCCTGCAAGCACCTGCGCTACCTCTACGGCGTGTTTCACGACTGGGAGCTGGTATTGGCCGCCTACAACTGGGGCGCGGGCAACATGCAGCGCGTGATGCGCAAAACCGGCAAGCGCAGCTTCTGGGAGCTGTACCCGCACTTGCCCGCCGAAACGCGCAACTACGTGCCCACCTTCACGGCCATTATGTACGCCATGAAGTATGCGCCTGAGCACAGCCTCAACGACCCCACGCTGCGCTACCAAGTGTACGAGCAGCTCGACACGCTGGGCGTACGCGGCCAGGCTTTTGACCTGCGCCGCCTCAGCCGCGCCCTGGGCTACACCGACTCGCTCACCATGGGCCGCTACAACCCCGAGGTGCGCCACGGCAGCCTGCCCGCCGGCTACCGGCCCTACGTGCTGCGCTACCCCAGCACCGCCCGCGAGCGCCTAGCCGATGTAGACTACGCCACGCTATTGGCCTACTGCCAGCCAATCAGTGACTTACCGCAGGAGCTTCCCGTGCGGCTGGTGGGGCTGCCCGGGTCGGCCTGGCCCACGCCGGGGGGCGCACTGGCGGCGGGCGGTGCCCAGCCAGCAGTTGGCAACGCGGCCCCGCGCTACCGGCGCGTGTACTACACCGTGCGCCGCGGCCAGACGATTGCCACGGTAGCCGAAAAATTTGACGTGAGCCCAGCCCAGGTACGGCGCTGGAACGAGTTGCCCCAACGGGCCATTGTGAAGCCCGGCCGCGAGCTGCTGGTACTGGTGCCGCTACCGCCAGCCGCCGCCCCCGCAGCTACGGTAGCCGTAGCCCTGCCCGCAGTGCCGCGCCACGCCGCGCCCGCCGACAGCGCCCTACTGGCCCTGGCCAGCGCCAATGCCCGCTACACCCGCGAAGCCCAGGCCAGCGCCTTGCGCGAAGCCGACCAAGCCAAAGACTTGCTGCGCGCCCAGCGGCAGCAAGCCGCCCGCGTGGTGGCCCAGCAGCAGCGGGCCATTTTTCAGGCGGCGGCGCTGGCTAAAGCCACCGCGAAGGAAGAAAAAGCGGCGCAGCTGGCGGTTGCTACGAATGCCGCCGTCGTTTCGGAAGAAGCAACTGTCAGCGCCGACACCAGCCGCGCCGCCGAGCCTATCCAGCGCCGCCGAAGCAAGTCATTATCTATTAATACGTTAGCTTTTCAGGAAAACGCCCAGGTAGCCCCGGCTGCTAAGCCGGGGGCTGTAGGCCCAAAGGGAGAAATATACACCGTGCGGTTTGGCGACAACCTGAGCGCGCTGGCCCACGACCGCGGCACCACCGTGGCGCAGATGCAGGAGTGGAACCACCTCAGTACCGAAACCCTGGTGGTGGGCCAGCGGCTGCGCTTTGCAGCGCCCGCCCCCGATGCGGTAGCTACCCGCGCGGCGCGCCCCCGCACCACCGAGCGGGCCGAGCTGCATTTCAGCACGCATACGGTGCAACCCGGCGACACGCTCTATAATATTTCGCAGCGCTTTAAGGTGAGCGTGCAGGAGTTACAGCGCCTCAACCACCTGACCTCCGATAAGGTGAAGCTCAAGCTGGGCCAGAAGCTGGTGGTGCAGGCCAGCTAGTAGCGGCGCAGTGCAACGGGGAATAAGTTATTCTGCAAAATATTAATAACTATACTATTATTAGTGTTGGCAAAACTAAAAACCGGGGATTACCAGGGGTAATCCGGCTTTTTAGCCGGAACTTGCCACCTCGCGCCAGACAACCAGCTGCCAATTCCTATGCTCAAAATAAACAGAGAAGACGCTCTCGCCTACCACGAACAAAGCCCCCAGGGCAAAATCGAAGTGGTGCCCACCAAGCCCGTGAGCACCCAGCTCGACCTGGCGCTGGCCTACTCGCCGGGCGTGGCCGAGCCGTGCAAGGAAATTGCCAAAAACCCCGACGATGTGTACAAGTATACCGCCAAGGGCAACCTAGTAGCCGTTATCTCGAACGGCACGGCGGTGCTAGGCCTGGGCAACATCGGCCCCGCCGCCAGCAAGCCCGTGATGGAAGGTAAAGGCGTGCTGTTTAAGAAGTTCGCGGGCATCGACTGCTTCGATATTGAGATTGACGCCACCGACCCTGATGAGTTTATTCGTATTGTGAAGGCCCTGGAGCCCACCTTTGGCGGCATCAACCTGGAGGACATCAAGGCTCCCGAGTGCTTCCGCATCGAAACGGAGCTGCGCAAGCTGATGAAGATTCCGCTGATGCACGACGACCAGCACGGTACGGCCATCATTACGGCGGCGGCGTTGCTGAACGCGCTGGAAGTGGTGGGCAAAAAGATTGACGAAATCAAGCTGGTGGTGAGCGGCGCGGGTGCGGCGGCCATTTCCTGCCTGCGGTTGTACCTCTCGCTGGGCCTGCGGAAAGAAAACCTGCTTGTCTTTGATAAAGACGGCATTATCAACCCCGCTCGCACCGACCTGGCCGACATGCAGATGCAGTTTGCCACCGAGCAGGCGGTCACGACTATGCGCGAGGCCCTAGTTGGGGCCGACGTGTTCCTGGGCCTGTCGGCGGCCAACGTGCTGCCGGCCGAGTTTCTACTGGGCATGGCCAACAACCCCATCGTGTTTGCCCTGGCCAACCCCGACCCCGAAATTGCTTACGAGGTAGCCATGGGCACCCGGCCCGACCTCATTATGGCCACCGGCCGCTCGGACCACCCCAACCAGGTGAACAACGTGCTGGGCTTCCCCTACATTTTCCGGGGCGCGCTCGACGTGCGAGCCACCGAGATAAATGAGGCCATGAAGCTGGCTGCCGTGCACGCTCTGGCCGAGCTGAGCAAGGAGGCCGTACCCGATATCGTGAACAACGCCTACGGCGACAACACGCTCACCTTTGGCCGCAACTATCTGATACCTAAGCCATTGGACCCGCGGCTGATTACCAGTATTTCGCCGGCTGTGGCGCGGGCCGCCATGGAAAGCGGCGTGGCCCGCAAGCCCATTACCGACTGGACGGCCTACGAGGACGAGCTGCGCGCCCGCCTGGGCGTGGACCGCAAGCTGATGAACCGCATCACGTCGGCGGCCCGCACCAACCCCAAGCGCGTGGTGTTTGCCGAGGCCGACAACTACAAGATTCTCAAGGCCGCGCAGCTGGTGCGCGACGAAGGCATTGCGCACCCCATTTTGCTAGGGCAGCACGCCCGTATTCAGGCTATTGCCACGGAGAATAATCTCGACCTGGAAGGCTGCGAGATTATTGATGTTCTGCAGGATAACGACAAGCGCAATGAGTACGCGGAGTTGATTTACCAGAAGCGGCAGCGCCGGGGCATCACCCTCTACGAAGGCAAGCGCCTGATGCGCGAGCGCAACTACTACGCGGCCATGATGGTGGAAACCGGCGCGGCCGATGCCTGCATCACGGGCCTCACCAAAGACTACGGCAAAAGCCTCATTCCGGCGCTGCAGGTAATTGGGCCGGCCGAAGGCGTGCGACGCGTGTCGTCGATGTACATTATCCAGCATCGCAAGGGGCCGTATTTCTTTGCCGATACTACCGTGAACATCGACCCTACGGCCGAAGAAATGGTGGAGATTATCGGCCTCGCGGCGCGGGCGGTGCGCTTTTTCGATGCCGAGCCGCGGGTGGCTGTCATCAGCTACTCCAACTTTGGCTCGAACGCCGGGGGCACGCTGCCCGAAAAAACCCGCCGCGCCACCC
Source organism: Hymenobacter sp. H14-R3 (assembly GCF_030063445.1). GTDB lineage: Bacteria > Bacteroidota > Bacteroidia > Cytophagales > Hymenobacteraceae > Hymenobacter. Next base: position 47,954 of record NZ_JASITD010000024.1, on the reverse strand, counting down.
AACTGGCCAAGCAGCGCTACCCCGACCTGCTGCTCGACGGCGAAATGCAGGCCAACGTGGCCCTCAACCCGCAGCTGCTGCAAGAAAACTACGGCTTCTCGCCCCTGGCCGAAAAAGGCGCTAACACCCTGATTTTCCCCAACGTAGAGTCGGGCAACATTGCCTACAAAGTGCTGCAGGAGATTGGCGGGGCCGAGGTAATCGGGCCGGTGCTGATGGGCATGCGCAAGCCGGTGCACATTTTGCAGCTCGGCGCTAGCGTGCGCGACATCGTGAACATGACCGCTATTGCGGTGGTCGAAGCCCAGCGCGAAGGCAAAACGCTGTAGGGCGGGAGCTTGGGGGATGAAGATTCCATGTTATTTTTGAAGGATTGAACGCGGGCAGCAAATAGCCGGAAATTACTTTTCGACTGCTTGCTGCCCGTTTTGATAGCCACCAGCCAACCCTGCCCCGGCGTGGCTGCTGTAGCCAGCCTCACCCCCAGCCCACCCCCATGATTGCATACCTCGACGGTAAACTTGCTTATAAAGACCCTACTCAGGCCATTATCGACACCAATGGCGTGGGCTACGAGGTCAAGATTTCGCTGGCCACCTACTCCAAGCTGCCCATTGAGCTGGAGAAAGTGAAGGTGTACACGTACCAGCACGTGAAGGAAGACGGGCAAACGCTCTACGGCTTCCTCGACCCCAATGAGAAGGCCCTGTTTCTGCACTTGATATCGGTGTCGGGCATTGGGCCGGGCACGGGCATCAACATGGTGAGCAGCATGGGCGTGGGCGAGATTCGCCAGGCCATTGTGAACGAAGATGTGCGGGCCATCCAGAGTATCAAGGGCGTAGGGCCCAAAACCGCCCAGCGCGTGATACTGGAACTGAAAGACAAGCTGCGTAAAGACGAGCTGCTGGCCAAAGCCGGGGTAGACACCGTGCCCCTGGCCCGCCAGCACAATACGCAGCGCCAAGAGGCGTTGCAGGCATTAGTCATGCTGGGGTTTGCCCGTGCCGCCGCTGAGAAAAATCTGGACCAGATTCAGCACAAGCACGGCAACGACCTGAGCGTGGAAGAACTCATTAAGTTTGCCCTGAAGTCGCACTAAGTAGCGGCAAGGGGAAGGGCACACCGGCGGCTGCGAGGCGGGCGGTGTCCCGGCCCCGGCCTGCTGGTGCGCCCACGGTGGCGGCCCGCCAACTCACGCCTGCCCAGTGGGGTAGTTGCTTTGCTTTTCCTGCTTAAATCCGGCTTCCCGTGTTGCCACGGCCGCCGCACCTGCTATCTGCTTGAAGTCTCTACTGTCTGCTGGTTCTAAAATCGCTACCCCTGGCGCGCTGCTGGCAGCGGCCATGGTATCGTCGGTGCTGCTGGCGGCCGTGTGGGCAGCCCCGGCGGGAGCGGCCGGCCGCCGATACCCGGCTGCGTGGTCTACGTGGGTGGCCCGGCTGGGGTTGCCGCCGCAAGGCGTGCCCAGCCAAACCGCCCCCGCCGACACCGGCCGCTACCGGCCCAGCCGCCGCCCGCGCCTGCGCACCGTGCGCGACCGCCAGGGCAGCCGCTTCTCGCCCACTGGCCGGCGCTCGCCGCTCATTTTGCCGCTGCCCAAAACGGTGCAGCTGCAAGTAACGCCCGACGATAGCCTCAAGAACTACAATGTGCGCGAAACGGTGGGTGGCAACGTGGACTACCGCAGCCCCACTGTCATCTCGCAGGAGGAGCTGCTCAAGTTTCAGGAGCGGCAGGCCATCAACGACTACTACCGGCAGAAGGCTATGGGCGGCGTGGCCGGCGCGCCCGCCGCGCCGGGCAGCGCCCAGGCCCAGCGCCTGATTCCGAAAATCTACCTCGGGCCCATTGCCGACCGCATTTTTGGTGGCTCGTACATTGATATTCGGCCCGCGGGCTCGCTCACGCTCAAGGCGGGGGCCAAGTACAACGTGAACCGCAACCCCGCCCTCACGCTGCGCCAGCAGAGCGTGGGCGACTTCATTTTTGAGCAAAACATGAACTTGAGCCTGAGCGGCCAGGTGGGCACCAAGCTCAAGCTCACGTTCAATTACGACACCAAGGCGGCGTTCGACTTCGACAATCAGATGAAGTTTGACTACGCCGGGCAGCCGACCGACATCCTGCGCAAGCTGGACCTCGGCAACGTGAGCATGCCCCTCAACAACTCGCTGATAACGGGCGGCTCCAACCTGTTTGGCATCAAAACGCAGTTGCAATTTGGGCGGCTGGGCGTGACGGCGGTGGCGGCCACGCTGCGCGGCTCGCAGGACGAGGTGCGGGTGCAGAACGGCGCGCAAAGCCGCACGTTTGAGCTCAAGGCCAGCCAGTATGAGAAGGACCGACACTACTTTTTGTCGCAGTTTTTTCGCGACCGCTACGACCAGGCCCTGCGCGGGCTGCCCACGGTGCAGAGCGGCTTCGAGATTCGGCGCCTCGAAGTGTGGGTGACCAACGACAACCGCACCACCGACAACCTGCGCAACGTGGTGTCGCTGATGGACCTGGGCGAGCCCCGCCTGGACCGCCTCTACCGGCCGCAGTTTTACAACACCCTCGGCGCGGCCACCCCCGTTACCCCAGCCAAAAACCAGGTCAACTACCTCTACCAGTCGCTGCCCCTAACGGGGTCGGCGGGCCGCAATAACTTGCAGGTAGAAAGCTACTTAGCTAACCTGGCCACGCCCGGCGGCCCCGTGCCGCTGGTGAAAAGCCTTGACTACGAGCGCCTGCGCGCCCGCAAGCTCGACCCGCGCGAATACACCTTCAATGCCCAGCTCGGCTACGTGAACCTGAACACGGCCCTGCTGCCCGACCAGGTGCTGGCCGTGAGCTACGAGTACCTCTACAACGGCAAGCCCTACACGGTGGGCGAAACCCAGACCGAGTACCAGGGTGCCCAGGCCGACGAGGTTATCTTCCTGAAGATGCTGAAGGCCACCAACCCCGGCGTGGGCGTGGCCGACCCCGCCGTGAACCCCGCCAACCCCAACCTGCTGACGCGCAACACGCCAACCTGGGACTTGATGATGAAAAACATCTATCCCCTCAACACCTCGCAGATAAACCGCGACAACTTTCAGCTCCAGCTCATTTACAAGGATGACATTACGGGGGTGGATTTGATTTCGTTGAAGGAGGGCGTGCGGGTGCAGAACGTACCGCTGATTCAGGTGCTGGGGCTGGACCGGGTGAATGCCAACAACGACCGCAACGCCGACGGCAACTTCGACTTTTTCCCGGGCATCACCATCGACCCCGAGCTGGGTAAAATCATTTTTCCCAGCGTGCAGCCGTTTGGCTCGTACCTGGCCGCGCAGTTTGATACGCTGGGCACGCAGCCCGGTAGCAACGTGGCCAACGAGAAGGCACTGGCCCAGAAATACGTGTACCGCGCCCTATACAACCAGACGCAGAGCGACGCCCAGCAGCAGCAAACCAAGGACAAGTTCTTTCTGCGCGGCCGCTACCAGGGCACCAGCACCGACGAGATTACGCTGCCCGGCATTGGGGTGGCGCAGGGCTCGGTGCGAGTGTACGCGGGCAGCACCCTACTCACCGAGGGCGTTGACTACCAGGTATTTTACGACCAGGCCAAGGTGAAGATTCTCAACCCGGCCTACCTCAACTCGGCCAACGAGCTGCGGGTGGCCTTCGAGAAGAACGCGCTGGTGCAGGTGCAGCCGCGCAAGCTGGTGGGCACCCGCCTCGACTACGCCCTTAATAAGGACGTGATTCTAGGGGGCACGGCCATGCACATTCTGGAAAACCAGGCCCCCGGCATCAACCGGGTGAATATTGGCGATGAGCCAGCCAACAACACCATCCTGGGGGCCGACATCAGCCTGCGTAAAGACAGCCGCGTACTGACCAAGCTGGTCGACCGCCTGCCCTTTTTGGCGACCAAGGAAATATCGACGGTGGCCTTTACCGGCGAGGTGGCCAAGCTTATTGCGGGCCGCTCGCAGCTGGGCCGCGGCGAAAACGGCGTGAGCTACCTCGACGACTTTGAGAACGCCCGCACGCCCTACACGCTGGGCGGGCTGGCCGCCATTCCAGCGTGGCGGCTGGCGGCTACGCCCACGCCCGTTTTGGGCAGCACCAGCAACGGCCTCGACAACGGCTACCGCCGCGCCAAGCTGGCCTGGTACACCGTAGACCAGAGCTACTACACCAACGGCCCCAACGTGCCGGCCGGCATTGCGGCCACCACGCTCCAAAACCACTACACGCGGGGCATTCCGCGCAGCGAGGTATTCCCTAACAAGGACCTGGGCGCCACCGGCAACGGCTTCGAGTACACCTTCGACATGGCGTATTACCCCGGCGAGCGGGGGCCGTATAACTATACGCCGAATGTTCAGACTACCACTAACCCGGCCACCAATGGCCATTTCTTTACTTCGGCAACGGGCTCAGGAATAAACAAATACGCAGGTATTTCGCGGGGCATTACGTTTGACACTGACTTTGATAACTCTAACGTCGAGTATCTGGAATTCTGGCTACTCGACCCATTTATCACAGGTGCAAACGGACTTGCCAATGCCCTCAACTCAAACCCGAACAATCTGGACCCGAGCAATCCTGTGCCTTTTGATGATAAGCAACTGACCAACCCGCAAAGCGGCGGTGGCGACCTTATTCTCAACCTGGGCAACGTGAGCGAGGACGTGCTGCGCGACCAGGGCCAGCACGAGTTTGAGAACGGCCTGCCGGTGCCCGGCGACGACCCGGCCACCTTTGTGCAGCCCACGGTGTGGGGCAACGTGACCACGCAGCAGTTTTTGCTCGATGCCTTCAATGCCACGCCCGGCGCGCGCGCCAGCCAAGACATCGGCCTCGACGGTTTGACCAACGCCCAGGAGCAGGTATTTTTCAACAATATTGCGGGCTACGGCGCGCTGGCCGACCCGTCGAACGACGACTTCCGCCACCACCTCGACCCGAGCTACAACGACAACAACACCCAGATTCTGGGCCGCTACAAAGACTACGACAACTACGAGGGCAACTCGCCCGAAAACTCGCAGCTCAGCTCCACGGCCTACCCTGATAAGGAGGACCTGAACCGCGACAACGTGATTCAGACCACCGAGCAGTACTACGAATACCCCATTCACCTGGTGCCCGGCCAGCTGGAAATCGGCCAGAACTACATCACCGACAAGGTGATAGCCCCGGTGGCCCCCGTGGGCACGGGCTCGACTACCACCGAGAACGTGACGTGGTACCAGTTCCGCATTCCCATTCGCACGCCGCAACGCGTGGAAGGTAATGGCGGCCAGCCGTTTGGCTTCAAAAATATTCGCTTCATGCGGATGTACATGACCAAGTGGCAGCAGCCGGTGGTGCTGCGCATGGTGCAGCCGCAGTTTGTGGCCAACCAGTGGCGCCAGTACCTGAGCCGCATCGTGGACCCCAACATTCAGGTGCCCGGCATTGGCACGGCTACCGATGCCGATGCCTTCGCCATTTCGACGGTGAGCGTGGAGGAAAACGGCCCTTCGATAGCCACCACCACCGGCACCATCCCCTACCTGGTGCCGCCCAATATCACCCGCGATGTGGAGTACGGCTCCACGGCCGTATCGCGCCGGCAGAACGAGCAGAGCCTGCGCCTGACCGTAACCAACCTGCGCGATGGCTACGCCAAGGGTGCTTACAAGAACCTGACTACCAATTTGTTACGCTATAAGCGTCTACGGATGTACTTCCACGCCGAATCGCCCGATGCGCGCATATTGACGGGCGATGCCCGCGCGTTTATTCGCATCGGTACCGACTACAGCCAGAATTACTACGAGTACTCGCTGCCGCTCACGTTCACCCTTGCGGGCAGCGCCGACGCGGCTACCCAGCTGGGCGTGTGGCCCGAGGCCAACAACATCGACGTGGCCTTGCAGGACTTTATCGATGCCAAGGCCGCTCGCAACCTGGCCATTACCAACCGGGTGCAGGGCGTGAGCTACACCGTAGCTTTCCCCTACCCGCTGGCCAACGGCGCGGTTATCAACATCATTGGCAACCCCGACTTTTCGCAGGTGCAGGGCGCGATGATTGGTATTTTGAACCCCGCCAAAACGCTGACTGACCTCAACGACGATGGCAACCCCAAAACCATTACGCTGTGGGCTGATGAGCTGCGGGTGTTTGACTTTGACAGCCAGGGGGGCTGGGCCGCCAATGCCCGCCTAAATGTGAAGCTGGCCGACCTGGCCAACATCACGGCCACCGGTTCGTTTATTGGCGTGGGCTTCGGGGGCTTGCAGGACAAGGCGCAGCAGCGCTCGACCAGCGACATTCTGCGCGGCGACCTCAACGCCACGGTGGCGGCCGAGAAGTTCCTGCCCCCCCAGCTGCGCCTGAAGGTGCCGGTGCTGGTGCAGGCCGGCCGCCAAACCATCACGCCGCAGTACGACCCCCTCGACCCCGATACCAAGCTGGAGCAGAGCCTGCTGAAATTTCAGAACAACCCCGCCGCTGCCGCCGCCTACAAAAACCTGGTGGTGGACCGCACTACCACCCGCAGCATCTCGGTGCTGAACGTGCGCAAGGACCGCGCCCCCACCCAAACCAAGCAGCACCCCTGGGACATTGAGAACGTGGCCGTGAGCTACGCCATTACCGAGCGCCTGCACACCGACATCAACACCCAGCGCGACTACACGCAGTCGTACACCGCGGCCCTGGCCTACCTCTACCAAACGCAGCCGCGCAACTACACGCCCTTCGCCAGCTTCAAGGCCCTGGACAATCCGTACCTCAAGATTTTCCAGCAAATCAACTTCACGCCCCTGCCCTCGCGCTTTTCGTTCCGCACCGACCTCGACCGGCGCTACAACGAGCGCTTTTTGCAGCGCGTAACCGAGCCCGGCTCGCTGCCCAGTACGGCCGGCATTGCGGGGGTTTTCTACAAGTCCTTCTACATCAGTCGGATATATGACCTGAAGTGGGACCTCACCAAGTCGCTTATTCTGGACTACACGGCCACCAACCGGGGCGTGATTGACGAGGGCGTGGGCCAGAGCGTGGGTAATGACGCCGTGGCCGTTGCCAACCGGGCTGAGCAGTGGAATAACCTGAAGAAGGGCGGCCGCACCACCAACTTCAACCAGAACATCGCCCTCACCTACCGCCTGCCGCTCGACAAGTTTCCGCTCACAGACTGGCTGTCGGCCGACACGCGCTACTCGGCGCACTACAGCTGGCAGGCGGCCTCCACGGCGCTTAGCATTCCGTTCCCGGACCCGCGAGCGTCCAGCGACTCGTTGCTGCGCCTGGGCAACACCATTCAGAACAATGCGGAACTCAGCGCCAATGGCAAAATTGATTTAGTGAAGCTTTATAATAAAGTTAAGTTCCTCAATATCATCAACAACGCGCCGCCGCCGCCACCCCGGCCGCAGCCCGCGGTGGTTGACCCCAACAACCCCACGGCCGCCATCCGCCCCACCCCAATAGAGCCCGACACGGCCAAGAAGGACCCGTTGCGCTTCGTGAAGGCCGTACTACGGGCCGTGATGACGGCGCGCAGCCTCAACTTCACCTACTCCCGCTCGAATGGCACGCTGCTACCGGGCTACTTGCCTAGCACCCAGTTTTTTGGCTTGAACAACCGGCAGGCGCTGGGCGGCCTGGCCCCGGGCGTGCCGTTTATATTTGGCCAGCAGTACGAGCCCACTGCCCTCTACAACCTGGCCAGCAACAACGGCTGGTACACCGACCAGAGCCAGTACCTGAATACGCCCCTGTCTAATATCCTCACCGAGAACCTCACGGCCCGCACCACCCTGGAGCCGTTCCGGGGTTTCAACATTCAGCTTGACTTGCTGCGCCAGAAAGTGCGTAACAGCGAAGCATACTACCGCCGGGCCATTGACACGACCAACGCGTTTTACAAGCAGTACGGCACGCTAACGCCGCTTGACCTGCCCACCACTGACCCCAACTACCTGGCCCCCACCCAAGCGCTGGGTACGGGCTCGTACACGGTGAGCACCGTCACCATCCAAACCCTGTTTGGCGACCTCAGTGCCAACGGCGAAATCAGCAAGGCCTTCGAGCGCTTCGTGCAAAACCGGGCCATTGTGCAGCAGCGCTTGCAGGCAAGCGGGCGCCCCATCGGCGTGCAGGATGTGGTGACTACGCCTGCCTCGGGCAATACTCCTGCGGTATATACCCGCCGGGCTACCAACCTCTACAGCTACAACTCGCAGGACGTGCTGCTGCAAAGCTTCCTCGATGCCTACCACGGCAAGTCGTCGGACGGCTACGAGGCCAAGAGCTTTAACCCCTTCGCGGTAATTCCGCTGCCCAACTGGCGCGTCGACTACAACGGCTTCTCCGACCTGCCGGGCATCCGCGACGTGTTCCGCTCGTTCACGCTCAACCACGCCTACTCGTCGCGTTACAATATGGGCGGCTACACCACCTCTACCGGTTACGGTGACCAACCAGTATTTGGCCTCGATGTGCCACCCGCACAGCCGGGGCAGGCACAGGGGCCGGTGCCGTTCACTTCCAACTCTACTGGTCAAATTGTACCCTACTACGTTATCGGGCAGGTAAGCATTATCGAAAGCCTGACGCCTTTAATTGGGGTTAACTTTCAGACGGTGAATAATGTAACCGGCCGGGTGCAGTACAACACCAACCGCGCCGTAGCCCTCAACATTACCAACGCTCAGGTAACCGAACTGCACACCACCGAGCTGATTATCGGCTTGGGCTACGCGGCCACCGGCCTGCGGCTGCCCTTCCGGGTGGGCGGCGAGCAGCGTGTGCTAAAGAACAACCTCACCGCCCGCATGGACCTGAGCATCCGCGACAACTCCACCATTCAGCGCAGCATCCTGGGCTCGATTGACCCCATTCCGGCCACCACGGGCGGCGTAGTATCTGGCACCACGCCGCCAGTAGTAGCGCTACCCTCGCCCGCAGTAGTGGGCTTTGTGGGCACCGCCACCAGCCAGATTACCAACGGCTCGCTGCAAATGCAGCTGCGCCCCACCATCGACTACCTGCTCAACGCCCGCCTCAACCTCCAGTTCTACTTCAGCCAGACCATCACGCAGCCCCGCGTGAGCAACGCCTTCCGCAACGCCACCACCGAGGGCGGCCTGCAGTTGCGCTACAGCCTGCAATAGGCAAAGTAGGGTAAGCTTTAGCTTGCCGCCGCCCACCGGATAACGCCCGAAGATTATCCGGCCCAACCCAAGCCACATACTACGCGCGCCACCGTATTTTTGCGCCATCTCCCCACTGCGGCAAGCTAAAGCTTACCCTACACTCCACTCCCCATGACTATCCCCGCCACCCTGCACTACACCAAGGACCACGAATGGATTAGCCTGGACGGCGACACGGCCACCATCGGCATCACCGACCACGCGCAGCGCGAGCTGGGCGACATTGTGTACGTGGACATCGACACCCTCGACAAGGAGGTGGCCCAGCACGACGTGTTTGGCACCGTGGAGGCCGTAAAAACGGTTTCTGACCTGTTTAGCCCCATCAGCGGCACCGTGCTGGAGGTAAACACCAAGCTTGCCGACTCGCCCGAAACCGTGAACGCCGACCCCTACGGCGAGGGCTGGATTATCAAGATGAAAGTATCCAACCAGGACGAAATTGCTGGCCTGCTGTCGGCCGAGGCCTACGGCGAGCTGATTGGGGCATAATACCCTCTTTGTCTTCAAGTTAAGAACGTCATGCTGAGCTTGCGAAGCATCGCGCTCGCGCCGTTGGACCACTAAACCCAACGGCGCGAGCGCGATATTTCGCAAGCTCAGCATGACGTTCTTTTTTTGTTTAATATATTGGCCATGAGATTTTTAACTCCGCGCTTCTACGGTATCCTCACGCTGCTCTGGGTGGCCATCATGCTGGTGCTCACGCTCACGCCGGCCCAGGAGATGCCGCATACGCCGGAGTGGGAGTTTCTGTCGTTTGACACGGCGGCCCATGCGGGCGTGTTTGCGGTGCTGGCCGGACTGGCGTGGCTGTGGGCGCGGCGGCAGCCGGGGCAGCCCGGCCGCGCCGCCTGGCTGGTGCTGGCGGGCTGCGTCGCGTTCGGCGCACTCATCGAGGGGCTGCAATACGCCATGCACGCCGGCCGCCACGCCGAATGGAGCGACCTGCTCGGCGACAGCCTCGGGGCCGCGCTGGGCTTGGCCCTGGTAGTGGCAGCAGCCGGCCGAACCGGGCGCAGCGCGGCGGCGCTGGCCGTGGGCCTGCTGCTGCTCCCCACCCATAGCCAGGCCCAGGCCGAGCCCAACCTGGCCCGCGCCCGCCGCACCATTGCCGAGCTGGCGGCGGAGAAAATGCACGGCCGCGGCTACGTGCAGCAGGGCGAGCACGTGGCCGCGGCCTACCTGCGCGGCCGGCTGCGGCAACTGGGCTTGCAGCCCCTGGCTTCTGACTATACCCAGCCGTTCACGCTGGATGTGAATACGTTTCCGGGTGAGATAAAACTGACGGTAGGCCCCCTAGGCCGTGCTACTACGCAGCCTGATAAAGAAGTTTATCACTTGAAACCAGGCCTTGATTTTATCGCGGCGCCCGCTTCGAGCGGCACTCGGCAAAATACTAGCTCGGTAGCATTTCGGCTCGACACACTGGTTTTTGCCAGCCATTTCAAACAGCAAGGTCTTCAGCAGCAAATCCGGCAGTGGAATAGTCTCAAGGACAAACTAGGCTCCCCATTTCTTGTGCTGACTGCTCGCGATGAGAAGCGCCTGCCCACCTTGCCGCTATTGGTGCAGCAAACCCTCGACTCTATTCCAAATCGCGTTGTATTACTTCCTAAGCTTACTGCCTCGCTAAACCCAACGCAGAATTCAGCCATTCGCTTGGAAGCTTTAGATAACCCTGCTATCTGGCGGTTGCGGGCACACAATGGCTCAGCAGGCCTACTCAAACTGACCCTTGATGCCCAGCTCATCCACAACTACCCCACCCAAAACCTGGCCGCCATCGTGCGCGGCAGCGCCCAGCCCGACAGCTTCCTGGTAGTATCGGCCCACTACGACCACCTGGGCATGATGGGCCGCAAAACCTATTTCCCCGGCGCTAACGACAACGCCAGCGGCGTGGCCCTGCTGCTGGAGCTGGCCGCCCACTACGCCCGGCCCGAAAACCGGCCCGCCTGTTCGGTAGTATTCCTGCTGTTTGGGGCCGAGGAGGCGGGGCTGGTGGGTTCCACCTACTTTGTGCAGCACCCGCTGGTACCGCTGGCCCGCATCAAGTTTTTGCTGAACCTTGACTTGCTGGGCACTGGTGAAGATGGCGCGACCGTGGTAAACGGCCGCGTGCACGAGGCCGCCTTTCGCCAATTCACGGCCCTCAACGACGCGCACCACTACCTGCCGCGCCTCACCGCCCGCGGCCGGGCCGCCAACTCCGACCACTTCCCGTTTTCGGAGGCGGGCGTGCCGGCCTTTTTTCTGTATACTCGCGGCGGCAGCCTCGCCTACCACGACGTGAACGACCGCCCCGCCGCCCTGTCGCTGGCCGGCTTTGCCGGCGCGTATGGCCTGGCCCGCGATTTTCTCGATGGCCTGGGCGCCCGCTAACCAAACCCCCTGAAACGCAAAAAACCCCGACCTAGTGGCCGGAGTCTTCCGCGTCTGGCGCTACCGGGGCAGCTGATAACATAAGGTAATGATAGGGTACTTCTTACTTGCTAACTGATATCGTCACGGCGTAATCCACAAAGAATAGAACACGGGCTAGCCGTTGGCTTTCAACGAATTCAGAATACGCTTGGCGAGGGGTTCCCACTCCGGCTTCTGGCGGTCGGCGCAGTTGAAGGTGCAGATGAGCAGCTTGCCCTGCACGTCGGTGAAGAACACCAGCGTGTACACTTCGTGGCCCATTTCGGGCTTCATGAACTCCATGAAACCCACCTTGCGGTTGCCCACTTCCTTCACGCCTTCGCTAAACCAAGTGGCCTTGTTGTACTGCTTGTGGTAAGCCTTGGCGAAGTTGTCCTGGTACACCTGCACCATGTCCTGGTCGGCGTCGTTGTCGGAGTAGTTGAAGGCCAGCGACACCAGGTTGTTGTTGGTGAATACCACGCTGGGGCGGCTGCTGGCGTGGGCGTAGGTGAAGTCCATCTGCTGCTCGGTCATCACCTCGAAGCCCTTAGGAATCAGCACCTCTACGCGCTCGCTGAGTACGTGCTTTTTTACCAGTTCAATCTCGGAGGTCGGGCGGGCCGCCATGAGCAGGCTAGCGCAGCTGGTGAGCAGGAAGAGTAGGAGTGTCTTCATGAGAAATTGATAACTGGATTTATGAGGTAAAAGAGAGTATTTCTGTCGTTCTGGGAACTAAGATACATACAAAAGGCAAACGTTGTTCCAAAAATCTACTTATGGCCAACGGCAACTGAAAAATACTATTTATCTGCCGATTATTTAATCTACAATACTGCTGGAAAGAGCTTTAGCATGCTTGCCTTAAACTAAAGCCTATTATCTAATGTGCAACCAGGCTGCGGAAATAATTTTTATTTCCCTGACAAGTGCAAAAAAGCCAAAGAATGGTGCAGCATTTTTTTTATTTCTTTACGTAGACGTAACCTTTTCGGATTGCCCTAAAGAATATTATTTAGCTGCTCCTTGATTTTTTCCAACTCTTCCTTCATGCCCACTACCAAGTGCTGCACGGTGGCATCGTTGGCCTTGGAGCCGATGGTATTGATTTCGCGGCCGATTTCCTGAGCCAGAAAACCCAGCTTCTTGCCGGCGGCATCGTCGGGCTGCCGGGTGGCTAGCTCAAAGTAGTCGAGGTGAGCAGCTAGGCGCACCTTTTCTTCGGCAATGTCCAACTTCTCAATATAATAAAGCACTTCCTGCTCGAAGCGAGTAGCATTAAACTGCTCGTGCTGGGTAAGCTCGGCCAGGTGGGCGGTAAGGCGCTGGCGCACATGGGCCACACGCTGCGGGTCGTGCAGTTCCACGGCGGCCAATTGCTGCCGGATGGTGGCAATGTAGCCCAGTATCTCGTGCTCCAGGGTGCGGCCTTCGTCATGGCGAAACTGCTGCATAGCGGCCAGCGCCTCGGTGAGCAGCGGTTGCAGGTCGGCCCAGGTGGGCTCGTCGGTGCCGGCTTCGGCCTGGCTGGCCTGGGCGGCTTCGGAGGCGGTGGGCACCACGCCGGGCAGGCGCAGGGCGGCTAGCAGCGTGGCCTCGGTTACGGGCAGGCCCATACCCTTGGCAATGGCTTGCAGCTCGTGAAAGGCAGCGCGCAGGGCAGGCTGGTTGAGGGTGGGCGCGGCGGCCGTGCTAGCCGGGCGGCTGTAATCGAAGTTAAAATTGACCTTGCCACGCAGCAGCGCTTTGGTGATTTGCTGGCGGATTTCTGGCTCGTGGGCTTGCAGAAAGCGCGGCAGGCGCAGGGTGAGGTCGAGGGTTTTGGAGTTAAGCGAGCGCAGCTCGGCCGTAGCGGTGTAGCGGTTAGTTTCGCGGTGGGCCTGGCCGAAGCCGGTCATGGAGAGCAACATAAAGTACTGGTAAGCCGGCCGAGCCAGCTGCGAGAGTGTAACAAAGAAACTACGACGGGCGCATCTTAAAAACGCAAAATGGCCCAACTGCGGGTAGGGCCCGACGAGCGGGCCTGGAAACCACCCGAATGTGCGGCGGCAGCCCCAGGAAAAGGGCGGCAAGGATGGGCCGGCCGGCCAGTAATGTACGGCATAACGCCAGGGTTATGCTGCCCTAAGCAGGAGCCCGGCACCTCTACCGCATCAAAAATCTATGGCAGTCTATTGCGCATCTTATTGATTATCTTCAATTTATCAGTTGCTGCGGTTGCCTATGCCCAGCAAGAAGCCGTGTTGGGGATGGTAATGGGCGAAGGTGCCATTGGGGGCCACCATGTTGGTAACAGGCACTGGGCAGACCGACCCGCGCCACTCTGGTCACCGTGCGTACCGTCGATTTGCTGGGCCGCCCGGTAGCCACCGTGTCCGCTGGCAGCTAGCTGGCTGCCGGCTGCTAGCTGGCCCCGGTTACCACCCAGGAAACCACCCGGCAGGTGCGCCTTGTGGCGGCCAGATAAGGCCGGAGCCTGGGGATTGCCTACCTGTTTTTTGGACTTTTCGCCCGCTTGCTGAATAAGCGACTCATTACGGCAGTGTTACGGAGAAAGCTGATTGCCAATGATTTGATAACCGCGCACCTGACCATAGGGTGAAGAAGCAGGGGGACCTTTGCGCTCGCATTGGCCTAACCCCCTTTTTATGCGCACTCTTACCAGTAACCGAACCGCCTCGCGGCTGGCCATTTTATTTCTCCTGTTGCTGCTGGCGAAGTTCGCCTCGGCCCAGGTTACGACCTCGTCGCTCAGTGGCAAAATCATTTCTGATAAGAATGAAGAGCTGATTGGCGTGACCGTGGTGGCCACCAACGTGCCCACCGGCACCAAGCGCGGCACGGCCACCGAGCCCGACGGCCGCTTCACCATCCCCAACCTGGCCCCTGGTGGGCCTTATTCGGTTACGGTTACCTACGTTGGCTATAAAGAGCAGGTAATCAACAACATATTTCTCACGCTGGGCAACACCACCAAGCTCAACCTGACCCTCGCCGCCGAGGCCCAGGCCCTGAACGAAGTAGTGGTAGTGGGCAGCAACCAGGCCACCAAAACCGGGGCCGGTACCAACGTGGGCCGCGAGGCGTTGCAGCAGCTGCCCACCATTTCGCGCAGCATCCAGGACTTTACCCGCCTCGACCCGCGCAACTCGGGTAACTCGTTTGCGGGCAGCTCGTTCCGCTACAACAACATTACCCTCGATGGCGCCGTGAACAACGACGCCATTGGTTTTTCGCCCTCTTTGGGTGGGCAGGGCGGCACCAGCGGCCTGCCGGGCGGCTCGGCCCGCTCCAACCCCATCTCGCTCGATGCCATTCAGGAAATTCAGGCCTCGGTGGCGCCGTATGATGTGAAGCTGGGCAACTTCACGGGCGGCTCCATCAACGCCGTGACGCGCTCGGGCACCAACGATTTTCACGGCTCCCTCTACGGCTTTGGGCGCAACCAAAGCATTACGGGCAAGAGCGTGGACGGGGCCGATTCCAAAATCGGCTCGGCCTACCACGACTACCAAACGGGCTTCCGCCTGGGCGGGCCGATTATCAAGAACAAGCTGTTTTTCTTCGTGAACGGCGAGCTGGCCCGCCGCACCGAGCCCCAGTTTTACGGCGCGGGCGCGCCCGGCTCTACCGTCACCACCGACCTGGCCCAGGCCATTGCCACCAAGCTGCAAACCACCTACGGCTACAACGTGGGCGACTACGGCAACTACAACATCTACGCCAACAGCAACAAGGTGTTTGGCCGCCTCGACTGGAACCTGAACGACAAAACCAGCATTGCGCTGCGCCACAACTACATCAAGGCCGAAGCCACCAACCTGGAGCGCTCGGGCAGCCTGTTTAAGTTTGGCTCGCAGGACTTTACCCAGAACAACATCCAGAACTCGACGGTGCTGGAGGTGAAGTCGAACTTTTCGAGCCGCTTTGCCAACAACCTAATTCTGGGCTACACCAACATTCATGACTACCGCAACCTGCTGGGCGGGCAGGCCAACCTGTTTCCGTCGGTGCAGATAAACGGGGTGGGCACCACCCCGGGCACCCTGGGGACGAGCAGCTACTACGCCGGCCCCAACCAGATTTTGCTGGGCTCTGACCGCGAGGCCAGCATCTTCAACACCCGCCAGAAAACGTACGAGCTCACCGACAACTTCACGTTTTACACCGGCGCGCACGCCCTCACGCTGGGCACGCACAACGAGTTCTACCACATCGACTACGGCTTCATCAACTCCTGGAACGGCCGCATCGAGTACAACAACGTGAACGACTTTCTGGCCGACCGGCCCAACCGCATCCGGGGCACGTACAACAATGGTACTGTGGGCGATAACTCGTACCAGTATAACTACAACAACCCGTCGGCCGCGTTCAACATCAACTTCTACAGCGCCTACTTGCAGGACGAGTGGACCATCAGCGACCGCCTGAAAATCACGCCCGGCCTGCGCTTCGATATTGCCTCGCTGCCCACCAAGCCGGCCCTGAACTCGGCCCTGGTGAACAACCCGCAGAACGACGCCCGCACCCTGAACCAGACCTACGCCCACACCGCCTGGCAGCAGCTCGACAACGGCTACCTGGGCCAGCTGCAAGTGTCGCCCCGCCTGGGCTTCAACTACGATGTGAAGGGCGACGGCTCGCTGGTGGTGCGCGGCGGCTCGGGCATCTTCACCGGCCGCGTGCCGTTTGCCTGGTTTGGCTACGCTTATTACAACAACGGCGTAAACTTCAACTCGGTGGATGTGAACAGCATCCGGACTTCGCCCGACCCGCTGGTGAACAAGCCGTACCTGCTCAACGCCGACCCCAACCAGATTTACAGCCAGCTCCAGCCGTCGGCCTACAACCCCAACAACCTGAAGGCCGGCACCACGGAGGTGAACCTGATTGACAACAACTTCAAGATGCCGCAGGTGTGGCGCTCGTCGCTGGCCCTCGATTTCAAGCTGCCCACCGGCACCCGCTTCTCGGTAGAAGGCCTGTACACGAAGACCATCTACGACGTGAAGTTTGAGAACATCAACCTGGCCGACAACGTGAGCTACTTCGACGGCGGACCCAAGCTTACCCCTACTACCCCCACCGGCCCCAACCTGAGCCCGCGCTACTCGGCCGCCGCGTTTGGTACCAAGGTCAACTCGAATTTCTCCAACGCCTTTTACCTCACCAACACCAGCCAGGGCTACCGCTACCAGCTCACGGGCTCGGTGGGCCAGCGCGTGGCCAACCTGCTCGACGTGAACGCCGCCTACACCTACGGCCAGAGCCGCGACATCAGCAACGGCATCCGCAACTCGCCCCAGAGCAACTGGGAGCTGAACCCGGCCCTGAACGTGAACGACCCGGCTTTGTCGTACTCCAACTTCGACCTGCGCCACCGCGTGGTAGCCAGCCTCAACCTGCACAAATCGACCCGCGACGGCCGCTTCACCGGCTACTTCACCTCGGTGCTGACCTACGCTAGCGGCTCGCCCTTTACGTGGGTGTACAACAACAACTTTCTGGGCAATGGCCAGCAGAACGTGCAGCTGGCCTACATCCCGACCTCTACGGCTGATATCGTGCTCGTGTCGCGGGCCAGCAGCGCGGCCGCTTATACCGCCGAAAACAACGGCCCGCAGTACGCCGCCCTCAACAGCTTCCTCAGCAACGACTCCTACCTGAGCACCCGCCGCGGCCAGTACGCCGAGCGCAACGGCGGCCGCACGCCCTGGAACAACCAGGCCGATATCCGCCTGATGGTGGAGGCCAAGCTGGGCAAGCTCGACGCCAACGCCGCCGGCGTCACTCCTACCGGCCACAGCATCCAGGTATCGCTCGACATCGTAAACTTCGGTAACTTCCTGAACAGCAGCTGGGGCCGCCAGTACTTCGTGCCCAACACGTTTAACTCGACCCTGGGCACCGGCCTCACGCAAGTGGCCTACGCCGACGGGGCGGGCAACATCGCCGCCGCCTACACCGCCGCGCAGTACAACCGCCCGGCCTTCACCTTTGGCACGCCCGCCACCTACTCCATCGACCAGCTGGCCTCGCGCTGGCAGGGGCAGCTGGGCGTGCGGTATTCGTTCTAAACATCTTTCACACGGCGGCTACTGCTTAGTCGCTTTGGTAAAGCTCGCCCTGCCTGGGGCGAGCTTTACTTTTGTAGGGTGGTGACGTGGTTTTTATCGGTCAACCAGTCGCTATCAGTCACTACTCTTGAGAATCCTGCACCTGCCCAAGTGGTACCCGCACCGCTACGACGACCAGGATGGCGACTTCGTGGCCCGGCACATCGCGGCCATTGCCCGGCAGCCGGGCATTGCCTCGGCGGTGGTGTTTGCGGCCGTGGCGCGGGGGCCGCTGCCGGCCCTTATTGCCGAAGACCACGACCTGCGCGGGCCGGTGCCCACCTGGCGCTACTACTACCGCGCCCGCCCCACCGGCCTGGCCCCGCTCGATAAGCTGCTGAAGCTGGGGCTGTGGCTGTGGTGCCAGCGGCGGGGGCTACGGGCGGTGCGCCGCCACTGGGCCGGCCAGCGGCCCCACGTAGTGCACGCTCACGTGCTGCTGCGCACGGGCCTGCTGGCCTGGGCGCTGGGCGCGGCCTGGCGCGTGCCCTACCTGCTTACGGAGCACTGGACGCTGTACCTGCCACCGCGGGCGGCGGGCATTCCGGCGTGGCGGCGCGGGCTCACGCGGGCCGTGGTGCGCCGGGCGGGCGCGCTGCACACGGTGTCGCGGGCGCTGGCCGATGCGCTGGCGAGGCTGGGAGCGCGGGCCCCACGCACCGCCGTTATTGCTAACGTAGTGGATATCAATATTTTCTACCCAAGCCTTACTGCTGACCCTGGGCCGGCGCGCCGGCTGCTGCACGTGGCCGCTTTTCACGATGACATCAAGAACCTGGCGGGGGTGCTGCGGGTGGTGGCGGGGCTGCGCGCCACCTGGCCCGGCCTGCGGCTGCGCGTGGCCGGCTACGGCCCCGACGAAACCAAGCTGCGCGCCTACGCCACCGGGCTCGGCCTGCTGGCCGATGGTACCGTGCAATGGCTGGGTAAGCTGCCCCACGTAGCCGTGGCCGATGAGATGCGGCAAGCCACGGCGCTGGTGTCGTTCAGCCGGGCCGAAACCTTTGGCGTGGTGCTGCTGGAGGCGCGGGCCAGCGGCCGGCCCGTGGTGGCCACCCGCGTGGGCGGCGTGCCCGAGCTGTTTGAGCCCGCCGGGGCCTTTGGGCTACTGGTAGCGGCCGACGATGAGGCTGCCCTGGCCGCCGCGCTTGCGGCCGTGCTAGGCGGCACTATTGCCTTTGACCCCGCCCGCCTGCGGGCCGATGCGGCGGTGCGGTGCGGGCCGGCGGCGGTGGGGGTGGCGTTTGGGCAGCTCTATCAACAGCTTCTTTCCGGCGAGGTTTGATGTTGCGGCGCGTGGCACATCATTTCGTGGCCCGGCTGGGCGGGGCCGTGGGCAGCCTGGCCGTCGTGTGGCTCACGGCGCGCTACCTGGGGGCCGCGGGGCGCGGGCAGGTGAGCCTGTTTGTGACCGACACGGCGGCCCTGTTGCTGTTTACGGGGCTGCTGGGCGGCTCGTCGCTCATTTACCTGGTGCCGCGCCGCAACGTGTGGCACCTGCTGGCCCCGGCCTACGGCTGGGCGCTGCTGGTGTGCGCACTAGGTGCCACCGTGGCCGGCGCGCTACGCGGGGGCGGCTGGCCCTACGGCTTAAACCTGGCGGCCCTGGCGGGGCTGCAAGCGCTGTTATCCATCAACTTATCGTTGCTGCTGGGGCGCGGGCACGAGCGGCTATTCAACCTGCTCACTACGGGGCAGGTGGGGCTGCTGGCGGCGGCCCTGGCGGCGCTGCTGGCGCTGGGCTACCGCACGGTGCCCGTGTTTTACTACGCCAGCTACCTGGCCTATGGGCTGCCGCTACTGCTGAGCGCCGCCCGGCTGTGGCAACTGCCCGACGTGCGCCGGGGCCGCCGCCAGCGGCGGCGCGCCACCGCCCGCGAGCTAGCCCGACACAGCCGGGGCGCGCATTTTTCCAATATCATCGTTTTTGCCAACTACCGCCTGGGCTACTACGTGGTGGCCTACCTGCTGGGCACGCCGGCACTGGGAGTGCTGTCGGTGGGCGTGGCTGTGGCCGAGGGCCTGTGGCTGATTGCCCGCAGCACCTCGCTTATTCAGTACGTGGCGCTGGTGCGCACGCCGGCGGCCGGCCAGGGCGGGGCCGGCCGCACTATGGGGCGCATGGGGCTGGCAGTGCTGGGGCTCACGGCGCTGGGCGCGGCGGTGCTGGCGGCCGTGCCGGCTGGCTGGCTGGCTGGCACATTTGGGCCCGCCTTTGCGGCGGCGCGGCCGGTGCTGTGGGCACTGGCCCCCGGCATTGTGGCCAACGCGGGCGTGAACCTGGTGAGCACGTACTTTGCGGCGCAGGCCCGCTACGGCATCAACAACCGGGCGGCGGGGCTGGGGCTACTGGTGGTGCTGCCGCTTACGGTGGGGCTGGTGCCGCACTTGGGCATTGTGGGGGCGGCACTGGCCATGTCGGCCTCGTACCTGGCCAGCGCCGGCTATCTTTTCTGGCAGCTGCGGGGCCACCTGGCTGCCGCGCGCACCGCCCACCCTTCCACCCTATGAATGTTCTCCGCTCGCTGCTCGAAGCCGCCATAACGATGGTGGTATTGCTGGGTCTGGCGCGCTGGGCGCTGGGGTTTTTTGGCAAAAAAACCACGGTGTACCGCGCCACCCCGGCCCGGCAGCTAGCCCTGCTCACCTGGCCGCTGCTGGCGGTGGGCACCGGCCTGGCCACCGCTGCACCGGGCCTGGTGGCCACTACATCTGCTGAGCACTGGCTGGCCTGGGGCCTGCTGCTGGCGGTGCTGGCGCTGGCCGCGCCTGCGCTGGCGCTGCACCTGCGCTACTACACGCTCAACGCGGCTACCACGCTGGTATTTGACCCGCTCGAAGGCCGCCTGCAAGTGGCTTTGGATGAGGCACTTGCCTACGACCCCGCCCGCCAGGGCTGGCCCGGCCCCGAGGCCGTGGAGTGGGGTCGCTGCCGCTGGCCCGGCGTGTTCTGGCGGCGCTACGAGTACCTGCGCCTCCCGCTGCCGCAGGGCGATATTATTCTTACCTCTTTGATAATCAGTGATATGCATACGCTGGTGCGCTACCTGCGCCACTTCGGCGTAGTGGTAGTGGAGCGCCGCCGGGGCTGGGCCTGGGTGTGAGGTGAATGGAGAAGTTGAACCTACTTGGGTTTTATCAGCATGACGTTCTTTTTAGCTTTTACAAACCCTAAATAGCTTCTTCCCTTCCGCTCAATTCAGCGTTTTTCCTTCAAAATTCTTTATTTTTTATTTTCCAAAAATGTCTCTCTTACACTTTATCGAGCAGGGCGAGCCTACGGCTACGCCGCTCGTCATTTTGCACGGCCTGTTTGGCACCCTCGACAACTGGCAGACGCTGGCCCGCCGCTGGGCCGAAGAGGCCGGGCTGCGGGTTATTTCCGTCGATTTGCGCAACCACGGGCGCTCGTTTCACTCGCCCGAGCACAGCTACGCTCTCATGGCTACCGATGTGCTGGCCGTGCTCGACCACCTGGCCCTCGACCCGGCGCGCCTCACGGTGATGGGCCACAGCATGGGCGGCAAGGTGGCCATGTGCCTGGCCCTGGGCTACCCCGAGCGCCTGGCCCAGCTCATTGTGATGGACATCGCCCCGCGCTTTTCCGACATGGAGCACCAGGACGATATTATTGCCGGCTTACAGGCCGTGGACCTGGCCAGCATCCAAACCCGGCAGCAGGCCGAGGCGGCGCTCACGCCCCTCATTCCGCAGCCCGGCGTGCGGCAGTTTTTGCTCAAAAACCTGTACCGCACCGACGATAACTCCTTTGCCTGGCGCATCAACCTGCCCGCGCTGGTGGCCAACCTGGTGGCCGTGGGCGAGGAAATCACTTCGGCCCAGCCATTTCTCAAGCCTACGCTGTTTGTGCGGGGCGGCAAGTCCAATTACATCACGGCCGAGGATAAGCTGCACGGTATTCCGGCCCTTTTCCCCAACTCGCAGGTAGCCACCGTGGCCGACGCCGGCCACTGGCTGCACGCCGAAAAGCCCGAAGAGGTATTTGACCTGGTGAGGAACTTCGTTTTGATGAGCAGCTCGCGACCATTAAGCAATAACTAATTGATAATCAATTAGTTATTGCTTAATGGTCGTGCAGACTACTACTGCCTGCTACCTATTGACTGACCCTTAAAACGATGCTTTATTTAATTCCCACGCCGCTGGCCGAGGATACTGCGCCGCAGGTGCTGCCGCCGCAGGTGGTGGCCACCGTGGCCCGGCTGACCTACTTTCTGGTCGAAAACCTGCGCACCGCCCGCCGCTTCGTGAAGGAGGTGGCCCCGCACCGCGTTATCGAAGAAATTCGCTTCGTGCTGATTGACAAAGACAGCACGCCCGCCCAGGTAAAAGCCGCCCTGGAGCCCCTGGTAAAAGAAAAGCTGGAGGCCGGCGTGCTCTCCGAGGCCGGCTGCCCCGGCATTGCCGACCCCGGCGCGGCGCTGGCCCAGGAGGCCCACCGCCTAGGGCTGCCGGTGCGCCCGCTGGTGGGGCCATCGTCCATTTTGCTGGCCCTCATGGGCTCGGGGCTCAATGGGCAGCGGTTTGCGTTTCACGGGTACTTGCCCATTGAAAAGGGGGCCCGCATTGCGGCCATCAAGTCTCTGGAAAAAGAAGCTTTCCAGCGCGACCAAAGCCAGTTGTGCATCGAAACACCCTACCGCAACGACCAGTTATTCAGCGACTTGTTGGCCCACCTGGCACCCGGCACCCGCCTCTGCGTAGCCACCGACCTCACCGCACCCACCGAGTACCTGCGCACCTTATCGGTGGCCGAGTGGCGCCGCCTGCCCGCGCTCCCCGCCCTGCACAAGCGCCCAGCCGTATTCGCCTGGGGGAAGTAGTAAATGAGTAGCTGAGTAAATGAGCAATGTCTTCCAGGTAACAGGTGGCATTACTCATTTACTCGGCTACTCATTTACTATTTGCCGCTCACGCTGCCGCCGCCGCTCACGGTTTTGGTGAGCTCGGGCGAGCCGATGTAGCGGATGTTGGCGCCGCCGGTGGCTTCGGCCATCAGCACTTCGCGCACGGCCAGCTTGGCGGTGCTGCCGCTGCTGGCTTCTATCTGGCTGCGGTTGGTTTGCAGGGCGGTGCCGTCGAAGGTAGAGCCGCTGCTGAGGCGCAGGTCGAAGCGCGGAGCCTGGCCGCTGAGGGCCACGGCGCTGCCGCTGCTTTGGCGCACGATAAGCACACCCACGTTGACCTCGCCCCGCAGGCTGGCTCCCGACGATACATCGAGTTGAAAATCGGGGGCGGCGTAGGGGCCGGTGGCCGTTACGGTGGCCCCGCTGTTGGCCAGCAGAGACGTGAGCTGGTCGGCCGTGACGGTTACGCGCAGCTTTTTATCGAGCCGGGCCAGTTTCTTATCCTTGCGCTCGCGCTCACTTTCGTCCAGGTCTTCGTACTTGATACTGAGCACGCCGCCCACCACCTTCGTGATGATGTGGTCGCGCAGGTCGGCGGTGAGGGCGCTGGCTTGCACTTGCTGGGCCGAGCCGCCGGTGAGCTCCAGGGCAATGCCCGTGCCCACGGTAATGGCGTGAAACTTCTCGACGGGACGCGCCTGAGGCTCCAGTTGGGCCAGGGCCGGGGCGGCGGCCAGCAGCCCCAGCAGGGCCGATACTACATACTTCTTCATAGCAAAACGCGGAAAAGTGAACCGCTAAGGGGGTTACGCCCACAAAGGAATGGGATTTTGGCCTAGCCGCCGCTACTTACCGCTCACGCTACCGCCGCTGCTGGTGCGCTTGGTAAGCGCCGGGGCGCCGTAGTAGCGCACGCTGCCGCCGCTGCTGGCTTCGGCCACGAGGTCTTCCTTCACGGCGATGCGTACCGAGCTGCCGCTGCTGGCTTCGGCGCGGCAGTGGTCGGTGTAGAGCTTTTCGCCGTCAAACGTGGCGCCGCTGCTGGCATCGAGGTCGAGGCGGGCGGCGCGGCCGCTGAGGTCGATGGTGCTGCCGCTGCTTTGGTGCACGGTGAGGGCCGCCGTGGCCACATCGGCTTTCACGGCCGCACCCGACGACACATCGAGCCGAAATTCCTGGGCCGCCGCAAAGTTGCCGCTCGTGCGCACCGTCGAGCCGCTGTTGGCCGTGAGGGCCTGGAGCTGGTCGGCCGTAACGCTGGCCCGCAGCTGCTTGTTGGTGCGGTCGCGGTTGTGGCGGTCGTCGGGGTTTTTGTAGCGCAGCGTGAGCACGCCGTTTGCCACGGTGGTTTCGATGCGGTCGCGGTACTCGGCGGCGCTGGCGCTCACCTCTACCCGCTGCGTCGGGCCGGCTGTGAGCACCAGCTCGATACCCGTGCCCACGTTGATGGCGGTGAAAGCGGCCACCGGGCGCACTTGCGAATTTTGGGCTAGGGCGGGCACCAGGGCCAGTAGCCACAGCAGGGCAGCGAGGAGGAGATTTTTCATGGGAGGTACTGAAAAACAGGGAGTTGATGCGGTGGGTACCGGGCCCGCTGGCCGTTCGTTACGGGCTACTTCAAAAATACTGCGCACTAACCCCTAATAAGCATCTAACCAGCTAAATGCAGCTGGTACTGTAGCGGTTGCCTGGCCTGTGCCAGTTGCGGCGCGCCGGGCCGGGCCACTGCTTACCAGGTATTTATACCTAGCATGTTTATGCTATTGCGCACTAGCTACTTAGCAACGGACCTTTGCCCCATACCCTATCTCTTTCTGACTATGAACAAGCTTTCCTATTTGCCGCAAGGCGCTGTCCTTCTCTGCTTGCTGCTGGCTCACCAGAGCCACAGCACTCCCTCGGGGCTAACGCGCCCGGGGGTTGCGCCCACTCACACGGCCGGCGGGGCCGGCGAGGCCGGCGAGGTCACTGCGCCGCTGGTGCTGGTACCCAACGGCACGCCCGGCTGGCTGTCGCTGGTGGGCGAGCTGCCCACCACGGCCCCGCTCACGGCCGATGTGCTGGGCGCGGGCACCAGCCCGGTGGCCAGCCACACTTGGCGGGGGCTGCCAGGCGGCCGCGTGCAACTGGCGCTCAACCTGCGCAGCCTACCCGCCGGGGCCTACCGGTTGCGCCTGAGTCAAAACGGCCAGCAGTGGCAGTTGCCCCTGGCCGTGAAGTAAGGCCGGGCGGCTATTTCGGAGCGCAGCCTTGCTACCTGCTGGTGCCATCCTTTGGCGGCGCACTGCCGCGAAAGGGTGGCATTGTGGCTTCGCCGGCGGCCGCAATGCCGCGGCGGCCCAGCACCCGCCCCGCCGTGCGCCACAAGATGCGCAGGTCGAGCCCCAGGCTTTCGTGGTCCACGTACCAGGCATCGAGGGCAAATTTTTCTTCCCAACCAATGGCGTTGCGGCCATTTACCTGGGCCCAGCCCGTGAGGCCGGGCCGCACCAGGTGCCGCCGGGCCTGGGCAGGCGAGTACAGGGGCAAGTACTGCGGCAGCAGCGGCCGGGGGCCCACCAGGCTCATATCGCCGCGCACAATATTCCAAAGCTGCGGTAGTTCATCGAGCGAAGTAGCTCGCAGCCACCCACCTACCGGCGGCAAGCGCTGGGCATCGGGCAGCAGCTGGCCGGTGGCCGGGTCGTGGGCGCTGGTCATGGTTTGGAGCTTGTACAGGCCAAACAGCCGGCCGCCCAGCCCCGGCCGCTGCTGCCTGAACAGCCAGGCCCCGCCGTTTTGGCGGGCCACCAGCACCGCCCCCAGCGCCAGCAGCGGCGCGGTGAGCACCACCAGCGGCAGGGCCACGGCCAGGTCGAGCAGGCGCTTGCCAGGGTACATGCAGTAATGGGTGATGGGTGATGGGTAGTAAAGAACGTCATGCTGAACGCAGGGAAGCAGCTCGCGTGGGGTAGCAACTCCATCGTTAGCTTCCGCTGACCTTCGCTTCAACGAGGCAAGTGAGCTGCTTCCCTGCGTTCAGCATGACGTTCTTTACTACTCACTACCTATTACCCACTACCCATTGCTCACCTTCCCCAACGCCAAGCTCAACCTGGGCCTTTACGTGACAGCGCGGCGGCCCGATGGCTACCACGAGTTGGAAACCGTGTTTTTACCCCTGCCCTGGGCCGATGTGCTAGAGGTACTGCCCGCCCCCAAGGGCCAGGTGGCCAGCGACCTCACCCTCACCGGCCGGCCTATTCCCGGCGACGTGGCTACCAACCTGTGCCTGCAGGCGTACCAGCTTCTGAAAGCTGATTTCCCCGCCCTGCCCGCCGCGCAGCTACACCTGCATAAAATAGTACCCATCGGCGCGGGGCTGGGCGGCGGCTCGGCCGATGCGGCGTTTGCGCTGCGGGCCATCGGCGAGGTGTTTGGGCTGGGCTTGTCTACCGAGGCGCTGGAAGGCTACGCGCGCCAACTAGGGGCCGACTGCGCCTTTTTCATCCAGAATACGCCCCGGCTGGCGCGTGGCAAGGGCGACGTTTTCGAACCTATTGAGTTGAATTTGAAAGGCATAGCCTGCGTGGTAGTTTATCCGGGGCTGCACATTAGCACGGCGCAGGCGTTTGCGGGCATTGTGCCGCAGGCACCGGCCCAGCCCCTGCGGGCGGCCCTGGCGCAGCCCCTGGCCACATGGCGCCACACGGTCAGCAACGACTTCGAAGCTTCCCTGGCTCCCACGCACCCGGTGCTGGCCGAAATTAAGCAGCAGCTTTACGAGGCGGGCGCAGCCTACGCTAGCCTATCGGGTTCTGGCTCAGCAGTGTATGGGCTATTTGCCGATGCAGAAGCCCCTGCCCTACCTTGGCCCAGTGAGTATTTGGTGTGGCGTGGTCTTCTAGGATAATCTACTCATAGCCTATTAGTTAACTCCGTTTTCAGGCCAGCATAAGCGCGGTAGCCCAAGCTAAGCAGCGTACGCTGGCCTGCCATTGGCTGTGAGTGGAAGGGTAAGCTGCGCACCCGCTGGCGGCTACTGCGCAGCCCCTTCGAGCCCGCACCAAGCAATAGCCCTTTTTTTTATTCACGATACCGGGTGGCTACCGGGCCGTGCGTCGTGTGGTGGGGAGGGGTGTCGCTGCTTAGCAACGCTACCCGGCAGCAGCGGCAGCTGCTGGGCGCTGCAATTGCACTACTAAGCTAGTTTGGTACTGCTAATAGCTAAGGTGGTGTACTTTACAACAAGGGAGTGGGGATAGGTAGATAGGTTTGTTGCAAGCAATGCGAAAGGCAGCGTAGCCCGCCCCGTTGCGCTCGGCAGTAGTGGCAGCAGTCTCGACTTGAGTACGCTCAGGCTCCGTCTGCTAGCCCACGCAGCACCTACCCTTCACGCCTGACTTTTATGCACAAGATTCTGATTGCAGAAGATGAGTTGCTGCTCGCTGCAGAAACTGAGCGCGCAGTAGTACGCCTCGGGCACCTGCCGGTCGGTCCTGTGCAGGATTGTAGCCAGGTGCGGGCCCTGCTTGCTACCAATACCATTGAGTTGGTCCTGATGAATGTCAGCGTTGCCGGAGGATGCCATGGAATTGCAACAGCGTTGCATGTATGCAGCCTATTTGCTACGCCGATACTATTTCTAACCACTCCCAGCGCCTCCAGCATTCTGCAACATATCCGGGCAGCGCAGCCAGCCGTGTTCCTGGTCAAACCCTACACCGATTCTTCGCTTCGGGCCGCGCTGGAGTTGGCAATGAGTAAATCTCAGCCGGCTTTTTTGGCCCAGCAGCGAGCCGTTCCCACACTTCCCAAGGCTGTACCAGCTGGGTTTAGCCAGTTCATTTTTGTTCGAAAGGGTAGTGAGCATGTAAAGCTATTTTTAAAGGATATTTTATACATAGAATCATTCCAAAACTACGTGCGCGTCTACACCGATACCGATAATTTCGTTGTCGATTCTACACTCAAAAATTTTGGCCAGAAGCTACCGGACTACTTCCTCAGAACGCACCGTTCTTATATAGTTAATTTAGATAACATTAAATCGTATCAAGAGAGCTCTGTAGTGCTTGGCCGCTATCAAATCCCGGTTAGTCGCTCGTGCCAGGAGGAATTAAGAATCCGCATTAATGTATTGAGGTAGCCAGCCAGCAGTCTGGCAGAGTGCCACACTACCAGGCTTCTACTGCTACCTTTTCGCAACTCGCGGGGTATGCGCGCAGTTCACCAGCTATTTTTTACCACTCGTCAGATTATCTGGCGGCGGGCCATTTTATGTGCGCTACTTGCGGGGCATCCACCTTAACCCCCCTTTTCAAACATGAAGAGATTGCACAAAATCCGCCGCCTGCTAGCTGTTATGCTGCTGTGCACCGGCCTGTTCGGGTTGGCCTCGGTCAACAACACCGCCCTGGGCGCATCTACGCAGGGCACCGCCCCTACGGGCTCGTCCGAAACCATGGTTGTAGCTGCCTGGGGCTACAACATCGGATACTTTTTTGGCGTGATTGCGGCGGCAGCTGGCATTTGCTCGCCGCAAGTTGAAACCGCCAACATGAGCACTGACCAGCTCGCCGCTGCCCGCTACCAAGCGGCGGATTTTTCCTCATTCGATAAGTAGCCACGTCCAGCGCCGACCTGCTCATCACTAATTTCTTTTCTATGCAGTCTCTCTCTCATTTTTCAAAAGCCCTTACCGTGGGCGTAGTAGCCAGCCTATTGGTGCTGGCTTCGGCCAACAACCAGGTTGCATTAGGCGCGGCGCGCGCTACCTCCATGCCGGTAGGCATTACCGCCGTAGCCCAGGAATCAGGCTTTTGGGCCGACTTCCTGGCGGGCTTCCGCGCCGCCCTCAACCAAGTGGGCGTTACCGAATCGCAGGAGCAGCACACGCTGGTAGCCATGGAGCACTACCAAAGCGCTGACTTTTCGCAGTTCGACGGCGCCCCGATGTAGTAAAGGCGCCGATTGCACTGCCTTGGTATAAGCTTACCCTTTTTGCGCCCGAGCGACTTGCACCCCGCCATTCAAATGGCCATTTGACGGATTGTCAGCTAGTTGTGCGGCTTTGGCCGGAGGGATTTGTATAGCAGCTCCGCTTTCCAGCCTTGTGGCTAAAAAAGCGAGTTGACTGCGGTGCATTTCGGCGCCCATACTCTTTTTAATCAATCAGTTAAATATTCCTCATTCATGAAAAACCTACGCAAATTCCGTCGTTTTCTCTCCGTATCCCTACTGTGTACCGGCCTGTTCGGGATGGCTTCGGCTAACACGCCGGTACTGGGTGCCGCTATCAATAGCGCTGCTCCTGCCGGCGGTGCCGACAATATGGTGGCGGCAGAGTATGCCTATAATATTGGCTACATCATTGGGGCGCTGCTCAACCTGGCGGGCTATGCCCCCCAAGCGGAGGCGCAGCTTAGCAATAGTACGCAGCTGCCGGTGGCCAAGTACCAGGCTACCGACTTTTCGACTTTCGACTAGTCTCAACTGCTTTCTTCTCGCGTTCAATTACTTAGCTTCTCATGAAATCCCTTTTCCGTTTTTCGAAAGCCCTCACCATGGGCACCCTGGCTACCCTACTGCTGGTAGCCGCCACCAGCAACCAGGCAGCCTTGGGCGCGGCCAATACCGCGGCCGCAGCCAAAGGGCAGCACACGATGCTAGCTTCTAGCCAGCAGCAGGAGCAGTACATCCAGATAGGGGGCGTACTGATAGGAGAACCCGTCTTGTGGGGTATGATAGGTCAGACTACCACTGCAACGCAGGTGGTAGCCGCCAATTACCACACAACTGACTTCTCAGCCTTCGACTAAGTAGCGGCAAGTACTTTTTTAAATTCATTTCAACTTACTTACTTTCAAATACTTACTTCATGAAAATTTTCTCCCGTTTTTCGAAGGCCCTGAGTGCGGGCGCCCTGGCTGCCGTACTGCTGGTAGCTTCTTCCGGCAACCAGGTGGCACTAGGCGCGGCCAATGCCACTACCGCTACCGTTCCCACGACAACCACTTCGATGCAAGCCCAAATGTGGTGGGCCGCCATCACCGGCGATTTTGTTCAGGGCATTGTCGATGGGCTGCAACGCTCGCCGCAGTTCAGCGAGCAGAATACGCTGGTGGCCATGCAGCACTACCAAAGCACCGACTTCTCGACTTTCGACTAAGCCGGGCTGGCCTTTGGGGTCAGCCAACCGCGCTTAAAACAACCACTCAACACTAGCCAGGAAATGCCCGTGCGCCCTGCCCACTGCCTTGCAGGATGCGCGGGCATTTTTCCCGGCGTCTCCTACGCCTTTTCCACTAGTTAATTTTTTTGCTTTATGAAAACAGCCATTAACTTATTTTTTGGCACCCTGCTGGCAGCCCACTTTCTGGTTATTGCTTTTTCCCTGTTGCCTGACAACCCGATTAAGCACCAGTACAAGTATGAGATGGCGCGCTACACGACCCCGCTATTTCAGCAAAACTGGAATTTGTTTGCTCCCAACCCCGTCAGCTCCAACTGGACGGTGAAATACCAGTACCAGGTGTACCGCCACGGCCAGCTGTACACCACGAGCTGGCTCGATGTGGTGACGCCGCTCGTGTACGCCAAGCGCACCTCCTTCTGGTCGCCCGTGCAGCGGGTACTCAAGCACATGTCGTCGGGCATTATGGACATTATGGAGTTCAACCGCAAGTTCAAGGAGTTGACGGCGGAGAACGACACGCTCAAAAACAACCCGGCCAAGCTCGACCGCTTCTATGGCCGGGCACTACGCGAGTGCTCGGGGCACAATGCACTGGTGCAGTACTCGCAGTTTGTGTATGCCCGCATGGCCCTGCCGGCGGCGTTCCAATCACCCGATTCGGTAGCTTTTCGCTACGACATCCAGTGCGCCTACTTCCCTCGGTTTTCTAAACGCAACCTCGATTACTTTGACACCAAAAACTACACTTACTCGCAGATTATGAGCCGGCGCTACACGCTGCTCACCACCCGTCCTGCTCACTAAGTCCTTGCTTTTCCATGAAAAATTCTCCCGATTCCCACACCATCGGCTTATCCATTTACCGGGTAATCCTGTCGTTCCTGGTCATCAAGAACATGATTTTTTACTATGGCACGGCCGACGAGATGTTCGGGGCCGATACGATGGTAAATTATCAGCTCTACCACCAGATTATCAACCGCAGTGTACTGGCCTGGCTCGAATATCCTTTCCAGCTACCCTATGCAGCCAAGGCCTACATTTTCCTGGTGTTCGTGCTGGCTTTTCTATTCTTGTTTGGTATCTATAAGCGGGTGGTGGGCACCCTGTTTTGCCTGTCGCTGATGGTGCTTAATCTGCGGAATAATTTTATTCTGGATGGCTCCGACAACGTGATGCAGGTGACGCTGCCCTTCTTGGTGCTGGCGCACTCCTACAACTACTTCGTCTATGATGTGCGCCTGCGGGCGCTCGATGGTCTGCAGCGCAACCGCTGGGTGGCTCTATTTACCTCGACCGGCGCTACCTGGGCCGCGCGGGCCCTCATGATTCAGGTCTGCTTTATCTATTTTTTCACGGCCATTGCCAAAATGCAGGGCTCGATGTGGCTCAATGGCACGGCTACCTACTACACCATGCGGGTTGAGGAGTTTCGGCAAACGGCCTGGAATATTCCCCTCACCAACAACCACTACTTCGTGGTACTGAGCACTTACTTCACGGTACTCTGGGAATTGTCTTTTGCCTTTCTGGTGTGGTTTCGCAGAACCCGGCTGCTGGTACTGCTGTGTGGAGTAGCGCTGCACGTAGGCATCTGGTTTTTCATGCGCATCGATAACTTCTCGTGGATTATGATTGGTACCTACTTCGTGTTCGTCACGAACCAGGAATACCGCCTGGGTGCCCGCGCCTTCGACCGCGCCCGGCTGCTGGTGCGCTCGTGGCTGAAGCCTCGCCAGCCCGCAGCGCTGGCTGCCGAGGTCGAAGCCACCCCCCTCATTTCAGAGTAGCGGCCCCTGGTCGCCAGCCTGTTTTTTACTTCTCCTCTCGTCATGAAAAAAATCTTTATTCCCATCCTGCTGCCGCAAGCACTGCTGGCCGCCCTGGTCCTACTCGTGGGCATGTACGGCATTGGCTACTCTTGGATAGAAGATGGCGCTTGCAGCTCCATTCACGCGTCGCTGCTCTCCATCGTGCCGGGGCTCGTGGCCCTGCTGGTAACGGTGGTTGTGGGCAGCCACGCCTACTGCCAGGCCGCCGCCACCGAGCCGGCCATACCAAAGAAGTACGTTTTAGTAGCCCTGGCAGCACTCACGATTGGCCTAGCCTTTTCGCTCGATTACTGCTTTTTTACCCTGGCCGACAGCTCGTTGCCGGAGGCCTACGCCAGCGGAATGCGCGCTATGCTAAGCGGCAGCACGATGGTGGTGCCAGATGCAGAGTTGCTGCAATTTGCCAAAACGCCGTTTTTCTCGCAAAACCTTGGCATTAATTGCATTAGTGTGGTGCTCGGGTATATCATTGCGTTGCCGGTGGCCCAGGCCTTGCTCAAGCGGCCCCAGTTTGCCTAGTCGGTCACGTTTTTTTTATTCTTGCCCTTGCCAGCGGCAAGTCAGCCAAGCGCTTTCGCCATGTATGTTCTCGAAGTAGAAAACCTTACCAAGCGGTATGGCAGCCGGTTGGCCCTGCAAGACCTGACGATGCGTGTGCCGCAGGGCAGCGTGTTTGGGCTGCTGGGCCCCAATGGCGGCGGCAAAACAACCACCCTGGGCATTGCCCTGGGCGTGCTGCGCGCTACCAGCGGCACGGTGCGCTGGTTTGGGCAAGCCCCTACGGCGGCCAGCCGCCGGCGCATCGGCACGCTGCTGGAAACCCCCAATTTTTACCCCTACCTCACGGCCCGCCAAAACCTGCACCAAACGGCCGCTATCAAGCGCGTGGCACCGACCGCCATTGATGCGGCGCTGGCGGCTACCGGCCTGGCCGAGCGGCAGCACGACCGTTTTCAGGGGTTTTCCTTGGGCATGAAACAGCGCCTGGCGCTGGCCGCCGCGCTGCTGGGCCAGCCCGAGGTGCTGGTGCTCGACGAGCCCACCAATGGCCTCGACCCCCAAGGCATTGTCGAAATTCGGGAGCTTATCCGCAGCCTGGCCGCGCGGGGCACTACCATCCTCATTGCCAGCCACCTGCTCGACGAGATAGAGAAGATATGCACGCACGTCGCCATCCTCAGCCGGGGCCAGCTCAGGGCCAGCGGCCTGGTAGCCGACCTGCTGGCCCCGACCAGCCGCACGGTGCTGCGCCCGGCCGCCGCTACCTCGGGCCAGCGGGTGCTTGCGGCCCTGGCCGCGCTGCCGTGGGTGAGCGCGGTGCGTAGCGACCCCGATGGCAGCATCAGCTTTCACCTGGCGCCCGGCCACGATACCGGCCAGCTCAACGAGCAGCTCTTCCGGCACGGCCTTGTAGCGGCCGAGCTGCACACGGTGCGCCAAACCCTGGAAACAGAATTCCTGAGCCTGGTGGCCGATTAACTATTCTCTTTGCTTTTCCTTATGCTACCTGCCCTCCAACTCGAATTTCAGAAGCTCCGGCACTACCCCACCGCCCGCATTATTCTGGGCCTGTACGCGGCACTGTTTTTATTCGCGGTAGTTACCATTTATGGCACCAGACACGCCGGGGGGCTGCCGCCAGCGCAGGTTTATGCGTTTCCGACACTCTGGGCCAAGCTGGCTACTACCGGGGCGGGCTGCACGGTGCTACTCGTTGTCTTGTTTATTATTCTGGTCACGGATGATTTTCAGTACCGCACCCTTCGGCAGCAGTTTATCGACGGTGCCACCCACGGGCAGCTCATCGGCTTTAAGATTGCCGCGTCGGTACTGCTGGCAGGCGCTGGGCTGGTAGTGCTGCTGGCCATTGGCCTGGGGCTGGGCAGCTGGTACGCGGCCGGCACCTGGCAGCTGGCCCCTGCGCAGGGCGCGCCCGTGCTGCTGGCTGGCTTGCAAACGCTGGGCTTTATGGCCCTGGCCGGCCTGGTGGCCATTGGCGTGCGCAAGGGTGGGCTCAGTATTCTGCTGTTTGTGCTCTACCTGTTTGTAGTAGAGCCACTGCTGCGCAGCCAGCTGCCGGCAGCCGTGGGGCATTGGCTACCCTGCCGGGTATTTCTCGACCTCACCCCCGACCCCAGCCACCAGCTGCCGGCCAGCGCTGGCCCCGGCCTACTGAGCCATGCACTACCCCTGGTGCTGGTAGCCTTGCTTTACATGGCCGCCTGCTGGGGCCTGAGCTACTGGCTGCTACGGCGGCGCGACTTATAGCCCTTTGCGAAGGCAGCAGCCAGCCTTTGTGGCTCGGGCAATCATTATTTCCCCGGGCGGCGTGCACGCCACCCAACACTACTATGACTACTAACACACGCCCGCCCTGGGACACGGTCATTATCGGCTCGGGGCCCAATGGCTTGAGCGCGGGCATTTACCTGGCTTCCAAGGGCTTGCGTGTATTAATTCTGGAAGCCGCCGACTCCCTGAGCGCGGGCACCCGCACCCAGGAGCTGACGCTACCCGGCTACCTGCACGATGTGGGCTCGGCAGTGCACCCCATGGCTTATTTATCGCCGTACTTCAAAACGCTGGGGCTGGAGAAGCACGGCCTGGAATGGGTAATTCCGGAGGCTTCCGTGGCCCATCCGCTGGACCACGAGGAGGCGGTGCTGCTTACCAAGTCGGTGGCGGCCACGGCGCAGAACCTGGGCGGGGATGCCGCTAACTACCAGGAGCTGGTGCAGCCGTTCGCAGCCCGCATCGAAGACCTGCTGGCCGACACCCTGAAGCCGCTGGGAATGCCGCGCAGCCCGTTGCTACTGGCCCGGTTTGGCCTGAAAGCGGCCTTGCCAGCCACGCTTTTTGCCAAGGCTTTTTTCAAAAGTGAGCGCGCCCGCGCGCTGTTTGCGGGCTGCGCGGCCCACAGCGTACTACCGCTCGACAAGGTATTTACCTCGGCCGTTGGCCTGCTTTTTTTGGTAACCGGCCACGCCGAGAACTGGGCTTTCCCGAAGGGCGGCGCGCAGCATATTGCCCAGGCGCTAGCGGCCTGCTTCACTGGGCTGGGCGGAGAAATTATCTTCTCGAAACGCATTACCAGATTCGAGGAATTACCACCGGCCAAAACGTATTTATTTGATACTGACCCCTTGCAGCTGGCCAGCATTGCGCGGCAGCAGCTACCGGCTGCCTATTGCCAGCGCTTGGCGCGCTACCGCTTTGGCCCAGGCATTTTTAAGATTGACTACGCCCTGGCCGGGCCCATACCCTGGCAAGACCCCCGGTGCCTGCAAGCCTCGACGGTGCACGTAGGAGGCACCTTTGCTGAAATTGCCCAAAGCGAAAAAGCGGCCTGGACCGGGCAGCACGCCAACAAGCCCTTTGTGATGCTCTGCCAGCAAAGCCAGTTTGATGCCACCCGTGCGCCCCACGGCAAGCACACGGGCTGGGCCTACTGCCATGTGCCGGCTGGCTCGACCAAGGATATGACTCCCCTCATAGAAAGCCAGATTGAGCGCTTCGCGCCGGGCTTCCGCGACGTGGTAGTGGCCCGGCGCTCCATGAATACCCGCGACCTGTGCGCCTACAACCCCAACTACGTAGGCGGTGCCATCACCGGGGGCGCCGCCGATATCTGGCAGCTCTTTACCCGCCCCGTAGCCCGCCCCAATCCGTATAGCACGCCCAACCCAGCCCTCTTTATCTGCTCCGCTTCTACCCCGCCGGGCGGGGGCGTGCATGGCATGTGTGGCTACTACGCAGCCCAAAGCATCGCCAAAAGGCTAGGCGTACAGGAATAATCTCAACGCACCACCTCACCCAGGGCCGCACGCCTTACGTGCCGCTGGTTCCAGCGGTCGAGCACCGGGTGCACCAGGACGCTGGCCAGAATGAGCACCGTGCCCGCGTAGAAGCCGCCCGACATGCGCTCCTGCCCAAAGCCCGGAACGCGCAGCCCGAACATGATTTGCGCCAGCACAATGCCGTATACCGGCTCCAGGTTGATGGTCAGATTCACCACGAAGGCCGAAATGCGCTTCATCAGTTCTACCGAAGTGGAAAACGCGTACACCGTGCACACGCCCGCCAGCAGCAGCAGCCACAGCCAGTCGAGCCCGTGCCAGGCCAGCTGCAAGCCCTGCCCCTGCGTGAAATACCGGCTGTAAATGGGGAAGAACAGCACGATGCTCAGGCAGGCCCCCAGCATCTCGTAAAACGTGAGCCGCGTGGGCGCATGGCGCTTCACCAGCTGCGAGTTGAGCACGCTAAACAGCGCCGATAACCCCGCCGAGGCCACCGCCACCAGCAGGCCGGTGAGCTGCGTCAGCTCGGCCTGCGAAATCAGGTAGAGGCCCAGCATGGCCAGCAAACCCAGGCCCACCTCGTAGGGCCGCACGCGCCGCCACAGCAGCAGCGGCTCCAGCAGGGAGGTCCATAGGGCCAGCGTGGCCAAGCCGGCCAGGCACACACTCACCGAGGAGAGGCGCGCGGCCAGGAAAAACGTAATCCAGTGCGCGGCCACCAGCGCGCCCACGCCCAGCAGCTTGAAGGCTTCGGCGGGAGCCACGCGCCAGCCCGTGCGCCGCGCCAGCAGCAGGCCCGCCAGCCCCGTACTGGCCAGCAGCGTGCGCCAAAACACCAGCTCCACGGGCGGCACCGTGAGCAGCTTGCCCAGGATAGCGGTGAAGCCCCACAACAGGACGATAAAATGCAGCTTGAGGTAGTCTTTTAACATATGCGCTCGCAATGACCTTTATTTTAGTACAATTGCTTCTTTATTTAGGCACCACCCGGTACAAAAACAGCCCGATGGTCGAAAATACGGCCCCCGGTATCCAGGCGGCCACTATGGGCGGCACGCTGCCCACCGAGGCCAGATTGCGCGAGAGCATCACAAAAATGATGAACACGAAGGCCAGTACGAAGCCCAGCGCGATTTGCCCGCCCACGCCAGCGCGGCTCTTGCGGGCGCTCAGCACCACCCCAATGAGGGTCAGAATGATGGTATCGAAGGGGTAGGCGTAGCGCTCGTACTTCACGCTCAAGTACTGGGCCGTGTCGTTGGCCCCGCGCAGTATCTTGTTGTCAATCAGGGCACTCAACTCAGGCGAGGTGAGAGTTTCGGCGAGGCGGTAGGTGCTCGCAAAGTCTTTGGGGTAGAGGTTGAGCGTGGTGTCGCGGGCGGGCTGGCTGACGAGCGTTTCGCCGGTTTGGCCGTGGAAGGTGCGCACCGATTGGGTAGTCATTTTCCAGGCCTGCTTCACCGAGTCCCAGGTGATGGCATCGGCCGTGAGGCGGCGGCGCAGGCTGGTGCTGTCGATGGTTTCGAGGGCAAAGCGGTAGCCGATGTTGTGCGTGGCGTCGTAGCTCTCTAGGTAGGCGTAGGTGCGCGGGCCGATTTTGACGTGAATATTACGGCCCTCGTATTTCCAGGGCTCCTGCACGTGCAGGTTCTCAAACTTCACGATTTCCTTGGTGCCCTTCGGGATAATCCAGCTGATGAGGCCAAACGTGAGCGCCCCGATAATGGCCGCCCCCACCGTGTAGGGCACCAGCAGCCGCTCGAAGCTCATGCCGCTCGACAGCATGGCCACCAGCTCGGTGCGCGCCGCCAGCCGCGACGTCACAAACACCACCGCAATAAAGATGGTAATGGGCGCCAGCAGATTAGCGAAATACGGAAACAGGTACACGTAGTAGTGCGTGAGCACGTGCCAGAACGTGAGGTTATGGTGCAGGAAGTCGTCGTTCTTTTCCGTGTAGTCAATCACGCAAATCACTGACACGAGCATTATCACCGTGAAAAAAAACGCGGTGAGAAACTTGCTGATGATGTATTTATCGAGAATCTTCATGAATCGCAGATTTAGACAGATTGCGCTGATTTCGCTGATTCGAACGGCACTACTTGGCTGGTCATGAGCTTGTTGAGTGCGGATAGAATGATGAGCTAACTACTTATAATATAGTTTATTATGAATAAAAACTCGCAAGCCCGCTTTACATTCAGGCAGACTGCGCAAATAGCGCCGTTCGAATCAGCGAAATCAGCGCAATCCGTCTAAATCTGCGATTACAGGCGGCGCATCAGCTTCTCCACCATCACTGTTTTCCAGGCTGCAAACGTGCCGGCCACGATTTGCTTGCGCGCTTCCTTCACCAGCCACAGATAAAACGTAAGGTTGTGCATAGAAGCAATTTGCGCGCCCAGCATCTCCTTGGCTTGCAGCAGGTGGCGCATGTAGGCCTTGGTATAAAACGTGCTGGCGTAGCCGCCCAATTCCTCGTCGATGGGCGAAAAATCGTCGGCCCACTTCTTATTCGTCACGTTGATAATGCCTTGCGTGGTGAAGAGCATGCCGTTGCGGGCGTTGCGGGTGGGCAGCACGCAGTCGAACATATCGACGCCTAACGCAATGTTTTCCAATATGTTAGCTGGCGTGCCCACGCCCATGAGGTAGCGCGGCTTATCCTTGGGCAGGATGTCGCAGACCAGCTCCGTCATCTCGTACATGAGCTCGGCGGGCTCGCCCACGCTGAGGCCGCCGATGGCGTTGCCAGCGCGGCCCTGCGCGGCAATAAACTCGGCCGACTGCACCCGCAAATCCTTGAAGGTGCTGCCCTGCACGATGGGAAACAGCGACTGCTCGTAGCCGTAGAGCGGCTCCGTGTTGTCGAGGCGCGTGATGCAGCGCTTGAGCCAGCGGTGCGTCATATCCAGCGAGCGGCGGGCGTAGTCGTACTCGCAGGGCCAGGGCGTGCACTCGTCGAAGGCCATGATGATATCGGCCCCGATGCGGCGCTGCGTATCCATCACGCCCTCGGGCGAAAACAGGTGCTGGCTGCCGTCGATGTGCGAGCGGAACGTGACGCCCTCCTCCTTAATCTTGCGGGTGCCGCTGAGCGAAAACACCTGGTAGCCACCACTATCGGTGAGAATGGGGCCGTCCCAGCCGTTGAACTTGTGCAGGCCGCCGGCGGCTTGCAGCACGTCGAGGCCCGGGCGCAGATAGAGGTGGTAGGTGTTGCCGAGGATAATCTGGGCCTGCACCTCGTTTTTCAGTTCGCGCTGGCCCACGCCCTTCACGGTGCCAGCCGTGCCCACGGGCATAAAAATGGGCGTCTCGATGGTACCGTGGGCCGTGGTGAGGCGGCCGGCGCGGGCCTTGGTGCCGGGGTCTTGCGCTTGGAGGTCAAAAGTCATTCCTACAAAATTACCGCCGGCTTACCTTTGTAGGCTAGTACCGTGTTGTTACCCCCGCTCCCCCACTTTCCGCCTGCCCTGCTTTTGCTGCCGCTGCTGCTGGTGCAGGCGTGGTTCTGGCTGCGTTATTTCCGGCCCTTTGTGCGCCGGCCCGCCGAAGCCGCGGCCACCGAGCCCGGCCCCGATGCCGAGCCGGTGTCGCTCATTTTGTGCGCCCACAACGAGCTCGACAACCTGCGCGAGTTGGTGCCGCTGCTGCTGCGCCAAGAGTACCCAGCCGGCTTCGAGCTGGTGCTCATCGACGACCGCAGCCAGGACGATACCTACCTGTTTGCCCAGCAGCTGAGCCAGTATTACCCCGGCCGCTTCCGGCTCGTGACCGTGACGCACACGCCGGCCGGCTTCTCGCCCAAAAAATATGCGCTCACTTTGGGCATAAAAGCGGCCCGCCACCCGCGCCTGCTGTTCACCGACGCCGACTGCCGCCCTGGCAGCCCCGACTGGCTGCGGCTGATGCAGCGCGGCTTTGCCCAGCGCGGCGGGGCCGGCATGGTGCTTGGTTTCTCGGGCTACGCCGAAGCGCCGGGCCTGCTCAACCAGCTCATTCGCTACGAAACGCTGCTCACCGGCGCGCAGTACCTGGGCCTGGCCTGGGCCGGCCGGCCCTACATGGGCGTGGGCCGCAACCTGGCCTACAACAAGGCTACCTTCCACAGTACCAAGGGCTTCGCCAGTCACATCAGGCGCCTTAGTGGCGACGACGACCTGCTGGTGCAGGACGCGGTAGCCGCCGGCGCGCGCGCCGCCGTAGTGGCCGACCCCGAGGCGCAGACCCTGAGCCAGCCCGCCGAAACCTGGGCCGCCTGGTGGCGCCAGAAGCGGCGGCACCTCTCGGCCGGGGGCCGCTACCGGGCCGCCGACCGCCGCCGCCTGGCCCTGTTTATGGGCAGCAACGTGCTGTTTTATTTGGCCACGCCGGTCGTTCTGGCAGTTGGATTGTCCCGGGAAAACTTGGTATCTTTGGGAATAATCTGGTTGGCGCGAACATTGTTGGTGCTGGCAGCTTACGTACCGCTGGCGCGCCGCTTGGGCACCGCGCTGCCCCCGCTGACCCTGCCAGCGCTCGACTTTCTCTACTTTGCCTTTTATTGCGCCTGGGGCCTCTCCTTAGCCCGCCGCCGCCCGCTCCAATGGAAGTAAATCCTGCCGATATCCAGAAGCAATTTTCGACTAAAGCCAAGCACGACTTTAAGCTGATTCGCGCCGCCGTGGACCACGGCGACGAGAAGGCCTACGCCGAGCTGATGCACATCTACAAGAAGCCCGTGTTTCACGTGGTGCTCAAGATGGTGCGCAACCCTGACGATGCCGAGGACCTCACCATCGAGGCCTTCGCCAAGGCGTTTAAGAACCTGCACAAATTCAACCCCGAGTTTGCGTTCAGCACCTGGCTCTTCCGCATTGCCACCAACAATTGCATCGACTTTATTCGCAAGAATAAAATCAAGACCATGAGCATCGACTCGGCCGTGAAAATGGGCGACGGCGACGAGATTCAGCTTGAATTTCGGGACAACGACCTCAACCCGGCCGACACCACGATTAAGAACCAGAAAATCGAAATCATGCGCCACGTCGTGTCGCGTCTGCCCGATAAATACCAGCGCCTCGTGAGCCTGCGCTATTTTGATGAGTTGAGCTACGAGGAAATCGCCACCGAGCTCAAAGCCCCCCTCGGCACCGTGAAAGCCCAGCTGCACCGCGCCCGTGAGCTGCTCTACGACATGGTGAAGGACAAGAAAGAGTTTATTTAACTGACTCGCACCCAGCTGTCATCCTGAGCTTGCGAAGGACCTTAATCCCGCCCGAACAAATCGTTCGCTGGGCATAAGGTCCTTCGCAAGCTCAGGATGACAGTTTTTATTTATAGCGTATGCAACTGCTTACCAAGTACTTCCCCCACCTCACCGAGCCCCAGCTGGCGCAGTTTGCGCGCTTCGAAACCGAATTTAAGGCTTGGAACGCGCAGATAAACCTGGTGGCCCGCACCGACGCCGACAACCTCGTGGAGCGCCACATTCTGCACTCGCTGGCGCTGGCCAAGGTGATTGATTTCCCGGCCGGTAGCGCGGTGCTTGACGTAGGCACCGGCGGCGGCCTGCCTGGCCTGCCGCTGGCCATCCTGTTCCCGGAGGTGAGGTTTCACCTCGTCGATAGCATTGGCAAAAAGATTCGGGCCGTGCAGTTTATGGCCGCCGACCTGGGCCTGCACAACGTAACGGCCGAGCAAATCCGGGCCGAGGACGTGCGCGAGAAGTTTGACTTCATAGTGAGCCGCGCCGTGGCCCGCCTCGCCACCTTCCACCCCTGGATAATGCACAGCTACAAAAAACACCCCGCGCCGGGCGCGGGCCTTTACTACCTCAAAGGCGGCGACCTCACCGAAGAAATCGCCGAAAGCGGCCTCGTAGCGCGGGTACTAAATGTGAGTGATTTTTTCGAGGAAGAGTTTTTCGAGACGAAAAAGGTAGTGGTAGTGCCCGTGTAGGGCTGAGCCAAGGATAAAAAGAACGCCGGGCAGACTGAAGAAAAGCCACTCGCTCGCGCCGCTGGGATATCAACCCAACGATGCGAACGAGTGGCTTTTCTTCAGTCTGCCCGGCGTTCTTTTTATCCTTGGAGTGGTTCCGCAAAAAACTGCTGCAAGCTCTCAATCATGGCTTTACGCAGGGCATCCTCTTTGCCAGGCGTGGTGTGCGTTTGGAAAGACAGCGTCATGTTGGCGCCCGGCGTGAGGGTGGTGATGCTGACCTGCGGCGGCGGCGTGGGCAGCACATCGGGCAGCGACTGGAGCAGTGGAATTACCTGCGCACGCAGGTAATCGAGGTTGGTGGTACTGGGCAGGTCGAGGGGTACTTCTACCAGGGCGCGCATGGGGTGCGCCCGGTTGGTAATAACGCCGTTGGAGGTAGCGCCGTTGGGCAGAATAACGAGGTCGCCCTGCGAGTTGAGCAGCAACGTATTAAAAATCTGGATGGCCTGCACGGTACCGCTTTTGCCCTGGCTCTCAATAACATCGCCCACGGTAAAGGGCTTAAAAACCAGGATGAGCACGCCACCCGCAAAGTTGGCCAGCGTACCCTGCAAGGCCAGGCCCACGGCCAGGCCCGCCGCCCCCAGAATGGCCACAAACGAGGTGGTTTCGAAGCCCACCATGCCCGCCGCCGAAATAAGCAGCAGCACCTTGAGCGCAATGCTGAACATACTGCTCAGAAACGAGCGCAGCGACACATCGAAGTGCGACACCGCCGCCGATACCAGCCGGCTGGCCCAGCCAATAACCCACCAGCCCACCACCAGCAGCAGCAGCGCCGAAAACAGCCGGGGCAGGTAGAGCACCACCAGGCTCATCAGGCGCTCGGTATAAATACTTAATTGTGAGGCAGAAAGAGCTTCGGGCAAAGGCATAAGGCAACTAGGATAAGTTTGGGCAAGTCAGTATTTACGACAGATAGAGGTTTTAGGGTGGGCAGCAAGAGGCTACGGCTACTCACCACGCCTCAAAGCTGAGCACCAATCTCAATAATAATTTATTATTTATTAATATACATTTGAAATCTTCATTCACTACTTCTATCCTTATCTTGCGGGCATGAATTGGAGTAGCATTTTACAGGCGCAGCGGCTTCCGCGCTGGTTTTGGCCGGTATTGATAGGGTTAAATTTTTTATTGCATGCCCCCTTCTTCCAGTTGCCGCCTATGAGCCTGCACGTGTGGCGGCAGTGCAACACAATGGCCGTGGCACGCAATTTCTACGAGGAGAGCATGAATATTTTGGCGCCGCGCGTAGACCGGCGCAACGCTACGAACGGCGTAACGGGCATGCAGTTTCCTTCCTATGAGTACCTGGTGGCCATTGGTTATAAAGCAGTTGGCTTTCACGAAGCCCTGCCGCGCCTAGTCAATTGGGTGATTTATATGCTGGGAGTGGTGGCCTTTTACCACTTAGCCAAGCAAGTGAGCGGTAGCGTGTGGCTGGGCGCGGTGGGCGCGTGGGGCCTTGCCTGGAGCCCCGAAGTATACTACCACGGCGTAAATGCCCTACCCGATATTCTGGCACTCACGGCCTCCATAGCGGGCCTGCTGTGGTTTGGGCGCTGGCGCGAAAACCGGCGCGTTAGTACCCTGGTAATCAGCTTATTATTCGTTACGCTGGCTGGCCTTACTAAGCTGCAATTTTTGGTGATTGGCTTCCCAATTGCCGTTTTTGTGCTGCGCGATTTGCTCCAGCGGCGTTACTCGGGGCTGCAAGTGGCGCAGCTGGTTGGCTACGCCGCAACATCGGTAGGCGTTACGCTGGCTTGGTATGCGTATGCGCTCCGACTCATTGCCAGCTCGGGCCTGGCCGACTTTGGCCTCGAAATCCGGCCGGCGACAGACTTAGCCACTGGCTGGTTTATTCTCAAGCGCAACCTGATATCCGACCTGCCCGAAGTGATTTTGGGTTATGGCTCGCTGGTGCTGTTCGTGGTGGGGCTGTGGCGGCTGGCGCGCCGGGCACCGGTGCAGCACCCGTGGTTTGGGCCGGGGCTGGCTTGGGGCGCGGGGCTGCTGGCGTACTACTTTATCGAGCTAAACCAAATGCGCAATCACGCCTATTACCTGCTACCGCTGCTGCCCGTGCTGCTGCTGCTGGCC
Source organism: Hymenobacter sp. H14-R3 (assembly GCF_030063445.1). Taxonomy (GTDB): domain Bacteria; phylum Bacteroidota; class Bacteroidia; order Cytophagales; family Hymenobacteraceae; genus Hymenobacter. Next base: position 4,461 of record NZ_JASITD010000024.1, on the reverse strand, counting down.
GTGTGGGGCGGCGCGTGGCTGCGTCGGTTTCCGCGGGCCCGCCCCCTGCTGCTGGTTGCGCTGCTGATTCAGCCTTTATGGGCCGTGGCGCGCATCGACTGGGGGCGGTGGCTCAACCACGGTCCCGATGTGGCCCCAGAATTGTTCGCCCCCGCCACCCGGGCGGCCCTGGAGGCGGCCACGCCCCCCGGCGCGCTCTGCGTAGTAGGGCCCGACGATTCGGGCTGCATCAGCTTCTATTTTTTACACAAGAAAGGCTTTGGCTTCGACGAGCCGGGGCAGATGGCGGCCAGCACCTACAGCGGCAAAACCTACCTGGCTGATTGCGTGGCCGGTGGTGCCCGCTACCTCTACACCACTGATACCCTGGGCCTGCGCGACCCGAAACTGCTGCCCAACCTGGCCCACGAGGTGAAGCGCGTGGGTGGGTTTCGCGTTTGGGCCTTACGGGATGTCCCAGCGCAATAATAAGGTAACCTGCACTATTATAAGTACTTACTTACTGAGTGTGGCCGTCAGAATTTTATCCCCGATTTCGAGTTGCTGCACTACGCTCATGCCCTGCACTACCTGGGCAAAAATGGTGTAGCGGCCGTCGAGGTGCGGGGTGGGCTGGTGGGTGAAAAAGAACTGGCAGCTCTCGGTATCCTTGCCGGCCGAGGCCAGGCCCACTGCCCCCGCGCCATAGTTGAGCTGCGCCAACTCGGAGCGCAAGTTGTAGGGCGTGCTGCCCGAGCCGTCGCCGCGCGGGTCGCCGCCCTGGGCCACGAAGTCGGGCACCACACGGTGGAAGTAAAGCCCGTCGTAGAAGTGGCTTTTGACTAAGCGCACGAAGCTGGCTACTGAGCCGGGGGCTTCTACTATTTTTAACTCCAGTATAATCAAGCCTTTACTGGTAGTCATGCGCACGCGCTGGCCCACCGCAATGGTTTGCACCAGCGCCCAGTCGATGGGGTGCTGGCTAGCGGTGCCCAAGGGGGCCGGCGTGGGGGTGGGCTTCTTTTCCAGCTTATCTAATGCCTGCTGCAAGCCCAGCCATGCCTCCATTTCGCGGGGCAGCGTGAGCTTGCTTTGGGCCTGGCGCAGGGCGGCGAGGTCTTCGGGCTGGGGCGCGGGCACCAGGGCAGGGTTGGCAAAGGCCTCGGCGGCGGTGGCCAGCTGGGCCACGTCGGCGCTGGCCAGCGCCCGGCGCAGGGCAGCCGTAAAATCGGCCTGCTGGGCGGCGGGGAAGCTCTTATTACCCCGCAGGCTCACCAGCGCGGCCAGCGCCGTGCCGGGCACAATGGCCGGGCCGGTAGTGAGGGCTGCTTCCTTGGCCAGGAAATCCAGCTGCGCCGGGTCTTCGCTGAGGGCGGTGAGCAGGCCAGCCTTTTCATACTGATTTTCAGTAGCTTGGTAGCGCTGCCGAATGGTATCGGCCAGCGCGGGGCGCTGGCGGGCGGGGGCGTGGCGCAGGGCAGCTTGCAGCAGCGTGGCGCGGGTGCGCCAGTGTGTGGCCACCCGCGCCGAATACCGGATGCCCTCCACGTACCGCCCCCAGTCCAGCACGTTATCGGCGGTAGAGGTGTCGTGGGCGGTTTTCAGAAACCACTCGGCCGCGGTGAGCGACTCTTGCGGCAGCCGGGCCCCCAGCATCCGGCCGGCGCCGCGCACCCGCAGGCTATCAGCAGGCCGCATTTTAAGCAGCCGAATTACCTCATTGGGCTTGCTGCCTGGCCGTTGCGTGGCCGATACTACGGTTAGCAAATTGGTGGGCAGCGCCCGCACCGCCGCAATGCGCACCCGGTAGTCGGCATCTTGGCTGGCTGCTTTTAGCAGGGCCGCCAGGGCCTGGGGCCGCGCCACCCGGCCCAGGGCCGTGGCACAATTCTCCCGCACAAAATAACTAGGGTCGCTCGCCAGCACTTGCAGCAGCACCGGCAGCGCCACTCGCGCCAGCGTCGAGTCCTGGCCCCGCATGCGCGTGAGGGCGGCCGACGCGCCGGCCCGCGCCGGGGCCAGCCCTGCGCCCGGCTGCGCCAGCCGCGCCACTGCGTGGCGCACCACTTCGGGCGTGGCCAGGCCGCGCAGGCTGGCCCGGTACAACGCCCAGGCCTGCCCGGACGCGGCCGCCGAGTCGGGCAGCCTGATACTCCACAACGTATTGACTGACTGCTTCGTAACGCAGCGGCCCAGCGCTTCGTAGATGGTGCGGCGGGCGGCGGCGCTGGCTTCGGGCTGGGCCAGGCGCTGGGCCAGGGCAGGCACGGCGAGGCTGTCGCCGGTTTGGCCCAGGGCGTAGGCCGCGGCGCGGCGCACGGCGGTGCGGGTATCGTGCAGCAGCGGCAGCAGGGCGGGCACGGCTTTTTTATCCTGCACCGAGGCCAGGGCCTCGGCGGCGGCGGCGCGGTAGGTGGCGTTTTTATGGGTGAGGAAGGGCAGCAGGGCAGTCGTGTGGCGCTCGTCTTGGGCGGTAGCAATGCGGCGGCGCATGGCGTCGGCGTAGAGGTGGGCGGGCGGCGCGGCGGCCGCCAGCAGCGGCAGCGCAACAAAAAGCAGGGAGAGCAGACGCATGGGGCACGGGGTTGAGGCCGCAAGTAACGCGGCCGGGCCGACCTTTGCCCCTTCAAGCTGCCTCCCATGCCCACTCCTACCGACCCGCACCAGCTGCGCATTCAGGATTTTCACTACGAGCTGCCCGCCGCCCGCATCGCGCCCGAGCCCCTGGCCGACCGCGCCGCCAGCCGCCTGCTGGTGAGCCGCCACGGTGCCCTCACCGACAAAACGTTTCGCGACCTGCCCGGCGAGCTGCCACCCGGCAGCCTGCTCATTTTCAACGATACCCGCGTAGTGCGCGCCCGCCTGCTCACGCAGCGGCCCACGGGCGGCGTGGTCGAGCTATTTTGCCTGGAGCCCGTGGCCCCGCACCGCTCCCTGGAGCTGGCCTTGCAGCAAACTGCCGCCTGCACCTGGCGCTGCCTGGTAGGCAACGGCCGCCGCTGGAAAAGCGGCTCCGTGCAGCTGGAGTTTCAGTTTGCCGGCCAGCCCGCCACCCTCACCGCCATACGCCAGGCCCACGAAACCAGCGGCGAAAGCCTGATTGACTTCAGCTGGACGCCCAGCTCGCTACCCTTTGCCGAGGTGCTGCGCGCGGCCGGCCACCTGCCCCTGCCGCCCTACCTGCACCGCCCCGACACTGCCACCGACGCCATGCGCTACCAAACCGTGTACGCCGCCCACGAGGGCGCGGTGGCCGCCCCCACCGCCGGCCTGCACTTCACCCCCGAGCTGCTGGCCGAGTTGGCCGCGCGCGGCATCGCCACCGGCCAGGTTACGCTGCACGTGGGGGCCGGCACCTTCCAGCCCGTAAAGGCTGACACAATGGCCGAGCACCCCATGCACGCCGAGCCTATCATTGTGCAAGCCAGCTTATTGCGACAACTACTGGCGCACCGGCCGCAGCCGGTTATCGCCGTAGGCACCACCAGCCTGCGCACCCTCGAAAGTCTTTACTGGTTGGGCGCGGCCTTGGCCCGCCAGCCGGCCACCTCAGCCGCCGAGCTGCGCGTGAGCCAGTGGCAACCCTACGCCGAGCTGCTGCCCGGCGAAGCCGAGATTACGCCCGAAATTGCCCTCCAAGCCCTGCTGGCGCACCTGGAAGCCACGGGCTCGGCCGCCATTGAGGCCAGCACGCAGCTGCTCATTGCGCCCGGCTACCGCTTCCGGCTGGTGCAGGGGCTGATTACCAATTTTCACCAGCCCGAAAGCACCCTACTCCTATTAGTGTCGGCGCTGCTGGGCCCCAGCTGGCGCGCCGTGTATGACCACGCCTTGGGCCACGGCTACCGTTTTCTGAGCTACGGCGACTCCTCGCTGCTTTTGCCTTAGCCGGCCGGCCGGCGGCCTTTTTATTTTGGCACGCGCTTTGAAAAGGTTAGCCCCGTCGGGTACGGCAACTCAGGTTGGGCTGCCGCGTACAAGACCTTGAAAAATATTTTCCTCCTTAGCCATGAAAAAAGTAATTCTGCTGCTCGCCGCTTGTGCTTTCACCACTGTTTCGTTTGCTCAGACTACCCCCACCACCGAAGTGAAGGTGCGTGATAACGGTACGAAAAAAGTAGTGACCAAAACTGGTAAGACCAACGTGGGCCAAGCCCTTGAAAATACGACCGACGCAGCTGGCAACCTTGCCAGCGATGCCGGCCACGCCGTTAAGAGCGGTGCCAAGAAGGCTGCCCGTGCCACAAAGCGTACTAGCCTCAAAGCCAGCCGCAAGCTGAAGAAAAGCACCAACAAAATGGAAGCCAAAACCGAGTAGGTTTAGCTTGCATACGGCTACAAAAGCCCTGGCTTCGGCCTTGTCCTTACCCAAAACTCAGAAAAGCGTTGGCCTCCCGGCCAGCGCTTTTTTTGGGTGCTGGCAGTAGCTTTCGGGTATGAGTATTTCGACGCAGTTTGGCCAGGCGCACGTGTGGGCGCAGA
>NZ_JASITD010000023.1 GCF_030063445.1 Hymenobacter sp. H14-R3 | reverse complement strand
TACTTCTTTCGCCAGTCCTCCAGGGTCTGGCGTTCCTCAGCGGTCAGAAACAAGCGATAAATTAGCATGACGAAAGCGCTTTTCTACGGAAAAGCCCACCAGACCCAATAAGGTTTTTCAACCACTACGAGCCTTTTTTGTTATCCAAAATTCAGGCCAACGGCCAGCAGCTACCAGCGCGCCCGCCGCCGACCTACGCCTGGCGGTCGCCCTTCGTGAACTCCAGCATCCAGCCGGGGTACTCGGGCGCGAGCTTGCTCACTTCGTCCAGCTCCTTCAGCTCCTCGGGGGTAAACTTGACGTCCACGGCTTGGAGGTTGTCTTCGAGCTGGTCCATTTTTTTGGCCCCGATGATGACGCTGCTCACCACCGGCTGGTGCAGCAGCCAGGCCAGCGCCAACGACGCCACGGTGGCCCCCTTGGCTTCGGCCATCGGGCGCAGCTTATCCAAAATGGTGAAGGCCAGCTCCTTGTTCACGGGCGGAAAGTCGAAGCCGGTACGGCGGTCATCGGCGCCGCCCTGGTTGTCGCGGGTAAATTTGCCACTGAGGAAGCCGCCAGCCAGCGGGCTCCACACCAGGAGGCCCGCCTTCTGGTCGAGCAGCAGCGGCACCAGCTCGCGCTCCAGGTCGCGGCCCGCAATGGTATAGTAGGCTTGCAGCGACACGTACTTTTCGAGGTGCTGCTGCTGCGACACGCCGAGGGCTTTCATCAGTTGCCAGGCCGCCACGTTGCTGGCCCCGATGTAGCGCACCTTGCCTTGGCGCACGAGGTCGTCGAGGGCGCGCAGCGTTTCTTCCCAGGGCGTGAGCGGGTCGAAGCTGTGCGTTTGGTAAAGGTCGATGTAGTCGGTTTTGAGGCGCTTCAAGCTCGCCTCGGCCTGGGCCATAATGTGCTTGCGGGTGAGGCCGGCGTCGTTGGGGCCGTCGCCCATTTTACCGCGCACCTTGGTGGCCAGCACCACGTTGTCGCGGCTAATGCCCAGGTTGTGCAGCGATTGCCCGGTGAGCTCCTCCGACAAGCCCTCGGAGTACACGTTGGCCGTGTCGACGAAGTTGATGCCCGCGTCGAGTGAGCGCTTCATAAGCTCGTCTACGGCCGCCTGGCCGAGGTTGCCGATGGCGGCGGCCCAGCCCGTGCCCCCGAAGGTCATGGTGCCCAGACACAGTTCGGATACTTTGAGGCCCGTATTGCCCAGCAGGTTGTATTTCATGGAAAAGGAAGAAGGTTTGGCTACCTAACGCAAATTCCTGGGTCAGGGTACGTGCGTTGGTCGGCCGGCGGACCGGGGCGACTAGCCAGGCGGTGCCCGCGACTATCTTGCGCGGCGCCGGCCGGCCCAGTTGGCGGCTGGCACCGCTCATGAAGCCCCCAACAGTTTTAATCACCGGCGGCACCAGCGGCATCGGCAAGGCCACGGCCACGCACTTCGCCCACGCAGGCTACCCGGTCGTCATCACCGCGCGCGATGCGGCGCGGGGCCGGGCCACCGCAGCCCAGATTAGCGCCCGCACCAGCAACCCGCAAGTGCGCTATCTGGTGGGCGAGCTGGGTACCATCAAAGGCTGCCAGGCGCTGGTGGCGCTGATATTAGAGGAAGTACCTGATTTGCAGCTGCTTATCAACAACGCCGGCGTTTTTATGACCAAGCGCGTGCTGAACGCCGACGGCCTTGAAACCAACTTTATGGTTAACTACCTGGCCCCGTTTATCTTAAGTACGGGCCTGGTCGAGCTGCTGGCCCGCAACGCGCCCAGCCGCATTCTCACCGTGAACACCGGCCTGCACCTGCAAGGCCACTTCGACCTGGCTCGCACACCCTGCGGCCTGGACTTTAGCGGCCGCGCCAGCTACTGCAACACCAAGCTGGCCAACGCCTTATTTACGGTGGAGCAGGCCGGCCGCGTGCGCCACCGCGGCATCACGGTGAACGCCATGAGCCCCGGTCTCTACAACACCCGCGTGCTGAAAGTGACGGGCTGGCTGCGCGTGGCCGTGCGGGTGGGTGGGGCGGGTCTGGGCCTGGTTCAGCCTCTTGCGCGCTCGGGTAAAGCCCCCTTTTACCTGGCCACCGCGCCCGAGCTGGCCGCCGTAACGGGCGCGTACTTTGACCAGCAAAAGCTGGCGGCTTTTGCGCCGCAAGCGGCGGATGCGCAGCTGCGTAAGGAGCTGTGGGATAGAACGCTGGGTTGGATTTGAGGTAGCGTGGACGCTGTGAGTCCGCGCGTGGGGTCGTTGGCACATTGCGTGCCAGTCGTGCCAGTTGTGCCACGCGCGGACTCGCAGCGTCCACGTTACCTCCTTAATACAGCTTGAACAACGGCTTCACATTGCCCAGAATATCGCCAAACCGCTCCGAAGCCCGCGCCTGCTGGTAAGTCTCGGCGGCGTCGTGGGCGCGGCGGGTTTCGTCGGCTATGACCTTGGTGGCGCGGTCGGCCTTAATGAGGCCATCTTGCTGGCCCTGGGCAATGGCGGCCCGAATGGCGGCGCTGTACTGGCTGGTGATAACGGGCAGGCGGTCGGTGAGGCTCTGGAGCTGGGCGGCGAGCTGCACGGCGGCCTCGGCCGAGTTGTTGGCGGGCGTGAGGTAGCCGTCGGGGTCGAGGATGTCGCCCTGGTTTTGGGCGCGGCCAAAAGCCTGGTCGAGCGAGGCGAAGCGGGCATTGAGCTTATCGGCCACGTAGCTGCTCATGTGGCTGATGTTGCCCACGTCGAGCGAGTTGGTGGCCGGCTGTCCGGCCGGCGGCGCGGTGTAGTAAGTAGATATATCTTCTTGGTAGGCAACTAATTGCGTATAAGGCCGGTAGAGCTGGCTGAGCTGGTGTTGCAGCACCATGAGCTCATTGTCGAGGGTGAGCAGGGCGGTCTGGTTATCGGCCCGCGCCGCGTCGAGGGTGCTGAAAAAGTTGAGCGTCGGCCGCAGGCCCGTTTCGATAAGCTTGACTTGGTCGGGCGTGAAGCCGTCGCTGCTGAGGCTGCTGGCGCGCACGCTGGTGAGCAGCTGGCCCACGGCGTTGAGCATGGGCCCCACGGTGGGCACGGCCGTCAGGTACGAGCTTTGGCTGAGGTGGGCGGCCAGGTCTACCAGGCGGCGGCCCTTGCTTTTGTCCACGGCCTTGTTGGCCACCAGCGTTTTGGTGTACTCCACCAGCGAAATGCCCAGCGGATTGCTCTCGGTGGGCGAGCTGAGAGCCGCCTGCTCGTTGGCATTGCGCAGGGCCTGGGTGAGGGCGCGCAGCTGCGTGAGGCGGCCGTGGCACACCAGCAGCAGATTGGCGGTGGCGTGCACGTTGTTCTTGGCCAGCGCAAAGCGCGTGCTCTGACTCAGCTTCTGGCCCGCCAAAAAGCTGGTAAACTTGCCGCCCAGGTCGCTATACATGCGCTGCTGCTGGCGGTAGGCCACGCGCAGGCTATCGACGCGCCGCGTGAGCAGCTGCACCGTGGCCTGGGCCTGGGCGGTGGCATCATCGGGGCTAGAGGCCAGCAGCGCCGAGGCCGTGGCGGGCAGGGTGGGGGTAGTAGTTTGGGCCAGCAGCAAACCCGGCAGGAATGCGAGGCCCAGGCCCGCGAGCCAGGGCCGAAGCGTAGCAGTGAATACCATAGCTTAATAAAAACGTAGTTGTGCAGAAATAACCGCCGCGCCCGACCCTACAAAAAAGAAGCCAGTGCCCGCTACGGAGCCTAGGTAATGCGTTGTGGAAGTAAGGGCCATTGTGCTGTCGAAAAGGTGAAGCTGCCAGTCTTAGGCGGCAGCGGTAGCTTGGGGCTGCTGGTCCGTACTTTGCCGCATGGCTACCAAACGCACTCCTCCTTCACCACCCGCCTCTGCACCGGCTCGCCCGCCCTACATGCTCATCGAGGAAATTCGGGTGCAGGGCTACAAGTCGCTGGTCGATGCTACGCTGCACGTGCGGCCCCTCACGCTGCTGGCGGGTACCAACAGCTCGGGTAAGTCGAGCATTATGCAGCCGCTGTTATTGATTAAGCAGACGATGGAAGCGCCGTATTTGCCGGCTAGCGCGTTGGTACTAAACGGCGAGCATTTAAAAGCAGAGAGGGCTGAGGACTTATTGAGCAGGATTGACAAAGCAAAAGAATTTTCAATCAAATTCACAGGACTTAATATTTTTGGAATACTACCGGACCAGTTTACAACAAGTTCTTTTCTGCAAACTACCTATCAGTCTGAAGTAAATAACTTTACGCTTGCGCACCAAACTTCCAATTATGTTTCTGGTAATAATAATAAAGGGATACTTAATATTAAGCTAGGAGACGGGTTAGACGTAATAAATAATCAACTCGCTAATATCTTATCCCCAAACTCAGCTTTTCTAAGTGCGAGTCGTTGCGAAGTAATCAAAACCGGGTCATTTCTGGCAATTAATTTTTATGATGCTAAAAATGAACCCAAAGGATTTTATTTCCCTGCCCACTTTTTAGTTGAAAGTTTGGCAAATACGATACATATCCCTGGTCTCCGACGGGGACCTGATAGAAACTATTTAGCTACCTATTCTACAGGCCAAATAAAAGGTACCTTCGACATATACGCTGCCGGCACAATTAGCCAATGGCAACAAGAAAATAACACCGAAGCCCTGACTCAAATTAACACCTCCCTCCAACGTCTCGGCCTCACCAATGCCGTTACAGCAAAAGTTAAAAATGCCAACGAAGTGGAGCTAAGCGTGAACCGCTTGCCCTCGACTTCCAAAATCAAACCCAAGAAAGCCGACATGGTAAATATTGCCGACGTGGGCATCGGCGTGTCGCAGGTGCTGCCGATACTGGTGGCGCTCATTGCGGCGCAGGAGGGGCAAATTGTGTATATCGAGCAGCCCGAGCTGCACCTGCACCCCCGCGCCCAGGTGGCCATGGGCGAGCTGCTGGCCGAAGCCGCTAACCGGGGCGTGCGCGTGATTGTGGAAACGCACAGCAGCCTGCTGCTACTAACGATACAAACACTGATTGCGCAGGGCAAAATTGCCAATACCGACGTGGGCCTGCACTGGTTTACCCGCGACGCGAAAGGGGCCAGCCAGGTGCAGTATGTGCAGCCCGACGAAGATGGCGCGTACGGCGACTGGCCCGAAGACTTCAGCGATATAGAACTAAAGGCCCAGGATGCCTACCTCACGGCAGTAGGCTTGCGGCAGTTTGGGGAGGCTGCGCAATGAGGATTTCTGGTAATTCGCGCCGCATTGTAGTGGATACCAACGTGGCAAAATCGGCCAGCGCCAGCGTCCATCCAACATCGGATGCTTGCCGAGCGGTGCTGGAAACCATGCTGGCCCAGCAGCACCAAGTAGTGCTGTCGCCAATGCAGTATCAGGAGTGGCTAAAGCACCAATCGGGGTTTGCTAAAACCTGGTTGGCTTCTATGCTGCGCAAGAAACTATATGTAGTGCTGCGGCCCGAGCCAGATAGTGGTATTACCGCCCGGGTGCATCAGCTGGCATGCACTGGCAAGGCTCGCTACGAAATGCTAAAAGACGTGCATTTACTGGAAAATGCCTTGGCCACCGACCATGCGGTAGTATCGCAGGAAACCAATGTACTGGCTTTATTTACGACGCACGCGCAGCCACTGCAAATACCCCGTCCGGTGGCCTGGATAAATCCCGTAGCTGATAAAAACGCCTGCGTTGCCTGGCTCGAAGCCGGCGTGGTCGTCAAGAAGGTTCGCTGCATCCCAGCCGGCGTATAGTTAAGTAGGATTTACGCAAAACGTTTGTCATTGCGAGCGAAGCGCGGCAATTGCCCCAGAACTATACCCGCACGTCGTCGTTCTGGGGCGATTGCCACGCTTCGCTCGCAATGACAAACGTTTTGCGCAAGCCCTATTAAAGCATCCCTAACGTTCTCATCCGGCCTTTTTTAGCGAAGCGCCGAAGGTACTAACCCGCCCCGGGCGCAACGCCCAGCGGCGTTGGCTCGTCTATGGGCCCAGCGGCCGCTGCCTACTTTTGAGGCTGCTTTTATTCTTCCTGATGCGCTCCACCCCACTTGCTACCTGGCCGCGCCTCGCGCTGGCCGCTTCCCTGCTCTTACCCGCCGCTGCCCAGGCCCAAACGTTGCCTAGCGCCGGGGCTCCCGCCACGCCCCCGGCCCCAGCCGGCCCCACCGTGGCCGAGGCCGCCCAGGCCCAGTGGTACCTGCGTGACCCGCAGCTCGACAAAACGCCCGGTACCGGTACCACCCGCGCCTACGCCGAGCTGCTGAAAGGCCGCGTGCCCACCGCCGTCATCGTGGCCGTTATCGACTCGGGCATCGATACGGCGCACGTCGACCTCAAGCCCATTCTGTGGCGCAACCCCGGCGAGATTCCCGGCAACGGCATCGACGACGATAAGAACGGCTATATCGACGACGTGCACGGCTGGAATTTTCTGGGGGGCAAAGATGGCCGCAATATCTCGGTCGAAACCCTCGAAGTAACCCGCGTGGTGGGCAAGCTGGGCCCGCGCTTTGCTGGCAAAACCAGCGCCCAGGTAAAGGCCGCCGACCGCGCCGACTACGCCCTGTACCTGCGGGCCAAAAAAGCCTACGACGCCAAGCGCAAGGAGCTGACCAGCGGCCTGGCCCAGGCCGACCAAATGACCGGTCCGCTCACCCAGATGACCGACGCGCTCAAGGAAAAGCTCAACGTGACGCGCCTCGACACGGCTACCATGCGCCAGGCCGCCGCCCAGGTAACCGATGCCGAAATAAAGTCCTTGCTCACCTCGCTCTACCAAAACATGAAGCAGGGTGGCATCGCCGACACCGACGCCCTGCTGGCCGAGCTTAACAGCGAGCTCAAAGACCAGCGCGAGCAGCTCGACTACAGCCTGAACCCCAAGTTCAACGCCCGCGCCGACATTGTGAAGGACAATATCGACGACGTAACTCAGCGCGACTACGGCAACAACGACGTGACTGGCCCCGACGCCCTGCACGGCACCCACGTGGCGGGTATTATTGCGGCCGTGCGTACCAATGATATTGGTATTCAGGGTATTGCCGGCGCGCCGGTGCGCGTGATGAGCGTGCGCGCCGTGCCCAATGGCGACGAGCGCGACAAGGACGTGGCCAACGCCATCCGCTACGCCGTGGACAATGGCGCGCAGATTATCAATATGAGCTTCGGCAAGGAGTTTTCGCCCCAGCGCCCCGCCGTGGAAGCCGCCTACAAGTACGCGGCCAGCAAAAACGTGCTGCTGGTGCACGCCGCTGGTAATGAAGATGATAACCTCGATGTGAACCCGCACTACCCCGCTTCCTTTTACCTCGATGGCTCGGTGCCGCCCAACCTGCTCACGGTTGGCGCCTCGGGCCCCGACGACAACGAGAACCTGCCCGCCAGCTTCAGCAACTATTCCAAGCGCCAGGTCGATGTGTTTGCGCCCGGCGTGGGTATTTACTCCACGCTGCCCGGCAACAAGTACGGCTCTGAGAGTGGCACCAGCATGGCCGCGCCCGTTACGGCCGGCGTGGCTGCCGTGCTCAAGTCGTACTACCCCAGCCTCACGGCCGCCGACCTCAAACGCATTATCCGGCAGTCGGCGCAGGTGCACCACACGCTGGTGCTGGTGCCCGGCGAAAACGGCAAAAAGGCTGATTTCAGCACGTTATCGGCCACCGGCGGCATCGTCGATTTATACGCCGCCCTGCAATTGGCCGCCCAGTTGGAGGCTGCCAAAAGTAAATAAGCGTTGGCGGAAGCCCGGTTTTTTGCGTAAGCCAACCCATGCTTGCTCAATTATCTGTCCTCCAAAGAATGCGCCTGCTGCGGGCCAGCGCCGCCGCTATTCCCAGCGCTGCCTCAGAGGCGGCGCTGGCTACCATTGCCGACCACCCGGCCATGGCCGACCACCAACCGCCCAAATCTTCCGAACCGTGGCTGCGCCAGCAGCTGCGCAGCATCTTATATCTAGTGGCCGGCGTGTTTTCGGCGGCGCTGGCCCTGGAGGCATTCATCCTGCCCAGCGGCTTGTTTGATGGGGGCGTTACGGGCATTTCGCTGCTCGCGGCGCGCTTCATTCCGTTGCCGCTATCGGTGTTTCTGGTGGCGCTTAATTTGCCTTTTATCTGGCTCGGGTACAGGCAGTTGGGTAAGGATTTCGCCATCCGGGCGCTGCTGGCTATTCTGGCGCTGGCCATCGTGCTCGAAACCGTGCATTTCCCGGTCGTCACGCAGGATAAGATGCTGATTGCCGTATTCGGTGGCTTCTTTCTGGGGGCGGGCATCGGGCTGGCCATGCGCGGCGGCGGCGTGCTCGACGGCACCGAAATTCTGGCCGTGTACCTCAGCCGCAAGGCCAGCCTCAGCGTGGGCGACTTTGTGCTGATGCTCAACATCCTCATCTTCCTCATCGTGGCCGTGGTGCTCGACGTGCCCACGGCGCTCTACTCCATTCTCACCTACCTGGCCGCCTCCAAAACCATTGAGTTCGTGGTCAATGGCATCGAAGAATACACGGGTGTCACCATCATTTCGGAGCACAGCGACGCTATTCGGCGCGCCCTCACCGAGCGCCTCGGCCGGGGCGTTACGGTGTATGCCGGCCACCGCGGCTATGGCTCACACGGCGAGCAGCCCAGCCCGATTGATATTGTGTTTACGGTAGTTACGCGCTTGGAAGTCAGCCAGGTAACCGATGAAGTTAACCGCATCGACCCCAAGGCATTCACGATTATGCACAGCGTAAACGATGCCAAAGGCGGCATGGTGAAGAAGCGGGCCCTGCATTAGCAGTTACTTGGGAAGGAGGAAGGGGAAGCGAAAAATTACCACGTGATAATTTTTCGCTTCCCCTTCCTCATTTAAGCGCAGCTTACTTTTGCGGCTATGTCTGCTTCCTCTGCTCCGCTCACGCTTACTAGCCTTGTCATTTACCCCGTTAAGTCGCTGGGCGGCATCAGTGTGCCGGCCGCCGAGCTCACGCCGCAGGGCCTGCGCCACGACCGCCGCTGGCTGATAGTAGACGAGCACAACCGCTTCCTCACCCAGCGCGAGCACGCCAGCATGGCGCTGCTGGCCGTGGAGGCGGCCCACAATGGCTTTTTGCTGCGCCACCACCAGCGGCCCGAGCTGCTGCCGCTCTACATCCCGTTTGAGGCTACGTCCGATAAAACGCTGTTTGTCAGCATCTGGGATGATATGGTATTTGCGTGGCGCGGCACCCCCGCCGCCGACGAGTGGCTGAGCGAGGCCCTGGGCCAGCCCTGCAAGCTGGTGTACATGTCGGACATGGCCCGCCGCGAAGTCGAGCCCGACCAGCCCGAGCTGAACCCCGCCGGTACGCTCGTCAGCTTCGCCGACGGCTATCCCTACCTGCTGGCCACCGAGGAGTCGCTGGCCAAGCTCAACGAACAGCTGGCCGAGCCCGTGCCCATGAACCGCTTCCGGCCCAACCTCATTGTGCGCGGCGCTCTCGCCGACGCCGAGCTGCAATGGACTGATTTTCAGATTAATGGCCAGGCCTTCCGGTCGGTGCGCGGCTGCGGGCGCTGCGTCGTCGTCACCATCGACCAGGCCACGGCCCAGAAAAATGCCGCCAGCGAGCCCCTGCGCACGCTGGCCACCTACCGCAAGCCGGCCAGCAAAGTGCTCTTTGGCCAAAACGTGACCGGCCCCCTCACCGGCCGCCTGCAGGTGGGCGATGCCGTGGTGCTCGGCTAGCTGCCCCAACCTCTGCCGGGTAGCTGCGTTTAGGAGCCGCATGGATAATGCGTTCGTACTGGATTTTTTGCGCCGCCTGGCGGCTAACAACAACACGGCCTGGATGCAGGCGCACCGCGCCGACTACCTGCGCGCCCGTGATAGCTTCGCTGACCTCGTGGCGGAGGTTATTCGCCAGGCCGGGCCCGCCATCCCCGAAATAGCCGACCTCACGCCCCCGCAGGCTATGTTCCGGCTACATAAAAACGACCGCAGCCAAACCGACCCCGAGCCCTACAAGCGCCGCTTGAGCGCGGGCCTGGTGCCGGGCGGGCGGCACGCGCTGCGCGCCGGCTACGCGCTGGCCCTGCTGCCGGGCGGCGGCTCGGTGGTGCGCGCCGGGCGCTTCTCGCCCACGCCGGCCGAGCTGGCGGCCATCCGGCAGGAAATTCACTACGACAGCGCGGGCTTTCACCGCTGCCTGGCCGACCCGGAGCTGCTGCGGCACTTCCCTAATGGCCTCGATAGGAGCGGGGCCCAGCTCACGCGCCCGCCCCGCGGCTACCAGGCCACCGACCCCGACCTGCCCTACCTCAAGCTCAAAACCTTCGGCGTGGTGCACCCCTTCAGCGATGCCGAGGTACTGGCCCCCGGCTTTGTCGAACACGTGGTGGCCGCCATGCAGGCGGCCCGGCCGTGGGTGGGGTTTCTCAACCGCGCCCTGGCAGAAGTGCCCGCTCCGGCGAAAGACTAGGTAACCCAAGTGGCGGACCGGCAACGCGGCTCGCAACTTGGATTAGGTAGCTGGCCATACGTGAACGTGCAATAGGTGCGCTGGGTTTAAACACCTGCCCCAGTGGGCCTTACCTTATGCGCTTGCCACTACCCAAAGATGCGCCGCTTGCCCAGGCGTTCGGCCATCAGGCAGCGTGCGCAGTAATTTTTGGTCACTTAGCCAGGCGCAGCCAGGACGTGAGATACCGGCTTGCCAAGAAGAAGCAACCTTGGAGAAGACCCCAAAAAAAGCCACCCGAGCGCACAACACCCGGCCCGGATGCTTAGCTGAAAGCATCCGGGCCGGGTGTTGTGCGCTCGGGCTATCTTTATTTCGTGGGCTTGGCAAAGCCGTCCTTTTGGGCCCGCTCACTCACCACGGCCATGCGCTTTTCGGTGTCGGGGTGCGAGGAGAAGAGTTGCGAGGTTTTGGAAGCCTTGGCGTCGCCCGAAAGCGCCTGCAGCTTGCCGAAGGCCGAGGCCATGTACCAGGGGTTTACCTGCTGGGCCTTCAGCAACTCGTAGCCGTAGCCATCGGCGCTGCTTTCCTGCGCGCGCGAAAACGAGGCATTGGCCAGCGCCTGGCCCACATCGCCGAGCTGCGAGCCGCTGAGCACTGCCGCCGCGCCGCCTTGCGAGGAGGCGCCCTCCTTGAGCGCCGACGTGAGCAGGGCCGTGCGCATGGCATCGCGCGAGTCCTTGTGCTTCACGTGGCCAATTTCGTGGCCGATAACTCCGAGTACTTCCTGGTCGCTCATTAAATCCATCAGGCCCGCAAACACGCGCACGCTGCCATCGGCGCAGGCAAACGCGTTAACGTCCTTCACCAGATACACTTTGTAGTTCATGGCCATGCCGTCGTAAGTGCCGAGCGTGGCTACTAGTTTTTGCAGGCGCTTGGTGTAGGGGCTGGTAGCGGGGGCCACGGCGTTGTTGGCGTCGCTCCAGGCCACGTATTCCTTGGTGTAGGCTACCACATCCTGGTCGCTGAGGGTAGCGGCTTTGGCGGCTTTCAGGCCCGCGCCCAGCGAGGAGGCATTAAGCTTAAACTGGGCCTGGGCGTTGGTGAAGGCACCGGCGGCCAGGCAAACGAGGGCAGTGAGGAATTGTTTTTTCATCGGGGGCAGGGGCTGGTTGAAAAAAGAAAAGAAGAAAGAATTGGCAGGGTCACGTAGCCACAAGCTCGGCTTTTGGGTTGCCGGTACGCTAAGCTTCTGCGCTTCTACGGGGCCAGCCGCCACTAGTTGGGTATATAGCCTGCCAATAGTTGACGGGAGACCCCGCCTAGCCGGTAATAGCCCCTGGTTGCTCGCTGGCAGCCTCCCCAAAGCAGGGTTTCACTCCTCGTCGTACATGCCGGATGGTGCGGCATACTATTTCACCCTCAGCCAAGCCTGCCAGCCACCAAAAGGCCCCGCCGGAAAATCCGAGCGGGGCCCTTGTCTTATTGCTTTTCCCGGTTAGCCGGGCAAAACGCCAGCGCTTGCTAATGCGCTCCCGCACCAGGCAGTGCCTCAACGCGCGCGCCAGGAAGTAGCGTTACCCAAAAACCAGGTTTTTGACAAAACGGCGGTTCCGCTGCGCACTTGCAGGTAACTTAGAATAAGCCAAAGAGCTTACCGTCAATGCGTTCGACGATGGAGCCCAGGTCTTCGGGGTTGCGCACGTAGTCGAGCTCGTTCACGTCGATGATGAGCAGTTTGCCGTGCTTGTAGCTGGCAATCCACTGCTCGTAGTGCTCATTGAGGTTTTTGAGGTACTCGATGCTAATGGAGTTCTCGTAGTCGCGGCCGCGCTTCTCAATCTGGCCGATGAGCTTGGGCAGGTCGGCGCGCAGGTAGAGTAGCAGGTCAGGCGGGTTTACCAGGTCTATCATGCTCTCGAAGAGGGCGTAATAGTTGTTATAGTCGCGCTCAGCCAGCAGGCCCGACTGGTGCAGGTTGGCCGCAAAAATGTGGGCATCCTCGTAAATGGTGCGGTCCTGAATGACGCTTTTGCCCTCCTGCACCAGCTCCTTGATGCGGCGCGTCTGGCGAAAGCGGCCATTCAGAAAATAAACCTGCAAGTGAAAAGCCCACCGCGGCATATCTGCGTAGAAGTCTTTGAGATACGGGTTATCTTCTACTTCTTCCAGGAATACTTCCCACCGAAAATGGTGGGCTAATTTGTGGGCCAGCGTGGTTTTGCCGGCCCCGATGTTGCCGACGATAGCAATGTGCATACGATAGAAATAACTGTAGGCGGTCCGAGAGGACGTCAAAGGTAAGCCGGGCACCAGCCTACCTCCTTCTTTACCCACTATGAACGCATTTACCACTGCCACCCCCGCCACCCGTTTGCTATGCCTGCCCGACGCGCACGGAGCCCCGCTGGCCGACTTCGATTTATACCAGGAGCAGGACCTGCTGCACATCAGCTGGCACGGCCACCTCACGGCCGATGCCGTGGTGCGGGGTGCCCGGGCGGGCATGCACCTTTTTGCCAATGGGGTGCTGCCGCGCCGCCTGCTCAGCAACCACCAGGCGGTGACGGGCGAGTGGGGCGAGGCCCTGCCCTGGCTCCACTACGAGTGGCTGCCCGAGGCCAGCGAGCGCGGTGTGCGGGTAATGGCCCACGTGCTGGCCCACGGCACGGCCAGCCAGCTCATAAATTTTCCGGGCAGCCACGAATTCATTGAAGCTATTACGCACGAGCTGCGGGCCCAGTCGTTTCGGCATGTGGAACCGGCCTTGCAGTGGCTGGCGCACCGCTAGCCGGAACTACTCGTTCACGCGGTCTTTCACGCGGCGCGCCCCTTGCAGCGTCCGGAACTCACCCTGGTAGGTGCGCACCGTCAGGCGGTCGTCGAGGGGGAGCTCCTGGCGCACAGTTTCGTAGCGGGCGTTGAGGCGGGTGAGGGCGGCGCTGGCCTCGTCCCAGTCTTGGGTACTCCACTGCCGACGCTGGGCGCGGGTGGCATCCAGAAAGCGGCTGTACACACCCAGTATCTGGCTGGTGGGCAGGCGGTTGATATCAATGCTCTCGTGCATTATTTTGGTTAGGCCCGGGTCGCCGCTGGCCACAAAGCGGCGGGTGGTGCCGGCGGCGGCGGCCGTGCGGGGCGCCGAGGCGTGGGGGCGGCCACCCACCAGCTCGCCGCTGCGCAGCAGGCTGTCCTGGCGCGTGTTTTGGGCAGTGGCCAGCAGGGGCAGGGCGGCCAGCAGCAGCGCGGCGCTGGCGTGGCGGAGGCAAAAATCAGACTTGCTCATGGGGATAAATACGAGGTTGGATGGAAAACGCTTGGCGAAATGCGGGCCAACTTGGTGCCAGCCTAACGGCCGGCGGCCGTCCTGCGTATGCCAACGCAGCCAGTAAGTCGGTTTTTTGCCCGACCTTCGTTTGATTCTTCGTTGCTTATGCCTCCCCGCACTACCCCGGTTCCGCCGGCTACCCCCTTGCACATTCAGCCCGCCACCGAGCAGGATATTCCCACCATCATTGCGCTGGCCGACGCTACCTGGGAGCCTACCTACCGCTTCATCATCTCGAAGGAGCAGATTGACTACATGTACCGCGTCATCTACACGCCGGCTTCCCTGCGCCGCCAGATGCGCGAGCAGCACCACCAGTTTTTGCTGGCTTATGTAGATGGCCAGCCCGGCGGCTTCGCCTCGTACTCCGAAAAGCCGGAGAGCGTGTACCACCTCAACAAAATCTACGTGCTGCCCTCGCACCAGGGCAAGGGCCTGGGCCAGCACCTCGTGCAGGCCGTGGTAGCGGCCGTGCGCACGGCCGGCGGCCAGGCGCTGGAGCTCAACGTGAACCGCCACAACCCCGCCCTGGCTTTCTACGAGCGCCAGGGTTTTGCCCAGCACCGCGAAGAGGACATCGCCATTGGCCCGTACTGGATGAACGACTACGTACTGCGTAAAGATTTGTAAATCAACAACTTAATTCCTCATTCATCTTTTTGCTCCAACCAAAAATGGCTACCAAACTAACCGTACTCTCCAATGGCTCGCTCCGCGTAGAAGGCGAAGATATTCAGCTTGTTGATGCCCAGGGCAACGCCTACGGCCTCGGCGGCCGCGAGCGCATCAGCATTTGCCGCTGCGGCCTGAGCGCCCAGAAGCCGTTCTGCGATGGCTCGCACAAAGGGCACTTCGAGCACCCGGCCGTGGCCTTCGACCTGCCCGCGCCGAAGCCGGTAGTGTAGCTGTTTGCCCTCAATTAATTCGAAAGGTCATTACCCTGCTAGCTTTGGGTAATGACCTTTTTGCTTTTAGCATAAGCGACGTTAATTTCATTATTGTGCAGCCAGAGATTTCGCGTCAAGCTTTTGTTCAGTTAGTGGTTGAGCAGTTTCCGGTAGTAGCGGCGGATATACTTGATGAGGACTGGGCTGGTTTGATTCATCTACAAGTTGCCTGCCTAACGCGGCATGCTAACAAATGTGTAGCCAGCGGTGATTTGCCGGAATTTACGCGAATGCTGCGTTTTGTTGACTATGTGCTCCCCAAAGTTGATAGCGCCCTGGACAATGCCTTGCACGTTTCTTTTATAGAGGATTTGATGTTGGACGGTGATGCGCCGTTGCTACAAGTTGCGCGGCAGCTTCTTTCACCCAAGCAACTGGAATTTTACGTAGCGATTCGCAACTGGGAAACTACTGCTTTGGGGCAGCGCTAAAGGGTGCCAGCCAGCGTGCGCGGGCCCAGCATGAGCCACAGGTTTTGGCGCACGATGTCGCCCATCGAGTCGCAGTGGTCGAATTTTTGGGTGTGGTGGTAGCGGTTGAGGGCGGTTTTTAGCTCGTCCACTTTCTCCACGGGGGCCAGCTGCTGGCGACGCATCACGTCGAGCAGGGCCTTGAGGCGGTGGCGCTCGGCGCGGGCGCGGCGGGCCATGAGGGTGCGCTCCTCGGTTTGATACTGGCGCAGGGTGCTGGGCTTAAGCAGGTGGGCGCACAGCTCCACCACGGCCTGGTTGTCTTTGAACGACTGGGGCACATACATGGCTCGGCGGCCCTCGTAGCTCTGCTGGTCGAAGTCGATGGCCCGCACCCGGTACTGCTCGTCCTCGAAGTCGGGCGTCACGTCGATAACGTAGTTGTAGGCCCGCATATCGCCCAGCAGCCGGGCAAAGCAGCGCTCGTTAAACTTCACAAATTCCTTGGCAATCCGCACCTGGTTGAGGTGCGGCTGGTTGAGCCGCAGCCGGATAAAGTCGTCGCCCGGAATGCCGGCAATGTGCTCCTCCACCAGCGTATTGCCGCTGTCAACCAGGAAGTTCATCGAATTGGGCGACAGCAAATGCTCCAGCTCCAGGCCGTAGAGGCGCGAGGCATCGGCCTGCTTCACGTAGAAGTAGTCGTAGTTGTCGTTGAGCTGGTTGAGGATGCGCACCCGAAACGGATGCGAGTTGCCAAAGCGGCAGTAGTCAATGCGGTCAGCCAGCAGGTCGTCGGCAAACGAGAGGTCGCCGGCCGTCTTGAGCAGCGCGTACACCTGCACCAGGCCCTGGCTCAGCTCCAGCATGTTCTGCGGCTCGTAAAAAACGGTTTGCCACAGCGTGTCCTTCCCGCTGCGGTCGAGCAGGGCAAACGAGTTGCTGAAGCGCAGCAAATCGGCGTAGCTCACTGGCAGCGGCGCCTCGCGGTCGTAGTCGCGCAGGTACTGGCGCAGCGCCGGCGTAAGCGGGTAGCTGGGTTTTTTACGGGAGATATCCATGCGGTAAATGGGTAGGTGAGTAAATGAGTAAAGTAGTTGTGGGCAGCACGAATAGCCTTGTGAAAATAGAAGAGTCCAAAAGCTGCTTTCCGCTGAACCCCAATAACTTACTCATTTACTCACCTGCTCATTTACCGCTAGCCGGCCAGCTCGGTTACCAGTTCCACGTACTGCTGGCGGGCGGCGTCTTTGCTGAGGCCGGCCAGCTGGTGCCAGGCATCGTACTTGGCGATGGCTTTGAAGTCGAATCCTCCCGGGCGGGTGCCGGTTACGTCGCCTTCGGTGCCCTGCTTGTAGAGGGCGTAGAGTTGGAGCAGCACCGTGTTGGAGGGCTTGGCGGGCAGCTGCTGGGCGCGCACGGCGGCGGCCTCAAAGTCTTGCTGGGTAGTCATGATAAAAAGGAAATTGATTTTTAACGGCTTGAATATGAGCCGACGGGCCGGCGGGCGTAGCTTGCGCGGCCTTTCTACCCACCGATTCTTACTCGTTGCCTTATGCGCAAAGCTACCCGCTCACTCGTATTTCTCGCCGCCCTGGGCCTCACAGGCCCCGCGGCGCTGGCCCAAAAAACGCTGCTGCACTGCGGCCGCCTGCTCGACGTGCGCACCGGCCGCCTGCTCACCCAGCAAACCCTGGTGGTCGAAAAAGACCGCATCACGGCCGTGCAGGCCGGCTACACCGCCGCCAGCGGGCCGCAAGACCAGGTTATCAACCTCGAAAACCGCACGGTGCTGCCCGGCCTCATCGACTGCCACGTGCACCTGGAATCCGTACCCAGCCGCGCGTCCTTCGCCGAGCAATTCACCCTCAACCCCGCCGACGTGGCCTACCGCGCCCAGGCCAACGCGCTCACTACCCTGCGGGCGGGCTTCACCACAGTGCGCGACTGCGGGGGCTCGGGCGTGAACACGGCCCTGCGCAAGGCCGTGGCGCGGGGCCTGGTGCCGGGGCCGCGCATCTACTCGGCGGGCGTGGCCATTTCGGCCACCGGCGGCCACATGGACCCCACCGATGGCCTCAGCGACTTTATGATGGAGAAGCTGAACCCCGGCCCCGCCGAGGGCGTGGCCAACGGCCCCGACCAGTGCCGCCAGGCCGTGCGCGAGCAGTTCCGGCGCGGGGCCGACCTCATCAAAATTGCCAGCACTGGCGGCGTGCTCGACCTGAGCAAGGACGGCACCGGCGCGCAGTACACGGAAGAGGAAATCCGGGCCATCGTGCAGACGGCCCGCGACTTAGGCATGCCCGTGGCCTGCCACGCCCACGGGGCCGAAGGCATCAAGCGGGCCGTGCGGGCCGGCGTTACCAGCATCGACCACGGCTCGCTCATGGATGCGGAAGCCATTCAGCTGATGGCCAAAAACCGCACCTGGTACGTGCCCACCATCATCGCCGGCAAGTCGGTGGCCGACACCACGCGCCAGCACCCGGGCTACTTCCCGCCCGTTATCGCGGCCAAGGCGCTGGCCGTGGGCACCCAAATGCAGGGCACCTTCGGCCGGGCCATCAAGGCGGGGGTGCGGGTGGCCTTTGGCACCGATGCGGGCGTGTACCGCCACGGCCAGAACGCGCTGGAATTCACCTACATGACCGAGGCCGGCATGTCGCCGCTCGACGCCATCCGCACGGCCACGCTCAACGCCGCCGAGCTCCTCGGCGACCCCACTAACCTGGGCACCCTAGAAGCCGGTAAATACGCCGACGTAGTGGCCGTGGAGGATAACCCGCTGCAAAATATCTCGACCCTAACCCGGCCCAAATTCGTGATGAAGGAGGGCAAGGTGTACGTGGGTGGGGCGAAGGAATAAGTACGCAAAAGGCGTCTGTCCTTGCGAGCGCAACGCAGTGGAGCGCGGCAAGGACAGACGCCTTTTGCGTACTTATTCCTTCCACTCACTTCACCACCTCCACCTTCATGGCCACGTCGTTGATGGGCCATTTATCCTGCGGGTCAACGGGAATCTGCGAGATTTTGTCCACAACATCCAGTCCCTCAATTACTTCGCCAAATACCGTGTACTTGCCGTCGAGCGTGGGCACGCCGCCCTTGGTGGCGTAGGCCGCCACCTGGGCCGGGGTGAGGGGCCGGCCAGCCGCGCCGCGCGACTGGTAGGGTGTGAGCTTTTCGCCTACCACGAAGTAAAAATCGGTGTTGGACGAGAGGTGGCCGGGGTTTTTATCGTCGTCGTAGCGGGCCATGCCCAGCGCGCCCTTCACGTGGAAGTGCTGGGGCCGAAACTCGGGCGGCAGGCGGTAGCGGCGCAGGTGAATACTACGCACGCCGCTCGTTTGCCCGCCCTGCACGGCAAAGCCCTTCACCACCCGGTTGAACACCGTTTCGTCAAACACGCCGCGCCGGGCCAGCAGCAAAAAATTGGCCTTGTGCACGGGCGTGTCATCATAAAGCCGCACCCGGATATTGCCCAGGCGCGTCTTAAACAGCACTTCGGAGCCGGGATACTGTTGGCCATAGGCCAGCAGCGCGGCTGGCGCGGTGCTGTCGGTGAGGGCCGCAATGTCGGGGCCCACTGGCTTGGGGGGTGGGGGCGGAGCTGCAGTAGGGTGGTCGGCCGGGCCGCAGGCGGCCAGCAAGCTTACTGCCAGCAAAGCGGCGCAGGCCCCCGAAAAATAGCGCGTCATAAGTCGGTTGAAAATTAAAAAGGCAGCGGTGACACGAATTGTGTTTTATGGCAACTACTTGTTAATCTGCGCTTTGCTACCAGGTAAAATCAGTTGCTTTCTGTTTATTGGTGCCCTCCGGGCCTTTGGTTTTCGCTTTTGCCTTGGCGGGCGGGGCTGTGGCGGCGGGGGTTAGCGGGGCCTTTTGCTTGGGGGCGGCGGGCGCTACCAGCTCGGGTGGGGGCGGGGGGGCAGCTTCGCCTTCGGCGGCTTTTATTTCGTCTGCATCGACGCTTTTTTTCTCCTTTTGCAGGGCTAGCAGCAGTTGGTCCTGGTAGAGGGTGTTGGCTTTCCAGGCCTTGAGCTGGGTGGTTAAGTGGTCTTTTTCCTCCTTGCTGAGCTTGGGTGGGACCAGCAGCTGGGCCAGGTCGGGGCGGCCCGCTTCCTGCCAGGCCGTGAGCCAGAGCGAGGCCACCAGCGGGGAAGCCCCTTTTAGGCGGAAGGCTACCATGCCACCCACTTCCTTCTCGTAGGCATCGGCAAAGGCGTCGGAATAGCGGCGCTGGGTGCGGCCAAACCGGTGCGAAAACGTGTATTTGGTCTGCGCCTTCAAGCCCTTGCTGGTTTTGGCTTCGAGGTCGTAGGTGGAGGTGAGGAAGCCGTAGCTATTCTGCAACACCAGCCAGATGGCCGCCAGCGGGTCTTTCAGCACCTTGCTTTCTTCGCCATCCAGCTTGTAGTCTTTCAAAAAGCGCTCGGGTAGCTGGTTTTCCCAGAGCGCCAGCAGCCCGGTTTGCCCGGTGAGCTGGCCGTCGTAGTTGACGGTGGTGTGCAACGGCACGAAGGCATCGGCGGCGTAGTGGCTCAGCTCAGCCGACCGCAGAATGATGGCCACCGTGTCGCGGGCCCGGAACGCCGCCACCAGCTGCTGCTTGGCATCGAGCACGGCCCAGGGCAGGGTGCCGTATTTCTGGAGCGTGTCGGCCGAGAATTTCTCCACTGCCTCGTCGTAGGTGCGGGGTATTTTGGCAAACGGATTATCCTCCGAATAGTGGTCGAGGCGGATGAAGTGGCGGCTGCCCTCCTGCGGGTCCTGGCCCCGGCGCTCGTCGGGGGCGGTGCTTAGGCGCGCTAGCTCGGGCAGGTGCCGGAAGTAGAACGCCTGCATGGCCGTGGGCAGCTCATACACAGCTACTTGGGTAATAACGCGATGCCCCACCACGCCCCAGGCGCGGGCGGCGGGCGCGGCCGGGCCCAGTAGCCCGGCCAGCAGCCCCAGGCTCAGAAGAGTTTTTTTCATAAGGAATAAAGGCCAGGCCACTACCCCACGGGGCCCGCCTGACGGGGCCTAAGTTCGGGCCGGGCGGCCATATTTCCGTTGCCCCGCATCGCAATGCCAAATTTTGCGTATCTTCGAATCGGAGCCTCAAAGCTCTTGGCTGTAGCGGTTACGAAGCCCGGTTTCTGAAAGGAAGCCGGGCTTTTTCGTGGGTAATTATCCCGCATACCTTGCTGCTTTCAAATGCTCCACATCCTTATTTTTCACCGTAAAGCACTCTAACTATTTTTACGTTAACACCTGTTTTTTAATATGCGCTGCCTACTCTTCTGTTTATTAAGTTGTTTTCTTTCCTTTGGACAGGCCAACGCGCAGGCTCAACTAACGCTCAGGGACCTTATGGCTACCCCAGTGCAGGTGCTGGGGGCCAATTGTGCGCTATTCCCGGCGGCGGCGCTACTTGATACGCTAGGTTTACACGAGACGCTGGTAAAGCCTCACCACTTTACACCTACTTGCCAGCAAGCCGAAGTTGCCGAGAACCAATTGAATATGAGAGGTATTAGCGATATTCGCTCCCCGCTTACTGCTCCTGATTCAGCCAACCTTGCCTACATCCAAACGCACCTGCCAGATTAGAGGCGTCAATATTTCGGGTTCTACAATACGCAACGCCAAGCTTGCCTCTTTATCCAATTTTTCGAGAGTGATAATGATAACTGGCTGTCTCATCATTTGATGATTTTAGACGTTGGCCCTTCCGTTTGGGAGGTTTGCTACAACCTCAACACACAGCAATTTTACGCTCTAGGGTACCACAGCCGAGGCTAAGACCTGCACAAAAAACGCCCGACCTACTGGCCGGGCGTTTCGTCGTTTAAACCATTTACAAATACCCTACCAAATGCGCGAGCGGTCGGCGGTGGCGCGCACCATCTTGTTGCCGTCTTTGCAGCCGAAGGCTTCGTAGAACTCGGGCATGTTCATGAGCGGGCCGTTGGTGCGGTACTGGCCGGGCGAGTGCGGGTCGGTCTGAATTTGCTGGCGCATGGCCTCGGGGCGCTGGTTGGCGCGCCAAATTTGGGCAAAGCCCAGGAAGAAGCGCTGGTTGGGCGTGAAGCCGTCAATCTTCTGACTGGCCTTGTACTGCGGCGTCTTCTGGAACGCTTGGTAGGCGATGGTGAGGCCGCCGATGTCAGCCAGGTTTTCGCCCATCGTCAGCTTGCCGTTCACGTGCACCGAGTCGAGGGGCGAGAAGGCGTCGTACTGCTTGCCTACCATGTCGGCCTTGGCGTTGAACTTGTCGTTGTCGTCCTTGGTCCACCAGTCGCGCAAGTTGCCCTTGGCATCCGAGCGGCGGCCCTGATCGTCGAAGCCGTGGGTCATTTCGTGGCCGATTACCGCGCCAATGCCGCCGTAGTTCACCGCGTCGTCGGCCTTGGGGTCGTAGAAGGGGGGCTGCAAAATACCGGCCGGGAACACGATTTCATTCATGCTCGAATTGTAGTAGGCGTTCACCGTGGGCGGCGTCATGCCCCACTCGCCGCGGTCGATGGGCTTGCCAAACTTGCTGGTATTGTCCTTCGAGCGCCATTCGGCGGTGGCAAACAGGTTTTCGAGCGCACTCTGGCGGGTGATTTTCAGCGCCGAATAATCCTTCCACTTATCGGGATAGCCAATTTTCACGGCGAAGGCGTTCAGCTTCTGGATGGCCTCCTGCTTGGTGTCGGCGCTCATCCAGTCGGTGGCCATAATGCGCTCACCGTAGGCCTTGCGCAGGTTTTCGACCATCTCCTTGGCGCGGGCCTTGGCGGCGGGGCTAAACGCCTCATCCACATATAGTTGACCAAATGCCTCGCCCAGCGCGCCGTCGGTGGCGCGCAGCGAGCGCTTCCAGCGCGGCTGCTGCAGCTTGGCCCCGGTGAGCGTTTGCTGAAAGCGGAAGCTGGCGTCGCTGTAGGCCTTGGGCAGGGCCGAGGTCACACCCTCCACCAGGTGCCAGCGCAGGTACTGCTGCTGGTCGGCGATGGGCGTGTTGGCCATCAGCGTGTTAGCGGCAGCTAGGAACTCGGGCTGGCCGATGATGAGGTCCTGGGCGCTGCTGAGGCCGCTGCCTTTCAGCACCAGCGGAATGTCGAGGCTGGGGTAGTCCTTGGTGGCCTGGGCCACGGTCACCTTGTTGTAGTTCTTGAGGCGGTCGCGCAGGTCAACGCGGCTGCGGCTGGCGGTGGCCATCTTGGTTTCGAGGGCCAGCACGGCATCGGCGTTGGTGGCGGCCAGGCTCGGCGCATCGCCTAGCAGCTGAAACACGCTGGTCATGTAAGCCTTGTAGGCGGCGCGCACGGTTTTCGAGCGGCCGTCGTCCTTCAGGTAGTAATCGCGGTCGCCGAGGCCCAGGCCACCCTGACCCATTGCCACGGCGTACTGGGTGCTGTTCTTGCTGTCCTGGCGCACCCCAAAGCTGTACCAGCCCGTGCCAAACGACTTGGGGTCAGCCATATACTTCTGAATGTCGCCCAGGTTCTTGAGGTTGTTAACCTGCGCAAGGCGCGGCTGCAAGTACTTGAGGCCCGCGGCCTCAATGGCGGCCGAGTCCATGGCGGCGGCGTAAAAATCGCCCACTTTCTGGATGCTCGACCCCGGCTTAGCCGAGCGGTCGGCGGCAGCTTTCATCAAAATGCGCTTCTCCACGCCCTGGTTGCGGTCAGCCAGCTCATTGAAGGCTCCCCAGCGGGTTTCGGCAGCTGGCACGGGGTTGTTTTTCAGCCAGTTACCATTGGCGTAGTGGTAAAAATCCTCGCACGGCGACACCGACTGGTCGATGTTGGCGAGGTTGATGCCCACGCCCTGCTGCGGGGGCGCGGGGCGCTTGGCGGGTGGCCCAAAAGCGGTAGTAGCGGCCAGCGTGCCGAGGCCCAGCGTAGCCAGCGCCATCCGCGAAATAGTAGGAGAGGACATAGAAAAGAGTGGTTAGGAGAAAAGGCAGCGCGTGAATTTAGGGTCAATAGATGAATGCGCCGCCGCACAGTTGCACCATAGCAAGATAAACAGGGGGTAAAAGCCAGAATCTTGCACAAAAAAACCCGCCCTTGGTCAAGGGCGGGTTTTTGGTAGCGTGGACTTTGAGAGTCCGCGCGTGGAGCGACGTTCGAACGATGCTTCAACGTTCCCACGTGCGGACTCGCAGAGTCCACGCTACCCTTTTACCAAATCCGGGCCTGCTCGGCGGCGGGCCGCTCCATCTTATCGGTGGGCTTGCAGCCGAAGGCTTTGTAAAACTCGGGCATGTTCATGAGCGGACCGTTGGTGCGGAACTGCGCCGGCGAGTGCGGGTCGGTAAGTACTTGCTGGCGAGCCGCTTCGGGCCGAATGTTGGTGCGCCAGATTTGGCCCCAGGCCAGGAAGAAGCGCTGGTCGGGCGTGAAGCCGTCGATGCTCTTGCCTTCCTTGTACTGCGGCGTTTTCTGAAACGCGTTGTAGGCGATGGTGAGGCCACCGAGGTCGGCCAGGTTTTCGCCCATCGTCAGCTTGCCATTCACGTGCACCGAGTCGAGGGGCATGAAGGCGTCGTACTGCTTGCCCACCATCTCGGCCTTGGCGTTGAATTTGTCGCCGTCCTCCTTGGTCCACCAGTCGCGCAGGTTGCCCTTCGAGTCGTACTGCCGGCCCTGGTCATCGAAGCCGTGGGTCATTTCGTGGCCGATTACGGCGCCAATGCCGCCGTAGTTCACCGCGTCATCGGCCTTGGGGTCGTAAAAGGGCGACTGCAAGATGCCGGCCGGAAACACAATCTCGTTCATCGGCGGGTTGTAGTAGGCGTTCACCGTGGGCGGCGTCATGCCCCACTCGGTGCGGTCGATGGGCTTGCCAAACTTACTGAGGTTGTCATCAGTAGCCCAGGTACGGGCGGCCAGCACATCTTGCAAGTAGCTCTGGCGGTTGATGTTAAGCTTGGAGTAGTCCTTCCACTTGTCGGGGTAGCCGATTTTTACGGTGAAGGCGTTGAGCTTCACCAGGGCCTCCTTTTTGGTGGCCGCGCTCATCCAGTCGGTGGCCATAATGCGCTCGCCGTAGGCCTTGCGCAGGTTCTCAATCATTTCCTTGGCGCGGGTTTTGGCGGCGGGGCTAAAGGCCTTATCCACATAGAGTTGGCCAAAAGCCTCGCCCAGTGCGCCGTCCGTCGAGCGCAGCATACGCTTCCAGCGGGGCTGCTGCTGCTTGGCGCCGCTCAGCACCTGCGAAAAGCGGAACGCCTCGTCGCCATAAGCCTTGGGCAAGGCGCTGGCCACGCTGCTCACCAGGTGAAAGCGCAGGTACTGCCGCTGGTCGGCAATGGGCTCGGCGGCGAGCATGGCGCTCACCTCCTTCATAAATTCGGGCTGGCCCACAATCACTTCCTTGGCCGTGCCGAGGTGGTTATCCTTCAGCATCAACGGTAGGTTGAGGTTCGGAAACGCCTTGCTGGCCTCGGCCACGGTCATCTTGTTGTAGTTGGCCTGCGGGTCGCGCAGGTCCACCGGGCTTTTGCTGGCTTTGGCCAGGCGCGTCTCAATGCGCATGACGGTGGCGGCGTTGGCGGCGGCGGCCGTTTCGCTGTCGCCGAGGCGCTTAAAGGTGTTGGTCAGGTAGGTTATTGCCGCGGCCCGGATGTTTTTCGAGCGCGCATCGTCCTTCAGGTAGTAGTCGCGGTTGGGCAGCGAAAGGCCGCCCTGGTAAAACTGCACCGCGTACTGGGTGCTGATTTTCTCGTCCTGGCCCACGCCCGAGTTAAACCACACGCTGCCGGCCTGGGCCTTGGGGTCGGCCAAAAACTTCTGCATTTCGGGCAGCGTTTTAATGGCCGCAATGCGGTCGAGGTAGGGCTTGAGGTAGGTGAGGCCAGCCTGCTCAATGGCCATGGTGTCCATGGCAGCGGCGTAGAAATCGCCCACTTTCTGGGCATTGGTGCCCTTCACGGCCTTGCCTGAGTTGCGGGCCAGCTCCTCCAGAATGGCCTTTTGGGTGGCGTTGTTGCGGTCGGCCAGCTCGTTGAAGCTGCCCCAGCGGCTTTCGGCGGCCGGCACGGGGTTGTTTTTCAGCCAGTTGCCCGAGGCGTAGTGAAAGAAGTCGTCGCAGGGGCTCACCGACTTATCAATGTTGGCGGGGTTGATGCCTACGCCAGCGGCGGCAGTGGTTTGGGCCAGTGCGGGGTTCGCGGCAGCCAGGCCCAGCGCCGCCACGGCCAGGGCCGCGCCCCGCTGGTAACGGGAAGTTGTTGACATAAAAAGAAAAAAGTGGATGGGATGGGGGTTGGGATTGAGGCCCGCAAGTTAAGCGCCGGTTCCGGTTGCGCAGCAAGTATTTGCGGGCGCTACCACCCGCTGGCTGGTACTTTTGCGGCCCCTTGCCCGGGCCGGGCCAGCCCCCGGTAACGGAACTTTCCGCGGCCGGCCCCGGCTTCTTGCTCCACTTATGCCTTTATACAATCGCCGCGCTGGGCCCCCGCCCACCGAGCCGCCCGCCCCGCTCAGCCTGGGTGCACTCATGGCGCAGGTGCGCGCCGCGCTCCAGCACCGCTTCCCCGATAGCTACTGGGTAGTGGCCGAGGTAGCCGAAATGACGCGCCCGCGCCAGGCCGGCGGCCACTGCTACCTCACCCTCACCGAGCCCGCCGCCGATGCCGCGGCCCTGGGCTTCACGGCGCAGGCGCGGGCCACCATGTGGGGCAGCCGCTACGCCCAGCTTGCGCCCGCCTTTGCCGAGGCCACCGGCCAGGAGCTGCGCCCCGGCCTGCGCCTGCTGCTGCGCGTGAAAGTGACGTTTCACGAGCAGTACGGCTTTTCGCTCGATGTGCTGGCCCTTGACCCCAGCTACACCGTGGGCGAGCTGGCCCGCCTGCGCCTGGCCACCCTGCGCAAGCTGCAAGAAAAAGACTTGCTCACGCGCCAGCAGGCGCTGCCGCTGCCGCTGGGGCCGCAGCGGCTGGCCGTTATCTCGTCGCCCACGGCCGCTGGCTTTCAAGACTTTGTGCGCCAGCTCGAAGAAGCACCGTTCGATTTTTCGCTGACGCTGTTCCCGGCGCTCATGCAGGGCGAGGATGCGCCGGCCAGCATCCGGGGGGCGCTCGATGCCATTCGGCCGCGCCGGGGGCAGTTTGAGGTAGTGATTATCATTCGGGGCGGCGGCTCGAAAACCGATTTGCTGGCCTTTGACGAGTATGGCCTGGCGGCCGCAGTAGCCGCGTTTCCGCTGCCCGTGCTCACTGGAATAGGCCACGAGCGCGACGAGGCCGTGTTGGACTTGGTGGCCCACCGCGCCCTCAAAACGCCCACCGCCGTGGCCGCTTTCCTGGTCGAGCGCCTGGCTCGCCTCGAAGGTATTTTTCTGGAATACGCCGACCGCGTGGCCGAGCGCACGCGCCAGCACCTGGCCCGCTACCGCGCCCAGGTGCAGCGCCTGGCCGATGGCACGCGCGCCGCAGCCCACCAGCAGCTGCGCCACGCGCACACGGCCCTGGCCCAGCGCGGCCGCCAGGCCACCCACGCCCCGCGCCAGCACCTGCGCCAGCTGGGCCAGCACCTCGAAGGCTACCGCTACACGCTGCCCGCCGCTGCCCGCCGCGCTCTGGGCCGCGAAGAGCAGCAGCTCCGCCGCCGCGCTCGCACGGTTCTGCGCCGCTTTTCGCGCCACCACCAACGCCGCCGCGAGCACCTGCTCACGCAACGCTTTCTGCTTCAGCGCCAGCTGGAGAAAATAGTCGCCAGCTACGAGCTAAAAGCAATGAGCTTGGAAACGGCCATCCTGCGGCGCGAAAACCACGTTTTGCGCCAACGCACCGTCCCAATTCAGCCCGCTAATTCGTAGCTCCCAATCCATAAATCATAATTAAACAGCAGTGACTTACAACGAAGCCATCCAGGAACTGGAAACGATTCTCCGCAGCCTCGAAACCGACCAGGTAGACGTGGACGACCTCACTGCCCGCGCCGAGCGCTCGGCCGAATTAATCCGCGTGTGCCGCCATAAGCTCCGCCACGCCGAAGCCTCGCTCGACCGCGTATTCGACTCGTTGGACGAGGAAGATGACGAGCCGGAAAAGCCGGAGCAAGCGCCTGATAACGAAGAGGATGATGATACCGACGATTACCAGTCAGGTGGCCCCGGCCGCCCCGCCTCACCGAGGTTATTCTAACGTAATTCGGTACTTAAAAAAGGCGGCTCGCATAGATTGCGAGCCGCCTTTTTAAGTACCGAATTACTTATTTACTGCTGCGCCGCACGTGAATCTGCACGCGCTCCCCGTCCTCGCTGGTAGTGGGCATTACGTCGATGCGGTCGGCCTCGTCGTAGTAAGCGGCCAGGCCGCGCACAATGCCGATGGCTAGGCCACTCATGCGACGCTGCGACACGTAATTAATCATCACCTCATTGTCGTTCAGGCGCTTGACTTGCAGTACGGGCGGCGAGTTTTCGGGGTGTTCGCGGCGTACTTGGTTGTGCAGGCTGTGCTCGGTATTTTCCAGCATTTCGAGCGTCCGCCAGTCGGGGTTGATGTATTTCTGGTACATATACATCAGGTCTGGCACCAGGTATTCGCCAAATTTTTCGTGCAGCTCGCCGGCCGAAATACCTATTTTGGTGGCGGCCTGACCTATCAGGGCATAAATATGCTCGTCGGGGTACACTTCCTTGTGGCTGAAATCACCCGATTCCAGGTTGGCGGCCTCCACCAGCTTCAGCCAGGTACTGTGGTCGTATTGCGTTTGAACGTAGCGTTTTAGGAGCGTAAAGATGGTGCCGTGCATGAGCTAAGTAGGGCGAG
The DNA here is from genome assembly GCF_030063445.1 of Hymenobacter sp. H14-R3. Lineage (GTDB taxonomy): Bacteria > Bacteroidota > Bacteroidia > Cytophagales > Hymenobacteraceae > Hymenobacter. Next base: position 47,751 of record NZ_JASITD010000023.1, on the reverse strand, counting down.
CGATGTGACGAATACAACGCAGGCCCGCCGGAAATGTTAACGGCTCATTTAAATAAAAAAGCGCCCGCTTTGCCAGTAAGGCAAAACGGGCGCTTCAATTAATTAATAAGCACTGGTGACGGGCTAAATATTACCTACCACCGTCATCGTAGTGAGCGTGGGGCCTACGCTGCCGCCGGTGGGCTCCACCGTCATGGCGAAGGTTTGGGCGCTGGCGATGTCCTTCATCTGCTGGAGGCTGTCGCCGGCGGCGGTGGCAAAGGCCAGCACCCCTGCATCAACGGGCTTGCCCTTGTCCAAAGCCCAGAGCTGGTATTGCTTACCCTCGGGCAGCTTGGGCAGGTTTTGCACGTCGATAAACACGCGGTGCGTGGTGGCGCTGTACAGCACCCGGGCCTTGGCGTCGGCGTGGGCCGGGGTGCCGGCCAGGGCTACCATCTTGAACTCCTGGGGCGAGCGCAGCACGTGCAGCTGCTCTTGGGTAGAGCTAAGGCGGCGCTCCATTACCTGCGAGGTTTGGGCGAAGCGGGCCTGGCTGTTCTGGGCAGCAACCAAGTCAGAGTCAGCCTGTTGCCAGCGGCTGTAAAGCAGCGCGTTGGCCGCTAGGCTCAGCAGCAGGGCTACGGAGGCGGCAATGGCCCAGCTACTGCGCTGAGCCACGGGCGGGCTCACGGCAGCGGTTTTGGCAAGGTGCGGGTTGGAAGCCGATACCCGCATGGTGGGGGCCGGGGCGGCTGGAGCGGGGGAGACTACCGCAGCCGACGCAACGGCGGCGGTAGTCCCAATCTCAGCTAATACATTACGTAGTACCCGGTCGCGCAGGGCGGCGGGGGGCGTTTGGGCGTGGGCCTCGGCGTAGAAGCCGATGCCATCCAGCAACTCATCCAGCTCCTGGCGGACCTGGGATGAGCGCGCCGCCCAGGCTTCTACTTCGGCCTGGGCGGCCGGGTCAAGCTCGCCCAAAGCGTATTGCTCGAGGCGACCTGATTCAATATAGGTTTGAAAATCTTCCACGGACTTGGATATTATTAACGGATAAGTTTGGCCAGTATTTTCAGAGCGGTGCGGGCGCGGGTTTTAACCGTTCCCAAAGGCAGGTTGAGTTCCTCGGCCGCCTCACTTTGGGTGAAGCCGCCGAAGTAGAGCAGGTCGATAACTTGGCGTTGCTCGGGCACTAGCTTGCGAGTAATCTCTTGCAAGCCCACGTGCTCGGGGCGGAAAGTCTCGGGGGCCGCCTGGCGTTGCGCAGCCAGACTATCGTCGAGGCCCTGAGTGCGAGAACCTACGCGGTGCTGCCGCGAGCGGATTTTATCAATCGCTAAATTCCGGCTGATGTTCACCACCCAGGTAAACAACCGCCCTTTAGACGTATCGTAACTAGCCATTGAATGCCAGATTTTTACCAAGGCCTCTTGCAGCACATCAGCGGCCTCTTCCTCATCTTTCACGATGCGGTTGATAACGCCGTAGAGCGCCGCCGAGTAGCGGTCGTAGAACTCGGTCATGGCCGACTGGTCACGGTCGCGGAGGCGGCCGACCAGTACCGCTTCAGCGGCAGTTGGGGTGGATATGGAGGGGAGGTCGGACACGGGTAAAAACGAAAGAACAAAACCGACAGGGCCAGCCGAAACGTTTGGCAACCCGCAGCGAATGTAGGATAATTTTGCGTTTTGGGCGATGTAAGGTGGGTGCGCGGCTAGTAGCAGCTGCCTGAACCCTTGGTACTAAGTGCGTAACCTGGTAGCCTACTGTACGGTTTAAGAGGATAAGGTGGCGGTTTTTGACCAAAGATTTCGCGCGCTTTCTTCCCTGCTTATGGCTATTGAATCGATAAACCCCTATACCGGCCGCCGGTTGCGCCGCTTCGTGGCTTTTTCGTGGGCGAAAACCGAGCGCATCCTGGCCCAGGCGCACCGGGCGGCGGCCCAGTGGCGCACCACTTCCTTTGCTGAGCGCGCGGCGGTGCTGCGCCAGGCCGCCGCCCTGCTGCGCGAGCGCCAGCACGAGCTGGCCCACCTCATGGCCATCGAAATGGGCAAGCCCCTGCGCGACGGCCGCGCCGAGGCCCTGAAGTGCGCCACCTGCTGCGAGTACTACGCCGAGCACGGGGCCACTTTTATGGCTGACGAGGAGGTGAAAACCGACGCTGGCCGCAGCTTCATCAGCCACGCGCCGCTGGGGGTGGTGCTGGCCATTATGCCCTGGAACTTCCCGCTGTGGCAGGTGGTGCGCTTTGCCGCGCCCGCTCTTATGGCTGGCAACGTGGGCCTGCTCAAGCATGCGCCCAACGTGCCGCAGTGCGCGCTGGCCCTGGAAAAACTATTGCACGATGCGGGCCTGCCGCCGGCCGCGTTTCGCACCCTGCTCATCGAAACGGACCTGGTGCCCCAGCTGCTGGCCGACGACCGGGTGCGGGCCGCCACGCTCACGGGCTCGGAGCGGGCGGGCGCTTCCGTGGCCGCCGCCGCCGGGCAGCATATCAAGAAAACCGTGCTGGAGCTGGGCGGCTCCGACCCGTTTATCGTACTGGCCGATGCTGACTTAGCGCTGGCCGCCCAAACCGCCGCCCAGGCCCGCATGCTCAACGCCGGCCAAAGCTGCATCGCTGCCAAGCGCTTCATTGTGGAGAAGAGCGTGCAGCCCGAGTTTGTGCGCCTCCTAAAGGGCCATTTGCAAGCCCTGCGCTACGGTGACCCCCTCGACGAAGCCACCGACTACGGCCCCCTGGCCCGCCCCGACCTCGCCGATGCGCTGGCCCAGCAAGTGGCCGCCTCGGTGGCGCAGGGCGCCCGGGTGGCGCTGGCTGGCGGCCAGCCCCAGGCCGGTACTACGCAGTTTGACCCTATTATCCTCACCAACGTGCGCAAAGGCCAACGTGCTTATTACGAGGAGTTTTTTGGGCCAGTGGCGCTGGTGCTCACCGCCCGCGACGCCGACCACGCCGTAGCCCTGGCCAACGACTCGCCCTTCGGCCTCGGCGCGGCCGTGTGGACCAGCGATTTGGTAAAGGCCGAAGCCCTGGCCCGCCAGCTGGAAAGTGGGGCTGTATTCATCAACAGCCTGGTAAAATCAATGCCCGAGCTGCCCTTCGGCGGCATCAAGCGCTCGGGCTACGGCCGCGAGCTTTCGCGCCTGGGTATGCACGAATTCGTTAACCAGAAATCAGTCTGGATTGCCAAGGAGGCAAAGCCGGCGGCTGGTAAAACGGAGTAGCTGAGAGGCTATCCAAATAGGCGGTCATGCTTCACTGCGTGCCGCATGATGTTCTTTTTAATCTCTTTATCAACAATAACCAGCCACCTTATACACTACCCAGCCCGCTAGCTCGTGCAGCAGCGTACTCCAGTCGCTGAGGGCGTTGGCGCTGGGCAGTAGCCAGTAGTCGGGCGTCCAACTGCGGTTGGTGCTGCGGAAGTCGGCGGGAAACGGCTGCGGGTGCAGGCCCACTTTGGCAAAGCAGCCCAGCGCCCGCCGCTCGTGAAAAGCCGACGTTACTAATACCAATGACTTGATATCAAGGTTTTTAGCCAATAACTCTTTGGTAAATAAGGCGTTCTCGTGGGTATTGCGGCTGCGCTCATCCAGCAAAATGTGCGCGTCGGGCACGCCGGCCAGGCGCAGCAGCGTGCGCAGGCTGCCGGCCTCGGTGCCCCGGGTGGTAAGTACCGCCCCCGAGCCGCCCGAGATAATGATGCGCCGCACCCGGCCGGCCCGGTACAGCCACAGCGCGTTGGTGAAGCGGTCGGCCCCCCGGCTCAGGTACACGCGGTCGTGGGGCGACTTATCGCCGATGGTGACGCCCGTGAGCAGTACTGCCGCATCGGCGGGAGCTACCGCAGCCAGCGGCACGGCCGGCACCTCCCAGGCCAGCAGCGCCTCGTTTACGAGCGCATTGCTGGTGCCGAGCAGCGTGACGAGTAGCGCCGCACCCAGCCAGCGCTGCCGCGCCCGGCCGTCGGGCCGGGCCAGCCACGCGGCCAGCAGCAGCCCCACCAGCCACACAGTGGGCAACAAAATAAAATCGAGCAGCTTAGAAAGTAGAAAGAACAAAATAGGTCGGTATTTTTAAGCGAGATAGAGCTTACGCAAAATGTTTGTCCTTACCACGCTTCGCTCGTAATTGCAAACGTCTTGCGTAGGTCGTAAAAGATTAACCTGCTAAAACCAGGTGGTTCAGGCTTGCCACCAGCCCAGCTCCGCCTGGCTGATGGGGTAGGTTTCAAGGGGCTTCAACACCCGTGCTAAGCGGGTAGGGAGTGCTTTTTTGGCCAGCTTGCGCACCAGGGGATTGATGCTGGCCTCCAAAATGGTGCGGCGCGTGCGGGGGCTGTAGCCGAGCCAGCCGGGCAGCTTGGCAAAGGCGATGGGGCGGGCGGCGGCCTTGTCGCGCTTGGCCGTCCAGTACACCTCCCAGTAGGTGTACAGGTCGCGGCGCTCGGCGGGGGTGAGGCGAAAGGCTTGGTTGTAGCGCGGCTCCTGCTCGCACAGCTCCATCATCCGAATGAGGCTGGCCGGCCACTTGTTGCTGGTGGCGGTGCGCTGGTTGGGCTGAAGCTGGTACACGGCCAGCATCTCGGAGATGTATTGGCCTGGCTCTAGGTTGGCCACGCGGTACCACTGGTCCACGTCGGCGCACATATCTACTTCGGCACGCAGGCCGCCGGTGAGGTCAAAATAGTGCCGCTTGATAAACGTGGCGTGCTGCGAGGGTAGTTTGTGCAACAAAATACTCCGGGGCGTAATCTCGCCGTGCGGGCAGCTTGCGCCCACCACCACGCCTTCCAGAGTAATGGCATAGTCGCCGCCCGACACAAAGCTGGCCGTGGGGTGGCGCCGAAACGCGGCCGCCATGCTCCGAAATGCCCCCGCCAGGTAGTAGTCGTCGGAACTCTGAATAGCCAGGATTTCGCCCGTGGCGCGGGCCACCCCCTTGGTTACGGCATCGACAAAGCCCGCGTCGGGGGCCGACCACCAGGTGAGCTGGGTATCGTATTTTTTCAGTATTGCTACCGTCTCGTCCGTCGAGCCCCCGTCCGCCACGATAACCTCTACCTTGCCGGGGTAATCCTGCCTTAAAATACTTAGCAGCGTGCGCTCAATAAACTGGCCTTGGTTGTAGGAGGGAATAACAACGGATAGCGATGGAAACGCCTGCATACCTGGTAGTTATAAAATATGCTGTCAGACAGCCACTGGGCAGGCTACTGGAAAGCATCTCCCCTAAATTGTGGTCAAAGGAGGCGGATTATCACGGCGCAAACTGCTTCCCAGTGGCCTGCCAGGTACTTTCACGCATCTGGCAGGCTATTAGGTTTGCTTACTTGGCGGGCAAAAAGGCGCGCAGGCGCTCAAGCTGGGCTATTACCTCGGCTTCCTCAGTGAGGGCGTCGCACTCAATAAGGCGCCCCTGGCAGTAACTCACGAAAAAAGGAGCTATCTTCTGCTCCATCAGCTTCTTAGCCACCGGGTTCTGGTCCGTGTCGAGGCGTACGAATAGAATGCCTGTGTTTTCGGGATTATCCACAAACTTGGCAAAGGGCGGGGCCAGTGCTTCGCAAGCCGCGCAGTTTTCGGACGTGAACTTGGCGAATACTTTGAGGTGCTCGTGCGTAAGGCGGCGCAGGTGTTCATCGTCGGTATCAACTACGTGTTGACGGGCTTCTTCGGTCATGCTAAAAGGGGCAGGATATGGATGGCGGCACAACCCGCCGCCTGTAGCAAAGGTTCGGGTTAATCCGGCGGTCTAGCGGCGTAGCATCAATTCCCGAATGTAGCGCACCGGGGCGCTGCCGTAGCTTAAAAACTGCTCATTGAATTTTTTGAGGTTGAATTTGCTACCCTCGCGCTGCTTGATTTCATCGCGCAGCGCCACTATTTCGGTGTAGCCAGTGAAGTACGAGCTAAGCTGCACTTGGCTGAGGGTAGCGCGGTGCCACTTGTTGCGGGCCTCGGCTTCTTCCTGAAAGCCCACGCCGGTGAGCAGCGCCACCACGCTGGCCTCGGTGGCGTTTTGGGTTTGAATAAGGTTGTCAACCACCGCGTTGAGGGTCGAGCGCATATTCCATTTATCCCACAGCAGCCAGATTTCGTCCGAGTTGTTGCCGTAGCCGGCCTCCAGCATCAGGCGCTCCGAGTACACGGCCCAGCCCTCAATCATGGCTCCGTTGCCGAAAATGCTTTTCACCAGTGAGGGCGAGCGGTTGGCGTACACGAGCTGGGTGTAGTGCCCCGGAATGGCCTCGTGGATGTTAAGAATCTGCAAGGTATAGTCGTTGTACTCACGCAGGTAGCTCTCGGCCTGGGCGGCCGTCCAGGTGGCGGGCAGCGGCTCCACGTTGTAGTAGGTGTTGGCCTTGGTATCGTAGGGGCCGGGGGCGCTCACGCTGGCCCCCGCGCCGCTGCCGCGCATGTAGCCGGGCGTTTCGCGCACCACCAGCGGCTTGCTGGGGTCCTGGGCCAGCAAGTCGTGGTCGTTCACAAACTTGGTAAGGGTCGGAATCTGGCGCTTCACGGCATCCACAAAGCCGTCCCGCGGCGCGTGCTTAAGTGCCAGCTGGTCAATTACTTGCCGAATAAGTGCTAGCGTGTCCTTGGGCATGGGCCGCCCGGCGCAGTACTTAGGAAAGAGCCGGGCCGCCCGCTTGCCCATGTCGTGCAGCAGGTCGGCCTTGTGTTTTTGGGCCAATGCCAGCACCTCATCGGCCGAGTAGCGCGACTGAATATCGAGCGCAAACTTGCGGTCGAACAGCGCCTTGCCAATGCGAAACGAGCGAAACGCTTTGGCACTGGCCAGCTGCTGATTCAGGAACCCTATGTAGCCCTGCACCGCCGCCTGGGCCCCGGCAATGCGCTGCGTCAGCAGCTGCTTTTCGGTCGCACTCAGGGTCGATTTCCGCACTGAGTCGGCCAGCGCGGGGCCAAATACGGCCAGGCCACCCTGGTTTTGCTGCACGGCCAGCGCCAGGTGCTCACGGGTGGGCTGGCTGATAGTAGCCTGCGCCGCTTGGTAAAACGCCTGCGCCCCAGCTATTTTGTCGGAAATGTTGCGTAAGCGCCGGCCCAGCGGGTAGTGGCGGCCATTGAGCAGGTCGCCCACGCTGGCCCCCAGGTTGTAGCTGGCGGGGTTCCACTGCCAGCTTTTGAGCGTGTCAGCATACCAGCGCTGCGAGCGCAGCTCATTAGTGAGTAAGTGGTAGTCAATCTGGTTGTTAGCCGATAGGCTGTCGAGCGAAAAGCGCCCGAGTACTCCCAGGTTTTGAGCCACGAAGGCCGCCTCACGCTGCCGTTGCGCCGCATCCGGAATCACCAGCAGCGAGTCGTACTTGTGAAAGCCCTGCGACGAGGCGTAGTCGGGGTTTTGCTTCCACAAATCCAGAATAAACTGGTTTTTGAAGCGGTCGAAGCGCGCATCGGCCAGCGTAGTGGTAGCCGGGCCGGCGGTGGTATTTGTAGAGTTACTGGTGCAGGCGGGCAAGGCCAGCGCCAGCAAAGGCAGGTAGCGAAGTTTCATGCAGCGAAAGTAGGGTCAGGGCCGGCCTCAGCCGGGCAGCAGCGCTGGCTGGCCCGGTGCTGCCAACGCTACTGCCCGGCAATTATACCTCGGCTATCTCACCCGACCCAAAGTAATAAACAATGCCGCGCACGTCGGCGTAGCCCAATTCCCGGAATAATTTGCCATAATCACGCAGCCAAATTTTATGAATATCCTGCGGCGGCGGTAGCTTAAAATCCAGCATAGTCACCGTTTGCTCGGCCCGGCTGGGGCCGGTACCAAACACAATGCGGTCGGGCTTGTATGCGCGCTGGGTGCGGCCGCCAATTAATATTTCGCGCTCCGTTTCTACGGCCAGGTTTTCGGCAAAATAAGGGGCTAGGCGCGGGTCGGCCAGCAGCTGGGTGAGGCCTGCCGCCAGCGCTGGTTTTTCCTGCTGATTTACAACGCCTTCGGCCACGAGCTGGCGCAGGGTGCGTCCCAGGTCCTGGGCCGATAGCAGCCGGCGCAGCGCGTAATGCAGCTTGCGATTCAGCTCGCCCAGTTTTTCCTGCTCATCAAAATCAAACACTGTAGTGGCGTGGCGGCGCAGCTTGAGGCGCTCGGGCCAGGGTGTGGAGGTGAGGTTGGTAAGGGAAAAATTTCCAATTTCCAATTTATCATTCTTGATTCGTTGAGTAGCCGTCGCGCCCTGGTTGAGAACAAAGCTGGTGCTATCGGTTTGCCACTGACCTAGTTGGCGCAGGTAGCCAGCCAGCAAGTCGGCCACGTCGCGGGCGGCACCCTGGGCTGCGGCCGGCACAGCCTCGGCCACTGATAGAGGTAATTCGCCGGTCGTTTTTTTGGACTCAGCGGGAGTTTTGCTCAGAATATAGAGCCGGTGCCGGGGCCGGGTAAACGCTACGTAAAGCGTGTTGAGGCCGTCGAGCAACGTTTTTTCGCGTTCTTCCTCGTCTTGCTCCGCCAAGGGCGTGTAAGTCAGAGTTTTATTGAGGCGCACCACGGCCACGTCGGGTAGCTCGGGCAGGGGTTTTTCGCTTGCGGTAAGGCGGCCCCACAGCAATTCGCCCGCGTGGGGCACCAGCGACCAGTCGGCAAAGGGCACAATGACAATGCCATACGCCAGCCCCTTGGCCTTGTGCACGGTGGTAATGGTAATGGCATCGGCCCCGCCCGGCGCATTAATGCTGAGCGTGCCCTTGCGCTCGTCCCAATGCGTCAGAAAATTACCCAGATTATTCCCGAATTTCAGACTGAATTCCAGCGTCAAATCCAAAAAGCGAAACAAGTAATCGCTCTCCGCATTGGCCCCTAGCAAGCCAAAAATACCAATTAATTTTTCGGTCAACTCATAGAGTCCCAGATTGCCGGTCGTCTGCTCGTCCACGTCAAAGCCAAGGCTGCGCAGCTCGTCGAAAAAAGGCTTGCTGCTGTCCTTCTTATTGGCCACTTCGGCAATGTGCCGGGCCCGCGCCGGGGTAGGGGATAGGCGGCGCACCACCTTATCGAGCAGCAGCAGCGCCTCGGCCCGCGCCAGGGTATCGTTGCCCTGGTGCAGCACCCGCATCACGGCCACCAGCAGGTTCACCACCTCGGCAAACTGCAAGGCCAGCGAATCGGCCGAAATGATGGGAAAACCCCGCTCTTTCAAAAACTTAGCTAGTAACCGGCTTTGGCGGCGGGTGCGGCACAGCACGGCCACATCGCGCAGGTGGAAGCCGTCGGCCAGGGCCTGCTCTATGAGTTGCAAGGCCACGTAGCAGGTGCTTTCGGCGTAGTCGAGCACGGCCCCGGCTGGGTAGCCGGGCAGCATATCGGGTAGGTAGTGGCCGGTGGCCGGGTCGTAGCGCTGGGCGGGCGCGTCATCCTGGGTAAATAATAATTCAACGTGGCCAGCGGTGGAAGAGTTAGTAGTTGGAACAAAGGGTAAAGAATTAGTAGTTGGTAATTCCTCACTCTTTGTTCCAAACGCTAAACTGTCCCCGCCGGGCGCCTCCTGTTGAAATCCTGACTCGAAAATTCCCTGCACCAGTGCATGCTCCCCACTGCGCTCCCGCACGTAGGAAAAGAATTCGTTATTAAACCCAATTATCGCCGGCTCACTCCGATAATTAATGGCCAGCGAATGCGGCTCTAAATTCTGCTGCAGCGTGTAATACCGCTCGTCCAGCAGCCGGCGCATGTTGGCGTCGCGCGCCCGCGCCGCCAGGGCCGTAGTATCGCCCTGGTAGAGGCGTAGAATCTGCTCCAGCTCGCCGCCACGCCAGCGGTAAATGGCCTGCTTGGCATCGCCCACCGCCAGCGAAAGGCCGCCGTTGGCGACCGCGTTTTCTACCAGCGGTAACAAATTATTCCACTGCAATACCGACGTATCCTGAAACTCGTCAATTAATAAGTGGCGGTATTTCTCTCCCAGCCGCTCGTAAATAAACGGTACTGGCTCATTCAGCACAATGGCCGCAATGCGCCGGTTAAATTCCGAAATCAGGACTACGTTGCGCTCGCGGCTGATTTCCTCGACCAGCTTATTTAATTCGCTTAGCAGCGAGGCATGAAATAAAAACGGCTGCACTGCCCCCAGTAGCACGTAGCCGGGCAAGTGTTGCAAGCGCAATTCAAGCAGCTCGTTAAACGCCGCTTCCAGTTCGGGCTGGGCCGCTTCAATGGCGGGCACCAAGCCGGCTTTTTTGCCTTTCTCACTCCACCACTTGCCACTATCGAGGGTTTTGCGTGCCGTGGCGGTCGGGAAAATTCCGTCCTTGTCGGGCGGACTCAGCCAGCGTTCCCACTTGGTAAAATGCCCGTAGATGCCGCTGCTGCCACTGGCCAGGTGCTCGGCCTCGATGCCCGCCGCCGCCAGCACGGCCAGCGCCCGGTCGGCCTGCGTTTGCACGGCGTCTTCGGCCGCCCGCTGCCGGGCCCGAATATCCTGGTCGAGCGCCCGGAAATCGGCCATTGTTTTCTGGCTCAACTGCGCCACGGCCTCGTGCACGCTCTCGCTAAACAGCGCCCGGCCAAAGTCTAGCAGTTCGTCGGGCAACTTGTTCCAGTTGCGGCCCTGCTCGGCCTGGCCCAGCGCGTAGTCGGCTAGCGTCTGGCTCAGCAGCTTGCTTTGCGGGTCGCGGTTCACCTTGTCCAGCAATGCGGCCACCGCCGAGCGCAGCACACTGTCGGTATCCAATTCCACCTCAAACGTGGCGGGCAAATTCAACTCCCGCGTAAACGCCGTGACGATGCGCTGTACAAACGAGTCGATAGTGCTCACCGCAAAGTCGGCGTAGTGGTAGAGCACCAGTCGAAACGTGGCTGTGGCGCGCTGCCGCACCTCGCGCTGCCACTCGGCCGGCGTGCGCAGGTAGCTGGGCAGCTGGCCTTCGTGGGCCAGCTCGGCCGCGACCTCTGCCAGTAACGCATCGGACTTATCGCCAGGTGCTTGCGTGAAGCGGCGCAGCGCGCCCACAATGCGCTCCTTCATCTCGCCCGCTGCGTCGTTGGTAAAGGTTATCGCCAGAATACTCTTGAAATAATCGGGCTTATACACGCGCTCGCCCGTGGGGTCGGCTGGCTGCGGGTAGCCCAGCGCCAGCTTCAAGTATTCCTTTGTTAATTGGTACGTCTTGCCGGAGCCGGCTGAGGCGGAATAGATGCGAAAAGGGGCTGGCATTAATTAAAGAACTGCTAAATATGGAATACCCGATTTATTACGAATTAAATTTCGACGGCTTCAAAAATTCCTTGAAATTCGAATGGGAGCTCACGCAGGAGGAAATTAGTGAAGCGCATCTGTCGGCACAAGAAACTAAACTTATGAAGAAGCTGCTCATTAGTGCCCTAATGGCATATAATGAGTACGTTGACCACAACGAATATGAGCGGGTTGACTTGGATGGGTTCGGGATACAATACGTAGCCTACTCAAATAAAAAGGGAGAAAAAATAAGTTGGATTAACGGATTCACTTTGGAGAATAACTCGCATAACTTAGAAGACGCATCCAGCTTTGAAGCGCATGCAGTGCTCGTACTGGATGGCGGAAACAGGTATTTTGAAACCACTATTAATTTAACCACCGGGACGACAGATGGTATCCAGATTCATGGTTCCGCCTAGCCGGTAGCAGGCATCAATCGCCCCGCTAAATCTGCCGATACGCTTACCGGCTGGCTGCTGGGTAAGTAACCTATTGTCAACTTCGGATATTCTTCCGTTAATTAGTGCGTCTTGCCGGAGCGGGTCGAGGCGAAGTACGTGCAGAAGGAGGATAGTATTAACTAAAGGACTGCTAAATATGGACTACCCGGTTTATTACGAATTAAATTTCAATAGCTTTAAGAGTCGGCGGTGGTCTAAGTAGGGATGAAATCCGTAGGAGCTATTATGGTTTACACACAACATTTTTGCGCCAAATGTGGCAGCGACCAAATTCGGCGCAATGGCCATAGCCAGGGGCACGCCCGCTACCAATGCAAAGCGTGCCGCCACCAGGCTCGCTTCGAGCCCGCGGCCGTGGCCAAAGCCGCCCAGTATGCGCAGGTGGATAAGCTGCTGGAAGAGCGCAATTCGCAACGCAGCATCGTGCGGGCAACCGGGGTTTCGCGCATGACCATTGCGGGCCGGATAAAAAAAAAGCCGCCCTTGTAGCCCCGGCTTTGCCCCGTCTGCGGTCAAAAAAGGCGCAGAAAAAGCGGTGGGAAGCACTAGAAATGGATGAGATGTGGACCTTCGTGGGTCGTAAGAAGCAGAAAGTCTGGCTCTGGCTGGCCGTGGAGCGGGCGAGTCGTCGGATCGTGGCCTGGACGCTGGGCACGCGGGGCGCGGAGGCCGCTCATCGGCTCTGGCACCAGCTGCCCGCGCGCTACCGCCGCCACTGCTGGTATTTCACGGACGAGTGGAAAGCCTACCCCCAGGTGCTACCTGCTAGCCGACATCGGCGCTGCCCCAAAGGAGATGGTGGCACCAATGTCGTGGAGGCCATTAACTGCTCCTTGCGCCATCGGTGCGGGGTGCTGGTGCGCAAAAGTTGCTCCTTCAGCAAATGCCTGAAAATGCACACCGCACGTATTAAAATTAGCATTGATTGCCATAACCGTAATATCATCCTCACTTAGACCACCACCTAAGAGTCATGTAGAATTTATGCGGTTCCCTGCTCATAAGATAGTAGCTAAAGCGCCCTTGTCTCCGCCAGAAATAGCCCTCATGAAAGAGATGGTTATCAAAGCCGTGGAAGTACACAACGAGCGTGTTAATTACAGTGAGTATAAGCAGGTTATTCTAGGCGGCGTAGCTTCTAGCCGGGGCTACAGTCATCCAGGTTATGGAATTCAATACGTGGCCTATTTTAATGAAAAGCAAGAAAAGGTAATTTGGATTAATGGTTTCGCAAAAGCTAGTTCTTTCCATAGCGAGGAGGGCAGCGCTTACTTTGAGGCTACTGTAGTAGATGCGGAGGATGGTGGAAATGGATATTTTGAAACTATCCTCAATTTAACCACCGGGCGAGCAGCTGATTTTAGTATTCACGGCTCTGCTTAACTAGCACTAGGGATGAGCCGCACCGTTATATCTGCCGGTACGCGCACCGGCCGGCCACTGCCCGCATCCAGCAGTACCCACTGCGTTTCGGCGGCGCATAGCAGCTGCCCATCGGTCACGCGCTCGATGCGAGTAAGGCGCTTGGAGCTAGCGCCCTTCACATCGGCTACCCAGGTCCTAACCTGGAGCTCATCGCCAGCGTAGGCCGAGCGTAAGTAGCGTATGTGGTGCTCCTGCACCACCCACACCTGGGGTGGCAATTCGGCGGTGGGCGGGTAGAGGTGGTGCCAGTGGGCGGCGGCCACCTCCTGCACCCAGCGCACGTAGGCCACGTTGTTGGCGTGGCCGAGCTGGTCGATGTCCGACGCTTCAACGGTAAAGACGTGACTGTAAGCGTGGGTAGGGGCGGCGGGCGTGTCCATAAGTTTTTTTTGAGCGTGACGAAGTTCGGGGATTTTGTTTATCTTTGGCGCAACCCAAGGCTCTGTGGTGCTGTTCCGGTCCGCTCCGGTGTGTTAGCATCCAAGGTCCCCAGCTTGCCACTGGGCTTTGGCGACACCCCCAAATTTTTTTTATTATGCCGACCGGAACGGTAAAATTCTTCAATGAGACCAAAGGCTTTGGTTTCATCAAAAACGACGAGACTGGCCAAGACATCTTCGTCCACGTCACCGACCTAGTAGACGCCAAGTCGCTACAAGAGAAAGACAAAGTTCAGTACGAAGAAGCGGAAGGCCGTAAAGGCCCAAACGCCGTGAAAGTGTCGTTGCTCTAGTATCAATCTAAGCATCCGCGCCTTTCGTGCTACCGAAAAGCGCCTTCCCACGCGGGAGGGCGCTTTTTTTATGCTTCGGGCTAGCAGAACTGACTAGGTATTAGCACGGGTTATGCTACGCCAGACTCGTGCTAATACCTAGTCAGGGCTAGGCGGTACTGCCGCTGATAAGATTAAGTAGAAATAAATTAGCCATTTCCAAAAAAAATCCGTACCTTTGCACCCGCATTTGAGAACGGCCCCATTGAGTGGCCGGGGTGGCCCAGAGTAAGTAATTGGCTGCCGAGTAGTTTCCCGTTTTATCGGTCGTATTTTTTCCGCCTTGTCGTTAGTAGGAAGGTTGAGGGGGAAGAAGCGCCGCCGCTGTTGAGCCGGCTGTTTTCAGAGCGTAGTCTCATTCCCCACAAAGTCACCCAGGTTTTGGAAAACCAGGTGGCCCATCAACCTATTACGTTCCATCATGGATACCGAACAAGTAGAAAATACCCCCGCAAAAACCACCGAGAAGCCTAAAGTTCGTTTCGACGAGTTAAACCTCTCGCCCGAAGTACAGCGCGCTATCACCGAAATGGGTTACGAGGAAGCCTCGCCCATTCAGGCATCGGCTATCCCCGTACTGCTCGCTGGCAAAGACGTTATCGGCCAGGCCCAGACGGGTACCGGCAAAACGGCTGCCTTTGCTATTCCCGCCATTGAGGGCGTGGACGGCGAAAGCCGTGACGTGCAAGTGATTGTGCTTTGCCCCACCCGTGAGCTTGCCGTGCAGGTTTCGGGCGAAATTCAGAAGCTGGGTAAGTATAAGAAAGGCCTAGCCGTAGTGCCCATTTACGGCGGCTCGTCGTACGACCGGCAGTTCCGCGCCTTGGAGCGCGGTGTGCAAATCGTAATCGGCACCCCCGGCCGCGTAATGGACCACATCGAGCGCGGTACGCTGAAGCTCGATAAGGCAACCAAAATCATCCTCGACGAAGCCGACGAAATGCTCGACATGGGCTTCCGGGAGGATATCGAATTTGTACTCAGCAAGATGCCCGAGAACCGCCAGACGGTGTTCTTCTCGGCTACGATGAGCAAGCCGATTATGGACATGACCAAGAAGTACCAGCGCGACCCGCAGGTAGTGAAGGTCAACCACCAGCAAATGACGGTGTCCAACATCGAGCAGAGCTACTTCGAAGTGCGGGGCCCGCAGAAGAAGGATGTGCTGACCCGCGTGATGGACATGTACAACCTGAAATCGACCATCATCTTCGCCAATACGAAGCGCATGGTGGATGAGATTGTGGCCGACCTGCAAGCCAAAGGCTACTTCGCCGACGGTCTGCACGGCGACATGAGCCAGGCTCAGCGCCAGAACACGCTCGATAAATTCCGCAAAAACACGCTCGAAATCCTGGTTGCCACCGACGTAGCCGCCCGTGGTATCGACGTAGACAACGTGGAGGCCGTATTCAACTACGACCTGCCTGCCGACGAGGAGTATTATGTACACCGCATTGGCCGCACCGGCCGCGCTGGTAAGAACGGCCGCGCCTTCACCTTCGTGAGTGGCCGCGACATCTACAAGCTGCGCGATATCATGCGCTTCACCAAGGCTGACATTAAACTGGCGCAAGTGCCGTCGTTTGCTGATGTGTCGGAAGTGAAAACCACGCTGTTCCTAAGCCAGATTAAGGATGTGGTGGAGAAAGGCAACCTCGATAAGTACATCGGCCGCGTGCAGCGCCTGCTCGACCAGAGTGAGGAAATCACCTCGCTCGACATCGCCGCTGCACTGCTCAAGATGAACATGAAGGAGGATAAGCGCAACGAGCAAAGCCTCGATGCCAGCCGCGAGCGCGGCGCCAGCCGCCCCGGCTACACCCGCCTGTTCATCAGCATGGGCAAGAAGGACCGCCTGCACCCCCGCGATGTAGTTGACTTGATTGGCGAGAGCACCAACCTGCCCGGCAACAAGGTAGGCGACATCGCCCTCTACGACAAGTTCAGCTTTGTAGAAGTGCCCAACGAGTTTGCCGAGGAGATTGTGGGCCAGCTTGGCCGCAGCAGCATCCAGGGCCAGCCGGTTACGTTCAGCATCGCTACCCCGGTGCAAGACGCAGCCGCTAAGGAAGAAGGCACTAACCGCCCCGAGCGCCGCGAAGGTGGCTTCGGCGGGGGTGAGCGTCGCGGTGGCTTCGGCGGCGGCGACCGTCGCGAAGGTGGCCGCCCACCTTTTGGTGGTGGCAACCGTGGTGGCAGCAGCTACGGTGGTGGCGAGCGTCGTGAAGGCGGCAGCTCCTACGGTGGTGGTTACAAAGGTGGTAGCCGCGAAGGTGGTAGCAGCTACGGCGGCGACCGCGGTGGCAGCAGCCAAGGTGGTGGTTATCAGCGTGGTGGCTACAAAGGTGGCCAAGGCGGTGGTAGCAGCTACGGCGGCGGCTACAAAGGCAAGCGCGACAGCGGCGAATAGACCGCGGATTTAACGGATTTAGCAGATACGCCCCTGCGGGGCTGACTAAGCGAATCACAATAAAAAAGGCTGCCTGTATGGGCAGCCTTTTTTATTGTGATTTCAGGTGGTTTTGGGCACCAACCAATACATCTGCAATAGAAAAGGCTGCCCATATGGGCAGCCTTTTCTATTGTCATTCGCTTAGCCAGCCCCGCAGGGGCATATCTGCTAAATCCGTTTGAATCTGCGGTATTACTTCGAGGAGTTGCGCAGGCTGCGGATTTCGTCGTGGGCTGCCAGTACGCCTTGCGACTGCTTTTCGATAACCGATTTCAGGTCGCCGGGCAGGTCTTGAATTTTGGAAGCTTCTTCGTAGGCCTTCTTGGCTACGTCCTCACCGCGCTCGCACTCAGCAAGAATGGCCTGGTTGTCGTGGCCAGTTACAGCAGCTTTCAAATCAATCCAAACGTGGTGGATAGAGCCGAGCACCGACGAGCTTTCGTTGGTATCAGGGTGCAGGTCGAGTTTGAACATCTGGTCCTCAATTTCCGTCACGTAGTTGGCACGCTGAGCAGAGTACTTCTTAAACAGGTCTTTCAGATTCTGGTCCTTTACATCGGTCATCGCATCAGCGTAGCCTTTCTGGCCATCTTTGAGAACGGTGATGAGGGAGTTAAGGGCGGTTTGGGTTGCTTTGGCTTCCATGATTGGAAAAGGAAATGTAAGTTGGAAAGGTGAAGCAGTTTACTAGGCAACTGCCCGCAGGGTTACAATTTGGCCTCATATACCCCAATTTTATGCCGCTTGTGCGCCATTCCCTTCCTATGTGTATCTCTACCCAAAAGGCTCAGCTTACGGGCTGCGCTACCCTGGCCATGGCCTGGCCGGCCAGGAAACCAGTCGTCCAGGCAGCCTGAAAGTTAAAGCCACCCGTAATGCCATCAATATCAAGTACTTCGCCGGCAAAGAAGAGGCCAGGTACGCAGCGGCTTTCGAAGGTAGTGAGGTTAACTTCGCCCAGCGGAATGCCGCCGCACGTCACAAACTCATCCTTGTGGGTGGTTTTGCCCTGCACCTGCAAGGGCGTGCGCAACAGCAGCTCTAGCAAGCGGTTCTGAGCCTTGGCGGGTACTTCGTTCCAGCGGGTTTCGGAGCCGATGCCCGCCTCCGTTGCCAGCGTGCGCCACAGGCGCGTGGGCAGGCCAAACTGCGGGTGGGCCGCCACTTGCTTTTTGCCATTCTCGAGGCGAAAAGCCTGGGCCCAGGGGCGCAGCGTTTCATCGGTGTGGGTGGGCACCCAGCTGATGAGCGCGGTGCCGTGGTAGCCCAGCTCATGCAGGCGGCGCGCTCCCCAGGCCGAGAGCTTGAGCACAGCCGGGCCGCTCACGCCCCAGTGCGTAACTAGCAGAGGCCCTTCGTATTGCAGTTTTTCGCCGGCCAGCACCACGCGGGCGTGGGGCACGCTCACGCCGGGCAGTTCGCGCAGGGGCGAAGCCGGCACATTAAACGTAAAGAGCGAAGGTACCGGCTCGGCAATGGTGTGGCCTAGGGCGCGCAGCCAGTCGTAGGCCACTGACTTAGGGTTGCCGCCCGTGGCCACCAGCAAGCGGCTCACGCGCAGCTCGGGCCCCAGCCTAGTGCTGCCTTCGCCGCTGAGGGTCAGGCTGAAATGGCCGTCGGGGAGCGTGGTAATCTGCTCGGCGGCGGTGCGCGTGAGCACGAGCACGCCGGCGCGGCGGGCGGCGTCTTCGAGGGCGCGGGCAATGGTCTCGCTGCTGTCGGTGGTCGGAAACATGCGGCCGTCGGCTTCCGTTTTGAGGGTTACCCCGCGCTGACCAAACCATGCAATAGTATCGGCCACGCCAAACTGCTTGAAGGCATCCTTGAGCTGCCGGCCGCCGCGGGGGTAGTGCTGCACCAGCTGCGCGGCCGACTCGCAGGCGTGCGTTACGTTGCAGCGCCCCCCCCCCGACACGCGTACCTTGCTCAGCAGCTTGGGGCTTTTCTCAAGCAGGTAAACTACTTGCTGAGGGTTGGCCTCGGCGCAGGCAATAGCACCAAAAAAGCCCGCTGCCCCCCCGCCCAGCACCGCAATGGCTGGCAGGGAGGGCGCAGGAGAAACGGGGGAACCAGGCAACGACATGCAACAAAGGTAAAACCCCCGCTCGGCTCCCTAGCAGTAGGGCAGCGCCGCCAGCACGTCATCGTGCTGAAAAGTATAAGGTACCAGGCTGCGCAACCGGCTGGAATCTATCAACTTACTGCTGCTGCCTCCGGCCTGAAAGGTGGGTGGTTCCAATCCGATGTAAGTGGCGGCAGCCGGATAAAATTCGCGCCGCAATGGGTGCGACTGTGCGCACACATTGAGGGTATGCCCCCAGATGTCTTGGCTAATAATGGTGCTCAGCACGCCCACCGCATCGGTGAGGTGCAGCAGGTTGGTAGGGGCATCGCCCTGAGGCAGGTTTTGGCGGCCAGCTAAAAAGCGGCCCGGTGCCCGGTTGGGGCCCATAAGGCCGCCCAGGCGCACTACCGTACTTTTCCACTGCCCGTAGCGCGGCACAAAGTGGCCCTCCGTACGCAGCACATCAGAGGCGGCGTCGCGGGTGCTTACGGCATCCGTTTCGTGCATCAGGCGCGGCTCATCGGGGTAAACGCCCGTGGTAGATACAAACAGCACGGCCTGCACCCGCGCCGCCGCCACGGCCCGGTGCACGGGCCGCAGCAGCTGCGGGTAGCCGCCGGCCACGGCGGCGCGCGGCGGTACGTTGAGTACCAGTGTAGTCACTTGGCTGAGAAGGCTGGTCAGCCGGGCTTCGTCGGTAGCGGTGAAGTCGCTACCTAGTTGAAGAAGTTGAGCCTCAATGCCCTGGGCGGCTAGTAAGGGGAGCTGCTCGGGGGAAGTGGTGGTACCCAGCACGCGGTGGCCTTGCGCTAGCAAGTGCTTTGCCAGGGGGAGGCCCAACCAGCCGCATCCAAGCACGGCCACGGCGGAAGGGGAGGCAACTGCACTTACAACGGGGGTAACAGACATAAAAATTAAGCTTGAATACTAGTTTGCTATGCTAAAAGGATGCAAGTTGCGCATGAATGCAGCAAAGCCATGCAGTGGAGAAGTGATACTTACCTTCGGGCCGCCCAGCAGTTGGCTAGCTTGTACCTCACTAGAAACCATGACAAATTCTTTTGCACAACCCATGCTTCGCGATAACGCTTTGGCGGGTAAAACAATCATCGTAACGGGCGGCGGCACTGGCCTGGGACGCGCCATGACCACTTACTTTCTGCAATTAGGGGCCAATGTGACTATCACAAGCCGCAAACTCGCCGTACTTGAACAAACGGCAGTTGAACTGCGGCAGCAAACGGGTGGCCGCGTGCTGGCCGTGGCCTGCGACGTGCGTAAATACAATGAGGTAGAGGATATGCTAGCGCGCACCTACGCCGAGTTTGGCCGCGTCGATGTGCTGCTCAACAACGCGGCGGGTAATTTTATCAGCCCCACCGAGCGCCTAAGCCATAAAGCATTCGACGTGATAGTGGACATCGTGCTGCGCGGCTCCTATAATTGCACGCTGGCCGTGGGCAAGCGCTGGATAGCCGATAAGCAGCCCGGCACCATCCTGAATATTGTGACCACCTACGCCTCCGTTGGGTCGGCCTACGTAGTGCCCTCGGCCGCGGCTAAGGCGGGCGTGCTGGCCATTACGCGCTCCTTGGCCGTGGAATGGGCCAAGTACGGCATCCGCTCCAACGCCATTGCGCCCGGCCCCTTTCCGACCGAAGGTGCCTGGAGCCGCCTGTTTCCCGAGCCTCTCGCCAGCCAGCTCGACCCCGCCGCCAGCGTGCCCCTCAAGCGCGTGGGCCAGTACCAGGAGCTAGCCAACCTAGCCGCCTACCTCGTCTCCGATTTCTCGGCCTACGTCAACGGCGAAGTTGTTACCATCGACGGTGGCGAGTGGCTCAACGGAGCCGGCGAATTCAATAAGTTGGAAGCCCTGACGCCGGAAATGTGGGATACCATTGAGAAAACCATGCGCCGCTAATCTGCTGATTGGCACGTATTTCAGGAATTTATAAATGCAAAAGGGCTGCCTAGATAGGCAGCCCTTTTTAGGGCAAATAATTGATTATCAACTATGATAACCCGTATTATTCGTTATTAGAGTTTGTATCCTTTATACTCCTTGCTGAATTCAGCCAGAGGAATAGGCTGGTTTACGACGGAGTTCAAGAAGGAGTACTTTTCATACAATCCCTTGTCATCAAAAGCCGTAACGGAGGCAGGTAGATAAGTTGCCGCGTCTACTACCACAATAACCCGCCGGCCATAGGAATTAGGTACCTGCAATACTTGGCCTTCGGTCAATTTGCTATCTACGCTCAACTTATTACGCTCTACAATGCGGTATTCACCGCAGCTAAAGCGCTCCGAAACGGATGAAATCGTTTCGTTTTTACCCACGCGGTAGTCAATGTAGCGAAATTGAGGATAATCAGAGCGCAAAATGTAGCAGGGCTTGCCGTGAGATATGCTATCTCCCGCATAGCGAAAAGAACGGCTGAATACATTTTCACCCCGGCCATCGGGGCCACTTAGTAAGTCGGCAATTGTTTCGAAGCCAGCTTGTAAAGCTGTGTGGTGCTGACCCTTACGCATTAGCGTACCCTGCGGATTGAGGCTAAGCGTGATGTAAGGAAAGGCGGCCGGGTATACCCAAGCCTCGTTGTCGTTCTGGCCAGTAACGTATAATACCTCCACGCCTTTCTGGTTTTTTAGATAAACCCGGTACGGATTAAACGTAATTTTCATCGTCGTATAATCCGGGGCCGTTTTATTGCCAATGCGCTCTATTGCTTCTGCATTGCAGCGAATAGATTTGAGCGTTTTTATAGCCGTAACCAGCCGCGTTGTAAGCAGCTGCGTCGTCATGGAGCTGGCGGCTGGTGCAGGTAGTATCCCGCCACATGTTGCGGTGACAATAGAGACTAGGAGAGGAATACGAAAAGCCACGCGCACTTGATATATTATAAAAAATTACCTGTCAGGCACTTGCCTAGTTTAAGCTGATTTGCGGAAACTGAGAAGTTGCCCTGTCAAAAATAAACAACCTGTCAATGCTAGCTACCTGCAAGTAGGGGTAGAGCGGAAATTGTGCTACTATGCTACGAACCGCTTCTTCATCCTCAGCATTCATAAATACCCACCCACGGCTACGGTCGGCACCAATTGCGTAAGACTCAATAATGCGCTCAGAGAGTAAATTATTAATAAATGACCGATGCTGCGGAATGAGATTTAAAAAATCTTCGGAAAATGAGTCTGGTAGACGCAAGGAAATAGCAAATACAGGCATAGTCAATAAATAGCTGTAAAACCAAGTTGTTCAACATCTTGACTTTACAAAAAAAATACCGCGAGAAAATTACGAGTGACCTAACTCGGCCACGGCTGGCAATGATTGGTCCCCATTTGCAGGCGCTGAGGCAACTGACTGCGACGACTGGTTCTCCCAATCACGAAAGCGCTCAATTTCCACCTGAAATTTTCCGAGAAACCAGCTTATCAAGCTCAAATCATCCAAGAACCCTACTACTGGAATAAAATCAGGTACTAGGTCAATAGGGCTCAGCACGTAAAGAAGTACTGCCAACCCCGAAATAATAGTGCTCGTTTGAATCTGGCGATAATCCCCTGTTACGTAGCTACGCACCAAGCGAACCAACGTTAGGGCAACATCAAAAAGCTGCTTAAATTTATTGTCTTTGCTCTCTTTGTCAGCAAGTTTGTTAGCTGTTTCATTCAAGATGGTAATTATCTTGAATGGTTTACCCAGCAACTTAGTCGCTCGGTTGATAAAGACGTTAAAAATAGCGTTTTTAGAAATTCTAAGGCCTTGTTCGGTAAAAGTTGACATGAAACCGGGATTTGTTGCGGATAATAGCTGCCTAATACGTAGCAGCGCTGCTGGAGTTGAGTACGTTGCAAAAGCGTGCTGGCTTACCGCTCAAACAGGGGAGTTGTGCCACCCACCCAATCTTTATTCTTGTTGAAATCAACACCAATCATCTCGCCACGGCTCAGGCGGGCCAGCCCGGCTACCAATTTCGGCTGCGCATCTGCGTGGGGCCAGGTGTAGAGCAGGCGAATCTCACACTTCACTAAGCCATCGGGTGACTGAACTACGGGCTCGTAAGTAACCTTGCGTTGCAATAAATAATTCTGTTTGTCGGGCAGCGCATCCAAATCAGCGGCCGTGATGTGCAGCCGGACGCCGGCCCCCGCGAACGAAAAAAGCGGCTTTAGTACGTAGTTCTCCAAGTCGCTGGGATACGCGGTTAGCTTATTTAGGTAATAGCTTGGGGGTGCGAAAGCGCTGGTAATGAGCGGCAGGGTGTATTTGCTGATGCGAAAAAACCAGTTGGGGTGCCCCACCCACGTCACATCAACATCGTCGGTCAGGTTGAAGGCGGGGTGCAAGTCAGGGTGGCGCTCCAACTCGTCAAAAATGATGCGATTGTAGATGCGCTTAATTAGTATTTCTTGACCGTCTTTTTCGTAAAATAATTGACGGCCATGCTTCTTGATGTCGGGTAGCGAAACTACCTCAATCCCCCAGTATTTTTTGGATAAGGCAAAATCAATCCGGGTTTTTTGACGCTCAGGAAATAACTCCAGCAGAATTACATTTTCCGGGTTTTCATCAGCCAATAGCAGTCTCTTAAAATTAGCCTGGTAAGCGGCGGCATCGGCTACTTCAATGAAGGGCGAAACAGACTCAGCAATGGGGTAATGCGCAGCAAATACGCCGGGTAGGTAAGCTTGAAACGCGTACAGCGATGGAAAGCCCTGCATCTCAATTAATTGCGGCTCCAGCTCCCCATCAGAATTTCGGCACACGGCAAAATCAAACGTCAAAAATTCAGCGTGGGCGTCTTCGTTCGGTACGCGCTGGCTGGGTGGAATAGCGCCTTCGGTAAGCTCTTTGAAGGTAGGCTGTTGCAGCACGTCAATAATATCCTGACCCGCCCGAATGAGCTTGTCGCGGAGCGCAGCCGGAACGAAGACTGGGGTTTCCGCTATCCTAAAGTCAAGCTGCCCGGGTAGTTGATGGTCCATATCGGCTAGCATTCCCTGATAGCGCTCAGGGGTGAAAGCCTCGTTGAATAATTGGCGGGGAGCAGGAATCATCGGGAGATAATTTAAGACAAAAAAGTAGCGCGAATCAAGTGATTCGCGCCAATAGTTACTGCGTACTGAACCAATAATTTAGATTAGAGCCGGCTCGCGCAAGGCATTCAACGCACGCTGCAAAAACGTGGGAATAATGATTGCTTCCGTTACCTCAATTGTTTCGGGGTCGGCAAGTAGATGCACCATTTCGTGGTATTTATCCTCTCCATACGACGCAATTACTTGCTTCTTGCGCTCATCGGTGAGCATGTAGCGTAGCATACCTTCGCCATCAGCCTCGGGGTGAAACTGCGTACCCACTATTTCGGGTGAAAAGCGCAACGCCATTACCGCGCGGGCCAGGGGAATGTGGGGACGCTCTTTTTCCAGGCACAGTATTTCAACGCCTAATTCGGCTAGGCGTTGGGGGTGCAAATCAGTAAGTTGATAATCGCGCGAATCAACGGCGTAGAAGGGCTCGGGTAGTTGCGCAAAAACCGGGTCGGTGTGGCCGGCTTCGGTCAAGTGCACGGGCAGCACGCCAAACGAAGTCGATTTACGCTTGCTTATTTCTCCCAACCCGAAATGACGGCTTATCAGCTGGAACGAGTGGCAGATAAGTAGTAGGTGCTTTTTATGCTCGGCCGTGCTGTTAAATGCAAATAAATTGTCGATAAAATCGAAATACAACGGTTCCCACGGCTCATCTGACTGCAAGGGGCTGCCCGGGCCGCCGCTCGAAATATAGATGTCATAAGTGAAATCGGGTATTTCGTTGGCCGCCCGCACATTAAAAGTGTCAACTATAAATTCCACTTGCTGCGCTGCTTCCGTACGGTGCAATAGTTGTCGAATACAACGCATTCCCTCGTTAGGAAAATTGTTGTACATATCCAGAATAGCAATTCTAAACTTACTCATAAAAATAAAACTTATTTTAGCTAATTAATAGCTAGCCGTGAAGTAGTTAAGCTGCAAAAATACGGCCCATTTGTTCACAGCAGCTTAACTAAAGTCCGTAGGCCGTCTCGGTCAGAATATAATCAACCACTTTAGTCAAGTCACCAGTCTGCTGAAAAACAGCTAGTTGGCGGTCGGCTCCGGTGCCCATTTCCATCATTTTAAGAATATACTCTACTTCGTGGCGGCTGCCTAAGTCGTCGAGTACATCATCCACAAAATCCAGTAATTCCAGAATTAATTGACGGGCGGGCTTTTCCTCCTCCGTGCCAAAGTCAATCAATTGACCATCAATACCATATCGGGCCGCCCGCCACTTATTTTCCTTGATGAGTGAGCTGCGATAAAGTCGAAAATTTAAGTTCTGGCACTTGAGCTTATAAATTTTCGCTACCAGGGCCTGCATTACGGCTGCCACGGCAATGGTTTCGTCTGAGCGCATCATCATATCGCAGATGCGGTATTCGATGGTGTCGAAGAAAGGATGCAGACGTAAATCCCACCAGATTTTCTTGCCGTTGTCGATGCAGCCGGTTTTTATCAGCAGCGCGATAAACTCGTCGTACTCTGAGGCGCTGGTGAAATAGTCAGGAATACCGGTGCGCGGAAAGCGTTCGAATACCTTGGTTCTGAAGGATTTGTAACCGGTTTCGCGGCCTTCCCAGAAGGGCGAGTTGGTGCTGAGTGCAAACAGGTGCGGCAGAAAATACCGCAGCGCGTTCATCATATACACGCCCAAGTCGCGGTTCTCGATGCCGATGTGCACGTGCATCCCAAAAACCAGGTTAGACCGGGCGGCTTCCTGCAATTCTTCCACTATTTTATCGTAGCGGGCATCGGGCGTGATGGGCTGGTCCTGCCACCGTGAGAAGGGGTGCGTGCCGGCGGCGGCGATTTTCAAGCCTACGCGGTCGGCCAACTCGATTACCTGGCGGCGCAGGTGCACCACCTCGGTACGCGCTTCCTGAATATTCTTGCAAATATTGGTGCCCACTTCCACTACCGACTCGTGCATTTCGGCCTTCACCTGCTCGTGCAGCGTGATTTTGCCGTCCTCCACAATTTTCGACATGTGCGAGCGCAGGTCCCGCGTAACGGGGTCGATGGTTTGAAACTCTTCCTCGATGCCGAGGGTGAAAACGGGGCGGGGCATACGTAGTGAGCTAACTAGGAAGTGGATGGAAACTTGGGTTGCCTGCTCACGAGGCGAAGCTGTAAAAGGGCTGCCACCAAGCGGTGGTAGCAGCCCTTTTACAGTAAGAAAGCCTACCTGACTATTTGACTGACTGTTTCTTAGGCTTGGGAGGTGCCTTGGCGGCGGGGGCCGGCTTAGCTTTTAGCTCGGCACCCGTGATGGGCTCGGGCTTGGGAGCATCCGATTTCTTGGGCGCAGCCGCCTTTTTGGCGGGCTTGGGTGGGTTGGCACCCAGGTCGTTGGTTTCGTGCACAGCAGCACCTACTTCCATAGTGCCTTTGCCAACGGCCACGGCGTGGGCCGACTTCTGCACGAAAGTGCCCCAGGTGAGGTTGTCGGCGCCGGGCTTTTGGGCCTGGGCGCGGGCAATGGCCAGGTTGGCAGCGTGCTCCACTACCCACTCAAAGTTTTCGGGGCCTACCGAGTCAATGTCGGCATCGGGAGCAGGGTTGCCAAAGTCAATGGCGATTGGGATGCCGTCGCGCACCGCAAACTCCACCGTATTAAAGTCATAGCCCAGGCCCTGGCACAGGCGCAGCACGTAGTCTTTGACGGTGGCGAGCAGCTTTTCGCCGGCCTCGCCCGTGGTTTTCATCTCGGTTTGGTAGCGCTGGTGGGGGGCGTTGCGCGGCTCGTAGGGCATAATGAGCACGTCTTTACCGCCGAGGCAGTAGCACCGGAAATAGTCGGTGAAGTCAACGGCCTCTTGGTATAGCATTACCAGCTGGCCGGTTTCGTCGTAGGCGCGGTAGGCTTCGTAGGGGTTGTCAACCTTGTACACGCTTTTCCAGCCGCCGCCCGAGTGGGGCTTCATGAAGGCCGGGAAGCCGATTTTCTCGAAGGCCTTTTCCCAGTCGAACATGCCGAGGTTGCGAAACGAGTTCTCGCTGGTGTCGTCGGGGCGGGCCTTGCTGGGGAGCAGCAGGGTTTTGGGTACCGGCACGCCAAGCTGCACGGCGAGGGCGTTGTTGAAGAACTTCTCGTCGGCGCTCCACCAGAACGGGTTGTTAATCACGGCCGTCCCGGTGAGGGCGGCGTTTTTGAGGTAGGCGCGGTAGAAGGGCACGTCCTGCGAAATACGGTCAATAATGACGGCGTAGTCGGTGGCCACGGCCTGCTCTACTTCCTGAATGTTAACGAATTCGGCCGTGATGCCCTCAACGGCTTTTTGGTTAACGCGGTCCACAAAGGCCTGGGGAAAGGTGTTTTCCTGGCCAAACAAGATGCCGATTTTTTTCATGGGTAGGGGAAGAACGGAGCGTTCTAAGGAGTTGGAAAGGATAGGAGTAGGCGCGAGCGCTGAAGCGTTTACGGAAGTAACTACTTAAAGGATAGAGGAGACGTAGGTGGGAAACATGTCGCGCCACACGGGCCAGTCGTGGGTACCCGGCCGCACATCGAGGCGGTGCGGAATGCCCTTGCGCGCGAGAATCTCCGACATCAGGTAGTTGGAGCCCTTGCAGAAGTCATCTTCGGCGGTGCCCAGCACGATATTCATCTGGTAGAAGTTATCATCTTGAGCATTAGGCATGTAGTCGAGCGGGTTATGAAAGTACGCCTGCTCGTCGTAGTGCCCATCCAGAAACATGCGAATGTCGAAGGCAGCGCCCATCGAGAACATGTGCGCTACCTGGTTGGGGTGCCGGAAGGCATAGTTAAGCGCTTGGTAACCACCGAGTGAGCAGCCGGCTACGCCAATTTTATCGACCTGGCACTCGTGCTGAATGCTGGGCACCAGTTCCTCGCTAATCATGCAGTCGTAGAGGCCGTGGTTGTGCACGCGGGTGCCGGGGTGCAGGTGCTTGGCGTACCAGCTCCACTTATCGCCGCTGTCGATGCAGAAAAGCTTGATAAGCCGGTTTTCAACAAACCAGCGCACCGAATCGGTGAGGTGAAAATCGCGGGCCTCGTAGTAGCGGCCGTTGGAAGTAGGGAAAATGAGGATGGGGTAGCCATAGTCGCCCACGACCAGCATTTCCATGTCAGTGCCCAGGTGCTGGGAGTGAAAGCGGCGATGTTCTTCGTGCAAGAGGAAGGGGCCGGCGGGGATGACGCGCGCACCGGAACCGGCCGCAAACTAAGCAGGAAAACCGAACGACCAACTTTTCTTTAAAATGGGCCCAAGTCGTGTTTATTTGCGGGTCAATGGCAGTTTTCAGATTTCAGTCGCCGCGCGGGGCTACCGTGGTAGTGCGGCGCGACGAGTCTTTGTTTTCGGTGGCGCTGGGCCGCGTGGTGCGCCTGGACGTGGTACTGCCGCCCGGCTTTTCGGCGCGGGCCGCGCAGCCCTACCCGGTGCTCTACCTCCAGGATGGGCAAGACCTGGCGCGCCTGCACCTGCCGGCCACGCTCAACCGTTTGTTTCGGCGGGGCGAGGTGCGGCCGTTTGTGCTGGTAGCCATTCATGCGGCCGACCGCTTGCAGGAATACGGCGTGGCCGCCCGGCCCGACTACCTGGGCCGGGGCAGCCGCGCCGGCCGCTACACCGACTTCATGCTCAAGGAATTGCTACCCTATGTGCAGGCCCACTACCACGCCAGCGCCAGCCCCGCCGAGGCGGCCGTGGCGGGCATGTCGCTGGGGGGGCTCATGGCTTTTGACCTGGCCTGGCACCACCCCGAGGCGTTCTTGCGGAGCGGCATATTCAGCGGTTCCTTCTGGTGGCGGGGCCGGGGGCTGAACGACGGTTATACCGACGCCGACCGCCTGATGCACAGTCTGGTAGCCGCCCGCCCGGCCCGGCCCGGCCAGCAGTTCTGGCTGCAAACCGGCACCGACGACGAAACCACCGACCGCAACCACAACGGCATCATCGACGCCATCGACGATACCCTGGATATGCTGGCGGTGCTAGCGGCGCAGGGCTTGCCCCCCACCGCCGCGCGCTACATAGAGGTGCCCGGCGGCCACCACCACCCCGATACCTGGGGCACCATCATGCCCGATTTTTTACGTTGGGCCTTCGGTACCAGCGAGCTGGCCGCGCCCGAGGTGGCGGCCCGGGAGCCGCGCCCGGCGCGCGGGCGGCTGGGCGGCCGGCCGCTCATGCGCCGCCCGCACGGCGCGGTGCAGCTGAAATTTCAGTATCTGCGGCGGCCGGCTACCTTTGCTCCCATGTCCGTTACCCCTATTGCCAGCCAGGAGCGCCCCGCGCCCGGCACGTATTTACCTTACACCCAAGCGTATATCGACCTGGTGCCCGCCGACGCCGAACCGCTGGCCCAGCTACGCCAGCAAGCCGCCGAACTGCACCGCGAGTTTTCGGGCCTCACCGAGGCGCAGGCGCTTATGCGCTACGCCCCCGGCAAGTGGACGCCCAAGGAAATGCTGCTCCACATCACCGATTCTGAGCGCATCTTCACCTACCGCGCCCTGCGCTTTGCCCGCGCCGATGCGCAGGAGCTACCCGGCTTCGAGCAGGATGACTACGTGGCCAATAGCGAAGCTAATGACAGGATAATGAGCGACTTGCTAACGGAATATCACGCCGTGCGCGCCGCCACGCTGGCCTTCTTCGCGGGGCTGAACGGCGGGCAGCTAGACCGCGCTGGCCGCGCCAACGGCGGGCCCGTTACGGTTCGGTCGCTGCTCTACATCACGGCGGGCCATGAGCAGCACCACCTGCGCATTTTGCGTGAGCGCTACTGGCCGGCCCTGCTTACTGCTTAACTAGTGAGTAATCAGTAAGTAGTGCCCAGCCACATATCGTTACACAACATCAACCCGCCAGAATGCGTTAATTTGCAGCACTGACCTGGTTTTTATTCCCTCCACCCCAACCATTTTCACTCATGGCCAAAGCCCAAGACGCCCGAAAAGAGAAAAAGAAAGAGCCCGCCAAAACGACGAAAGAAAAGAAAGCCGATAAGGACGAGAAAAAAGTAGCCCGCGCCCGCAAGCAAGACTAGACCGCAGATTCAAACGGATTAAACGAATCTCGTAGATGACGCCACTACGCGGCTGGCTAAGCTATTGGAATTATCAGAGCTGGTTCTGTTTGTTGCTTGATTCGTTTTTTGACTTAGCCGTTAGGGCATAACAGAAAAGGCTGCTCTTATGGGCAGCCTTTTCTATTTTATCCATCTTTTAGCCAGTCCGCTTATGGACGTGCTGTGCGCCTTTATTACTCTGCGGAAGGAATTAAAAGTCAGCGTATTGCTTAGTCAGCCGCTTTAGCGGCGTATCTGCGAAATTCGTTTAATCCGTTTGAATCTGCGGTGTAGTAAGGTTCCTTTTCTTTGTCGTGGTAGCGGAGGTAGCCGTGGAGCACCAGCTTGATGAGGGTGCGGTAGGCGCGGCGGCGGCTCACGTTGATGAGCTTGGTGTACTGCGCTACCGTGATACGGGGTTGCGTGTGTTGGAGGTAGTCGAGCACGCGCAGCTCGTCTTTGTTAAGGGGGAGGTTTTCGAAGCTGGCTTCGGGTTGCTCGTGCGCTAACACCTTTTCGGTGAGGCTACTGGCCTGCACGCTTTCGTTGTGCACGCGCACGTAGCTGCGCCATTCGCCGGGGGCCATCTGGGCGCGGTGAGGCTTGGTATGGCTTTCGGATACGCTGACTACCAGTACGATAAGCCCAGCCTCCGTTTCCACTTCGTGGAAGGCCAGCGTGAGGGGTGGGTCAACATAATGGGCGGCAGCATCGCGCAGCACAAACATTTCTTCCTCAGCATCGCGCACGCCCACGATGCGGCCATCGTCTTCCACGCCCACCAGCACCCGGCCGCCGTGCGTGTTGGCCAGCGAAGCCAGCGTGCGCGCAATGCGGGTAGGGTGGGTAGTCTTCTTTTTGAATTCAAGCCGCTCGCCCTCGCCCCGGTCAATAAGTACGCGTAAATCCATTTCCGTCAAGCTGTTAGCTAATAGCTGTCAGCCATTAGCTTTCATTATAAGTAATAGAACGTAGGCTGGAAAGCAAATGTGCCGCCCCCATAAAGGGAGCGGCACAATCTACATTCGCAAAGCAAGCCTAAAGACCAACCTCGCACCAAAAAAGAACAGTCAGCCCGCCGCAGGCGGGCGTATCTGCGCAATCCGTTAAATCTGCGGTCTAGAAGGGCAGGTCATTGTCGTCGTCGCCAGCGATGGGCTGCGCCGCGGGGCGGGGCTGCGCCTGGAGGCTGGGGTTCTGGTTCTGAGGAGCGGCCGGGCGGGCCTGGGGCTGGTAGGCCGAGCCACCGCCGCCAGCGGGCGCGCCAGCCGTAGCAGCCTCAATGCGCCAGGCTTCGAGGTTGGTGAAGTACAGCATCTGGCCGTTTTTGTTGAAGCCGCGGCCGCGCAGGTTGAATGTCACTTTTACCTCGTCGCCCATTTTGTAGGGGTCGATAAGGGCCGTCTTGTCCTGCACCAACTGAAACTTAATTTGCTCGGGATATTGGCCATCCTGCACTTCGAGGACGAACTCGCGCTTGCGGAATTTTTCGCTTACCTGCTGTTCGTCAAAGATTTCGTGCAGGCGGCCGGTTACGTCGTATGCCATCGGAAAGGGGAAATTTGAAATGGAGAAAACTAAAGGCCAAACCTACGAAAAAAAACCGAAGAAGGCCATGCTTTTGGCAGAATAGCTTAGTGGCTACCCCACTTTTTTCAGGCACTTACAACTGGTTTGGCTAAAAAAAATAGTGTAGAATTGATAAACTAACTACTTGACAGGCAGTAAATTATTGTCTATACGTACTGTTTCAACCAGCAGAAGCTGCAGAAAGTGCCGTTCTTGCGCAAGAAACTTAGTTAATTGTTCAATCAGAATATGTTTGCTCTTGCTCTACATGGGGGGGCTGGCACCATTGCCCGCACCTCGCTTACGCCCACGCTAGAAGCCAATTACCGGGCCGCGTTGCGGGCTGCGCTGGATACGGGCACGGCCCTGCTGGCCCAGGGCGCGCCCGCCCTCGACGTTGTAGAAGCCACCGTGCGCAGCCTCGAAGACTGCCCGCTCTTCAATGCCGGGCGCGGGGCCGTGTTTACCCACGACGGCCACCACGAGATGGACGCCGCCCTCATGGACGGGGCCACCCGCCGGGCCGGGGCTGTGGCGGGCGTGCGCCAGGTGCAAAACCCCATTCGGGCCGCCCGCCTCGTGATGGAGGCTACCGAGCACGTGCTGCTGGCCTACCCTGGGGCCGACGACCTGGCCCGCGAACACGGCCTACCCATGCAGCCGGCCGAGTATTTTTTCACGCAGCAGCGCTTCGACCAGCTGCAAGAGGCTATTGCGGCCGGCCGCATGCAGCTCGACCACGCGGCCAGCCCGGCCCCGGCCGCCGATCCCAACTGGAAAAAAGGTACCGTTGGGGCCGTGGCCCGCGACCAGCATGGCCACCTGGCCGCCGCCACCAGCACCGGCGGCATGACCAACAAGCGCTACTCGCGCATCGGTGATACGCCGCTCATTGGGGCCGGCACCTGGGCCGATGCGCGCTGCGCCATCAGTTGCACCGGACACGGCGAGTTTTTTATTAGGGCCGTGGTGGGCTATGATGTGGCCTGCCTCATGGAGTACAAAGGACTGTCTTTGGCCGAAGCCTGCCGCGTGGTGGTGCACGATAAGCTGGCCCCGGTGGGCGGGGAGGGCGGCCTCATTGCCGTGGACGCGGCCGGTAACCTGGCCCTGCCCTTCAACTCGGAAGGTATGTACCGCGCCAGCCGCAACGCGGCGGGGGAGGAGCAGGTGGCTATTTATTAGCCGAAAGCGCGACTATATAAAAGCAGAGCTGGTCTGCGTGCTAGTAAAATAGCTTGGCAGTGAAGGCGGCCGGGTAGTAGCTTTGGCCGCCACTAGCAGGCACCCGCTCAGCCTATGAAACTGCTTCCAATTACGCTCATATTGTTGCTGACTGCTACCGGCTGCGAGCCTCAGCCGGCAAAAACGGAAACCAGGCTTTCGCTGGCCGAAGCCCGCCGCGGCTTCAAAACGCAGCTTACCGCGCAGGCTACCGATGAGGAGCCGGCTGAAGAGCCGCAAGCCAATGACTTTCAATTAGTTAAATATGAATCGCCCGTTGGGAAGCTGGCGGCCTACCTTACCCCAGACCCGCACGATGGCAAGAAGCACCCGGCTATTATCTGGATAGCGGGGGGCGACTGCGCTTCTATTGGCGACGTGTGGACGCCCGCGCCCGCCGATAACGACCAGACTGCCAGCGCTTACCGCCAGGCTGGCATCGTGATGCTGTTCCCTTCCCTGCGCGGCGGCAATGATAACCCGGGCCGTAAAGAAGGTTTTTTGGGAGAAGTGGATGATGTGCTGGCTGCCACCAACTTTTTACAGGCTCAGCACTACGTTGATGCCAAGCGTATTTATCTTGGTGGCCACAGCACCGGCGGCACGTTGGCGCTGCTGGTAGCCGAAAGCACAAATCGCTACCGCGCCACATTCGCGTTTGGGCCGGTGGAGAGTGCCGCCGACTATGGCACCGATTCGGGGTTTTTGCCCTTCGACCCAACCAACCAGCGCGAAGTTGAGCTGCGCACGCCAGGGCTCTGGCTACATTCCATTCAAACCCCGGTCTGGGTTTTCGAAGGTACGGAGCAGGGTAATATTGAATCGTTGCGGGCAATGGCCAAAACGTCGACCAACCCCCAGGTTCGGTTTATCCCCGTGCGGGGCGCGAGCCATTTCAGCATTTTGAGCCCCACCAACCAGCTCATCGCCCAAAAAATCCTAGCGGACAATGGGCCATTATCTAATCTGGATTTATCAGAAAAAACTGTAAATCAAAACTTTAACCAGTAACAAGGCCTCGTGCTACATTGGCCTTGCCAATGTAGCACGAGGCCTTGTTACTGGTTAAGGATGCGTGACTCAGGCGACCGGTGTGGCGTTGGGCAGCGCAGTGGGCGTGGCGGCTTCCTTGCTCACGTAAAACTTGCGCTCCGTAATGCAGTACACGTTACCCTTGGCCAGCACGTGCATCTTGAAATTTTCGATGGAGAGGGTCGTGCCCTTCTTGGCGGCCGCCGTGTTATTGTGCGCAATGTCGTGGCCATCCAGAATGATGACCAGGTTCGAGCCAATGGTTTCGACCAGGTGGCCATCGGTGATGAGTACGCCCGTGTCTTCACCCAGCCCGATGCCGATGAGCTTGGGGTAGAGCGCCACCGCCTCGATGAGGCGGCCAAAGCGCCCGCGCTTCACAAAGTGCGAGTCGATGAGGGCGGTGGGCAGCAGGCCGAAGCCAGTGCCCATTTTCACGGCCCCCTTGAGCAGGGCGTCGGGTACCGAGCCACCGCGTATCATGTGCTGCGACATGGCCATGGCCCCGGCGCTGGTGCCGGCAATCACGAAGTCGGGCTCGGTATGGTAGCGGCGGGTGAGGGTGTCGAGAAAATCGGTTTCGCCAAACATCTCGCGCAGGCGCGATTGGTTGCCGCCCGAAAACATCACCACATCGGCGGCCAGCAGGCGGGCCAGGTACTCGGGCTGCCGGGCATCGGCGGCCGTGCGGATATCCATGATGCCAATGTTGTGGCAGTTGAGCATGGCGAAGGAGCCGATGTAAATCGGGCCCACCTCCTGCGGAATCATGGAGGCAGTGGTAACGACCTCAATGCGCGGGTCGGCCTTGCCCGACTCGGACACGACACGCTTGAGGATACCCAACTCAAAAAAATTCAGGTAATACTGGCGCTTGCTTCGAACGGTAGGGTAGGTGCCTTTATCCTCGTTGCCCCCGATGGCGATGAGCTTGCCGCGTGGAATAAGATGTTTCAACGGTAGTAGCTAGTCTGATTGGAAGAAGGTAAAAGTACGGCCGCCGTTTTAGGGATTGCCAGCTGGCCGTGAAATTAGGGGAACCCGGGAATGGGCTCCGGAGGTAGGCCGTGGCCCACCACGCTTACCCCAGCACCAGCGCGTCGAGCGTGCTCGTGGCTACCGAGTGGTAATTGGGCCGGGCCCGCTGATAGAGCTGCTGCGCCCGGGCCCGGCCACCCGGCGCGGCTAGCAGCGCCCGGTAGAGCGGCACCAGAAACTTGCGCCGCCCCACGCGGAGCAGAAAAGCTTCGAGCGCAGCATCGGCCGGCGCGTAACCGGCCCGCAGTGCCAGCGGAAACCAGGCGGCCAGCAGCTCCGCATTGCCAGAGGCCGTAAAGTGGAAGGCCGCATCGAGCCGGGCCAGGTCGGTGGCCGGCAGGGTAGGGGGCAGCCCACGCAAAAAGTACTCCCACTCCTGGCTGCTCCACTCCTTAGTTATAGGGTGCAGCCCGGCGGGTGGGGTGCCGGCGGCCAGCTGGGCCAGCGCCACCCCCACGGCCGCGAAGCGCGCCGACTGCGCCACGGGCGCCCCGGCGGGCAGGCCGGGGCCATCGAGCCAAGTGGGTAGCTGGAGGCGCGTGGCTTCCCCGGCCGTCAGCAGTGTTTGGGTGAGGTAGCTGGCAAAGCGGTCGGTGCTCATGCTTTGAAAAGCGAAGTGAGCGAAGTACTCCGTAATGAAGGCGTCGAGGCGTGGGCGGCCCACCAGCTGCTCCAGGGTCAGCAGTAGCAGGCAGCCTTTTTCGTAGGCAATGTCGTTGAGTCCCTCGTCGGGGTCGCGGCCCGCCAGGTGCAGGCGCAGGTGAGTGGCCGGGCTGGCCGGGCCCAGCTCCGCGAGGGTGTGTTGCAAGTCGGCTTCGCCCAGCACTTGCAGCATCTCGGCGAAGGGCCGGCCGTAGAGGTGCTCCATAATGCGGCGCTCAAAATAAACGGTGAAGCCTTCGTTAAGCCAGAAATCGTTCCAGGTTTCATTCGTAACCAGGTTGCCGCTCCACGAGTGGGCCAGCTCGTGGGCTACTAAGCTGGTCAGGCTACGGTCGCCAGTTATAATTGTAGGTGTTACAAATGTTAAGCAAGGGTTTTCCATACCACCAAATGGAAAGCTGGCTGGCAGCATCAATAAATCGTAGCGACCCCAGCGATAAGACTCATACAATTGTTCGGCCGCCGCTACCATTGCCTCTAGCTCCGCAAACTCGTGGGCGGCGCGGGGTAGCGCGGCCGGCTCGGCATACAGGCCGGTGCGTCCGCTCAGTGGGGCGAAGTCGAGCCGGCCCACGGCCAGCGCCAGCAGGTAGGCTGGCACCGGCTGGGGCTGCCGAAAGTAGTAGCGGCCATCGGGCGCGGTGGCCTGTGGGTTTTCAGCGCTCATCAGGGCCAGCAGTTGGCCGCGCTCTGGGCCCAGTACTTCCACGGTAGCCTCATAGCTGAAGCGCAGGCCTGGCGAGTCGGGGCAAGGCAGCCAGGTACGCGCTAGAATGGCCTGCGACTGCGTGAACAAAAACGGGTGCGCACTCGCCGTTTGGGCCGGAGTCAGCCATTGCAGCGCGGCGGCCTCGGGCACCGTGCGGTAGGTGAGGCGCACCGCTGCCGTGCCCGCCGGCACCCAGATGTGGAGGGCCTGCCCCAGCACCGTATTGGCGGGCGCGAGGTGGTAGTTAGCGGCCGGGCCGTTGGCGGCCTCGCCCAGCTGCACGGCTTCCAGCAGCAGGCCATGGGTGTCGAGCACCAGCTCGGCGGGCCCGCCGGCCGGGCCGCCGGCCAGGAGCCAGGTAGCCGTGCCGGCAAGCGTGCGCTGCGCAAAATCGACGGTCAGGGCCAGCCGTAGGTGCTGGGCACGGAGCAGCCCGGTGGCGGCATAGCTGTGCGGGTCGGTGGGCAACGGCAGGGAAGAAGAGGTCATCAGGAGTGAAGGGAAGAGGAGTAGGAAGAGAGGGAAACCGAAAAATACTGAGTGAGTGGGGAGGCTGGTTACGGTCCACATGGCGGGCCAGCTGCCAGCTGAAGGGCTCGCGCGCTTCTGGCCACTGGCTTGGGGTAGCGGGCAGGGCGTGTTCGCCGGACGGGCGCTATCGCTCACCCAGCTGCCATAAAAAATACGGTATTCGGGCCAATTCGGTCGACCGTATCTGGGCGCTTAGGCGCGTTATTTGCGTAAGGCTTGGCTATACCAGGGCAACCTGCTCGGTAGCTGCTCAGTAAAACGAGCAGTTTCAACGTTACCCTAGCGCGGGTGC
The DNA here is from genome assembly GCF_030063445.1 of Hymenobacter sp. H14-R3. Classification (GTDB taxonomy): domain Bacteria; phylum Bacteroidota; class Bacteroidia; order Cytophagales; family Hymenobacteraceae; genus Hymenobacter. The sequence goes on along the minus strand of NZ_JASITD010000023.1, from coordinate 11,199 downwards.
GGGGGCTTGCTAGCATCAGCCAGCTTAGCCGCCGCCCATCTTTCCTCTGTAATGCTAAAACAGCTTCAACTTCATTTCTTATCAGCGGCCCTCTTTTTGGGTTTGCTCAGCCTGCCGTTTCTGCTGGTAGCGTGTGGCGGCGACCAAGCCAGCCAGGTCGACCAGGCCAGCTCTAAAACAGGTTTAGTTACCGCCGCCGACACCAGCGGCCCCGAGCCGCGCCTCGATAGTGTATTTGTTATTCGGGCCATGCAGGCTGATGCAAACTTCAAGGCGCAGGAGCGCTGGGCCCGCAAGTTTTACCGCGAGCGGCAGTTTCGACTGGGGTGGTTTAAGCAGCATCAACTCGTGCCCCAGGCTGCTACGTTCTTAACGGTAGTAGCTAAAGCGAAGGATGATGGCCTTGATCCTAAGCGTTACAATGTCAAGCAGTTAGATGATATGCTATCCACGCTCAAAAGCGTGGGCCAGGACACTGCACGCCGTAACCAGCTGGAGCGCAAGCTCGATGTGGCGCTATCAGGTACCTATTTTGCCTGGGCTTCGGACTACTACCGGGGCGTGGCCAACCCCCGCGATACCAAGAACGACGCCTGGAAGGTCAAGCGTAATAAAATCAAGCTCGACCACGCGCTCATGACCATTCTGCGCGAGCGGGAGAGCACGTACCCGTACTACGACTTCGCGCCGCTGCACCCCGAGTACGACTACCTCAAGAAGGCCCTGGCCCTGCTGCGCGCCCGGCAGGCGTCTGGTGGCTGGCCTACTCTGCCGGCTACTACCCGCCTCAAGCCCGGCGACGCGCTGCCCGCAGTGAGCCTGCTGCGGCAGCGCCTGCTGGGCGACGAAGCTACCGGCCAAGCCCCGGCTACGGTGGCCGCCACCGCCACGCCCGTCAACAATGTTACGGCTCCGGCCACTGCCAGCTACGACTCTAAACTGGTGGCGGCCGTGAAAATTTTTCAGCGTGACCTCGGCCTGCCACCCACTGGCCTGGTAAGTGGTGAAACCCTGCGCCAGCTCAACGTGCCCATTCAGGACCGTGTCAACCAGGTTATCCTGAACATGGAGCGCTGGCGCTGGCTCCCCAAAAAGTTTGAGCCCGACTACCTCCTCGTGAACATCCCCGAGTACCGGCTGCGTGTGTACGAGCAGGGTAAGGAGGCGCTCACCATGCGCGTTATCGTGGGTAAAACGCTTACCGCTACGCCCGTCTTTTCCGACAAGATGGAGTACGTGGTGTTGGCCCCTTATTGGAACGTGCCCTACAGCATTATCGACAAGGAGCTGCGCGGAAGGCTCGTTGCCAACCCCCACTACCTCGACCGCCTCGACATGGAAGTAGTAAAGGGTTACGGCCGCAAAGCAACCGTGATAAACCCAGCCACCATTAACTGGGCCAACGTGACGCAGGCCAACTTCAAGTACACCGTGCGCCGCCGCCCAGGCCCCAAAAACGACCTTGGCAACGTGAAGTTCATCTTCCCTAACTCCAACGATATCTACCTCCACGATACGCCCCACGACGAGCTGTTTTCGCAAACCAAGCGCAGCTTCAGCCACGGCTGTGTGCGGGTGGAAGAGCCCGTGAAGCTGGCTGCCTACCTGCTGCGCAACAACCCCGCCTGGAGCCAGCCTGTCATTGAAGACACCATTGCGCAGCACCGCGAGAAGTACATCACCCTCAAGGAAAAGCTGCCCGTGTACCTGGTGTACCTCACGGCCTGGGCCGATGCCGATGGCCACGCGCACTTCCGCGATGACATCTACGGCCACGATAAATCGCTCGCCAAAGAGTACTTCAACTAGCTTCCCGCTGAATGCCGCTTGCCTTGCGTTAGCTGGCAAATAGCACTGTTTTTAAGGCTCTGTCCCATTGAGGGCAGAGCCTTTTTTATGACGGGTCACTTGTGTCTGCCCTAGTTATGATACAATTGTGCGGGGGCATAATTGTGAATACAATTGTATCGACTAGATGAGCAGCGCCAGTATTATTGCTTTGTTACATAAGTATTAATGCTGGTCTGCACAAGTGTAAGTAGTAGGGCATCTACCATGGTGTACTTTTGTAAATTAAGTTTTTATAGTATTTACTCAGCAGCAATGCCTTGCACGTAGTACATTTGTAGGGTAATAGTACGGCTATGGTAACTCGCATTCGGCAGCTGCTGGATACTAAACAACTGACTCCTACCCAATTTGCTGACCTTATTGGGGTTGGCCGGCCGGTGGTAAGTCATATTTTAAGCGAGCGTAATAAGCCCAGCCTGGACGTAGTGCAGCGCATTATCAGCGCTTTTCCTGAAATATCACTGTCCTGGCTGCTAAGTGGCCTGGGCGAAATGCTAGACGAAGCTGCCCCCGCCACTCCACCAGCGGCCGAAGAGGACATCCCAGTGGCTTCCCCGGCCCTGAATACAGTAGTCCCACTACCAGAAGAGCCTGTGCCAGCTACCAGCAGCCCAACCGAGCCAGAAGCTGCGCAGCTCCAGCCCCAAGCCGCTAGCCCGGAAACGCCAGTGGAGGCTGTGCTAGCGGTTCCGGTTACGCTTCCTGCTGCTGTAGCTTTTGTGCAGGCACTCCCCCCTATTCTTGTGCAGGCGGCCCCTGCGCCTACCCAGGTGCCTGCCGTAGTCCCACGGGCATTTTCGCCGGGTAAGCAGGCTGTTGCTGCGGTTCCGGCCGCCGTAGCCGCTCCAACCCCGGTTTTACCAGTGGCTTCGGCGGCTACGCAGTCCTTTCGGGCGGCTCGGTTTGTGCCGACGGTGGCTGGGATGCCCGTTGCCGCCCCGCAGAAGCCCGCTGCCGAAGCTTCTGCTCCGACCTCTACCGCGGCTCCGGCCCTGCCACCGCTTGCCACCGCCGACCAGTTGGCGGCCAGCCTGGGCACTGTGCCAACCGCAGACAAGCAGTCGGCCCAGGCTGGGCTGTTACCTTTTTTAGGGGAGCCGGGTAAGGAGATTCGGCGCATCGTTATCTTTTACCGCAATGGGTCGTTTGCCGATTATAAGCCCGAATCCTAGCTGATTTTTGAAGGCCGTTTTACGGCCTGAAGCAACAGGCCAAGTGGGTGGCGCGCCCGGTTTGGGCGAGCATTGCCGACCGACTTTTCAACTGGGTTGCTGCCAGCTTCGTCAAGCTAATGAGCGCCGACCAGCCAGCACCTGGGGTACTAAATACTCTGCTAATAAAGGTGGTGTTGCCAGTACTAAGTAGCCAGCAGCTTATCTTAGGGAGTAGAGGCCGCAAACTAATGCCGTTTGCCAGGCTTGCTACGGGGAGAGTTCAACAAATGCAGGTGTAGCGCAAGCCCGAGTCACTGCTTAAGGGGCGGTGCTTTACCTGGGGAATGCATCTCCTCATACACCTCGTTAAAATGGGTTAAATTCAACAAAAATAACTCGTTACTAGGGTGCTGGCAGACTGAGTTTTATTATTTCATAAATAATTAATGCTCAACAAGTTATGATTTATTAATCAAAGCTTTGGTAGAAATTTACTCTGCCTGGTTACAAGCTAGTGTTATATTTTTTTAATGCAATTAGGCAAAGCGGCGTTGGTGGGCAATGGGCACCTGGCTGCTTACTAACGGAATTGCCAGTGAGCTTACCCGTTAAAATGCAACATGTTGGCGCTAATGCAATAAGCACTCACCAGGCTGGCAGCGGGTGCCAGCTGGCCAGCCTGGTGGTATTGAGCGTAGAAATTACCCGTATTATTCTCAGCCAACCATACTAGTGTGGCCAGGTAGTGGCCGCTAATAATACAAGTAAAGCAGGTCAGTTTCTCTCAGTTGCTTAACGCTGAAAAAGCGCTTTAACCAATTGTAAATAGGAAGGACGGGGCCTTAAATTGGTAACCCTTAAAGAAGAGGCGGCTGGCAAACGCGGGGCTTGCTACCGGTCGAGCTAACCGAGGAAAAGGAGGGCCATCTTGGTAAAATATGCCGCCGCCGGCTTTCAGCATTAGGCTTGCCGGCCTTACCTTCGCGGTATGAAAAGCTTGCGCACCTACTCTCTGCTGCTGGCCGCCAGCGCGGCCCTGTTTCTGACCGCTGCCTGCTCCACGGCTCCCGACGCGGAGAAAGACCCTAGCGCCGATGCCGCCTATAAGCGGGAACACCGTGCCGAAGGCTACCGTGAGGCGCAGCGCAGCAACGTCAACTATTAATTAAGCCAGCGTTGGGCCTGCCTTGGTGGCGGGCCTGGCCTACCAGCCAAAAAGCCCCGGCTACGCAAGTTGCGTAGCCGGGGCTTTTTGGCTGGTAGGGTCGGCGCTAGGCGTGCGCGGCCACTAGGGCAGGCTCGGCAAAGGCGGGCAAGGGTAGGGCGTCCACCAACTGCTGCTCAAGTAGGTCGGCCCAGGTGCGGAGGTAGAGCACTACATCGTCGCGCTGGTTGTGGCGCATTGCGTTGCGCCGTTCAAACGGAATGCCGATGCGCACGGCCGGGTCGCCAAGCTTTTCGAGGTTGGTAAGGTCGGCGCGGGAGAAGCCCAGCTCCAGCATTTCGTCAATGGTCTGGTCGAAGGGCAGGCCGCTGGTGGGGCAGTAGTCCACGAGCTGGCGCTCCCAGTCGCCGTAGCGCTGCAGGGCTTGGGTATGAATCTCGGCCTTGGTGAGGCGGGTCACGGTTTGGGCCAGGTGGCCGCAGTTACAGCTGCCCATGTGGCCCCACTGGTAGGGGGCCTCGGTGGCGAGGCGACGGGCGGTATCGCGCAGGGCTTGAATGAGGGGGAGGGAAACGCGGGAAGTCATGCTAATGAGCCAGAAAAACGGCGTTAGAGTAAGACGAGAAAGCTACCTGAAAAAGCCGGTCTGCCGGGTTTTTGTTTCTGCGAAGGCAAAAAAAAACCGGTTGCTCAGCTTCAGGTAAGAAGCTAAGCAACCGGAAATTAATTCAACCAAAGGCTACAGAAAAGCTGGCTTAGCTGGAGCGGCGGTTGCTGCCCTCACTGCCGCCGCGCCCGCCCGAGAAGGGCCGGCTGCTGCGCGGTGCGCCACCGCCCGAAGCCGAGCGCTCGCCGCCGCCCGATGACTGCGGCCGCCCGCCGCCGCGGTGCTCGCTGCGGCCGCCACCCGAGGTAGAGCCACTGGAGCGCGGAGCCCCGCTGCGGCCCTGGCCGCTGCCACTACCGCCGCGCCCATCGCGGGCGGGCCGGCCAGCCGGGCCCTTGGGCCGGATGATGCGCTCATTGCCCATCAGCGACACCGGGGCCACGCTGTTGGTGGAGTACGGGTGCTCTTTGTCTACGTCGAGCTGCTTGCGGATAAGCTTCTGAATATCTTGCAGATACGCGCGCTCTTCTTCCTCTACAAATGTAAACGCAGTACCGAAAGCCCCGGCGCGACCGGTGCGGCCGATGCGGTGCACGTAGGTTTCGGGCTCGTTGGGTACCTCGTAGTTGATAACGTGGGTCAGTTCATCGACGTCGATGCCGCGGGCGGCAATGTCGGTGGCCACCAGCACGCGGGTGGTGCCGGCCTTGAAGTTGCTGAGGGCACGCTGGCGGTGGTTCTGGCTCTTGTTGCCGTGAATGGCTTCGGCGGTAATCTGAGCTTTCTCCAGGGTTTCGGTTACCTTGTTGGCGCCGTGCTTGGTGCGGGTAAACACGAGCACGCGCTTGATGGCGGGGTCCTTGAGGACGTGGCGCAGCAGGGCGGGCTTGTCGTTTTTGTCAACCAGGAACACCGATTGGGTCACCGTGTCGGCGGTGCTCGACACGGGCGTTACGGCCACCTGCACCGGGTTGGGGCGCAGGATGGTAGCCGACAGCTCCTTGATAACGTTCGGCATGGTAGCCGAGAAAAACAGACTCTGGCGGCCGGCGGGCAGCTTGGGCAGGATGCGCTTGATGTCGTGGATGAAGCCCATGTCGAGCATGCGGTCGGCTTCGTCGAGCACGAAAACCTCCACGTGCTGCAAGTTGACGTAGCCCTGGTTCATCAAATCGAGCAGGCGGCCGGGCGTGGCCACCAGTATTTCGACGCCGCGCTGCAAGGCCTGCACCTGCGGGTTTTGGCCTACGCCCCCGAAAATAACGGTCGAGCGCAGCTGCGGCAAGTGGCGGCCGTAGGCCTTGAAGCTCTCGCCAATCTGGATGGCCAGCTCGCGGGTGGGCGTGAGGATGAGGCAGCGCACGCGGCCACGGGGGCCCTGGGCAGCTTTCTGGGTTTGGGCGGTTTGGTGCAGAATCTGGAGAATCGGCACCGAGAAGGCGGCCGTTTTGCCGGTGCCGGTCTGGGCCACGCCGAGCAGGTCGTGCCCTTCGAGCACCTGCGGGATGGCCTGCTGCTGAATGGGGGTGGGGGTAGTATAGCCTTCCTCGCTCAGGGCGCGCAGGATGGGCTCAATCAAGTTGAGGTCGTTAAAGGTCATGAAGGGGGGAGCCACCCGCCCGGTGGGTGGTGGCCGGGGCGGAGGCCATCGGCTGCCTGCGCAAGTACAAGAAAATGGGAGGGAAAAAAGCCCGCGCCTGGTGCCAGAAATGACGACGCGACGGGCCGGCGGCCGTATACTTACGGCCAGCAGCTGGCTCCGATTGCCAGGCTGCCTTCGGCGGCAAAGGTAGCGCTTAAATCCCCAACCCATGCAGATAGTTCACCGTGAGCGCGTCTACGACGGCCATTTCAAGCTCAACAAGCTTACCATTAAGACGCCCGAAGGCCAGGAACTGCCTCGCGAGCAGTTTGCCCCTGGCCACGCCGTGGCGGCGCTGGTCTTCGATACGGTGCAACAGCACTACGTGCTTACCCGGCAGTTTCGGGTGGGCGCCGAGCGCGAACTGCTCGAAGTTGCAGCCGGCATGATTGACAAAAACGAAAGCCCCGAAACCGCCGTGCGCCGCGAGATTCACGAGGAGTTGGGCTACGAAATCGACGAGTTGACCGCGATTATAACCATGTGGCCCTCGCCCGGCACCAGCGCCGAAACTATCGCCGTGTATTACGCCGAGGTGAGCCGCCAAACCGGCGCGGGCGGCGGCCTGGTTGAGGAAAACGAGCGGATAGAGATGGTGCGCCTCACGCGCGACGAGCTGCTGCAGGAGACGCTGCAAGATGCCAAAACCATGCTGGCCGTGCAGTGGGCGCAGCTGCACAAATTTTAGCCGGGCCACCCTTTTCAGCTCACCATGAAACCGGCAATCATAACGCAGCTTCAGCGCCTGGGGGGTACTACAGATGGGGTAACGGGCGCGTCGTTGCAGGCAGACCTGGCGGCCATCGTCTTCAAAAACCCCTTATACCCGGCTAGCTACCTCAATGAGCTGACGGGGGTAACCGGGTTTTGGGAGCAGCACCAGCCGCTTTACCACGCCGACCGGTCGGCGTTCTGCCAGCTGCTGCTGGAGCACTTCTTTGCTGACCACGAAGTGCCGTATGGACAGGCATTTTTCAGAAACTTCCTGTTTACGCCCTTTAAAGCGGGCTCGCCCGACGAGGGCGAGCTGGACGGTTTGGTTACGCCGGACGAAATCAGGGAGGTGGTAGCGGCCGCCGACCTGGATTTTATGTGTATCTGCTATTCCTACGGCTTTCCCGACCACTACTTCGTATGCCTGACCGATACCGACCAGGAAAACCCCGCCGTGTATGGTACCGACCATGAGGTGTTCTTTAGCGAAATCACCAAGGAGGGAACGCTGGAAGCATTTTTCAACGATTTTATAACCCCGGCGGAGTTTCTGGCCGCCGCCACTAAGCACCTCGAAAATAGAGAAGCCGCCTAACACAAAGGCCACTCCTCGTTGCGCATGCGCAATCAGGAGTGGCTTTTGTGTTAGGCGGGGCGACATGTTGATAAAACCAACACCAACCAAAGACCCAGCTCCAAGGGGGGGGCGACATTAATCCTCCGTAAACGTATGGTGTCGCCCCCCTTGGAACTGGGTCTTTGGTTGGTGTTATTGATATGCCGCCCCACTGGGGCTAAAAGGCAGCCCGCCTAACGGCGCCAACTCGGATAGGCTCTACCTAAGATTTTTTGCATAGTAATTTGGATAAAATATTGATTAATAATACTTTATGTAAACTACTGCGGCGTTAATTGGTACTCGAATTGCTGGCGTAACCGGGTATCTATAATAACGAGCGTGAGCGGGCCGGCGGCCGGGTCGAGCTTGATGAAGGGGATAAGCTGCTGATTCTGATATAAATCGCGGCCGAAAAAGCGGCCGAAGCCGGGCTTAGGCGTGGCGGCAAAAACCTCCTTGCCGTCTTTGGTGCGGGCCGAGAGGGTGAGCAGCGACGGGTCGGCGTTTTTGGGGCCCTGGCGGCGAATGTTGAGCACGAGCGCCCCGCCGGGCGGCAGCGCGGCCAGGCGGCGCTGGTAAGTAGAGTCGGCCCAGTCGTGGATTTTGCGCAGCTCGTTAATTTCGAGCAGCATTTCTTCGGGCGAGCGGTAGCACACGTGGGTGTAGGAGCCCGTGACGTCGGCGTCCTCATCGGTGTTTTTGGTGAGGTTGGCCACCACCGGGCACTCCGGGTTTTTTTGGGCAAACATATAGCGCTTGCGGGCCGGGCCGTTGGGGCTTTGGGCGTGGGCGGCGGCAGCCCCGCTCAGCAAGGCCAGTACCAGACCAAGCCGGCGTACAGTAGAAAATTGCATTATGAAGAGAAGATAAATAATCGTGAAAAGAAAGAAAAAAGGCTTAGTACAAAGAAAGCCTGCCGGCCCGATATCCACCGGTTTATTCGCTAAAATGGCCTGCTGGCCCCGTAAATTGATAAAAATGTAAGGTTGGCATAACCCTTGGGTAATAGTCGGCGGCGAGCTTTGGGTATGCTAAAACTCCAGGATACTAAGCGCTTTTTATTGGACTGGCAGCCTTCCGGCGCGGGGCTGGTGTGGCTGCTGGCCCTGGGCTGGTGGCTGGCCCTGGGCTGGCCGCTGCGGCGCAACCTACGGGCCGCCTTGGGTAGTGCGGCCGCCGGCTGGCCCAGCGATGGGCCGCCCACCAAGCCCCGTCGCCCCAAAGCTGGCCCGCGCCGCTGCCAGCCGCAGCAGCCCTATTCTTCGGCCGCATGAGGCAGCTGCTGCCTGCGCCGCCCGCCCAGCCGGCTACCACCCCGCGTCCGCGCAAAAAGCGCCGCCTGGCCGTGGCCGTTATCAGCGATGTGCACCTGGGCACCTATGGCTGCCACGCCCCCGAGCTGCTGCGCTACCTCAAGAGCATCCGGCCCAACGTGCTGGTGCTCAACGGAGACATTGTGGACATCTGGCAGTTTTCGAAGAACTACTGGCCGGCCTCGCACATGCGGGTGGTGCGCTACCTGGCCGGCCTGGCCGCCAAGGGCACCAAAATTTACTACCTCACCGGCAACCACGACGAACTGCTGCGCAAGTTTGCGGGCCTGAAGCTTGGTCATTTTCAGCTCGATAACAAGCTGGTGCTCGACCTGCCGCACGGCCGCACCTGGCTGTTTCACGGCGACGTGTTTGACGTGACCATGCGCCACGCGCGCTGGCTGGCTAAGCTCGGCGGCCAGGGCTACGACTTGCTGATTTTGCTTAACCGGCTGGTTAATTTTGGGTTACAGAAAATAGGCCGGCCCAAAGTGGCGTTGTCCAAAGCCATAAAAAACCGGGTCAAAAGCGCCGTGAGCTTAGTGAGTGACTTCGAGCAGACGGCCGCCAACATTGCCGCCGACAACGACTACCGCTACGTGGCATGCGGCCACATTCACCAGCCCGAAATCAAAACGCTGGCCACGCCCCAGGGCGAGGTAACGTACTTAAATTCGGGCGATTGGGTCGAAAACCTCACCGCCCTCGAATATACCGCTGACGCCGGCTGGGCCCTTTACCGCTACGCCGCTGACCCCCGCATGGCGGAGCCTGCTGAAACCCCCGACGCGCCCGACGCGGAGGAGCTAGCCGCCGACGCTGGCCCGGCCGCGCTGCTGGCAGGGTTGCTGCTGGAGTTTAAATTGAAGTGATTTCTTAAGGCGTATAAGAACTACCCGTAGAGCTCGCTAGAACGTCATGCTGAACGCAGTGAAGCATGACGTTCTAGCGAGCTTATTATTAATCAGTTGGTTATCAATAAAATGAATATCTTATACGCCATCCAGGGCACTGGCAATGGCCACCTGATGCGGGCCCTCGACGTGGTGCCGCTGTTGCAGCGGCGCGTAGCGGCCCTGGGCGGGCAGCTCGATATTTTGGTGAGCGGGCCGCCCGCCGACCTGCCGCTGCCCTTTGACGTGCGCTACCGGGTGGGCGGCATGGGCTTTTTATTCGGTAAGAAGGGCGGTATCAACTTCGTGAAGACCTTCCGGCAGTTTAACTCGGCCGGGTTTGTGCACGATATCCGCCATTTACCGGTAGATGATTATGACCTGGTAATCAATGATTTTGAGCCGATATCGGCCTGGGCCTGCCGGCTGCGCCACCGGCCCTGCGTGGCCCTGAGCCACCAGAGCGCCGTGCTGCACCCCGCCGCGCCCCGCCCCAAGCAGGAGGACCCCACCGGCCGCGCCGTGCTGCGGCACTACGCGCCGAGTACGGCGCAGTATGGCTTTCATTTTCAGGCGTATGCGCCGGGTATCAGCACGCCCGTTATCCGGCGGCAGGTGCGCGAGCTAACGCCCTCTGATGAAGGCCATTATACGGTGTATCTGCCCGCCTACGACGAGGCCACGCTGGTCGAGCGCCTGCGCTACCTCAGCCGCAAGGTGCAGTGGGAGGTGTTTTCTAAGCACAGCCAGCAGCCCGCCGACCACGGCAACGTGCGGGTGTGGCCAGTGAGCGGCGGCGACTTTTTGCAGAGCCTGGCCCGGGCCCACGGTGTGCTGTGCGGGGCCGGTTTCGAAACGCCCGCCGAGGCGTTGTTTCTGGGCAAAAAGCTGCTGGTGGTGCCCATGAAGCAGCAGTATGAGCAGCAGTGCAACGCCGCCGCGCTCGCCAAAATGGGCGTGCCCGTGGTGCGCGGCCTCAAAGACAAGCACCTCGCCCACCTCGACGACTGGCTGCACCGCGGCCAGCCCGTGCCCGTAGACTACCCCGACCGCACCGGCGCGGTGCTCGACCAGCTGCTGGCCGAGCAGTTGGGCGTGACGCCGCCCGCCTTGGCGCAGGCTTCGTATTAAAGCCGGTTGTCCTTGCGAGCGCAACGCAGTGGAGCGCGGCAATCTTTCCTGGTCGTTCGCATCATTGAAATTACTAACCCCAGCGTGAAGGAAAGATTGCCGCGCTCCAC
>NZ_JASITD010000022.1 GCF_030063445.1 Hymenobacter sp. H14-R3 | reverse complement strand
CTGCTCATCCGCTGGGCCAAAAAGCCGGAAAACTACCTGGCCATGCTCCATTTTGCCTGCGCCCGAATTACGTGGTACAATTGTCTTTTTGGGTGACGCTGTTTCCCTATTCGGATAGGCACTAAGTGGCCTCGCCGGCGGGTGGCGGCGGGGCCGTAGCCTGCATGAAGGCCGCAAGCAACCGGTTGAAGGCCGGGCTTTTAGCTACCAGAACTTGCAGAATGGTAATTCCCGTGAGGGCCGTGGTGATGCCGGCCAGTACGTCCAACGTATAATGGTGGCTGGTGTAAATAGCTGCAAACCAAATACCTACCATAATGGTGAAGAAAACCAGGTTGAAGAAACCGGATTTGTTCTTCACTGCAAAAAATAGCACAATGGCCGGGTAAGCCGAGTGCAGCGAGGGCATGGCCGCGAAGACGTTGGCGTTTTTGGCGTAGATGCCTTGGAAGATGTGCGCCCCAAAAAAGCTGTCGAAGCGAGCCAGGCCCGCCGTACTGCCCATGGCCAGCGGGTGAAACGTGAGGCCGTGCTGCTGCACGTACCACGGCGGCGCGGCCGGGTGCACGTAGTAGAGCGTGAAACCCAGCAGGTTGACCAGCAAAAACGTGAGGGAAAACTCGAAGAATAGCTGGCGCTTGGTGAAGAACAGGTAGCCCGCAAACGCCAGCGGGATGGGTACCCAGCAAAGGTAAAAAATGCCGCACAGCACGTCCAAGAAGGGCTGGTGGTTGAGCAGCCAAAACTCATTGGGCGTCAGGATTTTACCCTGGTAGGTGATGCCGAATATACGCTTCTCCGTCAGGTAAAGCTGGGCCACGTCCACGGCCCGGTAGGCGTAGTTGGGGAAGGCCCGCATGTAGTCGTACAAAATCCAGAACACCACGAAGATGGAGAAGCCGGTGATGAGCCGGCGCGTGGTGTTGGATAGGAAGTAGCAGGCGTTGCAGATGCCCACCAGCACCAGCTGCTCGGGCCGGAAGCCGATGAGCAGGTACGAAAACGCCAGGTAGGCCAGCGAAAGCGCCGGCACCAGCCAGATGCCGGGCCGGGCCAGCCGCCCCGCGCCCAAGGAAGAAGGAAGCATAAGAAAAGGGTAGGGGCAACCGGCCGCCGCGGCCGCCGCCGGGGACACTACACGCCCACACGCGAAACGATGGGCGAGCGGGTGGCCGTGTCAAGGCCTTTAAACTCAATGTATTTGACGTTGGGCACCCAGAACGTGCCGCCCTCGATGCGCAGGTACACGCGCTCCAGCTGAATCTGCTTGTTGGCCACCAGCGTGTACACGTGGAAGGCATTGTCCACGCTCGATTTCATGAGCGTGAAGGGTACTTTGTTATAGGCGGCGAATTTCAGCTCGTACCTATTAGCAGCTATCTTCTTGGCAGTGAGGCCGTAGGCAAATTTGCGCTGGATGAAGTTGAGGTCTTTGCGCTCGCTGTTTTCATCGTAGCGTATCCAAAATACCTTAATTGGCTCATCATCATCTAATTGGCCCGTTTTGTCGATGTTGAGCTGGTAGATAACGGTATTGGTATTGGGGTCGCGCTGCAAGTAGAACAGCTGATTGGCTACGCCCTTGGGCACCGGGAACGTGAGCGTCTGCTGCGGCGTGGCCGCGCCCAGGGTTAAGTTACTAAACAGCAGGCCGATAGCCACTATGGCGGCGGTAGCGGTAGCCGGCCGGGTAGCACTCGATGCGGCAGCCGCACTAGCTGCCAGCGCCTCCTTTTGGTTCAGGCCTTTCTTCGCTTGCAGGATGCGCGACACGGCCGTGATGTTGGCCAGCACGGCCAGAATAGCGATGGGAAAGGTGAGAATCGACATCGTTTCGAACACGTGAAATGGCACGCCCGGCACGAATAGCTTATAGTCGCCGCCCAGCCAAATGGAGCTAATGCCGCAGAGTAACGCGCTCAGGCCCAGTAGTACTACGCGCTCGGGGCGCTGCATCAGGCCGCCTTTGCACTCTACGCCCAGGCCCTCGGCGCGGGCGCGGGTGTAGCTCACCATCATCGAGCCGATGAGGGCGATGAACGCGCCCAGCGAGCCCAGCAGGTAGTGGTGCGCCACCAGGTAGTAGCAGATGCCCAAAAACGTGAACAGCTCGCTGTAACGGTCTAGCACCGAGTCGAAAAACGCGCCGTACTCGCTCTTCATGTTGCCCAGCCGGGCCACCTGGCCATCGAGCATGTCGAAGAGGCCGGCAAACAGGATGAGCGCCCCGCCCCAGCCCACGTAGCGCAGGTCGCCGCGGTTGCCCTCCTCACCGCCCACAATGAAGAGCACGGCCACGCCCACATTTAGCACGAAACCGGTGAGCGTCACGGCGTTGGGCGTGAAGCCCAGCCGCACCAGCAGCCGCACAAAGGGGTTGATAACCGCGTAGATGCCGGTTTGCAGGGCGGTGCGAATGGCGTCGAAACTCATGGCGCTGAAAAATTAAAAATCTACTTTGAAGCGGCCGCGCAGGCCCCATTGCGCTACGTTGGGATTATCCAGGTAGGTGAGGCGTTTGACGATATCGAGCCGAAAGAGTTTGAAAATATTGGCCACGCCCACGCTGGCCTCGGCGTAGGGCTGCGTGCCCAGAATAAACGAGATGGGCTGGCCCTGCGCATCGCGCAGAAACTGGTACAGTTCGGGGTGGTTGGCCGGGTTGTTCTCGTCGCGCACGCCGCCGTAGAGCAATTTCAGCGAAGCGGTTTCGCGCAGCTTGAGGTGTTTTATCAAGGGTAATTTATTGAAGAAGAACCCATTAAAATTCTGGTCGATGAACAGGCTGGCGTAGTGGTCGCTCGAAAACTCCAGAAAGTTCATCAGGTTGTACGAGTTCAGCTGGTACGAGTACGACTGGTTGGCGCGGTGCACGTCGAGCAGCGGAAACGGCACTTGGCCCAGCACGTAGCCGCCCTCCAGCGTCACGTCGGCGTGGCCCAACTGCGATAAATAAAACCGCTTGGTGGCGTTGGCTGCCACGTTGGTGTAGTTGTATTCGCCGTTGAAAAAGCCCTTGATACCGCGTGCGAGCTGCGCCGAGAAAATGGGGTAAGCGTTGATAATGGGCACGCGGTAGAGCTTGCCCTGGTAAAAAGCCTCGTTGGGCGCCCAGCGCAGTCCCAGTATCAATTCACTGGTGGTGAGGCTAGTAACGTTGTTAGGCTGGTCGTTCACCACATTGCGGAAGTACAGGCCGCCGGCCGGCGACTGCTGCAACTTCTTGAAGCCCAAGGTGTAGGAAAAGTGGTTGCTGAACTCGTAAACGTAGTCGAGCCGGTACACGTCGTTGTAGAGGTACTTGTCGTTGACGCCGCGCTTGAAGGACAGCAGAAAGTTATCCTCCTGCACAAACTGCAAGTCCTGCCCCGGAATGCGGGTATCGCGCTGGAAGCTGGCCCGCAGCAGCCGCTGCGGAAACTTGTAGATGGACGTATTATTGAATGAGTACGTGGAGCTCAGGAAGTACTTCCACTTCTCATCCTTGAAGCCGTAGGCGGTGTACGTTTCGAAGAAAATGCGCTTGCTGAAATCCGGCGTGGTGCGCCCGCCCACCCGCAGCCGGAAGCCCTCCACGGGGTTGAAGCTGTAAAACGTATTCGACGGCCCCACCTCAAACGGCCCGAACGACTTGTAGCCCGAAAACAGGAACGTAAACAGCGTGAGCGAACGCTGGAACGACTTGATAGTCTGCAAGGTATCGACGTTGCGGTAAATCGCCTTTTCTACCAGGCTCAGGCTGTCGGGCCGGTTTTGCTGCAAAAAGGCGGCGCCGCGGCTGGCGCTGCTGTCGGTGGCTACGCGTAGCGGGGCGTTGTAGAGGCTATCGGGCTGCGCCTTGTTGAGCAGGTACTTGCTGAACGACACCGTGCGCTCGCCGTAAAAGCCCGAGCCCTTCTCCGTAATGCCGAAGTCGATGCCCAAAAAGCTCTTGCTCAAGTGGTAGCGCTTGTCGGGGTTTTCGGCAAACTCCAGGCTGGCGTTCAGGCTCTTCACGAAGTTGAGGTTGATGCGCTTATCCACCGACAGGTTGGCCTGCTGCACGGCGTAGTTGCCGTCGAGCGTAACGTAGAGCTTGCCCGCAAACAGCATGTCGCCCTTGTTGCGCGGAAAAAAGCTCAGCTCAATCAGCTGCGGCACGTGCTGCTTGAGCGTGTCCGAAATGTAGTACTGGTAGAAGCTGGGCGCGCTGTTGGCAATGGGGCTAAGCAGCTGGTTACCAAGCAGCGAGATATTATTGGCGTAAATGTCAATGTCCTGGTACATTCGATTGAAGTAGGTGCTCAGGCCCTCATTATCAATAAAATGCTTGTCAAACTCCACCTGCTTATTGCCCAGCACCACGGTCTGGCGCTTGGCGGGGTCCTTGCGGTAGTACTCGTGAAACAGCTTCTCCTCCAGGTAGATAGGCAGGATGTTGACCCCGCCCGCCGCCGTCGAGTCCTGCGTTTTGAACAGGAACTGGTAGTTGCGGAAAATCTTGCGGTTCTTAAACTTATCGGATAAGTTGCTGAATGAGAAGCTCATCTTCTCATACTTATCGTACTCCACGTAGGGGTAGCTTTCGGGCCGGTTCTGCGCCTTGTTCTCAATCACGTGGCGAATGAGCGTCACGGCCGGGTTGTCCTTGTTTTTGTAGCGCGGCGGCTTCGAGCCCCGCACCACCACCTCGTTGAGCAGAGCCGCGCTGGTGGCCAGCTGCACGTTGAGCGTGAGGGCCTGGCCGGGCGTAATCGTCTTGGTTACGGGGCTGTAGCCCAGGTACGTAAATACGATGGTCGTGTACTGCGCTGGTACTTGCAGCGTAAACTGGCCCTGGTCATCGGTATTGGTGCCGATGGTAGACTGGGGCACCGACACGCTCACGAAGGGCAGTTTCTCGCGCGTTTTGGCATCGGTAACCACCCCCCGAATGGTGGTGTTCTGGGCCAGGCCCACGGCGGGCACGGCCAGTAGCAGCAACAGCAGCCAGCGTAGCCCCGCGGCCGCCAAATGCCGGTTATCCCAACGCCTCATGATTTTTTAAATACAAAATACAGCTGCAAAAAGTAGTTGAAGCCCACCCCGACCACGAGCGACACTATCACCTTGCTATACACATAATTAAGGTGCAGCAGTTGGGTAAACAGATAAACCCCGGCTGCGTTCAGCAGCATGCTGCCCACCCACACAAAAAAATACCTAACTCCCTGCGCTTCTGCCTGCTGCTGCCGGGCCTGAAACACATAATAACGGCCCAGGTAAAAATTGACCAGGCCCCCGGCCGCATTGCCCAGCACCGTGCCCAGCAGGTACCAGCTGTGCAGTACTTCAACGCAGGCAATGGTGACCAGAAAATCGACGCCCGTGCCCGCTGCCGAAGCGGCCTGCGCCTTCAAAAACCGCCGCAACCGCACGGCCCTAGAAGTAGCCCAACCGCACGCCGGCTTGCAGAAGCAGGTTGGCGTACACGCCGGCCAGCACGTCGTCCATCATCACGCCCACGCCGCCCGGCATCTGCTCCATATTCCGGATAAACAGCGGTTTAGCGATATCAAAAAACCGAAACAGCACCAGGCCCACCAGCAGGCGCGGACCCGTAACGGGCACCAGTAGCATGGTTACCCACATGCCGGCCACCTCGTCGATCACCACGCGCGAACTGTCTTTGCCCCAGTGGGGCTCCATGCGCTGGGCGGCCAGGGTGCCCAGGGCCAGCACGCCCACCGTGAGCAGGCTGGCGGGCCAGGGCAGCACGGTGGGCTGGCTGGCGCGTGCCAGGTACAGGGCCAGGCAGGTAACCACGGCCGCCACGGTGCCCCCGCCCTTGACATACCCGATGCCCAGGACGGAGGCTATTTGCTTATACACTTGTGCGTAAGCTAGTTAGATGGCGGCGGGGCCGTCCTGATATTCCTCTTCGGCGGCGGCTTCTACGGCATCTTCGCCCATCAGCCCGCGCAGGGTGTTGTGCAGGGTCACGAGTTGCTTGAAAATGTCGTGCTCGGGGCGCATGCCGGCTTCGGTTTGTGGCGCCTTGAGGTAGAACGACAGCCACTCCTGAATGCCGATGAGGTTGGCGCGCTTGGCCAGGTCCATAAACAGGGCCAGGTCGAGCACCAGTGGCGCTGCCAGGATGGAGTCGCGGCAGAGGAAGTTGATTTTAATCTGCATGGGGTAGCCCATCCAGCCAAAAATGTCGATGTTGTCCCAACTCTCCTTGTTGTCGCCGGCGGGCGGGTAGTAGTTGATGCGCACCTTGTGGTACATATCGCCGTACAGCTCCGGGTTTTCCTCGGGGTGAAACACGCTGTCGAGCACGCTCAGCTTCGACACTTCCTTGGTGCGGAAGTTGTCGGGGTCGTCGAGCACGAGGCCGTCGCGGTTGCCCAGGATGTTGGTCGAAAACCAGCCCTTCACGCCCAGCGAGCGGGCGCTCAGGCCGGGGGCCACGATGGTTTTCATCAGGGTCTGGCCCGTTTTGAAGTCTTTGCCCGCTACCGGGGTGCCGGTGGTGGCGGCCAGCTCCAGCAGGGCGGGCACGTCCACGGTCAGGTTGGGGGCGCCATTCACAAACGGCACGCCTTCCTTGAGGGCGGCGTAGGCGTAAATCATGCTGGGCGCAATGTTGGAGGCGCTGGTGCGCAAGCCTTCCTCAAAGGCCGCCAGCGTGCGGTGCGTGTCGCTGGGCTGGTGGTAGATTTCCGTCGAGCCGCACCACACCATCACCAAGCGACTACAGCCGCGCTCAGCCTTAAAGGCCCGGATATCAGCAATTACTTGCTCGGCCAGGTCGAGCTTGGTCGTATATTCCTTGATGTGCGTGCCATCGAGGTTTTTCACGTAATGCCGGTCGAAGGCCGCCTTCATGGGCTTGATGGCCTCCATCTCGGTGCGCACGCCCTTCAGGGTTTTGTAGTCGAGCACGCCGGCGTTGAGGGCCGCTTCGTATACGTTGTCCTCGTACACATCCCAGCCGCCAAACTCAATGTCGTGGAGGTCGGTGAGGGGCACGAAGTCTTTGATTTTGGGGTTGCCGCTCGCCGTGCGAATCTTCCCCATTTGGGTGAGCGAGCCAATGGGCTGCGAGTCGCCCTTGCGCACGGCCAGCACGCCGGCAATGAGGGTGGTAGCCACGGCACCCATGCCGGGGAGGAGGATACCTAGTTTGCCTTCGGCTGGCGCAAGTGGCCCTTTCTGTTCTTTCATTGGGAAATGAGTATGCGGGGCCGCAGTAGCAAAACGCGGCCGGTAGAGGTGTTTTGGGAGACGGGCAGACGGATGAACATCAGGAATACTTCATCTGCATTAGGAGAGTATAACCGATAAAGGGCGCAAAGTTATTGCCTGAACTTCCCGCGGTTGGGTCCACTACCCAGCGCACTACTACCTAGTACCTCGGCCCAGCTCCACGGTTTACCCTGGAACTCATTGGCTAACAATTTAGTAACACTGCGCCGAGTTGCCGCGCTGTGGTTGGCCGCCGAAGCTGCCGCGCTCGCCAACCACGGCAGGAATCCGGTAAGTTTTTGAGAAAAACGGTGGAAACAGCGCAGTGTCTCGCCCCCGCCCGAAGGCCCCCCGACCAACCAGTCCGCCGCAGGCAAAATGCCCTGCCTAGCCGGACAAGGCACCGCTTTTACTAAGTAACTGCCAATTAAATAAATATTCGGTTACCCGAAAAATTGCCCCGAAACTCCTTGGGCGTGCAGCCCTTGCGCTTTTTGAAGGTGCGGTTGAAGTTGGAGATGTTGTTGAAACCACACTTGTAGGCCACTTCGGCCACGTTGTGGGTGGTGTCAATCAGCATGCGGGTGGCGTGGCCCAGCCTGATTTCGTTGATGCTGTCGATAAACGTGCTACCGATGCGCTTCTTGATGAAGCGGCTAAAGGAGGCCTCCGGCATGTTGGCCACTTTGGCTACTTCGGTGAGCGTGATGGGCCGGCTGTAGTTGGCGTTCATGTACTCGAATACCTTCTCGATGCGCCGGCTGTTGTAGTTAAACTGCTCATTATCAGAGCCTGCGTCGGATAGCGTGCGCATGTTGCGTGATGTGGACAGGTCGTGCAGGATGGAGAACAGCTCCAGCACCGAGTCGAAGCCGTTTTTCTGTTCCAGCTGCAGGAGCCGGGGCTGGAGGCGCTCGATGGTATCGCGCGAAAACAGAATGCCGCGCTGCGCCTTATCAAACATCGTTTTGATGAAGCTGAGCTGATTGCGCCGCAGCAGCCGGTCCTCAAACAAGTCTTTGTGAAACTGAATGGTGAGCTCCGTAATCTGCTCACTTTCACACTTATGCGTAAACCAGGCGTGGTAGAGGTTGGGGCCCACCAGCACCAGCTCTACCTCGTCAATCACCTCAATGTGGTCGCCCACGATGCGCTTGGCACCGCCGGCGTTGATAATCAGGTTCAGCTCATATTCCTCGTGGTAGTGCAGCGGAAAATCGAATTTTTTCTTGACCCGCGAGAAGAGCGTGAAGCAGTCGCTTTGGGTAAGCGGCGTGATTTCGCGCATAATGTCCTGTTTCATGGGTGGGGAAGGTTAAGTAGGGTAGGGGCAATAAAAGTACAGCCTTTAGATAAAATGCTATTACCGGCTGTAAGTAGGATTTTACAAATTTTTAGGGAGTTTTCAGCTGGTTATTAACGCGTTGCAAAGTAAGTGGGTAATCACTCGATAATAGTACGGTAATCTGCTACAAGCAAAGGTCAGGATAGTATTATAAAACGCGCAGCCAGTCGAAGACCTTTGTTTCCATTCTATTCCCACCTAAATCAAGTTTGTATGAGAGCTTCGTTACTCACAGTAGTAGCCGTGCCTGCCTTGTTTTGCGCGTCGCTACAAGCGTCGGCGCAGGCCCAGGCCCAGGGCCGGGTAGTGCAGGGCACCGTGCGTGATGGCAAGGGTGAGCCGCTGATTGGCGCCGGTATTCGGGTCAAAAACACCCAGGTTGGTACCACGGCCGACGCCAACGGCCACTTCACCATCACGGTGCCCAAGGGCAGCGATGCCCTGATTGTCAACTTCATCGGGGCCTCGCCGCAGGAAATCACCATTGGCAACCGCGAAACGGTCGACGTGCAACTGACGCCCGATACGCAGAGCCTCAACGACGTAGTGGTAGTGGGCTACGGCTCAGTAAAGAAGAGCGACCTCACCGGCTCGGTGGCCTCTATCAAGCGCGAAGAGCTGCTGCTGGGCACCCCGCTCACGCTCGAAAAAGGCTTGCAGGGCAAGGTATCGGGCGTGCAGGTGACCCAGAACGACGGTGCGCCGGGCGCGGGCATCAGCATGCAGATTCGGGGCGTCAACTCGTTTGGCACCAACTCGCAGCCGCTGTATGTAATCGACGGGGTGCCGTTGCAGGTCAACAACGAGTCTTCTACGCCTTCGGGCGCCGTGAACGGCGGCGACAACTCGGTGCAGAGCACCAACGCCCTCAATTTTTTGCGGCCCACCGACATCGAAAGCATTGAGGTGCTGAAAGATGCCTCAGCCACGGCCATCTACGGCTCGCGCGGGGCCAACGGGGTGGTTATCATCACTACCCGCCACGGTCAGAGCGGCAAAGACCGGGTGGACGTGTCGTTTCGCTCGGGCTTCGACCGCGTCAATAAAAAGATAAAGGTGCTGGATGCGCCCACCTACGCTAACTACCTCAACGAGAAATACGCCAATTACAACAAGTATAATGCCCCCGACTCGGGCGCAGTGATTACGCGCCCCTACATTGGGGCCCTCAACCAGCAAACCGGGCTGCGCTCGCCCGTGCCCGACGACTTTATTGGCCACAGCACCAACTGGCAGGACCAGATTTTCCGGAACGGGCCGGTGAACGAGGCGTCCATCCTTTTTTCGGGCGGCGGCGGCGACAAGGGCAGCTTTGCCATCTCGGCCAACTACGTGAAGCAGTCGGGTATTATCAGCAACTCCAACTTCGAGCAAGGCGGCCTGCGGATTAACCTAACCCGCAACATCAGCAAGTGGCTGACTTTTGAAACCAACACCCAGGCCACGCGCTCGCTCAACAAGCTGGTGAAGTCGGCCACGTCGAACTTCAACGGCGATGCGGGCGTGATTTATTCGGCCCTGCGCTACGCCCCCACGGTGCAGGCGAGCGGCGACTCGGTGAAGCTGGGCGGGGGGCGCGTGCTGGTGCCCGCCGACCAGGTGAACACTACTAACCCGTACTCGTACATCCGCGACGTTAAAAACCAGAACCTCGTAAACTCGGTGTTCTCCTCCAGCTCGTTGATTTTCAACGTGCTGCCCGGCTTGCAGCTGCGCACCCGCGTGGGCCTCAACTACTACAACGCCGACCGCAACGTGTACTACCCGCGCAGCACCTTTGAGGGGGGCGCGCTGATGGGCGCGGCCACGGTGTCGTCGTACAAGCAGTTTACGATTACCTCCGAAAACCTGGCTACCTATACCCGGAAGTTTGGCGATAAGCACGACGTGACGGTGGTAGCGGGCTTTACCTATACCAAGGATACCAACAACAATAACAGCATCAACGCGACGGGCTTTTTGAACGACGTGCTGGAGGACAACAACCTGGCCGCGGCCACTAACCGCCTCGTGGCCTCAGGCCGCAGCCAGACGGCGCTGCTCTCGTACCTGGGCCGCATCAACTACAACTTGCTGGGCCGCTACCTCTTCACCCTCACCGGGCGCGTGGACGGGGCCAGCCAGTTTGCCCCCAGCCACAAGTACGCGCCGTTTGCGGCCGGTGCCTTCGCCTGGCGCGTTATTGAGGAGGAGTTTCTGAAAAACTCCACCGTGTTCAGCGACCTCAAGCTGCGCCTGAGCTACGGGGCCTCGGGCAACCAGGCCATCGGGCCCTACCAGTCGCTGGCCCGCCTCTCGCCTAATAACTACGTGTTCAACGGGGTGCTGGTCAATGGCTTCTACGTGAGCACCTTGCCCAGCCCCAACCTGACCTGGGAAACAACCTACCAGGGCGATATCGGCATTGATGTGGGCGTGCTCAAGGGCCGCGCCAACCTCACGGTGGACATCTACGATAAGCAAACCAAAAACCTACTGCAAGCGCTGCCGCTGCCTCCGAGTTCGGGCTTTGGCACGGGCCAGATAAACGCGGGCCAGGTGCAAAACCGGGGCCTCGAAATCGGCCTCACCGTGCGGGCCATCGACGGCACCGACTTCAAGTGGACGCCCTCGGGCAACATCTCCTTCAACCGCAACAAGATTATCGAGCTGGGGGCCAACAAGGTGCAGGCCTTCTCGCCCCGCATTTCGGCGGGCCCCGAAATTCTGCCCTTTATCCTGCAGGGTGGCCAGTCGCTGGGCCGCATCTACGGCTACGTAGAGAACGGCATTTACCAGAGCGCCGACGATATACAGAACAGCCCAAAGCAATCGGGGGCCCAGCCCGGCGAAATCCGCTACGCTGACCTCAACAACGACGGCATAGTGGACTCCAAAGACCAGACGGTAATTGGCAACGTGAACCCGAAGTACGTGTTTGGGGTCACCAACACCTTCAACTACAAGAACTTCGACCTCACGGTGTTCTTCCAGGGCAGCGTGGGCAACAGCATCCTCAATCTCACCCGCCTCACGTCGGAAAACCTGGGCACGTCGGGCAGCAACAACATCACGCAGTATGCCTACGACAACCGCTGGACGCCCGCTAACCCCGGCGGCACGGTGCGCAAGGCCATCCGCGACGATACGGTGCCCTTCCTGTTCAGCAACCGCTTCGTGGAGGACGGCTCCTACGTGCGCCTCAAAAACGCCACGCTGGGCTACAACTTCGACTTCAAGGACTACGGCATCCGTAGCGTGCGGGTGTACGTGAGCGCCACCAACCTGGTAACCTGGACGCACTACAAGGGCTTCGACCCCGAGGTGAATGCCTACGGCCAAAACCCCGCCCTGCGCGGAGTTGACCTGGGCAACTACCCCACGGCCCGCAATTTCTCGGCTGGCGTAAACGTAGGCTTCTAATCAGTTAACTTCCTTGTTATGAAAAATTTAAACAAAATATTGCTGGGAGCCGGGGCCATGCTGCTGCTAGCCAATACCGGCTGCAAAACAACGCTGGACGAAGTGCCCTACGACTTCTACGCGCCCGAAAACGTGTACAAAACGGCCGAAGACGCCGAGGCTGCCATCGCGGGCGTTTACTCCGACTTCAACTCCTACGATTGGTTTATTAAGCCGTACTGGGAATTTTTGTCGGAAGATGAGGACCATATTTCCGGGGCCGGCTTCGCCCTCAACAACATTGGAGCGGGCAACTTTCTGGGCGACTACAAAACGCCCATTATGTTTCAGGGGCCCTACGCGGTAATTGCCCGTGCCAACACGGTGCTGGAGCGCGTGCCGGCCATCAACATGGACAAAACGCGCCAGAACCGCATCCTGGGCGAGGCGTATTTTCTGCGGGCATTCAGCTACTTTACCCTGGTGCGGCTCTTTGGGCCGGTGCCGCTGCGCACTGCCTCGGTAGCGTCTATCGTGGACACCAACATTCCGCGCGCGCCGGTGGCCGACGTGTACAAGCAGATTATCGCCGACCTGCAGCAGGGCGAAACCCTGATGCCCTACCAGGGCGAGCCGGGCTCGGGCACGCTGGGCCACGTGAACAAAGGGGCCGCACAGGCCCTGCTGGCCAAGGTGTACGCCACCATCGGCTCGGGCTCGCTGAAGGGCGCGCAGGTGACGGTGCAGGGCGGCAAAGACAATGCCTTCACTACCTACGCCAAGGATGTGGTGGCCGGCTACGAAGGCTTCGACAGCAAGCAGTACTACCAGCTGGCCAAGGATGAAGCCGCCAAGCTCATCGCCAGCAACAAGTACGCGCTGTTTCCGAACTACATGGACCTGTGGGTGAAGGCCAACGACAACTCCGTAGAGCACATTTTTATGGAGCAGACGCTGGCCGGCAACAACAACCAGATGAACGAAGTGAATAACTACTTCACGTCGGGCGACCGTGGCGGCCGGGCCTACCTCTGGATGGACCCCAACTTCTACTTCCAGTTTGGCCAGTTCGACGACCGCATTCAGAAGGGCGTGACGCACGTGTGGTTTGAGGCCTACGATAAGTCGCAGCCCAACCTGAAGTACTACCACTACTTCCCGCGCGCCGACTCGGCCAAGTACCGCATCGTGTCCATCAATACCAAGCCGGGCGCTACGCCGGTGAAGGGCGATACCACGCTGGCCAGCTACAGCAACAAGCCCCAGATTCTCAAGTACTACTCGCCCGGCAAGCCCGTGGCACCCTTCAACGACGATGGCAACCGGGCGCCCATCAACTACCCGCTGCTGCGCTACGCCGATGTGCTGCTGACCTACGCCGAGGCCGAAACCGAGCTGAACGGCAACACCCCCGACGCCCGTAAGTACTACCTGCAAGTGCGCCGCCGCGCCAACCAGGCCGTGACCGTGGCCCAAGACCCACTCCTCGACCCCTCCAAGCTCAGCCAATTGCAGCTGCGCAGCGCCATTCTGGCCGAGCGCGCCCAGGAGCTGCACTTCGAGTCGAACCGCCGCTTCGACCTCCAGCGCTGGGGCGTGTACCTCCAGGTAATGAATAAAATCGGGGTTTCGCGCCAGAACATCAACAAGGCCCGCGACCCCCGCACCCTGCTGGTGCCGCTGCCCGTGGCCGAAGTACTGGCCAACCCATCGGTAACGCAAAATGCTGGTTGGTAAGTAGTTATCATATAAATTAATTCCTGGTAAGGCCGTCCCTGTTTGCTGGTTGCAGTAGCAGCCCAGGGGCGGCCTTTAGGCTTAGTCAACTACCATGCGCACAACCTTACCAAACGCCCTGCTCCTGCGAGTTATGCTGGCAGCTTTGCTGGCCTTGGCCGTTACGGCCGCCTTTGCCCAGCCCGCCGGCTTTGTGCGGCGGCAGGGCACGGGCTTCACCCTCAACGGCAAGCCCTACCGCTTCATCGGGGCCAACTACTGGTACGGCGGCCTGCTGGCCACCCAGGGCCCGGCCGGCAAGGCCCGTCTGACCAAGGAGCTGGATTTTCTGAAAAAGCAGGGCGTTACCAACCTGCGCGTAATGGTGGGGGCCGAGGGCCTGAGCAACGGCTACAAGTACCGCGTGCAGCAGCCCCTGCAAACTGCGCCGGGTAAGTTTGACGAGCGCATTGCCGTGGGGCTCGACTACCTGCTGGCCGAGCTGGACAAGCGCCAGATGAAGGCCGTGCTGCACTTTACCAACACCTGGGAGTGGAGCGGCGGCCTCAGCCAGTACCTGGAGTGGAACGGCTACCCCGCTACCCCGATGCCCAAAGACCCGACTTTTGAGTGGAATAAGTTTCAGGAGTACGTGGCGCAGTTTTTTACCTGCGAGCCCTGCAAAGCGCAGGTAGCCACCTATATCCGCTACGTGATAGGCCGCACCAACACCATCACCAAGAAGCCCTATTTGCAGGACCCGGCCATTATGGCCTGGGAAATCATGAACGAGCCCCGGCCCATGACCCTGGCCGCCACCCCGGCCTTCGAAACCTGGATGCAGCAAACGGCCGCCCTCATTAAGTCGCTGGACAAAAACCACTTGGTAACGACTGGCAGCGAGGGCGACGCCGCCTCGGATAGAAAGATAGACGTGTTTGAGCGCGTGCACGCCGACCCCAACATCGACTACCTCACCATCCACATCTGGCCCAAAAACTGGGGCTGGTTCCGCGATACGGCCACGGCCAAGGGCATGCCCGTGGTGATTGCCAAGGCCAGGACCTACGTGGACAACCATGTGGCCGTGGCCCAAAAGCTGGGTAAGCCGCTGGTAATTGAGGAGTTTGGCCTGCCGCGCGACGGGCAGGTGTTCACCCCGGCCTCCAGCACTGCGCTGCGCGACGAGTATTTCGCCGCCATGTTTGGCATGATGAAGGACCACCCCATTATTGCGGGCTACAACTTCTGGGCCTTCGGGGGCACGGCGCGGCCCATATCGGGCCAGGTGTTCTGGAAAGCCGGCGACGCCTACATGGGCGACCCCGGCGGCGAGGAGCAAGGCCTGAACTCGGTGTTTGATGCCGATAAATCGACCTGGGCCGTGATTGGCAAGTACCTCAAGACCATTTAGTAAGCTATGAATACGCGTTACTTCACGCTGGGCCTGGCCCTGGCCGCCGCCCTGCTGGCGGGCCGCGCCCACGCCCAGGCGGCCCCCGCCGACCCCGCCGCCACCCCCGAAACCAAGCGCCTGCTTAGCAACCTCTACAAGCTGCGGGAAAAGGGCGTCATGTTTGGCCACCAGGATGACCTGGCCTACGGCCTCACGCCCGAGGGCCAGCGCTGGATAGGGGAGCCCGGCCGCTCCGACGTGAAAAGCGTGGCCGGCTCGTACCCCGCCGTGTTTGGCTGGGAGCTGGGCCACGTGGAGCTCGACAGCGCCCGCAGCCTCGACGCGGTGCCGTTTGCCAAAATCCGCGAGTACATCAAGCAGGTGCACGCGCAGGGCGGCGTCAACACCATCAGCTGGCACCTCGACAACCCGCACAACGGCAAAAGCGCCTGGGATACTGCCCGCACCGTGCAGTACATTTTGCCCGGCGGCCCCGACCACGCCAAGTACGTGACGTACCTCGACCGGCTGGGCAACTTCCTGGGTACGCTCAAGGGCGCGAAGGGGGAGGCCATTCCGGTTATTTTCCGGCCCTTTCACGAGCACACCGGCTCGTGGTTCTGGTGGGGCGAGAAGAACTGCACTGCCGCCGAGTACAAGCAGCTCTACGAGTTCACTATCAACTACCTGCGCAATACCAAGAAGCTGCACAACCTGCTCATCGGCTACTCGCCCTCCGATGTCGAAACCCCGGCCCACTACCTGGCGCGCTACCCCGGCGATGGCTACGTGGACGTGCTGGGCTTCGATGCCTACTACTCGGGCGATGGCTCGGCCTACAAAAAGACAATGGCCACCAACCTGCCTATTCTGGCGCAGGTGGCCCGCGAGCACCGCAAGCTGCCCGCCCTCACCGAAACCGGCTTCGAGCGCCTGCCTACCGCCGACTGGTGGACCAAAACGCTGCTGCCCATCATTGCGGACTACAAGCTGAGCTACGTGCTGGTGTGGCGCAACGGCCGCCCCGACCACTACTACGCGCCCTACCCCGGCCAGACCAGCGCCGCCGATTTCAAGGCCTTCACCCAGGACAAGCGCGTGCTGCTGGAAAAGCAGGTAGCGCCGCTGAAAATCTATTCTAAGAATTTGTAAGTAGCCGTGCTGGCGCCGCGCTGCCAGCACGCCCCACTCCCGCATGAAGCTTCACCCCATAGACTTTCTCATCATTGCCACCTACCTGCTGGCAACGGTGTGCATTGGCCTGTACTACCGCAAAAAATCGAGCCAGGACAAGGACAGCTACATGCTGGGCGGCCGCACGCTGCCCTGGTACAAGCTGGGCCTGAGCGACGCTTCGGACATGTTCGACATCAGCGGCACCATGTGGATGGTGAGCCTCTGCTTCGTGTACGGCATGAAAAGCATCTGGATTCCCTGGCTCTGGCCGGTGTTCAACCAGGTGTTTCTGATGATGTACCTCTCGCGCTGGCTGCGGCGCTCGGGGGCCAGCACCGGGGCCGAGTGGCTGGCCACGCGCTTCGGCACCAAGGGACCGGGCGTGTGGGCCTCGCACCAGGTCGTTATCGCTTTCGCGCTGCTGAGCTGCCTGGGCTTTCTGGCCTACGGGTTCGTGGGCTTGGGCAAGTTTATCGAGATATTCATTCCCTGGAACAACATAAGCGGCTACATTCCTTTCCATGTGGCCCCGCAGTACGTGGCGCACGTGTACGGCATCACCTTCACGCTCTTCGCCATGTTCTACTCCATCATCGGGGGCATGCACAGCATCGTGCTGGGTGATATCATCAAGTACTGCATTATGACGGTGGCCTGCTTTGCCATTGCCATCATTGCGTATATAAAGCTGCAAGGCAATGAGTTGGCGGTGCCGCAGGATTGGTTCAACCCCTTCTTTGGTTGGCGCCTGGGGCTCGACTGGTCGAAGCTCATCCCGGAGGTAAACAGCAAGATTTCCAGCGATGGCTACTCGCTGTTCGGCATTTTCTTCATGATGATGGCCTTTAAGGGCGTCTTCGCCTCGCTGGCCGGCCCCGCGCCGAACTACGACATGCAGAAAATCCTGAGTACCCGCTCGCCCGAGGAGGCCAGCAAGATGAGCGGCTTCGTTTCGATTGTGCTGCTGCCCATCCGGTACGCACTCATCATCGGCCTCACCGTGCTGGGCCTGCTCTACTACCACCAGATGGACTTGCGCACGGCCACCGGCACCATCGACTTCGAGCGCATTCTGCCCGCTACCATCAACAATTTCCTGCCCGCCGGCCTGGTCGGGCTGGTGCTTACCGGCCTGCTGGGCGCCTTCATGGGCACCTTCAGCGGCACCGTAAACGCGGCGCAGGCCTACGTGGTCAACGACATCTACCTGAAGTATGTGAACCCACAGGCCAGCACCAGCCGCATCATTTCCATGAACTACGTGGTGGGGGTGCTGGTAGTGGCCGTGGGCGTGCTGCTGGGCTTCCTGGCCAAGGACGTAAATACGGTGCTACAATTCATCGTATCAGCACTTTATGGGGGCTACATTGCCTCCAACGTGCTCAAGTGGCATTGGTGGCGCTTCAACGCCACGGGCTTTTTTGTGGGCATGACCGCGGGTATCGTGTCGGCGGCCTTTTTCGGCTTCTTCATTGATGCGCCTAACCTGCTCTATTGGTTTCCGCTGCTATTCGGCATTTCGCTGGCGGGCTCTATCATCGGCACCTATATGTCGCCGCCCACCGAGCCGGCGGTGCTGCACAATTTCTACCGCACGGTGCGGCCCTGGGGTATCTGGGGCCCGGTGCTGGCCGAGGTGCAGGCGCAGGACCCCACCTTTCAGCCCAACCGCAACTTTAAGCGCAACGCATTCAATATCGTGCTGGGCATCATCGCGCAGCTTTGCCTCACCATCCTGCCCATGTACGTGATGTTGAGCAAGCACGTGCCGCTGGCCGTGGTAGTCGTCGTGCTGGTTATCGTGATTAGCATCCTCAAGAAAACCTGGTGGAACCGCCTGAGTGATGACTAGCCATCGGGCTACTGGCTAGTAGCTGCTAGCTGTTGGCTTTCTTTTGAGAGTGCTTTACTATTCCTTACTTATAAAAAAAGCTCTTAGCCATCAGCTAACAGCCAAAAGCTAAAACACATGTCCTCCGTGTTCAACCACCGCCTGCACCTGCTGCAAACCAAGTACGACCAGCTGCTTCACCTATCCAACGAGAAAGAGGAGGTTGGCAACGGCATTTTTGACCGCTATGCGCGCCCCGTGCTCACGGCCGCCCACGCCCCACTGGCCTGGAAATACGACTTCAACCCCGCTACCAACCCCTTCCTGATGGAGCGCATCGGCATCAATGCCACGCTCAACGCCGGGGCCATCAAGTGGCAGGGCAAGTATGCGCTGGTAGTGCGCGTGGAGGGCAACGACCGCAAGTCGTTCTTCGCGGTAGCCGAAAGCGCCAACGGCATCGACGGCTTCCAGTTTCACGAGCGCCCCATCACGCTGCCCGAAACCGCCGACCCCGATACCAACGTGTACGATATGCGCCTGGTGGCCCACGAAGACGGCTGGGTTTACGGCCTGTTCTGCACCGAGCGCCGCGACCCCGCCGCTTCCGACGCCGACCAGTCGGCCGCGCTGGCCAAGTGCGGCATTGCCCGCACCAAGGACCTCGTAACCTGGGAGCGTCTCGCCGACCTCACCACCGGCTCGGCCCAGCAGCGCAACGTGGTGCTGCACCCCGAGTTTGTGGATGGCCAGTATGCGTTCTACACCCGCCCGCAGGACGGCTTCATCGACGCCGGCAAGGGCGGCGGCATTGGCTTTGGCCTCTCCAAAACCATCGAGAATGCCACGGTGATGCAGGAGGTTATTGTGGACAAGAAGCAGTACCACACCATTTCGGAGCTGAAAAACGGCCTCGGCCCGGCGCCCCTCAAAACCCCGCTGGGCTGGCTGCACCTGGCCCACGGCGTGCGCAACACCGCCGCCGGCCTGCGCTACGTGCTGTATATGTTCATGACCGACCTGCACGACCTCACCAAAATAATCCACAAGCCGGCCGGCTATTTCCTGGCCCCGGAAGGGGAGGAGCGCGTGGGCGACGTGTCGAACGTGGCCTTCGGCAACGGCTGGATTGCCGACCCCGACGGCCGGGTGTTCGTCTACTACGCCTCCTCGGATACGCGCATGCACGTAGCCACCTCCACCATCGAGCAACTACTTGATTACGTGGTGAATACCCCGGAAGACGGGTTGCGCTCGGCCGCGTCGGTGCAGGCAATTAACACGCTCATTGACAGCAATTTAGCCGTGCCTGCCCCCACGGTAAGCGAGCGGGTGGCTAACGGGGTGGCGCGTTAACCAAAAAAACGATGCGCCGCCCCTCCGTTATCCTTGCGCTGCTGCTAGCGGCCGGCCTGGCCGGGGCTAGTGGGTGCAACCGGCCGCCGGCCCGGCCCAACGTTGTGCTGATTCTCACCGATGATCAGGGCTGGGGCGACCTGAGCGCCAATAAAAACCCGTGGGTGACGACGCCCAACATCGACCGGCTGGCCCAGCAGGGTACGAGCTTCGAGCATTTCTACGTGAGCCCGCTGTGCGCGCCCACGCGGGCCAGCCTGCTCACCGGGCGCTACCACCTGAGCACGGGCGTGGTGTCGGTGTCGAAGGGCCTGGAAACGATGGCCAGCGACGAAACCACGCTGGCCGAACTGTTTCGGGCCAACGGCTACCAAACCGGCATGTTTGGCAAGTGGCACAGCGGGCAGCACTACCCCAACCGGCCCAACGACCAGGGCTTCAGTGAGTTCCTGGGCTTTTGCGCGGGGCACTGGTCCAACTACTTCGATACGAAGCTGGACCACAACGGCCAGCCGGTGCCAACCGCCGGCTACATCTCGGACGTGCTGACCGACGCGGCGCTCAAGTTCATCGCGGCGAACCAAGCCAAGCCCTTCTTTTGCTACATCCCGTACAACGCGCCCCACAGCCCGTTTCAGGTGCCCGATGCCTACTTCAACAAGTACAAAGCCAAGGGCCTGAGCAATGAGCTGGCCTGCGTGTACGGCATGGTCAGCAACCTCGACGACAACGTGGGCCGGGTGCTGGCTTTTCTGAAAGAGCGGAACCTGGAGGAGAATACCATCGTCATTTTCATGACTGATAACGGCCCCAACGGTACCCGCTACAACGGCGACATGCGGGGCATTAAGGGGAGTGTGCACGAGGGCGGCATGCGGGTGCCGTTCTTCATTCGGTGGCCCACCAAAATTCCTGCCCGCACCGTGCTGCCCCTGCCCGCGGCCCACATCGACGTGTATCCGACCCTGGCCGGCCTGTGCGCCCTGCAACCCGTGGGCACCAAAAAGCTCGATGGTATCAGCCTGGCGCCCTACCTGCTAGCCGGCAACGCCACGGCGGCCCCCGACCGCAAAATCTTCACGCACGTCAACTTTATGGAGGTGCCGGCCACGCTCAATGCGGGTGGGTTTCGCAGCAACCAGTACCGGTTTGTGTATGAGCACAACGCGCCGCAGCTCTACGATGTGGACCAGGACCCCGGCGAGAAAAACGACCTCGCGGCGCAAAACCCGGCCCTGACCCAGCAGTTTTTGCGCGCATACCAAGCCTGGTTTACGCAGTCCATCAGCGGCATCTCGTACGAGCGGCCCATCGTGCTGTCAGAAAGGGGCGTGGTGCTGCCCGTGTACGAGGCCAACGTTTCGGCCGGCATCAAGCTCAAGGAGGGCCACGGCTGGGCCCACGACTGGGCCGAGCAGTGGCCCAGCACCCGCGACAGCCTCACCTGGAACATCGACTGCCAGACGCCAGGTACCTACACCGTAGCCCTGGATTATCTATGCACGGCCAAAAACGTGGGTTCGGTGCTCAGCTGCCGCGTGGGCCAGGTCGAGCACAGCGTCACCATCAGCCGGCCCTTCCAGGCCGCGCAGCTGCCGAGCCCCGACCGGGTACCCCGCAAGGAAGCGTATGAGATGGCCGCCTGGGGTCAACTGGTCGTCGGCACGTTCCGGGTGCCGGCCGGCAAAACCAGTATTTGCCTCAAAGCCCTGAAAATAACCGGCGCTACGGCGGCCGAAATCAACGGGTTGCAGCTGAGTTTTGATAAGTGATAACTAATTGATGGATAGTATATTAACTATTAATCTCCCCTTCCTATGAACTTAGCCGATTCCTTCCAGCAGGAGCTTGACCGCATTCTGGCCTACTGGCGCACCTACGCGCCCGACGAAGCTGAGGGTGGCTTCTTCGGCAAGATTGACAACGACAACCACGTCACGGCCACCGCGCCGAAGGGGGCGGTGCTGCACGCCCGCATTTTGTGGACGTTTGCGGCGGCCTGCAACCACCAGGCCAGCCCCGAAAACCTGGCCGTGGCCCGCCGGGCCTACGAGTATATTACGGCGCACTTTCTGGACGAGGAGCACGGCGGCGTGTACTGGTCGGTGGACTACCAGGGC
The DNA here is from genome assembly GCF_030063445.1 of Hymenobacter sp. H14-R3. Lineage (GTDB taxonomy): Bacteria > Bacteroidota > Bacteroidia > Cytophagales > Hymenobacteraceae > Hymenobacter. The sequence goes on along the minus strand of NZ_JASITD010000022.1, from coordinate 55,427 downwards.
CAGCCGCTCGATACCAAAAAGCAGATTTACGCGCTCGCCTTCACCATCTACGGCCTAGCCGAGTACCACCGCGCCAGCGGCGACAAAGCGGCCCTGGCGCACGCGCAAGCGCTGTTTCAGGCCATCGAAGCCCACAGCTTTGACCCCGCCGAGGGCGGCTACCTCGAAGCCTTTGCCCGCGACTGGCAGCCCCTCGGCGACCTGCGCCTGAGCGCCAAGGATGCCAACGAGAAGAAGACCATGAACACGCACCTCCACGTGCTGGAGGCGTACGCCAACCTCTACCGCGAGTGGCCCGACGCGGACCTGCGCCGGCAAATAAAGGCCCTGCTGCTCGACTTCACCGACCACATCATCGACCCCAAAACTGGCCACCTCGTCCTGTTTTTGGATGAGTACTGGCGGCCCCGGCCCGATGCCATTTCCTACGGCCACGATGTAGAGGCGGCCTGGCTGCTGCTCGAAGCTGCCGAGGTGCTGCACGAGCCCGGCCTCATCGCCCACTTCCAGAAAACCGCTGTGCAGCTGGCCCGCGCCGCCGCCGAGGGCCTGGCCCCCGATGGTGGCCTGGGCTACGAGCTGCACCCCGACGGCCACCTCGACGCCGACCGCCACTGGTGGGTGCAGGCCGAAGCCGTAGTGGGGTTCTACAATGCCTACCAGGTGAGCGGCGACGCGCAGTTTCGGGCGATGGCCGAGGGCGCGTGGCGCTTCACGCAGCAGCACATTCTGGACCAGCAAAACGGCGAGTGGTTCTGGGGCGTGCACGCCGACAACTCGCTGATGGCTGGCGAAGACAAGGCCGGCTTCTGGAAGTGCCCCTACCACAACGGCCGCGCCTGCCTCGAAATGCTGCGCCGCCTCCACAAGCAGTAGCGCGAAGTTTCCACTTCGTGCGCGAGCGCAGCGAGCAGGCGGGACCACGCGGCCCAAACGACCATGCTCGCTGCGCCTACGCACGGAGTAGAAACTTCGCGCTAAGCTACCCTGTCACCTTCGCTATGCTCAAGCTCTTTTTTCTTCTTAGTGCGCTGGTACTCAGTGCCAGTGCCGCGCTGGCCCAAACCTATTCGGTGCGCGCCTACGGCGCGGTAGCCGATGGCCGCACCGTGGCCACCGCCGCCATCCAAAAGGCCGTGGATGCCTGTACCAAGGCCGGCGGCGGCACGGTGGAGGTACCGGCCGGCACCTACCTCATCGGCACGGTATTTCTGAAAAGCAACGTGACCCTGCACCTCGACAATGGCGCGGTGCTCAAGGGCAGCCCCAATCTGACTGATTACCACGCCTATACGCTACCGCAGTACGGGCAGAACTACTACGGTATGCTGTTCACCGAAAACGCGGAGAACGTGGCCATTACCGGCGAGGGCACCGTGGATGGCAACAACCAGGCGTTCTACGACTTCACCCAGGCCAAGACTATCGACAGCGTGACGACGCGCTACACGCGCCAGAAAAACAACTACCGCCACGTGGCCAGCGGCATCGGCGACGGCCCGGTAGTGCCCAAGGACCGGCCCCGCCAAATGGTGGTGTTCTCGGTGTGTAAGAACGTGACGGTCAGCAACGTGTCGCTGATTAACTCGCCGTTCTGGACGCTGCACTTTGCCGACTGCAATGACGTGCGCCTCACGGGCATCCGACTCTATTCGGGCTTGTTGGTACCCAATGCCGATGGTGTGGATTTTACCAGCTGTAGCAACGTAACGGTGAGCGACTGCGACATTCAGGCCGGCGACGATGCGCTGGTGGTGGTGGGCTACGACCACCATTTTGAGATTCCGGGCTACCGTAACCTGCGCCACGTATCGGAAAACTTCGTGATTACGAACTGCAACCTGCAATCGGCCAGCAGTGGCATCCGCATCGGTTTCCTCGACCAGAATACCGTGCGCAACGTGACGGTGAGCAATTGCAACATCACCAACTCGACGCGCGGCATCAACATCTCGCTACGCGACGAAGGTTCGCTCGAGAACCTGACTTTTGATAACATTCGCATCGAAACCAAGCTGCGCACCGGCGACTGGTGGGGCAACGGCGAGCCGATTCACATCTCCGCCATTCGCGGCAACGCCGATAAAAGCGTGAAAATGGGCCGCATCAAAAACGTGCGCTTCAACAACATCACCTGCCGGGGCGAGAACGGCATCCTGCTCTACGGTACCGCCGAAAGCCCGCTCGAAGACGTGGAGTTTCACAACCTCACCTTCGACTTCACCGACAGTCCCCTCAACGGCGTGGCCGGCGGCAATGTGGACCTGCGCGGCAACCTCGACCCCAAATTTGGCCTCTTCGCCCGCGATATCCCCGGCCTGCTGGCCGAGCACATCAACGGCCTCACGGTAGATAACTTCAAGCTGAACTGGGTCGGTACGAAAGCCTCGTTTTTATCCAATGGCCTCGAAGTCAATCACTTCACCAATCTGCGCATCCGCGACTTCCAGGGTGCCGGCGCGCCCGGCAATGCCAAAGCCCAGCCAATCCTGTTGCACGACGGCACCGGAGCAGTAGTGGATGGCAAGGTGAGAAAGGCGAAGTAGCGCGAAGTTTCCACTTTCGTGCGCGAGCGCAGCGAGCAACTCGCGTTAGCGCCGGCCACACCGCCCGGTGCTGCCTGCTCGCTGCGCTCGCGCACGAAGTGGAAACTTCGCGCTACGCTACTTCCGTCACTCTTACTTTCACGCCCTTTACCTTCGCGCCGTTCAGCTTTTCGAGGATTTCGGCGGCCTGCTTGCGGGGCACGGCTACGTAGGAGTAGAAGTCGAATACCTCGATGCGGCCCACCGTGTGGCGCTCCAGGCCGCCCACGTTCACGAACGCGCCGACCAGGTCGTGGGCACTCACTTTGTGCTTCTTGCCGGCCGTAACGTGCAGGGTGATGGTTTCGGGGCGGGGCAGCTTATTGGCGGCGTTGGACGGGGGCATGGCCGGGGGCACCAGGCGCTTCCACTGGGCACTTTGGGCTGAGGGCCAGGCCTGCACGCGAGCCTGCTCGGGTGGGGTGGCCAGCAGGTGGGCGGTACCGGCTACGCCGGCCCGCGCCGTGCGGCCAGCGCGGTGCTGAAAGGTTTCGGCATCGTGCGGCAGGTCGTACTGAATCACCGTGTCGAGGGCCGGCACGTCGAGGCCGCGGGCGGCTACGTCGGTGGCTACCAGGGCCTGGGCCGAGTTATTGCGCAGCTTCATGAGGGCTTTGTCGCGCTCGGGCTGGGGCAGCTTGCCGTGCAGCACTTCGGCCGCCACGCCGCGGCCGCGCAGAAACTGGGCCAGCTCTTCCACCTTGTCGCGGGTGTTGGCAAAGATGAGCGTCTGGCCGGTTTCGGGCTGTTGCAGCAGGTGGTAGAGGGCGGCGGGCTTGTCCTCCACGGCGTTGAGCACGTGGCCGCGCAGGGTGAGCGAGGCGGGCAGGGCCGCGCCGGTTATCTCGCCGTTAATGCCGCCGGCGGCCGTTAGCATGCGGGGGCGGGTGAGGTAGTCGCGCACCAGGGCCATCACCTTGTCGGGCATGGTCGCCGAGAACAAGAGCGTCTGGCGGCGGCGCGGCAGGCGGCTGATAATGGTAGCCATCTCCTCCTGAAACTTCAGGTCAAGCAGCTTGTCAGCCTCATCCAATACCAACACTTTCAATTGGTTAGGAATAATGTTGCGCTTCTCCAGGTGGTCGAGCAGGCGGCCGGGGGTGGCCACTACCACGTGGGGCGTTTGCTGCAAGGTCTGCACCTCGTCGCGCATGGCGTGGCCGCCGTAGAGGGCCGCTACGCGCAGGCCGGGGGCGGCCATGTGCTTGCCCAGGCTCTTGAGGGCGTCGCGCACTTGCAGGGCCAGCTCGCGGGCGGGCACCAGCACAATGGCCTGCACGGCCTTGGCACTGGGGTCAACCTGGGCCAGGATGGCCAGGCCGTAGGCAGCCGTCTTGCCCGAGCCGGTAGGGGCCCGCCCGGCCACGTCCTGCCCATCCAGGGCTGGCTGCAACACGAGGGCCTGCACGGGCGTAGGATGGGCAAAGTTTAATTCGGCCAGGCCTTGCAGCAGTTCGGGCGAAAGGTTGAAATCAGAAAAAGAGGCCGGAGCGGCGGGGTCAGCTTGCATCCGGCAAAGGTACGGCTTAGGGGAATGGGTAATGGCAGTGGGTAATTGGTAATGGGGTAATGGGGTAATGGATAAGAGAACGTCATTACCCACTGCCCCACTGCTCACTCCTCCACATTCACCAGCCGGTAGCGCACGGCGGTTTTCTTGGGCTTAATATCGAGCCCCACATGGTGCGCGTAGACCTTGGTGAAGGCCGCGCCGAAGTAGAAAATCATGGCCGAGTAGAACACGAACAGAAGCACCAGCACCGAGCTGGCCGCCGGCCCGTAGATGGGTCCCAGGTCGCGGCTCACCAGCAGCTGGCTCAGCACGCGCTCGCCCAGCTCGATGAGTATCGCCGTGAGCAGCGCCCCGCGCCGCACGGCCCGCCAGGGCACTTTGGCCGAGCTGAGGGTGCGAAATACGAAGCCGCACCACACCGCCAGAATGAGCAGGCTCACCACCAAGTTGAGCACCCACACGGCGTAGAACGCAAAAATGACGTCGAAGCCGGACGCAAAATTGGCAAACAGCGACAGCACCGCGTCGGCCGAGAAGGCCAGCACCGAGAGCGCCGCCGTGGCTAGCAGCACGCCTGCCGAGCGCAGCCGCTCGCGCGCCGCCACCGATACGGAGCTGAGTTGCCGCCGCGGCCGCACGTGCCACAACTGGTTGAGCGAATGCTGAATAACCGTAAAAAGCGTGGTGGCAATAAACACCAGGAACGCGAAGCCCAGCCACGTGATGAGGCGGTTGCTGGCGGCGTGGCCCACGTTGTGCACCGTTTGGGCTACCAGGCCGGTGGCCGTACTGCCAATAACCTCGCCCAGCTTGGTGAGCAGCATCATGCGCGCGCCCCGCGCCGAGTACACCGAGCCCAGCAGTTGCACCAGAATGATGAGAATGGGCGGCAGGGCAAACGACGTAAAAAACGCCGTAGCCGCGCCCAGCCGCAGCGGGTCGTTGGCGGCCAACTCGCGGGCGGCGCGGCGCAGCAGTAGCCACAGCTCGACCCACCAGAGCAGGCGGTGCGGGGGCGGGGAAGCAGGAGAGGTAGAAGCCTTGGCCATAAGAAACTTAACGCCCCGCCAACAACATTTTGGGCCAGAGTAGGTAAAAAGAGCGGCCGCGTGGCGGGCGTCGTCACCAGCCAGGTGGCCGGGCGCGCTACTAAACAGGTTATTTCGCCGGCTAGTTACGCATGACCACAACTTCCACCTCCGCCACCGGGGTGCGGGCCGCGCCCGGAGCCCCGCCCCGCACCTGGATTCAGCGCCGGTTGACAGACCCGTTTCTGAGTTTGCTCAAGGCGGGCCTCTCCCCCGGCAGCCTGGCCCTCACGGCCGGCCTGGGGGTGGCGTTTGGGCTGGCGCCCACCTTCGGCGTTACCACGCTCATCAGCACGGCGGTGGCGCTACGCCTCAAGCTCAACGTAGCGGCCATGCAGCTGGTGTGCCACGTGCTGAGCCCACTGCAAATACTGCTGTTTCTGCCGCTTTTGCGTTGGGGTGCCACCTTGCTGGGCCATGGCCGCGAAGTAGCCCACCTCAACCTCGGCCAGATTAAGACGATGGTAAAAGCCGATGGCTGGGGCCAGGTGCTGCACTTGCTGTGGCGCGCCGAGCTGGGAGCGCTCCTCATTTGGGGCGTGGCCGCCGTGCCGGTAGTGTTCGTGCTATACGTGAGCCTGCGGCCGATTTTCAGGCGGTTCATTACGCGCCACGAAGAAGCCGAGGCCGCTGAAGCGAAAACATCTTAATCAATTGAAAATAAGCTACTTAATAAAAAGAGCGGCCCGCGTATTACGCGGGCCGCTCTTTTTATTAAGTAGCTGATACTAAGTCCTCAGCTAGGATTTGTAAACCGGCTGCACCTCGGGCTGCTGGAAGTAGGGGTTTACGCCTTCTTCCGACGTCAGGTCAAGCAGCATGAGGTCAACGTGCTGGAAATCGCCGGTGCGGCCTTCCAGCGCGGGGCCGAGCTGCTGCATAAACTCGGGGTCGTGGCTGATGGTATCGAAGCCCAGCAGCAGGCGCGGGGGCTGGCTATCGTCGCCGGCCAGCTGCATCTGCGCCACGTAAATGGACAGGATATCGGCATTGCTCGCGCCGAACTCGGCCAGCGACTCGGCCAGGCCCTCGGGCAGCTCGGGGGCGTTGAGCACCACTTGGGCATCGGAGGGCAGGCCGTTGCTCTGCGAGAGCTGGCCCGCGAGCAGCGCCTGAATCTCGGCCGCTGGCAGCAATTTGCCCGCCACCGAGAAGGGGTTCAGCACGCAGTCCTGGCCCTGGGTCATGGCAAAAAATGCCTGGCCCGGAATGGGTACCCAGCTCACGGTACCGGCATCCATGCCGCCATCGCTGAGGCGCGCTTCCGAGGAGAAAATGGGCAGGCGGCCATCCTGCAACACTTGCAGCTGAATTTGGGCACCTTCGGCCAGTTGCACTTCACCGGGGGCAATGTCCTCGGCGGGCGCCAGCACCATCAGAATGTTCTCCTGCAACAGCGCCTGGTAGAAGGCGGGGCGGGCGTTCTCATCCACCGGGGCCAGCAGCAGTAGGTGCTCCAGAATGTTCTGGGGCTCGTAGGGAAACTCGGCCTCGGTCGGCATACCCAGCGGCTCGGGCATGGGCGGAATACCAACCATAGGCGGCGCGCTGGGCGTGGGCGGGGCCACGTGGGCCGAGCCCTGGTAGCGGGGGCCTTTGGGCGCGGCCGCGGCCGCAGGGGCGGCGGGCTGGGCCGCGTCGGCGGCCGGGGTGGTGCCCGGCTGGGCCGGTGCCGAAGGGGTGGCCGGGGCCGACTCAGGTTTGTTTTTTAGAAAGTCGAAGAGACCCATGGAATTGGTAATGGTTAAGGGTTAATGCTTGATGCGTAATGGGCTGAGGAGTGGTTAAGTGCTCCCCAGGCATTAATCAGCAACCATTCAGCAGTAAAAGCAAAGGTAGCCTAACGCTCGCCACAGGCGCGCAAATCGGCCTCGGTGCCGGCAATGGTGCGGGCACCCGCCGGGCCGGGGTGGTTGCCCCAGTGGCTCTCGATAAAGTTGAGCAGGTTGGTAACCTGGGCCGGCGACAGCTGCCGGTGCGTGGCCGTGTCCTGCACGCCCAGCATCAACTGGTTGTAGCTCACGCCGTTTACCACAATCGGCCCCTTCAGGCCCACGCGCACAATGCAGGCCAGCTGGCCGGGGTGCTGGGCCAGATAATCGGAGCCCGCCAGCGGCGGCACCAGCTGCCCAATGCCTTCGCCCTGCCCGCCGTGGCAGCTGGCGCAGTGCAGCCCATAGAGGCGCTCGCCCTGGTTCTGCTTGTTGGTGAAGCAGCCCGTGAGCGACAGCAACACCAACAGCAGCAAGGAGTTACTAAGTAGGCCAGAAAAATTGAGTTTGAGGGCCGCCATCAGTGGTTAGCGTTGCGCCGTGGCCTGGCGGGTTTTTACCTCGGCCAGCAGCTTGGGCAGCTGGCGCAGCAGCTTGGCGGTTTCCTGGGGGTTGAGGCCGTCGTAGAGGCCGCGCACGTGGCCCTGGTCGTCAACGAGGGCAAAGGTGCCGCTGTGGGCAATGCCGCCGGGGGCTTTGGCATCGGGCATAGCCCCGGTGAAGTAGGCCTTGGCCAGGGCGTAGGCCGAGTCGCGGCTGGCCCGCACAAAGCGCCAGTTGCTGCCGGGCGTGTTCACGCCCAGGCGGCGGGCGTAGTCGCGCAGCACGGGTAGGCTATCGTGCTCGGGGTCAATGGTATGCGAAATAAACACCACGTTGGGGTTGGCCGCGTACTGCTTGTACACCTTCAGCATCTCGCTCTGCATTTTGGGGCAGATGCCGGGGCAGGTGGCAAAGAAAAAATCGGTGATGTAGACCTTGTGGGCCAGGCTCTGGTTGGTAACCAGGTGGCCATCCTGGTCGTGCAGGCGAAAGGCGGGCACCGTGGGGTACACCGCAGTAGTGTCGCCAGCGGGCCCCACCTGCTGCTCGGCGTCGCCGAGGTAGGGGAGGGTGGCGGAAGCAGTATCGGGCGCGGCATCCATGTGAATGGCCAGCGCGCCCGTGTCGGAGTCGGGGGCCGCCTGGTTGCAGCTGGCCAGAGCCAGCAGTGCCACGGCGGGCAAATATTTCAACAACATAACAATACAGAATAGAAGGCAACAACGCAGCCCGGCCCGCGGCCCGGCTCAGGATATAAACAGCCGTAGGCCACCAGTCGTTCGCGGCCGGCCGGGTTAGTAATCAGTAACCAATCAGAGTAGAAGCGCCCACCACTCAACGTAAAAACCATTTCTGCTCAATCTTTACGCCTTATTTTTAGGAGCCGTATTACCCCTTCAGGATTTGATTAGCCAAGTAGCTGGCCGCCAACGAGAGTGTGTTGAATTGGAGAATGCCGTAGCGATTACACACCACGTCCACGTTACCCTTGCGCCAGAACCCCTCCGGGCAAACTACCAGGAGTTTACCCGATTTGGCTTGTAAGCCGAGTTCCAGGAGGCTGATTGGGGATTGCGTACCGGGTTCCAGATACATGATGATATGCGTGGCCTTGTCTAGTGCATCGAGCTCCCAGTTAACCTGTTGGTAGAACTGGGGCTCAGCAAACCCCTGTTTCCATTCGCTATCCCAATCTTTGCGGCGCGGGTTATAAAAACTGTAGCTGGCAAGCCTGTGTAAGTAGGGGGGAGACGTACGCTCCCGGATGAATTCGCTGACTTCGAAGGTAAAATTGGCCTGCCATTCGGTGGCTTTGCCCATTTCAATACTTCCAGCAAGAAATACGCGGTGTTGTTTGAGGAAGCTGGGGGTAATGGAAGCTGGGGGGAAGAAAGTATCGCTCATGCTAGTATGCCCGGTGGTAGGTTATTTGGGCTGCGGGGCGGCGGGCGCGGCGGCCGGGGTGGCGCGGCGCAGGGTGGCGTTGCCCGAGTCGAGGGCCGCCGTAATCTGCTGCGCTACGGCCAGGAGCTGGGTTTGCTGGTCTTGCAGGTAGGTGAGGCGCTGGGGGGCGGGCGCGGTGCTATCGGGCGGCTGGTAGGCGTGCATCCAGGTCATCATGGCCTGGGAGGCGGTTTGCATCTTGGCCAGCACGGGGGCGTTGGCGGGTACCTTGGCGGCGGTAAGCTGGGCTTTGAGCTCGAAGAGCTGCTCGGTTTGGCCCATCAGGCTATCGTGGCGGGCCATGAGCGTGTTTTCGAGCGCGCGGGCCTGCACGGCGGGCGTGGCAGCCTCGGTGGTAGCCTTGGTGCCGCAGCCCGGCAGGCTCAGGCTCAGCAATCCAAACGCCGCACCCAGCGGCAAAAGCAGCAGTTTTCTCATGCCCTAAAGGTACGGCCGCCCCCGAAGATGCCAGCGGTTTTCGCGCGCTTTGCCAACCGCTGCACCCTCTGCGGGAACCTCTTACCCGTGCCAAATGCGCCGCTGATAAATCAAAAACCCACCCCCAGGAGTTTATCGCCCATCCTTTTCCCCACACAACATATGCAAACCCGCCAACTCGGCCGCTCCGGTCTCACAGTTTCTGCCCTCGGCCTCGGCTGCATGGGCATGTCTGACTTCTACGGCCAGCCCGACGATGCCGAAAGCCTGCGTACCCTAGCCCGCGCAATAGAGCTGGAAATCAGCTTCTTAGATACCGCCGATATGTACGGCCCCTACACCAATGAGGAGCTGCTGGGCCGGTTCTTCAAGGCCGATAAAACCCGCCGCAACAAGGTGGTGCTGGCCACCAAGTTCGGCATTGTGCGCGACCTCAACGACCCCACCAAGCGCGGCATCAGCGGCCGGCCCGAGTACGTGCGGCAGTCGGCCGAAGGCAGCCTCAAGCGCTTGGGCACCGACCACATCGACCTCTATTACCAGCACCGCGTGGACCCCACCGTGCCCATTGAAGAAACCGTGGGTGCCATGAGCCGCCTCGTGGAAGAAGGCAAGGTGCGCTTTCTGGGCCTCAGCGAAGCCGGCCCCGAAACCATTGCCCGTGCCCACGCCACGCACCCCATTGCCGCCCTGCAAACGGAGTATAGCCTCTGGAGCCGCGATGTAGAAGTAGAAATTTTGCCCCTGCTGCGCGAAAAAGGCATCGGCTTGGTGCCCTACTCGCCCCTGGGCCGGGGCTTCCTCACCGGCGAAATCCAGAAATTCGAGGATTTCGCGCCCGACGACTACCGCCGCCATTCGCCCCGCTTCCAGGGCGAGAACTTTAATAAGAACCTCAAGCTGGTAAACCACCTGCGCGACCTGGCCCAGAGTAAGCACGTCACGGCCAGCCAGTTGGCTCTGGCCTGGGTGCTGGCTCAAGGCAACGACCTCGCGCCCATTCCTGGCACCAAGCGCGTGAAATATCTCGAAGAAAACGTGGGTGCCCTTGAGGTGCAACTAACTGAGGATGAGCTGCGCCACCTCGATGAGCTGCTCCCCCTGGGGGCCGCCGCCGGCACCCGCTACCCCGAGGCTATGATGGGCATGGTAGGGCGGTGATAGCTGGACCACGGATTCGACGGATTTTTTTAGATTAGTCGGATTTTGTGGATGGCGCTTGCTCGGTGGGCTTTCTACTGGGTACTGAAAAGAGGCTGCCTTAATAGGCAGCCTCTTTCTGTTTTAGCAGGACTTACGCAGCAGGTCTTTTTTAGCCCCTACCAGGTACGACCCCGCTGGGGCTAAAAAAGACCTGCTGCGTAAGTCCTGTCTAGGTGTCGTGCTCCTTGTGTGCCCGACCATTCCTGCGGCTCAAGCCCTTATTCCGGGCCTGTGCTGCACTCAGGCTTCAGCTGCGGAAGAAGTTGCTGGCGCGGGCTGGCAGGTGGGGCAGATGTAGGTAGCCCGACCACCCACGTAGAATTTCTCGATTTTTACCTTGGGGTGGCGGGGGCAAAAGGTATGCGCATCGCTGCCCGGCGTGGCCGAGTCGTCCCACTCACGGGCGTGGATGAGGAAGGATTTGGGGAAATGCCGGTAATTGGCTTCGTGCCGAATGGCCGTCGTTAGTACCAATTGAATGGCGGCGTGCAGGGCAGTTGCCTCGGTTTCAGAAATAGTGTTTCCTATTCGCTCGGGGTGAATTTTAGCCTGGAATAATACCTCGTCCACAATCCAGTTGCCGAGGCCGGCGGTGAGGCTTTGGTCAAGTAGCAGGGGCTTTACAAATACCCGGCGGCGGCTGAGTTTCTGGTGTAGCTCGGCGGCGGTGATGAGCAGGGCGTCGGGGCCCAGCTTCTTGGCCTTTTGGTAGGCTTCGACGCTCTCAGCCAGGCGAATGCGACCAAATTTACGCGGGTCGATAAAGGCCAGGTTCAGGCCCGAGTCGCCGAGCTGCCAGGCCACTCGGGTAAAGCGCGGGGCATCGGGCGCATCGCGGAACGCGCCAATGTCGCCAGTCATGCCGAAGTGCAGCACCAGCAGGCGGCCGTTGTCCAGCTCCACAAAGCAGTTTTTGCCCAGCCGGCCGGTGCCGGTGATGGTGCGGCCCACGAGGGCAGTGCGCAGCTCGTCTTCGGACACGGCCAGTACGTGCGTATCGCGCACTTCTAAGCCGGTAATCTTTTGTCCCACAGCTACTTCGTTGATAAAACGGCGGTAGGTTTCGACCTCGGGTAATTCGGGCATTCTCTTTTAATTATCAGTTAGCAGTCAGCAAGTATTAAACACGCTAACGGCTTTTGCGGCCGAAGGATGCCGCCCGAAGGGTTGATAATTACTGACTTGTGACTTGCGCAAAAACCGTCCGTCATTGCCGCGCTCCACTGCGTTGTGCTCGCAATGACAAATGGTGCGCGTAAGCCCTCTGCTTGTCAGTTGCTAACTGAAAATCAGTCGTACAGCTTGGCCACGCGCTGGCCTTCCCGGTCGTACACGTCGCCGCGCGGCGTCACGAACAAGGAATGCTGCTGGCTGTCTTCGAGCACGAAGGGGAAAGCGGCGTTGCCGGTGCGGCGCAGGCGGCCCACCACCTGGGCGTCGCGCACGCGGTCGGTTTCGTCGTCGTCGCTGCTTTCATCAGCCAAGCGTACCACGTTGAGGGTGCTGGTGAGGTAAAAGGGCACCTCGGGGTTGTCGCGGAAGGTGAGCTGGCCCACTACCCGCACTGGCGCGTTACTATCGGCGCGCGTCAGTGCTACGGTAGCAGCTGAGCCATTGTCATCTGCATTAGGTTGCTGGTAAGTAGGATACGTACGCTGGCGCTGCTGCGCGGGGCGTGGGGCCACGGCAATGGGCTGGGCCGATGGCTGCGCGCGGCCAGCCTGGGTGCTGGCCACAATCTGGGCGGTGGCGCGGCCCCAGCCGCGGCCGATGGCGGCCAGGCGCGGGGCGCGGCCGGGGTGCGTGGCCGAGCCCTCGCTGGGCGACACGGTGGCCATGGCGGCCTGCGCCTGGGCCAGGCTGGCCCCCAAGCGGCGCAGCACGAAGCCCGAAAACTCGTCGGCCTCCAGCTCGTCTTCGGGTTGCGAGCCGCCCGCACGCAGCGTGTGGCCGTTGAGGTGGTGGCCCATTTCGTGGGCTAGGATGCTGATGCCCGCCCAGTCGGTGTGGCCGGCGCGGTTCACGGCGGCCAGGAAGCTGGGGTTGTAGAGCAGGTAGCGCCGGCCGCCGTACACCACGGCGGCGGCGTTAGCTACCTGGGTAGTAGCGCGCAGCTCGAAGCGCGGCTGCAAGCCCACGGCCTCGGTAATCTCGCGGATGATGCCCGCGGCCTGGCTGGCCGGCAGGTCGGTAGCGCGCGTTTGGGCCGCGGCGGGCTGTGCCAACGGGCTTAGTAAAAGTGCCGGCAGGGCCAGTACCGCGGCTAGCCGACGAAAAGAGCGGGGAAGCATGGACATGGAAAAGCGGGGTAAGGACAAGAGAAACAGGCAATTTCAGCGCCAAAAAGCACCGGCGGGCGGCAAGTGCGGCGCGCATAAACACAACGTTAGCCAGCACCTTTTTCGTTTAACTGATTTGCGGCCGGCATTGGCCGTTTTCAGCACATTTTCCTTATGGCATCAGCCCACTCTGCCACCACGCCCGCCGTGCGCGTGCGGCCCAGCACCCCCCTGCGCCTCGCCGACATCGACCCGGATAATAACAAGCCCTTCGACCACAAGAAGAAGGTGGAAAAACGCCTCGAAGAACTGCGCGAGCAGCTCAGCGACTACCAGGAAAACCTGTATGCCGAGCACCGCCAGAGCTTGCTCCTGGTGTTCCAGGCCATTGACACGGGCGGCAAGGATGGCACTATCCGCAACCTGCTCACGGGTGTGAACCCGGCCGGGATTGAGGTGGCTTCTTTCAAAGTACCTAGCAGCGAAGAGCTTAACCACGATTTTTTGTGGCGCATTCACAAGCACACGCCGGGGCGGGGCCACATCGGCGTGTTCAACCGCTCGCACTATGAGGATGTGCTTGTGACGCGCGTGCACGGCCTCATCGAGCCCTTCACCTGGCAGCAGCGCTACCAGGATATCAACCACTTCGAGCAGCTACTCACGCACAACGGCACGCGGGTGCTCAAGTTTTTTCTGCACATTTCCAAAGACGAGCAGGCCAAGCGCCTGCAAGCCCGCCTCAACGACCCCAAAAAGCGCTGGAAATTTGAGCCCGGCGACCTCAAAGAGCGCCAGTACTGGGATGCTTACCAGATAGCCTACCAGGAGACGCTGGCCGCCACCTCCACGCCCGAGTGCCCGTGGTACGTTATCCCGGCCAACGACAAGCGCGCCCGCGACCAGGCCATCGCCGAAATTGTGGTAGCCACCCTGGCCGAGATGAACCCGCAGCCACCCGCCGCCACGTTCGACGTAGCCGCGCAGGTGGTGGAGTAGTAAATGAGTAGTGTCGTTCTGGCTGTTTAGAACGGCACTACTCCAATTACTCATTTACCTAATTCATCCACAGCGTGGCTACGGCCTCGAAGCGGTGGGCGGCAAACGCGCCGTAGGGCCGCTCGGCATAGAAGCCCAGCACATGCACGTGGGGCTGGCCGGTGCGCACGTGGGGCATCACCTGCACGGGGTACACGCGGCCGGCCGTGGGCCAGTCGCCGACGAAGCCCGCGGGGCGAGCAGTATCGTCGATGCAGCGGGCAAACTGCTGCACGGGCAGGGGGGTCGGGAGCTGGGTCTTACGCATAGCCAAAGGTACGAAAAAAAGAGTAGATAAACTAAAAATATTGGCAATTAAAACCAGGCGTAAAATTGGGCAATAGACGGGCTTAAGGAGTAAAAGGGACTTGCCAGGTATTGGCACAAGCACGGCTAGCAGCACTACTAAAAAACACGGCTAACAAGTGTTTGTTTAACGGCTTATTTACGTTAAAAATGGGCCTATTGGATTGGGGAATAGTTACCCATCCGCGGGCCGGCCTGGCTGCCCCGCTGGGTATCGCCGTGCCAGGGCCTGGGGCGATTGTGAGCGGCAGCTACGAGCGCACTGGCCCTGACGATGCAGCGCGGCGATTAAGCGCTTAACTTGCGGGGAACGGGGCCCACCGGCAGTTTTGCTAACCGCCCGATAGTCTCGCTTTTTCTGCCCACATACACTGGAGCTGTTTCTCCTTACCGGAGCCGCCCCGCCAAGTAGTGCTGGCCCTACCGCCAGCCCCCTGTTTGCCCATGAGCATTAGAAAACTAGTTACCGGGATTACGGCCTTCGACCATATTTCGGCTGGGGGCCTGCCCTACGGCCGCACCACCCTGATTTCGGGCAGCTCGGGCTGCGGCAAAACGCTGTTTGGCGCGCAGTTTCTGGCCATGGGCATTCAACTGTTTGGCCAGGCGGGCGTATTTGTTACGTTTGAGGAGCAGGTGGAGGATATCCGCATCAACCTGCGCACTCTCAACTGGGATATTGATGCCTGGGAGCGCGACGGCAAATGGGTATTCGTGGACGCCTCCCAGAAGGACGACGACACGCTGACCGTGGGCGACTACGACCTCAGCGGCTTTCAGGTGCGGCTGGAGCGCGCCATCACCAAGTGCCAGGCCAAGCGCGTGGTGCTTGACTCGATTGGCAGCGTATTCAGCCAGTTTCAGGAGCTGAATTCCATTCGGCACGAGCTGTTTAAGGTGACGCTGGCGCTGGGGCGCCTCGATACTACCTCCATCATTACTACCGAGCGCACCGAGGAATACGGCAAGGTGTCGCGGCTGGGCGTGGAGGAATTTCTGACCGATAACGTCATTATCCTGCGTAATGTGCTGAGCGAAGAAAAACGGCGGCGCACCATCGAAATCCTTAAGTTTCGAGGCAGCTCACACGAGAAGGGCGAAAACCTGTTCACCATTCACCCCGAGCAGGCCATCGTCATCATCCCGCTCTCGGCCATGGACCTCAAATACCGCTCCTCGGGCGTGCGCGTAACCTCGGGCGTAGCCAAGCTGGACGAGATGTGCGGCGGTGGCTTCTACCGCGATTCCATTATCCTAGTCAGCGGCTCCATTGGGGCGGGCAAAACGCTACTGGTGGCCAATTTTATCGACGGTATTCGGGAAAAAGACGAGCGCTGCCTGCTGCTGGCCTTTGAGGAAAGCCGCGAGCAACTGTTTCGCAATGCCACCGGCTGGGGCCAGGACTTTACCAAGCTCGAAGACGACGGCTACCTCAAAGTAGTGTGCCTCTACCCGGAAGTAGCGTCGCTAGAAGACCATCTGCTTAATATTCAGGAGATTGTGCGTGAGTTCAAGCCCGACCGCATCGCCATCGACAGCCTATCGGCGCTCTCACGCACGAGCACCGACAAGGCATTTCGCGAGTTTATCATCGCCCTCACTTCCTTCCTCAAGCACCAGGAAATTACGGGCATGTTCACCGTCACCACCACGCTGCTCTCGGGCGGCACCTCCGATACCGAGGGCAATATCTCGCCGCTCACCGACACCATTATTCTCCTGCGCTACGTCGAAATGTCGGGCGAAATGCACCGTAGCCTGTCTGTGCTCAAAATGCGCGGCTCTAAGCACGATTCCTCCATCCGGGGCTTCACCATTGATGATAAGGGCATCAATATCGGCGAGCCCTTCACCGGCGTCAGCGGCATTTTGACGGGTATTCCTGCTAGGGGATAATTAGTTGATTTACTGATAGTTAAAAATAAACAAGTTACTAAACAAGCCTTAATTCTACTTGGTTATCATGAGCAAATACGCGTTGCAGCTCTATATAAATGGCAAAAATAATGTTTCGGTGGAGGCCGTCGATATACTAAATACTATTTGCCGGGAGAAATTAAACGGAGAATATTACCTGGAAATAATTGATATCCAAGAGCATCCCGACCGGGCGGAGGAGGAAGGCATTATGGCCATCCCCACGCTAATTCGTAAGTGGCCCCTGCCCGTGACGCGCCTGATTGGGGCGCTCACGGTGCGCTCGCGGGTACTGGCCGGCCTGGGCCTGTCGAGCCTGGAGCCGGTGGCCTAGCGCCTCCTAGCGCTTATTCAGGTCGAGAGCCTGGTAGGCGATGAGCAGGTCGGTGCGGGTGCCCGGCGGGCGGTAGTACACGAGCAGGTCGTACTGGTTTTCGGTTTCTTGGTGAGTGCCCTCAAAGTACACTTCGTCGGGGGCCGCGCCGGCCCGCTGGGGAGCCACGGCGTAGCTATAGTTGTAGTAGCCCTGCTTGAGCAGCGCCCGGCCCGTATAGCGCTGTTGCAGCGAGTCATACGCCAGCCGAAACTCCTCCTTGAGCTGCCAGTCGCTGAGCGCGCCGAGCACGTACACCGGGCCGGGCGCGGGCTTGTCGGCCTTCAGGTTGAAGGTGACCATGGCGTAGTCGCCGTTGTAAGCGCCGTTGCCAAACTCACGGTTTTCGAACACGCGCTGGCCGTTGGCATCCACGTACTGGTTGTAGGCCAGGCCGTTGCGGGTGGTTTCGGGCAGCAGCTCTACCTGCACGGGCGCGGTTTGGCGCAGCAGGCGGGCCACGCCCAGGCCGTTGGCTTGCAGCGAGCGCATATCAAAATAGCGGTACTCGCTAAGGCCGGCAAAGGCGTTTTCATAGTTGATGTACTGGTATTGCAGCACGCGCTCGGCGTCGCGCACGAAGGTGGGCGCCAGGTTGTAGTGGGCATTGTCCCAGCGGTAGTTCTGGCGCAGCACCACCTTCACCTCGGCGGCCGGGTTTACGAGGGCCACGGCGCTGTAGTTGATATTGAAATTGAGCTGCTGGTAGGCGTAGCGGGCATCGGTGCCGCCGGCGAGAATACCCTGCTCCAGATTCGCAATTACCTGATTGTCATACACCAGCATGCGGCGCGACACCAGCGGCACGCCGGCCGCGTTCTGCACTACCAGTACGTAGTTGCCGCTGAGCTTCACGCGCGGCACTTGCAGGGCGTAGTGGTAATAAGGCGTTTTGGTATTGACCGAGATGCGGTAATTGGTGAGCGTAAACTCGTTTATCTCGCCCAAAAACTGCATATCCGTAATCTGCGAGGGCGTCCAGCCCAGGTCGCAGTGCACGAGCTTGGCCGTGAGGCGCGGGGCCTGCTCGCCCAGCACATCAAACTCCAGCGTCACGGGCTGCTCCTGGCTCAGGGGCACAATGGGGGGCAGCAGCACGTCGTTGGCCTGGGCGGTGGGCACGTAGCACTGCACGCTGCGCACGCTGGGGTCATATATGTAGTCCTGGTAGCGCAGGGTGCGGTCGGCGTAGTACTCGGCCGGCCGCTGCTGGCTTACGGGGGCGTTGGGGTTGGTAATGGGCGTGCCGAGCGGCACGCAGGCCGTGGCCAGCAGTATGAGCGGGTAGGGAAGGAGGCGGAAGCGCATGGGGCGAAAGTACGGCTCCTGCTACCTTGCGCAGCCTTTGTAAGGCTCAACTGCTTAGCAACAAGCCTTGGCAAACAGTCATTGTACTCGTCGTGAAGTGGGCTGCGAGCAGTGCAGAACGGAGTGGCACTTTGTTTGGCGTAGGCAACGCCTGCGAACGCAGAAACGGAGTGCCATTCCGTTCTACACTGCTCGCAGCCTATTTCGTGATGAGTATATCATCCGCTGGCCTTCCTGTTTTTATTCCTCATTCTTATGCAGAGCCCCATCGAAACCAGATTACGAAAAGCCTTATTGCTTGATGGCTCCATGAGTCTGGCCCTTTACAAGCATGAAGTAGCGGAACACGTTGCCTACTGGAAAAAAGGAATGCGGCGCGATAAAGACGAATTTCTATTTGTAGTCGACGAGCACAGCGGCGATGTAGCCATGCTCCTGATAACGGCCAGGGGTGAATTATTTATCAACGAGCAAGGGCGGGAGAAACTACGGACCATCTGGCATCACGAGGGCGTGTACGCCCAAAATATGGAACTGATGATTCCGCAGATGGCAGCGTCACTTGCCGCGGGTGAGTTGTGGGTAACCGGGGTAAAAACAACTTCCCAATTGCCTGTCGGAAACCCCGGCTCCGCACTGCTACCCGACGCCGGCTATTTCTAAGTAATCCAAGTTGCGAGCCGCTTTACCGGTCTGCCGGCTCGCGCCGACGAACCGGCAAAGCGGCCACAGGAGTTGAATCTTTCCGTTACGGCGCGCTGGTCCCCAATTTGGGTTGAGTAGCCTATTTTCTGGCGTTACGTAGAGTACTATTCATTCGGGTCAGCTAACCGTTTCCCCATGCTGTGAGGCTGCTGACCGAGGGACTTTTCGGCTAGCGTCGGGCAGGGGCAGCAACGGAGGGCCCCGCCGTTGCACAGTCTTACCACTCACCTTGAAATGAGCGCCGCCACCCCGTAGCCTATGAACCTGCTGCCCTTTATAAAACAGCTCGACCACCAGCCCAATGCCACGCGCCGGGCGCTGATTGCGGAGCAGCTCAATGAGCTGAACGTCAGCTATATCGAGCAGCCCTATGCCACTGGCACCAACCTGGTGGTGAACCTGGGCCGGGCCGGGCGCAAAATCGGGGTGGGCACGCACTTCGACCGGGTAACGGACTCGGGCGGGGCCAACGACAATGGCTCGGCCATCGCCGTGGCCCTCGATATTATCCGCCGGCACCAGGAAAGCGGCAGCGCGGCCGGCGTGCGGGTGTTCTTCTTCGATGAGGAAGAAACGGGCCTGAAAGGCTCGCAGGCCTACGTGGCGCAGCACGGCACCCAGGACCTGGTGGGCCTGCTCAACCTGGAGCTGGTGGGCATGGGCGATAAGCTGGCGCTGTGGCCCGTAGAGGCGGCGCGGCAAGGGCCGCTGCTCAGCGCCTTCGAGGCCACGGCGCGGCGGCAGCACGTCGGCGTCAGCCGGTTTGGCCAGCTCGTGACAAATACCGCCGACCACGTATCTTTTCGCAGCGCCGGGCTAGCCGATGCCTTCACCATCACCTGCATCACCGACCAGGATGTGGCGGTGGCGCAACGTTACTTTGAGGCGATGACGCAGCAGGCCCCGCTGCCGGCCCTGTACGAACTACTGGTGCAAGCCCCCCTTTTTCGACACTACCACCAGCCTACCGATACCTACGAGAAGCTGAGCGAAGCCGCATTGGCCATGACCTCGGTCGCCGTGTGGGACACGATTCAAACTATGCAATAAGCGCTGCGCAGGCCGTATTACCAACAATCTAACTAACTAAGACAATGGAAGAAATCAAGCCAATCAACATTTTGCAGAAGTTCTCCCTGTTTAATAAACAGTGGACACCTCACATTATTGGCGAGCTTAATGGCCAACACGTGAAGCTTTGTAAACTTAAAGGTGATTTTGTGTGGCATAGCCACGAAAATGAAGACGAGCTTTTTATGGTTTTCAAGGGAACACTGCTAATGGATTTTAGAGATGGTAGAACCGTGGAGGTGAAAGAAGGAGAAATACTGATTGTGCCAAAAGGCGTAGAACACAGGCCTCATACGAATGGGGAAATCGTGCTCAACCTTCTTTTTGAACCCACAGCCACCTTGCACACAGGAGCCGTTGAGAGTGAGCTGACCGTAAAAAATTTGGATTGGATATAATAAAGAAACACTGATTATTTTCAAGGAATACAACGCAAGCCGTTTTGGATATGAAGAAGAAAATTGCAGTAGCAGTTTTATTTATTGCTCTGGCAGCTAATTCGTGCGCCGTTAAATTAGCTTCCGTAGTTGATAAAAGTCCTGAGCAGATACAGGCTGCTTATAAGATAACGAAAGATATTTCTTACGGCGCTGATAAAGAGCAGGCCATGGATGTTTACCAGGCAAGCAATGCGAAGAAATTAAAAAACAGCAACTACACCATTGTCTTTCTGCACGGCGGTGGGTATTACGTCAGCGATAAGTCCCGGGAGGAACGCTACGTTCAGCCGTATTTGAAAAAGGGAATGAATGTAGTTAACCTGAATTACCGAATTAAGCGTGGTATTCCCGTTGCCACGGAAGATTTAACATATGCCTTGAATTTTCTGAAAGCGCACAACGATACGTACCATCTGAATTTAGAACGGGTAATTCTGACGGGCTTTTCAGCCGGCGCGCACATTGCCAGCTTGGTGGCGGTAACGGCCAACGACCCAACGTATCCCAACAAGCTGGACGCGGGAATTGAGATTGCTGGCGTTATCAACTTTTCCGGCCCGGTGGATGGACTAGACGTGGTAGAGAAGGTTTTTATGAGCAACGAGGTGCCCGTCATGAAGGAAATTGGCTTTGCGCTTTTCCCGGCGACCACCGAGTATGCACCCAAGGAGTTTATTCGGAAATATGAGCCAATAACCTATTTCGATAAAAACGACCCGCCCTTTCTTATCTGGTACGGTGGCAAAGACGACCAGGTACCGCCCGAAACCTTTGCGAAATTCGTAGAATTACTCAACAAAGACAAGCAAAAGAATGAAGTGCTTTTCCTGCCACAAGGCCTTCACAGTCCTACTGCCGATGAGTTAAAAGACGCTTACGTGGAGATATTTAAATTTCTAGACAAAAGATAGCGCACGCTCAGAAGCTGTTGAAATTAATTAAAAGAACGTCATGCTGAACGTAGTGAAGCATCTCTGCTATGTCGTTGAATTACTAATCCCAACGGCGTGATAGAGATGCTTCACTGCGTTCAGCATGACGTTCTAAGAGTTTACTAGACAGCTTCTAATTCTTAAAAAGGCAAAAGCCCCGTTAGAAACACACGGTTTCTAACGGGGCTTTTGCCTGAAAGTAGTTTTTACATCTCCGCCAGCATTTCCCAGCGGTCATTTAAGCGAACCAACTCCTTTTTGACTTGCTCGAATTTCATGGTTGCGTCTTTGAGCTGCGCGGTATTCTGGTAGATTTTGGGGTCGGCCAGCTGCTTTTCGTATACGGCTAACTCCTTTTCGGTTTTGTCGATATTGGCTTCTACCTCAGCCAGCTCTTTGAGGGCTTTTTTCTGGTCGGGAGAGGGCGTTTTATGGTCAGCCGTGACGGGCTTAGCTTCCACTTTCGGCGCGGCCTTGGGGGCTTTGATGGCGGGGCCGCCGGCCAGCTTCTCGGCCTTAGCGCGGTCGTCCTGCCAGCGCTCGTACTCGTGGTAGGTGCCGGGGTATTCCTTGAGCTGGAAATCTTCGATAAACCAGATTTTGGTGGCCACGTTCTCCACGAAGTAGCGGTCGTGGCTAATCACGATAAACGTGCCCTCGTACTGCTCCAGGGCCTGAATGAGGATGTTGACCGACTGCATGTCCAGGTGGTTGGTCGGTTCATCGAGCAGCAGGAAGTTGGCTTCCGAAATCAGGGTTTTGGCCAGGGCCACGCGGCTTTTTTCGCCGCCGCTCAGCACCTTGATTTTCTTATACACATCGTCGCCCGTGAACAGGAACGAGCCGAGCACGCCGCGCAGCTCCATCTCGTTGCGCTTGCTGCCGGCGTTGTTCATCTCCTGGATAATCTCGTTATCCACCGACAGGCTTTCGAGCTGGTGCTGGGCGTAGAACGCCATAATGACGTTGTGGCCCAGCTGGTGCCGGCCGGCGGTGGGCTCCTCGGCCCCAGCCACGAGGCGCATGAGCGTCGATTTACCCTTGCCGTTGGCCCCGATGAGCGCGATTTTATCGCCCCGCTCGATGTGCACGTTGGTATCGCGGAAGATGAGCTTGTCGCCGTAGTTCTTGCCCACGTGCTCCATGCGCAGGATGTGGCGGCCGGGCTGCTGGGTGAAGGTGAACTTGAAATTTACCTTGGCCGCGTCGGGCGCAACGGCCTCGATGCGGTCGAGCTTGTCGAGGGCCTTCACGCGGCTCTGGGCCTGCTTGGCCTTGCTGGCGCTGGCCTTGAAACGCTCGATAAAGCGCTCGGCCTGCTTGATGGCCGCCTGCTGGTTGTCGTAGGCGCCCTGCTGAATCTCGGTGCGTAACACCTTTTCCTCCTGGTAGAACGAGTAGTTACCGGCGTAGGGATTAAGCTTGCCGCCGCTCACTTCCACGGTAGTGTTGGTGGTGCCATCGAGAAATTCGCGGTCGTGGCTCACGATGATAACCGCGCCTTCGTAGCCGGCCAGGTAGTTCTCAATCCACTTGATAGAGGGCAAGTCCAGGTGGTTGGTGGGCTCGTCGAGCAGCAGCAGCGAAGGCTGTTGCAGCAGGATTTTGGCCAGCATCACGCGCATGCGCCAGCCACCCGAAAAGGTCTTGAGTGGCTTCTGCAATTCGTCGGTGGAGAAGCCCAGGCCTTCGAGAATCTCTTCAGCCTTCGACTGCATGGTGTAGCCACCCAGCGCCTCGAAGCGCTCCTGCAAGGTGGCCAGCTTGTCGGCCAGCTCGTCGCGGTAGTCGGTTTCGAATTCCAGGAGCACGGCGTCGATTTTCTTCTGCAAATCCAGCGCCTCGGCGAAGGCCTGCATGGCCACCAGCAGGATGGACTCGTGCGAGTCGTAGCTCAGCAAATCCTGGTTGAGGAAGCCGAGGCTCACCTCTTTGCTCATTGAGATGGAGCCGCCGTCGGGGCGGTACTCGCCCACGAGCAGGCGCAGCAGCGTCGATTTGCCGGTGCCGTTGAGGCCCACCAGGCCAATTTTATCCTTGGGTTTGATGTGCAGGCTGGCCCGGTCGTAGAGGGTGCGGGAGCCAAAATGGAAGTCGAGGTCGGAAATTGAAATCATGGCGGGGCCGGCTGCGGCCACTGAAAGCGAAAAGAGGCGTGCGGAGGGGAGGCGCTAAATGCGCCGCGGGCCAGACACTAATGGCCGGGCAAAGATACGGCCCGGCCGGGGGTAGGCGAATACCTAACAGCAGGCAGTTGGGTCGGTGTTCGCTGGGGAAGATTATTTTCTCCGTCTGTCATGCAGACCGCAGGGAAGCATCTCGCCCGCTTCATCCAACGATGCGAGCGAGATGCCTCCCTGCGGTCCGCATGACAGATGGTAGGAATTCAGCCTGACAAACGTGAGAATTCCCCCACCTTTGCCCCATGTCAGCCGCTACCAGCCCCGAAACCATCTTGCTCATCGACGACGAAAACCAGCTGCGCGGCATCACGGCGCGGCTTTTGGAGCTGGAAGGCTACGCCGTGCTGCAAGCTCCCGACGCCTACCGTGGCCTGGCCCTGCTGGCCGAGCACGCCGAGGCTATCGTGCTCATTCTCTGCGATGTAAAATTGCCCGATGCCCACGGTGTGGAGCTGCTGCCGCGCTTCAAGGCCAGGGCCCCGCTGGCCGAAGTAGTGCTGCTGACCGCCTACGGCACCGTGCCCGACAGCGTGCGCGCCATGAAGGCCGGGGCCTTCGACTACCTCACCAAGGGCGATTCCGACGACCAGCTGGTGGTGGTGGTAGACCGCGCCGTGGCCAAGGCCCGCCTTCAGCGCCGGGTGGCCGAACTGGAAAAGCAGGTGGGCCAACGCGCTACGTTTGAGACGATTATCGGCCACGCGCCGGCCCTGGAAGCGGCCAAGCACCTGGCCCGCCAGGTAGCGCCCACCGAGGCCACCGTGCTGCTCGAAGGCCCCACCGGCTCGGGCAAGGAGCTGTTTGCGCAGGCCATTCACGAGGCCAGTGCGCGGCGGGCCAAGCCCTTCGTGGCTGTCAATTGCAGCGCTTTTTCCAAAGAGCTGCTGGAGTCGGAGCTGTTTGGCTACAAAAAAGGGGCGTTTACCGGGGCCATGACCGATAAAAAAGGCCTGATTGAGGAAGCCAGCGGCGGCACGCTTTTCCTCGATGAAATAGGCGAGCTGGAGCTGAGCCTGCAAGCCAAGCTGCTGCGGGTGCTGGAAAGCCAGGAGTTTATTAAAGTGGGCGATACCAAGCCCACCCGCGCCAACGTGCGCGTAGTGGCCGCCACCAACCGCAGCCTGCGGCAGGAAGCCGAACAGGGCCACTTCCGGCCCGATTTGTACTACCGTCTCTCGGTGTTTGTGGTGCCGGTGCCGCCGCTCAGCGCCCGCCGCGCCGACGTGCCCGAGCTGACGGCCAGCTTCTTACGCTACTTTGCTGGTAAGCTGCGCCGCAGCGCGCTGGCCCCCACCGAAGCCGCCTTGCAGTTGCTGCAAGCCTACCCCTGGCCTGGCAACGTGCGCGAGCTGCGCAACGTGCTGGAGCGGGCCGCCATTCTCACGCCGGCCGGCCAGCCGCTCGATGTGGCTGGCCTGCCCCTGGAGGTGCAGCTGGCCGCCGCGCCCGGCCCCAGCGCCAGCCTAGCCCTCGAAGACGAGCGCAGCCTGCGCAACGCCGAGATGCACCACATCCGGCGCATCTTGCTGGAAGCCAGCGGTAACAAGGCCGAGGCAGCGCGGGTGCTGGGCATTGCCCACACCACGCTCTACCGCAAAATTCAGGAATACGGGCTGTAAAACGGGCCGGCCGATTGCTAGCGCTGCACGGCGCGCACGGGCAGGTCGCCGTTGAATTCGCCGTGGGCGGCCCATAGCTCATAAGCCGCCACCGATAGGCGCTCGGCCAGGAAGGGGCGCATGGCGTAGCCCCGGCCCTCCAGGCAGTAGCGCAGAAAATCGGGCTCGGCCTGGCTGGTGGCGAAGCCGCGGGCCAGCACGTCGGCCTGGCGGGCTGGGGGCAACGCGCCCAGCCAGTCGTAGAAGTCGGTGGCCGTGAGGGGGAAGTTGCTGGTTTGGGCGTAGTAGGCCTTGGCGGCGTGGGTGATTTCGGTGAGTAGGTCGGACATAAGGCACGGGCCCCGGCTTGCGTAAGGGGCGCGCATAGCCTGCCAAATGCGGGGCCAACTACCGCAGAAGGCCGCTGGTGGGCCCCCAGGCCAGTTGGCAGCGGGCGCGAGGCCTAGCACTTTGCACAAAGCCCTAGCGAAACGCTAGCCCGCCGGGTGAGACCATGTGGCTGCTGAGAAGCTGGTATTTAGCATAAGTACTTAACTAAAAGATAGTTGTGAAATAGGGCGCAGGGTAGTAGCCCAGCTGGCCCCCGCCTTGTGTAGGTGGGGCGGGCCAGCTACTGGCCGCTTCTTAACCCCTTACCCAAATGACTTCCCTCGAAACGGCCGACCTGCTCACGGCCGAATTTCCCGAGCTTTCGGCCGACCTGCACGCGCCCAATATGCTGGGCAGCGTGTACCGCCAGCTCGATTGCTTTGCCGCCTTCACCCGCCGCGCCTTTGCCACTGGGCGGCTGGAGGTGCTGCGCCACTGCTTTGCCGTGGCCGACAGCCTGCTGCGCCGCGCCGACCGCTACCTCACCAACGCCATCAACAACGTGTACCTGCACGGCCTGCACCTCGACGGCAGCACCGCCGACACGCACCTAGCGCGCCAGCTCATGCCAGTGCACCTGTACGCGGCCTACTGCTACCCCCACACCAACATGCTGCCCTAACCGAGCCCCGCGCCGGGCTAGCGTTTTGCAAAGCACCCTAGCAAAACGCTAGTGCCACGCCCGCCCAGTAGCAACCTGCAAAGAGCGCCATTAAAATTTAATATTCTGTAAATCAACTAGTTATGATAAATATTCCATTGCTGCCCCCGCTTCGGGCCACGGCTTGCCACCGTTATCATCGCCGCTGCTGCTAGCGGCTTAGCTACTCTTTCCAACTAATGTCGCCCATTCTGATGATTCCCCTGCTCACGGCCACTGGCCTGGCCGGTTTCTGGCTCTTCCGCCGCACGGTTGACTTTTTCGACCACATCTAACCCCGCTCCCCGCCATGATGCTCGCCCTATTACTGCTTTCGCTGGCCACGTTTGGCTACCTGTGCTACGTGCTGCTGAAGCCGGAGAAATTTTGATTTAGCCCGCCGGGCCGCCCGCCGCGCCGCTTGGCAAGCACTCATTCCGAAAATACAATGAACAAAGAACTTCTCGGCATCCTCGTCATTTTCCTGACTACGGTGCTGCTGGCCGTGCCGCTGGGCCGCTACCTGGCCACCATTTACCGGGGCGACAAAAGCTGGTCCGATTTCCTGTTGCCCTTCGAGCGCCTGCTCTACCGCCTGGGCGGCGTGCGCCCCGAGCGCGAAATGACCTGGCAGCAGCACCTGCTGGCGCTGCTGGCCATCAACCTGGTGTGGTTTGGCTGGGCCATGTTCGTGCTCTGCACCCAGGGCAGCCTGCCCCTCAACCCCGACCACAACCCCAGCATGACGCCCGACCAGGCGTTTAACACGGCCATCTCGTTTCTGGTGAACTGCAACTTGCAGCACTACTCGGGCGAGTCGGGCCTGACGTACTTCTCGCAGGTTTTCTGCATCATGTTCTTGCAGTTTGTGACGGCCGCCACCGGCATGGCTGCTTGCGTGGTGGTATTCAATGCCTTGCGGGAAGGTGCAGTCGATAAGCTCGGCAATTTCTACGTCTATTTCGTGCGTAGCATTACCCGGGTGCTGGTGCCGCTCTCGCTCCTTGTCGCGCTGGTAATTGTCTTTCAGGGCACGCCCATGACCTGGCAGGCCAAGGCCCCGGTTGTTACGATGCAGGGCGACAGCACGTTTGTGAGCCGCGGCCCGGCCGCCGCCATGATTGGCATCAAGCAAATCGGCACCAACGGGGGCGGCTACTACGGCGTAAACTCGGCCCACCCGCTCGAAAACCCCACTTTCCTCTCCAATGCGGTGGAGAATGGCGCTATCGTACTCATTCCCATTGCGATGGCCCTGGCCTTTGGCTACTACCTGCGCCGGCCCAAGCTGGGCTGGATGGTGTTTGGGGTGATGACGGCCGGCTACCTGCTGCTGCAACTGCCCACCGTGTACCTCGAAATGCACGGCAACCCGGCCATTACCCACCTCGGCATCGACCAAAGCCTGGGCTCGCTCGAAGGCAAGGAAATGCGCCTCGGCGCGCCGGCCTCGGCGCTCTGGGCCATCCAAACCACCGTCACCAGCAACGGCTCGGTCAATGCCATGCACGACTCGCTCACGCCGCTTTCGGGCATGAACGCCATGCTCGGCATGATGACCAACGCCTTCTATGGTGGGGTAGGGGTGGGCTTTCTCAACTTCTTCGTGTTCATCATCGTGGCCGTGTTTATCTCGGGGCTGATGGTGGGGCGCACGCCCGAGTTTCTGGGTAAAAAGATTGAGGCCCGCGAGATGAAAATTGCCATTCTGATTGCCCTGCTGCACCCGCTGCTCATTCTGGCTGGTACGGCGCTGTCGGCGCACCTCTACGTGGGCAACCCCACCGAGTACGCCGGCTGGTTGGCCAACCCTGGCTACCACGGCTTCTCCGAAATGCTCTACGAGTACACCTCCGCGGCCGCCAACAACGGCTCGGGCTTCGAAGGGCTAGGCGACAACACGCCCTGGTGGAACATTAGCACCGGTGTGGTGCTGCTGCTCTCGCGCTACCTGCCCATCATCGGCCCGGTGGCCATCGCCGGCCTGCTGGCCCGCAAAAAGTACATCCCCGAAAGCGCCGGCACCCTGCGCACCGACACCGGCACGTTTGGCGTGATGGTCTTCTTCGTGATTTGGATTATTGCCGCGCTGGCCTTCTTCCCGGCCCTGGCGCTGGGCCCGCTGGCCGAGCACTTCACGCTGTACGCTAAGTAGTTGCAAGACTGCGCTAATGTGGCGCCTCACCCCCTAGCCCCCTCTCCGAAAAGGAGAGGGGGGACTAGCTCTAGTTTTTTAGTCTTACGCTTTTCATCGCTTTACCCGGCTAGCTTCTAAAACTAGAGCTAGTCCCCCTCTCCTTTTTGGAGGGGGCTAGGGGTGAGGCGCACGCCAGCCCAACCCGAAAATGGCAACCCAATCCCAATCCCTCTTTCAACCCGCGCTGGTGGCCGAGGCCACCAAGCAAGCCTTCGTGAAGCTTGACCCACGCGTCATGTTCCGCAACCCGGTGATGTTTACCGTGGAAATCGGCACCGTGGTGATGTTCCTGGTCACCATCGGCCTGCTGCTCAAGCCCGATGCGGCGCAGGGTAGCTTCGGCTACAACTTCACGGTGTTTATCGTGCTGTTTCTCACCCTTTTATTTGCCAATTTTGCCGAGGCCATTGCTGAGGCGCGCGGCAAGGCCCAGGCCGATTCGCTGCGCAAAACCCGCCAGGATACGCCCGCCAAGGTGCGCCAGCCCGACGGCACCTTCACGAGCGTGAGCTCGGCGCAGCTGCAAAAAGGCCAGGTGTTCGTGGTGGAGGCCGGCGAAATCATCCCCACCGACGGCGAGATTATCGAGGGCCTCGCCACCATCGACGAGTCGGCCATTACCGGCGAGTCAGCCCCGGTTATCCGCGAGTCGGGCGGCGACAAGTCGTCCGTTACGGGCGGCACCAAGGTGCTCAGCGACCGCATTGTGGTGCTGGTGACCACGGCCCCCGGCGAGTCGTTTCTCGACAAGATGATTGCGCTCGTGGAAGGCGCGTCGCGCCAGAAAACGCCCAACGAAATTGCCCTCACCATTCTGCTGGCCGGCTTCACGCTGGTGTTCGTGATTGTGTGCGTGACGTTGCAGCCCTTCTCGCGCTACGCTAACACGCCCATCGCGGTGGCCTCGTTCATTGCCCTGTTTGTGTGCCTCATTCCGACTACCATCGGCGGGCTGCTTTCGGCCATCGGCATTGCGGGCATGGACCGCGCCCTGCGGGCCAACGTTATCACCAAGAGCGGCAAAGCCGTGGAAACGGCCGGCGACATCGACGTGCTGCTGCTCGATAAAACGGGCACCATCACCATCGGCAACCGCAAGGCCACTCACTTCTGGCCCGCCCCCGGCGTAAGCGAGCGCGAGCTGGTAGAAGCCGCCACGCTCAGCTCATTGCACGACGAAACCCCTGAGGGAAAGAGCATTGTGGAATTGGCCCAGCAAGTGCGCCGCACCGATGCCGCCGACCTCAAGGTGCGCGCCGAGGGCAGCGAGGCCATCAAGTTCACGGCCGAAACCCGCAGCTCGGGCGTGACGCTGGCCAACGGCCTACGCATCCGCAAGGGCGCGTCCGATGCCATCCGCAACCTGGCCAATGCCGCCGGGCAGGAGTTTCCTAACGAAACCACTCAGCAGGTGGCCAAGGTAGCCAGCAACGGCGGCACGCCGCTGGTAGTGAGCGAGAACGACCGCATTCTGGGCGTAGTCGAACTCCAGGACATCATCAAGCCCGGCATTCAGGAGCGCTTCGAGCGGCTGCGCAAAATGGGCATCAAAACCGTGATGGTGACGGGTGATAACCCCATGACTGCCAAGTTTATCGCCGAAAAAGCCGGCGTCGATGACTACATCGCCGAGGCCAAGCCCGAGGACAAGATGCAGTACATCCGCAAAGAGCAGCAGGCCGGCAAGCTGGTGGCCATGATGGGCGACGGCACCAACGACGCGCCCGCCCTGGCCCAGGCCGACGTGGGCGTGGCCATGAACTCGGGCACCCAGGCCGCCAAGGAAGCCGGCAACATGGTGGACCTCGACAACGACCCCACCAAACTCATTGAGGTGGTGGAGATTGGCAAGCAGCTGCTCATGACGCGCGGCACGCTCACCACCTTCAGCATCGCCAACGACGTGGCCAAGTACTTCGCCATTGTGCCCGCCTTGTTCATGGTCGCCATTCCGGCCCTGGGCGCGCTCAACGTCATGGGCCTGAAGTCGCCGCAATCGGCCATTCTAAGCGCCGTTATTTTCAACGCCCTCATCATTCCGGCCCTCGTGCCGCTGGCCCTCAAGGGCGTAGCCTACACGCCGGTGGGCGCGTCGGCGCTGCTGCGCCGCAACCTGCTCATTTACGGGCTGGGTGGGGTAATAGTACCCTTCATCGGCATCAAGGTTATTGACCTGATAGTGGGCGTGTTTTTGTAAAACGGAGTGGCACCCCGTTTCCGCCCGCGCCGGTAGCGCCTTGTTAAACAACGACAAACGGAGTACCATTCCGTTTTACATTTTGAAACCATGAAATCCCAATTCTTAACCGCCCTGCGCCTCACGCTCACCATGCTGGTGCTGTGCTGCGGCATTTACCCCGCCATTGTGTGGGCCGCCGCCCAGCTGGCCCCCGGCCACGGCGAGGGCGTGCAAGTCACGCAAAACGGCCGCCTCGTGGGCTTCGCCAACGTGGGCCAGCGCTTCGACAAGCCCGAGTATTTCAACTCGCGGCCCTCGGCGGCCAGCTACCACGCCGACGGCTCCAGCGGCTCCAACAAGGGGCCCAGCAACCCCGATTACCTGAAGGAAGTGCAGGCCCGCCTCGATACGTTTTTGCTGAAAAACCCCGGCGTGCAGCGTGCCGACGTGCCAGCCGAGTTGGTTACGGCCAGCGGCTCGGGCCTCGACCCCGACCTCTCGCCCCAGGGCGCGCTGGTGCAGGTGCCCCGCGTGGCCAAGGCCCGCGGCCTGGCCCCCGAGAAGGTGCAGGCCCTGGTGCAGCAGCAAGTGGTACCCAGCTTGCTCGGCCCCAACAAGGTGAACGTGCTGGCCCTGAACGTGGCCCTGGATGCGCTGGCGAAGTAGTGCCTGGCTGATAAAATAAGTGCTGGGGTAGGGGGCGCATCTTTGTGGCGCACCTCTTACCCCACCCGCCGCCAGCCAAAATCTAAAGACCTGGCAAGTAGCAATTTATAATATAATAAGAAGAAAAGCGTGCGGCCACCCAGGCCGCTTTCTACCGATGAAAAAACTACTACTGGCTGGCTCGCTGGCCGCTTTGTGCGGCGTAGCACAGGCCCAAACGACTACCCCCGCCGACACTGCCAAGGCTGCGCCCGCCGCCGCCAATCCGCTCACCTACTACGGCTTTGTGGATGCCTACTACGGCTTCGATTTCAACCACAACAACACCAACGTGCGGCCGGGCTTCCTGTACGCGCACAACCGCCAGAACGAGTTCACGGTGAACAACGCCATCCTGGGCGCGCGCTACGACGATGGCAAGGTGCGCGGGGCGCTCGGCATTCATGCCGGCACCTACGTGAGCGCCAACTACGCCGCTGAAGACCAGGTACTTAAGCATATTTTTGAGGCTTACGCGGGCTTCCGGCCCTTCCAGAAGGCCTGGCTCGACCTGGGTATTTTCGCTTCGCACATTGGTTTTGAGTCGGCCATTTCGAAGGACAACTGGACGCTGACCCGCTCGCTGATGGCCGAAAACTCGCCTTACTACGAGTCGGGTGCCCGCTTTACCTACGAAGTGGACCCCAAGCTGACGCTCACCGCGCTGGTGCTCAATGGCTGGCAGAACATTCGCGAAAACAACCAGGGCAAGGGCCTCGGCACCCAGATTCAGTGGAAGCCTACGGCTAAAATCCTGATTAACAGCAGCACTTTCTACGGCAACGAGCAGCCGCAGGACTCGCTCATCCGCCGCCGCTACTTCCACGATTTCTACATTACCTACGCCGCCACCGAGCGCCTGAGCCTGGCCGCCGTGTTTGATGTGGGCAAGCAGCAGAGCGCCCAGCGCAGCGGCTACGACACCTGGCACACGGGCTCGGCCTTTGTAAAATACAAGCTCAGCGACCTGTTTTCGACCACCCTGCGCGGCGAGTATTACAACGCCGACCGGGGCGTCCTCATCAGCAGCATTATGCCCGCGCCCACTGATGCCCGCTTCCTGGCCGGCGGCACCTCCCTCAACCTCGACTACCTGCCCACGGCCAACGTAGCTTTCCGCGTAGAAGGGCGCTACCTGCGCGCCCAGGACGCTATTTTTCAGCACGACAACGGCAACTCGCGCAACTACGGCAACCTGACTACGAGCGTGGCGCTGTCGTTCTAACCCCCTCGCTTTTGCCATGACTGTGCCCAGCGCTACCCCCGATTTGGCCCTGGCCGCCCCCGTTTCGTCGGCCCACAGCCGCATTACGGCGGCGGGGCTGCTGGTGGCGCTGGGCATTGTGTACGGCGATATCGGCACCTCGCCGCTCTACACCGTGCGCGGCGTGTTTGTGACGCAGCCCGTGACCGAGCCGGTGGTGCTGGGTACCATCTCGTGCATTATCTGGACGCTCACGCTGCTCACCACCGTGAAGTATGTGGTTATCGCGCTGCGCGCTGATAACCACGGCGAGGGCGGCATACTAGCGCTGTATGCCCGGCTGCGGCGGCTGCCGTTGCGCCGGCTCTACCTGCCGGCCCTGGTGGGGGCGGCGGCGCTGCTGGCCGATGGCCTCATTACGCCGCCCATCTCGGTGGCCTCGGCCGTGGAGGGGCTGCGCATCCTTAAGCCCGACCTCGATACGGTGCCCATTGTGGTGGCGATTCTGGTCGGGCTCTTTGCGTTTCAACAGTTTGGCACCCAGATTATTGGCAAGCTGTTTGGGCCGGTCATGCTGCTGTTTTTCTCGATGCTGGCCGTGCTCGGGGTGGTGCACTTGGTGCAGGAGCCGAGCATCTTGCGCGCCTTCAGCCCACACTACGCCATTAGGATGGTGACGCAGGTGCCGGGCGCGTTCTGGCTGCTTGGCTCCATCTTTTTGTGCAGCACCGGGGCCGAGGCACTGTATGCCGACATGGGCCACGTGGGCCGGCAGAACATCTACGGCTCGTGGACCTTCGTGAAAACCTGCCTCATCCTCAACTACTTGGGGCAGGGGGCTTGGCTGCTGCGCCACCTGGGGCCGCCGCTGGGCGAGCAAAACCTGTTCTTTTTGCTCATGCCCAAGTGGGCGCTGCTGCCGGCCATCGGGCTGAGCACGCTGGCCACCATCATTGCCTCGCAGGCGCTCATTTCGGGCTCGTTTACGCTCGTTATTGAGGCGCTGCGGCTGCGCTTCTGGCCCAAAGTAAAAGTGCAGTACCCCACCGAACTGCGCGGGCAGGCCTACGTGCCCAGCGTGAACTGGCTGCTGTGCGCCGGCTGCGTGGGCGTGGTGCTGTACTTCCGCGAGTCGGGCCGCATGGAGGCGGCGTTTGGGCTGGCCGTGACCGTAACCATGCTCATGACCACGCTGCTGCTGGGCTACTACCTGCGCCTGCGCCGCGTAGCGGGCTACTGGATTGCGCTGCTGGTGGGTACCTACGTGCTCATTGAGGGCTCGTTTTTGGTGGCCAACCTGGCCAAATTCTCCCACGGCGGCTGGCTGAGCGTGCTGCTGGCGGGCCTGCTGCTGCTGGTAATGCTGAGCTGGGTGGCCGGCCAGCGCATTCGCAACGAGCTCACCGAGTTTGTGCCGCTGGCCGAGTGGCTGCCGCTGCTGCAACAGCTGAGCCAGGACGAGTCGGTGCCCAAATATGCTACCCACCTGGTGTATCTCACCAAGGCCGAAAACGCCAAGGAAATCGAGAATGCCATCATTCACAGCATTTTCCGCAAGCGCCCCAAGCGGGCCGACGTGTACTACCTGGTGCACGTGAACACCACCGACGAGCCCTACACGCGCCGCTACCACGTGACGCACGTGCTGCCCAACGAGCTGGTGCGCATTGACTTCTACCTGGGCTTTCGTATCGACCACGCCCTCAACTACATGTACCGCCAGGTGGTGGCCGACCTCGTGAAGAACCACGAAGTGGACATTACCTCGCGCTACGCCTCGCTGCGCGGGCAGGAGGTAGTGGGTGATTTTCAATTCGTTATCCTCAATAAAACCCTTCCGTACCAATACCTGCTGCGGGGCTGGCAGCGCCTGGCCCTGCGCCTGCACGCCGGCCTGAAGTGGCTTGGCTCTTCCGAAACCGAGAGCTTCGGCCTCGATAACAGCACTTACGAGGTCGAAAACGTGCCCCTACAAATGCCCCCGCGCCCCGAGCTGCTGCTCACCCGCGACTAGCGCCGCCCCGCCCCCAAAACCTCGTCCCAAACACATTCTTCTTCCATGCCTTCCGCCGAAAACGACCTGCGTGACCAATCGGCCGAGCGCTTCCTGCGTTTGGTGCGTGAGAAGCGGCGCGGCACGCTCAAGATATACCTGGGCCTGGCCGCAGGCGTGGGCAAAACGTATCGTATGTTGCAGGAGGCTAACGACTTGCACGCGAACGGCGTGGATGTGCTGGTGGGCTACGTCGAAACCCACGGCCGCGCCGGCACCGTGGCTCAGCTCAGCGAAGTGCCGCTGCTGGCCCGCAAGCAGGTGTTTTACAAAGGCCACGCGGTGGAGGAAATGGACCTCGATGCCATTGAGAAGCGCCGCCCCCAGGTGGTGATTGTGGATGAGCTGGCCCACTCCAACGTGCCAGGCTCACGCAACCAGAAGCGCTGGCAGGATGTGGAGGAGCTGGTGAAAAGCGGCATTTCGGTGATAACCGCCGTGAATGTGCAACACTTGGAAAGCCTGCACGACCAGGTGCTCAAAATAACGGGCACCGACGTAACCGAGCGCATTCCGGACCAGTTGCTGCGCGAGGCCGACGAGGTGGTGAACGTGGACCTGACCGTGGGCGAGCTGCGCGGCCGCCTAGAGCAAGGCAAAATCTACGATGCGGCTAAGGTGCCCACCGCGCTGGCCAACTTTTTTCAGCCCGAAAACCTGCTGCAATTGCGCCGGCTGGCCGTGCGCGAGGTGGCCCAGCTGCTGGGCCGCCAGGTCGAAAACGAAACTGGCGGCGCCTCGGCCGTGCCCGCCCAGCGCCGCAACGACGACCGCCTGCTGGCCTGTATTAACTCCAACGCCCAGGCTGCCAAGGAGATAATTCGTAAGGCCTCGCGTCTGGCCGACCGCTTTGGGGCCGCCGCCTGGTACGTGCTCTACGTGCAGACGGGCCGCGAAAGTGCCGACCGCATCGGGCTGGCCACGCAACGGCATCTGCTTAATAACCTGCAACTTGCCGTGGAGCTAGGCGCCCAGATACTGCGCGTGAAGGATGACAACGTGGTGGCCGCCATCCAGCGCATAGCGCAGGAAAAAAGCGCCACGCTGCTCGTCTGCGGCATCACCCGCGAGAAGGGCCTCTGGCAGCAGCTCAGCCGCAGCGGCGTCACCCACGACCTGCTCACGGCCGTGGCCCGCGACAGCGGCGATTTAGATGTGTATTTGGTAACGTATTGATTAACAGCATAAAATTCGTCTGTCATTGCGAGCGCAACATTCTGCGCATCAAGCAGAGATGGAGCGCGGCAATCTCTGCTTGATGCGCAGAATGTTGCGCTCGCAATGACAGACGATTTGATAAGTGCCTTCCTCCCCCTCTATTATGACCCTCAAGACCAAAATAACGCTCGGCTTCGTGGCCATGCTGGCGCTGCTGCTTAGCATCGGTGGCTACGCTTTTTACACGGTGCGGCAGCTCGATTTGAAATCGCGCGATATTCTGAAGGCCAACCTCTACTCGGTGGCGCTGGGGCAGCAGATGCTGCGCGGCCTCGATGCCCTCGGCCAGGAGCCGGGCAGCCCCGCCGGGCTGCGCCGGTTTCGGGAAAGCCTGACCCGCGAGGCCGGCAACATCACGGAGGTAGGGGAGCGCGAGCTGGTAGATTCGCTAACGCAGCAACTAGCTGTGTATGAGCGAACAATAAGCCAGAATGCCCGCGTACTGCCCGCCGCGTGGCGGCCCCTGCGCACCCAAACCCTACGCATAATGGACCTGAACACGGAGGCCCTCACCCGCAAAAACTCGCTGGCCAACCACTACGCCGAGCAGGCCAACCGCAACCTCATCCTATTCATCACGCTGGCGGTGCTGCTGGGGCTGGGCTTTGTGGCCAGCGTGCCCGAGGCGGCCGTGCAGCCCCTGCGCAAGCTGAGCGCGGCCTTGGCCCACGCCACGGCCCGCGACTTTGCGGCCACCATTCCGCAGGAAAGTAACGACGAGTTTGGGCAGGTGGCGGCAGCTTTTAACAAGATGCTGAGCGAGTTGCGCGAGTTTCGCAGCTCCACCGCCGCCGAGCTGCTCACGGCCCGCAACCGCGCCTCCAGCATCATCAATACCCTCGACGAGGGCTTGCTGGTGCTTGATGAGAGCCGCCGCATCTTGCTGGCCAACCCCGTGATGTGCGAGTTGCTGGGCCTGCCCGCCGATAAGCTGGTGGGCCGCCCCGCCAGCATCGTGCGCCTCGAAAACGACCTGTTCCAAACCCTACTGAAGCCCCTCGATGCGCCCAACCGCGAACAGGCCGTGGCCGAAGCGCCGGTGCTCACCATCACGCAGCGTGGCGAGGAGGCCTTTTACCGGCTGGCCGTGCAAGACCTGGTTTCCTTCAACGAGGCCAGCGACAAAACCGAGTTCGTGGGCCAGCTGCTGACGCTGCGCAACGTGTCGGACTTCAAGAAGCTTGACCAGGTGAAGTCCAATTTCCTGGCTACGGTGTCGCACGAGTTCAAAACACCGCTTTCCAGTATTAACCTCAGCCTGAAGGTGTTGCAAAAAGACAACCTGCCTGAGGAGGAGCGCCAGCACATCACCGATGGCATCCGGCACGAAACCCAGCGCCTCCAGCGCCTGGTGAGCGAGCTGCTCGACGTGTCGCGCCTCGACTCGGGCGAGGGTATTCAGCTCAACTTTGCGCCCACACAATTAGCTGATGTAGTGACCTTTGCAGAAGCCACCGTGCAGGCCCAGCTGGCTCACAAGCAGCTCACCCTCCAAACCGACCTGCCCGCCGACCTGCCCCCCGCCCGCGCCGACGTGGAGAAAACCACCTGGGTGCTTATCAACCTGCTGGCCAATGCCATCCGCTACTCGCCGGCTGGCGAGCGCATTACCGTGCGGGCCACCCGCGCCGGCAAGTTTGTGCAGGTAACCGTGCAGGATGCCGGCCCCGGCATCGCGGCCGAGTACCACGACAAAATATTCCAGCGCTTCGCGCAACTGCCCGATAAGGCGGGCTACACCGGCGGCTCGGGCCTGGGCCTCAGCATTGCCCGCGAGTTTATTACCACGCAGGGCGGCCGGCTGTGGGTCGAAAGCGAGCTGGGCAGCGGTAGTTCCTTCCACTTCACGCTGCCCGTAGCAGGGGTGTAGCGTCTGCGCTACCTCGCAACGTAACCTTGGCGTAACCAGAAAGCCGCGCGTTGCGCAGACCTTTGCGCGTTGCTGATTTTACCCGATGCTATGAAGCGCTTACTGGCCGTTGCGGCCCTCACCCTAGCTGCCGGCGCGGCCCACGCCCAGCGGCCCACCACCGACCCGGCCGCCGCCAAAATCCTGCTGCCCAACGGCTGGAGCCTCACGCCGGCCGGCACCGCGCTGCCCCTCGGCGACCTGCCCCTCAATATGCAGCTCGCGCCGGGTGGTAAGCTGCTGGCCGTTACCAATAATGGCCAGGGCAAGCAGAAGATTCAGCTCATCGACCCCGTTACCGAAAAGCTGCTCGACGAGCAGCCCATCGGCAAGGCGTGGTACGGGCTGGGTTTCAATGCGAAGGGCGATAAGCTCTACGCCTCGGGCGGCAACGACAATATCATTCTAGCCTACCCCGTGGTGGCGCGCAAGCTGGGCGCGCCCGACACGCTACGCCTCGGCCCCGGCTGGCCCAAGGCCAAAATCAGCCCCACCGGCCTGGCTGTGGCCGCGACCGGAGAGCGCCTCTACACCGTCACGAAGGAGGACAGCGCTCTCTACGTGCTGGATACCCACACCAAGCATACCCTCAGCAAGGTGAAGCTGGGGGCCGAAGCTTACGGCTGCCTGCTCTCGGCTGACCAAAAAACGCTCTACATCACGCTCTGGGGCGGCGATAAGTTGCTGGCCTACGACCGCGCCACGGGTCGCATCCGGGCCGGGCTGGCCACCGGCAGCCACCCCAACGAGCTGATACAGAGCCGCGACGGCCGCTACCTGTTCGTGGCTAATGCCAACGACAACTCCGTGTCGGTGGTTGACGCCAAGGGCTGGAAGGTGCTCGAAACCATCTCCACCAGCCTGTATCCCACGCGCCTCACCGGCTCTACCACCAACGGCCTAGCCCTAGCTCCCAACGGCAAAACCCTCTACATCGCCAACGCCGACAATAATTGCCTGGCTGTATTCGACGTGGCCACGCCCGGCCACAGCGTGGCGCGGGGCTTCATTCCTACCGGTTGGTACCCCACCTGCGTACGCACGCTGGGTGCTAAAATATTGGTAGCCAATGGGAAAGGCTTTTCGAGCCTGGCCAACCCCAATGGCCCGCAGCCAATGAAGAAAACCGACAACAGCGGCTACCAAACCGGCAGCACCGAGCAGCGCGAGGTGCAGTATATCGGCGGCTTGTTCAAGGGCACGCTCTCTTTCATCCCGGCCCCCGATGCGGCGCGGCTCAAGGCATATTCGGCGCAGGTATACGCCAATTCGCCCTTTACCAAAGCCAGCGAAACGCTGGCGGCCGGCGCGGCCGGCAACCCGGTGCCGCGCCGGGCCGGCGAAAAGTCGCCCATCAAGCACGTCTTCTACATCATCAAGGAAAATCGGACCTACGACCAGGTATTGGGTGATGTGCGGGAAGGGGAGGGCGACTCTTCGCTTTGTATTTTTCCGCGGAAGGTCACGCCCAACCACCACGCGCTGGCCCGCGAGTTTGTGCTGCTCGACAACTTTTACGTGAACGCCGAGGTGAGCGCCGACGGCCACAACTGGAGCACCGCCGCCTACGCCACCGACTACGTGGAGAAGTCGTGGCCCATCAGCTACGGCGGGCGCGGCGGCACCTACGACTTCGAGGGCACCCGCAAAATTGCCTACCCGCGCGACGGCTTTATCTGGGATTATTGCCAGCGCGCCGGCCTCAGTTACCGCACCTACGGCGAGTTTGCCGAGAACGGCAAAACGCCCCTCAAGTCACTGCGCGGGCACGTGTGCCCCAAAGCGCCGGGCTTCGACATGGACGTAACCGACGTGGCACGCACCCGCATCTGGGCCCAGGACTTCGACTCGCTGCTGGCCCGCGGGGCGGTGCCGCAGTTCAGCACCATCCGGCTCAGCAACGACCACACCAGCGGCCAGCGCCTGGGCAAGGTGAGCCCCACCGCGGCTGTGGCCGACAACGACCTGGCCCTGGGCCAGCTCGTGGAGCACATCGCCGCCAGCAGCATCTGGGGCGAGTCGGCCATTTTTGTACTGGAGGATGATGCCCAGAACGGCCCCGACCATATCGACGCGCACCGCTCGCCGGCCTTCGTCATCAGCCCCTACGTGCGCCGCGGCGCCGTAGACCACACCCTCTACACCACCGCCGGCGTGATGCGCACCATCGAGCTGCTGCTTGGCCTGCCGCCCATGAGCCAGTACGACGCGGCCGCCCGGCCGCTGTTCGGCGTGTTTCAAGCCACCCCCAACCTGGCCCCGTACCAGGCCAAAGCCGCCAACGTACCCCTCACCACCCGCAACACCGCCTGGAACCGCAGCGCCGAGCGCTCGGCCAAGTTCGACTTCGCCCACGAAGACGAAGTACCTGATTTAGACCTCAATGAGGTGGTCTGGAAATCGGTGCGCGGCGAAGAATCTACCATGCCCGCGCCCCGGCGCGGCGCTTTCCTGCAGCTCACCCCCAAGCGCAAGGACGACGACGATTAGCCCGCCTCGCCGGGAGTGATTGTGGGTCGTAAGTAGTAGTTTAACTACCTGACTATCAAAAAAATATTCAAAAAGGAACTGTCATGCTGAGGAAGGAAGCATCCTATCACGTTTGGACGACTTGTGCCGACGTTATAGGATGCTTCCTTCCTCAGCATGACAGGCCCTATTCGGATAGCTTCTTAGTAGGTGGATTAGCACTGGCAGCCCACCCAGCGGTGCTAATCCACCCAATCATTACCCGAAGTAGCTGCTAAGGCGCAATCGCCCGGCCCACGCGCTTGCCCAGCTTCTTCACGCGGCGAATAGCCTTCTTCACCCACCGGATGGGCTTGTGCAGCAGCCCTTTGCCTGCGGGCTCACTGGGTTGCGCGCTGGCTGGTATCGGCGCGTAGGGCCCCGGCGGCAGGGCCGTGCCACCGTCCGAGTGGCCCAGGCTGGTGGCTATTTTTTTGGGCACGCCCACGTTGTGCAAAAAGCCGCTGATAAGACCCTGCCGCCAAGCCGTGAACGCGGAAAACTCCGGTTCGCGGCGCGAGTCGATTTCGCCCACCACTAGGCGGCCACCGGGGCGCGGGTTCTGGTCGCGCACCACTACGTTCACCACCCCGCTCTTGAGGCGGCCAAACAGGGTTTTCTTGACTTCGCCCTCGTCGTAGCCTAAGAAGTTGATACGCAGGTCGGTATAATAAGCCCGCACCTCGCCCCTGATATGCTGGCGGTCAAGCCGCTCGTCAAAATCAATGTGCTGCACCTGCCCGCTCTTAAAGCTAATGAGCTTGGTGGGCCGCAGGGCGGGGTTGAGCACGCTGAACGGGGCCGGCCCAAAGCTGCCCCACAAGTGCTGGCGGCCGCGCGGGTCGAGCAGCGAGGTGGTGAGCTGAATTTCGGCCCGGCAGGTATTCTGCAAATACCCAGTGACCGTGCCGGTGAGCGGGTGCGCCAGGCTCATGCGGGCCGGGTCGTTGCTGACGTTGCGCAGCGTGGCATTCAGGCGATTGATGCTGAACGTGCCCAGCAGCGGCGTGCGGGCCCCGCGAAACTGCGCCAGGATAGTGCCGTTGCGCAGCTCCAGCTGGCCCACGTCGAAGTGCGCCCGCACGCGGCGCACCGCCTCGGGCGTGAGGAAGGAGGGCCGGCGGTTGATGGGCCCGCGCCCGTCGCTGTTGGTCAGCAAATGAGGCTGCTCGGCCATGACGCGCGCAATGCGCAGGTGGCTATTGGCCGAAAGCTGCTGAAAATCAAAGCCCTGCGCCCGCAGCTCGGCAATGCGAACAGTGAGTTGGGTGGTCTGGTAGCCGCTGTGCCGGTTGAGCTGCGCCGGGGTGAGGGTGGGCCGCATAGCCAGCGCGGTGAGGCGCAGCGCCTGGGTATCAGTATCGAGAAACGCCCGCTCGACGCTAACCGGATATACCGGGGCCAAAAACGTGGCTGTAATGCGCCCCGCGTGCCCGGCCCAGGCGCGGGCATACAGCACCCGCCGGGCCGCCGGCTGCTCAGCCACCGAATCGATGCGGAGGCTGCGGCCCGTTAGAAACAGGTGCCGCACGGCGGGCGCTTCGCGCACGCCCGCCACGGCCAGGTAGCCATCGTCGATGACCACCTGCCGCACATCGGCCCGTCGAAACAGCGGTTTTAATAATTGCCACAGCGGCGGCGGGGCCTTGGTGGGCGGTTTAAACGTGAGGTGTGGCCCAGTGAGCCGCACCGAATCGGCGCGCAGGCGGTGCTGGTGCTGCCAGGTAGCCGCTTGCAGGCCCTGCATCCGCGCCCGCGGCATGGTGAACGCCACCTGCAACGCCCCTGGCTTGCCCTGCCCCGGCGCAGGCGGCGTAATGTGCAGCGAATCAATGCCTAGCGATTGCTTATCGCTGGCAAAATAAAGCGCTTGCGTGGCAATAGTGTGCCCGCCCAGCTTCACCCGGGCCTCGTGCAGCGTGGCCTGCCAGTCGGTGGCCAGGGCCAGCCGCTCGGTATCGGTCACACCGGCCGGGCTTATGAGCAGGTCGCGGGCGCGGACGGTGGCCGCCGCCAGCTGGGCTACCGGCGCGCCGGCCGGCCCAAAGCGGCCGCCCACCCGGCGCAGGGCCAGGTAGCCCAGCCGCAGCGGGTGCTGCTGATAAAAAGGTGCGCCGGGCCGGGCCGGGGCCGGCCGCCGGGCCAGCGCCGCCACCTCCAGCCGCAGCGAGTCGAGGGTGAGGCTGTCGATGGGGGCGGTGGTGCCGCGCCACAGTGCCAGCAGGCCCACGCCGTGCAGGTCGAGGCGGGCCAGGCGGGCTTCGAGGCGGGGCAGAGTATCGGCGAGGGTAGGGGTGGCGGGGCGCAGTACTACGCCCCGCAGGTGCAGGCTGCGCGCCAGTAGCTCCGTGCGCAAGTCATTCACTGCCAGGGTATATTGGCCGTGGGTCTGTTTGGTTACCTGCTGCGTAAGCTGGCGGCGCAGCCAGGGGTCGAGGCCCCATTTCAGCCAGCTGAGGGCGGCCAGGATTACCAGGGCTAGTCCGGCCAGGAGCCAGCGGACCCAGTGGCAACCAGTAGCAGCGGAAGGAGCAGGAGGGGAGGGCACGGCCATAAGCTGAGCGCTGCTAACGGTGAATAGCCGGTTTAGGGTTGCCCCAATTCAGCCCTAAGCTGGCTATTTGCCGTAGAGCAGGCGACCTTTACGGGGTATTTAATTTTCCTGGATTATTCGCTGGCTTATGCAGTTTTCTTCCCTCCCGCTCGCGGCGCGCCTTGGCCTGGCCAGTAGCCTGCTGCTGCTGGCCGCCTGCGAAAAGGACAGTGATACCCGCATTGGCGCGGTGCTGCCGGCTACCATCAACTTCTCTGATGCCAATAGCCCGGCGGCCGGCCTCTACCCCGAGGGCGTGCAGTACGACGACCAGCAGGGGCGCTTCCTGGTGGGCTCCCAAACGGCCGGCCGCATCGGCCAGGTGCGCGACACTGGCCAGAATGATAAAGGCCAGGACGGCAAGGACTTAGGCTACGCCACGGGCTCCTACGCCGTTTTTACCGATGATGACCTGCTGGTTTCGAGCGTCGGCCTCAAGCTCGATGTGCCGCGGGGCCGGCTGCTCGTGGCCGTGTCAGACCCCGGCTACAATACTGGCCGTACCAAACCAACTACCCTGAATCAACTGGCTCGCCTGGTCGTGTTCGACCGCAGCAACGGCACCAAAATCAGCTCCGTGGAGCTTAGCGCCCTGCCCACGAGCTTTGCCAAGCACTTCGCCAACGACATTGCCATTGATAACCAGGGCAATGCGTACGTGACCGATAGCTTCGCCCCGGTTATCTACAAGGTTACGTTCACCAGCACCGGCGTGGGCACGGCGTCCATTTTCGCCACCGCCGCCGATACGTCGGCCCTGGCCGCCCCGGCCGGCCAGTTTGGCCTCAACGGCATTGTGTATCACCCCAATGGCTACCTGCTGGTGGCCAACTCCGCCAAGGGCACGCTGCTGAAGGTGACGGTGCCGGTGGTGGTGCCGCCCACTGCCAGCCAGCCCAACCCCGTCCTGGTGCCGAGCCGGACTACCAAAGTAACCCTGCCCGCCGGCCTCAGCCTGCTCAACGCCGACGGCTTGCAGCTGACCGCCAACACCGTGCTGCTGGCCGCCTGCAACGCCCAGGGCAAGGTGTACCAGCTCACCTCGACCGATGATTTTGTGACCGTAGCCACCCCCAAGAGCTACGACACGGGCGGCGGCTACCCCACCACCCTGGCCCGCCGCGCCGCCAGCACCAGCTACGTGCTGCAAGCGCACCTCGATGCCTTGCAGGCCAAGTTGCCTCCAGTGTCGACCTATGCCCTCAAGAAAGTAGTTTTTCAATAACTGCCCCGGCCCGGCTCCGGCGGCCCGCTCGCGGGCGCTGGTAGCCGGTGGGCGCGCCGCCCAACCCCCGAATAATTACTTCGCCCCGTAGCTTTAGGCCCGGTAGCGCCCTGCCAGTCCATTATCCTTTTCCCTCGCCCCGTTTCCGCGTCATGCTCGCCATTACTTCGCTGCTGCCCTCGCCGTCTTCCGACCACATCAATGCCCTCATCAAAAGCCTGGAAACGGAGTTCGGCCTGACCGACGTGCAGGCCACCCCCGAGCCGCACCTCACCTACCAGATTGTGGAGCCCGCCGACCTGGAAACGCTGAAAGAGGCGCTGCACGAGATTGCCCACACCACCGCGCCCTTTATTGCCCACACCACCGGGCTGGGCATGTTTCCGGGCGATAACCCTGTCATTCACATCCCAGTGCTGCGCTCCGATGCGCTCAACCTGCTGCACCACCGCATTCTGGAAGTAGCAGCCCCGCTCTGCTCGCGCACCGACAAGTTCAGCGCCCCCGACCTCTGGCTGCCCCACATTTCGCTGGCCCTGCACGACACTACCCCCGAGCTCCTCGGGCCGGTTATGCAATTTCTTAATAATCAGACGTTTAATCTAGAGTTGGAAATCAGCAACCTGGCTATCCTTCAGCCGCAGGGCGATATGTTTGTGCGCGAGGTAGTGTTTGAGTTTGGGCAGTAGCGTAAGCTAACGCCACCTGTCATTGCCGCGCTCCGCTTTGCTACGCTCGCAATGACAAACGATTGGGGCGCACTGCCTACCGGTTCAGAATCGTCTTATTCCGGTTCAGCTTCAGGTCTTGCAGCAGGCTGCTTTTGGCGGCAATGGTGAAGTTGT
The DNA here is from genome assembly GCF_030063445.1 of Hymenobacter sp. H14-R3. Lineage (GTDB taxonomy): Bacteria > Bacteroidota > Bacteroidia > Cytophagales > Hymenobacteraceae > Hymenobacter. The sequence continues at coordinate 11,026 of NZ_JASITD010000022.1, read as the reverse complement.
AGCCCCGGTAGGGCCCCACGGGTATCCAGAGGCCCGAAATCTGCCAGCAGTGCAGGTCGCGATAGAAGTTGACGGTGGGATACACAAAGGTATTGGCCCGGAAATCGTAGTTGAGGCTGGTGCTCAGGCGCAGGTTGGGCGTAAGCTTCACCGAGCCGCTGGCCGTCACGGCATTGCCCGAGAGCAGCGGCGTCACGCCATACAACGAGGGCCGGATGGGGGCCGACGCCGTGGTGTAGGAGGCCGTGTACTGCACCGTGGCCTCCCACGGAATGTCAAAGTCGATGTAGTCGGCGTAAATCTGCTGTTGCAGCGGCGAGCCCAGCACCGGGTCGTTGGCCGGGGCCACGGCCCGCGGAATGTTGGCCTTGCTCTTGGGCCGCGCGGCGGGGTTGAACTGGTAGCCCAGGCTCAGGTTGGCGTTGAGCAGGCGCGCCAGGCGCAGGTTTTTATCCTCCCACAGGTAGCGGGCGCTGAGCACCCGCTTACCAGTCGGCCCGCGCTCAGTGAACGTGGTGCTGCCGGTCGAGTCGCGCTGATAAAAAGAGAAGGCGCTGCTAATTACGATGTTAAGCTTTTTGGCTACCTGCACCCGGTAGCCCAGGTTGAGGTTCGATAATTTTTGCGGCACCAGCGAGTCGGGGGAGAAGTTGTACGACAAACTCAGGTCGATGCCGTCGGCCAGGCTCACCTTTTTATAGGGGTTGGTGCCGGTGGTATCCTGGCTGTTGCGCACCTTCATCTCAATCTGGTTTTGCAGGCTGAACGATATCGCGCTTACTCTGGCGCTGGCCGCCGTAGAATACACGGAGCCCTGGTAGCGCGAAAAGCTGCGGGGGTCCAGAATGCGGCCATTATAGGCGGCGCGTAGCTGGTTGTAGTCCTGCGCCCCGTTGGTGAAGGCGGCGTATTCCGAGCCCTTAGCCAAATCGGGCGAGTACGAGTAGCTTACGCTCGGCGACACCTTGTGCCGGATGGCCTTCACGTAGTGGTTACCCTTAAAATTGGCCGTGCCATAAAAGTTGGTCGAGGCCGATACGCTGCCCGAGTAGGAGTAGGACCGGTTGAAGCTCGGCGAAATAGTGTCGATGCGCACCGCCCGCGGCACCGGCTCGTAGGTATATCGCAGGCTCTGCAAATACCAGGTTTCGCCGTAGCTGATGGAAGGCTGAATCTGGATGTGGCGCGCCAGCAGCGTGGCCGCGGGCAGCGTAATCTGAAACTGGTGCTGCAAGCCGTTCTGGGCGTTTCGCAGTAAGTTATTGATATTCTTTAGGTTAACCGGAATATTGTAGGCCGTGCTGCTGCCACCCAGTAGCGGAATGTCGCCGGCCAGGGCGCGGGCCGGCACCAGGCTGCTGATGCGGTTTTGGGCCACCAGGTTGTAGCTGACGGCAAACTGCTCGTAGAACTTGCCGCTCGGCTGAATGCCCAGCCACTGATGGGGGTACTGCCGCGCCACGCCCAGGTTGAAGTTGGGCAGCGTGAAGTCCATTACGCCGGTTTGGGTGTTCTGGCTCTGGGCCAGCTGCACCGCGTAGTTGATGGGCAGCGTGCGTAGCTGCTTGCTGTAGCTCACCGTCGAGCTAAACGTGGCCGACAGCAACTGCCGGGCATTCAGCGTGTTAATGCGGTTGTACGACGAGCTGCCCGCCTGCACGCTGGCCGAGAACACGCCGCCGCCCGGCAGTGGGGTAGGCGAGTGGGCCCAGCTTATCCAAAACGTATTCTGCGAGTTGGAATACAAATAATCGGTGTTGGCCACCGTAGTGGTGGTGAGAATGGGTGATATCGGCTGGTTGGAATACGTGAACCGAAAGCTACCCTGGTACTTATACCGCTTGCGGTACGTGAGTTCCGTGGCAATGCCGTAGCCGCCCAGCCGGTCGGCGTTGCCGGCGTAGAGGTCGCCGGTCACGCGCAGGCCAATGTAGTCGTTGGGGGCCCAGTAGTAGCCGCCATTGGTGAGCGAGTAGCCCCGCTGCGCGCCCTGCCCAAACGTGGGAATGATAACGCCTGACCCCCGCCCCGCGTGCGGCGTGGGGAAGTAGCCAAACGGCAGCCCCACCGGCAGCGGTACATCGGCAATCACCATGTGAAAGGGCCCGGTAATGACCTTGGAGCCCGGTATCACCTTCATCTTGCCCGCCTCAATGTAGAAGTGCGGGTGCTCCAGGTTGCAGGTAGTGTAGCGGCCGTGTAGGCCAAAGAAGTCATTATCAGGTAGTTTCTTCACCACCTCAGCATGAATGTAGCCCTCGCCCTGCTGGGTCACCACCTCGCTGATTTTGCCCTTCTTGGTTTTGAAGTTGTAGTTAATCTTGCCCGCTGCGTAGGTACCCGCTTCGTCTTTGAGCAGGGGCTGGTCGGCCATTTTGTGCCGCACCGTGTCGCGGCGGCCAGCGGCCTGCACCGTGTTATCGCCGTAGTTCACGGTAATGAGCGCCGCTTTGAGACTCATCTTGCCGTAATCAACCGTCGATTTGTTGTAGAGGCGGGCCACTTTCTGCGTCACGTCGAACTGGATGGAGTCCTTGGCGGCATACTTCACTGTGGTCTCGACCTGGCTGCGGCGGCGCAGCACCACCAGGTTCACCGAGTCGCGCACGCGGCGGCTGGCCCGGCTCGTGTCGGCCAGCAGGCCGGTGCTGTCGGGCGAGAGGCGGGGGGCCGGCTCGCGCAATACGGCCGGTACGGCGGGCTGGCCAGGGTTAATTACGCCGGGTGGCGGCGGGCTCTGGGGCGCGTTGCGGTCGTAGTTAAGGTTGCGCACCGGCTGCGTGGGCACCGAGCCGGGCCGGCGCGGGTTGGTAGGGGTGGCGCCGGTTTGGGCCTGGGCCCCGGTAGCGCCGCCCAGCAGCCAGAGCCACACGCTCACCATGACCGCCAGCGCCCAGCGGCGGCGGTGAAAAAGACCCGAAAAGAGAGCGTTGAAGAAAAGCAAGTTACCTAAAGCCACCGGGTGAATTACTTTTGAGGCTTACTACAAAGATAAGAGGCCGCTACCCCCACCAAGGGTTGCTAGTAGCCTGGTTTTTTCACCCAACGACCATCGTGCGGATTATTGCGCTGACCTGTATCCTGCTGAGTGCCCAATGCCCGGTGCTCAATGCCCAGGACTCGCTCACCAGCCCCCGGCCCCTGCCGCCCGTGCGGCAGCAGGTAGTAGCTGCCCCCGCCCCCGACTCGGTGGCCCCGCGCCCCGATGCCTCCGGCGCCGATATGGACCCCACCCGCTACCGCCTGCGCACGGTGGTGCTCGATGCCGGCCACGGCGGCAAAGACATTGGCTGCAACGGTGCCAGCGCCCACGAGGCCGATGTGGCCCTGGCCATCATCAAGAATCTGGGCCGCCAGATTGAGGCCGGCTCGCCCGGCGTGCGGGTCATTTACACCCGCAAAACGGACGTGTTTATCGAGCTCGATGAGCGCGCCGCCATTGCCAACCGCAACCACGCCGACCTTTTTATTTCGGTGCACTGCAACGCTGGCCCCAAGGGCGCGCGCGGCACCGAAGTCTGGACCATGGGCCTGCACAAAACCGACGCTAACCTGGGCGTGGCTCAGCGCGAAAACTCGGTTATTCTGCAAGAAAAAGACTACAAGCGTCGCTACGATGGCTTCGACCCGCGCTCGCCGCAGTCGCACATTTTATTTTCGCTGTTCCAAAGCGCCTACCTCACCAATTCATTGCGGCTGGCCCAGCGCATCGACCGGCAGTTTCGTACCAGCGTGGGGCGCAGCTCGCGCGGTATAAAGCAGGCCGGCTTTATTGTGCTCTGGAAGTCTACGATGCCCTCCGTATTGGTGGAAGCTGGCTTTCTCACTGACCGTGGCGAGGAGAACTACCTCGACGATAAAGTGGGCCAGCAGGCTATTGCCAACGGTATTTACCGGGCCTTTCGCGAGTACAAGCACGACCTGGAGGGTACCCGCGGCGAGTAAGCTGAGATTAGGCCCATTCACTAGCCTAACATCTGGCCAGCATTTGCCGTTAAGGGCGCTAGTATCGCCGGCCAACGCAACCATTGGCGGCCTAATACCCATCCTTCAGTTGGCCCATCTCAGCTTAAATCTATCTTCCTGTGTCTAAAGAAATAAAAGTGGGCCTGTTGGCCGTAGTGGCGCTCATTGCCTTGGCCGTGGGGTTTAACTTTCTGCGAGGTAGCAACTTGCTCTCCAGCGACCGTACCTATTATGCCATTTACCCTAAAGTAGACGGCCTCAATGTGGGCGCGCCCGTTATCCTCAACGGTATTAAAGTGGGCCAGGTAAAAAACCTGGAGTTGCAGCCTGACAAGAATAACTCGATTAAAACTTCTCTGGAGCTGGATAAGAGCATTGAACTTGGCGACTCAACCAGGGCTGGCCTGAGTGGCTCGCTGCTGGGTTCCAAAACGATTACCCTTATTTTGGGCCCCGATTCCAAGAAGTTCAGTGGTGGCGAAACTCTGAAAACCACTACCGCCGTGAGCATCACCGACATTGTGCAGGCCCGCGCCACAGTGTTGCTCGATACTGTAAACTCGACGCTCTCGCACATCAACGGCTTCCTGAATAAGGATGCCCAGACCAATATTCAGGGTACGTTGGTGGGGGCCCGCGAAAGCACTGAAGCCTTGCAGCGCCTCATTACTGCTAACCAGGCTAATATCAACCAGATAACCCGCAACTTTGCCCAAATGAGCGCCGCCCTCAATAAGAGCACGGCCAAGCTCGACCGCATTGCTACCAACTTCAGCCAGCTGTCCGATTCGCTGAAGGCGGCTCCGGTGGGCCCGGCCCTGCGCAACCTCAACGCAACGTTGGTAGAAGCCCAAACGTCGCTGAAAGGCGTGAGCGCTGCCCTTAACGATAAAACCGGCTCGCTCGGTAAGCTCATCAACGATACCTTGCTCTACAACAACCTGAACGCCACGGCCGCTAGCTCCAACGCGCTGATTTCCGACATGAAGGCTAACCCCAAGCGCTACGTGCACTTCTCGGTATTTGGCGGCGGCAAGGATAAAACAAAGAAGGAAGTTACCAAAAGCCCCGATGGCACCGTGACCACTGAAACCAAAAAGGTGACCACCGCCCCCGCCCTCACCAATTAGGCCGCCCTGCTGCCGCGCCTAGTATCTTTGAAACCCGCCCCCCAAAGGCGGGTTTTTTTGTAGCGTGGACTCTGCGAGTCCGCGCGTGTTATCACTGAACAACGTTCCCACGCGCGGACTCACAGAGTCCACGCTATCATTCTATCCCACCCACATGAATATCGAGTTTAATCGCAACGAAGACCAGCTCAAGCAACTAACTTTTAAGCTGCGCCAGAAGCTGGCCAACGTATCCCTCGGCGGTGGCGAAAAGCGTATTGCCGCCCACAAAGCCAAGGGCAAGCTCACCGCCCGCGAACGCGTTGACTACCTATTAGATAAGGGCGCGGCCCGGGTCGAAATCGGGGCCTTCGCCGGCGAAGGCATGTACCAGGACGAAGGCGGCTGCCCCGGCGGCGGCGTGGTAGTGGTAATGGGCTACGTGCAGGGCCGCCAGTGCGTGGTAGTGGCCAACGATGCCACCGTGAAGGCCGGCGCGTGGTTTCCCATCACGGCCAAAAAGAACCTGCGGGCCCAGGAAATTAGCATCGAGAATAAGCTCCCTATCATCTACCTCGTCGATTCGGCGGGCGTGTACCTGCCCATGCAGGACGAGATTTTCCCTGATAAGGAGCACTTCGGCCGCATTTTCCGCAACAACGCGGTGATGAGCAGCATGGGCATCGTCCAGATTTCAGCCATTATGGGCCCCTGCGTAGCTGGCGGGGCCTACCTGCCCATCATGAGCGACGAGGCCATGATAGTAAACGGCACCGGCTCGGTATTCCTGGCCGGCTCCTACCTGGTAAAATCTGCCATCGGCGAAACCATTGATAATGAGGCCCTGGGCGGCGCAGCCATGCACTCTGAGGTATCGGGCGTCACGGACTACAAGTTCGACACCGACGAGGAGGCGCTCAACCACATCCGCAACATCTTCGACAAAATGGGCGCGCAGCCCACCGCCGGCTTCAGCCGCGCCGCGCCCGCCGCGCCCCGCCTCGACGAAAAGGAGCTCTACGGCCAGCTGCCCAGCGACCGCGCCAAGCCCTACGACATGATGGAAATTATCAATCGCCTGGTCGATAACTCCGAGTTTGAGCCCTACAAAGACCTCTACGGCCAGACGCTTATTTGCGGCCTCGCTCGCATCGACGGCTGGGCCGTGGGCATCGTGGCCAATCAGCGCAAAATCGTAAAAAGCAAGAAAACCGGCATGCAGATGGGTGGCGTCATCTACTCCGACTCGGCCGATAAGGCCGCCCGCTTCATCATGAATTGCAACCAGAAGCGCATTCCGCTGGTATTCCTGCACGACGTATCGGGCTTCATGGTGGGCTCGGCCAGCGAGCAAGGCGGCATCATCAAGGACGGCGCAAAAATGGTTAACGCCATGGCCAACAGCGTAGTACCCAAGTTCACCGTGGTAGTAGGCAACAGCTACGGTGCTGGCAACTACGCCATGTGCGGCAAGGCCTACGACCCGCGCCTCATCGTGGCCTGGCCCACCGCCCAGCTCGCCGTAATGAGCGGGGCCGCTGCTGCCAACACCCTGCTGCAAATCCAGGTCGCCTCCCTAAAATCTAAAGGCCAAGTCATTACCCCCGAAGCGGAAAAGGAGTTGCTCGACCGCATCAAGGCCCGCTACGAGGAGCAATTATCGCCCTACTACGCCGCTGCCCGCCTCTGGGTCGATGCCGTTATCGACCCGCTCGAAACGCGCAAGGTTATTTCGGAGGGGATTTCGGCCGCCAACCATGCGCCGATTGAGAAGGCGTACAACGTGGGGGTTATCCAGGTGTGAGGTAAAATACTTAGCAGTATGGATTACGTGTATTCATTGGACTGGTATGATGGTCCCAGGTCGGGAATTGCTGATTACAACGGGCAACCCTATTTCTTTGAAAGTCAGTGGTCTAACATAGGTAATGGCCTTGGCGATTGGTATAAGTTAAGTCCAGTGTCAAAAGAAGTATTGCAACTAGAGCTTGAGCGCTGGAGATTGTGGAAGAAATACGAAGTAGCATCCAAGGTAAAAGCAGTAGGGGAGGAGCATCATCCCTTCTTGCCATCTGACCAGACACGGGGCGAGCAACTGACAATACTATTGGAGGGCCGTCTCGGAATTGATGAGCATGATTACCTGATTGCCGAGGCAATCTTTGAACCGGTTCTTGTGCAGCCACAGCAAGAAAATAATGCCGAGATGGTTGTTTGCTGGACAATTCTCACGGAGGCTCCTTGCGAGAGTAGAAAGCGGGGTTATAATCCTTAAAACATTCTTTTATAAAAACCGACGTGAGTTAAGCTATGCTAAGCTCGCGCCAGTGGTTGACCAACAAAACTGCCGAATCAGCATTATTTCGCGGCTCCATGCCACACAGTTCTTATGGCTAAAAAACCAGTTGCTCCCAAAGTGCAAATAGTCCATATCCAGGCGGCTGGCACCGATACCAGCGCACTTTCCAAGGCGCAGAAAGAGTTTAACCGCCTCACCAAGCGCATTGTCAAACTCGAAAAAGAGGCCCGCGATTTCCGCGAAGCTGCCACCCGGCTTCGCCAGCGCGTGCAAAACGAGTACCGCCCCTTGCAGCACCAGCACAACGAGGCGCGCGCCAGCTTGGTACGCGTGCTCGACTTGGCCCACGATACCTACAAGCTCACGAAGGGCGAGCGCACGAAAGTGGCCGACCTCATCGCCCACGGCTGCCACGACCTGCCCCAAAAAGGCTTTCCCGACTTGCAGCCCGTCATCGACAAATACACTGCCCCGCCGCCCAGCGCCGCCGAAGAAGCCGCTGCCGACCAGGCCACGGCCGATATGATGAAGCAGCTCTTCACTCTGCAATACGGCATCGAGTTTGACCCCGCCATGGACGTGAGCACGCCCGAAAAATTCCGCGCCTACGTCGACCAAGTGATGGCCGAGCGCGAAACCGCCTACGAAGCCGAGGAGCAGGCCCGCGAGGCCCAGCGTGCCAAGCGCAAGAAAAGCCCCAAGCAGCAGGCCGCCGAAGACAAGAAGCAAGCCGAGGAAAAGAACATCACCAAAGCAGTGCGCACCCTCTACATGGACTTGGTGAAGCACCTGCACCCCGACCTGGAGCGCGATGAAGCCGAAAAAGACCGCAAAACTGAACTGCTAAAGCAAGTAACCACCGCTTACGAGGCCAACGAGCTGCTTACCTTGTTGCGCCTGCAACTAGAGTTGCAGCGTATTGACCAAAGCCACCTCGAAAGTTTGGCCGAAGACCAGTTGCGCTACTACAACAAGCTGCTCAAAGAGCAGGTGCAGGAGTTGGACCAAACTCTTTTCAATGAGCAGCAGGACTTGGCCGCCTTCACCGGCCGCTCGTTTTTCTACACCCGCACCGCCTCCGGCATCGACTACGACTACCAGCAGCAAAAGCAGCAGCTTGAAGCCAAAACCAAGCAGCTGGCCGCCGAGGTACTGGCCTTCGAGCACGACCCTACCGCGCTGAAAGCCTGGCTCAAAACGTATCGCACTCCCAAGAACACACCGATAAGACTAAATTTCTAAAAAAGCAGTGTAGGATAAGCTTCAGCTTGCCAATAACGGAGCTATATGCCTCTTAATTAACTGATAAACAATGTATTATTAGTTATTTGCTATCAAATCAAAGATTGTCCTTCATTTCGGCTACCTGAAGCCACCCGCCATGACCACCGTTGAGCTAGCCTGCCACGTCGAAGCAAAAGGCTGCAACCCAGCGAACTGTGCCATCAACACGCGGAGCTACGATGGCCTTAGCCTGCCGCACGATGACTGCTAGTGGGCCATATTTTACTCGTAGTGGGGCGACGACTAGCCGCCCATCTTCACCGCTACCGATGCGGCAGTGGCCTGTCAGTTCTTCTTGGATTTTATACTCCAAATGCGCCATTTCCACTGCGTGGATTTCCTGCGGTCGGCTGCCGCAGTATAGGCGCTACAGGCCAAGCCGACTCAGCAAGGTGTTGCAACTAGCACCAGCCGCATCTTATGCAGTACTAACGACTACCGCCGCCAAGTATTTGTGATGGGCAAGGCTGTTTTTGCGGCGTGCAAACTCTTGAGAGAGTTGCCACTGGCTAGAGTAGTTCCTAGAGCGTGTTATGCACTTGGGGCGTAACTTGGGGTATAACAGTTGTTCGAAGCTATCCCAGCGATGTAAGTGATGACGAGTGGGCCTTTGTAGCCCCGGATCTGGTACTGCTGCGCGAAGATGCGCCCCAGCGGGAATTGCCTTGCGCGCCCTGTTCAACGGCTTGCGTTATCTGGCCCACACGGGTTACCCCTGGTGCTCTCTGCCTCACGACCTGCCGCCGTGGGCCACGGTTTTACCAGCAGTGGCAGCGCTGGCGGGATGCTCGCGTACTTGAAGACATGGTGCATGATTTGAACGAGTTGCAGCGCCTTTTACTGGAGCGGGCAGCCACGCCCACGGCCGTTAGCCTCGACGGGTGCGTGTTGCAAAGCACGCCGGAAAGTGGCCACCGGGCGGGCTACAACTGGGGCAAACGGCGCAAGGGCAGCACGGCCCACATCGCCGTCGACACGCTGGGCCATTTACTGAGTGTGGTCATAACGCCGGCCAACGAACAGGAGCGGGCACAGGTGGGGGAACTGTGCCACCAAGTTCAGTAGCGGATGGGCCAAACCGTGCAGGTCGTCTTCGGAGATGCAGGCTATACGGGGGAGGAGGCAGAATACGCGGCGGCTGTGCATGACATTGACTTGCAAGTAGTTAAAAAACCAGAAAGGCAGACGGGTTTTGTGCTCCCACCTCGGCGCTGGGTCGTAAAGCGCACCTTTGCTTGGCTGAGTCGTTCCCGCCGGCTGGTCCGCGATTACGAACGCCTCGCCAGTAGCTTGCAGCAACTTCACTTCCTCGTTTTTCTCGGCATCATACTGGCGCGACACGTCAAACCGCTCATAAGTACATAACAGGCTCTAGGTCGGTGTACGGTGCGGACTGCCGGCTTTAGCCAATCTGTACACTGATTTGGGAACTGCTCTAACTGCACCGGCGCGGCCGCTAGCGCCGCCTTTGGGTCGCCGATGGTCACTTGCATTTTCTCCTCCTGACTGCCCGTAAACGATTCGGGTAGCGTCTGCCGGCTCGCGGTGGCCACCACAAGCTCCGGCTTACTTTCCTCGTGAGTGATTCGCACTGGCATGGCGGCGTGGCGAGCCCTTTCGTGCGTGTTGGCCACCAGGGCCAGCGGTTTTGATGCGTACACCTTAGTCACATCTTGCAGAGAATGAAGCGTTTCAGTAGTATCACCCTCGCCATGAGATAGCGCTTGCCCCACCTTATCAGTGATGGATTGCAGGCGCGGCGCATCCAGTTATGTGAGCAATGCCAGCACTCTGGGAGCATGTTGCGCTTCCTGCACATCCAGCGTGCACTCCGTAACCGCGCGCAATGGCGCTGGTCAAGAGCACGCCGTAGGTGAGGCCCGGCAGGTCCCATTAGGCGGTATAGCGGGAGCCACCCATCACTTTGAGCCGTCCGTCTACGCGGGCGAGCAGTTGGTCAGTAGCTTCCGTCAGTATATAGAGTAATTTAATTGGCAGGAGTAGCAACCTGGCTGGCCATGCCGCCCACGCTGGCCGCAAAAGCGGTACCGGCCGGGCCTTGCAAGTGCTGCGTGCTGCTGGTTTCTAATAAAGCCCGTCTCGGCAGGTTACGGCCTATGGGTATCTTGAAAGTATTGTATTCAAGAGGCTGAGCATTGACAAAAGCTGCCGCTGCTGCCAGCCGAAACAACTTTTCGCTTGGCTGCTGGCCGGCAATTAGCGCCTCGGCTGGCCTCACGCGCTAGTGGTTGAAAAACATTAGATAGTCGGGTATAATTTAGCAAGTTTGATGCGAGCATCGGCCGTTTTGAATTGCCAGTTGCGGGGCTTGGGCCGCGCATTCTGGCGGTCTTGCCACTGTTCTACC
>NZ_JASITD010000021.1 GCF_030063445.1 Hymenobacter sp. H14-R3 | reverse complement strand
ACCCACCTGCAGACCTTCTTAGCTGCTTACAACTATGCCAAACGGCTCAAGCGGTTAAAGGGCCTGACTCCCTACGAATTCATTTGCGCCGAATGGCGTAAAAATCCTACTATCTTTAAACGTGACCTGACGCTTGACCCACTCCCCTATCCTCCGGGACCATACAGGTAGTGCCTGTGTTGATGACCAGCTGCCAGGTTTCGGAATACTTGAAAAGCGGTCCCGTAATGGCCCAGATTAGCACGATGCCTACCGCACTCACAAAAACGGCCGTCGAGCCCGAATACTTGGCAGTTTTTTCAGCGAAGCGCCCGAAAAAAGACCTTTTATTAGCCGGTGGAGAAGGAGAGAGCATACGTAACAGAAAAAATAGGGGTAGCCCAGCGGCAGCTAAAGGGCTGCCAAGTAAGGGCTAAAGAAATGAGGGTAGCCTGAATGAGCCATTTTTTGAGTTAAAAGCAGCCGGTTAATTTGATAATGTGGCCCGCCGTAGTACATTTGCACCCAGTTCGCCGCCTCAGCGAACTCGGCCACAAGCCGACTGCAAGTTACCGATTGCCCTTTGCGCACGTGGTGAAACTGGTAGACACGCCATCTTGAGGGGGTGGTGCCTTCGGGTGTGGGAGTTCGAATCTCCCCGCGCGCACGTAGAATAAAAAAGCCCGCTCTAAAGCGGGCTTTTTTTGTATGTAGCGTAAGCTTCAGCTTGCAAATTGTGGGGAGATTACTGCGCGATTCGCAAGCTGAAGCTTACGCTACATTTTCGAACGGATTGCCGGGTACTACCAGCACCACGCGCTCGCGCTCGACCAGCACCTGGCCGGGCCGCGCGCCCTTGGGCTTGCGCACAAACTTCTTGGGCGTCACCGTGACCGGGCACAGCGAGTCGTGCTGGCGGCGCGAGTACCAGCCGGCCAGCTGCGCGGCGTGCTCCACCACGGGCTCGGGCACCGGCTGCCCCGCCCGATGCCGGATAACGACGTGCGAGCCACTCACGTCCTTGGCGTGCAGCCAGAGGTCGTCTTTGTGTGCGTATTTCTGGGTGAGCAGGTCGTTGTTTTGGGCGTTGCGGCCCACCAGAATAGTAAAACCCTGGTCCTCAAATACTTTGAAAGGTAGCTCCGTGGCGGCCTTCGTGGCGGCCGGGGTGGGGTCGAGGGCGTGCTGCTTGCGCCAGGCGCGCAGGCCGCGCAGCTCGGCCAGGGCCGGCTGGGCATCCAGCTCTTCCAGCAGCTCCAGGGCTTGCAGGGCTTCGGCCTCGCGGCTGTTGATGCGGCCTTGCAGCTGCCGCTCTTCTATCTGCTGGTTTTTGGCCTTGCGGTAGAGGTTTTCGGCGGTGCGCTGGGGCTTTTCGAGGGGCTTGAGCTTGAGCACCACGGGCTCATTAGTGTAAAAGTCGATGACTTCGAGCTGGGCCGTGCCCGGCGCAATGGCGTGCAGGTGCGCCATGATGAGGTCGGCGCGGTGGCGGTAGCCAGCCTCGTGGGCCAAGGCGTGCAGGCGCTGGCCAGCTAAGTGGGCACTGGTGCCGGCCTCGTCGGCGCGGCGCGTGAGCAGCTGGCGTAGCTGGCGGCGCTCGGTTTCCAGGGCGCGGCGGGCCAGGGCCAGGGGCACGAAGCGGCGCAGCGCCCCGATGGGGTCGGCGCTGGGCAGCGTGGCCAGTAGCTCGCCCAGCGGCACCAGGCTCAGGCGGGTGCGGCCATCGAGGTAAATGACGTAGTAGTGGGCCGGGTTTTCCAGCTCCAGGCGTAGCGCATCGGCGAGCTGCTGCTGTTGGGGTAAGGAAGCTGCCGCGTAGCCACGCTGCTCGCGCAGGAAGCGGGCCGGCAGGTCGGCCAGGGCGGGGGGCAGCTTACCGGTGGGGCCCACGGGGGGCGCGGGCGCATCGGCGGGGCTGGGGCCAAGGTCGGCATCGGTGGCGTAGCGCTGGTGAAACAGCTGGGCCGGCGCGCCGGGCGCAGGCCGAAATATAGCGTTGGGCCGGGGGCCGTAGAGCTTGAAAACCAGCGTAGCCCCGTCTTCGGTAAACGTGAATTGCAGCACTCGGTCTTGGGGCCAAACGGTTACCTGGGCCACGGTGCGGCCCAGCAGCTCGGGTAGCAGGTCGACCGAGTTTTGGCGGGCGCGGTGGAAGGTTTCGGGCAGGGCCAGCGCCGGGAAGGCCGCGCCCAGCTGCGCTTTCAGCCAAAACTCGGTGCCGGTTTCGCTTAGCAGGCCGATGACCAGCTCGTCCTTTTCCTGCGAAAAGCAGCTAGCCACGCGGTAGCCCCGCAGCTGCGCTGTGAGGGCCGGAGCCAGCTGGCGCAGAAAATAATAATTGGTGTGCATAAACTGGTTACGGGCCTAAGCAGCGCCCAGCCTGGGCCCAGGTGCTTGTGGAAACAGCGTGTTGCACCACGTAGCAGGCACGCCACGCGGCCCTGGCTGCCAGGGTCGGCTGCTTGTTAAATATCCACCGCGAGCCCATCGTGGGCCAGCCGCACCCACGGCGGCAGCTGGGCCTCTACCTCGCGGTGGCGGCCCAGCTGGTGGCTGATATGGGTGAGGTAAGCACGGCGCGGCTGCAACTCCTCCAGGATGGCTACGGCCTCGCTGAGGGTAAAGTGCGACACGTGCGGCTCGTGGCGCAGGGCATTGAGCACGATGGTGTCAGCCCCACGCATCTGCGCTAATGTGCTATCCGATAGGTGATTAGCATCGGTGATGTAGGCCAGACCACCGAGCCGGAAGCCCAGCACCGGTAGCTTGTGGTGCAGGGCCCGCAGCGGCTGCACGGCCAGCCCCAGCACGTCGAAAGTCTGCTGGTCGTCGAGAATAGGGTGCACGCTCAGCTGCGGCACGCCGGGGTACTTGTGCTCGGCAAATACGTAGGCATACTCGCGCTTAAGCTGCTCCAGCACGCGGGGCTCGGCGAAGATGGGCAGCTCCTGCTGCTGCCGGAAGTTGAAGGGCCGCACATCGTCGAGGCCCGCTGTGTGGTCTTTATGCTCGTGGGTAAACAGGATGCCGTCGAGGTGGCTGATGTGGGCGCGCAGCATTTGCTGCCGAAAATCGGGGCCCGTGTCGATGACGAGGCTGCGCCCCTCCACGGCCAGGTGCACCGACACCCGCAGGCGGTGGTCGCGGTAGTCGAGCGAGCGGCACACCGGGCAGGTGCAGCCAATCATCGGCACGCCCGAGGAGGTGCCCGTGCCCAGGAAGGTCAGTTTCATAGTTATAGGCGTTTAGCCAATAGCTGTTGGCCGTTAGCTTTTGGGCAACAAAAAAAGCGGCTAGCCAGCCAACAGCCATTGGCTACGATGCGCAGCTAGCCGATGTGCTGGCGCACCATGCGCACCAGGGCATCAAAGTCGAGCGGCTTGGGGAGGTAATCGGTAATGCCTGCCTCTCGAAACTGCTCCATGGAGTAGTTATTGGCGTTGCCGGTAATGGCAATCACGGGGAGTTCCTGAATGCGCGGGTCGGCGTGGGCCCGAATGTCGCGGGTACAGTCCAAGCCGTTGCGAACGGGGATATTAATGTCCATCAGCACACCATTGACGGGCTGGCTTTCGAGCTGGGCTTCGAGTTGCCGTAATACTTCGCCGCCGTTTTTGGCGATGAGAATACGGTACTTTTGCTGCTCCAGAATCTTACGGGTAATGGCCTGGATGACGCCGCTATCTTCAGCAATGAGGATGGTTTTGGGGGTAGCGCTGGGAGCCATAGGAAAGGTGGGCAAGGGGGGGTGAGAGGAAAGGGTATAATGGAATAGGGACAATAAACACTAAACGTAACGCAATGTCAACTAAAAAGAACGTATTGCGCGACTATTGCAGCATAGTTTGCCGCGAACGTGCAGTGAAGCAGTAGCTAACGTTGCACGCTTTGCCACGACCCCAGCCGGCAGCTGGCATTTTTTACAAGAAATCAGCAATCCGCCCCGCATGCCAGGGCCGCCGGCCGCGCCGGCTACGTAGTGAGCTGGGTAGGGTAATGAGCAATAAAATGCTCAAACAACCGGTTTAGCTCGGGTATTCCGGCTTGCAAAATACTGTTTTCCTTGTGTTTAACAGCTTTTTCCAATACCAGTGCCTGCGCCGCTAGCTGGGTGAGGCCCAGCGTACCGGCCGTGCCCTTGAGCTGGTGCAGCAGGGGATGTAGCCCATCGAGGTTGGCCGCCTGCCAGTGCACAGTGGCCTGCGCCAGTAGGGCGGAGGCTTCTTCCACAAACTCGACGTACAGCTCATTGGCAAAGTCGATGCCCCCCAAATCGAGCAGGTGCGCCAGCACATCGGGGTCGATTAGCACGGGAGCCACCGGCGCCAGCTTGGCGGCCGGCGGGGCTATCCAGCGGGTGAGGATGTCGGCTAGCTGCTGGTGCCGCACGGGCTTAGCCAGGTAGTCATCGAGGCCGGCCTCCACAAAGCGGGCCGCATCGTCGGGCATGGAGTAGGCCGTCATGGCCACAATGGGCGGGCTGGCCGCGCCCAGCTGCTCCTTAATGGCGTGGGTAGCAGCAATACCGTCGAGGCGGGGCATCTGGATATCCATCAGAATCAGCTGATAATCAGCATCGGGCGCGGTGGCGCGGGCAATGGCCTCGTAGCCGTCGCTGGCAATATCGACCTGGTAGTTGAGCTTACTCAGCAAGCGCGCGGCTACCTTTTGGTTGATGGCATTGTCATCGACCAGCAGAATGCGAGGCCCCGGCGCAAGGGGCTCGGTGCTGGCGGGTATAGCGGGGGGGGAGGCGGACATAGGCAGGGCTATTGGCGCGGGCGCCGGCAGGGCAAGCGGAGCAGGCGGGGCCGGGGTGAGCAATGCGGCCGGCGCGGTGCCCAGGGCCGGGGTGAGTACCTGGCAACGAATAGTAAACCAAAAAATACTGCCCTCCCCCGTGTCCGACAGCACCCCGATGGTACCGCCCAGCAGCTCGGCCAGCTCTTTGCTGATGGCCAGGCCCAGGCCCGTGCCGCCGTAGGCTTTGCTGGGCGTGGTGTCGAGCTGCGTGAAGCTGGTGAACAGCCGGGCGGCATCGGTGGCCGAAATACCGATGCCGGAGTCTTGCACGGCAAAGCGCAGGGTGTAAAAGTCCTCCTCGGCCGGCGAGGCCGACACTACCACGCTCACCGAGCCCTGCGACGTGAACTTGATGGCGTTGGCAATGAGGTTGGTAAGAATTTGGAGCAGGCGCGTTTCGTCGGTAATAACGATGGTGGGCGTACCGGGGGCCAATATGCACGTAAAGCGCAGGTTTTTTTGAGTAGTCCGGTACTGAAACAGGGCCACTAGGCGATCGAGCAGCGGGCTCAGCTCCAGGGGGGCCTCATTGAGGCGCATTTTGCCGGCCTGAATCTTGGACAGGTCCAGGATGTCGTTGAGGATGGTCATCAGCGACTCGGTGCTGGTGCCCAGGGTGTCTACGTAATCGGCCTGCTCGCCGTCGAGGTTGGTTTGGCCCAGCAGGTCAATCATGCCAATGATGCCGTTCATGGGCGTGCGCAACTCGTGGCTCATATTGGCCAAAAACTGCGTTTTGGCGGCCGAGGCGGCCTCGGCCTCCTCCTTAGCCAGGCGCAGGTCGTCCTGAATGCGGCGAATCTCGGTGATGTCGCGCGCAATGCCCTCGGTGCCAAACTTGGTGCGGCGGGCGTTCACGAGCACGCTCACGGGGTAATTGTTGTGGTGGCGCAGCTGGGTTTCGAAGTTGCGCAGCTCGCCGTGCTCGCGCAGGGTGCGCAGCATTACCTGGTGCTGTTCGGGCTGCCAGTAAAAGTCCTGCACGTGGTAGCTGAGGGCTTCCAGGGGGTTGTAGCCCATTACATCGCGCACCGAGGGGCTCAGAATGGTAAAGCGGCCCTCGCGGTCGGTGCGGTAGTAAATGTCCTGAAACGACTCGAAGATGGAGCGAAACTTCTCTTCCTGCGCAGCCAGCGCCAACTGCGAGTTTTTACTGGCCGTAATATCCTGGGCCTGCCCCGAAATTTCCTCAAACGAGCCGTCCGACAAGTATACCGGGGCCATGTTCACGCTCAGCCAGATGCTGGGGGCCTTGGCCATGCGCAGCTGCACTTCCAGCTGCTGCGCGGTGCCTTGCGCGGCAGATAAATAGCTGTTCTTGAATAGCTTACGCGTAGATTTATCGCTCAGTGCAATGTCATTCTCAAATACGCTCTGGCCCTGCGTAGGCAGTACGCCGTTGCGCAGCTGGTAAAAATTGGCGTAGTTACGATTGAATGATACCAGAATACCCTGGCGGTTCACGTTCCACATCAGGTTGTCGCCGCTCTCAAAAATGGCGTTGAGGCGCGCATTCTGGCGGGCCACGTGCTCCTCCTGCCGCTTGCGGTCGATGGCCAGCGCCACCTGCCCCGAAATAAAGTGCAGAATGTCGAGGTCGCCGGGCGTGTAGAGGTCGGCGCGCTCGTATTCCTGCACCGTGAGCACGCCAATGGTGCGGTCGCCCACGCTCAGCGGCGAAGCCAGCAGCACGGCCGGCAGCCGCCCAAAGGCCGTCATTTCGCCGCTGCGCATCAGGCGCAGCAAGTCGGCCTGGGTAAAGAACATGGGCTGGCCCTGCTCAATCACGTACTCGGTAATGCCCAGCGAAAACGGCCGCCCGCCGCCCTGCTCAAAGTAGGCGTGCTGGTCAACGTAGTACACAAACTGGAGCTGCGTGCGGTCGTCGTCGCAGAGGGCGATAAAGATGTTATCAGTTTCGATAACCTTGCCCAGCTCGCGGTGAATAGCCCCGTAAAGGGCCGGCAAGTCGTGGGCCGATACTGCCAGGTTGGCAATGCTGTAGTATACTTTTTGCAGCCGCTCGGCCTTGATGCGGTCGGTAATGTCGTGCAGCACGGCACGGGCGCTGGGCAAGCGGCCCGCCACCTGCTCGCTGCTCACCGAGCCAATAAGATGCACCGGCCGGCCAGACTTGGTCAGCAGCACGGTTTCGAGCTTGTTGAGCGCCTGGCCCTCGTAGAGGCGGCGCAGCTGGTAGAGGAGCTTGGCGCGGTAATAAGGATGCACCACGTCGGTGAGGGGGCGGCCCAGCAGCTCGGCCTCGGTGTAGCCCAGCTTTTCCTGTCCTGCCCGGTTCACAAACAGCAGCACGTTGGTGGCACTCAAGTGCAAAATCAGGTCGTGCGAGCTGTCGAAAAATTCGCGCAGATAGGTGGGCTCCGGCAGGGCGGGCATGGGTTTGCCCACCACCAGCCCGCCGGTGAGCTGGTAGCCCGCGCCCCACAGGCCCACTATTTTGTTCTGCTCATCGCGCAGTAGGTTGGCCTGCCACTGCATAGTAAGGATTTCGCCCTCCTTGGTGCTGATTTCCGACTCGTAGTGCGTGGGGCCAGCCTCGCTGCCGTCCAGAATACGTCCTAGCCGCGCTATGCGCGCGGCCTGCCGGTCGGGCGGGGCCAGCAGCTGGTGGTAGTGCTGGCCCAGTAATTCGGCCCGGCTGTAGCCACTGATGCCCTGAAACGTTTCGTTGACGTCGATGAAAAAACCCTGGCAGTTGAGCACGATGTAGGCGAGCTGCAACTGGTCGAGCATAAGCGCAGTAGCCGGCAACAGCGGCCCCGGAGAGTGAGCTAGCATAGTGATTTAACAAACCTGCCAAGCTGACCGGGCGTGTTGCCGGGCCGGCGGCGGGCTTAGTTTTGGGTTGAATTTACGGCGGCTCCGCCGTTCCGCCTATTTCGTGCCAATATCTCCTGCCCGGCTGGTTTTCGCCGTCACCACCGACCTTAGCTACGACCAGCGGATGCAGCGCATCTGCGGCAGCCTGGCGCAGGCCGGCTACGCGGTGCTGCTGGTGGGCTGGCAACGCCCCGGCTCGGTGCCGCTGGCCCCGCAGCCCTACGCCCAGCACCGGCTGCGGGGCTGGTTTCAGCACGGCAAGTTGTTTTACCTCGAATACAACCTTCGGCTGCTGCTTTACTTGCTGGGCCAGCGCGCCGCCGCCTGGGCCTGCGCCGACCTCGATGCCGCGCTGCCCACCTGGCTGCGCGCCCGGCTGGGGGGGCAGCCCTTCGTGTACGACGCCCACGAGCTGTTTACGGAGGTGCCCGAGGTAGTGGCCCGCCCCCGCGTGCAGCGCGCCTGGCAATGGGTCGAAAACTTCGTGGTGCCCCGCGCGCAGCTGCGCTACACGGTGGGGCCGGCACTGGCCCGGCTCTTTGCGCAGCGCCACCCCGGCTGCCCGTTTGGCGTGGTGCGCAACGTGCCGATTAATGAAACACAAGTATCAGATTATCAATTACTTGATAAATCAGCTAACCCGGCGTCTACGTTGCTCTACCAGGGTGCGCTCAACGTAGGCCGGGGCCTGGCCGAGCTGCTCGCCGCGCTGCCCCAGGTGCCGGCGCGCCTCGTTATTTGTGGGGAGGGCGACTGCTCGGCGGCCCTGCGCCAGCAGGCGGCCCGGCTGGGGCTGCTGGCCGCCGGGGCGTACCCGGGCGGCCAGGCCGAGTTTCGGGGCTACGTGCTGCCCGCCGAGCTGCGGGTGCTCACGGCGCAGGCTACAGTGGGCATTATGCTGCTCGAAAACACGGGCTTGAGTTATTATTACTCGCTGGCTAACAAGTTCTTCGACTACGTGCAGGCGGGCATTCCGCAGCTCTGTATCGACTTCCCCGAGTACCGCGCGCTCAATGAGCAGTATGAGGTAGCTGAGCTGGTGCCCGACCTGCACCCCGCTACGCTGGCTGCGGCGCTGGCCCGCCTGCTGCCCGGCGGCCAGCCCGGCCCGCACTACCACCGCCTGGCCGCCAACTGCCGCCGCGCCCGCGCCGAGTGGAGCTGGCAGCAGGAAGCAAAAACCCTGGTGCAGCTGTATGCTGACCTTCTGAATGCGCGGTAAGCTTTAGCTTGCCGGATTATTATTGCCCGCTATTTTTTTACGGCAAGCTAAAGCTTACCGCACACCTGCCATGCTCCCGCCCGAAATTATTGCCCAGCTAGCGCCCACCGCCATCGACCCGCGCCCCGTGCTGCTGGCCGTGGCCGGCCCCACCGCCGTGGGTAAAACCGCCCTCACCGTGGCGCTGGCGCAGCAGCTGGCCACCGAAATCGTCTCGACCGACTCGCGCCAGTTTTTTCGCGAAATGAGCATCGGCACCGCCAAGCCCACGCCCGCCGAAATGCAGGGCGTACGGCATCATTTTGTTGATTCCCATAGTATTACCGAGAATTACAACGCCGGCCGCTTTGCCGCCGAGGCCGAGGCCCGGCTGGCCGGGCTATTTCAGCGCCACGCGGTAGTGGTAGCCACGGGCGGCTCGGGCCTGTACTTGCAGGCCCTCACCGATGGCCTCGACGACCTGCCCGCCGTGCCGCCCGCCGTGCGCCAGCAGCTGCAACACGAGCTCAGCACCCTGGGCCTGCCCGCCCTAGTGGCCGAGCTGGCCCACACCGACCCCACCGCCCACGCCCGCCTCGACCTGCAAAACCCCCAGCGCGTGCTGCGCGCCTTGGAAGTAACGCGGGGCACCGGCCAGCCGTTTTCCAGCTTTCACCGGGGCCCGGCGGCAGTAGCAGCTACGGCCGCCGGCCGGCCCTGGCGAGTGGTAAAAGTAGCCCTCACGCGCCCCCGCGAAGAGCTGTATCAGCGTATCGACCAGCGGGTTATCCAAATGCTCGGCGCGGGCCTGGCAGCCGAGGCAGAAGGCCTGCTGCCCTTCCGCTACCATCAAGCCTTGCAAACGGTAGGCTACCAGGAGCTATTCGGCTACCTCGACGGCAGCTACGACTACGCCGAGGCCGTGCGCCTGCTTCAGCGCAACACCCGCCGCTACGCCAAGCACCAACTCACCTGGCTGCGCCGCGACGCGGCGTACCAGTGGGTTGAGTTGTAAATGGGTGAGTTATGAATGAGTGAGTGAGAAAAATATGCTCATTCACTCATTCACAACTCACTCATTCACAACTAAACAGACAGAATCTCCACCATGCGCATGAAGCTCTGGTTTATCACCTTGCGCTTGTTGATGGTGTCCTCAAAAGGCGTGTACATCAGCTTGCGGTCCACGATGCCGGCCATCACGTTTTTCATGCCGTTGAGCAGGCCCTCTACGGCGGCAATGCCGAGCTGCGAGGCCAGCAGGCGGTCGGAGGCCGTGGGCGAGCCGCCGCGCTGAATGTGCCCCACAATGGTGACGCGGGTATCGAGCTGCGGAATGGCTTCTTTCACGCGCTTGGCCACCTGGTGCACGTTGCCCTCCTCCTCGCCCTCGGCCACGATAACGATAAAAGAGGTTTTGTGGCGCTTGTAACTATCTTGTAATGTTTCGATTACGGCCTCCACGCTCATGGCCGTTTCGGGCACCATCACAATTTCGGCCCCGCCGCCAATAGCGCACGGAATGGCGATGTAGCCCGAGTCGCGGCCCATCACCTCCACAAAAAAGCAGCGGTCGTGCGAGTCGGCCGTGTCCCGAATCTTGTCGATGGCCTCCAGCGCCGTGTTCACCGCCGTGTCGTAGCCAATGGTGTAGTCGGTGCCGTAGAGGTCATTGTCGATGGTGCCCGGCGCACCCACCGTCGGGATGCCAAACTCCTTCTCAAAGATGTTGGCCCCCGCAAATGTGCCGTTGCCACCGATGGCCACTAGGCCTTCAATACCGTGGTTCACGAGTTGGTCGAAGGCGGCCTGCCGGCCCTCCTTGGTGGTAAACTTCTGCGAGCGGGCCGATTTCAGAATGGTGCCGCCGCGCTGCACGGTGTTCGACACCGATGCCGAGTCCATGCGCACGAACTCGCCCTTTATCATGCCGCTGTAGCCCCGCATAATGCCGTAGACTTCAATGCCGTGGTACACACCCGCCCGCACTACTGCCCGCAGGCACGCGTTCATGCCGGGGGCATCGCCCCCACTGGTAAAAACTCCAATTCTCTTCATGGTCAAAAGTCCGCTAAAGCGCCCGGTGCCAACCCAGGATTGGCCGTAAGCCCGCAAAGGTCGTGAGGCGAACGCACTTGCCGAACGCGGCCTGGCAATTTAAGCCCGACATTTTTGTTGTAGTTACGTACAAGTACCCGTAATAGCGCAGCAGGCGCTTGGTTATTAGGTGTTTCGTGCCTATTTTTCGGTGTCTTACCGCCCACCCTCAACCCGCACTCCTATGTTTGGTTTTTTCGAAAATGAGCAGGCCAAAAAAATAAAAGGCCACCTTTGCAACCTCGCCGCCCTTGCCAAAGCCGATGGCCATGTGGATGACCGCGAGATGAATTTTATCATCACGGTGGGCAAGAAAAACGGCGTATCAGCCGGTGAGGTGCGCAAGCTCGTGGAAGGCCAAACCAACTGCCTCTCCGACTTGCCCGGCAACGACTCAGAGCGCTTCGACCAGATTTTTGACCTCGTGGATATGATGCTCGCCGATGGCATCGTGGACGAAACCGAAATGGACTTTTGCATCATAATGGCCGAGAAGCTGGGCTTCCGCAAAGCCATTGTGGGCGTGCTGGTGCGCAAGATTTCGCAAGGTGTGAAAGATGCCGTGCCCCGCGAGCGCATCAAAGAGGAAAGCCTTAGCTTCTTGAACTACAACGCGTTGCCGCAGCGGTAGGCTGTAAATGAGTAGATGAGTAAGTGAGTAAAGTCACTATCGGCTACCAATTAGGTGGTCAATAGTGACTTTACTCACTTACTCATCTACTCACTTACCAATAGCCCGCAGCAACCCCGCCACCGCCGCGTCAATCTCGGCCTCGGTGATGGTGAGGGGCGGCGCGATGCGCAGCGAGTTGTCGCAGAACAGAAACCAGTCGGTCAGCACGCCTTCTTCGGCCAGGGCGCGGTCAATAACCGGCTTAAGCACCTCAAACGAGTCGAACTCCACGGCCATGAGCAGGCCGCAGTTGCGCACCTCCCGAATGGCAGGGTGCACCAGCTGCGCCCGCAGGCGCTCGGCCTTGGCCGCCACGCCTGCCAGCAAGTTCTCTTCCTGAATAACTTGGAGCGTAGCCAGCGAGGCCGCGCAGCTTACCGGGTGCCCCCCAAACGTGGTGCAGTGCCCCAGAATGGGGTTGGTCTGGAAGCCCACCATAATCTCGGGTGATGAGATAAAGGCCCCAATCGGCATGCCGCCGCCCATGCCCTTGGCACACACCAATATATCGGGCACCACCCCAAACTGCTCGAAGGCCCACTGCGTGCCCGTGCGCCCAAAGCCGCACTGAATCTCGTCCAGGATGAGCAGCGCGCCCACCTCGGTGCAGCGCTGGCGCACGGCGGGCAGGTAGCCCGGCAGCGGCAGGCGCACGCCGGCCTCGCCCTGCACGGTTTCGAGCACTACGGCGGCCGTGTCGTGGGTGATTAACTGCAAGTCAGCCAGCTCGTTGTAGCGCAGGTGCACTACGCCCGGCAGTAGCGGCCGGTAGCTGTTTTTAAAGTCCTCGGAGCCGGTGATGGATAGTGCGCCGTGTGTGGAGCCGTGGTAGGCATTGAGGCTGGAAACCAGGCCCGTGCGCCCCGTGTGGCGCTTGGCCAGCTTGAGCGCGCCCTCGATGGCCTCGGTGCCCGAGTTGGTAAAGTACACCGTGTCGAGCGGGGCGGGCAGGGTGGCGGCCAGCGCGTGGGCCAGCTGGGCGGGCGGGGCCTGCACCAACTCGCCATACACCATGAGATGCAGGTATTTATCGAGTTGGTCCTTAATGGCTTGCATCACGCGCGGGTGTCGGTGCCCCACGTTGCTGACACCGATGCCGGATATCAAATCCAGAATTGGGCGGCCCTCAGGGGTGTACATGTACACGCCTTCGGCGCGCTCAATTTCCAGTAAAAGGGGAAACTCGGAGGTTTGGGCCTGGTGGCGCAGAAAAAGCTGGCGGGGGGTAAGCATAACGCCCGCAAAGGTACCGCCGCCGGGGTAGGGGCGGGGCTAGTCGGCAGCGGGCGGCGCGGCATTAGGGCCCGCCACGCGTCGCAGTACCTCCTTAGTGAAGTCGCGCTCGGCCTGGTAAAGCTGGGCCAGCTGGCGCAAGGTCAGCACTTTCTGGGCGCGCTCGAAGTAGTCCTTTTCCAGGTTGAGCTGCTGCTGGCGGATAGTAAAATCCTGGGTGAAATTGTCGCGCAGCTGGGCCTCGCTCAGGCCGGGATTATTGGCGTCGCGGCGCAGCAGGCGCGCCGAGCGGTTGAGCTCGCGGCGCTTGCCTACGAAGTCGTTGTACATCGGCCAGAAGCGCTGGGCCTGGTCCTGGCTTAGAGTGAGGCGCGAGGTAATGAAGGCGATTTTGGCGTTGTCGAGCTGCGTAATGCGGCCGCCCGGCGCAGCCGGGCGGCCGCGGCCCTGGGCGTGCGCCGGTTGGCGTGCGCCCAGCAGCAGTAAACACAGGCTGGTAGTTAGTATTAATCGTAAAGTGCTCATCAATAATAGATTATGCTTTTATAATACACCGGGCTCATCGGCGGGCTGGCCATCCAGGGCGGCGGTGAGCTCGCTGGCCGACGGCCGCAAGTAGTGCTTGGTCAGGCCCAGCTGGCGGGTGGGCAGCTCGGCCAAATCCAGCATATCGACGTGGGTTTCGCCGTTGGTGAGGTACTCCAATAATTGCTGCTGGGGCACCGCCGCGAGGGTATCGGCAGTGGCGGCCGGGCGGCCCAGCGGGGTATTACCCAGCCACAGCGAAGCCGCAAATGTACCCAGCAACAGTGTGGAAGCCAGGCCCGTACGCAACGAAGCCGGCGCAGCCCACAGCCAGGCCAGCGGCTGCGGCCGGCGGGCCGGGGCCGCCACCTGGGCCATGATGCGGGTGGGCAATTGCTCGAAGTAGCCGGCCGGCGGGCTGCTCAGCGGCTGCGGCCCGCGGCGCGGGTGCTCATCGAGGCGGAAGGGCGTTTTCATGAACGTTGGATACAAAGGCGGCGGCAAAGTTTAATCGGCTTCGTCGGTAGCTGCGGTCAGGTTATCGGCCTTCGTCACGTAGTCCTCAATTTTGCGGGCGGCGTGGTGGTAGCTGGCCTTCAGAGCACCTACGCTGGTGCCAGTAACTTCGGCCATCTGCTCGTAGGGCATTTCATCGTAGTAGCGCAGGTTGAAAACGAGGCGCTGCTTATCGGGCAGGCGCAGAATGGCCTTTTGCAGCCGCAACTCAATCTCATCGCCCGCAATGGCCGGGTCAGCCTCCAGTTTGGCGGCCAGCTCGGCCCCCACGTCATTGAGCGGCAGAAAAAACTTGCGCCGCTTGCTTTGCAAAAAACTCAGGCACTCGTTGGTAGCGATGCGGTAAATCCAGGTGAAGAGGGCCGCATCCTGCCGGAAATTAGCCAGGTGTTGAAACACCTTCACGAATACGTCCTGGGTGAGGTCGTCGGCGTCGGCGTGGTCCACTACCATCTTGCGCACGTGCCAATACACCTTCTGCTGGTACTTGCGCACCAACTGGTTAAAGGCCAGGTTGCGGCTGGCGGGGTCCTGGAATTTGAGGAGGATTTCGGGGTCTTCCAAACGCGAGATGGGGGCGAATGCGCGGGTTGGACGCCGGAAGGGGGGCGGGGTTTAACGGGCGGATTACTTGAGGTGCCGTTTGCGCCGCTTTTGGAGCAAGCGATGGACCTCGGCAGTAGCAGCCCGGTCGTTAGGATGTTGGACTTGGTATAGCGTTTTCTCCACCAAATCCGGGTCATCGCGGTAAAACTGACGCACCATAATCTCGGTAGGATAGGCCCAGGCACTAATTCTTAAGCCAGCAATTACTATCGCTGGCCGGGTTAGGCTACCATTGGCTAGCCGCCAAGCAACTACTGTGACCACTATTGGTACGCTTAGCAGTAGTGACATCGTCGCGCCTTCCCAAAACAATAATTTGAAAAGAATGCCCATCAACGGGCCGCCGCTAGAAATACCCTGAAATTGCTGGAGCAGGTTGGGCGTAGTAACAACTGGTTCGTAATTAAAATTGAGCGGTGGGCCGGTTTCAGCCAGTTCATCACTTGGCTCGAAAGCCCGCAAGAAATACACGGTAGCCAGCGTTCCTAGCGCCACCATGAGCATCGTATCGTTACCCCGAAGCAAGCAATAGCGGTATACTAGCCCGAGGCCAGCTATTGGCCAGCATATCTGCTCAATACGGGGGAGCACTGCATCGTACAGAAAATTACCTGTTACAGCTTTCACTACTTACCGCCCAAAAATGCTCAGCGAAGTTGTTTGCGCCGAGCGAATGGTGAAGTTGCGCACGTCGGTAAACTTGCTGCCGGTGCTGGTGGCGGTGCGGAATACCAGCCGGTACGCGCCCGGCTGCATGGCCAGGTTGAGCTTGCTGCTGCTCTCGGGCAGGTTGTAAATCCAGGTCTGCGACTCGTCGTCGTTGAGTTTGTAGAGGCTGCCGAAGCCCTTGAGGTCGGTGGTGATGTTGAGCGTGCCGGGCACAGCGTAGCTCACGGTGGTGGCCTGGCCCTGGCGCACGCTCACGCGCTGCACCGTGCGCGGCAACGTGAGGATTTCGACCTCGTAGTTGCCGGCCAGCATTTTTTGGTGCGCGCCAAAGGGCAGGGCCAGCCCGGTGGCGGTGCTGCCCTGCGCCCGCACCACGGCCTGCACCGCCCCGCCATACGGGTTGGGCGTAATGCTGGCCGGTTGCAGCACCAGCGTACCCTGCGGCGTCTTGAACGTCAGTACGTTGGCTTTGCCGCCGCGAATAACCAGGTTGGCCTGGCGCACGGCCGGCACCGTGTTGATTACCAGGTCGTAGCTCTGCAAGGCGTCGATGTCGAGCACGTCGGCCTGGCCCTTGCTATCGCGGTAGTGCACGTAGTTGTACTCGGGCTGCCCGGTCACGTTGTTCACAAACGTCAGGTTCACGTTCGACTCCACGGGCCGGCCACCCTCGTCGGTGAGGTTTACGGCCACGGTAGTTTTGGCCAGCGTTTGGGCAATCACGTCGTTGAGCACCGTTTGGAAGGTCTTCACCTCGGCCGCGTTGTAGTACTTGCCCAGGCACTCCAGGGCGCGCCCGAAGTCCTTTTCGGCCCCAATGCCAATTACGAAGGGCTTCAAGAAAATGTGCTTGCGCTGCAACGCCAGCGAGGCCGCGCAGGGGTCACCCTTGCACGACTCCACGCCGTCGGTGATGAGCAGCAGCACGTTGCGCGAGGTTTTGTCGAGCGGAAAGTCCTTGGCCGACTGCTCCAGCGAATACGTGATGGGCGTGTTGCCCTGGGCCTTCAGCGTTTTGAGGCGCGCCTTGATGGCGGCGGCGTTTCTGGGGGCAAAGGCCACTTCGAGGCGCGAGTCTTCGCAGTTTTGCTCGGCGTTGGGGCTTTGGTGGCCATACACGCGCAGGCCCAGCTCCAGGTTGGGGTAGGTGTTGAGCGAGTCGGCCATTTTGGCCAGCAGGCGCTTGGCCACCTCCCAGCGCGGCTTGCCCTCCCAGGGGGCCATCATCGAGCCCGAGGCGTCGAGCAAAAACAGGATGCGCGTGACCTTGGGCCGCTCGGGCGGGGCGTTCTGGGCGCGGGCCAGCAAAGCAGTAACCGCCAGCGTAAGGGCCAGCAACAAGCGCATGGCGTGGCGAATAGACGAGCGGCGGGTGGGTAGCATCGGCGAAATTTACGGTGCTGGCCGCGACTTTGGCGCCGCCAAGTCTGGGGTGGGGCGCCAGCGGCCCGTAGCCCCAACCCCCAGCGCATGGTGGCCGGCCGGCCGCTGGCTTTTATCGCCTGCTAGCAGTAGCGTATTCAGGCAAACAAAATAGACCTAATTATCAGGTTTATTGATAATTAGGTCTATTTTGTTTGCCTAGTAAAGCCAGTGGCACAGGGTTGGTCAAAGCTTGGCCATCTTTGGCAGGTCCATGCTTTTGGCCACGGTTTCTACCAGCGTCAGGTCGGGCTGCTTGGTACCCGAAATGGTGACCAGAAAGCGGTCGCCCACGGCCAGCGTAATATCGGCCCCACCCGTTTTCTTGCGGAAAGTTTCGGAGCCTTTCACCCCACTCAGGTCGAGTTTAGCTTCCTTGGTAAGGCTTTCGTCGTCCTCGCTTTCGAGGCCCAGGCTAAACATGGCCGAGGCCCCTTGAAAGAGCTGGTTGGCCCCGTTGTAGTCCACTATGCTCACTTTCACCTCGGCCGTGTCGCGGGTGAAGGTGCGCTCGGCGGAGGAGAAGGCCATGCCGGCCGTGCGCATCGACTGGCCACTGGGCGCGGCGGCGGTATAGCCGCTCACCTCGGCGGGCAGGTAGTTTTCAAGGTCTTTGTAGGGCAGGGAGAGCGTGTCGCCTTTTTGCACGCGCTCGGCGTGCCGGTCCTTAGCTTCCTCCATCGTCGTTTCCAGCTTCTTACCGGCCTCGCTGAGCTTTGAGAGGTTGCTGTAAGCTTCCTGGGCTTTCTGGGCCTTTTCGCAACCGGTGGTGAGGAGAAGCGCGGCTGCCAGCCAGGGTAAAGACTTCGTCATGCGGGAAAATGAAATAGTGATAATGTCGGCAAAAGTAAAACTTTTGCCGACATTATCACCGCCGCAAAGCGAGAAATTATAAAAACTTAACTTTCAGATGGTGAGTAAGATTAGGCCTGATACGGTTTAGTATATTTGGCACTACTCTACAGTATGCATGTGCTACGCAACGCAGGCTATTTCTTGCGCTCACCCAGCAGCCACCCCCAATTAAGCCGGCGTGTGCTATCGGTAGCCGTGGGCTCGATAAGCGTTTGCGTACCCTCGGGGCCAGTAACCGTAGTGATGTTACCCGTGCGCTGGATAATGGAATGCGTGCCGTTCGCATTCACCAGCACCGCTGGGTTGGTGTTGGTGTTGGGGATAACTGAATGCGTGCCGTTGGAATTGACGAGCAAGGCTGTACTACCATTCTGTGTCAGCGTCGAATGGGTGCCATCAGGGTTCACCAATACGCCAGTATTGCCGTTTTGGTGCAGCACTGAGTGCGTGCCATCGGGGTTTACTATCACGGATACCTGTGCATAGGCTACGCCCATGTTGCACAGTAAAAAGCCAAGTAGCAAGCGCTTTTTCATTTTATAAAGCTAATTCAGTAGGTAGAATGGCCAAACGAAAGCCAGCTTGTCGCAATGTAAGTTAATAAACGGGGCTTCTATACTTGCAATTGTCTGAGTAACAAGTTTATTGCAAAGCAAAACCCCCGCGCCAGCCTTTCAGCCAACGCGGGGGTTGTCATTAATTGGCTACTGCCAAGCTACTACATATTCTTAATAATCTCCTCGCCGAACTCGCTCGTTTTGAGCAAGGTAGCGCCTTCCATCTGGCGCTCGAAGTCGTAGGTGACGCGCTTGTTGGCGATGGCGGCTTCGAGGCCTTTGTTGATGAGGGCGGCGGCTTCTTTCCAGCCGAGGTGCTCCAGCATCATCACGCCCGAGAGGATAACCGAGCCGGGGTTCACCTTATCCTGGTTGGCGTACTTGGGCGCGGTGCCGTGGGTAGCCTCGAAGATGGCGTGGCCGGTGAGGTAGTTGATGTTGGCGCCCGGCGCAATGCCGATACCGCCCACAATGGCGGCCAGCGCGTCGGAAATGTAGTCGCCGTTCAGGTTCAGCGTGGCCACTACCGAGTACTCGGCGGGGCGCAGTAAAATCTGCTGCAAGAAGGCATCGGCGATGCTGTCCTTGATGATGAGCTTGCCTTGGTCAACGGCCTGCTTTTGCAGGGCATCGGCCACGGCCACGCCCTGCTTGGCCACGATTTTATCGTACTGCGCCCAGGTAAACACCTTCGCGCCAAACTCCTTCTCGGCCAGCTCGTAGCCCCAGGTTTTGAACGCGCCTTCGGTGAATTTCATGATGTTGCCCTTATGCACCAGCGTTACCGACGGCAGCTTGTGCTCCAGGGCGTACTTGATGGCGGCGCGCACGAGGCGCTCAGTGCCTTCTTTCGACACCGGCTTGATGCCGAACGACGACGAGTCGGGGAAGCGAATTTTCTTCACGCCCATCTCGTCTTGCAGGAATTCGAGCATTTTCTGGGCCTGCGGCGTGCCGTTCATGTACTCGATGCCGGCGTAGATGTCCTCCGTGTTTTCGCGGAAGATGACCATGTTGGTCAGCTCAGGGTGCTTCACGGGCGAGGGTACGCCGTCGTAGTAGCGCACGGGGCGCACGCAGGCGTACAAGTCCAGCTCCTGGCGCAGGGCCACGTTGAGCGAGCGAATGCCGCCGCCCACGGGCGTCGTCAGCGGGCCTTTGATGCCCACCAGATATTCGCGGAACGCATCAAGGGTTTCGGTGGGTAGCCAGTTGTTGAGCTGCTTGAAGGCTTTTTCGCCGGCCAGTACTTCTTTCCACACCAGCTTCTTCTTGCCGCCGTAGGCTTTTTCTACCGCCGCATCGAATACGAGCTGCGAGGCGCGCCAAATGTCCGGCCCCGTACCGTCGCCTTCGATAAAGGGAATAATGGGTTGGTCAGGAACGTTAAGCTTGCCGTTTTTGATGGTGATTTTCTGCTCGGCCATGATGGAGGTGGGCGTGATTTAGGAAATTAAATGTCAGTGTAGCGGCGGCGAAGGGCAGGTGCGCGTTCGCGCCGCTAAAAAGTAAAAAGCCGGCAAAAGCGGGTCAACGCTTCGCTCGCCAGCGGGGGTGGGATGGAGGGGAGAAATTAATATCCGAAAATCTCTTTCAGAGTAAGCTGTTGCACGGTACCATACTTGGCTAATTCCTTGAAATTCAGCCGGTCCTTAGAGCCGATAACCAGGATAACCTGGTTCTGGCCCTTGATTTTGGCCTGCTGAAATTTCTGTAATTCGCCAAACGTCATGTTCTGGGTTTGGTCATACACGTCGCGGCGCACGTCGTAGTCGAGGCCCAGGCGGCGGGCGCGCTCGTAGCTGAGCAGCACGCCCTCGTGGGTGATGCGGTCGGTGGCAATGCTGTTGCGGATGCTCTGCTTGGCAATCACCAGGTTGGCATCGGCCAGTGGCATGTCGGTGAGCAGGCTTTGCATGCCGCTCATGGCCTCGGGCAGCTTGTCGCTCTGCGTGCCGATGTAGCTGAGAATGTAGTTGGAGCGGCCCGTTTTATCCGCGTTTGCATAGCGCGACATGGCCGAGTAGGCCAGCGCCTTGCTCTCGCGCAAATCCTGGAAAACGATGCTGCCCATGCCGCCGCCGAAGTACTCGTTGTAGAGTGCCACCGTGGGGGCCATCGTTTTATCGTAAACGTCGCCCTTGGTCAGGAACAGGATTTCGGCCTGCACCATCTTGTAATCAACCCAGTACACCTTTTTCTCCTTGAGCGGCTGCTCAGCAAAGTCCTTGGCGGCCGGGGCTGGCTTGAGGGTAGCGGGGGTTTTGTGGTCGGTCTTAATTATGGTAGCTATGCTAGGCGTAGTAACATAGCCAAGGTTGTCATTTATTTCGCGTGGCCCGTAATACAGCACGCGGTGCTGGTATGTCGGCAGCGACTTCAGTAACGAAGTCAGTTGCTCAGGCTTCAAGGTTTTCAGCTTCGCTTCCGGCACGATATCAGTGAACGGATTGCGCGCGCCATACTTGGCGTAGTTCAGCATGGCCTGATTCAGAATCACGCCCTTGTTGAGCTTAGCATCCTGGCGCTGCTTCAAAATGCCGGCCACCTGGTTTTTGAGGGCTGCCGCGTCGGGGCGCGGGCTGTTGAGCAGTTGCTCAAACAGCTGCATCGCTGGTTCTAGGTTGCTATCGAGGCCGCTGAGGCTGATGAGCACGCGGTCTTGGCTGCTGCTGACGGCAAACGAGCAGCCCAGCTTGTAAAACTCCTGTTGCAGCTGCGCCGCCGAATACTTGCCAGTGCCCAGGTACTGCAAATAGTCCGTAGCTACGTCGAGCAGCGGGTTGTTATTGGTACCCAGGTCAATAGCGTAGAACAGGCTAAATAAGCCGTTCTCGCTGTTCTTGGTGTAATAAAGTGGCAGGCCGGGCTTGATGGTAGCCGTCTGGATATCCTTCTTATAATCGAGGAAAACCGGCTGCAAATCGGTAGCCGGCAATTTGCTCACCTGCGTGTAAAAGGTAGAAGCCGCGTCGCGGTTGGCGGGCACCGGCGTGATGGCCGGCTTGATAACCTTCACCTTATTAGGGTCCTCGCCGTTGCGCTTGAACACGGCCACGTAGTTGGAGCCGTAGTGCTCGTTGGCAAACTTAACAATTTCGGCCTTCGTGATGGTTGCAAAATCCTCGTTCTGCTTCACGTAGTCGGCCCAGCTTATGCGCTCAATAAAGGCCTCGTACATGGCCGAGGCGCGGGCCTCGTTGCTTTCGTAGCTCTTGGTGCGGCTCAGCTTCTCGTTGTTGACGATGGCCGGGATGAGCCAGTCGGGGAAGTCGCCGCGCTGCACTTTGGCGATTTCGGCCAGCATGAGGGCCTGCACTTCTTCCAGCTTCTGCCCTTGGCGCGGGGTGCCGTAGAGCACATGCGTCGAGTAGTCGTCGTTGAGGTCGGCAAACGTCTGGGCTTGCAGCACTTTCTGCTGCTGGTTGAGGTCGAGGTCGAAGAGGCCAGCCTGGCCGTTGGTCATGATTTTGTCCAACATCCGCATGCGCAGGCCGTCGCGGGTAGCCTTGCCCGCAAAGCGGTAGCCCAGCATCACGTTTTCCGACTGCGGCCCCACCACCTCCTTGATAATGGGCGCGGTAATGGGCGGCTCCACAGGCGCGCTAAAGGCGGGCACTGGCTTGCTCGGCAACTCGCCAAAGTACTTGTCAATCAGCCGGATGGTCTGGTCGTAGTCCAGGTCGCCGCTCAGGCAAAGCGCCATGTTGTTGGGCACGTAGTACTGGCCGAAGTACTTCTTAATCTCGGTTATCGACGGGTTTTGCAGGTGTTCAATCGTGCCGATGGTCGTTTGGGTGCCATACGGATGGGTAGGGTAGAGGCTGGCGTTCAGGGTCTCAAACTCCTTGCTGAAGTCGGAGTCGAGGCCCCGGTTCTTCTCCTCGTACACGGCTTCCAGCTCGGTGTGAAACAGGCGCGGCACCATTTCCTTCACGCGCTCGCTCTGCACGGCGGCCCATTTCTCCAGCTGGTTGCTCGGGATATCTTCTTGATAAACAGTCTCTTCATTGGACGTGTGCGCATTCGAGCCTTTCGCCCCAATGCTGCCCATGAGCTTGTCGTACTCGTTGGGTACGGCGTAGCGCGCCGCCACGCCCGAGACGGAGTCAATCTGGTGGTAGGTGCGCTTGCGGGCGGCGGGGTCGTTGCGCTCGCCGCGGTATTTCTCATACAGCCCCTCAATTTTATCCAACTCCGGCTTTTCCTTGCTCCAGTCTTTGGTGCCGAGCCGCGAGGTGCCCTTAAACACCATGTGCTCCAGGTAGTGGGCCAGGCCGGTGGCCGCGGCGGGGTCGTTTTTGGAGCCGGCGCGCACGGCCAGGTACGTCTGGATGCGCGGCGCGTTCTTGTAGTCAGACAGGTAGACCGTCAGGCCGTTGGCGAGCTGGTACACGCGCACGCCCAGCGGGTCATTGGGCGCCGTGGTGTAGCTATATTCCTTAGGCGCAGCCGTGCTGGTAGCCGGAGCCACGGCGGCAGCCGTTACGGCGGGCTTGCTCGATTGGCACTGCGTGGTCAGGCCAAGGGCTGCCAACGCGGGCAGCAAGAGCAACAAAGGTCTATTCACAAACTTACTAGTCAGAGCGCGGGGGAGGGTAGTAGGGGCACAAAGGTAGAAGTTCGTGCGGGTAATAAAAAACAAAAAAATCAATTCCGCTGGGTTACCTTTATTGGTCGGGCCAGAAGCGTTAGTATCTTAAAAGACACGCATTTGCGCTAAAATGTTGCGTACGCCCGCAATAAAAAGAGGCCGGCTGCGTCCCCTATAACGCAATTTTTTCTTCCTCCTCCTCATGACCCAAACAGTTTTTATTACCGGTACTTCCACGGGCATTGGCGCGGCGGCGGTGCGTCTTTTTGCCGCCCACGGCTGGCAGGTAGCCGCCACCATGCGCAACCCCGCCGATGCCAAGTTCAGTGACTTACTTGGCGTGCGCGTGTATGCGCTCGATGTGACGGATGCGGCCTCCGTGCAACAAGCCGTGGCGCAAGCCGAGCAGGACTTTGGTAGTCTCGATGTGCTCGTCAATAACGCGGGCTACGGGCTGGTGGGGCCATTTGAAACGGCTACTGCCGAGCAGATTCAGCAGCAGTTTGCCACCAACGTGTTCGGTGTTTTTGCCGTGACGCAGGCGGCATTGCCCACCATGCGGGCGCGGCAGGCGGGCGTTATTATCAATATTACGTCGGTCGGTGGGCGCACGGCCTTCCCCATGAACTCGCTGTACCACGCCACCAAATTTGGCCTCGATGGCTTTTCAGAATCGCTCTGGTACGAGCTGGCCCCATTTGGCATCCGGGTGAAAGTGGTGGCACCAGGCGGCGTAGCTACTGATTTCGCTGGCCGCTCGCTGCACATGACTGCCGACCCGGCCGGCGCGGCCAACCCCTACGCCGGGCAAATGCGCGTCGTACTCGCTGCCTTCAACCGCCGCGGCGGGGCCGCTTCGCAGCCCGAGCAGATTGCCGAAGTCATTTATCAAGCGGCCACCGATGGCACCACGCAGCTGCGCTACATTGCCGGGGCCGATGCGCAGGGTATTCTGGAAGCAAAAGCAAAAATGAGCGAAGGCAACTTTATGCAGATGATTCAGCAGAATTTTGCGGGTAACGGGTAACGAGTAGTGGGGAATGAGTAATGAAAAGGAGCGTCATGCCAAACGCAGTGCAACAGCTCGTGTGCAGCCCGCCCAAGACCTATGCAACAAGTCCTACGCGGGTAGTCATTAAAAAATCTCTTGGCTAACTAATTGTTAACCAAGAGATTGTAAATTCAGTGCAAAGACTGCGTGCTATTCGGCGCTGGGGGCAGCCGGCGTGGCGGTAGTGTCGCCTTCGGGCTGGGGGCCACGGCCGCCCCGGTTGCGGCCCCCGCGCTTGCGGCGGCGCTGGCCTTCGGGGCTGTCGCCTTCGGCGCGGGTCTCGCGGGGAGTAGCAGCCTCGCCCTCGGGGCGGGGCTCACGCGGGGGGCGCTGGCCTTCGGGGCTGTCGCCTTCGGGGCGGGGTTCGCGGGGTGGGCGCGGGGCACGCGGGGCTTCACCCTCGGGGCGGGGCTCACGGGGTGGGCGCGCCTCGCGGGGCGGGGCCACGTAGGCGTTTACGGGCGTTTGGCCGGCATCAATGGCCGCCAGGCGGGCGGCGGCATTAGCCATTCGCTCAGCTCGTTGCGGGTCGTTTTTGGCTTCGTCGCGGCGGGGGCCGCGGTCGCGGCCGCCACCGGTTCCGCTGCCACCGCGGCGGTCGCCTTCGGCGCGCGGGCCACCTTCGCCCTCGCGGCGGGGGCCACGGTCGCGGCCACCACCGCCGCCACTGCGGTTACCGTCGCGCGGGCCGGTTTTGCCGCGCAGGCCGCTGAAGCGCTTGGGGTCAAACTCGGGGGCCGGGCCGTAGCCGAGGCCTTCGGTGATGGCCTGCTTCTCGATTTCGCGCTCAATGAGCTGCTCGATTTTGAGGATGCGGTCCTGGCCCTGGTCGGCAATGAAGGTGATGGCCGTGCCGGTGGTGGCGGCGCGGGCCGTGCGGCCAATGCGGTGCACATAATCCTCGGCGGCGCGGGGCACATCGAAGTTCACTACGTGGCTCAGCGAGTCAATATCAATGCCCCGGCTTACCACGTCGGTAGCCACAAGAATGGGAAACTGCTTGTTTTTGAAGGCGCGCATGGTGTCCTCGCGCTCCTCCTGAGTGCGGTCGGAGCTGATGCCCTGGGCGGGGTAGCCCAGCTTATTGAGCGAGCGTACGATGCCGGCCACGGCGGCTTTCTTACTGGTAAAAAGGACCATACTCTGCACGTCCTGGGCCTTGATGAGGTGCTCCAGCACGGGTAGCTTCTGGTGGTCGAAGGTCATGTAGAACTGCTGGTTGATGCCCGCGGCGGGCTTGCTCACGGCCAGGCGCACCTCGTCGGGGTCTTGCAGAATCTGCTGCGAGAAGTCCTTGATTTTGTTCGGCATGGTGGCCGAAAACAGTAGCGTCTGGCGCTGCTTGGGTAGCTGGCGCACAATGTTGAGGATGTCATCGGCAAAGCCCATGTCCATCATCTTATCGGCCTCGTCGAGCACCAAGTACTTCAGGTCGTCGAACTTGACGTAGCCGAGCTGCATGTGGGCGATGAGGCGGCCGGGCGTGGCCACAATAATGTCGGCCCCGCTGGTGAGGGCGCGCTTCTGCTGCTCCCAGTTCTCGCTTTTGCCACCGCCGTAAATGGCAATGGATGAGGCTTCTACGAAGTAGCCAAAGCCCGTTACCTGCTCGTCAATCTGGGTGGCCAGCTCGCGGGTGGGCACCAGCACCAGGGTGGAGGTGGTGCCGTGGCCGGCGTGCGAAATCTTGTCGAGCAGCGGTACCAGGTAGGCGGCCGTTTTGCCGGTGCCGGTCTGGGCGCAGGCGATGAGGTCCTTGCCGGCGAGGATTTTGGGAATCGCCTGCTCCTGAATGGGCGTGGCGTTGAGGTAGTTCATGGCGTCCACGCCGGCCAGCAGGTCGTCGTGAAGATTGAAATCGTGGAAAGTCAAAGGTGCAGCTAATGAAGTGAGAAATAGGGGCTGACCTTGCATTCCTGGGCCAGCAAACCGCTTGATTTAGCACAAAGGTAAGCCGGATAAGTGTCCCGCTTGCGGGGCAGCGTGTGCGGTAAGCGGTGGCTCACCGGCCCGCATTTCCGGCTTTAATTTTTGATTGCGCGTCGAAGTAGTCCTATTAGATGGACCTTTCGGCTGGTAAGCCACAGCTTACCCTCCCTGCCATGTCCCTCGACCGTTTTTCGGCCCAAGCCGCCGCCTACGCCCGCTACCGCATCGATTACCCACCCGAGCTCTACGCCTGGCTGCTGCCGCAGGTACCCAACCGCCTGCGGGCCTGGGACTGCGCCACCGGCAACGGCCAGGTGGCCGTGGTGCTGGCCGAGTCGTTTCGCGATGTAGAAGCTACTGACCTCAGCGCCAATCAATTATCGGAAGCCACCGAGCGGCCTAATATTCACTACCAGGTAGCCACTGCCGAGCACACGCCGTTTCCGGACGACTACTTTGACCTCATTACCGTGGGGCAGGCCGTGCACTGGTTCGACCAGGCGGCCTACCACGCCGAGGTGCGGCGCGTGGCCGGCCCCGGCACCGTGCTGGCCGAGTGGGGCTACGGCCTGGGCCAAACCGGTGACGCTGAGCTGGATGCGCTGATACTGCACTTTCATAACGAAACCGTGGGCCCCTACTGGGATGCCAACCGCTGGCACGTGCTGGACGAGTACGCGCGGCTGCAATTTCCGTTTGCGCGGGTGCGCACGGCGCGGTTTGCAGTGCGGCGGCAGTGGTCGGCGGCCTGGTACCTGGGCTACCTGCGCACATGGTCGGCGGTGGTCAACTACGGCCAGCAGCACGACGGGGCCGATGCCGTGCTGCTGGTGGCCGAGGAGCTGACGCGCCTATGGGGCGCGGATGAGCGCGAGGTGGTTTTCCCGGTGTTTGCGCGGGCCGGCGTGGTGTAATGCGCCAGCGGGTGTTGGCGATGTAGTTAGCGCTGATATCAGGCCGTTGCCCCGTCCGCCGGCGCAGCCGGCCAACCGGTGGTCGCGGGAACGATGCTGGAACAACCAGCCAGGCATCGTACGTGTCAACCGGCGCACGCGTCGTGCGGCTATCGCTCCCGCGACAACCGGTCGGCTAGCTTCGCTGGCCGACCGGGGCATGTACCCTGATATAGTAGCTGTCCTCAATCATGCTTCCAATGTCTGATAACCTTCCCTTTGCCGGCTTGCGGGTGCTGGAGCTGGCCGCCGTGCTGGCCGGCCCGCAGGTGGGCCAGTTTTTTGCCGAGCTGGGGGCCGATGTGCTGAAAGTAGAGCCGCCGGCCGGCGACGTAACCCGCACCTGGCGCACGGCCGGCGACAATCCCGACAGCTCGGTATCGGCCTACTTCGCGGCTTCCAACTGGGGCAAGGAGGCCCTTACGCTCGACCTGACGCAGCCCGCCGCCCGGGCCGAGCTGCACCGGCTGGCCCTGGCCGCCGACGTGCTGTTGGTAAGCTACAAGCCCGGCGATACCGAGAAATTTGGCGTGGGCTACGCCGCGCTGGCGGCGGCCAATCCGCGCCTCATCTACGCGCACCTCACCGGCTACGGGCTGGCCAGCCCGCGGGTGGGCTACGATGCCGTACTGCAAGCCGAAACCGGCTTCATGCACCTCAACGCCGCCAGCCTGGATGACCCGCCCCAAAAAATGCCAGTGGCCCTCATCGACCTGCTGGCCGCCCACCAGCTCAAGGAAGGCATTCTAACGGCGTTATATCAGCGCGAAAAAACCGGCCTTGGCGCACTCCTTGAAGTGAGCCTACTCGACAGTGCGCTGGCCTCGCTGGCCAACCAGGGCGCTACCTGGCTCAGCACCGGCCACGACCCCCTGCCACTGGGCTCGGGGCACCCCGGTATTGTGCCCTACGGCACCGTGTACCGCGCCGCCGACGGCCAGCGGCTGGTGCTAGCTGTGGGCAGCGACGCGCAGTTTCGGCAGCTGTGCCTGGTGCTGATGCGCCCCCACTGGGCCCAGGAGGTGCGCTTTGCCACCAACCCGGCGCGGGTGCGCCACCGGGCGGCCCTGGAGGAGTTGCTGCTCGTGCGTATTGCTGAGCTCAACGGCGCGGCGCTGCTGCACGAGTTGGCCCGGCTGGGCGTGCCGGCCGGGGCGGTGCGCTCGGTGGGCGAGGCCCTGAGCCAGGAGGCGGCGCAACCGATGCTGCTGCCGCCCGGGCCGCCGCAGTTTCCGTACCCGGGGCTGCGCACGGTGGCGTTTCGCAGCTCGGCGTGGCCGGTGGCGGCGGCCCTGAGCGCGCCGCCCGAGCAACAGGCACCGGATGCGCAATAGCGGAGGTCGACCAAAAAATAATTCGTCAGTAATTGGGTATAAATGCTTGTTTTGAAAGGAATTATGTAAGGGGGCTAACCGCTGGCAGTTGGCAGGCCAGGTGTTGGCCCAACACGGCACCCCACTTCCCCGTTGAGGTTGTACCTTTTTTCTGCCTCATACTGTGTTAAATCTACGTTTTCTCTTCGGGCTGCTGCTGGGCGCAGGCCTGCTGCTGGCCCGCCCCGCGCAAGCTTACTCCGTGTTGAGCCACCAGGCTAATATCGACTCCTGCTGGGCACCTTACATTCAGCCTGCCTTGGAAAAGCGCTTCCCGGGGGGCACGAAGGAGGAGTTGCGCGAGGCCAAGGCCTACGCCTACGGCGGCTCCATTATGCAGGATATGGGGTATTATCCCTTTGGTTCTGCGCTATTTACTGAATTAGCGCATTATGTGCGCTCGGGCGAGTTTGTAGAGAATCTGCTTCGGGATGCTCAAACCCGTACCGACTATGCATTTGCGCTGGGTGCATTGGCCCATTATGCGGCCGATATTTATGGGCACGAGGTAGGCATCAACAAAACGGTGCCAATGCTTTTCCCGAAACTGAAAGCCAAATACGGCTCCGTGATTACCTACGAGCAAGACCCCGTGGCGCACGGCCGCACCGAGTTTGCCTTCGATGTGGTGCAGCTGGCTGCCGGCCGCTACCGCACCGCCGCCTATCACGATTTTATCGGCTTCAAGGTGAGCCAGGAGCTACTAGAGCAGGCCTTTGCCGAAACATACGGCTTGGAAATGAAGCAGATACTCTTCAACACCGACCTGGCCTTGGGCTCGTACCGCTTTGCCGTGCGCAACCTCATTCCGCTGGCCAGCCGCGCTGCCTGGCGCGCCAACCGCCACGAGCTGCGCAAGGTAAACCGCCGCATTCGCCGCCGCGACTACGTGTATAAGCAAAGCAAGCAAGCGTATGAGCAGGAGTACGGCAAGCACTACGAGCGGCCGGGCTTTGGGGCGCGCATTCTGGCGGGCATTATTCAGGTGCTGCCCAAGGTTGGTAAGCTAAAGTCGTTGAAATTCATTGCGCCTACGCCCGAGGCCCAGGCAGTTTTCCGCAAAAGCTTTCACGAAGCGGTGCTCAGCTATGCCCACCTGCTGCATGAGCAAACCAGCGCCGTGGGCCAGGCCCCGCGGCTACCTAACATCGACTTCGATACCGGCCACCCCACCCACCTGGGCGAATACCCGCTGGCCGACCGCACCTACAGCGAGTGGGTGCGCGAGCTGGCCAAAGATGATTTCAAGCGGGTGACACCTACTATTAAAAAAGACATTCTGGTCTTCTTCAACAACGCACCCAACCAACCGGCCGATAAGGAAGAGAAAGAGGCCGATAACCGCCGGAAAACGGCCGATGCGCTCAGCAAGCTGCGCGCCCTGAAAATGTGAGCCCATTTACTCCTAACTCATTGCGTATCAAGCGCTGGTTGCGCCGCTGCCTGGTGCTGCTGCTACTAGTGCAAGCGTGGCCAGCCACTGCATACTCGGTGCTCACCCATCAGTCGGTTATCGATTCGACCTGGAATAAGTACCTGCTGCCCCAGCTACAACTGCGCTACCCCGGTGGCAATAAGGAAGATTGGCTGCTGGCCAAAAGCTATGCCTACGGCGGGGCCATTGTGCAGGACATGGGTTACTATCCGCTTGGGGCTGAATTATTTACCAGCCTCACGCACTACGTGCGCTCGGGCGATTTTGTGGCCAACCTGCTGCGCGATGCCCACGGGCGCAACGAGTATGCTTTTGCCTTGGGCGCGCTGGCCCACTACGCATCCGACAACGTAGGCCACCCCGAGGCTACCAACCTGGTGCTGCCCAACGTGTACCCCAAAAAGAAGGCGGAGTTTGGGCCCGTTATCACCTACGAGCAAGCGCCGATTAACCACACCGAAGTGGAATTTTCCTTCGATGTAGTGCAGATAGCGGCCGGCCACTACCGCTCGCAGGACTATCACAAGTACGTGGGCTTTCGGGCGAGTAAACACCTGCTGGAGCGTGCCTTCCGCGATACGTATGGCATAGAGCTGGGGCAGGTGGTGTTCAATGTGGATGTTAGTCTGGCGGCCTTCCGGCTGGCCGTGAACCAGCTGCTGCCCGCCGCCGCCCGCGCCGCTTGGGTCAATCAACGCAAGGCTATCCGCAGGATTAGCCCGCGCGCCCGCCGCCGCGACTACGTGTACCACACCAGCCGCCGTGCCTACCAGAAGGAATTCGGCACAGATGCCCAGTGGCCGGGTTTGGGGGCGCGCATATTGGCGGGCGTGCTCAGCATTATGCCCAAAATCGGGCCGTTGCGCGCCTTTGCCTTCAACGTGCCCAGCGCTGCCGACGAGGCGCGCTTTCGGCGAAGCTACCGCGATGCGCTGGCCCGGTACGTGGTACTGGTGCGCGAGCAGCCCACCGATACCGCGGCTACCAAGGCGGCCCCACCGATACCCAACACCAACCTCGATACCGGCCGCCCCACGCGGCCCACCGAGTACATCCTGGCCGACGTAACCTACCAGGAACTGCTACGTGAATTGCAGAAGGATAAATTCAAGCTGCTGACGCCCGCGCTTCAACAAAATATCCTGGCTTTTTACGCAGCTGGCCCCGCGCCTAGTGCGCCGCCTGCCCGCCACACTAAGGCCACCGAAGACGAAGATAAAAACTCGCGCAAAAACCACAAAAACCGCGAGGAGTCCCAGGCTGCGCTCAACGAGCTACGCCACCTGAGCCCGGCGGCAACAAAGCCATAGATACGAAAAAGGTCTGCTAACCAATTGGTTAGCAGACCTTTTTCGTATCTAGTTATTAAATATATGTAAATAAATTAGTTATCATCGCCACGGCCAGTCTGGAGCCCGGGAGGCGGCGTGCCCTGGTTGCCGCGTACAGTTGGAATACCCATTTTCTCCTCCCGCTTCTGTTGGTAGCGGGTAAACTGAGTAGAAGTAAGCACTTCCTTGAGCCGGTCGAGCCGGGCCAGGCTGATGTCCTGCACATAGCTGCGCAGCTTGGCTGGCTCCTGAGCGTAGCGCTGGCGGGCGGCCTCCACATTACGCACCGCCGTGGTGTTGATGGCGCGTACTTTCTCTACCTGGGCGGGCGTGAGGCTCAGGGCCTGGGCCATGTTGTTGGTGAGCGCATCGGTGCGGTCGGCGGCAGTAGTCACCGTGGGCCGCGGGGTGCCGGCCAGGGAGGTTTGAGCAAAAGAATCCGTGCTGGTAAGCGCCAGCGAAGCTATTAGCAGCAGGCTAAAGCAAAAGGTATTTGACATAATAGAGTAAGCGGCAGCGGATGGAAGCCCAAAATTAACAGGCTGGCGCAGGTTGTTACCGGGTAAAGAGGGATTTAGCCATTTTAGTGCCGAAAACGAAGGGCAACAAAAAAGCCGCTGACCAGCAGCGGCTTTTTTAGTAAAGGACTAGGCTTACTACTTAATGGTGTAGTAAGCCTTAGCAAGACCAGCTTTAGTTGTATCAGCCGCATTGTAAAGCGTAACGGTATAGGTACCGGTGGCGTTGATTTTCAAGTTCCCCCCATTGTCACTAACCAGCGGTACATCAGGGCCGACGCCACCCAGGCTGGTAGCCCAATGCTTAGCGAAACGAAACTTGAACTGGTTAGCATCAGTAGCGGTGGCTGAAGGGCCATTGAATAAGCCAGTATAGGTGTAAGTTTTGGCATCGCAGTCGTAAGTCATCACGAAGTCGATGGAGCCACCGGGCCAGCCTGGGCCGGCTGGGCCCACTATGCCCCACGCCTTAGCGGGCTGCGCGCAGTAGGCGTACGTGGTAGCCGTGAGTGGCAGGGCGGCCGTGTACAGCGGCGAGTTAGCTGCGTACACTGAACGCAGGCGTACTTCTAGGGCCGTAGCTGTGCCGGGCACAATGCCCGCCGCCAGCAGGGCGGCGTCCAGGTCGGCCACGTTTAGTACGGTGTTGGGGCCAGACCCGGCATCAATAGAAGCCGCAGAGGCGAAGTTGTTACCCTTCTTATCAAACTGCAGCGTGTAGGCCACGGCCGGGTTATATGGATGCTCCGCGTTGGTCCAGTTAAAGCCGGTAATGGGCGTCCAGGTGAAGGTAACGGCCGGTTGAGCGGCATTGGCCTGCGTTAGCACCACCGTGTTAGTTGAGGCGGCCAGCGTAGGCGTGCTGGTCGGGATGAGGGTAGCCTGCACATCCTCTTTTTTGCAGGACGACAAGGCCAAAGCCGATAGCGCAAGCGCGCTAACGGTAGTTTTAGTAAACCAGGATTGCATGAGATAAGCTAACGAGTGGGTGAGAAAAGAGGATAGGCAATACTGACTTGCCTAGGCTCGGAACGCTTTCCATAGCGGAAATAATTTCAAAGCCCAGGCAAGTAAGTAGCTGGGTTTAGTAGCCTGTGTTCTGCGTCAGGTTAGCATTAATGCTCAACTCCGACGACGGAATGGGGAACAGGCTGAGGTAGTCGGCCACGCCTTTACCGGCCTGTACGCCCCCTTTCCAGGGCCACACGTAGGCGCTGCTGGTGAAGAGGTTGTAGCGAATGAGGTCGGTGCGGCGGGTAGCCTCCCAATGCAACTCACGCGAGCGCTCGTTAAGTAGGAAGGGCAACGTCAGGTTGGCGGCCGTAATGTTACCAGCCGTGGAGCCCCGGTAGGCGCGGGTGCGCACCAGGTTCACGTAGGTCAAGGCCAGCGCCTGGTCGCCACCACCGCGCACTACTGCCTCAGCGTAAGTCAGGTACATATCGCCCAGGCGGAACATGGGGAAGTCCGCATCCACAAACGTGTTATCGGAGCCGGCTGCGCCTGCTGAGGTTACGTTGCGGAATTTGACGGGCACGTAGCCATACTTGAAATCGGTGAGGGAGGTGAT
Organism: Hymenobacter sp. H14-R3; assembly: GCF_030063445.1. Lineage (GTDB taxonomy): Bacteria > Bacteroidota > Bacteroidia > Cytophagales > Hymenobacteraceae > Hymenobacter. The sequence goes on along the minus strand of NZ_JASITD010000021.1, from coordinate 54,719 downwards.
AGCCATCGTTTGGCCAGCAGTATGGAACCGGCCGCGTGAGTCGGACGCCGTATCCGGAAACTGCTGAAACAGGTTGGCCGTGGCCCGGCTGCCGCCCCAACCGCTCCCGATGCCATAGTAGCCAGGGTCCCAGTTTTTGTCGGCCGTGCCCGATACGGCCATGTGGGTCAAGAAGGTAGTGCCGCCGTAGCTCTGCGTGTTCTTGCCATCAAATACAATCGGGAAGATTACTTCCTGGTTGTTTTTGTCGTTGTCGGCCAAAAACAGGTTGTCGTATTTCGGCACCAGTGAGTAGCCGGCGTCGATAACCTTTTTGGCATAAGTAGCAGCATCGGCGTAACGGCCTTTGCCGGCGCCCAGGTACACTTCGGCGTTCAGATACATCTTGGCCAGCAAAGCCCAGGCTGCCGCCTTGTCGGCGCGGCCATACTCGTTCTTGCGCGCGTCTACCAAGCCGCTGTCCATGTCCTTCAACTCTTTTTCGAGGTAAGCGAACAGGTCGGCGCGGCTGATGCGGGGCGGCAGTGCCGTGCCCCCAATCTGAAAAGTCTCGTCGGCAAAAGGCACGTTGCCGTACAGGTCCATGGCGTGGTAGTACGACAGGGCTCGCAGAAAGCGGGCTTCGGCGCGGTAGGCGGCAATGTTGGTCGCCTCTGCGCCCGAGAGGCCCCGGGAGGTCAGCTTGGCGTCGGTAGCCTCACTGATAAAGCTGTTGCAGATAGTTACCTCGTACATCAGGCGGCTATACAGGCCCCGGACGAGCACATTGCTCGACGTCCAGTTCATGTTGTGCCAGTCCTGAATGCCGGGGTCGCCCCACTGAATAACAGCTTCGTCGGTAGTCAGCTCCTGCGCGCTCCAGTACTGCCGGAGGTAGTCCGAAGTGCCTTCGTCAATGCCTTTGATGTCGCTGGTAGTATTGTCGCCGGCTGGTCCTTTAGAGCCGGTGAGGGCAAAGCCGCCGTAGATTTTGGCCAGCACGGCTTTGTAGCCAGCCGCGTCCTTGTACACCGCGTCGGTGCTCAAGTCATAAGTAGGCGTACGGTCCAGGTCTTTGGTGCAGGAGGGGGTTACTGCCAGCACCGCAGTCGAGAGCGAGAGGACCGTCGCGCCACGAACAATAAAGTTTTTCATGATAGGGTAGAGGGAATTCTTAAATGTTCAGGTTGAGACCGAAAGTGTACACGCGGGGCCGTGGGTAGGAATTGTTGTCAATTCCGTTGGAAATCTCCGGGTCCAGGCCGGTGTATTTCGTTACCAGGAATACGTTTTGAACCGCAGCCGTTAGGCCAAGATTCCCTTTGCCGTTGAATACTTTACCCACGTTGTACCCTAGCGTAGCATTCTGCATACGCAGGAAAGAAGCGTTCTGGATGTAGTAGTCCGACGAGTAGCGGTTCTGGGTCACGTTCGCAAACTGCGTGAAGTTGGCATCCTGCGTTACGTTGGTCAGGTAGGTAGACGAGTAATTGATGCCCTGGTAGTTACCATTCTGCGCGTTTACGCTGTTGTATAGGTAGTTGCCGAGGTTGCTGCGCAACGTAAACGCCAGGCTCAGCTGCTTGTAAGTCATGTTGGACGTGAAGCCCAGGATAACCGGCGGGGCCGACTGCTTGTAGAGATAACGGTCGTTGCTGTCCACTTTGCCGTCGCCGTTCAGGTCAGCATACACGTCGTTCAGTGGCTTGCCGTTGGTGTCATACACCTGCTTGTACACGTAGAACGAGGTGGCCGACTGGCCTACCGAGTAGATACCAATGTTGGTGCCCGTGCCGCCCGGTACGCCGTTGGTCTCGATGCCGGGGAAGCCGGGCTGCTGCGTACCCAGCGACAGAATCTTGTTCTTGTTATAAGTCGCATTGGCGTTAACGCTCCAGGTGAAGTCGGCCGTGCGAACTGGGATAGCGTTCAGGTTCAACTCAATGCCGCGGTTTTCCAGCGCACCCACGTTAAACACGTAGTAGTTGGTGAAGTTGGTGAGGCCGCCCAGGAAAATGCCGTTTAGCAAGTCCGTCGTTTTGCGGTAGTACGCATCAACCGAGCCGGTGAGGCGGCCATCGAGGAAGCCGAAGTCGAGGCCCGCGTTGTAAGTGGTGGTGGTTTCCCACTTCAGGTTGCTGTTGAAGCCCTGGGGCGAGTACGGATTGTATGGCACGCCGCCAAGCAGGTAGTTGGCCTGCTGGTTGTTCTGCACGTAGCGCTGAATAGTGGGGTAGTCACCAGCAATGCTGTACACATCCTGCTGGCCGGTGCGGCCGTAGCCAGCGCGCAGCTTCAGCTCCGAAAACGCGTTGTTATCCTTTAAAAAGTCTTCCGACTTAATGCGCCAAGCTACCGAAGCTGCTGGAAACAACGCATTGCGGTTGTTCTTGTTGAAGCGCGACGAGGCATCGTTACGCAACGTAGCCGTGAGCAGGTAGCGGTCCTTGATGTTGAGGTTGGCCCGGCCGTAGTACGACAGAATGGTGTACTCCGTGCGGAAAGGGTAGGGGCCCGCCGGCGACGAAACTACCAATGGGGTTTCGCTGGTGCGGCCCAGGTAAGTGGGGTAAACGGGCGAAGTCGTTACAAAGTCCTGATACGAGTAACCAGCCAGCAGTTCCAAGCGAGTGTCGCCAAACTGCTTGCTGTAATTAAGGTAGGTTTCCAGAAGCTTGTTCTGGCGGTTCTGGCTGTAAAGCGAGTACGAGCCGCCGCGCTGCCCCGTGATGGTGGGGTCGAAAGGCACGTTGAAGTAAGTGTCGGACAGCGAAGTATTCTGGTTCTTAGCGCCTTCCGATTTGGTAACGTCGTAGCCTACGTTAACATTGGCGTGCAGGTCGGGCAGGAAATGTAGCTTGTAGTCGAGCTGAACGTTGCCGATGCTGCGCAGCACCGTGCTGCGGTCGCGGGTCAGGTTGAGCGTAGCCACCGGGTTTTTAGGCGCCAGCTGCTGCGGGGCACTGGTCGGAATTGCCGCGTTCTGCAGGTACTCGAAGTAGTTGCCATACGCACCGTTGCCCGTTGTTACTGGCTGGGTGGGGTCGAAAGCCAGAGCCGCGCCAATGGCACCAGCGTCGGCAAAGTTGTTGTCGGTCACCGAGCCTTTCACGTTCAGCGTCACGCGCAGGTGGTCATCCAGCAAAATGGGGGTCAGGCTGATAGAGCCCGTGTTACGCACCAGCTTGTTGGTGATGAGAATACCCTGTTGGTTGAGGTTGCCGTACGAAACCCGGAAAGGCACCAATTTGCCAATCGAGCCGGTCAGGCTCAGGTTGTTATCATAGGTCATGGCCGTGCGGAAAATCTCGTCCTGCCAGTTGGTGTTGGCCGAGCCGAGCAGGCCAGCCTTGCTGGGGGCTACGTTCTGCACGGTAGCACGATACTCATCGGCCGAAAGCACTTTCACCGAGTTGTAGCGCTTGGACAGCGAAGTCTGCGAGCTGAAATTCACGCCAATGGTCTCACCAGCAATGCCTTTTTTGGTCGTAATAAGAATAACGCCGTTCGAAGCGCGCGAGCCGTAAATGGCCGTGGCCGAAGCATCCTTGAGCACCGTAAAGGTTTCAATATCATTAGGGTTGATGAGCGAGAGCGGGTTGGATACACCACTTACCCCGCCGCTAACTGACGTGCTGCCCTGGCTGTTATCAACGGGCACGCCGTCGATTACAATCAGCGGGTCGTTGCTTGCATTCAGCGACGAGCCCCCACGAATGCGGATGGTATTGGCTGCGCCTGGAGCACCCCCGCTGGACGTAATCTGTACGCCCGCAATCTTACCCTGCACCAATTGCTCAGGGTTGGTAATCTGGCCTTTCACGAAGTCTTTAGCAGTTACCGTAGTTACGGCGCCCGTCACGTCCTGCTTGCGCTGGGTGCCGTAGCCTACTACTACGGCCTCGCCCAGGGCGGTGGCGTTTTCGCTCAGCTTCTGAGCGGCCACATTGCTCGTTTGGCCGGCGGTTACCGTCACAGCCTGGCGTACCGTAGAGTAGCCCACGAAGGAAATAACCAGCGTACGGGCACCAACCGGCACTCCCGAAATAGTGTAAGTGCCATCGGCATTGGTTGAGCCTCCTACGGAGGTACCATCAACTAGCACGGTAACACCCGGAATACCTTCATTCTTAGCATCTGTTACGCGGCCGCTCACAGCGCCGGTACCCGTCTGGGCCCAGGCACCCAGCACGGTAGTCAAACCAAATAGTACAAAAAGCAGAAACCGTAGCTTCGCCAGGTAGGGTTGTTTCATATAGTTGAAACTTGGGTGGGGGAAAGTGAAATAAAGAACAAGTGAAAAAAAGCCCGTCATTCTGCGCTAGTAGCGCTCAGAATGAGAACAAAGGCAAACCAGCGCTACGAAAAAAAAGCTGGCTAACTAACCGCAACGCATCTGCAATCGATTGCAGGCGGAATGCGTCAGAATGTTAAGAAACTGTTAGAATTCATACCAAGATAAGCCAGCATCCTACCAGAAAGCAACTACTCACTCAATAGCAGTAGCGTGTGTATAAACCGGTTTGGCAGGGTACACAGCTAAGGCTTGGTAACTAGCCAAAAGGGCAGGCAGCTGCTCATTTGTGAAAATTATTAGTACTTAAGAAAAAAATATTTAATAACTTGTAAAAAAATAATGATTAAAAAAGTGATAATGAATAAATTGCTCATAAATAACCAAGCTAAAACTTTTCGTTGGCGCGTTTTTTTTGGCTGAAAACGCCAAGTGCCTTCTCCTGCCTAATTTCCTGAATAATCCTTTGGGCGTAGCCTTGGCAGTGGCAGCAAACACGCTCACTCACAAGCACGAATTGTGGGCTAAGCGCTAACGAGCGCCGAGAAGTGGCCCGGTTAGTCGCTTGCAGCTCCAGGCGCTAGCTTTTGCGTTTTAAAACGGCTACGCTAACCAGCTTGCATCTTGAGCAATCAGTTTGGGATGGCTAAGCTTGCCAGCTACGCGGCGAGTGCCGTACTTTTGGCTGAATCCACTTGCTTTATATGAAATTAATATACTACGTACTCGCCTCTAGCTGCTTGCTGCTCATGGCTGCCCCGAGCGCTACTGCCCAGTCGCGGCGGCCCGCCCCTGGCAAACCGACCGTGAAAAGCCGGCCTAGCCAGCGGGTGGTTACCCCACCCGCCCCCATAGAGTCGGCCAAGCGCATTGACAATGCCGACGAGGATAAAATGCCGCTGGTAATCAGTAAGATAAAGCTGAACGACCCCGTATTGGTGTTCTACCAACAGGCTGGCCCCACCAACGCTGTGCAGCAACTGCTGATGGACGAGAAAAGCATGGGCCTGCTCAAGACTACGCCGCTGGAAGAGCTGGTGGCCCGCCGGGAAGTATTTATCGATGGCCTGGGCAACTACGACCCACCCAAGGGCACGGCCGATGCCGATAAATACCGCCTCACCGGTGTGAGCCAGCTGGCCAAGAGCGAGAAGCGCAAGGCCGCTCCCGACGGCCGCAGCACCTATGCGCGCCTGAAAGTGCCGGGCCACGGCGACCTGTACGTGGTGCGCGAGTCGGCCGAGGATTACCGCCACTTTGTGAGCGGCCCCCAAAAGAAAGGCTCGCGCATTGACTTCAGTGTGAACGCGTTACCGGGGGTAGACTCGGTGCGGGCGGTATATACACTGCGTAAAATTGACTCCTCCGAAACGGGTGAGATTGTGCGGTAGTTTATGCCCAACGTTATTAAATGATTGATTATAAGGTAATTGTATTATCGCTGCTAGCGAGTGCAACGGGCCATTCGGTGCAGGCCCAAACCACGCTGCGCCTCACGAGCCTGCCAGAGACTACTCCGGCAGGCTCGGTTATTTACGTGGCGGGCTCCTTTAACAACTGGCAGCCCGCCGCATCCGCTTATGCCCTGGCGCGCCAGGCCGATGGTAGCTACCAACTTGCGTTGCCCCCAGAAGTAGTTGGCCCACAGGAATTTAAATTCACGCGTGGCGCGTGGGTTACCAGCGAGGCCACGGCCAATTTTCAGCCGGTGGCCAATCGGCAGGCTACCCTGGCGGCTGGCCCAGCCACGCTCACTTTCCAGGTGGCGGCCTGGCAAGACCAGGGCCCCGGCGGCGCGGCCCCCGCCGGCCCCCGGCCCCACACGCTGGCCGCCAACGTGCGCGTGCTAGCCGACTCGTTTCGGCTGCCACAGCTGGCGGGGCGGGCGCGCCGCGTGTGGCTTTACCTGCCGCCGGGCTACGCCCAGGCCCGCCGCCAGCGCTACCCGGTGCTGTATTTGCAGGACGGCCAAAACGTGTTTGATGATGCCACCGCCTACTCGGGCGAGTGGGGGGTAGATGAAACCCTGAACCAGCTGCGCGTCAGCGGCCAAGACCCGACGGGCTGCATTGTGGTAGCCGTGGACAACGGCGGCGACCGCCGCCTCGATGAGTACTCACCCTGGGCAAATGCCGAATACAAAAAGGGCGGCGAGGGCGACCAGTACACCAACTTCTTGGCTCTCAGTCTTAAGCCCTACATCGATGCCCACTACCGCACCCGGCCCGACGCGGCGCACACTGCCATTGCCGGCTCCAGCATGGGCGGGCTCATCGCCCTGTATGCGGGGCTGAAGTACCCGCAGGTATTTGGGCGAGTGGGGGTTTTCTCGCCGGCCATCTGGTTTGCGAAGGACTCCATGTTGAGTTACGAGCGCCGCCGGCCCGCGCCACGGGCCAGCCGCTTCTACTTTGTGGCCGGCCCCACGGAAAGCGAAACCATGCTGCCGCTCATGGCGGAAGCGCGCAATGCTTTGCTAACCAGTGGGGTGCCTGCTAAAAATATTCGGCTCGTGGCCCCCGCCGACGGCAAGCACGCCGAATGGTTTTGGCGGCGCGAGTTTGGCTCCGCCTACCGCTGGCTGCTGGCCCGGTAGCGCCCGGCCGGCCAGCCGGGTCAGGTGAATACTTTATGAAGTTGCGTAAAAAAAAGAGTTGCGATTATGGATGCCGCCCGTATATTTGCCACCGTATGAACCACCAGACGCTAGTCATTATGATGCTGAATCACCGACCCAAACCGGGTTTCGGAATCGCGCGTCATGGCCAGCTGCCACGGGTACTTAGCAAGTAATATGCTACTCCCCTCCGGTTCAGCAACAGCTTTACAGCCCGATTTCAGCCCCCTGGAATCGGGCTTTTTTTTTGAGTGTTTTCTTCCCGTTACCGCTATGTCACTACACTTGCTCGCCCGCCCGCACCACCCCGCCGCCCCCGCCTCCGGCATGGTCTGGAAGATGTTGTTTGACCGCCAGCAGGCGCTGCTGCACCGCTGGGCCAGCCCAGCTTTTAGCCGGGCAATAGCGGAATTGGGCCTGCGCCGCGATGCGCTTCCCAACCTTCAGCAAATCAGCAGGCTGATGCAACAGCGCACCGGCTGGACGCTGTTGCTCACCGGCGCACCCGTGAGTGAGGCGGCTTATTACGCGGCCCTGGCCCGGCGCGAGCTGCCGGTAGTGTCGCGGCTGCGCAGCTTCAGCGAGTTTGACCAGCCACCCGGCGGCCCCGACTTGTTTGCCGACCTCTTTGGCCGGGTACCGCTGCTGCTGGAGCCGGGCTACGCCGAGGCCTTGCAGGCCTTAGGCTGCGCTTGGCAGTTGGCCACTACGCCCGCGGCGGTAGCGCTGCTGCGGCGCTTCTCGCGGGCCACGCTTGAGCGGGGGCTACTGGCGCCTGCGGCCGAGGGCCGGCCACACTTCTATGGGGTGGCGCTGCTTACTTCGGCCCGGCACCTGCACGGGGCGGCGGCCTCCGAAGCCAGCACTCACTTGCCATTGGCCACTGCTATACAGCAGCTTAGCCAACCATTGCTCGCCGAGGCCAGCCTCACGGCCGTGGAACCGGAAACGTATTTTGTGGCCGCCGACTGGGCCGATTTGGGGGCCGCTATTCAGCAGTTGCGCCACGAGCTGGTGAAGCTGCAGCGGCAGGCCGTGGGGGCGCGGCCGCTGCCTTTTGCCACCGTGCCCGCTGAGTACAACAGCCGGAGCCACGCGTTTGCGGCCCGTATTCCGGGGCTGCGGCGGTCTAGCTAATTAGCTGGCACCGAACGCAAAAGCGCCCACTTCGCAGGAAGTGGGCGCTTTTGCGTTAAAGGCTATTGAAGCGGCTTTCGAGTTCGTATACCTATTCCGGTCCGCCGGCGAAGCCGGCCGACCGGGGCATTCATATCGACTGAAAACCCGCATTACTGCAACGGGTAGCTACGATTTCAGGCGGGCCTTGAGGTAGGCTAGTGCCTTCTGGTGCGCGTCGTCGGCTAACTCTTTGTTATACTTGGGGTTAGAGGGATTGGCAAAGGCGTGGTCGGCGGGGTATTCCTTCACCGTTACCTTTTTGCCGGCGGCGGCCATGTCCTTCTCAAACTGCTTTACCACCTCGGGGTTAATCCACTTATCCTGCTCAGCGAACAGGCCTAACACGTCGGAGTTCAAGCCTTTAAGCTTGGCCACGTCCTTCTCGGGCATGCCGTAGTACATGACGCAGCCCACGGTTTGCTTGCCGCCGAGCAGCGCGCTTTGCAGGCTCCAGCCGCCGCCGAAGCACCAGCCGATGCTGGCAAACTGCGCCTTGGCGCCCGCGTATTGCTGCGCGCCTTTGATGATGGCGGTGGCGCGCTCGGTTTTCACGCCCTGCATCAGCTTGCCGGCTTCCTCGGGGGTGGTGGCTACCTGGCCATCGTAAAGGTCAAGGGCTAAGATGTTTACGCCGGGCATTTCCTGGGTATACATGGCGGCTTCCTTCTTGATGTAGTCGTTCAGGCCCCACCACTCGTGGATGACGAACAGGTACTTGTTGCTGGGCTTGGCGCTCTTGATTTCGAAGGCGTGACCGGCCTGGCCATCACTGGTTTTGAACTCAATCATCTGGCCATCACCCGCGTAGGTGTAGGGCAGCGGCGCATCGTGGCCGCCCGAAAAGTCTTTTTCGGTGGCGAGCATGGCAAATACCTCGGTGGCGCTGGCCTGGGCCGGGCGCACGCAGCAAGCCAGCGAGGTAGCCGTTTTGGTTTGGGCCGCCGCCGACCCGAAGGTGAGGGCGGCTGCTAGCAGAAGAAGTAGTTTTTTCATGGAAAGTTGCAACTAAGCAGGTGAATGGTCATAAGCTGAAAACCAACAGAATGTTGCCGCGCGGGCCGATTAGTCGCGCGCGTAGCGAGTTTTGTAACGTGTCGGCCATTCAGGAAGTAACCTGGCCAGGCCCGTTTGGCCCCAATCTTAACATGCTGTCTGTGCGATTTTTACCCCATTCCTGCTTTTTAGCTACGCTGCTGGTGGCTGCGCCCACCGCTGGCCGCGCGCAGCCGGGCTCGCCTTCGGCCTACCGCGCCGCTGCGAGCCAGGCCAACCTACTCATCCATACCAAGCTAGACCTGCGCTTTGATTACGCCAAGCGGTATGCTTATGGTAAGGCCTGGCTGACCCTCAAGCCCCAGGGCTACGCCACCGACTCACTCGTGCTGGATGCTAAGGGCATGGATATAAGCGAGCTAAGCCTGGTGCAGGGCACGGCGCGCCGGCCGCTTACCTATGTCTACCGGCAGCAGCAGCTGCGCATTGCCCTAGGCCGGGCGCTGGCCCCTGGGGAGGCTTACACCATCTACCTGGCCTACACGGCTAAGCCCGATGAGCTGCACGCCAAGGGTAGCGCCGCCATTGAGGAGGCCAAGGGGCTGTTTTTTATCAACCCCGACAGTGCGGTAAGCGGCAAGCCCGTCCAAATCTGGACCCAGGGCGAAACGGAGTCCAACTCGGCCTGGTTTCCGACCATCGACAAGCCCAACCAGAAAACCACGTCCGAAATCAGCCTCACGGTGCCCAGCAAGTACCTGACGCTGAGCAATGGCCAGCTGACGAGCCAGGTGCCCGCCGGCCCCGGCCTGCGCACCGATACCTGGACGATGAGCGAGCCGCACGCGCCCTACCTAGTAATGCTGGCGGTGGGCAGCTTTAAGGTGCACCGCGACACCTGGCGCGGCAAGGAAGTGAATTACTACCTAGAGCCGCAGTACGCCAACCAGGCGGCGGCCATTTTTGGCAAAACGCCCCAGATGCTGGAGTTTTTTTCGCAGCGGCTGGGCGTGGCATTTCCCTGGAATAAATACAGCCAGATTGTGTGCCGCGACTACACGAGCGGGGCCATGGAAAACGTAACGGCTTCGCTGTTTGGCGAGCAGGCGCAGGGCACCGCCCGCGAGCTGCTCGACTGGGAGTACGCGGGCGTGGAGCGCGAAATTGCCCACGAGCTGTTTCACCACTGGTTTGGCGACTACGTGACCTGCGAAAGCTGGAGCAACCTGACCGTGAACGAGTCGCTGGCCAACTTCAGCGAGATTTTGTGGGCCGAGCACGCGCACGGCCCCGACGCGGGGGCCGCGCACGCCGACCTCAGCCTGCGCACCTACCTGCGCGACCCGACCAACTACGCCAAGCCGCTGGTGCGCTTCACCTACGCCGACAAGGAGGACCTGTTTGACAACGTGACCTACGCAAAGGGCGGCAGCATTCTGAACATGCTGCGCGCCTACCTCGGCGAAGACGTGTTTTTTCGGGGCCTGCAAGGCTACTTGACGCAAAATGCGTTCGGCACCGGCGAGGCGCAGCAGCTGCGGCTGGCGCTGGAAGCCGCTTCAGGCCAGGACTTAAACTGGTTCTTCAACCAGTGGTACTACGGCGCGGGCCACCCCATCGTAACCATTGAGTATCAGTGGGATGCGGCTCGGCATCGGCAGGCCGTGGTGGTCCGCCAGACTCAGGCCGGCGCACCGTTTCGGGTGCCGCTCACGGTGGCGGTGTACGCCCAGGGCCGCGTGCAAAACTACCCCGCCCTGCTGAGCCACGCCGTTGATACCCTGTACTTTCCGTCGGCTACCCAACCTGATTTGGTGAACGTGGATGTTGATAAGGTGCTGGTTTGGCAAAAGCAGGACCGCAAGCCGCTGACCGCCTTTGCCTACCAATACGCCCACGCCCCGCGCTACGCCGACCGGCGCGAGGCCCTGGCCGCCGCCGGGCCGCTGGCTCCCGACCCACTGGCGCGGAAGCTACTGCTGGCCGGCCTGCGCGATAAGTCGCCCGCGCTGCGCGAACTGGCCATCGGGCTGCTCGACCTGAAAGACGCCGCCACCCGCAAGGCCGCCGCCCCCGTATTGGCCAAGCTGGCCGCTGGTGATGAGATAGTTAAGGTGCGGGCCGCCGCCCTCAAGGCGCTGGGCACGCTGAAAAATTCAGCTTACGCCACCTTATTTGAGCGGGCCCTCGCTAGCCCGTCATACAAGGTGCAGGCAGCGGCGCTGCTGGGATTGCTGCCCTTGCAACCGGCGCGGGCCCTGGCGCGGGCCATCGCCTTCGAGGCCGATAACAAGGGCGCGCTGACCGGGGCCCTCACTACTGTGTACGGCCAGGCGGGTGGCCCCGCGCAGTGGCCCTTGGTACTGCGCAAGTTCGACGCCGCCGGCCCGCAGGGCCGCTTCGACATTGGGCCCGGCCTGACGGCGCTGCTCTGCCACCTCGACGACCCGGCGGCGCTGCCCCAGGGCATCGACCGCCTCAAAGACCTGGGCGTGAAATACAAGTCCTACGGCGTGGATAAGGGCGTTATCAGGTCGCTACGCAGCTTGCAGCAGCAGCAAGCCGCCCGCCCCAATGCCGCGCTGGCCAGCACGCTGGTGGAAGCCGCCATCCGGGAGATTGAGGCCGCGCCGTAGGGGCTGGCATTGGGCGGGCTGCCGGCTTTTTGCCGGCTGTCCGCCGGACGACGCTATCTGACCCAATCTCTATCTATTATTTGACTACAAAGTGCTGGTAAATAGCACTTTGTAGTCAAATAATAGATAAGCTAAAAAGCGCTAACTCTTATAAGTAGTCTGCACTACCGCGCCCAGCTCCGTGAGCAGCGAATAGAGGCCCACGTAGGTGCGGTTGAGGTACACGAAGTGGGCCGAGCCGCGGGGCTCACGCTGCTGGCGTAGGTCCTGGTCCTGCATCAGGTCGTCGCCCAGGTCGTAGAGGCTTTTCATGTAGGCGGGGTCGCCGAAGTCGAAACTTGCCTCGCGGAAGGGGCGGCCCACCAGCTCCAGCGACTGGGTGAGGGTGCGCAGGTACATGCTGCGCAGGGCGGGCGAGTCGGCGGGGCGTAGCACGCCGGCTTCGGTAAGCAGAGCTTCGAGGCGGGTGGGGTCGGTGAGGGTGGCCGGGTCGAGCAGCGACAGAAACTGGCGCTGCTCTAGTTCGGGCACGTCTTTTACGCAGCCAAAATCGAGCACGCCCACCGTGCCGCCGTCGGTGAGGCTAAACAGGAAGTTGCCGGGGTGCGGGTCGGCGTGCAACTGGCGCAGCTCGCGCAACTGGTACTGGTAGAAATCCCAGAGCGCCTGGCCGAGCTGGTTGCGCACTTCCTGGCTGGGGTTTTCAGCCAGAAACTCCTTCATATGCTGGCCGGGCAGCCAGTCCATAGTGAGAATGCGGGCGCCCGATAGCGTGGGGTAATAACTCGGAAATTGCAGGTGCGGCAGGTGGCCGCATTTGGCCGCCACAGCTTGGCCGCGGCTCAGTTCGAGCTTATAATCAGTCTCTTCGATGAGGCGGGCTTCCACTTCGGCGAGGTAGGGGCGCAGGGTTTCCTCCTTGAGGCCCATCACGCGCAGGGCCACCGGCTTCACCATGGCAATGTCGGACCGGATGCTGGCGCCCACGCCGGGGTACTGCACCTTCACGGCCAGCGGCTTGCCCAGCTTGCGTGCAAAGTGCACCTGCCCGATGCTGGCCGCCTGCCGCGCCTCGGGCTCAAACTCATCGAAAATCTCGCTCGGTGAGTGGCCAAACGCGTCGCGGAACGCCTTGACCACCAGCGGCCCCGACAGCGGCGGCGTTTGGTACTGCGCCTGCCGAAACTGCTCGGCGTAGGCAGGCGGCAGTAGGTTTTTTTCCATCGCCAGCATCTGGGCCACCTTCAGCACCGAGCCCTTCATCTCGCTGAGCGTGCCGTAGAGCTCGGCGGCGTTGGCTTGGTGCAGCTCGGCGGTGGGCGAGTCGGCCCCCACGGCTCTTTTGGCGTAGTGCTGCACGTAGTTGGCGCCCACTTTAAAGCCGGTTTTGGCAAAGCGGGCCGCGCGCGCCACCTTAGAAGTAGGCAGCGATTCCTGAGGTTGGTCGGGCATAAGAATGTAGGGTAAGCTTTAGCTTGCCGTAGGTAGGGGGAGGCGCAAAGGCGGCAAGCTAAAGCTTAACCTACGTGGCTTTTTTGCAGTAGAAACCGGCCGAAATCGAGGGCCGAATCAAACGTGTTACGCCCCACCAAGTCGAAGCTTAGCGTCACGGCTTTCTCCACGGCAGCATCGGTGCGCTCGAAGTTGGCCGACTCGTCGCGCACGAAATAGAGCAGCAAAAATTGCAGTTGGCGCAGGAAAATGCGCCCGTAGCCATCCTGCAAAAATGGCCGGCTGGCTACCTCGCCCGTGGCACGGCCCTCATGCAGAATCTCCTGCACAAACTCCTTAAATTCAGCCTCAAACTGCCGGAGTACCGTGGGCACCACGGCAAACTGGCGGCGCTGCGAGCGGCCCAGCGTGAGCAAGGCAAAGCTGCGGTTATTCTTCAGAATTTCGAGTAGCGTGTAGTAGAATGCCAGCAGCTTTTCGCGGGCTCCGTAGCCCTGCCAGGCGGGCTCCTGGGCGGCCTGGGCGCGCGCCTCACGGCCAAACTCGGCCCACGCCTCGCGGTCGATGGCGGCAAACGAGGCGTATTGGCGGTAAAACTCACCCTCCGTGATACCCTGCGCATCGGCAAAGGCAAAAACGGTTTTGGGGGCGTGGCCGTGGCGGCGCAGGTAGTCGAGGTAGGCGGGCTTCAGCAAGGTTGGTTCCATGCTGGTATAACCCATTGGTAGCCCGGCCGGTTCGGCAAGTAGCGCGAACTTTCCAGTTCGTATATGGGTGCAGCGAGTTCTGATGCCAGCGGCCGCCAGCTACTCGCTGCGCTCGCGCACGAACTGAAAAGTTCGCGCTACTTGCGGCCCTGGCGGATGGCGTCGATGGCGCGCTCGCGGCCAAATTTGTGGTCCACGATGGGAGCGGGGTACTTATCGGTGCCAAACTCGGGCACCCACTGCTTCACGTACTTGTACTCGGGGTCGTACTGTTTTTGCTGGCTATCGGGGCTGTAGACCCGAAACCAGGGCGCGGCCACGGCCCCGGTGCCGGCCATCCACTGCCAGTTGCCTATGTTATTGCTCATGTCATAGTCGATGAGCTTCTCGGAGAAATAGTGCTCGCCGAGCGTCCAGTCCATGAACAGCTGCTTCACCAGGAAGCCGGCCGTGGCAATGCGGGCGCGGTTGTGCATGTAACCCGTTTGGTTGAGCTGGCGCATGCCGGCATCTACGAGCGGGTAGCCGGTACGGCCCTCGCACCAGGCTTTATACTGCTCAGGGTCATCACGATAGGGTAGGTGCCGCATCTTGGGGTCGTAGGCTTCGGTGGCGGTATTGGGGAAATGCCAGAGCAACATCATGAAGAAGTCGCGCCATATCATCTCATTCAGGAGCTTGTTATTCAGCTCGTTGGCCTGCTTCATGAGCTGCCGGATGCTGATGGTGCCGAAGCGCAGGTGCACCGACATGTGCGTGGTGCCCTTGTTATCGGCCGGGAAGTCGCGCACCTTATCGTAGTTTTTTACCACTGCCGGGGCGGGTAGGTGCGCGGGCGGCGTGGGCTGCTCGTGCCGCTCAAAGCCCATGTCCTTGAGCGTGGGGCGCTTGGCATCGCCGGCGTGCGGGCGCGCCAGGTTCTCCTTTTTGAAAAGCCGGGCCGAGGGGTGCGGCTCAAAATCGGCGGGCGTCGCCTTGGCCTGCCAGGCCTTCGAGTACGCGCCGAATACCTTGGAGGGCTTGCCGTTCTTGGTCAGCACCTCGTCCTTGGCAAAAATTACCTGGTCTTTGAACGCCTTGAACTCCACGCCCGCTTTTTCGAGCAGCTGCGCAATGGCCGCGTCGCGCTCGGTGGCGTAGGGCTCGTAGTCCTCGTTGGTATATACTGCCGCTATGTCGTAGTCTTTCAGGAGCTTAGTAAACACCTCCGGCGTGCGGCCGTAGCGGGCCAGCAGGCCGCCGCCGGCCTGCTGGGCCTCGTGCGCCAGGCGCTCTACCTGGTCGAAGATGAAGGTGAGCCGGGCGTCATCCTTCGGGAGTTTTTCCAGGATGGTCTGGTCGTAGATGAATAGCGGAAGCACGGGGTGGCCGCTTTCCAAGGCGGCGGCCAGGCCCGTATTGTCGGGGAAGCGCAGGTCGCGCCGGTGCCAGAAGAGGGTGATTTTCATGGGTTTAAGTTCTTTGTAAAGAACGTCATGCTGAGCTTGCCGAAGCATCGCGCGCGGGGTAGTAACTCAATCGTTTAACGGTATTGATTACAACCCCACGCGCGATGCTTCGGCAAGCTCAGCATGACGTTCTTATTTAAATGCTAAGTTCTCCTACTTCAACTTGCCCATGCCACCATCCACGGCCAGCACCTGGCCCGTGATGAAGGTGGCCTGGTCGGAGAGGAGGAAGGCGGCCATGTTGGCCAGGTCGGCGGGCTGGCCCACGCGCTGCAAGGGGTGGCGCTTGGCGCCGGCCTCGGCTTTTTCGGGGGTGTTGAGCAGGGCGGCGGCCAGCGGCGTATCGGTGAGGCTGGGGGCCAGGCAGTTGACGCGCAGCCCGCTGGCGGCATACTCGGCAGCCAGGGCGCGGGTGAGGCCCTCGATAGCCGCCTTGGCGGTGGCAATGCTGGTGTGGAAGCTCATGCCCACGGCCGCGGCTACCGTGCTGAACAATACCACGCTAGCGCCGCCCTCGGCCTTTTTGAGGCGCTTGGCGGTGGCTTGCAGCGCCTGCACTGCGCCGAGCACGTTCAGCTCGAAATCGCTGCGAAAATCATCGAGCGGCACGCGCTCAAAAGGGCGCAGCTTGATGGAGCCGGGGCAGTACACGAGGCCGTGCAGCACCTCGGGCAGCGCGTCGAAGGCCGTGCCGATGGGCTGGGTGGCGTCGTAGGTAATCTGGGTGGTGCCGAGGGCGGCCAGCTCCTCGGAGAGGTGGCGTGAGGCGGTGAACAGCGTAGCGCCGCCAGCGTGCAGCAGCTGCGCCGTGGCTAGCCCGATACCGGACGAAGCGCCGATGAGGAGGATATTCTTACCAGTAAAATTCATGCGGGTGGTTGAGCAAAGGATGGGCTTTGCAAACGGCCACAGGCGAAGAATGTTGGTAAAAAGTAGCGCGGACTTTCAGTCCGCGGACGAACGAGTTACACCATGTGCGGACTGAGAGTCCGCGCTACTTCACCACTGCCGCCCTGGGCTTACGGCTCACCAGCCACACGCCCACGAAGATGAGGGCCGCCTGCCAGCCCTTATCCAGGGTGAGGCGGTCTTTGCCGGTGGCCACGGCGATGCCCACGGCCAGCACCGGCTGGAGGTAGATGTACACGCCCAGCAGCGCCGGCGTGGCGTACTTCAACGCCCAGTTATTCAGCAAGTAAGCCAGTATGGTGAGGAAGAAAATCATGTACCCCAGCTCGCCCCAGATGTAGAGCGGGAAGCTGGCGTAGTCGGCCGCCAGGGCCTGCGGCAGGCCCACCGGCACGGCAATAACTGCCCCCACAATAAAGATGCGCGCCAACACCGTGAAGGCGTGGTACTTGCGCATGAGTGGCGCTACCAGCACCAGGTACAGGCCAAACACGGTGGCGTTGAGCAGCAAGTAGAGGTTGCCCAGGAAAGCCTCCTGCGGCACCGCGCCGTTGCTGGGCCGGCTCAGGATGAGGGCTGCCGCGCCGGCCGCGCCCAGGCAAATACCCACCACCTTGGGCAGCGTGATTTTATCCTTGAGCAGCACCGCCGAGGCCACCACCACCACAATGGGCGAGACGGTTTGGAGCAGCGAGGCATTGATGGGCGTAGTCAGGTTGAGACCCGCGAAGAAGGAGAGCTGATTGAGCCCGATGCCCAGCACGCCGCACAAAATGGCCCGCACATTGTCGGCCCGCCCGCTGATGCGCTCGTGCGGCGCGGCCAGCCGCTTGGCCACGGCAAAAAACAGCGAGGCCCCCGCAATGCGCAGCGTCACGATGCCCAGCGGCTGCATGTAGAGCGGCATAATATCCTTAGCCAAGCTGTACGTGGCCGCGTAAATCAGCGAAACCAAGAACAGGGCCGTGTGCAGCCGAAATTTGGAAACCATAGGGGAGGGGCGCGAAGTAGCGCGAACTTTGTAGTTCGCGTTTGGGTCAGAAGTGGCTGGCAGCTTGAAGTTGACCCGCGCGAGCCGCGGGCCACAAAGTTCGCGCTACTTCCGTTACTCCGCATTATGGCTTCCCTTTTTGATACCCCCACCGCCGCGCCCTTGGCCGAGCGCCGCCGCCCGCGCCGCCTGCAAGACTACGCCGGCCAAACCCACCTGCTGGGCGAAAACGGCGTGTTGCGCCGCTACCTGGCCGCGGGCCGCCTGCCCTCGCTCATCCTGTGGGGCCCACCGGGCGTGGGCAAAACCACCCTGGCCCTGCTGCTAGCCGAGGAGTTGAAGCGACCGTTCGCCATGCTCTCGGCCATTAATGCCGGGGTGAAAGACGTGCGCGAAATCATCGAGCGAGCCAAGAAGCAAACCGGCACCGTGCTGTTTATTGATGAGATACACCGCTTCAGCAAGGCGCAGCAGGATGCGCTGCTGGGCGCGGTGGAGAACGGCACCGTCACGCTCATCGGGGCCACTACCGAAAACCCGTCGTTCGAAGTTATTCCGGCCTTACTCTCACGCTGCCAGGTCTATACGCTGGAGGCGCTGAGCGCCGACACGCTGCGCGAAATAGTGCGCCGCGCCCTGGCCGAGGATGAGATGCTGCGCAAAATTCCCGTTGATGTGGTGGAGGACCACGCCCTGCTGGCCCTCAGCGGCGGCGATGCGCGCAAGCTGCTGGGCCTGCTGGAGCTGGTGGTGCAAAGCACCCCGCCCGATGCCGCCGGCCGCGTGCAGCTCACCGATGCCGCCGTGCAGCTCACCGCCCAGCGCCCACTGGCCCGCTACGACAAAGGCGGCGAGATGCACTACGACGTGATTTCGGCCTTTATCAAAAGCATTCGCGGCTCCGACCCCAACGCGGCGCTCTACTACCTGGCCGTGATGCTGGAAGGCGGCGAGGACGTGAAATTCATCGCCCGTCGTCTGCTCATTTTGTCTTCCGAAGACATCGGCAACGCCAACCCCAATGCCCTGCTGCTGGCCCAGAGCTGCTTCCAGGCCTGCACCGTTATCGGGATTCCCGAGTCAGATTTAATTCTCTCGCAGACAGTTATTTACCTGGCTACTTCGCCCAAGAGCAACGCGGCCTACACGGCCATTCGGGCGGCGCAGGCGCAGGTGCGCGCGCAGGGCGTGCACCCCGTGCCGGTGCCGCTGCGCAACGCCCCCACCAAGCTGCTCAAGGAGCTGGGCTACGGCCAGGCCTACCAGTATTCGCACAACGCCGCGGGCAACTTCGCCTACCAGGAATTCATGCCCGATGCCCTCAGCGGCACCCGCTACTACGACCCCGGCGACAACCCCGCCGAGGCCAAAATACGGGAGCGCCTGCGCGAGTGGTGGCAGGAGAAGTACGCGTATTAAATCGCAGCCTTAATCGCAGATTTAGACAGATTGCGCGGATTTCGCTGATTCGAATGGCGCGGCTGTGTTCCGCGCAGAGTTTGCGGTGGCTGGGACGGAGTAGCGTTAGCCAAGTGTAATGCCGCGCTGGCTGCCCCGATAAATACCACGCAAAGCGCTCCGCCAGCCCGCGTCGCCAAGGCAGGCATGTATCTTGTCACGATTTTTAACTAACCAGCCAGCCGCGCCATTCGAATCAGCGAAATCCGCGCAATCTGTCTAAATCTGCGATTTTATGGGACAATTTTTTAAGTTTGTGCTGGCCACCCTGGTGGGCTTGCTGGTGTTTTCGTTGCTGGGCGTTGTGCTGCTGGTTGGGCTGGGCGCGGCTCTTGGCAGCAGCTCCGATAAGCCCGTGGCCAGCAACTCGGTGCTGGAGCTGAAGCTCGACAAGCCGATTTCAGAACGTAAGGAAAGCGCTGACCTGTTGAGCAGTAGCGGCTCCACCATCGGGCTGGTAGGGCTGAAGGAAGTTATCCGCCGGGCCAAAGCCGACGGCGATATCAAGGGCATCCTGCTCAACCTGGAGCTGGTGCAGGGCGGCATGGCCTCGCTGGAGGAAGTGCGCGACGCGCTGCTCGACTTCAAAAAGAGCGGCAAATTTATCGTGGCGTACCACGAAATCGCCTCCGAAAAAAGCTACTACCTTTCGTCAGTTGCCAACGAGATTTACCTGAATCCGCAGGGCACGCTGGAGTTCAACGGCCTCAGCTCGGAGGTGATGTTCTACAAGCGGCTGTTCGACAAGGCGGGCATTGAGCCCTACATCTTCCGGGTGGGCTCCTTTAAGAGCGCCGTAGAGCCGTTTTTCCGCGAAAACTTCTCCGACTCGGCCCGCTACCAAACGGTGTCGTACCTCAACTCGCTCAACAACCACATGATTGGGCAAGTAGCCAAGAGCCGGCAGATTGCGGTGCCCCGCCTGCACGTTATCTCCGACTCGATGCTGGTGCACAACGCCAAGGATGCCCTGCGACTGCACCTCGTGACCAAGCTCGGCTACTACGACGAAGTGCAGGATTACCTGCGTAACAAGCTGGGCGTGAAGGCCGATAAAAAGCCCAGCCTCGTGAGCCTGAGCGACTACCAGAACAACAACAAAACCGACGAAGGCAGCACCAGCGGCAACCGCATCGCCGTTATCTACGCCGAAGGCGACATCGTAAGCGGCCGGGGCTCCGACGATAACATCGGCAGCGACAAGTTTGCCGAGGCCATCCGCAAGGTGCGGCTCGACGACAAGGTGAAGGCCGTAGTGCTGCGCATCAACTCGCCGGGCGGCTCGTCGCTGGCCTCCGACATTATTTACCGCGAAGTGCTGCTCACCAAGAAAGTAAAGCCCATTATCGCCAGTATGAGCGACGTGGCGGCCAGCGGCGGCTACTACATCGCCATGGCCTGCGACACCATTGTGGCTCACCCCAACAGCATCACGGGCAGCATCGGCGTATTCGGCGTGCTGCCCAATATTCAGCCCTTACTAGCTGATAAACTGGGCATTACCGTGGACCGCGTCACTACCGGCAAGTTCTCCGACCTGCCCACCATCACCCGCGCCCTCTCGCCCTACGAGAAGCAGCAGATGCAGCAAGCGGTGAACGAGATTTACGCCGACTTCACCAGCAAGGCCGCCCTGGGCCGCCACATGCCGGTCGAGAAGCTGCGCCGCATTGCCTCGGGCCGCGTGTGGAGCGGCACCGAGGGTAAGGAAATCGGCCTGGTCGATGTGCTGGGCTCGTATGAGGACGCGCTGAAAATCGCGGCTGCCCGCGCCCACCTCAAGGGCGACGACTACAACGTGCAGCGCCTGCCGCGCCAGAAATCAGCGGTGGAGAAGTTCTTCGGCCGCTTCACCGGCGGCGATGAGGACGAGCAGGCCGCCGCCGAGGCCCGCCTGCTGCAAGCCAAGCTGGGCCCGCTTTACCCGGCCGTGCGCCAGTACCAGCAGCTTATGCAGATGCGCGGCGTGCAAGCCCGCCTGCCGTATGAGCTGGAAATCAAGTAATTGACTAATAAGTAAAATAAAACGTCATGCTGAGCTTGCCGAAGCATCTCTACCACGCCGCTGGGGTTACCAACCCTACTGGCGTGGTAGAGATGCTTCGGCAAGCTCAGCATGACGTTCTGGATTAACCCTGATTCCTACATGAAAACCCCATCTTTTCGCCTGGCTGTCAGCGCCTTTGCGCTGGCCGGCCTCGCCCACACGGCCACCGCTCAAACCACCCTCTACCAGCCCCGCGACATCAAGCGGGCGTTTGACAAAGGCACCCGCGCCGCCGACGGCCGGCCCGGCCCCAAATACTGGCAAAACACGGCCCGCTACAATATCACGGTGCAGGCCGCGCCGCCCGCCCGCGACATCAAGGGGCGTGAAACAATTACGTATTTCAACAACAGCCCCGATACGCTGAAGAGCCTGGTTATTCGGCTTATCCAGAATATTCATAAGCCCGGCGTGTCCCGCGACGGCGACGCCTCGCCCGACTACCTGACCACCGGCGTGGCCATCGACTCGTTTGCCGTGGGCGGGCAGGCGCGGCCCTACAACGGGCGCGGGGCAGCCACTGCCCAAACCATTGCGCTGCCCAAGGCCCTGGCGCCCCACGACTCGGTGCGGCTGTCGTTTGCCTGGCATTTCCCCATTTCGCTGGAAAGCGGGCGCGAAGGCATGTTGGATAAAACGACGTTCTTCCTGGCCTACTTCTACCCGCGCATCGCGGTGTACGACGACTACAACGGCTGGGACCGTCTGCCGTTTGTGGATAGCAAGGAATTTTATAACGACTTCAACAACTACACGTTGCGCGTGAAGGTGCCGGCCAACTACATTGTGTGGGCCACCGGCACGCTCCAAAACCCGAAGCAGGTGTTGCAACCCGCCTTCGCCAAGAAGCTGGACAAATCGATGACGAGCGAGGCGATTATGCACATCGCCACGGCCGCTGATTTGGCCAAGAAAAACATCACCGCCCAGCAGCCCTTCAACACCTGGGTGTGGAAGGCCGACGACATTTCGGACGTGACCCTGGCCTTCAGCGACCACTACGTGTGGGACGCGGCCAGCGTAATCGTGGACCCCGCCACCAAGCGCCGGGCCAGCGTGCAGGCCGCCTACGCCGACTCGACGGTCGATTTTCGCTCGTCCGTCAAGTTCAGCCAGAACGCGCTCAGCTGGTTTTCGCGCAACTGGCCGGGCGTGCCCTACCCGTTCCCGAAAATGACGGTCATCCAGGGCTTTGCCGACATGGAATACCCCATGATGGTGAACGACAGCCCCCAGAAAGACCTGCAATTCGCGCAGCTGGTGCAGGACCACGAAATCGCCCACACGTATTTCCCGTTCTACATGGGCATCAATGAGAGCCGCTATGCCTTCATGGACGAGGGCTGGGCCACCACGTTTGAGCTGCTCATTGGGCGGGCCGAAAACGGCGTGGCGGCGGCCGACGAGTTCTACCGCAAGTTTCGGGTAAACCGCTGGATAAATGACCGGTCTACGGCCGAGGACCTGCCCGTTATCACGCCCAGCAGCGAGCTGAGGGCGGGCTACGGCAACAACTCCTACGGCAAAGCGTCGCTTAGCTACCTGGCCCTCAAGGACATGCTGGGCGATGAGCTGTTCAAGAAATGCCTGCACGCCTACATGGACCGCTGGCACGGCAAGCACCCCATTCCGTGGGATTATTTTAACTCGATGAGCAACGCCTCGGGCCAGGACCTGACGTGGTTTTTCAACAACTGGTTTTTCAGCAACGGCTATATTGACTTGGCTATCAGTAAACTAGATAAAACGGCCAAGGGCACTACGGTATCCCTCAAAAACGTGGGTGGCTTCGCCGTGCCCGTCGACCTGAAAGTGACCTACGCCGACGGCAGCACCGAAACCCTGCACCGCTCGGCCGACATCTGGCGCGCCAACCAGCAGCAGGCCAGCTTCGTTATTCCGGCCGGCAAGGTGGTGCAGGCCGTGGCCCTTGACCACGGCCTTTACATGGATGCCGACCCCAGCAACGACCGTCTGACGGCGCAGTAAAGTCATAAGTACTTGTTATAGAACGTCATGCTGAGCTTGTCGAAGCATCTCTACCACGCCGTTTGAGTCGGTGACCCCCGCGGCGTGGTAGAGATGCTTCGACAAGCTCAGCATGACGTTCTTTTATAATTTTCGCGTAAACACTCAATCTGATTACTCTCCCAATGCAAGCCATTCAAGAAGCCGCCGCCTATATTCAGGCCCATTCTGCTAATTTCCAACCTACTACGGGCATCATTCTCGGCACCGGCCTGGGCGCGCTGGCCCGCGAGGTTGAGGTAGAATTTGAAATCAACTACGCCGATATTCCCAATTTCCCGCTCTCGACGGTGGAGAGCCACGCCGGCCGCCTGCTGCTGGGCACGCTGGCCGGCCACAAGGTAGCCGTGCTGCAAGGCCGCTTTCACTACTACGAGGGCTACACCATGCAGCAGGTAGTGCTACCCGTGCGCGTGCTCAAGCTGCTAGGCATCAGTCAGTTATTCGTGAGCAACGCGGCTGGTGGGCTAAATCCCGAGTTTGCGCTGTCGGATTTGATGCTCATCGACGACCACATCAACCTGCTGCCCGGCAACCCGCTCATCGGCCCCAACCTGGATGAGCTGGGCCCGCGCTTCCCCGATATGTTTGCGCCGTATGATGCTGATTTGCTGGCCCGTGCGCGTGCCGCCGCCGTGGCCCTGGGCTACGGCAGCACCACGCAGCGCGGCGTGTACGTGGCCGCGCCCGGCCCCATGCTCGAAACCCCCGCCGAGTACCGCTACCTGCGTACCATCGGGGCCGATGCCGTGGGCATGAGCACGGTGCCCGAGGTTATTGCCGCCCGCCACATGGGGTTGCCCGTGCTGGCCGTGTCCGTCATCACCGACCTGTGCTACCCCGGCCAGCTCAAGCCCGTGGTTATCAGTGAGATAATGGCCGCCGCCGCCGTGGCCGAGCCCCGCCTCACGGCCCTAATGAAGGCGCTGCTGGCTGGCTAGCAAGGCTTTCGCCTGCTGCCAGCCGGGCAGCAGGCGGGTTTGCAGCGCGTAAAACCGGGCCGAATGGTCGGGTACCAGCAGGTGGCAGCACTCGTGCACCAGCACGTAGTCGATGCAGGTTTCGTCGGTGCGCACGAGGTCCACATTCAGGCGAATGCGGCCCGTGGCGGGCGTGCAGCTGCCCCAGCGCGTCTGCATCTGGCGCACAAACAGGGTCGGCACCGGCAGCCTAAATTCCGCAAACCGGGGCCAGGTGCGCGCCAGCGCCTGGGCAAACTGCGCGGCGGCCTGCTGCCGGTACCAGCCGGCCAGCAGCGCCGCCGTGCGCTCGGGCGCGTGGGGCGCGGGGTAGGCCACTACTAATTGGTTATCAAGGAGCTGCACGGCCGGCCGCGTCGCGTCAATTATCAATAAGCTATATTCCTGACCCAGAAAAAGTTGCGATTCACCGCTGAGGTATTGGCGGGCGGGCACCACCGGCCGCGCCGCCTCAAACCGGGCCTGGTGCTTCAGTATCCAGGGGGCTTTGCGCAGCACCTGCTCGGCCACCCAGGCGGCCGGGGTGCCCAGGGGCGCGGCCACGTGCACCGCGCCGGTAGCCAGCACCCGAAAGCCTACGCTACGCCGCCGGCGAAACTCCAGGTGGTAGGCTACTTCGTGCGGGCCGTAGCGCACGGTGTGTTGGGCGGCAGGAGCGGCAGTTTTGGGCAAAATATTAAACCAGTTACGTACTACAGCTACTTCAATACCACCCGGCGCTGGTCGCTCACCAGCACCGCAAACACGCCGATGCCGCCCTGCACGGTGCTGTGGATGCCCGAAGGCTGCGAAAACGGGTTGCCATTGGCATTGCGCGCATCGCGTATCGACTGCCGAAAATCATAAAACAGCGAGTCGATGTGGTAGAGCGTAGCCGTTACAGTATCGTTGGGCCGGAAGCGGTAGGTGGTTACCTGCGAGTAAGGCTGGCCGTTGAAAAGCCTGTCCGTGAGGGTGTTATCGGTTTCAGAATTATTGGCCGGCTTGCCCTTGTGCAGCATCAGGCGGTAGTAGTCGCGGGTAGTGCCCAGGTCGGTCCACTTGGTTTGGAAATACGCCTTCTTATTATCGCCGGTGAGGTCGTTGAAGCGGTAGCGCACCGAGTCAATCGGCACGAACGTGGGCACAAGGGTGGTGCCCGTGATGTGCCGCCCGCGCTTGTCCTGCGCATCGAGGCCAAACTGCTGGCCCGCCCGCGCCACGATGGGAGCCGTGCCGATGTGCGTAAAATACTTACCAGTAAGGGGGTTGATGCCGGGCAGGAAAATCATCTTCATGGCTCGCCCGCCGGGCAGCGTAAGCGTCACCGCCACATCGGTAGGCAGCTGCACCGTTTGCCCATTCTCCAGCTTCAGAATCTGAGAGCCAGCCGCAATGGCCTGGCCGTCGTCCAGATACGGAACCGATTCGGTAATGGTAAGCTGCGGTATCACCCCGTTCTGCAAGTAGCATTCGGCCACGAGCTGGTTGGCGTAGTAGGGCAGGGGCACGTTCACATCATTCTGAAACTTACCGCAACCCGCCAGCATCACCCCACTCAAAACGCCCAAAAACAAACGAACTTCCATAAAAAACAAAACTAAAACCGTATCCAAAAAAAGAGAAAAGCCAGCCGCGAAGCGGCGTATCTGCGAAATCCGTTGAATCCGTTTGAATCTGCGGTCAGAGTTTGAAATTGTACGTCACGGACGGAATAAACGGAAACAGCGATACCTGCTGCGCCCGGTAGCCGGTCACCTTATCGGTGGCCTTGTCGCGGGTTTGGTCGAAGTAAATGAAGTAGGCATTGCGCCGATTATAAGCGTTGTAGATGCTGAACGTGAGGTCGCGCTCGCCGCCAATGCGTGAGGGGCGCAGCTTGTACACCATGCCCAGGTCGAGGCGGTGGTAGGGGATGAGCCGGTACGAGTTGCGGTCGGGGTAAATGGGTATCGCCTGAATGCCACCCTGGTAAACATCCTGAATGGCGAAGCGGCCCAGCGGCAGCGTAGTGGGCGCGCCACTCGTGTACACAAAGCTGGCCGTGAGGCTGATACGCGCATTGAGTTGGTGAATAACCACCACCGTCAGGTTGTGCCGCCGGTCGTAGTTGGGGTAAAAATCCTGGCCATTATTAATGCCCGTAGTACCCAGCTGCGGCGGAAAGTTGCGCTTGGTCCAGGCCAGGGTGTAGCCCACCCAGCCAGTGGTTTTGCCGGTCTTCTTTTCCAGATACAGCTCGTTGCCGTAGGCCCAGCCGCGCCCGAACAGGAACTGCGAGTCGAGGTCGTTATTAGCAAAAATCTGCGCGCCGTCCTTGAAGTCAATCTGGTTGCGGGCCCACTTGTAGTATACCTCGTTGGTAAGCAAGTACTTGCCGCCGCCCAGTAAAAAGCTCGCGCCCGTGCTCACCTGCTGCGAGCGCTGCGGCAGCACCGACAGCCGCGACGGATACCAGATATCGGTGGGCAGCGACGCGCCCGAGTTCGACACGAGGTGAACATACTGGTACATAAGCGCATAGCTACCCTTAAGCGCGATTTTGTCGCTCAGCAAATAGCGGCCCGACAAGCGGGGCTCCAGGCCGCCGTGCAGGTCGGTGCCGCTGCGAAAGCCCGTGGCCCGCAGGCCCAGCTCGGCCTGGAGTTTCTCACTAACCTTCACGTTGTCAGAGATATACAAGCCGCCTTCCTGGCCGGTGTAGCTCACGTCGGAGCCGAAGTTCACGCTGTTGTCCTGCGAGCTGCGCTGTAAGCGACCCACGCCAAAGTTGTGGTGCGTGAGCGCCGCCCCAAACCTGATGGTGTGCCGGTCGTTGGGCAGGTAGTCGAAATCGGCGCGCCCGGTGTAGTCCAGAATGGTGGAGCCCAGGTCGAAGCTGAACTGGTCGAGGCTGTTGCCCAAATTGTACTTATAGTTGCTCACCGAGGCCGTGGTGTTCAGCGTGAGCCGGGGCGAATACACGTGCTGCCAGCGCAGCGCGCCCAGCGTGTTGCCCCAGGTAAACTTGGCCTGGAAGCCATTGGGAGAGGTAAAGCCGAATACGTCGCGCCCCAGGTAGCCGGTCAGAAACAGCTGGTCCTTGTCGCCCAGCGTATAGTTGCCCTTGGCGTTGAAGTCGTAGAAATAGTAATCTGGAATGGGCGTGTAGTCTTCCTTGCCTTCATTGGCGCGGTTGAGGGCGCGGGTAAAAATATCGAAATACGTGCGCCGCCCGCTCACGATAAACGAGCCCTTACCCTGCTGAATCGGCCCCTCAAAGCTGAGGCGCGACGAGATGAGCCCGATGCCGCCCGTGGTCACAAACTTGCTACGGTCGCCCTCGCGCAGCTTCACATCGACCACCGACGAGAGCCGCCCGCCAAACTGCGCCGGGAAACCCGATTTGTATAAATCAACGCTCTGCACGGCGTCGGAATTAAACACCGAGAACAGCCCGAACAAGTGGTTGGGGTTGTACACCACCACGTTATCCACAAGCACCAGGTTTTGGTCGGACGAGCCGCCGCGCACAAACAGGCCGCTGCTGCCCTCGCCGCCGCTCTGCACGCCGGGCTTCAGCTGCAAGGTTTTCAGGATATCAACCTCCCCAAACAGCGCCGGCAGCAGCTTGGCCTCGCGGATGCTGAGGTGCTCGACGCCCATTTGGGTCGATTGCAGCTTTTGCTTCAGCGTTTGCTGGCCCTGCACCACTACCTCGCCCAGCTCGCTGGTAGCCGCAGCCAGCGTAAAGTTGTGCTGCTGCGGCCGGCGCAGGTTAACGTTCAGCGTTTGCGACGCGTAGCCCACAAACGACACTACCACTTGCTGCGGCCCCTCGGGCAGGCTCAGGCTAAACCGGCCATCGGCGCCGGTAGCAGTGCCCAGACTCAGGGCTAGCACGGTTACCGAAGCGCCGGGCAGCGCGCCCCCATCGGCCCCGCGCACCAGGCCGCTGAGCACGTGCTGCGCCTGCGCCCAGCCCGGGCGCGGAGTAGCCAGCAAGAGCGCTCCCGTAATTAATAATCCGTATCGACGCGCTTTTCCGAACATACTCAAAACTACGCCGCTACGGGCGGCAATTCACCAAACCCCCACGCGGAAAAGCAAGTTCGCCGGGTGGGGAAACCGGGTTGGGGAGGGTGGCTGAGGCCAGCCGCTTACCGTGGTATTTGGTACATAAGGTTCAAGCAGGAGTTTGTTTTCAGTACAAGAACCTATTTGTTAAGTATAAATAATAAGCTGCTGAAAATAGTATGGCAGCTTAGTAATGCTTATTGTAAAGCGTTGAATAGCAAGAAATTATTCCACCAAAACGCCCAGCCACCGCAAGGCAGCCGGGCGCTAAAGCCAGCGTAAAGCCAGCGGCTAGCTCAGGTGCTGGCTCACAGCCTGGCCAATTTGGGCGGCGGGTACTACGCCCGCCTGCCGCCACACCGGCTTTCCCTGGCTGAAGAGAATGAGCGTGGGAATGCTCTGCACCTTGAATTGCTGGGCTACGGCGGGGTTTTTGTCCACGTCGATTTTGATGATGCGCAGCTTGCCCTCGTGCTGGGTCGCCACCTGTTGCAGAATGGGGGCCATCGTTTTGCAGGGGCCGCACCAGTCGGCATAAAAATCGACCAGCACGGGCATGCCGGGGCTGTTGATGAGTTCGGAGAAGGACTTGCGGGGCATGGCGTTTTGAATGAAGTAGAAGAGCTGAAGAAGTATGAAGTAGGTACTTGGTGTGGGAATAGGCGCGCTTTTTCCACGAGCACGTACTTTCGCGCCTGCTTAGTGTACGTTCGCCACCAATAAACAGCGGCTGCCCCGCCGCGGCTAAGCCGGTATTTTAATTTCTCCTTCCTAATTCTTCCTTCCTAATTAATTCCCCCCTCACCCGCCCGCCGGCCTGGCTGCACCCCTTGTTTCCGGGCAGCGAGTGGCGCGCCGCGCCGGCCGGCCCCACGGGCCGCCCGCGCCTCTACCTCACCTTCGACGACGGCCCCATTCCGGAAGAAACGCCCTGGGTGCTGGCGCAGCTGGCCGCCTACCAGGCCCCGGCCACGTTTTTTTGCGTGGGCGACAACCTGGTCCGCCACCCCGAAATAGCCCGCGCCGCCCTGGCCGCCGGCCACCGCCTCGGCAACCACACCCAGCACCACCGCAGCGCCTGGAACACGCCCCGCGCTACCTACCTGGCTGGCGTGGCCGAGTGCGCAGCGTTGTTGAGAGGGGAGGAGGATTTTAGGGTTGGAGGGTATGAGGGTAGGAAGGTAGAAGGGTATGAGGGTAAGGGAGTAGGAGAATCTGATGAAAATAAAGTGCTACTCCCACACCCTCCTACCCTCACACCCTCCTACCCTCACTCCCCAATACCCTCCTATCCTCACACCCTAAAACCCCTTTTCCGCCCGCCCTATGGCCGGCTCACCTGGCCGGTGCTGCGCGCGCTGCGCCCGCACTACCGCGTGGTAATGTGGAGCCTCCTCACCCGCGACTACGACCTCAGCCTCGCGCCCGAGCGCGCCCTGCGCCTCACGCTGGCCGCCACCCGGCCCGGCGATATCCTGGTGCTGCACGACTCGCGCAAGGCCAGCCGCTCGCTGCGCTTTTTGCTGCCGCGCCTACTGGCGCACTATAGCGCGCGCGGGTTTGAGTTTGGGCTGGTGTAGCGCCGGGCGCGGGGGTACTTTTGCGGCATTGTTTTCCGTGATGCTGTGGGGGTAATCTGTCTTTTTTACTGCGCGCTGTGGCTGCTCGTGATGGCCTACGCTACCTGGCGGCTGGCCACGCGGCGCGGCGCGGCGGCCCCGGCGGCGCTGCCCACGCCCGCGCCCCGCGTGAGCATCCTAGTGGCCGCCCGCAACGAGGAAGCGGCCCTGCCGCGCTGCCTGGCCAGCCTGCGCGCCCTCGACTACCCGGCCGAGCTGGTCGAAATTCTGGTGGGCGACGACGCCAGCACCGACCGCACCCGCGCCGTGGCCGAAGCAGCGCTGGCTGGATATAGTGGTGATTATCAAATAATTAGCATTATTGAAAACCTGGGTCAGGCGCGTGGCAAGGCCAACGTGCTGGCCCACCTCGCCCGCGCCGCACAGGCCGAGTACCTGCTCATTACCGATGCCGATATTGCCGTGCCGCCCACCTGGGTGCCGGCCATGCTGGCCCACGCCGCGCCCGGCGTGGGCACCGTCACGGGCCTCACGGTGGTGGCCGGCCCCGGCTGGCTGGCCCGCCTCCAAGGGCTCGATTGGCTGATGTCCCTGGCCCTCATTCAGGTGGGTACTGAGGCTGGCCAACCCATGACGGCCATGGGCAACAACATGCTCATCACCCGCGCCGCCTACCGGGCCACCGGCGGCTACGAGGCGCTGCCCTTTTCCGTCACCGAAGATTTTGCCTTGTTTGAAGCCGTGAATGCGCAGGGGTTTGGCTACCGGCAACTGTTTGAGCCGGCCGTGCGGGCGGTGTCGCTGCCCACCGGCTCGTGGGGCGCGCTGGTGCGGCAGCGGCTGCGCTGGCTGCGCGGCGTGGCGGCGCTGCCCTGGCACGTACAGGCCGGGCTCATTTTTTTTAGCGGCTACTGGCTGGCGGCGCTGGGCCTGGCCGTGGCCGGCCGGCCGGGGTTGGCGCTGGCCGCGCTGGCGCTGAAAATTATCGGCCACTACGCCCTGGCGCGGGCGGCCAGCCACCGCGCCGGGTTGCCCCGCCCGGCGTGGTGGCTGCTGCCCGCGTTTGAAATCTATTCGTTGGTACTTACCACGCACCTCACGCTGGCCCGCTTCCTGGGCCGCCGCGGCGTAGAGTGGAAGGGCCGGCAGTATCAATGAGTAAGGAGCAATGAATAAGGAGCAGCGTATTGATAATCAAGGCGTAGCGCCCTGCCTGATTCAGCCTGTTGCGGCGTCCGGCACCTACGCCCTGCGCCACGCTGTGCTGTGGCCCGCCAAGCCGCTGGCCTACGTGCAGCCGCCCGACGATGCGGCCGGGCAGCACTTCGGCGCGTTTGTGGCGGGCGCGCTGGTAGCGGTAATTTCGCTGTTCGTGGGGCCCGATGGGGTGGCCCGCTTCCGCAAGTTTGCCACCGACCCGGCCTGGTAGGGGCGGGGCCTGGGCACGGCGCTGCTGCGGCACGTGCTGGCCACCGCCCGTAGGCAGGGCACGCGTTTGCTGTGGTGCGCTGCCCGCCAGCACACGCTGCCCTTCTACCAACGCTTTGGCCTGGCGGCCGAGGGAGTGGTTTTTTACAAAGACAACGTACCCTGCCTGCGGCTCAGCGGCTCACTTACTTAGCAGAAAATAAGTATTCGCCAGAAAAGCAGTTTGCCATTGAATTAGTGGCAGCGCCTTGTTAGTCAAAATGAAAGCTAAAAGCTAGCCGCTAAAGGCTAATAGCTCACAACTTATTGATAATGAATTTAATAGAAACCCACGCCCACCTCTACTCCGAGCAGTTTAAGCCCGACCAGGCCGAGGCGCTGCACCGCGCCGTGGCGGCCGGCGTAGGCACCATTCTACTGCCCAACGTGGACCGCACCACCATCGACGCCATGCTGGCCCTGGAGGCCGCCGCGCCCACCACCTGCCTAGCCATGATGGGCCTGCACCCCTGCTCCGTGGGCCCCGATTTTGAAAAGGAGCTGCAACTAGTGGCCGACTGGCTGGCCAGGCGCCCTTTCGTAGCGGTGGGGGAGTGCGGCATCGACCTCTACTGGGACAAAACCTATCTGCCTCAGCAGCAGGAAGCTTTGCGCACGCAGCTGCGCCTGGCCAAGCAATATGACCTGCCCATTGTGCTGCACACCCGCAGCGCCTTCGAGGAGGCGTTTGAGCTGGTGGCTGAGGCGCAGGACGGCAAGCTGCGCGGCGTGTTTCACTGCTTTTCCGACGGCGTGGCCGAGGCCGAGCGCATTATCGCGCTGGGCGGCTTCAAGCTGGGCATTGGCGGCGTGGCTACCTTCAAAAATGGTGGTCTCGATAAGGTGCTGCCCCACATTGACTTAGCCCACCTGGTGCTCGAAACCGACTGCCCCTACCTGGCCCCCGTGCCCTACCGCGGCAAGCGCAACGAGCCCGCCTACCTGCCGCTGGTGCTGCACCGCGTGGCTAGTCTGCTGAGCCAGTCGCCCGAGGCCGTGGCCGCCGCTACCACCCGCAACGCGCAAGAATTATTTCGCCTGGCCGCCCAATAGTGCGCTGATTACTAGCCTCATGCCTACCAACCTGCCCCTGCTCACGCTGCCTACCGCCGCCGACGCGACCGATGCCACTGCCCCGCGCCTGCTCATCCTCTACACCGGCGGCACGGTGGGCATGGTCATCAACGAGCGCCAGGAGCTGGTGCCCATGCACTTCGAAAAGCTGGATAGCCAGCTGCCCGAGCTGCGCCAGCTGCCCTACCGCCTGGAGCTGCTGGCCCTGCCCCAGCCCATCGACAGCAGCAACGTAACGCCCGCCAACTGGCTGCTGCTGGCCCGGCTCATCGGCCATCACTATGCCCATTTCGATGGGTTTGTGGTGCTGCATGGCACCGATACCATGGCGTATTCGGCGGCGGCGCTCAGCTTTTTGCTCGAGCACCTGGGCAAGCCCGTGGTGTTTACGGGCGCGCAGGTGCCGGTGGGCCGCACCCGCTCCGATGCGGCTCGCAACCTACTCACGGCCTTGGAGATAGCTGCCGCCCGCCACCCCCGTGCCCATACCGTGCGCCTGCCCGAGGTGGGCCTGTTTTTCAATGATGTGCTTATTCGGGGCACCCGCGCCAAAAAAGTGGAAAGCCAGCAGTTTGCCGCCTTCAAAAGCGAAAACTACCCGCCCCTGGCCCGCGCCGGCATCAACCTCGATTTTAACGACAAGAGTATTCGACTGCTGCCCGCCGCCCGGCTGCACGTGCACCAGCAGCTCGAAGAAAAAGTGGCCGTGCTGCGGCTCTTCCCCGGCATCACCGAGGCCGTGGTGGGGGCC
Source organism: Hymenobacter sp. H14-R3 (assembly GCF_030063445.1). Taxonomy (GTDB): domain Bacteria; phylum Bacteroidota; class Bacteroidia; order Cytophagales; family Hymenobacteraceae; genus Hymenobacter. The sequence continues at coordinate 22,094 of NZ_JASITD010000021.1, read as the reverse complement.
GTGCTGGGCGTGCCCGGCCTGCGCGGCTGCGTGCTCGAAACCTACGGCTCGGGCAACGCGCCCACCGCGCCCTGGTTCCTGGATTGCCTGGCAAAAGCTTGTGCCAGTGGGGTTTATATCCTCAACGTGAGCCAGTGTGAGGAGGGCCGCGTGGTGCAGGGCCGCTACGAAACCAGCGCCCACCTCACCGACCTGGGCGTAATCGGCGGCGACGACATCACCACCGAGGCGGCCATCACCAAGCTCATGTTTGTACTGGGCCTGGGTCGGGGCGAGGCCGAAACGCGCCACCTCCTCAGCCACGACCTGCGGGGCGAAATAAGCCCCGTGTAGGGGTAGTAATCGCCCTTTTACATCCAAAAACCCGTAAGCAAACAACCAAAACCCCCAACCTTGCCCTATCTTTGCACCCCCATTCAGAGAGGTGTCCGAGTGGTCGAAGGAGCACGCCTGGAAAGTGTGTATAGCCCAAAAGGTTATCGTGGGTTCGAATCCCATCCTCTCTACTAAAAGCCCCATTTGCAAGCTGCAAGTGGGGCTTTTGCGTTGTCAAAAAGTAGTTTGAGAACTACCACTCAGTATAGGCGCTGCGCATTGGCCAAGCGCCGGACTGGCCTGCCCGGGTAAAAAAGTGCGTCAACGCTTGGTGGAGCGCGCTTTCGTAGGCAGCGGGTAAGCTTACGTTTTTCTGAATCCAAGCGCGGGGTTTAGCAGCAGTAGGCCCGTGTTGCCGTAAAGCACCGTGCCCACCTCGCCCCCCAGGGCTGCGTCGGCGGGCGCATACGCCAGTTCGGCGGGCTTGGGCAAGTGACTGCACACGGCGCATACCAGCCCCTCCTGCTGCCAGAGAGCCAGCATGTGAAAGTTGATTTGGTTGCTTGGCTCCCATTCGCCACTGTTATCCAGCTTGACCCGTATTTCTGTGGTAGCATTGCGCTCGGTGTAGGCCTCCACCCACTGCTGCTGCTGGTAGTCAAGTACATCGGGGTAAGCAACGGGGATATCGTTCATGCCGCGGCCATGCTTGTAGTGGCTTTGCGCCACCGCGCTCATCTTCCCATTCGTAAGGCAGCGACTGATGCCAAGATGGTTGAAAAAAGCCTGTTGCGCCCATTGAAATTGGTGCAGCCTCCCCTCCAAATTATTCGTAAAGCCCAAAGGCACCTGCGCGTTGGCATCCGCACGCTGGTTGATGCTGGTGCGGTACACGTAGAGCGCAGTGCAGGTAGTGGGAATTATCACCAGCGACATCAACCCAATTGAAAGCCAGGCGTGTTGAGGGTCGTCCAGCACAGTGATGATGAGTAACCAGCTGGCGAAGAGCGTCCAGCAAACGGCTGCGATGAAAGCGATGTAGGCGAGTACGCGGGTAGGCATAGCCGTAAAAGTAGCGCGCCAGCTTCTGTGTCCTCTTTTCGTCCCGCAACGGGCGAGCTTATTCCCTTGAAGTGGGTCATCGTGCGAGCTTCGTACTCGCACTGGCTAGGTTTGCTGTTGGCCGGACGGCCGCGATTTCGTGAGTAATAATTTCTGCTTATAGCTTGCTTCAAGAAGGCCTCTGCTATTCTAAGTAGGCTGGCCAAGGCTCCAAGACGAGGATTGATTTATAGTATAAAATACTGACTTTCAATTGATTATACTAAAATAAAAAGGGCCACTTCTTGAATAAGGAGCGGCCCTTTTGTTGTGGTCTTTGACTGGGTTACCGCTGCTCCAGCCCACCCAGCAGCACGGTAATAATGTTGTTTTCCAGCTCCTCGGCGGTGAGGCCCCGGCCCGGGCGGTACCATAACTCGACCCAGCGCACCGCCGAAAGCACCGTAAACAGCGCCACCGACGCATTGACGGGCCGAAACTCGCCGGCCGCAATGCCGGCCTCAATCAGCGCGGCAAAGCCTTTTTCGTAGCTCTTGCGGGCCTGCTTGAACTCGGTGAGGCGCGGCTCGGGCAGGTATTTCCAGTCGTGGTTGGCCACCGATACGGCCGCGCCGTCTTCCACCATCAGGCGAATGTGCAGGCGCACGAGTGATTTTATTTTCTCGCCGTACGGAATAGCAGTACGCTCTATTTCATGTAGTTGCGAGATGTACGTGTCCGAAATGCGGAAGCAGATGGTATCCAGCAGCTCGTCTTTCGACTTGATGTGGTTGTACATACTAGCGGCCTCCATGCCCACCTGCCCGGCCAAGTCGCGCATCGACGTGCCGCTGTAGCCCCGGTCTTTGAAGAGCTTGGCAGCTTCGGCCAGAATCAGCTCGCGCTTGACCGATTTTTTCGTTTTAACCATGGCGGGTGGGAGAAGGAAGTAGCGGCAAAGTTACTGCCCCGTGCGCCAACCTAACGACCGTTTATTAAGAGTTGTGCGGCGTTTTGGCGCGGGCCGCGCCGCTCACCATGCGCGAGATTAAGCCGTGGTCCTTGGTGATTTCCACCCACACCACGCCCGCCACGTGCAGCACGATGTAGCCGATAATGACGTACATCGTCGCGCTGTGCACTTCTTTCACGGTATGCTCAATGTTACCCAAAAAGGCGACGTCATCGGCCCAAATCAGCCCCAGCCCGGTTATTACCATAAGGGTGATAGCCAGGTAGAACACCGCGTAGGTGAGTTTGGCCAGCAGCGCGTGCCGGGCGTCGGCGTGCTCGGCCGGGGCGGCCAGTTTGTAGCGGCGGGCGGCGGCCATGAGGCGCGCCCCAAAGCGCCGGCCGGCCGGGTCCAGCGCCTGCATCACCGTCCAGAACAGCCAGAAGGCCGCCAGCGTCACGCCCATCCATATGTGCCAGGCCCAGATGCGCTCGCTGATAACGTGCGCCACGGCCCGGCCCTGCTGCTGCGTAAGCGTGCCGCCACCTTTGGTAATGGCGGCCTGAAACTCGGGCACGGCTCCCTTAGCATTCACGATAACCTTCTGAAACAGAATGGTTAGCAGCTGGCCCGATACCAACGTGGCATTTACCCAGTGCCATGCGCGCATGGCGGCCGAGTAGTCGTGGGTAGCGGTGGCGGGCGGGGCAGTAGTGGCTTGCATAAAGGGGGGGCAGTGAACCCTCTCAGACGTAATTGCCAGCCTTGCTGTTACTTAAAACTACCTTAAGAAAAATTGCTGGCCGTTTCCAGCGCCTCCGTTGGCTCTGGTATGCGGCCGGGGTACACCAGCAGCGCCTGCTCCAGGCAGGTGAGGGCCAGGTCGAGGTCGTGCAGGTTCAGGATGTAGGCCAGGCGCACCTGTTGCTGGCCCAGGCCGGGCGTTTGGTAAAAGCCATTGGCCGGCGACAGCATCAGCGTCTGGTTTTCGTAAGCAAAATCCGTTAGCAGCCACTCGCCGAAGCGCTCGGCATCATCCACCGGCAGGTGGGCCATTACGTAGAATGCGCCGCCCGGTAAGGGGCACTGCACACCGGGCATGGCCCGCAGGCGGCGCACGGTGAGGTCGCGGCGGGCCTGGTACTCGGCCCGGTTTTCGTCGAAGTAGCTTTCGGGCAGGGCCACGGCGGCCTCGCCCAGCAGCATGCCCAGGCCGGGCGGACTTATGCGCATCTGGGCAAAGTGGAAGGCCGCCTGAAACACGCGCTGGTTGCGCGTCACGAGCGAGCCTACCCGCGCGCCGCAGGCGCTGTAGCGCTTTGAAATAGTATCCAGCACCACCACGTACTCTTCGCCGCCGGCCAGGTTGAGCGCGCTGATGGAGCGCGCCCCGTCGTAGCAATACTCGCGGTAGGCTTCGTCCGAAAGCAGGTACAGCTGGTGCCGCCGGCACAGGCTCAGCAGGTCGTTCAACTCGGTCTGCGTGTACACGTGGCCCGTGGGGTTGCTGGGGTTGCAAAGCAGAATAGCCTTGGTGCGCGGCGTAATAACCTGCTCAAAATCAGCCAGTGGGGGCAGGGCAAAGCCATTGTCGATGGTGCCCGTTACGGGCACTATTTTCACGCCCGCTGCCACGGCAAACGCCGTGTACGTACCGTAAAACGGCTCGGGCACCACCAGCTCGTCGCCGGGGTTGAGGCACGTGAGCAACGCAAATAAAATGGCCTCGCTGCCGGCCGTAGTCACCATTATTTCCTCCACGCTCACCTCAATGCCGGCGCGGTGGTAGTAGGCCATCAGCTTCTGCCGGTAGCTGTCGGTGCCCGCGCCGTGGCTGTAGGCCAGCACCCGGATGTCGGCCTTGCGCAAGGCCTCAAACAGGCTGGGCGGCGTGGCAATATCGGGCTGGCCAATGTTGAGGTAGTACACCTTTTTGCCCTGCTGCTCGGCAGCCTCGGCAAATGGGGCCAGCTTGCGAAACGGGGAAACGGGCATTTCCTGCCCGCGCTGCGACACGGATAACGACATAGTACTAAATATTTTACAGAAAGCAGATACCTAAAAGTCCCGGCCGAGGTATCGGCCGGGACTTTGATAAGGGAGGAGCAGCTTAGCCGTTACGCTTATTGAGCTCGTCTCGAATTTTGGCGGCTTTTTCGTAGTCTTCCTTTTCCAGCGCCTGCGCCAACATCTTGGTTAGCTCATCAAGCGAAACCTGCCCGCTGGGCTCACGCGCTTCGGTGGCCTTCGCCGCCGGGCGGGCGGCCTCGCTGTCGCTGTCGTCTTCGTCCTCCTCGTCGTGGTCGTCCTCATCCTCGCCTTCTTCGCCGGCCTCGTCGAGGTCGGACAGGATGATGCCGGCTTCGCCCAGTACGCTCTCCACCGTGAAGATGGGCACGCCGAAGCGCAGGCCGATGGCGATGGCATCGGAGGGTCGGGCGTCAATCTCAAACGTGGTGGCCCCGTCGGAGCACACGATGCGCGAATAGAAGACGCCTTCCTTGAGGTCGGAGATAACTACTTCAATAATAGTTACATGCACGTGTTCGGCAAAGGCCTTGAACAGGTCGTGCGTGAGGGGGCGGTTGGGGCTGATTTTTTCAATCTGGATGGCGATGCTCTGCGCCTCAAACATACCGATTATAATCGGCAGGCGGCGATTGCCATGCTTCTCGCCCAGGATGAGGGCAAAAGAGCCGGATTGCGACTGCGAGGAGGACAGGCCCAGAATTTCGAGCGGAATTTTTTTCAAGGTTCGCGGGGACGTTTCGAGTCCGGTGAAACGGGTAGTGTGAGTTCTCTACGACAAATAAAGCGCTTACGGCCGGAAACGGCTCACGAAAATCGCCAAATTTGTAGTTAAATAAAAAATAAAGACCGTCATGCTGAGCTTGCTGAAGCCTCTCTACCACGCCGTTGGGGTTTGCAAACCCAACGATACGAGCGAGCTGCCTCGGCAAGCTTAGCATGACGGTCTACTTCAGCCAGTACGCCTTAGCCGAGCGCCTTCACGGCGGCCGTCAGCTTGGGCAGCACGTCGAATACGTCGCCCACGATGCCGTAGTCGGCCGCTTTGAAAAACGGCGCCTCGGGGTCCTTGTTAATCACCACAATCACCTTCGATGAATTGACGCCGGCCAAGTGCTGGATGGCTCCCGAAATGCCGCAGGCAATGTACAGGTTGGGCGATACCGTGATGCCGGTTTGGCCCACGTGCTCGTGGTGAGGGCGCCAGTCTACGTCGCTCACCGGCTTCGAGCAGGCCGTGGCCGCGCCCAGCGCCTTAGCCAGGTCTTCGATGAGGTTCCAGTTTTCGGGGCCTTTCATGCCGCGGCCACCGCTCACTACGAGCGCGGCCTCGGGCAGCAGCACGCCGCCGGCCTGGTCCTGCATCACCACCTGCTTGGGCGCGTCGGCAAAGTCGGCGTCGGTGAGCTGGGCGGCGAACGCCACTACCTCGGCCGTTTTGCCGGCCTCGTGCTGGGCTTCGATGGAGTTCTTCTTCACGGCAATAATCTTGCGCTCGCCGCTCAGCACCACGTCCGAAAACGCCTTGCCCGAGAAAGCGCCGCGCTTCACGGTGAACTGGCCGCCGTCGGTTTTGGGCAATTCTACCACGTTGGTGGCCAGCGAGGCTTGCAGGCGAATGGACAGGCGCGAGCCTACCGAAGCACCGATGTTGCTGTTGGCCAGCACAATCACCTTGGCATCTTCTTGCTGGGCGGCCGTGGCAATGAGCTTGGTGTAGGCATTGTTCACGAAGTCCTTCAGGCGCGGCTCCTTATCATAAAGCACCTTGCTGATGCCCTGCTCGCCGAGCTTGGCCAGGTTGGCATCGGTGGCCTCGCCCACGGCAATGGCGGTGGCGCTGGTACCCAGCTGGGCGGCAAGCTGCGCGCCGTAGGTAGCCACTTCGAGCGAAGACTTTTTTACTTCACCCTTATCGCATTCAACTACTACTAAAACTGACATATCGGTGGGATTTTCTGAGTTAGAAAACGGCTGTTACTGCAAGGAGGCACGACGAAGCAATCCCTGCTTGTCGTTGGATTATTACTCCTGGCGAAAAGGAAAGATTGCTTCGTCGTTCCTGCTCGCAATGACAGATTAGAATTTAGATGACTTTGGCTTCGTTGCGGAGCAGCTTAATCAGCTCGCCGGCATTGTCGGCGTCGATGAGCTTCACGCCCTGCTTCTTGGGGGGCAGCGCAAACTCGGCTACCGTGGTGCGGGCGTCGCCGGCGGTGGCGGGCACCACTTTCAGGGGCTTGGTGCGGGCCGTCATAATGCCGCGCATGTTGGGGATGCGGGGCTCGCACATGGGCTGCTGGCACGAGGCCACGAAGGGCGTGTTTACGCTCACGATTTCCTTGCCGCCCTCAATCTCGCGCTCCAGGGTGGCAGTGTTGCCGCTCATATCCAGCTTCATAGCGGGCGCTACGGTCGGGATGCCGAGCAGCTCGCCCACCATGCCGTGCACCTGAAAGCCGTTGTAGTCGATGCTTTCCTTGCCCATCAAAATCACGTCGTAAGCGCCTTCTTTGGCGACGGCCGCAATTTGCTCGGCCACGAAAAAGGCATCCTTTGGCGCGGCATTCACCCGGATGGCGTCGTCGGCCCCGATGGCCAGCGCCTTGCGGATGTTGGGTTCCGTATCGGCCTCGCCCACGTTAATCACCGTTACGGTGCTGCCGGCGTTGGCCTCTTTCAGCTCGATGGCGCGGGTAAGGGCGTATTCGTCCCAGGGATTAATTACGAACTGAACCCCAGCCTTATTAAACTCCTTGTTATCAGGCGTAAAGGTGATTTTGGTGGTCGTGTCGGGCACGTTAGAAATACAAACCAGAAACTTCATGTAGGCAAGGGTAGGGTGAGGAGAGAATACAAAAGCAGTAGGCTTGCATAACAATTGCCAGGCCTAAAAAGGTCTTTCAACCTCCTATACAACCCATACAACCGGAATGCGGCCTGAAAGTCGCAATTTTGCCCCAAAGATAGCCAAAACTACTGCCCATGAATACCCCCAGCCGCCTCCAGCAACTGTTAGCTTTTTACGAAGCCGACCCCACCGATGCCTTCACCATTTACGCGCTGGCCACCGAATACCGAGCCGCTGAGCCACTGCGCGCCTGGGACTACTACGAAAAGCTGCTGACCGAGCACCCCGACTACGTGGGCACCTACTACCACGCCGGTAAGCTGCTCGAAGGCTTTGGCAAGAAAGATGAAGCTGAGCAGGTATACCGCAAGGGCTTGGTAGTGAGCCGAAAAGCCGGGCAGCTGCACGCCGCCAGCGAAATTCAGCAGGCGTTGAATAGCTGCCTGGGGATGGACTATGAGGACGACTAAAGAGGTAGCGTAAGCTTTAGCTTGCCGGGCGCTGTTACAAATTGAAGGAAAAATGCCGGGCTTGGCCAGGTACACGCGCCTGGCGGCAAGCTAAAGATTACCTTACAACTTCATGTCAACCAGGATATTACTAGTCGAAGACGAGCCCAAAGTATCGGCCTTCATTCGGCGCGGGCTGGAGGAAGAGGGCTACGAGGTAGAAGTGGCCTACGACGGCACCTTTGGCCAGCGGCTGGCGCTGGAGCAAGCATTTGACCTGCTTATTCTGGATGTGATACTGCCCGGCCAAAGCGGCCTGGAGGTACTGAAAGCCGTGCGCGCCCAAAACCAGGAGTTGCCCGTGCTCATGCTCACGGCCCTAGGCACTACGCAAGACAAACTGCTGGGCTTCGATGGCGGGGCCGACGACTACCTCGTGAAGCCCTTCGACTTTGCCGAGCTGCTGGCGCGGGTGCGCGCCCTCACCCGCCGCCGCGACCGCCGCGCGGCTAAGAACAAGGAGCTTGTATTGAGTGATTTAGTGGTGGACACGGCCGCTAAAACCGTGGTGCGCGCCGGCCAGCCCATCAAGCTCACGGCCCGCGAGTTCAACCTGCTGGAACTGCTGCTACGCCACCAGGGCCGCGTGCTGAGCCGGGGCGAAATAGCGGAGCATACCTGGGAAGGCTCGCCCGACGCGGGCTCCAATGTAATTGACGTGTACGTGAACTACCTGCGCAATAAGGTGGACAAGGGATTTGCTAAAAAACTGATTCATACCGTAGTAGGCATGGGCTACGTGTTGCGCGAAGAGTAATTTTACGGAAGCGCCCCACTGGTAAACTATGACCATTCGCAACCGCCTGACCTGGCTTTTTCTGAGCATTGTGGCCGTGCTGCTGCTGGCCGTGCTGGCGCTGGTATTTGCACTCCAGCTCACCTCTTCGCAGCGCGAGTTTCAGCAGCGGCTGCGCGAGCGGGCGCAGGTGACGAGCTACATCTACCTCGAAAAAGACGAGATGCGGGCCAGTGCCTTCCGCGACTTTGAGAAAAAATACCTGCAAGCGCTTAGCAACGAGATTTTGCAGGTGTACGACGCCTCGGGGCGGGTGCGCTTTGTGGCGGCCGACGAGCGAGTGCGGCTTTCCGATGCGCTGCTAGCGCGCATCGTGTTAAGCAGGGAAGTGTATTTCAAGCTGGGTGCGCGGCAGGCCGTGGGCATTTTTTACCGCGATAACCAGGGCGACTACGTGATAGTAGCCGCCGCCGAAAACGTGTATGGCCACCACCGGCTGCAAAGCCTGGCCACCATTATGGGGGTGATTTTTGTGGTGAGCCTGCTCGTTATCTACGCCGCCGGGCGGTTTTTTGCCGGGCGGGCGCTGGCCCCCATCGCGGCCCTCAACGACCAAGTAGACCGCATTACGGCCCTCGACCTGCACCAGCGCGTGGATGAAGGCTTTTTGCGCACCAGCGAGCGCGACGACCTCACGCGCCTGGCCCGCACCTTCAACCGGCTGCTGGGGCGGCTCGAAGCCAGCTTTGAGGGCCAGCGCACCTTCGTGCGCAATGCCTCGCACGAGCTGCGCACGCCCCTCACCGCCAGCATTGGCGAGCTGCAAGTGCTGCTGGCCCGCGAGCGTTCGCCAGAGAACTACCGCGAAGGAGCCGCCTCGGTGCTGGGTGAGTTGCTGCAACTTAAAGAATTGATTAACAATCTATTGGATATGGCGCAGGCCGAAGGCTCGATGCAGCTGACGGAGGAAGTACGCCTCGATGAGCTGCTGTGGGAGGTGCGCGAAGGCGTGACGCCCGCCCGGCGCGCCCGCGTGCAGGTAGACCTGGGCGACCTCGCCGACCTGCCCGCCGACCCGGCGGCCTTTGTCATAGCTGGCCATCGCGGCCTGCTTGCGCGGGCGCTGGGCAACCTCGTTGATAATGCCCTCAAGTACTCGGCCGACGATAAAAAGGTGCTGCTGAGCCTGCGTTGTCAGCCGGGCGGCGGCTGCGTGGTGCGCGTGGCCGACGCCGGCCTGGGCATTGCGGCCGAGGACCTGGCGCAGGTGTTTCAGCCGTTTTTTCGGGCGGCGGCGGTGCGCGGGGTGGTGGGGCACGGTGTGGGGCTGCCGCTGGCCCAGCGCATTGCCGCGCTGCATGGTGGCACGCTGGCGCTGCGCTCGGAGCCCGGCCGGGGCACGGTGGCCGAGCTGATGCTGGGCGGGCGCGCAGCTGACTAAGCGGCGCAAAGCGGCTGCGGGCGAACAGGGGCTGCCGCCCGGCCGGCGAAGGGCTTAGTGCGGACCGCGTCAATGTTTTTAGCATTTATTTTGGCTGGTGCCTGCTAATGAGTGTGCCACCGCCTGCGGGCACCCGGGCACCGTGCGCAACTGTCTGAAATATAATTTATTGAGAAAGCTGTGGCCCGTTGGGTGGGCGCTTTTTGGCGGCCCTGGGCGGGCTTTCTAACCTGTTTCTAAGGCGTCCCTAATCAGCTTCTAATGTACTTCTAATCTGTTCTTAATGAGGGTATAGTGAAGGTGTAATGTCCGTGAATGAAGTCCAAGAGCTTCCTGTTAGCTTTGCTCAAGCACCTCGCTAGACAGCGTAAAAAAAAGTGATTTTACAAAGATTTTTAGAAACGGCCCAGCGCCGGTTGCGGCCCGCCCCGCCGCGGGCCACCCTCCCCACGAATAGCCTTTTGCGCCGCGCCGGCCTGCTGCTGGCCGGCTTGAGCCTGGGGCTGGCCGCCCACGCGCAAGCGCCCCTCACGGTGGGCGGCACGCCGCTGCCCGTAGACACCGTGCGCCTGACCCTGCCCGACGCCGAGCTGCGCTTCGTGCAAAACAACCTGCTGCTGCTGGCCCAGCGCTACAACATTACAGCGGCGCAGGCGCTGGCTGTGCAGGCCCGCCTCATCGACAACCCCACTATCCTGGTGGACCAGAACGTGGTGCAGCAGGCCGTTCACCGGCAGGATGCGGTGGGTAATAACCCCGACCTCAACCGCAACCAGCTGGCCATTCAGGCGCAGCAGCTGTTTGCGCTGGCCGGGCGGCGGCGGGCGGCGGGCCGCGCCCAACAGCAAGCGGCTGTGGTAGAGCAGTTTAATCTCGAAGACCTGGTGCGTAACCTGCGCTTTCAGCTCCGCACCACGTTCTACGACATCTACTACCGCCAGCTCACGCTGCGCGTGTACAACAACGAGATTCCGCAGCTGCGCCACACCGTAGGCCTCTACCAGAGCCAGTACGACAAGGGCAACATTGCGCTCAAAGAGGTTATTCGCCTGAAAGCCTTTTTGTTTACGCTGGAAAGTGAGCGGCTGGGCCTCGTTACGGACCAGGCCAACTCGCAGGCCGACCTGCACATTTTGCTGCGCGACTCGACCCGCTCGGCCTACCAGCCGGCCGTGAACGTCAACCGTATTCAAACGCTGTCGCTGGCCCCTTTCCCCGAGCAGCAGCTCACCGATACGGCCGTGGTGCGCCGCGCCGACCTGCTAGCCCGCCGCGCCGAGGTGCAGCGCCAGGAGCTGAACCTGCGCCTGCAACGCGCCGTGGCCACGCCCGACCTCGCCGTGGGCTACAGCTACGACCGCCTGGGCTCGTATTTCAACAATTATAACTCGCTGACGCTGGGCATTGCAGTGCCCATCTTCAACCGCAACCAGGGCAACATTGCGGCGGCTAAAGCCCAGATTAGCAATGCCCAGGCCCAGGCCCAGCAGCAGCAGCTGGTGGTGCGCCGCGATGTGCACGAGGCCTACCAGGTGGCCCTGCGCCAGGATGAGCTGTACCAAAATACCAGCCGCGACACTACACCCTTTGCCCGCCTCATCGACAACATTGAGCAGGGCTACACCAAGCGCCTCATTAGTGTAGTCGAATACCTCGACTTTTACGAAGCTTACAAGAATAATGTCATTCAGCTCAACACGCTGCGGGCCAACCGGATGCGCGCCTTTGAGGGCATAAACCTGGCCACCGGCCGCACCTTTTTCCGGGCCGAGTAAAGTCAATCAGCAGCTACCAATCAGCATAAAGCCCGTGCGCTGATGATGGATAACTGATGATTGACAACTAATAACTGCTAATTGCTAACTGAAAAGATGAATCGCTCCGCGCTTTTATTTCTCCTGACGTTGGGCCTGGGGGCCTGCTCCAAGGCCCCCGAAACCGCCGCTACGGAGGCTACTACCAAAAAATTCTCGCTTTCTGACCAAACGCTGAAAGAGCTGGCTTTCGACACCGTGCGCCTGGAGCCGGTGCGCAGCGAGCAGTCGTTTTCGGGCCAGGTAACCACCAACGGCGACAAAACCGCCAAGATTTTCCCGCTCGTGGGCGGCGTGGTTGAGAAGCTTAATGTGGAGCTCGGCGACCACGTAACTAAGGGCCAGGTGCTAGCCGTGGTGCGCTCGGGCGAAATTGCCGACGTGCAAAACCAGAACAGCACCGCCGGCACCGACGTGGCCATCGCCAGCAAAAACCTGAGCGTGGCCGAAGACCAGTTTAAGGCCGGTTTGGCGGCCGAGCGCGACGTGGTGCTGGCCCGCGAGGAACTGCGTAAAGCCCAGAGCAACCTCGGCAAAACCGGCAAGCAGCTCGGCATCTACGGCGTGTCGCAGGATGGGCACTACGTGATTAAGGCCCCGATTTCGGGCTTTATCACCGATAAAAACGTGACACAAGGCATGCAGTATACGAACGCCAACACCGATGCCGACGGCTTTTTTACCATCGCCGACCTCGACCAGGTGTGGGTGCTGGCCAACGTGTTTGAGGCCGATATTGCCAACGTGAAGCTGGGCTACCAGGCCGATATCACCACGCTCTCGTACCCCGACAAGCACTTCCTGGGCGTGGTCGACAAGGTGTTCAACGTGCTCGACCCCGACAGCAAGGCCCTCAAGGTGCGCATTCGCCTGCCCAACCCCGGCTACCTACTCAAGCCCGAGATGTATGCCCAGGTGCGTATTCTCAATACCGAGAAAACCAAGGAGTTAGCGGTGCCCGCCAACTCGGTTATCTTCGACAAGGACCAGCACTTCGTGCTCGTGTACAAGAGCCGCACCGAGGTAGACACCCGCCCCGTGACCGTGACCAAAACCGTGGGCGACGTCAGCTACGTGAGCGGGGCTAACCTGAAGGCCGGCGACGTTATCGTGACCAAGAACCAACTGCTCGTGTACGACGAACTAAACGACTAATTATGTGGGCATTTGTCATTGCGAGCGCAACGCAGTGGAGCGCGGCAATCGCACCAGAACGACTGACGCGGGTGCCGTTCCGGTGCGATTGCCGCGCTCCACTGCGTTGCGCTCGCAATGACAGTCGATTGAAAATAACTCATAATTATTTAAAGTGAATAAATTCATCCAGGGCATTATTGCCTTTTCCCTGAAAAACCGGGGCTTTATTTTCCTGCTCACGCTGGCGGCGATTATTGCCGGGGTGATAAGCTACCGGAACACGCCCATCGAGGCGTTTCCGGACGTGACGAACACCGAAATTACCATCATCACGCAGTGGCCCGGCCGCTCGGCCGAAGAGATTGAGAAGTTTGTGACCGCGCCCATCGAAATCGCGCTCAACCCGGTGCAGAAAAAAACCAGCGTGCGCTCGACCACGCTCTTTGGCCTGTCGGTGGTGAAGGTGATTTTCGACGATGGCGTGGACGATGCCTACGCCCGCGTGCAGGTAAATAACCTGCTCAGCGGCGCTGATTTGCCCGACGGGGCCAACCCCGAGGTGCAGCCGCCCTACGGCCCCACCGGCGAAATTTACCGCTACACCATTGCCAGCAAAACCAAGAGCACCCGCGAGCTGAAGACCATTCAGGACTGGGTAATTGAGCGCAACCTGAAGGCCGTGCCCGGCGTGGCCGACGTGAATAGCTTCGGCGGCGAGGTGAAAGCCTACGAGATATCGGTGGACCCCAGCAAGTTGCAGGATTTTGGCCTCACGCCGCTCGACCTTTACACGGCCGTGCAGCGCTCGAACATCAACGTGGGCGGCGACGTGATAAACGAGGGCCAGCAGAACTTTGTAGTGCGCGGCATTGGCCTGCTCAACAATATCTCGGACATTAACAACACGGTGGTGAAAACCGTGAACGGCGCGCCCATCCTGGTGAAGGACGTGGCGCAGGTGATGGAGTCGGCGCTGCCGCGCCTGGGCAAGGTGGGCCGCGGCCTCAACGACGACATGGTGGAGGGCATCGTGGTGATGCGCAAGGGCGAAAACCCGTCGGAAGTCATCAAGCTGCTGCAAGCCAAAGTAGAGCTGCTGAACGATAAGATATTGCCGCCCGACGTGAAAATCAGCACGTTCTACGACCGGCAGCAGCTCATCGACTTCTCGACCGAAACGGTAATCCATAACCTCACCGAGGGCATGATTTTCGTGACGGTGATTGTGTTCCTGTTCATGGCTGATTGGCGTACTACGCTGATTGTGAGCATCATCATTCCGCTGGCGCTGCTGTTTGCCTTCATCTGCCTGCGGTTGAAGGGTATGAGCGCCAACCTGCTCAGCATGGGTGCCATCGACTTCGGTATCATCATCGACGGGGCGGTGGTGATGGTGGAAGGGCTATTTGTGGCTCTCGACCACAAGGCCCACGAGGTGGGCATGGAGCGCTTCAACAAGCTCGCCAAGCTGGGCATCATCAAGAAAACCGGCCGCGACATGGGCAAGTCGATTTTCTTCGCTAAGGCCATCATTATCACGGCGTTGCTGCCCATTTTCTCCTTCGAGAAAGTAGAGGGTAAGGTGTTCTCGCCACTGGCCTGGACGCTGGGCTTCGCCCTGCTGGGGGCGCTTATTTTTACGCTGACGCTGGTGCCGGTGCTGGCCAGCATTTTGCTGCGCAAAAACGTGCGCGAGAAGGAAAACTTCTTTCTGCGCGCCATCAATAAGGGGGCCCGCAAGGTGTTTGTGTTCACCTATGCCCGCAAAACGGCCAGCCTGGTATTTGCCGCTGCGTTGGTGGCGGTGGGCGTGGGCATGTACCAGTTTTTGGGTACCGAATTCCTGCCCGAGCTGAACGAAGGCTCGATTTACGTGCGGGCGCAGCTGCCGCTGAGCATCTCGCTCGACGCCAGCAACAAGCTCTGTAACGAGATGCGGCGCGTGTTTATCGGCTTCCCGGAGGTGAGCGACGTGGTGAGCCAGACCGGCCGCCCCAACGACGGCACCGACCCCACGGGCTTCTACAACAACGAGTTCCTCGTGCAAATCAAGCACACCGACGAGGTGCAGAAGAAGATGAAATCCAAGGCTTACCGCGAAGACCTCATTTCGCGGATGAAGGAGAAGCTGAACCGCTTTCCGGGCGTCGATTTCAACTTTTCGCAGCCCATTACCGACAACGTGGAGGAAGCCGCCTCGGGTGTGAAGGGCAGTATCGCGGTCAAAATCTACGGCACCGACCTCAAGCTGATGGAGGGTAAGGCCCGCCAGGTGTTCGAGGTGCTGCAAAAAGTAGACGGCATCGACGACCTGGGTTTGCTGCGCAACATCGGCCAGCCCGAGCTGCACGCCGACCTCGACGAGCGCCGCATGGCCAGCTACGGCGTGAGTAAATCGGACGCCAACGCGGTGCTCGAAATGGCGGTGGGCGGCAAGCAGGCCAGCCAGATGTACGAGGGCGAGCGTAAGTTCCCGATTCGGGTGCGCTACGAGTCGCAGTTCCGCGAGACCCCGACGCAAATTGCCGCCCTCATGGTGCCCACGCAAAGCGGTAAAACCGTGCCGCTGAACGAGATAGCCGACATCAAGCAGGTAACCGGCCCCAGCCTCATTTACCGCGACGACAACACCCGCTTCTCGGCCGTGAAGTTCTCGGTGCGGGGCCGCGACCTGGGCTCGGCCATCGCCGAAGCGCAGGAAAAGGTGAACAAGGCCGTGGTGCTGCCCAAAGGCTACTCCATGAAGTGGACCGGCGACTTCGAGAACCAGCGCCGGGCCAGCCAGCGGCTGGCGCAGGTGGTGCCCATCTCGCTGGCGCTTATCTTCTTCATCCTCTTCATCTTATTTGGTAATTTGAAGGACGCCGGCCTGGTATTGCTCAACGTGCCGTTTGCCCTCATTGGTGGCATTGCCATGCTGCTCATTACGCACACCAACTTCTCGATTTCGGCCGGTATCGGCTTCATCGCCCTGTTTGGTATCTGCATTCAGAACGGCGTGATTCTCATTAGCGTGTTCAAACAGAACATGTTAGATAAGATGAGCCTCGACCGCAGCCTGGCCGAAGGCGTGGCTTCGCGGGTGCGCCCCGTGGTGATGACGGCCCTTATGGCCATCATCGGCCTCATGCCGGCGGCCCTCAGCACCGGCATCGGCTCCGAAACGTCGAAGCCGCTGGCCATCGTAGTTATCGGCGGCCTGCTCACGGGTACGGTGCTCACGCTGTTCATCTTCCCGCTGATTTTCGAGCGCACCTACCGCGCCGCCCACACCCACTACACCGACGACCTGCCCGCCAACCGCGAGCTCGCGGCGCACTAGCGGCAAATGGTTGCTGCCAGATAGAAGAGCGTGAAAAGAGAGTGCCCTGCTTCACTACAAGAAGCAGGGCACTCTCTTTTCACGCTCTTCTATCTGGGCTGGCCCACCAGGCTCAGGGCAAAAGTCAGCCTGACGGTGCCTATCGTGGCCGATAGGGGAGTAGTAGACTGCGCGGCGGCCGGCGAGCCGGCCACCAGCAGCAGCAGTAGCAAGTGGGTCTTCATCAACTAGGTGATTTCCAAGTAAAAGGGCACGGACTCCGGTCCGCTGGCGCAGCCGGCCGACCGGTTGTCGCGGGTGCCACCTGAGCCAGTAGTGCCGTCCTCATTCACGCGACAATCGGTCGGCCAGCTTCACCGGCGGCCCGGCGGACGTACCCTAACGTGCTTTGAGCAGGATAAGCCGCTACGCCCGCGGCCGGCGCGGGCCCGGCCGGTAGGTGCTGGCCGAGGTGGCGGGCCGCGCCGGGCGCGGGTGGCGCTCGCCGGCCCCGGCCAAGTTGCGCAGGGCCACAACTTCTTCGGCCGTGAGGTCGCGCCACTGGCCGGGGGCCACGTCGAGCAGCGACAAGTCGCCTAGGGCCTGGCGCACCAGGCGCAGGCAGGGCAGGCCCACGGCGGCGCACATCTTGCGCACTTGCCGGTTCATACCCTGCGAGATGCTGATTTCCAGCCAACTAGTCGGAATGCTGGCCCGGTAGCGGATGGGCGGGTTGCGGGGCCACAGCGCCTCGCTGGCTTCTTCGGGCAGGGGCCGCGCCGCCGCGGGCAGCGTAAAACCCTCCTTGATTTGCACCCCCTCGCGCAGCTGCGTGAGCATGGCCTCGGTGGGCACGCCCTCCACCTGCGCCCAATAGGTTTTGGCTACTTTATAGCGCGGGTCGCTGAGGCGATGTTGCAGCTGCTTGTCGTCGGTGAGCAGCAGCAGGCCCTCGCTATCGAAGTCGAGCCGGCCCACGGGGTACACGTTGGGCACCGCCACGAAGTCTTTGAGCGTAGCGCGCCCGTGCTCGTCGGTGAACTGGGTGAGGACTTCAAACGGCTTGTTGAGGAGGATGTAGCGCATATTTTCAGTTGTTATTAGCTTGGGTATTAATCGTTTATAAATAAGCCGTCTGTCCTTGCGAACGCAAAGCAGTGGAGCGCGGCAATCTTTCCTTCACGCCAGGGTTGCTAACCTAGTGAAGCGAACGACCAAGGAAAGATTGCCCCGCTCCACTGCTTTGCACTCGCAATGACGAACGAGTTATTCGTAAACCGATAGCTGGCTCAAACGCCGCCCTGGTACTTGCGGGTAGCCCACTCGGCAGTCAGCAGCGCCAGCAGCGCGAAGAATAGCCACTTCAGGTTTACCAGGTCTTTCAAGTCCTCTTCGCTGGAAAGCTGGGGCTTGAAATTAGCCTTCTCAATGTCCTGGGCCAGCTTATCGAGGTGCGCGGGGTAGTAGAGCCGGCCGCCGCTGCGGCGGCTGAGCTGGGCCAGCAGCCGGTGGTCGGCCTTGGATTCCTGGGCTTCGAGCGGCTGGTTTTGCACCAGCAGCTCGCCGCTGGTCTGCTGGGCCTGGCCGCCGAGGGTGGCCCGTGCCTGGTAGCGGTAGAGGCCGGCGGGCAGCGGCCCCAGGTGCAGCGGCGAGCCATCGGGGGCGTTGGCGAAGGTAACGGTGCGGGCTTTCTTGGCCGAGTCGGTGAGCGTGAGGATTATTTTCTGGTCGTAAATGCGCTCGAACACAGCGTTATACGTCTCAGTGCCCAGCGTCACATCGTCCTGGGTGCCAAAGGCATCCTGGGTGGGGTACACGTCGAGGCGCTTCTTGTTGGCGTTTTGGGTCAGCAGCTGCAAGGTGCGGCCAATGAGACGGTCGTACACCTCGGGGTGGTTGTCGTGGGCGATGGCCTCGGCCAGGCGCCACTGCCAGGTGTTTTCGGCCAGCAGCGTGGCGGCGCGGGGGCCGCTGCCGGCCGCGCTGCCAAATACCAGCAGCGGCTTTTGGGTGGGCAGGCGGCCCACCTGCTGCCACAGCGCCGCCTCGGCCCCGCCGCCCAGCCGCAAATCACCAAACGGCACCGGCACCGGCGGGTACTGCGCCAAGCGCCGCCGGCTTTCCTCATCGAGCGGCAGGCGCGCAAAGCCAGGGTTGGGCAGCGGCGTTACCTCGTCGGTCTGGGCCCCGCGCGGCTGCACGTTCAGGCCCGTAATTAGCTGGTTATAAGCCGCGTAGTCAGACTGCGCGCCCAGCACGTAGAGCACCGGCACCTTGGCGGCGCGCACCCGCGCCAGCAGCTCCTGGCCCAGGCCGCCGCGGGCCGGCAGCTGGTGCAGCACCGCCACGTCGAAGCTCGCGCCGGCGGGCAGCGGCGCGCCCACGCCGGCCACCACCAGCGTGAGGTCGAAGTTATTATTGGCCAGAATGGCGGCCCGCAGCGCTTTTAGGTCGGGGTGGGGGGCGGCCCCGGCCAGCAGCACGCGCAGCTTGCCTTTCACCACCTCCACAAACGCGGTGCGGGCGTTGTTGAGCACCGTAAACTCGCCGGTCTGGGGCAGCACGCGCACCTCGTAGCGGCGCTTGCCGGGCGTGGGCGCGGTGAGCTGAAACGTGGTTTTGACGCGGCGGCGGCCGGCGGGCAGCGCCACCCGGCGGCTTTGCAGCACCCGGCCGCCCTCGCGCACCTCCACGGTGGCCGCGCCCCCGGCGTAGCCCTCGTAGCCGATTTCGGCTTCGAGCGGAAACTTGTTGCCGCTGAACGCGACCCGGTTATACACCAGGTCAGTGAGGCGCAGGTCGCGCTTGGCCACGGTATCGCCCAGCGCCACGCTGAAAATGGGGAAGTTAAATTCCGAAAACTGCGGCTCTTGGCCCCGGTTCACGAGGCCGTCGCTCACGAGCACCACGCCGGCCAGGTTGCGCTCGGCGTTGGCCTCGCGGCTGTCGCTGAGAAGCTGGCTGAGGTCGGTGCGGCTGGCCGTGAAGCGTAGCGAATCGGGCGCGGTATTGGGCTTGGTGAGCGTGCGGGTTTCAACCCGAAAGCCTTTCTCGCGCAGGGTAGCCGCCAACTGGGGCAAGCCCACCGTGAGTTGGCTCAGCGCCGGCTTAGGTGTGAATAGGCTGATGGACTGCGAGTTGTCAACGGCCAGCACGATGGTCGGGGCCTCGGTGCGCGTGGTGGTCGTTTTGATAAACGGCGAAAGCAGCAGGAAGCATAGAAAGCTCACTACCACAAAGCGCAGCCCCGCCAGCGTATAGTTGACGGCCCGGCTCCACGGGCCCTGGGCCGAGTAGAGCAGTGCCGTGTAGCCCGCGCCCACGGCCAGGCAAAGCAGGATAAACCAGGGGGAATAGGCAGTAGAAAGCAAGGGCAGAAACGCGCCTTTCAACCAGCGCGGAGCAAGAAACGAAAAAAGCCCGCCAACCAGCACGCGCCCGCAAAGATGCGCCCCCGTCGCGGTAGCTGCGTGCCTAACGGCGGCCGGCCCGCGTCGCGTTCGCCGCCGCGCGCATTTCAGCGGCTTTTTGCGGCTGCGTTAGCTGCGCGGCTTCCTTTGGCTATGCGCTATCGGGTTGCTACCGTAGGGTGGGGGTTATTTCCACCAAACCTTCTTTTCTTTAAGCTCAGCCCGTGCGCGTGCCGCTTCATTGCCGCTGTAAAGGGCCGCGAAGTAGTCCCAGCCGTTGGTGTAATACTTGGGATTGGGGCTAAATTCTCCCGCCCCCCTGTCAAAATCGCCCGAATTAGGAATTCGGTAATCGCCCCAGTTGCAGCGCAGCGTTTTTTTGGTAGTGTAGCTCGTCCAGGTACCCACAAACTGGTTGTTGCAGAAGCCGTCACTCATCATGCGGATGTCGTCATACGCCAGTTTGCCCTGCTTATCGAGGTACCAGTTGGTTTCCAGCACCCCTCGGAAAACGCCCGATTTTGGCTGGGAGGCATCTTCGCGCAGTTCGTAATCTGCCAGCAATATCCCTTCCTGCCGGGCCGGCGATACGGTTTCGTCGGTGCGGGTGGCCAGTACCCGAAGCTCGCGCACCTGCCGCACCACTACCACGCCGCTAAAGGCGCTTACGTAACCCAGCACCTGCGATTTACCCGTTACCTGGTAGCGGGTGGGGTCGGCTTTATCGCGTTGCGCGGTGAGAATTTTAAGGCGCAGGCGCTGATAGCCCGGACCGATAAAGCCCATCACCGTCTCATTAGCAGTTGTCAGCCAAAGCGAGCTAAAATCATATTGAGCGTACTGGCTCAGCTTGTCAGTCAGCCGTAAGTTACTTGCAGTCAGCTGAATGCGCCGGTAAGCCACGCTTTCGGGCGGTAAGGAAAATGAGGCCTGGCTGGTTTGGGCAGCCGTACCCAAGGCACTCAGGCAAAACAGCAGGGAGGGAGCGAGTCTTCCAATCATGGTATTTGTAGCATGAGTAGCTTTAGCGGCTAAGTACCGTCACCAGCTCCGCGCTGGCAAACACGCTGGCCGGCGAGATAACCGGCTCATCTAAGGGTAATTGCCTGCCATAGCGCTCATGCAATTTGGCCTGCACAGCGGGGTTATTTAGGTCGAAATCGCGCAGCTGTTGCAGCTGCCCCAGCTGCCGGTGCAGCCCCCGGTCGTACACCTTCCAAATCAATTCCGAGCAGTAAATCTGCTTGTCCGACCAGTTGAAGGCTAGGTCGTAGTCGCGGCCTAGCATGGGCTGGCCCGCCGCCCGCAACCGCGCCAACGCGGCCGGCGTGAGGACTGTGGCCGCGTCGCGCAGCCGCTTCACCACGAAGTGCTGGCCCTGCCCCCGCGCCACCCAGCGGCTCAGCGGCGTCAGCTTCACCGGCTGCACGGCCTCGAAAACCTGCCACTCGCCGTTGGTTTTGTAGAGTAGCCCGCAGTGGCTGTAGGGCGAGTGGGTGGCTAATTGAATAGCTTGACTCTGAGCCGACTGCGAGGTATGAAAAATGAGGTCGCCTTCATGCAGGGTATCCGCTAGGGGAGTGATGACGGCCGTAGCGAGGCGGGTAGTTTGCCAGCGGTGTAGCCTGGTGGAGAGACGCGGGTAGGCGAGAAGGCCGGCCGCGCCAGCTACTAAGAGCATAAGTATCAGCTTACTTAGCGATGACATATTTAGCTGGTTGGTTAGTGGTTTCTTCTTCTAATTCTTCAAATGCTTGCTGGTCAGTGACGTTACCTATACTACTTTGAGTCACCTGTCATTGGCTCAAGAGAACCCACCACAACGGGCAATGATGGGGAAAAGCCACCTAACCAGTGTGTTTCACTTGCGCAGCCGCCAGGTTTCGCACTTTCCTGGTTATTCCATTTGCAGCGAGTTCCGTAAGCTGCTGCTTATCAGCCAATCCAACAATAAATTCCTGCACTATTTTATCGCCAATATCCAAACATTTAATGAACAGGCTGGGGCTTAAACCATCCTTCTTGAGCAGCCTCAGAAGCTTTTGTCTAGTGAGTAACCTGGTTTTCCACTCTCCGTCGAGTGTGTCAATTTTTTCACAGGCGTACTTGAATTGGCCATCAGTCAGGGTAGTTAAGCTGAACAAATCCCTGGCAGCGGCCCCCGCCATCATACTATCATCATCAGCTAATATGAGGCGTAAGTAGTTGATTAACCCCCTGTCAGAAAGCGATTTATTGGCCGTTAGGTACCGCCGGAAAGTGCCGTAGCGGTAGTGTTCTAAGTTGGGGTCTTCGCCCGTTTGAAAAACCTCGCATTGCTTGCTGAGGTCATCTACTGTTAAGATTCCGCAGTCCAGCCATTGCTTGGTATAGCCGAGCAGTAACAGATTTGCAGCAATGACTTTAGCCTCCATTTCTACTGGTATTTCTAGCACTTAGAGGCTATCCGAATAGGGAAAAATCAGTTGTATTTTAGGGGTATGGCTACAGTTCAAGAATTTCGCATTTCGGACACGCTTTGGGCGCGGTTGTCCCCTCATTTGCCCGTCCACGTGCCCA
>NZ_JASITD010000020.1 GCF_030063445.1 Hymenobacter sp. H14-R3 | reverse complement strand
GTATTGCTACCACCGTTCGACTTGCATGTATTAGGCCTGCCGCTAGCGTTCATCCTGAGCCAGGATCAAACTCTCCATTGTAAAATATTCCAAATTCACTACCTAAGTAGGAACGATGTCGAGTGCTAATCCGACTCGTATTAACGAGTTTAATTTCAATGTTACGTTTCTGCTTACTTACGTAAGCATACTTACCATTTGTCTTTTCCAATCATTCAAAGAACGTTTGTTGCTTCCAATCGAAGTAACTTAGTGAGCTTGTTTAGCAGCTCGTTTTCTTGTCCGTTACGACACCCTGTTTTAATTGGGATTGCAAAGGTAAGAATCTTTTCTCTCTTTCCAAGTTTAAGAGTAAAGCTTTTTAAAGTTTTTTATTTTTAACTTTCTAGTTTTTGCTTCCGATTGAAGCATTCTGCAAAGATAAGGAGATTTTTTGACTTTCAAAATTGAAACCGAAAATTTTTAAAAATTCTCAGTAGGATCTTCAAGTCTTACCCACTCCTATTAAATGGGTTTTTGATAGGCAACTTACTGATAAACAATCAGATGTTTTTGATGTTTCGCTACCTCTTAATCTGTTTGGGAGTGCAAAGGTAGTGTTTTTTTCTATTTTTCCAAATATTAGGCGAAAAAAAATTAGCTTTTCAGCTTTTGTTTTTTTGCTTCTAGTTGGCCGTGTATTAAACGGGATGCAAAGCTACAACCAGGATTTTTGAATTATCGAAAGAGTTTGAAGTTTTATTTTCAGTGCCTTTCATTGTTACCCGCGTCCGTTCGATTTGGGAATGCAAAAGTACGCCGGGTAGCGTCCTTTTGTGCGTGGGGCGAGAGAATTATGGGGTGTGAAGCGGGCCAGGTAAGATGGCTTGGGGGCGGGTGCGGTGCAAGTCAGGCAGTTAGCTGGCCCTCTACGGGAGAAGATATTTTAGGGTTTGGGGTCGGGCTGGAAGAAAAGGGCCAAGTTGGGGGCAAATGGGCGGGGGCGGCGGGCTTCGTACTGGTAGAAGAGCTGGCCGAGTTGGGCCAGGAAGGGCTCCCCGATGGTATCGTATTCGTAGGTGCCGTCGTTGAGAACGCCGTTTTGGTTGACATAGAGTACAGCGCTGAGCAGAAATTCGGACTGGTGGAGGGAGTCGGCAAAGTAGGCTACGTCGGCGAGGTAGCCGTGCGACATGCCCACAATGTTGAAAATGCGGAGGCCGGGCTGGGGTTGGGCTTCGGGGCGGCGACCGTAATAGAGGTATTTTTTGTAGGCGTCGAAGTACTTGGGACTAGTGTAGGGGGAGAACTGGCTGCCGTGGGGCGTGAGGTGGAGGTATTGACGGAGGAAGGCGTAGTCGGGGGGGGTGAGCTGGGGGCGCTGGGGAGCGGGAACGGACTCGGGGAAGAGGGCAGTTTGGAGCAGGGCAGTGATATCGGGCAGGGGGAGGTTGTTGGCGGTAGTGAACTCGTAGGGGCGGGCAATGACGCGGCCGCCGGCCTGGTAGGCGCGGCCGACGAAGATGGCCCCCAGTGGGGGCGCGGGGGTGCGGGGGTTGGTTTGGGCGGGCTGCTTATATACTGTGTCGCCTGCGAGGGTGTGGAAGGCGATGGGATTGGTGTGGCGGTTGGCAGCGGTGTCGCAGGGAGCAAAGCGGCGCACGATGCGGCTGCCAGCGTAGCCAAGCTGTTGGAGGCGGTCGTTTAGCTGCTTTTGGCCGAGGAACTCGTAGAGGCGATTATAGGCGAGGTTATCGCTGACGAGCAGCATCCGCTTGATGTAGTTGCCCACGGTGGCCCGGCGGCTGGAGTCGGCGAGAGCGGCGAAAGGAATGGGCGTTTGGCAGTGCCAGGCAGTGCCGGTAGACATGGTGGTACTCTTAGTAATAGAAGTGGGTAGCGTGTGAATCTTTTCGAGGGTTAGCAGCGCGACGGGGAGCTTGACTAAACTGGCGGGGTTGAAGTACTGGCGGGGGTTGAGGTGGTAGGTGTGTTGGGTGAAGTGCGGCACGTTGTGGGCGTCGCGGTTGATTTGAGTATAGATAATCTGAAGCTGATAGGTGGCGGGGTGGCTGAGCACCTTAGCCAGAGCTGGGCTGGTATGGAGCAAGCTGTCGAGGAGGGGGGAATCGGGGTACGGGGTGGTTTGGGCCTGGGTGGTGGTAATAAATAGATAGGCAAGCAGGACGAGGATAGGCTTCATAGAGGTGGGCGTTTTCATACTGTTATATAATAAGGAAGGCCGTGATAGTTTTTATCACGGCCTTCTTGCGGGAGCGCCTCCTTAGCCGGCCGCAGCTGCTTCGGGCGCTGCGTCTCCGAAAAGAAGACAGAAAGCCACGGCTGCGCAGGGGTTGTGGGTGGTTGAGTCTGGCTTCTCCCCTACCCTGCTTTTACTACCTTATTGTGTGAGGTTGAGCATAGTAGCAGGCGAGCCAATGCAAGGTGCTTGCGCGCGGCAACGCGCGGGCTACTTGGCGAGGGCCGGGTGGCGTTTTGCCAGCAACAGGTTGCTGTCGGTTTGGCGCCAGTTGTAGCCGGTGCCGAAGGGGAGCGGGCGGGCGTGGTGCAGGCTGTCGTGGTAGGCGGTGGTTAGCTCGGGCTGGTATTGCTTGGCGAAGAGGTTGATGGGGCGACGGTAAGTGCCGTAGTAGGTGAATTGCCACGTGCTTTTGGGGAAATACTTCATGGCCACGCCGCTATCGTCTTGCAGCAGGTAGTTGCTGCGCTCTAGCACCAGGTTGCGGATTTTGGAGAAATACAACTTGTGCATGAGGTAGGTAGCCGATTTCACGTAGGTGGTGAGGGGGCCGAGACTGCGCACGTAGGCTAGCGGGGCGCTTTTGGTAGCGAGCTTATGGTCGCTAAGGTCGGCGGAGAAATAGTAGATGGTTTTTTCGGTGCCGTCGGCGGCTTGTAGCTTTAGCTCGGCGCCGGGAATGGCGTTGGCATTAGGGGCGCTGGTGGTATCGGCAAGGTAGTGGAGCTGCCCCTGAGCGTCGAGCTGCACGGGGCGCACCGACTGGAGGTGATTGTCGGTGCGGGCGGCGAAGAGCATAATGAGCGGCACGGCCCCATCGAGGTGCATCGATTTGAGGTCGAGGGCCATGTCGTTGGTGCGGAAAAAGCTGAAATTCAGCACTGACCAGAGCGATTTTTTAACGGCTGGCAGGACGGCAGGGTTTTTCAGGTTGGTGCGGCTGGGGACGCTGCCCACGGGCTCCAGGCCAAACATGACGTAGGTACTGGCCGTGGGAAACAGGGTGAAGGCATTCAGGAAATCGGGGCCGCTGAAGGGGTAAAACAGCGTGGAGGTAGCCTGGCGCACCGAGTCGAGCTCGGTGGCGGCCCATTTGTTCATGGGAGTAGTATGGGTGGCTTGGTACTTGGCCCAGCTTTTATCCTGGTCGGCGGCGAAGGCTTGCCAGGCTGGCTTCGCCGCCTGGGTGGCGAGCGGAGTGCCAGCTAGGGGTGGCAGGCCGGCGAGGTAGTTGGCCACGCTCTGCACGCCAGCGGTATCGGGAGCAAGCGCAACAGTAACCGAGCTAGTTTTTTGACTACCAACACTATCCGTAGCAGCGGCGGGCGATACTTTGTTGGCCGTGTCGGCCATGGTTTCGATTTTGGTGGTGGCGTGCTGCTCGGTGGTGGAGTCGGAGCAAGCGGCCAGCAGCCCGAAGGCCGGCACGAGGGCAAGTAGCGAAAGGCGCATAGGGAAAGAATAGCCGGGCGCAGTAGAGCGCCAGTGGCAGAACGGGTGAATGAGTAGGAGAAGTGCTTAGGCCGGCCGGGAAGCCGACCCGAGCTTTTGAACAATAGAATAAACCAACAGCCCGCCTGCCACGGTAGCCAGGCCGTAGAGCGACTCGGTGGGTTTATCCTTGATGATGAAAACGAGCGTCCAGGCGCTGAGGACCAGGAAAAGCAACGGCGTGAGCGGGTAGCCCCAGGCACGGTAGGGGCGCGGCAGCTCGGGCTGCCGCCAGCGCAGCACAAACACACCCAGCACCGTGAGAAAAGTGAAGAGATTGAGCACGAAGCCCGCGTAGACTAATACGGCCTTAAAATCGGGTTTCAGGATAAATATCAGCGTAATAGCCACCTGCAAAATAAGTGCCCGCACCGGAATGCCAGCGGCGCTACGCACGGCCAGCCAGCGCAGGGCGGGCAGGTCTTCCCCCATCGTTTGCACAATGCGGGGGCCGGCAAAAACCATGGCGCTGATGGTAGATACGAGCAGCGCCGCAATAACGGCCCCGGTGAGGCGGCCCGCCACGGGGCCAAACAGCCAGCTGGCCGCCAGGTAGCCCACCTCGACCTGGCCCTTGAGCACGCCCAGCGGCGTGGCGCGCAGAAACACGTAATTCAGCCCCACATATAACAGGAGTACCACGGCGGTGCCGGTGAGCAGGATGCGCGAGAGGTTGCGCTGCGGGTTCTCGATTTCGCCGGTGAGGTACACGGCGGCGTTCCAGCCTGAGTAGGCGTAGCTGACATACACCAGCGACACGGCAAACACGGGGCTGAGCAGCACGCGCCAGTCGGCCGCCGCGGGGGCAAAGCGCAGCGGCTGCGGCTGACCCATGAACAGGCCCGCCGCGATAAACGCCACTAGGACAAGTACTTTGATGGCCGTGATGATTACCTGCAAGCGGCTACCAGCGCGGGTGCTGCGGCCGTGCACCACGGCCAGGGCCAGCACCACCCCCACGGCCAACGCAGTAGCGCCGGTGAAGGCCGTGCCCGCCAGCAGCGGCGCGGTGAGGGCGGGCCACACGCTTTGGGCGTACTGGGCCAGGGCCAGCGCAGCCAGCGCCGTGGGCGCGGCAAAGCCCACCGTGGCCGATACCCAGCCCGAAAGAAAGCCCAACGCCGGGTGGTATATCTGGCTGAGGTAGTGATACTCGCCACCCGAGCGGGGCATGGCGGCGGCCAGCTCGCCGTAGCTCACGGCCCCACACAGGGCAATGAGGCCGCCCACCACCCAGAGCATCAGCAGTGCGAAGCCGCTTTGAATGCCCATTATCTGGAAGCCGAGGCTGGTAAAAACGCCGGTGCCGACCATGTTAGCGATAACGATGGAGGCCCCGGTGCGAAAGTTTATCTGGTAAGGTTGAGTTGGCACGCCGGCAAAGGTCGGGCTGGGAAACCAACTCGTGGCATGCGCCACGCCAGCGCCCGGCCCACCACCCAACCGGGTAGTGGGCCGGGCGCTGGCGTGGCGCAGCGGCGAGCTTACTCGGCGGCTACGGCGGCTTTGGGCTTTTTATAGAGGGGCACGGTGCTGCACGGCTCGCCATACATGACGCTGGCGGCCACGGGCAGCAGGCGCTGCATAATGGCCACGTAGGCGAAGGTGGGCACCGGCTTTTCGCCGCAGCCTTTGATAACCAGCTTGGCGCCTTCGTAGTCGGCG
Source organism: Hymenobacter sp. H14-R3 (assembly GCF_030063445.1). Taxonomy (GTDB): domain Bacteria; phylum Bacteroidota; class Bacteroidia; order Cytophagales; family Hymenobacteraceae; genus Hymenobacter. The sequence goes on along the minus strand of NZ_JASITD010000020.1, from coordinate 90,901 downwards.
GGGTTGATGCCGGCGATGGCTTCTTCGAAGAGCGACTGCTCCAGGGCTTCCTCGTTGCCGAATACGTAGCGGTTGGCATGGCCCTGTAACTTACTGGCCAGCAGCATATAAGCCCAGGTAGGCACAATGGCATCGGCCGAGCAGATGATGGCTACGTTTTGGCCGTCGTACTGGGCCCAGTCGTGGGTTTTGACGAACTCGCGGAAGTCCTTTTCGCGCAGCATCAGGCCGTGGAAAAGGTTGTCCTTGATGTCGTACACCACGCGGTCGCCGGGGTGGATGTATTCTTCCAGGTTGAGCGTAACGAGGCCGGATGCGACGACGCGGTTTACAAAAAGAGGCTCCATGGTTTCAGTTAACAAGTATCAATCAACACTTAACAGCCACTTAAAAAGCAATTTAGCTTGGTAAATGATACTTGTTAACTGTTAGCTGATTTCGGGGTGGTGGTGTAAACTTCTTTCAGGTAAAACGGCTCATAATACGCCACATCCTGAAATTGCTGGCGGTGGTAAGCGGCCAATGCTAGCTCGCCGATGCTCACGGCAGAGGGCTGCACATTGGCCAGGAAATCCAACTGCGGATTATCGGGCAGCAGCGCTTGCAATTTTGCGGCGCCTGACCCAAAGCACAACAACGAATAGCAGGCTAATTGTTCGGCTAGCTGCTGGGGCAACGCATCGGCATCGAGCACTAAGTTATTGGGAGCCAGCACTTCGGCACCATCCGCCTGGTAGAGGGCAGTGTATACCTCCTGGCGGCGGGCATCAAGCATGGGGCAGTAGAGCCATCTGCTGGCATGGGGCGTGCGAGCGGCTACCTGGTGAGCCAGCGCGGGCAGCGTGCCCACGGCCAGCAGCGGCACATCGAGAGCAAAGCACAGGCCCTTGGCGGCGGCCGCCCCAATGCGCAGGCCGGTGTAGGAGCCGGGGCCATCGCTGAGGGCCACGGCGGCGAGGTCGGCCAGGGTGTGGCCGGTGTTGGCCACCAGCTGCTCGATGAGCACGGTGAGGTGGGTGGAATGCGACTTTTCGAGGCGCAATTCGGCTTGGCCGAGCAGGCGGCCGTCGGCCAGGTGGTGCAGGGCCACGGCGCAAATGGGCGACGAGGTTTCGAGCGAAAGCAGGAGCTTGGACATAAGTAAGCGGCAAGTTCCGGCCGATTGGGAGTTATTTGCAAACCCGCCCGCAACGCGGCCGTAAGTCCGAAGCCATTTTACTACCCACCCATGCCTACGCTTGCGCCTGTTCCTTACGTTATTACCATTGTGGGCGGCGGCTTTGCGGGCACGGCGCTGGCGCGGCACCTGGCGCGGCAAGCCGGGCAGCTACCCCTCGAAATAGCGCTGGTAGAGCCGCGCGCCGCGCCCGGCCCCGGCCTGGCCTACTCGGCCCCGTGGCCCGAGCTGCTGCTCAACGTGCGGCCCGGCAATCTCAGCGCCTGGGCCGACGACCCAGGGCACTTTGCCGCCTGGCTGGCCCGGCAGCCCGAGGCAGCCGCGGGCGTGCCCGAGTTTGCCTGCCGCGCTACGTATGGCCGCTACCTGGCGCAGGAGCTGGCCGCCGTCGCCAATGACTCGGGTAATAAGCTAACAATCACCCACTACCCTACCACAGCGCTGGCTGCGCCGCTGCTGCCCGACGGCCGCCGGGCCGTGCAGCTGGCCGATGGCCGCACGCTGCTCAGCCACGCGGTGGTGCTGGCGCTGGGCAACTTTCCGCCGCCGCCGCCCACCGGGCCCGACCACCGCTACCTGCACCACCCCGGCTACCACGCCGACCCCTGGGCGGCGGATACGCTCGCCCGCATTGGCCCCGATGAGGTGGTGGTGCTCATTGGCGCGGGCCTCACGGCCGTGGATATGCTGCTGGCCCTGCGTGCCCAGGGCCACCGCGGCCTGGTGCAGGTAGTGGCGCGGCGCGGGCGCTGGCCCGCCGCCCACGGCCCCGCAAGCGCGCCGACTTACCCCGGTTTTTATGCAGCACTGGCTTCCGAAACTACCGTGGCCGGCGTGCTGCGCAGCGTGCGCCGACACGTGGCACTGGCCGCTGCGCAAGGCATTGGTTGGCGGGCAGTTATTGATGCTTTGCGGCCCGACCTGGGCCGCATCTGGGCCGGTTGGCCAGTGGCCGAGCAGGCGCGGTTTCTGCGGCATTTGGCGGGGCGGTGGTCGCAGGTGCGGCATCGCATTGCGCCCAGCGGCGCGGCAGCGCTGGAAGAGCTGACCGCCAGCGGCCGGCTGCAAACCCTGGCGGGCCGGGCGGTGGAAATAGTACCCGCCGGGGCCAGCCTGCGCGTGGGCGTGGCGCAAGCCGGGGGGCCAACTACTTACCTGACAGCTAACCACGTTATTTGCTGCACCGGGCCGCTGGCCGACTACAGCCGGCTGCAAGTGCCGCTGGTGCAGCAGCTGCGCGCCGATGGCTGCCTCACCCCCGACCCCTTGCGGCTAGGCATTACTACCGATGCCACGGGCGCGCTGCTCGGCCTCGATGGGCAACCCAGCGCCGGGGGGCTGTTTACGCTCGGGGCCAGCCGGCGGCCGCAGTCCTTTGAATCGACGGCCGTGCCGGAACTGCGCCAGCAGGCGGTGGCGCTGGCGGCCGTGCTGATTCAGCGTTACCAAGCCACACAACCCTGATATTTTGCGCGTAAAAGAGCCGCCCCGGGCTAACCCAGGGCGGCTCTTTTACGCGCAAAACTGGCTGGTGGTCTTAGGCAGCCAGGGGCAAGCCAGCGGGATAGAGCGGCAGTACGCGCGTCGCGTCGGGGCTGGCCGGAACAACGGTTAGGGGAGCAACATCGGCTAGCTCGTCGTGGTGGCGGCGCAGGGCGCGCATCAGCAAATATTTATACTTCTCGGCATCGGCCAGGGCCTGCTCAATGGCCTGCACGGCGTCGGTGTACGCTACTACGGGCTGCAATTCGCGGCGGGGGCGGCGGGCTTCAAACACGCGGCTGGACAGGTAATCGGCGGGGTTTTTCATAAAGGCGGCAGGGCAGGTTATTGGCTGCTTATGTAACGCTGCCGGGGTGATTTTGATTCATTTAGACATTTTTATAATCTACTGAATTATAAGGTATTAACGGGTAATAAAATCGAAGATAACAGGCCACTTTTTTGGCAAGGTTTTGGCAATATCTCATTCAGCAGTGCTGGCTAATGATTGACGTTGCCAGGCCAATAAATGCTACGGAAATTAAACCTCCCGCGGCGTGTGTTGTCCAACCAAACGTTGTTCCAAGCAACTCTAAACCGGGGGCCTCGGCTCCTGCCCTACTATGCGTCGCAATTTGTTTTTTTCCTTGTTTCTGCTTTTGGGCTTGGGCCTGAGTAGCTGTGCTCCTGGCGTGTATGCCGGCGCCAGCGTGGGCGCGCCCTATCCGTACTATGGCCCCAGCTACTACGGGCCGCGCTACTACGCGCCCCGGCCGGTTATTATCACCCCGGCGCGGCCGATTTACCGCGGCAACTACTACGGCGGCGGCGACCGGGGCTACCACGGCGGCGGGGGCCGCGGTTACTACGGTGGTGGCAACCGGGGCGGCTACGGCGGTGGGCACTACGGCGGTCGTCGTGGACGCTAGGCCCGCACTGCCCGGCTCGTTGCCAATTGCGCTTTTCTACAAGTAACTCCTTCCTTTTCTCACCCTCCTAACCGCGTGCTTCGGCACGAACAAGCCATGCGTTTCCGCCCCATGTTGTTTGCGTTGTTGCTGGGCTTGCTCAGCGTAGGTACTGCTTCGGCCCAGGTCGTTATTAGCGCCCGAATCGGCCAGCCTTATTACGGCCGCGGCTATTACCCACGCGCGGCCCCCGTAGTGGTGGCCCCGCCACCCCCCGTTTACTATGCACCGGCTCCGGTATACTATGCCCCGGCCCCGGCGTACTACGCGCCGCGCCCCGTGTACTATGCCCCGCGCCCGGTGTACTATGCGCCTCGCCCCGTGCACTATGGCCGCGGCTACGGGCACGGGCATGGTCGCCGCTGGTAGGCTTTGCGTAGCCCCGGTTATTTACTAAGAAGCCCCTGATAGCACTGTCTATCAGGGGCTTCTTAGCATTTTAACAACGGGAAGCCAGCGAATGCCCTTCTTCTAGCGTGCTGCGTCTGGTTCCTTTAGAAGCTGGGTTATGGCATGTCAAAGTCATGAATTCGCAGTCCGCCGCCGTCGTCTTGGGCGGCGCGCAGCATGGCCTGGGCCACGGTAGCGGCGGCTACGGGCCGGTACTTGCGCCAGCCGCCGCGCAGCAGCGGGCGTACCAGCGCCAGCACGGCTGCGCCCAGGCGCTCGCCGAGGCGGGGCTGGGCGCGGTCGCCCAGCAGCAGCGAGGGCCGGAAAATATGGATGGCCCGGAAGGGCACTTGCTGCACGGCTTCCTCCATTTCGCCCTTTACGCGGCTGTAGTAAACGCGCGAGCTGGCATCGGCCCCCAGCGACGACACCACCAGGAACTGCGCTGCGAAATTGGCTGCCGTGAGCGCCGCCAGCTGCACAACATACAGAAAATCAACTTTGTAGAATGCCTCGCGCGAGCCCGCTTGCTTGATGGTAGTGCCCAGGCAGCAAAACACGTCATCGGCGATGAGGCGCAGGCGCTCGGTTTCCAGGTCGCCCAGGTCTACTACTACTTGGGTGAGTTTGGGGTGCTGGGTGGCCACCGGGCGGCGGCCCACCACAATTACCTTGGCGTAGCGGTCGGAGGCCAGCAGCAGCGGCAGTAAAGTACTACCAATGAGCCCGGTAGCGCCCGCGAGTAAAGCTGTCTTCTTCATAACGCAACTGCTTATAAATAAATTAGTTAACTTTATAAATTAGCGCTTGCCCAGCTCTTCGGCGCGGGCGCGGGCAGCCTCGGCTCCGGCCATGAGGCCCTCACGCACGGCCCCGCTGCCGAAGGCCTGCATGGCGGCCTCAGTGGTACCGCCCTTGGAGGCCACGCGGGCAATCCATTCCTGGCAGCTGAGGCCGGCCTGGCTATAGAGCTCCACCGCGCCCCGAAACGTTTGGCTCACCAGCAGCTCGGCCTCGGCGGGGGCAAAACCCATTTGGGCGGCGGCGGCCATCAGGGCTTCCATGCAGTAGTACACGTAGGCGGGGCCGCTGCCCGAGATGGCGGTGCTGGCGTCAATGGCGCTTTCCTGCTCCACGTACACCGTTTTGCCGGTGGTGCTGAGCAGGTTTTGCACCTGTACCAGCTCGGCGCGGCTCACCTCGTCGGTGCTGGTGAAGGCCGTCATCCCCATGCCGATTTGGGCGGGCAGGTTGGGCATAGCCCGGATGATTTTGGGCGTGCCCAGGGCCTCGCGCAGGGTGGCAATGCGCACACCGGCCATGATGCTGAGCACTACTTGCTGGGGCTGCACGAGGCCGCGCAATGTCTCAAACAGCGCCCCCGAATCCTGGGGCTTCACGGCCAGGATGATGATATCGGCGCCCGGCACGCAGTCTTGCGGCTGGCCCCACACGGTGCCGATTTCGTGGGCGGCCAAGGCGGCCACGCGCTCGGGCGAGCGGGCCAGCAGGCGCAGGTCGAGCCGCGAGGTGATGTGGGCGCGCACAAAGCTGCGGGCGTAGGTCAGGCCCATGTTGCCGCCACCGATGATGAGAATTTTCATACCCTGAGTAAGCTAGCTAGGCGGCCAAGTATACGCGAGGCACTCGCCACTTAGCCCCAATAAGTGTTGATTAACAGACAGTTATCTTTATTGCAACTACGATGCAATTTGGCGTTATTACCTCATGCAACTTCGCTGCAAAGGGAACGTTTTATACTTTCCAGACCCAGTTTTGGCGGCGCAGCCAGCTGAGCACGGCCAGCCAGATAAGCAAACATACTACCGCGCCGGCCAGCGACGCCTGGCGCGGGTTGCTGAAAAACGGGGCAATGCCGCCCTCGTAGAGCCATTCTTTGAAGCCCAGCGGCCGGCCGGCCGGACCTGGCAGCCGCACCAAACCGAAGGTGCGCGAGAGGATAGCCGAGAAGAAAAATACCGCTATCGCATTAACCCCAAATGCCAGCACCGGCCCCAGCCCGCGCCGGTAGCTGCGCACATCGCAGAGCCAGTAGAGCAGCGCCAGCAGCCCCAGCGCCAGCCCACCCGTGAAGAGCACGTAGGAGCTCGTCCACAGCGCTTTGTTGATGGGAAACCAGGTGCTCCAGACGAGGCCCGCCACTACGGCGAGCGCGCCGGCCAGCGCCAGGCCCAGCGGCTTGGCCACGGGCGCGGGGCCGGGCCAGCGCAGCCACTGGCCGGCCAGCAGGCCCAGCAGCCCGGTGCCCAGCGCGGGCAGGGTACCGAGCAGGCCCTCGGGGTCCCAGGTGCGGGAGGTTTGCCAGAGGTGGGCTTCGGTGAAAACGGTACGGTCGAGCCAGGCCCCGAGGTTGGTGGTGGGCGCCAAGTTGGCAGGGCCGAAGCCGGGCACGGGGGCCAGCTGCATGAGCAAGGCATACGTTATCAACAAGGTTATCAACAGGATAGCCTGCATGCGCCAGCCGGTTAGCAGATAAATGCAGCTGGTGCCCAGGTACACCAGCGCAATGCGCTGCAACACGCCCATGATGCGCACCGTGGCAAAATCGAAGTGCGGGTAGAGGGAGGTGAGCACGCCCAGGCTGAACAAAATACCCGCCCGGCGCGCCACCCGCGCCAGCACCGGCCTGGTGGGCGCGCCGCTGCGCCGGGCCCCGGCCAGGGCATAGGCCAGGCTCACACCCACGATGAAGAGAAAGAACGGGAACACAAGGTCGGTGGGCGTGCAGCCGTTCCACTCGGCGTGCTCCAGGGGCGGGTAGATGTGGCCCCAGTCGCCGGGGTTGTTCACCACTACCATCAGCATCACGGTGAGGCCCCGAAATACGTCGAGCGAAACCAGGCGGGCGGGAAGAGGGGAATCGACGGGGCGCATGGGTGGCGAGGCAAAGGGTGCGGGCGCAAAGTAACTGCGGGCGCTGCGTAGCTGGGCCGCAGGTTAGCTAACTCTCACTTTCTGCTTACCTTTTGCCCACCTTTCCCACTCAACCAATTGCCCATGAGCCAGCTACCCGAAACCACCGATACGTCTCGCCGCAATTTTATTAAACAGGGCACGGCCGCCACGGCCGGCATTCTCATTTTGCCGCGCTTCGTGCTCGGGGGCAAGGGCTACACCGCGCCCAGCGACCAGCTGGTGATTGCCTGCGTGGGCGTGGGCGGCAAGGGCGAGAGCGACATCGCGTCCTTTGCCAAGACCGGCAAGGCCCGCATTGCCTACCTCTGCGACGTGGACGACCGCCGGGCGGCTAACTCGCGCAAGGCCTTTCCGCAGGCCAGCTACCACAAGGATTGGCGCAAGCTGTTTGACAAGGAGCACAAGCACTTCGATGCGGTATCGGTATCGACGCCCGACCATAACCACGCTATTACCACGCTGGCGGCCATGCAGCTGGGCAAGCACGTGTACGTGCAGAAGCCGCTGACCCACGACATATACGAGGCGCGCACGCTCACGGAGGCGGCCAAGCGCTACAAAGTGGTGACCCAGATGGGCAACCAGGGTGGCTCGAACGACGGCGTGCGGCAGTTGCAGGAGTGGTACGACGCGGGCACCATCGGCGAGGTGCACACCGTGTACTGCTGGACCGACCGCCCGGTGTGGCCCCAGGGCATTGCCTGGCCCACCACCAAAATGACGCCGCCCACCGAGCTCGATTGGGACCTGTGGCTGGGCACCGCGCCCCAGCGCGACTACGTGGATAAGCTGGTACCCTTCAACTGGCGCGGCTGGTGGGACTACGGCACCGGCGCGCTCGGCGACATGGGCTGCCACCTCATGGAAGCACCCTTCAAGGTACTTAACTTGCAGTATGCCAATGCAGTGCAGGCCAGCGTGGGCAGCGTGTACGTGGATGAGTTCAAGCGCGGTTTCTTCCCCGAGAGCTGCCCGCCGAGCAGCCACGTTACGCTCACGTTTCCAAAGACCAATAAAACGCAGCACGACGTAACGGTGCATTGGATGGACGGCGGCATTCAGCCCGAGCGCCCTGATGAGCTGGGGGCCAACGAGCTGTTTGGCGACGGTGGCAATGGCACGCTCTTCATCGGCGACAAGGGCAAGATGATGGCCAGCACCTACGGGGCCGACCCGCGCCTGCTGCCCCTCTCGCGCAACCAGGAGGTGCACGTGCCCCAAACGCTGGCCCGCGTGCCCGGCCAGGCCAACGGCCACTACGGCCAGTGGGTAGAAGCCTGCCTGGCCAGCTACGGCAAAATGCCGGTCAGCTCACCCTTCGAAACGGCCGGCCCGCTCACCGAAGCCCTGCTCATGGCCAACCTGGCCGTGCGCGGCTACGACCTCCGGCGCCCCAAGGCCGCGGGCCAGGGCTTCGACTACCCCGGCCGCGGCCTCAAGCTGCTCTGGGACAACCAGCAGATGCGCATCACCAACCTGGAGGAGGTAAACCAGTTTGTGAAGCGCGATTACCGGGCGGGCTGGAAATTGGGGTAGGTTTTTAGCTCACCCTCCGGGTAACCCCACCCCCTAGCCCCCTCCCCTCCGGGAGAGGGGGGACTAGTTTTTAGTTTCTAAAGCCTTATTTAAAAACTAGATTTAGAGCTAGTTCCCCCTCTCCCGGAGGGGAGGGGGCTAGGGGGTGGGGTTACCCGGAAGGCGAGCCAGCCCTCCTACTTCAGCCCAAACAGCCGCGCGAAGAAGCCGCGCCGCCGGGGCTTTTCCTTTTCCTTGACTTTCACCTTGGTTACCTCTGCCGGGCTCGGCACCGCGGGGCGGGCCTGCGGGCGGGGGCCCGGCACCACGGCTACGGTCGGCCGCGGCGCGGGGCGCGTAGCGGCGGCTACTGGCGGGGCCTGGGCGGGCGGCGCGGCGGCCAGCGTTTCGACGGGCAGCTTGCCTTCGGTGAAGATGCGGACCGGCGGACTTTCGTTGTGCAGGCGGTCGACGGCGGTGAGGTAGTAGGCGTAGGCCACGCCGGGCTCGGCGGTGGTGTCGGCGAAGGTGGCGGGCTGGGGCGGGCCGCTGGGCCGGATGATGGTGAGAATGCGGCGCGGGTCGTTGGGGCCCATCACCTGGCCGCGCTCGAAGCGGTAGAGCACGTAGTAGGTGGCCAGGTCGCCGTCGGCGGCGGGCACGAGGCTGGGCTGCCAGGTGAGGGTGGCGGTGTGGCCCAGGCGGTTGAGCACCAGCTCGCGCACCGGGCGCGGGGCCAGGCTGTCGAGCCAGGGCATCACGGGCACCAGGGCCGGGGCGCGGTAGGCATCGCGGCGCAGCGAATCGGTAGTGTGCAACGGATTGGTAGCTACTGACTTAGCTGAGAAGAATACGCTGCCCTGCACATCACTGGGGTAGTCGCGGTTGAGGCGCACCTGGCGCAGCAGCTCGCGCGGGTTGCGCCAGGCGGTGTCGGAGCGGGTGCTTTCGAGCATCCGGTAGGTACCGTGGCCGATGTAGAGGTGGCGGTTGAAGTGGTTACGCGTCCACCACTCCAGCAGCGCGGCGTAGGGCACCAGCCGGAACTTAGTGCTCCAATACAGCTGCGGCAAAATGTAATCGACCCAGCCTTTTTGCAGCCACAGGCGTGAGTCGGCGTACAGGTTGGAGTAGCTGGGCTGGCCGGCGCGGGTGTCGGAGCCGTTGGGGTCGGCGCTCTTATTCATCCACACGCCGAAGGGCGAAATGCCGAATTTCACCCATCGCTTGGCCGACTGAATGCTGTCGTGCAGGTCGCGGATGAGGATGTTCACGTTCTGCCGCCGCCAGTCGGCCAGGGCCAAGTTATCGGGGTTCTGGTTCTGGAACGCCTGCTCATCGTGAAACACCACGCCCACCTCAGGATACGGGTAGAAGTAGTCGTCAAAGTGCACGCCGTCAATATCATAGCGCCGCACCACATCCATAATCACGCGCCGAATATGGTCGCGCACCGCCGGCAGGCCGGGGTTGTAGAGGTACTGCTTGGAATACTTGATAAACCACTCAGGATGACGCTTATACGGGTGCAGCGAGGCCAGCGAGCGCGTTACCGTGTCCATGGTGGCCCGGTAGGGGTTGAACCAAGCATGGAACTCCATATTATGCCGGTGCGCCTCGGCAATGAGGAAGGGCAGCGGGTCGTCGTTCTCGCCGGGGGCCTTGCCCTGGCGGCCGGTGAGGTACTTGCTCCAGGGCTCTAAATCGGACTTATAGAAGGCGTCGGAGGCGGGCCGAATTTGCACAAACACGGCGTTGAGACCGGCGCGCTGGCCGGCGTCGAGCAGGCGGCGGTACTCGCGGCGGTAGTGCTCGGGGGCCTCGCCGCGCTGGTTGGGCCAGTCGATGTTGGCCACCGTGGCCACCCAGAAGCCGCGCAATTCGCGCTTGGGCGGGGCGGGGCGAAGGTCCTCCTCACCGGCAATGGCCCCGAGGCTGGGTGGGGCTTGCGCGTGCAGGGCCAGCGGCAGCAGGCACAGGAGATAATAGAAAAAGCGGCGGGGGCAGGAAAACCAAGTACTCAACACAAGCGCAAAGAACGGGCAGCCCGCCCGCTTACGCCCCGGCCACGCCGCAAAAAGCCCGTTTTGCGGGGCAAAACGGGCTTTTCAATAACCTGAAGGTTTAATCTACGCGGCCTCCTGCGGGGCGTTGGTGGGGTTGTGGCCGGCGCGGTCGGGGCCGGCGTCGGTGGCAGTTTGGCCGCCGCCTTCGAGGCCGTTGGTCTGCTCGGCGTCGCCGTAGTCACCGCGGATGCCCGCGCCGTCGCTGCCGGCCAGGTCTTCCTGGGTCGCGGTTTCGGGGTTGCCGCTGGCGTACTGGTCGCCGTCGGCATCGGGGTTGGTGATGGGGCCAGCGGTGCTGGGCTGCGCGCCTTCCTCAATCTCGGATGGGCGGTTGGAATCGGGCGAAATGTTGGGAGTTACCATGCTGTTGCTGGTTAAATAGTTAAAGCCTTGTGCTGCCAGTACGGCCACTCGCGCCAGGCCCCTGGAATGGCGCGAGCGGCAGGGGCGTTGGCAAAGCAGGCAATTGGCAAAAGGCGGTGGGGAAAAGGATGCACGTACTGTACGCAGCCGGGCGCGGCTGGTTAGCCGCGGTATCCGAAGATTTACCCGCATCTTAACGGCACCAAATGCGGAGCGGCCACCTTTCGCCCTTTTTTTATGACTTTTACCACCGATGCAGTGCGCACCAAAACCGACGCGGAGCTGCAGTTTTTTGTTGACAATCCCAGCCAGCACCACCCCGACCTGCTAGAGGCGGCCCGGCGGGAGCTACACCGCCGGGAAGTGCCCCTCATTGGCCCGGGCAGTATTGCATATTATCCTGCTAATGAGTTGCATAGCCCTCCCAGCAAGCGGCCGCTGCTACTGGCGGCCGCAGTGCTGGGGCTGGGCTTGGCGGGCGCGGGCTTCTGGCTGACCACCCGCCCCCCGGCCCCCGCGCCGCCCAAGGCCAACAACTTATCGGCCGAAGCCCTGAAGCTGGAATCGGTGGAAACCCAGCGATTACCCACCTTCGACACCGACGCCCTAGTAGCCGACCAGGTGGCCCGCATTCCGGCCGCCGAAAAGCAGGATGCGCAGGCTCTGCGCCAGTTTCGAGAGCTGGGCCAGCGCTTCTGGACGGCCGAAACCCAAACCGAATACCTCACCAATCAGGCCGACAAAGGCAAGGCTGGCCCCTTCTTCACCGACCAGGCGCTGCTGGTGCGTGAAACCTGGCGCGCCTGGAACAAGGCCATCGTGTACTCGTACCGCTTCGGCCCCAAAATGCAGGGCCAACTTGCCCTCATGCGACAGGCCGCCAGCAGCCAGCAGCACATCCTGGCCAACCTGCCGGCCCTGCTGCCCAACCGGGCCTTCGCCACCGACAAGGAACTGGTGGCCCGCGGGACCGACGTGCAGGACTGGCTAGCGGGCATCCGGCGGGTGTCGCCCGTTACGGGTAAGGCGTACAAGGCTACCGTATTGGAAATCAAGCTATAGCCACTAGCGCAGCGCGGCCCCACGCATGGGCCAGAAATCCAACCGGCCCCCGCGGCGGTTAAGCACGCAATGGACGTTTCCACCCCTGAGGCGGCCGCCGAGCACTTTGCCGAGCGCCCCGAAGCCGAGCTGCTTTACCTGGCCCGCCACGCCAGCCGCTATCCGCCCGCCGTGGGGGCCGCCGCCGTGGCCGAGCTGCAACGCCGGGGCCTCGTGCCCGATGCAGCCGCCGCTCCTCCCCCAACGCCCACCGTCGCCGCGCCCGCGCCCGAAGAAACCTGGGCCCAGCTGTTGCTGCCCATGCTGCGCAGCCTGTTTTGGCCCACCCGCCAAAGCTGGGCCGTACCTGTCCTACTTAATATCAATTTTTTAGTGTGGCTGGCCATGACGCTGAGCGGCGTGTCGGCCACCGTGCCCACGGGCCACGCGCTGGTGCGCTGGGGCTCCAACGTATCGACGCTCACCTGGCCCGGCCAGCCCTGGCGGCTGGTCACCAGCCTGTTTGTGCACGGCGGCATCACGCATTTGCTGCTCAACATGGCCAGCCTGTGGCTGCTGGGCGTGCTACTGGAGGCCCGCACCGGCGGCGCGCGCCTGCTGGCCGCCTACCTGGCCAGCGGCGTGGCGGCCTCGGCGGCCACGCTCTGGTACCACAGCGGCGGCATTAACTCGACGGGGGCTAGCGGGGCCATTTTTGGGCTCTATGGCTTGCTGCTGGTGCTGTTGGTCAGCAAAAAGCTCGTGCTCGATAAGTGGGACCGCCGCGGCATGCTAGGGCTAGTATCATACCTGGTGCTCAGCAACTTAATTTCTGGCCTTACGGGCAATATTGATAACATCGCCCACCTCGGTGGCCTGCTCATGGGGCTGCTGGTGGCGGGGCCGCTGGTAGCGGCTTCGCTGAAGGATACTGAGCAGTTAATTGATTGATTTATTGACTTATAAAATAGGGCTTACGCAATGACGAACGATTTTGCGTAAGCCCTATTTTATTTACTTAATTGACCCACCCCCACTTTCTCCCTTAATTAAATGCTTGCTCTTCAATTAGATACCCCGCATCAGCCCGCCGTTGCGCGGGAAATTCCTACCCCGCAGCCCGCAGCCGGCGAGGTGCTGATTAAGCTGCGCGCCGCGGCCCTCAACCACCGCGATGTCTGGATTCAGAAGGGCCAGTACGCGGGCATTAAGCTGCCCTGCACGCTGGGAGCCGATGGCAGCGGCGAAATTGTGGCCCTCGGCGAGGGCGTGGCGGACTGGGCCGTGGGCGCGCCCGTTATCGTGTACCCCGGCGTGGAGTGGGGCGACGCGCAGCGCGCCCAGGGCCGCGATTTTCGGGTGCTGGGCATGCCCGACCCCGGCACTTTTGCCGAATACATGGTGGTGCCCGCCCGCTACGTGCGGCCCCGCCCGACCCACCTGAGCTGGAAGCAGGCCGCCGCGCTGCCGCTGGCGGGCCTCACGGCCTACCGCGCCGCCTTTGGGCGGGCGCAGGTGCAGCCCGGCGAGCGCGTGCTGGTAACGGGCGTGGGCGGCGGCGTGGCCCAGGTGGCCGCGCAGTTCTGCGCCGCCGCGGGGGCGGAGGTCTGGGTAACGTCGGGCGATGACGACAAGCTGGCCCGCGCCCTGGCCCTGCCGCTGGGCCTGCGCGGCGGCATCAGCTACCGCACCGAGGGCTGGGGCCGCACCCTCACCAAGCAGGCCGGCGGGCTGTTCGACGTGGTTATCGACAGCGCGGGCGGCGCGGCCTTCGGCACGCTGCTCGACGTGGCCGCGCCGGGCGGGCGCATCGTGTTTTTCGGGGCCACGCTGGGCAACATGCCCGACTTGCCGCTGGCCAAGGTTTTCTGGAAGCAGCTCAGCATCCTGGGCACTTCCATGGGCTCGGAGCAGGATTTTGACGCCATGCTGGCCTTTGTCAACGATAAGCAACTGGTGCCCGTGGTAGATAAGGTGTTTACCCTGCCCGAGGGCGAGGCCGCTTTGCGCTACCTGGAGGCCGGCCAGCAGCTCGGCAAGGTGGTGCTTACTTGCTAATAGTAGCACGAAGCGGAAACTTCGCGCTACTGCAAAAAAGAGGCGTTGCTGATTGTCAGCAACGCCTCTTCTTATGCTTGATAAGCAATTGGTTACTTCTTACGGTACTCGCTGTTCAAATAAGCCAACACGGGCGAGGTAATGTCCAGGCCCTTTTCGCCGTAGGCGATGGTGCCGCTGGGCGAGGCGATGAGTATCATCTTGTAGCCGTGCAGCTTACCGTAGGCTTCCACTTTCTTGTTCACGCTTTCGAGCACGGTTTGGGTCAGCTTGCCTTCGGCCTCCTGGGCCTGGGCCTGAATCTTCTGCTGCTCCGCGCCGCCCTGCTGCTGCTTTTGCTGGAGCTGCTGCTCGGCGGCGGCGCGCTGGTCGGGGGTGAGCGTGGGGGCCGACTTCTGGTACGCCTCCACGGCGGTGCGGAAGCTGGTTACGAGGGCCTGGTTCTGGCGCTCCCAGCCCTTGGCCTTTACCTCAAACGAGCGGCGCGCGTCCTTCATACCCTGGTAGCCGTCGAGCAGCTTGGCCGACTCCACATATACGATGGCACCAGCGGCGGGGGCCGGGCCGGCCGGCGCAGCAGCTATGGCGGCCGGCGCTTCGGTGGTTTCGGGCGTAGTAGCGGCCGGCGTGGCGGCGGCCGTGGTATCGGCGGCAGGGGCGGCCTCCTCGGTGGTGGCAACCGGGGCCGCGGCTACTGCGGTGGCCGGGCGCTGGTTGAAATGCAGAAAGTACAGCACGGCCACCGCTACGAGCAGCACGGCATTAAAAGCTAGTTGGGCAGTATTTTTCATATTCGCAAAGGTAGAGCCGGGAACAATTATCAATCAGCAAGTATGCAGTTGTCAATTTTGGCCAAAGAAGGGTGATTGATACTTGCAGGACACGTCTGTTATTGCGAGCGCAACGCAGTGGAGCGAGGCAATCTTTCCTGGTCGTCTTCGGTACCTAGTTACTAACCCGACCGTGAAGGAAAGATTGCCGCGCTCCACTGCGTTGCGCTCGCAATAACCAGCGTTTTTCATTAAATCGGCACGGCCAAGTGCAGCAGCGCATCGCCTTGGTTGACGACCGGCATGTGGTTCAGCCCAATAACGTAGCCGCTGAGCGTAGACTCCAGGCGCACGGCCTGCTCGCCGTAGGGGTCGGCGATGGAGCCATAAATCTGGCCCTCCTCCACGTAGTCGCCCAGCGCCACGTGCGCCCGAAACAGGCCCGCGTAGCGCGCCCGCAGCCAGCGGTGGCGGCGGCACACCACGTTGGGGCGAGCGGGCAGCGGGCCCTCGGCCCCCATGCCCAGGTGGTGCAGCACCCGCAGCGTGCCCGCAATGGCCTCCTCAATGCCGGGCTCGTCGAAGCGCAGGCTCTCGCCGGTTTCGTACACGATAATGGGCTTGCCCAGGGCGTGGGCCGTGGCGCGCAGCGAGCCGGTACGCAGGCGCGAATGCAGCGTAAAGGGCGCGGCAAAGGCCGTGGCCAGCGCATCAATAGCCGGCTCCTCGCCCAGCAGGCAGCGCAGCTGCGGGTGGTTGGCGCGGGCTTTGCCACCGGTATGAAAATCAATGCCGTAGTCGACGAGCGGCATAATCTCGCGCATGAAGCGGTGGGCTACCCGGCTGGCCAGCGACCCGCGCGGATGCCCCGGAAACAGGCGGTTAACATCCTTACCATCAGGCACTTCCCGGCTAAAATTGAGAAAGCCGTAGATATTGAGAATGGGAATGGCGATGACCGTGCCGCAGGTGGGGTTCAGCAAATTGCGCCGGATGAGCCGCCGGATGGTTTCGATGCCGTTTACCTCGTCGCCGTGCATGCCGGCCATCAGCAGCAGCACCGGGCCGGGCTCGGTAGAGCGGATTACGTGCACCGGCACGTCGATAACCGTGCCCGAGGGCAACCGCGAAATAACCAGCCGCGTAAGCACCCGCTCACCGGGCTTAATATGCAACCCGTTCAGGGTCAAATAATTGTCAACTATCATTGCGAAAGCCAGCGGCGCAACGCCCTTAGCCAGCCATAAATACGAGGAAGAAAGCGGGGCCCCGGGCAAGAATCTGGCCAGGCACGGCACCCGGCCCACCGGGCGGCGCTATTCGGCGGCGGCGGGGTCGGGGCTGGCCTTTTCGTGCTGGGGTTTGGGCTTGGCCTTACCGCCGCGCTTGCGCAGCGTGAGAGCCTCGGTGTAGTCGATGATGCGGCCCGCAATGTCGAGGCCGGTGGCCTTCTCAATGCCTTCGAGGCCCGGCGACGAGTTGACTTCGAGCACCAGCGGGCCACGCTTGCTTTGCAGCATATCGACGCCGGCCACGCCCAGGCCCAACGCCTTGGTAGCCAGCAAGGCGGCGGCTTTTTCGGCCCGGCTGAGCTTTACCAGCGTGCCCGTGCCGCCGCGGTGCAGGTTCGAGCGAAACTCGCCCTCCTTGCCCTGGCGGCGCATGGCGCCCACCACTTCGCCATCCACCACGAAGGCGCGCACATCGGCCCCCTTGGCCTCGTCAATAAACTCCTGCACCAGAATGCGGGCCTTGAGGTTGTGGAAGGCCTCAATCACCGATTGCGCGGCCTTGGCGCTTTCGGCCAGCACCACGCCAAGGCCCTGAGTGCCTTCCAGAAGCTTGATGATAACGGGCGCGCCGCCCACGTGCTCGATAAGGGCGGGCAGCTCGTCGGTGTCGTTGGTGAAGGCCGTTTTGGGCATGCCCACGCCGGCGCGGCTCAGGATTTGCATCGAGCGCAGCTTGTCGCGCGAGCGCACAATAGACTGGCTATCAATGGCCGTGCGCACCTTCATCATCTCAAACTGCCGCACCACGGCCGTGCCGTAGAACGTGACGGAGGCCCCGATGCGAGGAATAATGGCGTCGGGCCGGGCCAGGGGCTGGCCGCGGTAGAGGATGCTGGGCTGGCCTTTTTCGAGCACCAGGTTGCAGCGCAGGTGGTCTACCACCTGCGCTTCGTGGCCGCGCTCAATGGCCGCTGCCACCAGCCGCTTGGTGGAGTACGACTGCGGCTCGCGCGAGAGAATGGCCAGTTTCATAACGTAGGGGTAGGCTGGAAAGGCGGCGTAGAAAGCAAAATAGCACGCATAGTTTGGCAAAATTAAGCTCGACCGTGCGGGACAGCAGCCCCTATTTTCGGGTGGTGCCCAAACTGAATTTCGCTACCAAACTACGCCTGAACTGCCCCATCGGGCGCGGCCTGGGCCAGCCGCTTTTTCTCAGCGGCCCGGCACTCAGCCTTATACGAAAGTTCGCGGCGCGCCACATCTACCACGAAGCGGCCCTGCCGCAGCAGCGCCCGGCCCAGCAGCACGGGGTGGCGCAGGTCGGAACGGTCGGCGAGCGAAAACTCCGTTTCGTAGGGCTTGCCGTAGAGCCGCACCACGGTGCGAATGACGTAGCGCGCCTGCACCTCGCCGTTGGAGGAGCGAATATCGCGCCGCCCAAACTCGCGAAACACCAGCGCCCGGCCGTCGGTGGCGGGGTGCTCGGGGTCGAGCAGGCGCACGTGCAGCACGGGCTGGCCGGTGGCGGGGTCGGTGGCCAGGTGCACATCGGTGCAGTGGATGGCGCTGGTGTAGGCCCCGGTATCCACCTTGGCCACCACGCCGTGCAGGCCCAGGCCGGGCAGGGTAATGAGCTCGCGGCGGCCGAGCAGGCGTTTGGCGGGGCGCTTTTTCATGTGGCTCGGATTAGAATAATCGTTTGTCCTTACGAGCGCAACATTCTGCGCATTAAGCAGAGGTGGAGCGCGGCAATCGTACCAGAACGAAACCCACGCGTCATCGTTCTGGTATCGTTCTGATGCTATTGCCACGCTTCGCTCGCACTGACAAACGTTTTGCGTAAGCCCTAAGGTACTTATCCTTGCGAGTGCAACGCAGTAGAGCGCGGCAATCCTTGCTTCGGTTAGCAGCGGCCGCCTGCTGGCAAACGCTTGTTGTGCTAATGACAAAGGAAAGATTGCCGCGCTCCATCTCTGCTTAATGCGCAGAATGTTGCGCGCGCAAGGACAATTGCTTGTTAAATAACCGATTTTCTAATTATCCTCGGCCAGCAGGCGCTCGTACTCGCGCTGGGTGCGCTCGCCGGCGTTGAGGTGGCTGTAGGCGGCCAGGCCTTGTAGCACCAAGCCAATGCCCCAGAACAGGCTGGTCCACACGGGCCAGGGCAGCTCGTGGCGCTGGTGCGACTCGGGCACAAAAGCCCATATCAGCCACAGGCCCAGGTTGATAACGAGGTACACCAGGACGTGGCCCTGAAACTTGGTGCGGGCGCGGGCAATTTGCCACAGGCGCTGCTCGCGGAGGGATGCGGGAGCGGAGGCGGGGCTGAAGGGCTGCATGGCGGGGAGTGGTTAAGTGGCTGAGGATGATGGTCAAAAGTACCTTATCGACCCATCCTGGTGCAACTGCCCATTGCCGAAGCGCCCAAACAGCACCCCGAACCCGCCCAAACGCCGCCCGAAGCGTGGGGTATGCGCGCCCGGCCGTTCATTTGTGCCCTATGCAAGCCCCCACTCCTCCCCGCCTGCGCGTTGTGCAGGGCGACATTACCAAGCTCACCACCACGGCCATTGTCAACGCCGCTAATTCGTCGCTGCTCGGCGGCGGGGGCGTCGATGGGGCCATTCACCGCGCCGCCGGCCCCGAATTATTGGCCGCCTGCCAGCAGGTGCGGGCCCGGCAGGGCGGCTGCAAAACGGGCGAGGCCGTTATTACCGCAGGGGGGCGGCTGCCGGCGGCGCACGTCATCCACACCGTGGGGCCCGTCTGGAACGGCGGCCACAAGGGCGAGCCCGCGCTACTGGCCAGCTGCTACCGCAACAGCCTGCGCCTGGCCGCCGATAACCAGCTGGCTTCCATTGCGTTTCCTGGCATCAGCACCGGCATTTACGGCTACCCCAAGCAGGAAGCTGCCGCCGTGGCTGTGCGTGAGGTGCAGCAGTGGCTGGCGGCCCACGAGTGGCCCCACGAAGTAGTGCTGGTGGCGTTCGATGCCGAAAGCAAGCGGCTGTACGAGCAGGAAATAGCCACGATATCGGCTTCTTAATTCGCTATCAATCAGTGGGTAAGCGATTAGCTAGGCTGCTACCACCCCAATGCCCTCGGCGCGGTCGGCCACCTGGCGCATCAGCCAGAGCGGCGTGCTGGTGGCGCCGCAAATGCCCACGGAAGTAGCGCCTTCAAACCAAGCTTCGTCTATTTCCTGCTCATTCTCAATGAAGTAGCTGCGGGTGTTCACCGCGTTCACCACCGAAAACAGGGCCTTGCCGTTCGAGCTTTTGCGGCCGCTCACGAACAGGATAACGTCGTGCTCGCGGGCAAAATTAGCCAGCTGGGGCTCGCGGTTGCTCACCTGCCGGCAAATACTGTCGTTGGCGTCGAAGCTTTCCAGCGAGCCGCCGGCCGCCGCGATACGGGCCTCCATGAGCGCCTTCATCTTGTAGAAGCCGGCCGTGCTCTTGGTGGTTTGGCTGAACAGCGTAACGGGCCGGGTAAAGTCAATCTGCTCAAGGTCAGCCTCGTGCATCACAATGATGGCATTATTGCGGGTCTGGCCGGTGAGGCCGATAACCTCGGCGTGGCCGGGTTGGCCGTATATCACCACCTGCCCGTTTTCGCGGGTGGTGGCGTCGTAGGCGTGCTTCACCCGGTTTTGGAGCTTGAGCACCACCGGGCAGCTGGCGTCGATGAGCTCCAGGTTGTTTTGCAGGGCCAGTTGGTAGGTTTCGGGCGGCTCGCCGTGGGCCCTGATGAGCACCTTGCAATCGTGCAGGGTACCGAGCTGCTCGCGGTCAATTACGCGCAGGCCACGCTGGTGCAGGCGCTCCACCTCCATGCGGTTGTGCACGATATCACCTAAACAGTATAGCGTATGGTTATCGCTGTGGTTCAGCTCATCCTCTGCCATTTGAATGGCAAATTCCACTCCGAAGCAATAGCCGGAGTTTTTATCGATGGTTACCTGCATAGTAGCTACTAAACCCCCGGGTAGGCCCGCGGGTTCGGTGCCCACAAAGGTACGGTGCCGGTGGGTGGCAGCGGGCAGGCATTATCGCATCCTGGCGTGGCACTTTGCCAAGGCGGCGCGGGCACACATCGGGCTTTGGGCCGAACTTTACCCGCCCACCCCCGGCCCATGCTGTTTAACTCGCTGCACTTTCTCGTTTTCTTTCCGGTCGCTATCGGGCTGTACTTCGGCGTGCCAGCGCGCGGGCGCGCGCCGCTGCTGCTGGCCACGAGCTACTACTTCTACCTCAGCTGGCAGCCCGCCTACGGGCTGCTGCTGGCCGGCACCACGCTGCTCGACTACTTCAGCGGCGTGCGCATGAGCCGGCTGGCTACCAAGCCCGCGCGCCGGCCCTGGCTGTACCTGAGCCTGGCCAGCAACCTGGGTACACTATTCATTTTCAAGTACTTCAATTTCTTTGCGGCGGCGGCCGGCGAGCTGGCCGCGCTGCTGCACGCGCCCTTTATGGGCCCCACGCTGGCGCTGGCGCTGCCGGTGGGCGTGTCGTTCTACACGTTTCAATCAGTGGCCTACATCGTGGATGTGTACCAGGGCAAGCTGCCCGCCGAGCAAAACCTGGGGCGGTTTGCGCTTTTCGTGGCCTTCTGGCCGCAGCTGGTGGCGGGCCCCATTGAGCGGGGAAGCCAAATGCTGCCGCAACTGCGCGCGCGCCACGCCTTCGACTACGGCCGGGTGGCCAGCGGGCTGCGCCTCATGGCCTGGGGCATGTTTAAAAAAGTGGTGATTGCCGACCGCCTGGCCCTGCTCGCCAACCCCGTGTTCGACCACCCGCACCGCTTCGCGGGGTTGCCGCTGCTGCTGGCCGTGGCCGCCTTCACGGGGCAGATTTACGCCGACTTTTCGGGCTACACCGACCTGGCCCGCGGCACGGCGCGGGTGCTGGGCTACCACCTGGTGCTCAATTTTCGGCAGCCCTACCTGGCCACGTCGGTGGGCGATTTTTGGCGGCGCTGGCACATGTCGCTCTCAGGCTGGTTCCGCGATTACGTGTACATTCCGCTGGGGGGCAGCCGGGCTGGGCGGGCGCGCACGCAGCTCAACGTGTTCTTGGTCTTCTTGTTAAGCGGCCTCTGGCACGGGGCCAGTTGGACGTTTGTGCTCTGGGGGGCCCTGCACGGCCTGTACTTGGTGCTGGAAAGCCTCACGGCCCCCGCCCGCACGGCCCTGGGCCAGCGGCTGGGCCTGCCCACTCGCCCCGGCCTCCAGCGGGCGCTGGGCACCGGCAGCACGCTGGCCCTGGTAGCCTTCGCCTGGATTTTTTTCCGGGCCAACTCGCTACCCGATGCCTTTTACATTGCCACGCACCTCTTCCGGGGCTGGGGCCACTTGCCCACGGCCCAGCTCGCGGCGGTAGTGGCGGGCCTGGGCCGGCACTACGTGGCCGAGCTGCTGGTGGCGGCCGGGGCGGTGTTGCTATTGCTAATCAGCGACTACCGCGCCGAGCGCGGCTCGGTGGCCGCGTGGCTGGCCGGCTGGCCGGCGGCGGGGCGCTGGGCGGGCTACGCGGGCTTGCTGCTGGCCATGCTGTACTTCGGTATTTTTGGCAGCAGCCAGTTTATCTACTTTCAATTTTAAAAGGGAGTCGCTATGCTCAAGCTATTGCTTCGCCTGGGTTTGTTGCTGGGGGCCGTGGGCCTGCTGGGTGGGCTGGGCCTGGCGGCCGGGCTGCGGCGCGGCTACGTCGATGCTTTTTACGCCCGGTTTGCCGCGCCGCCGGCGGGCTCGCTGGTGCTGGGCACTTCGCGGGCGGCGCAGGCCATTAAGCCCAGCGAGTTGGCGGCGCGGCTGGGCACGCGCTACGAAGGGCCGTGGCTCAACTACGCCTTCACGCTGGCAGAGTCGCCCTACGGGCCGGGCTACCTCAGCAGCATTGCGCGCAAGCTGGCGCCCGGCACGCGGCGCGGGCTGTTCGTACTGGCCGTTGACCCATGGTCGCTGTCGCTGCCTAACAAGCCAGAATACCGCGCTCCCCAACAGCTACTTAAAGACCCAGGCCCGGCTTTTCCCGAAGCCAAATCAATGGTCAGCCAGGTGGCCAGCGTAAGCCAAAGCCCCAACCTCGACTACCTGGCGCACTACCTGCACAAGCCCTTCTACCAGCTGCTGCTCAACACCGACACCGCCCACGTAGTCGAGCGCCTGCACCCCGATGGCTGGCTCGAAATAGCCCTGCCTCCCCCCACCGCCAACCTGCCGCTGCTGCGCCGCCGCACCGCCGAAAAGCTGGCCACTTACCGCGCCCTGGCTGCTGGCAGCCGGCTGGCCAGCAGCCGCCTGTATTACTTGCGCAAAACGATTGAGTACCTCCAGCCGCACGGCCGCGTGGTGCTGGTGCGGCTGCCCACTGGGCCCGAAATGGCCGCTATTGAGGGCCAGTATCAGCCTGATTTTGACCAGGCTATGGTGCTACTGGCGCGCGCACTGGGCGTGCCCTACCTCAACTATCTCGCCCTGCCCTACCCCACCAACGACGGCAATCACCTCACCCGCGGGGCGGCTGCGCAACTCACGCAGCGTTTGGCCGATGACATTGCCCGGCTGCCCGCGCAGCCCTAGCTACCCCAATGTCAGGGGCCGCCTGGCTGGTCCGCCGGCGCAAGCTGGCCGACCGGTTGTCGTTGCGCAAGCCGCGCCGGTCAACGACAACCAACCAACTACAACCGGTCGGCCGGCTTGCGCCGGCGGCCCAGCCAGGCGGCCCCGCAAGCTGAAACTTGCCTGGGTGGCACGCTGGGTTGGCTAGAGCCTGTTATGCACTTGGTGCGTAAATTAGGGTATGAGAGTTATTCGAAGCTACCCCAGTGATGTAGATGATGACGAGTGGGCCTTTGTAGCCCCCTATATGGTGCTGATGCGCGAAGACGCGCCCCAGCGGGACTATGCCTTGCGCGACCTGTTCAACGGCTTGCGTTACCTGGCCCACACGGGCTGCCCCTGGCGTTATCTGCCGCACGACCTGCCCCCGTGGGCCACGGTTTATCAGCAGTGGCAGCGCTGGCGGGATGCCCGCGTATTTGAAGACATGGTACACGATTTGAACGAGTTACAGCGCCTTTTGCTGGAGCGGGCAGCCACGCCCACGGCTGTTATCCTCGATGGGCGCGTGCTGCAAAGCACGCCGGAAAGTGGCCACCGGGCGGGCTACAACGGGGGCAAACGGCGCAAGGGCAGCACGGCCCACATCGCCGTCGATACGCTGGGCCACTTGCTGAGTGTGGTCATCACGCCGGCCAACGAACAGGAGCGGGCCCAAGTGGGGGAACTGTGCCAGCAAGTTCAGCAGCGGACGGGCCAAACCGTGCAGGTCGCCTTCGGGGATGAAGGCTATACGGGGGAGGAGGCGGAATACGCGGCGGCTGTACATGATATTGACTTGCAGGTAGTTAAAAAACCTGAAGGGCAGACGGGTTTTGTGCTCCTGCCCCGGCGCTGGGTCGTGGAGCGCACCTTTGCCTGGCTGAGTCGTTCCCGCCGGCTGGTCCGCGATTACGAACGCCTCGCCAGTAGTTTGCAGCAACTGCACTTCCTCGTTTTTCTCGGCATCCTGCTGGCGCGACACGTCAAACCGCTCACCAGTACATAACAGGCTCTAGGCCTGATTAACCTTGTGGGCGTAGGCCATAAACAGCGCCGATGACACGCTATCAAGCACAAAATCAACCTGTTCGGTGATGGTGATGTGCGTGGTATCGAGCAGCACCGCGTCGGAGGCGCGGCGCAGGGGGCTTTCGGCGCGGGTCGAATCGATGTGGTCGCGCTTGCGCAGGTTTTCGATAATCTCATCCAGCGATACGTGCTCATTCTTGGCAGCCAACTCCTCCTGGCGGCGCTGGGCCCGGATGGTAACGTCGGCGGTCATAAAAATCTTCACCTCGGCATCGGGGAAAACGGTGGTGCCGATGTCGCGGCCATCCATCACCACGCCGCGCTTGCGGCCCATGCGCTGCTGCTGCGCCACCATGGCGTGGCGCACCTGGGCAATCACCGACACCTCGCTCACGGAGTTGGAAATCCGCATCTGGCGAATGTCATCTTCCCTGATTTTATCGTTCAGGCATAGCTCGTTGCGGCCCGTGCGGCGGTTGCGCTTAAAGCTGATGTGAATGTCGTCGCGCAGGGCCTGCTCTACCCGCGCCATGTCGTCGAAGGCGATGTCGTTTTCGAGCAGGAAAAGGGTAACGCCCCGGTACATGGCCCCGGTATCGAGGTAGGCGTAGTGCAGCGTAGCGGCAACAGCCTTAGCAGTAGTGCTTTTGCCACATGATGAGTAGCCATCAATGGCGATAACGAGGTTTTTCATAAACGCGCGGAAACGGCCATAGGCCCCGCAAGATTACGAAATCCAGCGCTTTCGCGCCCCGCTGGCCGCCACCAGCCGCTGCGGCACCGACCGAAAAAAAACCGCTACCGAGGCTGCCTCCCCGTTATTTAGCTGCTGATTGACCAAATAAAACGGGTTAAAAAAAAGTTGGTTAGCCAGGCCCACGCCCGTGCTGCCGTCGGTGCCGGCGGCCCACTCGGCGCGGTAGGCGCTCACCAGGCACTGCCCCAAAAAGCAGCCCAGCGCCGTTACCACCCCCGCGCGGTCGGGCGAGCCGGGGGCCAGCTCGGTGCGCTGCACCTCAATAAAGTGGTCGAGCTCCAGCACGGCGGCCGCGTCGTAGGCAGCCAGGCCCAGCTGCTGGCGCACCTGCTCGGCGGCGGCCAGCAGGGCGGTGGTTTCGGGTGAGTTTTCGGGCATAAGATAAAATAGCAAGCTTCGTTAATTAATTGAATTTGAACATCGTGCTGAGTCCCGCGCAGCAGCTCGTTCGCTTCGGCCGAGCCATTCAATAAGGCGGACATTACGCTGCGTAGGACGCAGCATAATGTTCTATCTGAGCCATTTACTTACCGCCGGCATTTTTCCAGCTGCCGTAAGCAGTTAGCAGCTGGGGTAATTGCTCGGGCATGATATTGGGGTCCAGCTCCAGTTGGTGCGAGAGCGTGGGGTAGTCACTCAGGGCCTTCGACAAAGCCAGCCGAAACTGCAGATTATTGGGTGGCAGCACGGCCTTGAGCTTACCGGCCTGCGTAAGCAGAATATAAACTACTGGCGGCTCGGGTGCCGGCATAACGGACACGTATTCAGCCACTTGAAAACCGGCCTGCCAGTACAGGTGTCGTACAATCAGGCTCGGGAAATGCTGGGTGGGCCGCGGAATATCGACCTCTCGCACCACCGAAAACGTGTCGCGGCTGATTACAAACGCCCGCACGCTGTCGGTGGGATATACCAGGGGGTACTGCGTGGTGTGGTCAGCGTTGCTCACGCTCAGGCTGTGCGCGTCGTAGAGTAGCTTGGCGCGCTGCCAATCGCGGCTGTTGTGGAGCTGGTAAGTACCCGACTTAAAGCTGGTGGGCGGCAGGCGCACAGCGGGCGGGCGAGGGGCTACGGCAGGCGCGATTTCCTGCGCGGCCACGGGGGCGGCCAGTAGCGTAAGTAATCCAAGCTGGTAAATAAATGACATGGGTCAATTGGCCGCGTAGAGTAAAACAGCGGCTAACATACTGCCTAAATCCACAAAACCAAGCTAATGCCCACAGGGGCAAGGTACTGAACTTCCGCCGCTGTGGTGTTTGTACCACCGCGTTTTTTGCTGGAGCGAGCTGTGCCCGGCGCAGCCACTGGTGGCCAGTAGCGCCCCCAGCGCCAACAGCAGCGCCGGCCGGGCCAGCGAATGAATAGTTAGCGGTAGCTTCACGGCGCGTTTTTTATTTACAAATTTACCCGTTGCGGCCCCAACCTGCTTTTCGGTAGGGTACAACTTTTTCTGTGAACGACATGGCTGCTGATTTCGTGCTTTCGGTTAATCTGGTTGATATTATGGCCCGCACGGTGGGCCCGGCCGAGCTGCGCGTAGTGAACGGCCGCGTGGCCGCCATTGCGCCCGTGGCGGGGGCCGGCGGCCCCGACCCGGCGCTGCCCTTTGCGCTGCCCGGCTTCGTCGATGCGCACGTACACGTAGAGAGCTCGCTGCTGGTACCCAGCGAATTTGCGCGGCTGGCCCTCACCCACGGCACGGTGGCCACCGTGAGCGACCCCCACGAGATTGGCAACGTGCTGGGCGTGGCCGGCGTGCAGTACATGCTTGATAATGCGGCGGCCGGGCCGTTTAAGTTTTGCTTTGGCGCGCCGAGCTGCGTGCCGGCCACGCCGTTTGAAACGGCGGGCGCGACCATTACGGCGGCCGACATTGAGCAGCTGTTTCAAAATCCCCAAATCGGCTACCTGGCCGAAATGATGAACTGGCCCGGTGTGCTGCACCGCGACCCCGACGTGCTCGAAAAAATTGCGCTGGCCCACCGCTACAATCGCCCCGTAGATGGCCACGCCCCCGGCCTGCAAGGCGACGATGCCGCGCGCTATGCCAGTGCCGGCATCAGCACCGACCACGAGTGCTTCACGGCCGCCGAGGCCCGTGACAAGCTGGCGGCCGGCATGAAAATATTGATTCGGGAGGGCTCGGCGGCGCGCAACTTCGATGCCCTCATCGAGCTGGTGCCCCAGCACTACGAGCAGCTCATGTTCTGCTCCGACGACAAGCACCCCGATACCCTGCTGCTGGGCCACATCAACCAGCTCGTGCAGCGGGCCGTGGCGCTGGGCTACTCAGTGTTCGACGTGCTACAAATGGCCTGCCTCAACCCCATCGCGCACTACAGCCTGCCCGTAGGCCAGCTGCGCGTGGGCGACCCCGCCGATTTTATTCTGGTCGATAATCTTACTGATTTTCAAGTACAAAGCACCTACCTCAACGGCGAGCTGGTGGCCCAAAACGGCCAGTGCCTGCTGCCGACTACAGCCGTGGCGGTGCTCAACAACTTTCACGCCGAGCCCATCGAAGCTACC
Source organism: Hymenobacter sp. H14-R3 (assembly GCF_030063445.1). GTDB lineage: Bacteria > Bacteroidota > Bacteroidia > Cytophagales > Hymenobacteraceae > Hymenobacter. Next base: position 63,983 of record NZ_JASITD010000020.1, on the reverse strand, counting down.
GCCCTGGCGTTACCCGCCAAAGGCAAAGACGCTGGCACCTACCCGGTCATCGAATGCTTTGACGGCCAGCTCATTACGGCGCGGCGCGATTTGCCCGTGCCCATCGCCGGCGGCCTGCTCCAACCCGACCCGGCGCAGGATATTCTCAAGCTGGTGGTGCTCAACCGCTACACGCCCGGCGCGCCCCCGGCCGTGGCCTTCATCAAAGGCTTTGGCCTGAAAGAGGGCGCGCTGGCCAGCAGCGTGGGCCACGACTCGCACAACATCACGGCCGTGGGTTGCGACGACGCCAGCCTGGCCCGCGCCATCAACCTGGTGGTGGCCGCCCAGGGTGGCCTGGCCGCCGTGGGCCCAGCCGGGGCCGCGCACGTGCTGCCCCTGCCCGTGGCGGGCCTCATGTCGGACCAGCCCGGGCCCGACGTAGCGGCTGCCTACTCGGCCCTCGACCACTTTGCCAAAGCCCAGTTGGGCTCGGGCCTGCAAGCGCCCTTTATGACGCTCTCGTTCATGGCGCTACTGGTTATCCCCAGCCTCAAGCTCAGCGACAAAGGGTTGTTCGACGGTGAGAAGTTTGAGTTTGTGTAGCGGTAAATGGGTAAGTGAGTAACTGAGTAAGGGGGCTACCGTTCAAAAATATCGAACGACAGCCCCCTTACTCAGTTACTCACTTACTCATTTACTCACTGCGAAGCGCTTGGCGAGCAGGCGCTGCATTTTTTCTTCGGTGAGGGGCTTGGTCAGGTATTCTACGTTGGGGTACTGGGCCACGCGGGCCGTGTCGGCACCGTGCATGGAGGTGGTGAGCACGGCCACCACGGTGCGCTCCTGCGCATCGGTGGGCAGCTGGCTGTAGCGCTCTAAAAAATCGAAGCCGCTCATGCCGGGCATCTTCAGGTCCACGAAAATCAGGTCGGGCGTGGGAGCTGCTTCAGCAGAGGTAGCGGGCTCGCCACTCCACAGAAATTTTAGCGCTTCCTCGGCTTTTGAGAACGAGCTGACCTGCTTAGCCACGCCTAAACGGCTTAGCAGCCGGTTGTTCAGGAAGCTGGTCGTTTCGTTGTCCTCTATCAACACGATATGGTTTAGCGCGTCCGTCATATCCGTCATACAGTCAGTAATCGTATTGAGCCAACGAAGATAGCCCGGCCGCGTTATTCCGGCAAGCTCGGCAGTTCGCTTACAGCCAGCCCTGGACCTGCATCCACTCGTCGTTGTAGATTTTGCCAAGGTAACGCGTGCCGTGGTCAGGCAGTACAATAACCATCGTGTCGTCTTCTTGGAGGTGCTCCCGCGCATATTCCAGCGCGCCAAACACGGCTGAGCCGCAACTCCAGCCCACGAATAAGCCTTCCTCCTTGGCGAGGCGGCGCGTCATGAGGGCCGCGTCTTTATCGGTTACCTTAATAAACTGGTCGATAACGCTGAAATCAACGTTTTTGGGCAGAATATCTTCGCCGATGCCTTCGGTTTTGTAAGGATAAATCTCGTTCTCGTCGAAGATACCCGTCTCCTTGTATTTTTTGAATACCGAGCCATAGGTATCCAAGCCCAGCGCAAACACGTTGGGGTTCTGCTCCTTTAGGTACTTGCTGCTGCCGCAGAGGGTACCGCCCGTGCCCACGCCGGCCGCCAAGTGCGTGATTTTGCCGTCGGTGCCCTCCCAGATTTCGGGGCCGGTGGTTTCGTAGTGCGCCGCCGTATTCGAGGGGTTGTCGTACTGGTTGGGGTAGAACGAGTTGGGCGTTTCCTGGCTGAGGCGGCGGGCCACCGAGTAGTAGCTGCGCGGGTCTTCGGGAGCCACATCGACGGGGCACACGACCACCTGGGCACCCACGGCGCGCAGAATATCCTGCTTTTCCTTGCTCTGCTTATCGCTCATCACGAAGATGGTTTGGTAGCCTTTGGCAATGGCGGCCAGGGCCAGGCCCATGCCGGTGTTGCCGCTGGTGCCTTCGATAATGGTACCGCCGGGCTGGATGAGGCCGGCCTTTTCGGCGTCTTCCAGCATGCGCAGGGCCATGCGGTCTTTTACCGAGTTGCCGGGGTTAAAATACTCAACCTTAGCGAGAATGGTACCTTTAATGCCGTCGGTAACTTTGTTGAGCTTCACGAGCGGCGTGTTGCCGAGCGTGTCAATAATGTGGTTGAAATACATGCGTGCCAGTGGGAGGGGATGAAGGGCAAATGGGACTACAAAGGTACGGAGGCCGCCGGGCGGGGGCCGGGGCGTGCGCATTGCGCCCGGCGGACCTACTTTTGCCCCAATTCACTCTCCCCAACAAGTTAGCCGCCCATGAGCGTTCTCGTCAACAAAGATTCCAAGGTCATCGTGCAGGGCTTCACCGGCTCCGAAGGCTCGTTCCACGCGCAGCAAATGATGGATTACGGCACCCAGGTAGTGGGCGGCGTAACGCCCGGCAAGGGTGGCACCGAGCACCTCGGCCGGCCCGTGTTCAACACCGTAGCCGATGCCGTGGCCGCTACCCAGGCCGATACCAGCATCATTTTCGTACCCCCGGCTTTCGCCGCCGACGCGATTCTGGAGGCTGCCCAGGCCGGCATCAAGGTTATCGTAACCATCACGGAAGGCATTCCTACCAAGGACATGATTGCCGTGAACCACTACCTCAAGGACCGCCCCGACATTACGATGGTGGGCCCGAACTGCCCCGGCGTTATCACCGCCGGCGAGTGCAAAGTGGGCATCATGCCCGGCTTTATCTTCACCAAGGGCCGCGTGGGCATCGTGTCGAAGTCGGGCACCCTGACTTATGAGGCCGTTGACCAGCTAACCAAAGCCGGCCTGGGCCAGACCACGGCCATCGGCATCGGCGGCGACCCCATCATCGGCACCACCACCAAGCAGGCGGTGGAGCTCTTGATGAACGACCCCGAGACGGAAGGCATCGTAATGATTGGCGAAATCGGTGGCGGCATGGAAGCCGAAGCCGCCCGCTGGATTAAGGAAACCGGCAACAAGAAGCCCGTCGTCGGCTTCATTGCCGGCCAAACCGCGCCTCCCGGCCGCCGCATGGGCCACGCCGGTGCCATCGTAGGCGGTGCCGATGACACGGCCGCCGCCAAAATGGCCATTATGCGCGAGTGCGGCATCCACGTCGTGGATTCGCCCGCCGAGATTGGCGATACCATGCTGCGCGTACTGGGCGCCAAGTAGCAGGTAGCTGGCTCCGCAGCCAACAAGAAAGCCCTCCCCGCCAAGCTGGCATGGAGGGCTTTCTTGTTGATTTACAGTACTTTAAAGTTTCTTATTTAAGGTCCAGAAAGTAATCAACAAAGTAGCTGGTAGCCGCTTCCTTTTCCTCGGCTTCGTACACTTCCTCAAAGGTGCGCCGGGGCTCTCCTAACTCCTGTCGCATTTGCTGCTCGGTGGCCGCCACCGATTTTTCGTGGAGCCAGTACGGCGTGAGGGGGTGCGCATTATCGGCCAGGTAGAGTGCGCGGTTGCCCCCAAATGCCTGGGCTACCTGCCGCAGGTAGCGGCGCCAGTGGTCGCGCAGCGCCGTAGCATCCGTGCCGTCTGAGTAGCGCAGGTCAAACCACTGCTGGTAACGGTAGGGTGGAGAGAGCGATTCTATGCGGTATTTATCAAACCGCAAGCTCAAGCCACCGGGCCCATCGAATCTAATTGATTTTTGAGGGTTGTCATCCGTATCAAAATCAGGAACTGGCAGGTAGTCAGCAACGGGGTGCCAGCGGGTATTTCTACTCGGTAGCGCTAGCGGCGGCGGCCCGCTGGTAGGCTGCTCCAGTAAGAGCGCCAGTATGCCGCCCGGCTTTTCCAGCTCCAGCGCATCCAGTCGGGGCTGGATGGCGGCCACAATTTCCGCCCAGCTTCTACCCTCAAAGGGCAGGCTGTGGTTGAGAATAGGAATTAAATCGGTACCCATTGCGCCAACTGCCAAGTGAAGCAGCGCCCAAAGATACTGGGCCTCTTTTTCGGACAGGCTGCTCCCGCGCTTTTGGCAATCGAACTATCCTGCCCTCCCAACAGCCGCTTGGGCAATTATCCCAAACCCAACCTGCCGGCGCGAGTCGTTATAACTGGCAGTTAAGTTGTTAACGGTGGCAGAACGCGAGTTGGGCTGCCAGGCCGCCTCGGTACTGAGCAGCAGGTGCGGCATCGGCGACCACGCCGCGACCGCCTCCAGCGAGTTGAAGCCGCGCAGGCCGGCCGTTACTTCTACCTGGCCTGCTTCTACCAGCGGCGTGCTCGGAATGGTGGGCACGTGCGCGGCGCAGCCACCAAGGAGCGCGAGGCTGGCTGTCAGAAAATAGTTTGCATAAATTACTTTTTTTATGCGAATGCCTGGGTATTGCAGTATGTAAACTTAACGCGGGTCCGCCCTGGTTACGCGGCCAAGGCCACGGGGCTTGTTTACTTGCCCAAACTTGGCACTGACCCCAGGTGAATACGCAAGTCGATAAATGATTTCTTATGATGCCAATCAGCTGTTTTTTTAATCAAAAATTCATCATTTTAGCTTGATAATCAATCTTATAGCTAGTAATTCAGTAATTGCGGCGGGACTTTAGCTACCCTGCGCTAGCGTTCTGCTTAGCCAATTTAGCTGGCAAAAAGGCTGGTCACCGGTTCCCCTTTTTCGTATGCGCAGGGCCGCCCCTTAGCTGCGGCCATTCTCCGTTTATGCCCGATTATTCTTGCGACGCCCTCATTATTGGCTCCGGCCAGGCCGGTAACCCCCTGGCCAAAGCCCTGGCCGACGCGGGCCGCACCGTTATCCTGGTCGAAGAAGCCCAGCTCGGCGGCTCTTGCGTCAACTATGGCTGCGTGCCCACCAAAACCATCCTGGCCTCGGCCGAGCGCATGCACCAGATTCGCACGGCCGAAGCATTTGGCATTCGACTAGGTACTGAGGCCCAGGTAGATATGCCCGCCGTAATAGCCCGCAAGGATGCTTTGCTGGCCAAATCGCGCCGCAACCTGGCCCGGTCATTCGACGAAGACCACGCCAACATTACCGTGCTGCGCGGCCACGCCACCTTCACGGGCCCGCACGCGCTGCGGGTGCAGGAAACCCAGGAGCGCGCCAGCACCATCAAAGCCAAGCAGGTGTTTATTAATACCGGCACCCGCCCCTCGGTACCCGACATACCGGGCCTGGCCGAGGCGGGCTTCATGACTACCGACCAGCTGCTTGATATTCAGGAGGTTCCCGAGCACTTGGTTATTATCGGGGGCGGCTACATCGGGCTGGAGTTTGGGCAGATGTTCCGGCGCTTTGGCAGCCGCGTGAGCATCATCGAAACCGGCCCGCAACTGCTGGAGCGCGAAGACGATGACGTGTGCGAATGCCTGCAAAACGCGCTCACCGACGAAGGTGTTGAGCTGCTGCTCAACGCCGAAACCCGGCACGTATCGCGCAATGATGCGGGCCAGCTCACCATCACCCTCCACGTGCCCGAGGGCGAGCGCCGCCTGCATGGTAGCCACCTGCTGGTAGCCACCGGCCGCCAGCCCAACTCCGACAAGCTGAACCTGGAAGCCACCGGCATAGAAGTTAATGAAAAAGGCTTCATCCAGGTAAACAGCAAGTTACAAACCAATGTGAAGCATATTTTTGCCTTGGGCGACGTGCACGGCGGGCCGCAGTTTACGCACATCAGCTACGACGATTTTCGGGTGGTGCGCGACAACCTGCTGCACCGCGGCCGGCGCTCGGCCAAGCAGCGCCCCCTGCCCTACTGCGTATTTACCGACCCCCAGCTCGGCCGCATCGGCCTGAGCGAAACCCAGGCCAAGGAAGACGGCGTGGCCTACCGCGTGTCGAAAATAGCGGTGCGCAAGCTGAGCCGCGCCCAGCACACGAGCCAGGAAACCGGCTTCTGGAAAGTGCTGGTGGGCCCCGACGACCGCATCCTGGGCGCGGCCATTCTCAGCCCCGAAGCCGGCGACGTTATGACCGTTCTGCAAGTGGCCATGGCGGGCCGCCTCCGCTACCAGCAGCTCCAGGACATGGTAATTGCCCACCCCGTATGGGCCGAGGGCCTGAACGTGGTGTGGAAAGAGCTGGAGGCGTAGCTCTTAGAAGCTGTTTAAGTTAGCACATTTTGACAATTCTCCTGATATTGCATAAAAGGATAAATGATTCTTCATTGCGCTTAACTCGCTCGTAACATCTTGCTAATCTGCGGTTATTCGTAACCCAGCCAATGCTGCGCTCTACCACCCAACGCGTGGCATGAACGACGAACTTGCCTGCCCGTCGTACCACTTCCTGGGGCACACGCACCTCCATGCCATACTGCTTGGCCATTTTCTGCACAAACTCGCCCCGAAAACCGCCGTCAATAAAGAGGCGCTTGACCCGCGCAAAGAGCGGATGCTGCCGCAATTCAGCCCACCAGGCTAACGCGCTTTGTCCATCGTGCGCGTTGGCAGCTAACACCCGTACGGCTAGCGTGGCCCCCGACGAGTCGACGAGTACGAAGCGCTTACGGCCTTTGATAAGTTTGCCGCCGTCGAAGCCAATGTGGGCCGTGGCTGTGGCTGAATTTTTGACGCTTTGCGAGTCGAGGATAAGGGTAGTGGGCTGGCCTCTTTTTTTTCAATAGTAGGGTTAATATTCGCTGCATTTGCCCGATAATCAAGCACTAAGCACGCATTGATATTCTCCCAGGTGCCATCCTTGCCCCATTTGGTGAAGTAGTAATGCACCGTGTTCCAGCACGAGAACTCGCCGGGCAAATCCCGCCAGCCGCACCCGTTTTTTAGCACGTACAAAATGCCATTAACCACGTCAAGCAGTGGCCATTTGCTTGTGCGACGCACGACAATCAGCGGTTCAATCAGGGCCCAGTCCCGAGGACGTAAATCAGATGCGTATTGCTTTATTCTCATAAATGACTTGCAACAGGTAGCTTGCTACAAATTTAACTTAAACAGCTTCTTAGACAATAAAAAAGAACGTCATGCTTCCCTGCGGTCGGCATGACGTTCTTTTTTTACTGACTGCTAGTTACTTACCGCCCACCCTCGCCACGCGCACCCCCACGGCCATAATGCCGGGGAGCTGATTTTGGCGCATATACTGCTCTAGGGTCAGCTTGTAGGTACCGGCCCTGGCGAAGTGCTGGCGGGGCAGGGCCAGGAACTGGTGGTCGAAGATGTCGCCTGCGCCCGCGCCGCGGGGCTCGCCGGTTTTGGGGTCCATGAGCACCATTTGGTGCAGCAGGGCGGGGCCGGCGGGGCGGCCATCGGGGCCGGTGAGCGTGTGCTTGAGGTAGAGGTTATAAAACCCGTAGCCCGAGGCATTGCGCACGTTGAAGTACACATCGTAGCGGGCGGCCGTGTCGGTGATGGCAAACGTGAAGTCGGGGCGCTGCTGCACGTCCCACACGTAGGCATCGCCGGAGGGCGATTTCAGGTCCACGTTATCCTCATACACGCGGTTGGGGTCGCAGGCGCTGAGGCTGGCGGCCCCGGCCAGCGGCAGCAGCGCCTGCCAAAAGCGGCGCGCTAGCAGCCGGGTAAAAGCTAAAAAATCGGGCATGGGCTAGGAGGCGCTGGGCGGAGTAGTGGGAGCCGAATTGCCTTCGCTGCCCCGGCGGCCACTGCCGCCGCGCCGGCCGCGGTTGCGGCCGGTGGTGCCATCGGGCCGGGGCTGGTCGTTGCCCTCGCGGGGCGGGCGGGGCACGGCGTCGCCGGCCGCGGGGTCGTTGCGGCGCGGGCGGGGCTCCTGGGCGGAGCCGTCGCCGGTGTTGCGGGGCGCACTACCCTCGCCGGACTCGCGGCCGCGGCCGCTGCGGCGGTTGAGGGGGCGGGCGGCGGCCCCGCGGCGGCCGCGCTGTTCGGGCTGGCCTTCGGTAGGCGGCGTGGCGGGGCTGGGGGCGTTGGCCTCGGGGCGCGGGTTGGTAGGCGGGGTTTCGGGGGCCGGGCCGGCGGGGCTGGGCGGGCGGACGGTGGCTTCGGAGCCTGGGCCAGCCTGGCGCGGGGGGCGGCCACTTTCAGCACCCTGCCCGGCGGGGCGCTCGATGCGCTCGCGGCGGCGGGGCTCGCGGGGTTCGCGCAGCTCCTGCACATCGGCGCTGGGGCTGGCCGAGCCCACCAGGGTGCCCTCGGGGCGGTCTTTGCGCTTGCGCTTGCTGCGCTTGCTGCCACCTTTTATCTGGTCGTCGAGGCGGTCGAGGTCGCCTTCCATGAGGGTCGAAACGGCGGGCGCTATTTCCTCTTCCTGGCGGGGGGCCAGCAGGGCATCGGGCTTTTCACCCTTCTTGTTCATTTCCAGCACTTCGCGCACGCGCTCGGCGCTCAGCATCACCCAGTTATTATCGCCTTTGAAGGCAAACCACATGCGCTTGCGGAAAATATCCGTCTTTTGCAGAAATGCCTCACCACCAGCCACTTGCAAGGGACGCTGCACCTGCGGAATATCCTTAAGGGCGTCGAGGTAGGCGTCGAGCTCGTAGTTGAGGCAGCACTTGAGGCGGCCGCACTGGCCGGCCAGCTTCTGGGGGTTGAGGCTCAAATTCTGGTAGCGGGCGGCGGTGGTGCTCACGGCCTTAAAGTCGGTGAGCCAGGTAGAGCAGCACAGCTCGCGGCCGCACACGCCGATGCCGCCGATGCGGCCGGCTTCCTGGCGCAGCGAAATCTGGCGCATCTCCACGCGCACCCGAAACTCGTCGGCCAGCCGCCGAATGAGCTCCCGAAAATCGACCCGGTCTTCGGCCGAGTAGTAGAAGAGCGCCCGCGTGCGGTCGGCCTGGTACTCGACATCGGAGAGCTTCATTTTGAGGCGCAGCTCATCGACCACGGCGCGGGCCCGGAACATGGTGCCGTTTTCGAGGTCGCGCACAGCCTGCCAACGCTCCTCGTCGTCGGGGGTGGCCACGCGCAGAATGGGCCGGATGTCGCGCGAGTCGGTGGGCACCTTCTTTTTGCGCATTTGCAGGCGCACCAGCTCGCCCTTGAGCGATACGTGGCCCAGGTGCCAGCCCGAGCCGGCGGCCTCCACTACCACGGCATCGCCCGTCACGAGGGGCAGGCGCTGGTCATTGCGGAAAAACTCTTTACGGCCGCCCTTGAAGCGAATTTCTACGCAGTCGAACCCGCGAAAATCGCTGGGCATATCGACGTCGGCCAGCCAGTCGAAAACATTGAGCCGGGTGCAGCCGCCCGAGGAGCAGCCACCCTTGGAGCCGCAGCCGCCCACCTTACTGGTAGAGCAGCCGCCGCCGGATGAACAAGAAGTACAAGCCATGAGGCTGAAAGCTATATAAATGAGGCAGCCACACAAAAGGGCCGCACGAAAGGGGAATCTAACAAAGATAGCCGATTAGGCAAGCCGAAGGGTAGCGGGCCCTAAAGCGCCCGGCGGACCCCTTCAGCCCACTAAATAACGCGGGGCCAGCGCCCGCCTACGCTACCCATCCCCACCGTGCGGGTAGCCCCAACCTATTCCCGCAAAAGAGAAATCGCCCCTGGCACGTGCTGCGACAATGCGAGCAGCCCCAGCCCGGTGGCTAGCGAGTAATACGCATGGCTAGTCGGCCACTACCCCGTAAATAATCACATTTAACCTTACAAAAATATTAAAGCAACATGGTTACACAAACGTGTAACATTTAGGCATTTACAATACTACCAATTGTTAGTTAGAAAATCCTCTACACATTTGGGCACAAGTTTCACACTCTCTTCACCCTTTTCCAAACCAAACCAATGTACAAGTTTTCTTCCCTTTTGACCCTAGGGGCCATTGCCACTATCTCGTTGGCTGGTTGCCAGAAATCGCAGGATTCGGCTACGCAGCCTGTTACCGTTTCGCAGAAAGTGAACGCTCAGGTAAAGGCATTGGGCTTCGGCACCAGCGACCTAAAAGCAGTGGAGGGTGGCTACGTGGTGGAGGGCGACATTTTCCTCTCGCCCGAAGTGCTGGCCAACGGTACCAACCCTTCTATGCTACGGGTAGGTGCTGATGAGCAATACCGCACCACCAACCTGGTAAACCGCCTGCCGCGCACGCTCACGGTGAGCATTTCGAGCCAGTTTACCTCAACCTACGTAACGGCTATCGACGAGGCTATTCGCCGCTATAATGCGGCCGGCCTGCAACTGCGCTTTATGCGCATTTCGACGACCGGGGCCGACCTGCCCGTGAGTTACTCTTCCGACCTAGGGCCCGGCGTACTTGGCCGATCAGGCGGCTTCCCAACCAACGGCAACCCCGCTCCCGGCTTCACACTGGTACCGAATGTAATTGGTAATCAGAACTCTAACGCCATTGCTACCATCATGGCCCACGAGATGGGTCACTGCATTGGCTTTCGCCACACCGACTACTTCAACCGGGCTTACAGCTGCGGCAGTGGCACCCTCAACCCCAACGAAGGCGCCAGCGATATTGGAGCTATCCGCATCCCCGGCACCCCTTCGGCCGCCGACCCCAACTCCTGGATGCTGGCCTGCGTGGGCAACAACGTGAACCGCCCCTTTAACGCCAACGACCTCACGGCTCTCAACTACCTTTACTAGGCTCGTAAGGCTTAGTTAACGAGCAAAAAGCCCCGGTCTGCTAGTCAGGCCGGGGCTTTTTACTCGTTGTATTAGTAATTGATTATCAGATATTTGTCATTGCAACGCGCTGCCTTTGGGCAAGTACCGCCGGGGTTACAGCACAGACATTGTAGTGCCCGCTAGTACTCCGCTTTCGCCGCGTACCATTAGTCAACCAACACTATGCGGCGGGTGCGGGCGGGGCCGCCCCCGGTGGTGGGGGTAGCGCGCAGCAGGTACACGCCCGACCGCAAGCCGGTTGTGCTCACCAGGTTGAGCGCCCCCTGGACCTGCGCCGTGCGCACGTGGCGGCCCAGGGCATCGTAGAGGTCCACTTGCAGGGCGGCACCTGGCTCGCCGGCCACCTGCAAGTCCTGCCCCACCACCACGGGCACCGGAAACACCAGCAGCTCGCCCCGGCGCACCAGCTGCACGGCCACCACCTCGCTATAAAAGGTGCGCCCGGCCGCATCCTGGCCCTGAATGCGGTACTGGTTGAGGCCGGTGGTAGCCGTGAGGTCGGTAAACAAGGTAGTGAGCTGGGTAACGGGGCTCAGGGCTTGAATAGCCTGAAAGCCTTCTGGGCCAAGGCGTTGCAATTGCACGGCCTGCAAGCGGTAGAGCGTGCCGAGCGACAATACCAAGCGCACGGTATCGGCGATGGGCTGCCGGGCCAGCAGCGACCGCACGTAGCAGCTCACGCCGGCCTCGGCCAGGTTAGCAGTAGCGCCGCGCTCGGCCAGCTTGCCGCCTAGCACGGGGGCCACGGCAAAATAGGACCCGGCCTGGCGGGTAGCCTCTATGCGCAGCAGCGTATCGGCCACTACTTGAAATGGCTCGGGGGCCGTAACGCCCAGCCGGTACACCTGGTACTGCGTGGCCCCCGGCGTAGCGGGCCAGGTTAGCAGCGTTTCGTCAGGGCACACGTAGCCTACGCGCACCGGCAGCGGCTGGGCCAGCGCAAACGTATCGGACACAAAAGCTTGGTTATCAACCACCAGCCGCACCTGCGCCAGCGTGGTCGTGTCGGGCGCTACCCAGCTATACATGCGCTGCGCCGGATTGGCGGCGGCCGCAATGGTGCGCCAGGCCGCCCGGCCGATGGGCCGGTACTCAAGGCGGGCGGTGGTGGCCGCGCCGGCGTAGCGCCAGCGCAGCAACGTGGCCTGGCCCGGCCGCACGTTGCGCAATGCATTGGGCGCCAGCCACTCAAACCCCGGAGCCACCACCTCATAAGCCAGGCTGAACGCCTGCGGGCCGCTAGGCACCGCCGTGCCGCGCACCCGCAACTGGTAGGTGCCGGCGGCGGGCAGGCTGATGGTCACCTGCTCCACGTTGTTGAGGTGGTCGGCGCGGCGGCGGGCGGGCTGCGCCAGCGAATCGAGGTTGGGAAAAGCGCTTAGTACCCAAGGCAGCCAGCGGGTGCCGCCGGGCCCCAGCACTTCCAGGTCGAGGTCGTTGACGAGCGCTTGCGGGGCATTGGCGGCGGCTTCGGGGTCGGTCCAGGCGAGGGTTACTTTTAGCTGCCGGGTGCCGGTGGGCACGGGCAGACTCACGATTTGCACCGCGCCCTGGGCCACGGAGCCGTTGCGAAAGCGGCTTTCCAGCACGGTGCGCACCGCGCCCAGGGCATTGAGCTGACCGAAGCCGCTTACAAAATCGACTTCGGGCCGGCCCACATCGTCGGCGCTAGTAAGAAGAGCGGCTTTTACCAGCGCGGCGGGCGGCAATGCGCCGCCCTGGCTGTTGCGGTAGGCCTGCTGCACCAGCAGCGCCGCCCCCGAGCCCAGCGCCGCGGCATCGGACGAGCCGGCGTCGCCGTAGGCCACCAGCTCGGGCTTCACCCGGCCATCGTAGGCCGGCCCGCGTGAGCTGAGGGCCGCCACCTGGCCCAGCGCATCGGTAGCGCCCACGGCCAGCGAGTTTTTCGACATCTTGAACTGGCCGGTGAGGTTAGCCACGTTTGCCAGGCCCTGGTAGGGGCCGCTGGTACTGGCCGAGGTGCCGGCATTGCCCGACGAAAACACGTGCAGCAGGTAGGGCAGCTGCCGCGTTTGCTGGTCGTAGCCCTGGGCTTCGAGCCCGTAATAGTTCTCAATACCAGTACCGTACGAGTGGTTTTGCACGCTCACACCCAGCCGGATGAGGTCGGCGTTAGGGTCGGGCAGCAGGTTGGCGTAGGAGGACGAGGCAATGCCCGCCTGACGCGCCGCGCCCTCCCCGGCCGGCCCCGAGCTGCCGCCGCCCGCGATGAGCGTGGCCATAATACTGGCGTGCACCGACTCGATAGCCGTACCGGCCGGCGTATTCAGGAGCCGCCCCCGCAAGTCGAGGTCGGCCGCGTCGAGCGGGTTTTCCTTGATGCTCACGGCCAGGCCCTGGCCCGTGAGCGCGGGGTAGCGGCGCTGCACCGCGCGCAGGCCGTTGGCCGCGAGGTCGGCCCCGCTAAGCAGGCGCTCATCGTGGGCGGGGCGGTTGGGCACGTCCACAAACTCTACGAAGGGCGAAGTAGCTAATACAGCTAACTGCTTATCTGATAGATTTTTAACTACAAATACGTTTGCATCACCTGCTGAGGCAACCACTTGAGCAACTGGCACTTGCTGGCCAGCCCACTGCCGAAATGCCACCGCGTTGCGCACCCGTAGGCGCACGGCTTGGCGGCCGGCCCCGCGCCGCAACTCCTCCCCTACCCCAGGGGCCAGCTTAGCGGCTGCCGTTTGTGCCCGCGATGGCGCGCTAGCTGCTAGTGTTAACTCAATCAGTAGCAATAGCTTAGCCAACACAGTCCCTTCGTAATTTTTTGGCATTTATTCCGTACTTTTTACCTGACTCTGTTTTATGCACAACTTTAGTCAGCAAGGTAAGTCGCCGCTAAAAAAGCCCGGCTGCTCGCCCCTTTTCAAGAGCGGCAACCGGGCTTTTAACTAGATGGCAGGGCCGTTTATTCGCCGGGGCGCAGCACTACTTTCAGGCAGTTGTCCTTTTTATGACGAAAAATATCGTAGCCGTGGGCAGCCTGGCTCAACGGCAAGCGGTGCGAAATGATGTCATCCAACACTACTTCGCCCTTGATAATGTGCTGCAACAGCTTATCGATGTGCTTGTGGGCCGGGGCCTGGCCGCCCACCAGCTTGATACCTTTATCAAAAAACTGCCCCACCGGGAAGTTGTCGTTGGTGGTGGCGTACACGCCCAACACCGACACCACGCCGCCGCGACGCACGGCGCTCATACAGGTTTCGATGACTTTAGGCGAGCCTTTTTCGAGGTTAATCACGGCCTTGGCACGGTCGAGCAGGTTGCGGTCGGGCTCGAAGCCCACGCAATCGACGCACACGTCGGCCCCGCGGCCCTCGCTCATGTCGCGGATTTGCTCTACCACCTGGTCGTGGCTTTCCCACAGGATGGTTTCGCAACGGGTTGTTTCCTTGGCTTTGTCGAGACGATATTTCTGGGTATCGATGATGACCACGCGGGCCGCGCCGCGCAGCCAAGCACTCTTAGCGGCCATAATGCCCACCGGGCCAGCCCCAAAAATGGCGATAAACTCGCCGCCCTTCACCTCGGCCCAATCGATGCCCGAGTAGCCGGTTGGGAAGATATCGGTCAGGAACAATACCTGGTCATCAGTCAGAAAATCAGGCACTTTACGCGGCCCAAAGTCAGCATACGGCACGCGCACAAACTCGGCCTGGCCGCCGTCGTAGCCGCCGTAGAGGTCGGTGTAGCCGAAGAGCGCGCCGCCCTTTTGGGTCAGCAGGCCGCCCTCGGGGCCGTAGTGGTCGGGATTGGAGTTTTCGCAGTGGCCGGGTAGCTCGTGGTTGCAGAAAAAGCAGGTGCCGCAGGCCACCGGGAAGGGCACCACCACGCGGTCGCCGCGCTTGAGGTTGCCCACGCCGCGGCCTACTTCCTCCACAATGCCCATAAACTCGTGCCCCAGCACCATGGGTGCCGTCGGCAGCGAACCGTTGTAGATGTGCAAATCGGAGCCGCAAATGGCCGTGCTCGTAACGCGGATAATGGCGTCGCGCGAGTCCTTCAGGATGGGGTCGTCAACGGTGTCTACGCTAACATTGCGGGGGCCGTGAAACATCAGTGCTTTCATGGGTCAGGAGGAAAAGGGATGGAAGAATCTGTCTTTTCTAACGGTCGCCCCGGCGGCTGGTTGCCGCTTAGCTGAGCTTTCTTTAATAGCGCAACTTTGTTACACTTAATAAGTTGAGCTCCATAGCTATCCCTTTTACCTGCACAGCTTTAGGAGCTCATCTGTTCAGTACCAAGCGTTCAACTCCTCATTAAAGCTGATAAATACTCACGCCTTTGGTGGTAATAAAATACGCCCGCTGGTCGTCGAGCAGCACTTGACGCACGGTGGTTGCATCGAGGCCGGCCGGTAGGGGCCGTGTGCGCTCGGTGAGGTCATAGAGGTGAAAAAAGTGCAGTTGCCCGCCGCTGACATAAGCTAACTCATCGCCCCGGAACGTGATGAAATCCAGGCCGGTAAAAGGCAGCTTTTTGCGATAATTGCCCAGGTTATCAAACACGAAAATGCCGCTGGTATGGTCCACCAGGTACAGGTTATTCTGGTATTGGCGCAGGAAGCGGAAGTCAGGCCGGCTGCGACCAATAATGAGGTCGAGCGGCGTGCTTTGCACCACGCGCAGGGCCTGGGGGTCAAACTCGCGCAGCGTAAGCGCGCTTTCGTCGAGCAGCCATAGCAGGCCGTCGGGGGCCAGCGTAGCGGTGCGCACCGTTCCATCAATGTAGTCGGCCAGCCTGATTTCGCTCAGCGGAGCCAGAAAGCGGTCGAGCAACAGCACCTGCTGCCGGTCGTCGTAAAAAACGAGCAGGCTGTTCTGGTTCCAGGCTTCAACCACGGCTACGTGGCCGGGTTGGGTGGGCGAGTAGGTGTTGAGCGGCTGGCCGTCGCGGGCCAGTTGGCGCAGGTTATTATCCTGGTCGGCCAAGTAGAGCACGCCGCGCCGGTCAAGCGACGCCGCGCCGGCACCGGGCAGCGTCAGGGTTTTAACGAGCGCCCAAGTGCCAGCGGCCGGCGCGGGCGCGTTGGGATTTTCGGCCTTGCCCATTGGGGCAGCTTCTACGGGGGCTACGCGGGCGGCGGGGGCCACCGAGGCGGCGCTGGGCACAGCTTGCGCTTGGGCGTAGACTGAGTGAAGAATTAAAAATGATACATTAAAAATTAAAAGTGACCACGACCAACTGCGGCCATGGTCACTTTTAATTTTTAGTGTATCATTTTTAATTGCTACTTCATCCCTTGAACTCCCGCAGAACCAGCTCATTACCGTCATACACGCCATATGTGCAATAATTGACCCACTCGCCCAGGTTGATGTAGCGGCTGCCCGGGGCCACGGCCACATCGAGCGGCAAGTGGCGGTGGCCAAATACGTAATAATCATGGTGTTGTCGCTTTTCCAGCTCGCGGCAGTACTGAAGCAGCCACTCGTCTTCGCCAAAGTACGTGGCATCAGCCGCGCCGTTTTGGAGGCGCGAATGGCGGCTCCAGCGGCTGGCCAGGCCAATGCCCAGGTTGGGGTGCAGCCGCGCAAACAGCCACTGCGTTACGGGCGAGTTGAACATGGGCCGTAGCACATGCTTGTAGGCAAAGTCGCCCGGCCCCAGGCCATCACCGTGCCCAATATTAAAATATTGATTACCAATGCGTTGTGAAACCGGGTCGCGCAGTACCGGAATCCCCATTTCCTGGGTAAAGTAACCAAACATCCACATGTCGTGGTTGCCGGTAAAGAGCGTAATGGGCAGGCCAGCATCGGTCAGCTCGGCCAGCTTACCCTGTAAGCGGCTGAAACCCCGGGGGATAGCGTGCTTATATTCAAACCAAAAGTCGAACACATCACCCAGCAGGTAAATGGCGGCCGCATCCTTGGCTACCTCGTCGAGCCAGCGCACAATGCGGCGCTCGCGCTCGCGGGAGGTGGCGGCATCGGGCGCGCCCAGGTGAAAATCGGAGGCAAAATACACGCGCTGGCCGGGGGCCAGCGCCTGCGGGGGCAATTCAGGCAAAATCTTCGGCGTCATCTTCCAGTAAAAATAAGCTGAGCCGGCGCGGGCCGTGGGCACCCAGCACGAGGGTCTTTTCGATATCGGCGGTGCGGCTTGGGCCGGTGGTGAGCGAGAGCATGGAAGGCAGCTGCGCGCCGTAGCGCGCTTGCACCACGCGCAGCGCATCACCGATTTCGGCTACCACCTGGCTGGGCCGGGCCAGCACCAGGTGCTGGTCGGGGTAGATGCTGAGCCGCCGCCCGCTGGCCGTGGCCGGCGCTACTACGATGCTGCCCGTGCGGGCCACCAGTGCTTCGCAACTGGTGAGGCCGACCGCCGCCTGCGTGCGAAAGTCGGCTTCGGTAGGCTGAAAGGGCACTTGCGCGGCCGTAAGCAGCGCCTGCATGGCTGGCTCCCACACGTAGCACTGCTGGCCGACGGGCAGGCGTTCGGCTAGCCAGGCGCGCAACTCGGTACCCAACTGGGCCGGGTCTTCGGCGTAAAAAAACTCCCCGCCTACGCGCCGGAAGCTTTCGGCAAACGTCACGGCCAGGTCGGTGGTCGGCAGGGCCGGGTGCACTGGCGCAGCCCAATCGGGCACCGGCGGCAGCAGGGCCGGGCCAGTGGCCAGCGCCGTGCGAATACGCGCCAGCAGGATATCGCGGGAGGAAGACATGGGTCAAAGGTAATAGCCACAAAAAAGGCCAGCCTTGCGGCTGGCCTTTTAGCGGTGGCGTTACCCTGGGTAGGGCGAGCGACACGCAGTATTTAGACGGTTTCGGGCTGGCCGGGGAGGTGCATCTCGGGGAGGTCGCCCCCCAGCGGCAGGCCGGAGTGCTCGCTTTTTACTTCGCTGGCGGTTTCGGAACGGTCAGTACCAGCCATGTGGGCCTGGTAGTTGGTCTGGCCGCCGAAGGGGCGCTTGCCTACTAAGCGCTCCAGGTCGTCTTGCAGCAGTACCTCCTTCTCCAACAGCTCCTTAGCAATTACCTCCAACTCGTGGCGGCGCTCGGTCAACAGCTCTTTAGTGCGGATATACGCTTGCTCGATGATAGTGCGAACTTCCTCGTCAATCAGTTGCGCGGTGGCTTCCGAGTAGGGCTTCGAAAAGCCGTATTCGTTCTGACCCTTAGAGTCGTAGAACGAGACGTTGCCGAGCTTGCTGTTCATGCCGTACATCGTTACGATGGAATAGGCCATCTTGGTAATGCGCTCCAAATCGCTCAGCGCGCCGGTCGATATTTTACCAAACACCAACTCTTCGGCAGCACGGCCACCCAGGGCCATGCACATCTCATCTATCAGCTGCTCAGTATTGTACAAAAACTGCTCCTTGGGCAAGTACTGGGCGTAGCCAAGGGCGGCCACGCCGCGCGGCACGATACTCACCTTCACTAAAGGGTCGCAGTGCTCTAGGAACCAGCCAGTGATGGCGTGACCGGCTTCGTGGTAGGCCACGATACGCTTTTCACCGGGGCTGATGATTTTGTTCTTCTTCTCCAAGCCCCCGATTACGCGGTCGATGGCATCGGTGAAGTCCTGGTTAGTGATGAACTTCTTGTCGCGGCGAGCCGCGATGAGGGCCGCCTCGTTGCAGACGTTGGCGATTTCGGCACCGGCAAAACCAGGAGTTTGGGCCGATAGCTTGCGGGCATCCACATCGGGGCCAAGGGTCAGGGGCTTCAAGTGCACCGCGAAAATCTCGGTGCGGCCGTTGATATCGGGCTTGTCAATGCTAATCTGACGGTCAAAACGACCGGGACGCAACAAGGCCGAGTCCAGAGTATCGGGGCGGTTGGTAGCGGCCAGGATTATAACCCCCGAGTCGGTACCGAAGCCATCCATCTCCACTAGCAGCGAGTTGAGCGTGTTCTCGCGCTCGTCATTGCCACCGGGCATCGAGCCCTTGCTGCGCGAACGGCCCACGGCATCAATCTCGTCAATAAAGATGATGCAGGGCGCCTTGGCTTTGGCTTGCTTGAACAAGTCACGTACCCGAGCGGCACCCACGCCCACAAACATCTCTACAAAGTCGGAGCCCGACAGCGAGAAGAACGGCACGTCGGCTTCGCCAGCTACTGCCTTAGCCAGCAAGGTCTTACCAGTGCCAGGAGGGCCTACCAATAGGGCGCCTTTGGGGATTTTACCACCCAGAATGGTGAACTTACTAGGGTTCTTGAGGAACTCCACAATTTCCTGCACTTCCTCTTTGGCTTCTTCGAGGCCGGCAACGTCCTTGAAGGTGATTTTTACTTTATCACCGCCTTCAAAAAGGGCGGCGCGGCTCTTGCCGATGTTAAAAATCTGCCCACCAGGGCCGCCCGCGCTGCTCATGCGGCGCATGAGGAACACAAACAGCACAATGCTGAGGATAATGAGGCCGTAGCTGCTGATAATATCAAACAAGCCCACGCGGTCTACCGGCTCCAGTTGCAGCCGCTGCTCGCGGGGCACCTGGGCTTGTAGCTTTTCAAGCTGCTCCTGGAAGTACTTGGCATCCACGATAGGGAAGGTGTACTGCGCACCCCGGTCAGCAAATGGACCGCGGTGGACCATCAGGTCTTTTTGGTACTCAGACTTTTGCAGGGCAGCCGGCGTAAGGCCAATTTCCACGCTCTGCTTGTTCACCAGGAACACATCTCGCACGTCGCCAGCGGCCAGCATTTGCTCGAACTTTTGCTGGTTGATTTTGATAGCGGCATTCTGGTTACTGAACCAGAACATGCCGACGATTAGGACCAGGAGCCCCGCCATCACCCACAACTGCACTCCCGGCCGGGGCGTGGGATTGGGCAGTGTCGGCTTGCGGCGTTTGGTGGGCGTCGTATCAGACATAAAAATGGATTATTTTTAATGAACTCTAGAGCAACCGCGCCGGGCTGGCGTTGTTGGTAACCTAACCCGGTAGACGCAGCCGACGGCCCAATACTTTAGCGCTGAACCACGTCGGCAGTGTCTTCAATGTGCGTAATTTCGGCGTCGCCCCACAGCTCTTCGAGCGCGTAGAACTTGCGGCGGTCACGCAGAAAAACGTGCACTACCACGTCTACGTAATCCAACAAAACCCACTCCCGATTGGTGCGGCCTTCACTCTGCCAAGGGGCCTGGCCAGTTACTTTTTCCACTTCCTCTTCCACCGAGCGGGCCAGCGCGTCGAGCTGGGTGTCGGAGGAAGCCGAGCAGATGATGAAATAATCGGCCACGGCATTTTTCAACTCTTTCAAATTGAGAACTACAATGTCCATTCCTTTGCGGTCTTGGAGACCGCGTACGGCTACTTCTGCCAATGTGTCCGAATCCTGTCGAACCAAGGTGCTCTTCATAGAGTAAGTTTGCGTTGTTTATCTAGCTAATGTACGACTGCTAACCCCCGTGGTCATCAGCCCCACTACCTTATTTACTGGCCAGCAGCTATTATGGCTGCCTGCCTGCCCTTCTACTAACTCGGAAGCGCAACAACTGTTGCGCGAAAACCGGGCCAGCGAAGGCTGCACCGTCATAACGGACGACCAAACGGCCGGCCGCGGCCAACGTGGCAACCAGTGGCAGGCCGCGCCGGGCGAAAACCTAACGCTCTCCGTCATCTGGCTACCCACTTTTCTGGACGCCGGCCAGCAGTTTTTGCTGAGCCAGGCCGTGGCCTTGGGCGTGTACGACTGGGCCAAAACGCTCCTCCAGCCCTCACCGCAGCTGCGGCTGAAATGGCCCAACGACCTATACTTCGGCACCCAGAAATTTGGGGGAATTCTCATTGAAAACAGCCTGAGCGGCGCAAAAATTCAGTCCAGCGTGGTGGGCATTGGGCTCAACGTGAACCAGCGGCACTTTGCCATGCCCACGGCCACCTCGCTGGGCGTGCTCACGGGCCGCTATTTCCAGCGCGAGGTGCTGGCCGCCCGCCTGCTCGAATGCCTGGAGCGGCGCTACCTACAACTGCGTGCCGGCCAGGTAGGCGAGTTGCGCCGCGCCTACCTGGCCGCCCTCTACCGCTACCAGGAGTGGCACGAGTATGAGGTGGCTGGCCGCCGCGTGCGGGGCCAAATTGTGGGGGTGGAGCCCGACGGCCGCCTAGCCGTGGAAATTGGCGGAACGGTGCAACGCTTTGGTTTGCAAGAAATTAAGCATGTATAAGTAGCATAAACTTCCCAGCTTCGCGCGCGCGCGCTACGAGATATCGTCGTTCGCACGGCGTGGTCCTGCCTGCTCGCGGCGCGCGCCCGAACTGGGAAGTTCGCGCTACATTCGCCGTATGCGCCGCCTGCTTTTTCGTATTGTGCTGGCGCTGGCTGCGCTGTTGGGGCTGGCCTTTGGGGCCGACTGGCTTTTTCCGCTACCGCCCGCGCCGCAGTATTCGCCGCTGGTGCTGGCCACCGATGGCACCGTGCTACACGCCTACCTCAACCCCACCCAAAAGTGGCGGATGAAAACGGAGCTGCCCGAGATTACGCCGGCCTTGCAAACGGCCATTATTGAGAAGGAGGACCGCTATTTTCGCTACCACCTGGGTATCAATCCCTTGGCAATGGTGCAGGCGGCGGGGCGCAACCTATTTGGGCACGGGCGCACCACCGGGGCCAGCACCATTACCATGCAGGTGGCTCGGCTGCTAGAGCCCAAGGAGCGCACCCTGGGCAACAAGCTGCGCGAAATGCTGCGCGCCCTGCAGCTGGAGGCGCACTACAGCAAGGCCGAGATTTTGCAGCTCTATCTCAACCTGGTGCCCTACGGCGGCAATATTGAGGGCGTGAAGTCGGCGGCGCTGCTGTACTTTCAGCAGCCGCCCGATTATCTATCACTGGCCCAAACGGTTACGCTGGCCATTATTCCCAACCGGCCGGGCGGGCTGGTGCTGGGCCGCCACAACGCCGAGATTACGCGTGAGCGCAACCGCTGGCTGCACTACTTCGGGCGCGAAAAGCTGTTTCCAGCCCAGGATATTGCCGATGCGCTGCTAGAGCCCCTGGTGGCCCAGCGCCACCCGGCCCCTACCCTTGCCCCGCACCTGGCGCGGCGGCTGGTGCTGGCGCAGCCCGGCACGGCGCTCATTCACAGCAGCTTGCGGCCCGCCACCCAGGCCAAGGCCGAGGACCTGGCCCGCAACTACGTGCGCCGGCTGGCCACGCTGGGCATTTCGCAGGCTGCGGTGCTGGTGGTGAACAACCGCACGCACGCCGTGGAGGCCTACGTGGGCTCGGTCGATTTTCAGGATGCCGGCGCGCTGGGGCAGGTCGATGGCGTGCGGGCCGTGCGCTCGCCGGGCAGCACGCTCAAGCCGTTGCTTTATGGCCTGGCGTTCGACCGCGGCTTGGTTACGCCCAAAACCGTGCTGCCCGATGTGCCGACCAACTTCCAGGGTTTCCGGCCCGAGAATTTCGACAAGCACTGCCAGGGCGAAGTGACGATGGAGCGGGCGCTGACCTACTCGCTCAATATTCCGGCCGTGCGGGTTCTGTCGGAAGTCGGGGTCGATAAGTTTACGAACACGCTGCGGCAGGCCGATTTTCGGCAGGTGGCGCGCGATGCGCCCCGGCTGGGCCTAAGCACCATTTTGGGCGGCTGCGGCGCTACGCTGGAAGAGCTGACGGGCCTGTACTCGGCGCTGGCCAATGGGGGGCGGTGGCAGGAGTTGGAATTAAAAACCAAACAGGATAAAGTAGAAATTGCTGCTGACGCAACGGAATTGGGTAAGAAACCAACTGGAGCGACGCAGCCAAAAAATCCATTTTTAATTTTTAATTCTAAATTTTTAATTAGCGAAGCCGCCGCCTATCTGCTTACCGACATTCTGGCGCAGCGCACGCGGCCCGACCTGCCGCTCGATGCGGCCGCCAGCCGCCACCTGCCGCGCATTGCCTGGAAAACTGGCACCAGCTACGGCCGCCGCGATGCCTGGAGCATCGGCTACAACCAGCAGTATACCATCGGGGTGTGGGTGGGCAATTTTAACGGCCAGGGCAGCCCTGCCCTCACGGGGGCCGATGTGGCCTCGCCCCTGCTGTTCAATTTATTTAACGCGCTGGCCTACAATGGCAAGAGTGAGTGGTTTACGCCGCCCGCCAGCCTCGACTTTCGGCTGGTGTGCGCCGAAACCGGCCTGGTGCCCGGCGAAAACTGCCCCAACCAGCTGCTCGATTATTACCTGCCCGGCGCATCGGGCAGCCAGCGCTGCCAGCACCTGCGCGAGGTACTGCTCTCGGCCGATGGCCAGTATAGCTACTGCCGGGCCTGCGCGCCGACCAGCGGCTACCGGCGCGAATTATTCCCCAACCTGCGGCCCGAGGTGCTGGCGTTTCGGGAGGTGCATGGCCTGCCGGCGCGCCGCCTGCCTCCCCACAACCCCGCCTGCCGCTTGGTGCGCGGCGCCGATGCGGCGGGTGCAGTTGGCCCCGATGCCGCGCCGCTGCTGGCCATCACCTCGCCCGCTGCCCACGCCGAATACGTGCTCAGCGCCACCGAAAAGCAACAATTGCTGCTCAGCTGCGCGGCAGCCAGCGAGGTGCGCCAGGTATATTGGTACGTGAACGACCAGTTTCTGCAAGCCGCGCCGGCTACCGGGCGCGTGTTTTTCCGGCCGCCGCCGGGCGAGGTCAAGATATCGTGCGCCGACGACCACGGCCGCACCGTGGAAGTGCGCGTGCTGGTCAGGGAGTTATAACCGCCTGCTGGCCACCTGCGTACGTGCAGGGTAAGCTTTAGCTTGCTGCTAATGGGGCTACCTGCTTTATAGTTGTCTGATAAATAGCCTTTTATACACCCTGACGCCGGCAAGCTAAAGCTTACCCTACGCGCGTTGCATACTCCACTTCCTTTATTCCCCACTTCCGTGAAACGTACCAGTTGGCTATTTCTCATCCCGGCGCTGCTCTTTGGCCTGCTGCCCGGCTACCGTGCCCAGGCCCAAACCGAGCCCCAGCCCCGCAAAGGCTGGAGCCCCCAGGCTAAAAACGCCGCTATCGGTGGGGCAGCCGGCATTTTGGGTGGCGTTCTCATCAATGGGCGCAACCGCAAAGTGGGCGCCCTGATTGGCGGCCTGGCCGGCGCCGGTGCGGGTTACGCTATTGGCAAGCACACCGATAACAAGCAGAAAGCCGCCGCCGCCGCGGCTGCCCAGGCCGCCGCCGCCCGCGAGCAAGCCGCCGCCGATGCCCAGGCCGCCGCCTCTGAGCGTGCCGCTGCCGCTAGCGAGCGCACTGCCGCCCGGGCATCTGCAACGGAGCGCGCCGCCGCTAGTAAGCGCACCGCCGCGGCCCGGGCATCGGCGCAGGCGGCGGCTAGCCGGGCTACTGCCGCCCGCACCGCCGCCGCGCAGGCCGCCGCCAACCGCGCCGCCGCCGAGCGCCGCCTCGCCGCCGAGCAGCGGGCCGAGGCCAGCCAGGCCAAAGGAATCGCGCCCGCCGTGGCCGACCTGGCCGTAGCCAGCGGCTACTTCCCCAATCCGGGCTTTGAGCAAGCGGGCGCGCCCTACCCGGCCTCGGCAGTGCTTCGCAAAAGCTGGTAGGCTAATACATTGATTATAAAGTTTTTGCAATACTAAGGATTGACCTCGTTTTTGCGGGGTTTTGCGCAGTCTCTTGCGCTCTTCTTCAAAATTCCCCATGAAATACTACTTGCTTTCCTGCTGCGTAGCGGCCCTGCTGACTTCTTGCTCCGGCAACGACCAAAAATCGGCCGCCAACGCGGCCGACCCTGCCAACGCCAACGCCACTACTGCCGGCGGCGCCAGCGCCAGCGCCAGCGTTACGGACCTCGACCAGCAGTTTGTGAGCGCCTGGAACAACAAAGATGCGAGCAAGATAACTGCCATGCTGGCCGACGATGTGCAGTTTTTGCAGGGCGAAACCCGCTTCAGCGGCAAGGATGAGGTAACCAACAAATGGATTACGCCCACCATCAACACCATTGCCAACCTTAAAACCAACGGCGTCAGCACGGGGTCCAATGCCGACATGGCCTACGAGGCCGGCACCTTCTCAGTGGATGTGCTGCCTACGGCTACTGAGAAAGCAACCGGCCTGGGCACCGGCAACTACGTGTTTATCTGGAAGAAAGCCAGCGACGGCAGCTGGAAAATCAGCCTGGCTCACTTGGAAGACCTGCCCGTGCAGGAGAAAAAATAGCCACCCCCACGGCGTAAACGAAAGGCCCGGCGATTGCTCGCCGGGCCTTTCGTTTACGTTGTAAAACTGGCTGCTCTCAGGCCTGCTCCAGGTATTCTTCACCATTGCGCACCGGCTCCATAGCCTGCGCTTCTTCCTCCGTAAAGAGCCGCGAGCGAATAAGGAAGCGTACGCCTAGCGGAATTTCCAACGAGAAACTCGCGCCCCGGCCCTTGGTCACATCGATGGTGAGCTGGGTGTGCTGCCAGTACTCGAACTGGCTGGTGCTCATGAAGAAATCACAGCCGTGAATCTGGCCCAGCCACACGTCGTTGCCGCCAATCCGAAACTCGCCCTTGGTAAAGCACATCGGCGACGAGCCATCGCAGCAACCGCCGCTTTGATGAAACATGAGCGGGCCGTGCTCGTCGCGCAGCAGGTCGATGGTAGCTTCGGCCGCCTGGGTGGCGAGAACGCGGGAGGTGGGCATAGGCTGTGCGGTAAGCTTTATCTTGCTGTTAAATAATTGATGGCTAAATAATTAGCACTACTACCGAATGCTTCCGGCGGCAGTGCTAATTTAGGGTACTTACGGCAAGCTAAAGCTTACCGCACATTGCTAAAAGAAACCTAATTTCTGCTGGCTGTAGCTGATGAGCATGTTCTTGGTCTGGCGGTAGTGCCCCAGCATCATCTTGTGGTTTTCGCGGCCGAAGCCCGACGCCTTGTAGCCGCCAAACGGCGCGCCGGCGGGGTAGTCGTGGTAGCAGTTCACCCACACGCGGCCGGCCTTAATGGCGCGGGGCATCTGGTAGAGCTCGTGCGCGTCGCGGCTCCAGAGGCCGGCCCCGAGGCCGTAGAGCGTGTCGTTGGCGATTTCCAGGGCCTCCTCGTTGTCCTTGAAAGTTGTTACCGACAGCACCGGGCCGAAGATTTCCTCCTGAAAAATCCGCATCTTATTATGCCCCCGGAAAATGGTAGGCTGAATGTAGTAGCCCTCCCCGAGCGCGCCATCTTCCTGGGTGTAGGCCTCGCCGCCCACCAGCACTTCAGCCCCTTCAGCCTTGCCGATTTCGAGGTAGCTCAGGATTTTCTCAAACTGGTCGTTGCTGGCCTGGGCCCCCATCATCGTGGTGGTATCCATGGGGTTACCCAGCTTGATGGCCTTTACGCGGGCAATGACGCGGGCAATAAACGCGTCGTAAATATCCTCGTGCACCAGCAGGCGCGAGGGGCAAGTGCAGATTTCACCCTGGTTGAGGGCAAACATCACGGCACCTTCGATGCACTTGTCGAGGAAGTCGTCGTCGTGGTCCATCACGCTCTTGCAGAAGATGTTGGGCGACTTGCCGCCCAGCTCCATCGTAACGGGGATGATGTTTTCGGCGGCGTATTGCAAGATGAGGCGGCCGGTAGTGGTTTCGCCCGTGAACGACACCTTTTGCACGCGCTTGTTGCTGGCCAGCGGCTTGCCGGCTTCCAGGCCGAAGCCGTTGACTACGTTGATGACGCCAGCGGGCACCACGTCCTGAATCAACTCCATGAGCATCATGATGCTGGCGGGCGTTTGCTCGGCGGGCTTCATCACCACGCAGCAGCCGGCCGCAATGGCGGGGGCCAGCTTCCAGGTGGCCATTAGCAGCGGGAAGTTCCAGGGAATAATCTGACCGACAACGCCCAGCGGCTCCTGAATCACCAGCGACAACGTGTTCTCGTTCAGCTCGGTAGCTGAGCCTTCTTCGGCCCGAATAACGCCCGCAAAGTATCGGAAGTGGTCGATGCAGAGCGGCAAATCGGCGGCCATTGACTCGCGGATGGCCTTGCCGTTTTCCACCGTTTCGGCGGCGGCCAGGTAGGGCAGGTTGGCCTCTATAATGTCGGCGATTTTGAGCAGCACGTTGCTACGCACGGCAGCCGAGGCTTTGCTCCAGCTTTTGAAGGCTTCGTGAGCGGCGTCGAGGGCTAGCTCAATGTCTTCCTTGGTACTGCGGGCCACTTTGCAGAAGACTTTGCCGTCGATGGGCGACGGGTTATCGAAGTACTGGCCTTTGACCGGGGCCACCCATTTGCCCCCAATAAAGTTGTCGTAGTGCGACTTGAACTGCGGGCGGGCCACCACGGTAGTGGCTTTTTCGAGGGTTTCGACCATGATTGCGTGGGAATTGGAAAGAAGTGGAGTACTAGCGCAAAGATGACTCCTTATCTTACTGCGGAGGTTGTGGTATTGTCGCAATAAATGTCGAAATTGCCTCAACCTTAGTAAGTCATCACTCACCTTGTGTAGCACGTCGTGCTGAGCTTGCCGAATCATCTCGCTCGCATCGTTGAGCGATTGATTTTACTACCCCACGCAAGATGCTTCGACAAGCTCAGCATGACGTTCAATTAACTCATACTCATTGAAATGCCTACCCGCGTTCATTTGCCCGCCGCCGTGCCGCCACTTGCGCTGGGACAGCTACACACGCTAGTCGAAAACCGCACGGTTTTCGCGCTCGATGCCTTTGAGCTGAACATTTTTGAGACGCACCAGGCGGCCCACCGCGTGCCGCTGCGCCTCAATGGGCTGGCCCTCACCACCATGCTGCGGGGCAAAAAAGTGATGCACCTCCCCGACCGCCCGGCCTTCGACTACCTGCCCGGCGAAACGGTGGTAGTGGGCGAAGATGAGCTAATGGAAATCGACTTTCCCGAGGCCTGCCTCTGCCGGCCCACACAGTGCCTGGCGGTGGCCATCGCGCCCGACAGCATTCGGCAAACCGTTGATTTACTGAACGAACGCTACCCGCGCGCCGAAGCCCACGCGCCCTGGGCGCTGGCCGGGCCCGAGTACGCGCACCTCACCAACACGCCCGAGCTCACCGGCACCCTGGAGCGCCTGGTGGCCGTGTCGCGCACTACCGACGCGGCCAAGGACGTGCTGGCCAACTTCACCCTGCAAGAATTGCTGGTGCGCCTGATGCAAACTCAGGCCAGGGAGCTGATTTTCAATGACTACGCCCGGCATCTCACCACGCACCGCTTTGCGGCGGTGGTGCACTACATAAAAGAGCACCTGGCTGATAACCTGCCGATTGAGAAACTGAGCGCGCTGGCGTGCATGAGCAAGGCCACCTTTTTTCGCCTGTTTAAACGCGAGCTAGGCCTCACGCCAGTCGAGTACATCGTGCGCGAGCGGCTGGCCGAGGCTAAGCGCCTGCTGCGCCAGCCGCTAGCCAGCGTGGCCGAGGTGTGCCTGCGGGCGGGGTTTAATAACCTGTCGTATTTCCAGGCGCTGTTCAAGAAGCACGAGGGTATTACGCCCGGCGCTTATAAGAAGCAGCTAACTAATTGATTTGCGTTATTTTATAATTTACACAAGAGCCGTTTATCCTTGCGAGCGCAACGCAGTGGAGCGCGGCAATCTTTCCTTGGTCATTCGCTTCATGGGGTTAGTAACCCGAGCGTACAGGAAAGATTGCCGCGCTCCACTGCGTTGCGCTCGCAAGGACAGACGTTTTTACGTAAGCCGCAATGACAGACGTTTTTCTCCGCTCATCAGGCGTAGGTAATAGCAGTTACCTGCACCACTTCTTCGTGCGGCCCTAGGTGCAGCGTTACCTCGCTGCCTAGCTGCGCGCCCGCCACGGCCCGGGCCAGCGGGGCCACGAAGCTCACTTTGCCCGCCGCCACGTCGGCCTCATCAACTCCTACGATAGTGAAGCGGCGCTCGGTGCCCACTTTGCCGCCGCGCAGGGTGCGCAGTATCAGGGTGGCCCCGAAGCGCACTTCCTTGGCGGGCTGGGTGGTGGGGTCGACGAGGCGGGCACTGGCCAGGCGCTCGGTGAGCAGGGCGAGGCGGCCATTTAGCAGCGATAACCGGTGCGTGCGGTCGGTGTCGTTGGTGTGGTCGGCTTCGGCGTGGGTGCGCTCGGCTTCCAGCTCGGTGAGCTCGTGGCGCAGCTGAACCAAGCCATTGGCCGTGACGTAGTTGGGCGAGCCGGGTGGCAGGGCGGCGCGGGGCGGCACTATGGGCGGCGTTTGGGCATCATCTTCCTTTACAAATCCTCGGCTCATACTGGGCAAACGAAGGCCGGGCGGGCGGGTTGCGAAGCTCAAGCATAACCCTGGCGGGCATTTGGGAGTTAACCCACGCTATTCTGCCGCTATCAATACCCGATTCGTTCGCGCTATTTCATGTCTGAGTTACTGCTTAAGCCTACCCCTGCTACCCTAACTACCCCACCCCGCCGCCTCGATAATGCCCTGGTCTGGCTCATGGCCCTCACCTGCGGGCTGGTGGTGGCCAATATTTACTACAACCAGCCGCTGCTGGCGGCCATCGGCCGCACCTTCGGCATCTCCGATAGCCGGGCCAGCTTGGTGGCCACGGCCACCCAAATCGGCTATACGCTGGGCATTCTGCTGGCCGTGCCGCTGGGCGATATGTTGGAGCGCAAGCGCCTCATTCTCTGGATGCTGGTGGGCGCGGCCGTGTGCCTGGGCGGCGCGGCGCTGGCCCCCACGTTTGCGCTGCTGGCGGTGGCGAGCGTGCTCATCGGCATTTGCTCGTCGGTGCCGCAACTACTGCTACCCATGGCGGCGCACCTGGCCCCTGAGGCCGACCGCGGCCGCATTGTGGGGCGCATTATGAGCGGGCTGCTAATTGGCATTCTGCTCTCGCGCACGGTGAGCGGCTATGCGGGCGCGCACCTGGGCTGGCGGCTGGTGTTTGCCGGCGCGGCGGGCCTCATGCTGGCGCTTACGGGCCTGCTGGCCTGGCGGCTGCCGCAGGACCGGCCCAATTTTGCGGGCACCTACGGCTCGCTGATGCGCTCGCTGGGCACGCTGGCGCGCGAGCTGCCGCAGCTGCGGCGCTCGGCGCTGGTGGGCGGCAGCATCTTTGCCGCGTTCAGTGTGTTCTGGACGACCCTGGTTTTTTACCTCGGCAGCCCCGCGTATGGCTACGGCAGCGACGTGGCGGGCTTTTTTGGCCTGGTAGGGGCCGCCGGGGCCCTGGCCGCGCCGCTGGCCGGCGGCCTGGCCGACCGGCGCGGCTCCAGCTACGCCATCACGGCGGGGCTGGCGCTGTCGCTGGCCGCGTACCTGCTGCTGGGGGTGGGCGGCGGCTACCTGGCCGGGCTGGTGGTGGGCATTTTGCTGCTCGATGTGGGCGTGCAGTCGGTGCACATTTCCAACCAGACGCTCATCTTTTCGCTGCGCCCCGAGGCCCGCAGCCGCCTCAACACGGTGTACATGACGGGCTATTTCACGGGCGGCTCGCTGGGCTCGGTAATCGGCGGCGTGGCCTGGATGCACTTCGGCTGGCCGGGGGTGTGCGCCGTGGGTAGCGCGTTTGTGCTGCTGGCGCTGGCGCTGCACCGGTTTTATGGGCGGCAACAAATAGCTGCCGAACCTACTCCTGCTTAACTCACCTATTTTAAGGTAGTTATAAAATAAGTAACACTGCCATCCCAGTGACAATTCAAGCACCTTCCGGCTTTCATAAGGTGTTTGCAATTAGCATATTTATACAGATAATGTGCGCACTCAGGGCATAGAGCCGCCAGCTGCGAGGTATCGGTAAAGTATAAGCTGCCGCATTCGTCACATTCTTTAGTTTCTCTCTTCATACTTCTTGAGTCGTACCAGCGAGGTTATTAGCTTAGCTGCCTAGAGGACAGCAAAGTAGTTTTAGAATGCGCTGGAGCACAAACCTGCTGGAGTGTGTGGGTATTAAGCAAAAAGGCGGTCACGCAAAGCGCGACGAAGCGAGTTGCTTCGTCGTTTTGGGTGACCGCCTTTTTGCTGACTTTTATCAAAATCGTCAGCTTTCTACACGTTTTACTGTACTATCCCAATTGCCCCAGGCACGCCTGCAAGCTCACGCGCCAGTGCGGAATAACTACGCCCAACTCCTTCTTTATCTTGCTCTTATCCATAACCGAATAGGGCGGGCGGGTGGCTTTGGTGGGGTACTCGGCGGTGCGGATAGGCACGGTGCGCACCGGGATGTTGCTGAGCTCGAAGATGGCAGTGGCGAAGTCGTACCACGAGGTCAGGCCTTCGTTGCTATAGTGGTAGAGACCGTAGGCAACGCTCTGGCTGGCAATGATATGCAGGATGCAGCCGGCCAGGTCGATGGCGTAGGTGGGCGTGCCGGCCTGGTCCCAGATAACGCGCAGCTCGTCGCGCTCGCGGCCCAGCTTGCGCATGGTTTTCACGAAGTTGCCCGCAAACTCGGAGTAGAGCCAGCTGGTGCGCAGGATGAAATACTGGCTGGTGAGGGCCGGAATTACCTGCTCGCCCTCCAGCTTGGTGAGGCCGTAGACGCTGATGGGCGCGGTTTCGTCGGTTTCGACGAGCGGCTGGTTGCCGCTGCCGGCAAACACGAAATCGGTCGAAATCTGGATGAGGGTGGTGCCGAACTCGCCGCAGAGGCGGGCCAGGTTTTCGACGCCGTCGCGGTTCACTTTGCGGGCCAGGTCCAGCTCGTCCTCGGCTTTGTCTACGGCCGTGTAGGCGGCGCAGTTGATGGCATAGGCCGGGCGGTGCTGAGTGAATAACTCGCGCAAGCCGCTTACATTTAGAATATTAGCTTGAGCTTCGGGTGGAAAAACCAAGTCCGTCATGCCTTGCTGCTGGGCCACGTGCGCCAGGCACTGCCCTAGTTGGCCCGAGGCCCCAAAAATCAACGTAGTATTCATTTTGCTTTTAAGTTGGCCTGCTGGCACCTGGTAGCGGCGGGCACGCGGCCGCTGCCTACCGAGCCCCGAAAGTACGGCTTGCCCGGTGCCCGCCCCAAGCGGCGCCGGCGGGGGAGCGGCTTATTCTTCGGACCGAAAAGCGCTGGCGGGGTACTGGCGCACCCGCTGGTTGTCGTTGAGCACTTCCACAAAACCTGCTTTGGTAGCGGGGCCCAGGGCCACGTAGGCGCTCCCCACGGTGAGGCTATCGGCAAAGGAATAGCGGCCAAATTGCTGGTTGATGCACCGTAGTAGCTTCGGAAACTCCTGCCTGTCAAATACATGGCTAGGGGCCTGGTCCTGACCCACTTCGGGCGCAGCTGGTGCGGCGGGCAGTAGCTGCAGCACTCCGCCGGGGCCGTTGTGCAGCCGCAGGCTGGCACACCAAGCGTGAGCGCGGCCGCGCTGGGTAGCTGGCAGGTGCAGTTGTAGGTGCGGGCCCGCCAGCTGGTAGCCGCCCTGCAGCAACGGCACGGCCCGCAGGCCTTTATCCAGCAATTTTTCCAGGCAATAGGTTTGGTCGAGTTGGAGCAGCAGCCGGTACCAGACTGGCCCCGGCGCGGTGGCATACCCCCCAAACAGCCGCCGCGCGGTTGCGGAAGCAGCCAACTTAGTACTGGCCAGGCACCAGTGGCGCAACATGTATTCGGCACGCATGCTGTGAGGATGATTAGTTGGGCTACTGAATTCTGTGGTCTGAGTGCTTATTTACTCACTACAGGTACGCAACCGGGCGTAGCGTGGGTACTATGGGCTTGCGCCACACCCGGTTGCGTTAAGGAAAATATTTTTCCGCGTAAGCCCTGCAACTAGTCACTACGCAGTCGATAAATTTGCCTTAAATATTTAATAATCAGTTACTTATTAATTTATCCTGACGAACAACAGCGGTGACCGGGCATTTTCTATATCCTGGCTAAGTGTGGCGTGGCCCCGGGCGCACGCGCGGCACTGGCCAGCCGCGCTAACTTGCTCACTCGCAACGTCTACACTATCAGCACCCTCACTTTCACTTTACTTTCGTATGACATTTCCACTATCCCGGCTAGGGGCGATGGGCCTGCTGGCGGTGGCGCTACTGGCCTGCAACGAGCGCGACGACCCCACCAGCCACGCGCTAACTTACACGGTGAGCACGCTGGCGGGCACCGGCACGGCGGGTTTTACCAACGGGGCGGGCAGCGCCGCGCAGTTCAACGGGCCAAACTCGGTGGCGGTTGATGCCCAGGGCACCGTGTACGTGGCCGATATCAACAACAACTGCATCCGCAAAGTGACGGCGGCGGGCGTGGTGAGTACGCTGGCGGGCACCGGCACGGCTGGCCAAACCGATGGGCCGGGTGCCACCGCCCAATTCTTCCTGCCAACCGGCATCGCGGTTGATGCCCAAGGTACTGTGTACGTGGCCGATACCAACAATAATTGCATTCGTACCATTAGCCCGGCCGGGGTGGTGAGCACGTTGGCCGGGGCGGCGGGCCAGGGCCTGCAGGATGGCCCCGCCGCTACGGCCAAATTCTGGCGGCCGCAGGGCCTGGCCCTCGACCAGCAGGGCGCGCTCTACGTGGCCGACTCAAACAACAACCGCATCCGTAAGATTACGGCGCAGGGCGTGGTGAGCACGGTGGCCGGCAGCGGCCCCGCCGATGTGAAGTTTGTAGACGAAAACTTTGCCGATGGCCCCGGCAACGCGGCTTTGTTTTACTCCCCCAGCGGGGTAGCGGTTAACGGGCAGGGCGCGGTGTACGTGGCGGACTACCGCAACAACCGCATTCGGAGCATTACCCCGGCGGGGGTAGTGAGCACGGTGGCGGGCGGCGTGGCCGGCTACGCCGACGGCGACGCGGCGCAGGCAAAGCTTTTCCTGCCTACCGGCGTGGCCGTGGATGCCAGCGGCACGCTGTATGTAGCTGACTGGGGCAATGGCTGCCTGCGCTGCATCAGTCCGGCTGGCCAGGTGAGCCTCTTTGCTGGCTCCAGCACCCGCTTGGGCTTTGCCGATGGCCCCGTGGCCTCGTCGCTATTCAGTAGGTCCGTGGGCCTCGCGGTAAATGCGGCGGGCACCGAATTGTACGTGGCTGACACCAACAGCCACCGCATCCGCAAAATCAGCGGGCAGTAGCCACGCCAACGGCTCTGAGGGTAATGAGGCAGGTCCGGCGGCTAGTTGTTCTTTGTCAGTTCTTGATGATATCTAATTGATTTTCATGCTTTTATAACTCGCGCAAAAACATCTGTCCTTGCGAGCGCAATGCGGTGGAGCGCGGCAACCGCCCCTGAATGATACCCGCACGTCGTCGTTCAGGTGTCGTTTAGGGGCGATTGCTTCGCGTTTCTCGCAATGACAGACATTTTTACGTGAGTCCTAAATTTTATAGTATTACTTGAGTAGCTGATGATGGTGCAGCTTCAGGTTTTTACGCTCCGCACTAGTGACGTGGGCCAACTGTACCTACTTCAAAGTTTTGAATAGTAGTCTAACAAGAAAGCTACGCTAACCAAAAGAGCCGCGGCAGTTGCCGCGGCTCTTTTGGTTGGTACCCCGAAGGCTGCCGGCTTGGCTGGCAGCCTTCAATTTTGGCAGGTGGCTACTTCAGCTTAATGCCTTGCGCGGCCATTTGCTTTTCCTGCTCGGCGTGGTTGGCCAGGTATTGAGCGTGCTGCTCCTCGGTGCGCTCGTGGCCCAGGCTGCGCAGGTGCTCGCGCAGCTTGTGCGCGGGCCAGTCGGCCCCGTACGAAGGGGTACCGGGCTGCTGCCGCCACGACTCGTGGAGGGTACCGTCTTCCACGGCGTCGAAGCCCAGCTCCTCCACCAGGTCCATCACCTTGCGCTTGGCAGCCTCGTCGTCGCCGGCTACGGGTAGTGAGATGCGGTCGGGCGTGCCCACGGGCGTACCCTTTTTTTCGAGGTGCTCGGCGTAGATGTTGTTGAACACCTTCACCACCGGGCGGCCCAAGTGCTGCTGCACCCACTCGCTTTCGGTGAGGGTGCCGGTTTCGAGTTCGCGCAAGTGGCCGTCGCGCAGCAGGGGGTAGTAGTTGCTGGTGTCGATAACCGGCACGTCGGCCGATACGCCCGCAAACAGGTCCTTGGGCAGGTCGGGGATGTTTATCAGCGGAATGGTGACCACGATAATTTCGCCGTGCTGGGCGGCTTCGCGGGCCGTGGCGGGGGTAGCGCCGGTTTTTTGGGCCACGTCGCCCAGCGTTTCGGGGCCGCGCGAGTTGGCAATCAGTACCGAGTGGCCGAGGCTGACGAGCCGCACGGCCAGCGCGCTGCCGATGTGGCCGGCGCCAATAATTCCGATGTTCATAGTTGAGAAGATTAACGAGTAGTGGGCAGCGGCGGCGCGCCACTGCGTTCTTCAAGACCACGGGGCGCAGGTGATTGTTTAGCTGCGGGGCGCAGGGCGACCTACTTCGGACTAACGGGCGCAACGGGCGCGGGTGCAACGGGCGCGGGCACAACGGGCACCGGGCGGCTAGCAGCGGGCGGGCCGCCGCTGCCCTGGCTGCCGCCGCCGTTTTCGTCCAGCTTGAGGTCGTCGTTGCGTACGGTTTTGCGGGTGGGCAGGTCGGCGGTGAGCTTGCCGATGCGGTAGCTGAAGTACACCTTGAAGCTGGTGAGGTGCTGGGTGGTGCGGGTGGTTTGGGCGAGCAGCGGGCTGGCGATGTCGTTGCACACGGTGTTGCGGGGCGAAAAAAAGTTTTCGGCCCCGAAGCCCAGGCTGCCCTTTTTGTCGGCAAACTCGTGTTTCAGGCTCATGCTGTACACCGCAAAGCTGCTTTGAGAGCCTTGCAGCTGCACCTGCTGGCCGCGGTAGAAGCCAAACAGCTGCACGCCCCAGCCCTTGGGCAGGGCGTAGCTGCCGTAAAGGCGGCCGCTCAGCACCAGGCCGGCGTTGCGGGCGGCGTACAGCGGGTCGGCCACGCGGTTGCTGAGCACGGCGTAGTAGGTATCGAGGCCGCCGCTAACGCTGAACGTGCTACCGAGGTTGAGGCTCCCAAAGGCACTGCCGCCGTAGGCGTTTTCGTGGCCGATATTCTGAAAATCAATGCGCACCGCGCCGGGGTACCGCGCATCGCCCAGCGGCGTGCGCACCGACTGGATGGAGCCGGTGGTGTTGCGCGCAAATGCCGAGAAGCTGAGGTTGGCCTGCCGCAGCAAAGTGCTGTAACCCAGCTCGTAGTTGTTGGTATATTCGGGGCTGAGCAGCGGGTTGCCCTGGGTTTGGATGAGCGGGTTGGCGGCTTGCAGGTTGGGGTTGAGAAACTGGAGGGCCGGGCGCTGCAAGCGGCGGTTGTAGGCCAGTTTCAGCACGTTGCCATTGGCCAGCTTGCGCAGCAGGCTCACGCTGGGCACCAGCACGCCGTAGCTCGGCACGGCAATAGCAGGCACCACGCCGCGGCCGTAGCCGGCCTCGATGGCCGTGTACTCGTAGCGCACACCGGGCTTCAGCACGAAGCCTTGGGGCAAGGGCAGGGTGTAGGCCAAGTAGCCGGCCACCACGTTTTGCTGATACGTGAACGAGTTGTCGGCCTGCACGTTAGCCAGCTGCCCGTAGTAGGTGTAGTCGCTGCGCACGGTGCGCCGGATGTCCTTCACGCCTACTTCGAGCAAGTGGTTTTTGGCGGTGGGCGTCTGGTAGTCGAGCTGGGCGGTGAGCTCCTGGTTGGTGCTAGGGTTGTCGTTGCCGGCGGGGCCGCGGCTGGCCGCGTCGGTGGCGGCGTAGGTGTCGTTGCCGAAGGCGTAGGTGCGGCTGTTGCGGCTCAGCAGCGCCAGCACGCTCAGCTCGCGCTGCGGCGCGTCGTAGAGGTGGGTGTAGGTGAGGCTGGCATCGACGGTACCCGAGTCGTCGGTGGTTTTTACGTTGCGCAGCGAGCTGGCAACCGCGCCGCCGGGGCGTATCGTACTGGTGGCCAGCGCATCCTGGTAGGTGGTGGCGTTGCGGGTGCCGTAGGTGAGGGAGGCGGCCAGCGCGTTGTGCTTGTCGATATCGTAATCCCAGCCGAAGGTGTAGCGGCCAAACAGCTGGTTCTGGCGCGTGTCGGCGGTTTGGGTGGTGCGGGTTGGCAGGCCGGTGGCGGGGCTGGTGGTCAGCTGGTCGTTGGTGAAGCTGCCCGGCGTGTTGTAGCCCGCCCGCCCGAAGCCACCGAGCGCGAAGCCCATGCGGCCGGTGCGGTAGCCCCCGTTCAGGTTGAGGGTGCCCGAGCGGGTGCCGCCGCTGCCATCGAGGCTCAGCTGGCCGCCACGCAGGGTATTTTGCTTGGTCACGATGTTGATGATGCCGCCCGAGCCCTCGGCATCGTACTTCGCTGAGGGCGAAGTTATTACTTCTACCCGCAGAATCTGGTCGGCGGGCAGCTGGCGCAGGCCGTCGGCCACGCCGTTGGCGGTGAGGGTCGAGGGCTTGTTGTTAATCAGCACCTTAATATTCTGGTTGCCGCGCAGGCTCACGTTGCCATCCAGGTCCACGCTCAGCAGCGGTGCGCGCCGCAGCACGTCCACGGCGTCGCCGCCGGCCGTGGTTTTATCCTGGTCAGCGTGGTAGATGGTGCGGTCGGCCTGCTCCTCGATGAGCGGCTTGGCGGCCGTTATCACCACTTCGCCCAGCTTTTGGGTGGCCGCGGTCAGGGGCACGTTGCCCAGGGCCACCGTGCCGCCGGCCGGCACCACCACGCCCGGCCGCCGCTCGTCCTGGTAGCCCAAAAAGCGCACCAGCAGCGTGTAGGTGCCGGCCGGAATGCCGGGCAGCACAAACTGCCCATCGCCGCCGCACCCGCCGCCGGCCACGGGCGAGCCGTCCTCAGCCAGCACGGCCACCGAGGCGTAGCCAATTGGCCTGGCCGTGGCCCCGTCCGTGACGGTGCCCGTGAGGCGGCCCGCCACGCGGGCGGGGGCCTGGCCGTAACCCGGCACAGTATAGCCGATTAAGGCACTAGCCAGCAATACACTAGGCGAAATAAGTTGGGGGCGCATAGAAGTTTATTCTTCCCCAAAGGCAGCGCGGGCGGGGCGGGGGTTGCTTGCCGGGCGCACTTTTCAAATGCCGGCTGGCGGCGGCCCCGCCCCTACCCTACTGCGCGCCATTGGGCCCGCTTTTGTTGTTGATGGGCACAAAGCGGCGCTCGCGGGGCTGCTTCTCGCTCAGGTATTTCCAGTAGCGCTTGGGCAGCTGGCGGTGTTGCAGCTTCAGATTTTTGCGCTCCGGAATATTGACGTGGTCGAAATACGCCTGCCACAGGATTTTGAATAGCGGCTCGCGCTCGTCGAGCACAGTGGCCGACAGCTCGCCCCGGCGCGGGGCCCCGCCGCCGGTTTCAAACTCCACAATGGTGGTTTGCACCAGGTCGTAGTGCAGGCCGTAGCGGCGCTTCTTATCAAAAATGAGCCAGCGCTGGTCGGCGTAGCGCTTGGTGAAGTGACTGATAATGAGCGGTAACACGTCGAAATCGGGCTCGATAACGGCGTGAAACAGGCCATCCTGCGCCTTCTCGAAGCGCACGAACGCCTCCATGCGGTGCTTCTCGCGAAACAGCTGCTGGGCCAGGCGCTGGCAGCGGCGCACGGTGGCATCGGCGTAGTTGTCAGAAATATCGCGGTCGGCGCGCAGGGCCGTGTCGGCGTAGCGGAAGATGAGCAGCTCGCGCTCGGGGTCTTCGCTCAAAAAAACGTGGTAGAGGCGCGCCCGCGCCGGCTCGGGCATGAAGCGCAGCAGGCCGTCCCAGGTGCGGGCGGCCAGGGTTTCGTCGGTGGCCACGGGCACGGTTTGGGCAAACAGCCCGCCCTGCGCGGCCACCTCGGGCTGGATGCTGCTGGGGGCCGACTTGCGGTCGTACACCCGAAACAGCACCGTGAGCAGGCCCTCAAACGAGCCGTCGTAGGTGTAGTCGGCGGGCGG
Source organism: Hymenobacter sp. H14-R3 (assembly GCF_030063445.1). Lineage (GTDB taxonomy): Bacteria > Bacteroidota > Bacteroidia > Cytophagales > Hymenobacteraceae > Hymenobacter. Next base: position 25,696 of record NZ_JASITD010000020.1, on the reverse strand, counting down.
GTTGCGCAGCTCGGGGGCGGGCCGGCGGGCGGCCACCGGGCCCACGGCCGTGCTGGTAGCGGGGCGAAGGGGAGTAAGCTGGCTCACGCGGGCAAAGTCAAATCAGGAGACAACGAATTAGTAGCTATAAACTTCAGCAATAAGGTATTAACGGCCTCGGCTTCTTCCAGCTGCACCCAGTGCGAAGCCTGCGGAAAGTAGTGCACCGCGCCCTGCGCGCACTGCGCCAAACTGAGTTCGGCCAGCTTCGCATTCAAAAAGGCATCCTGCTGGCCCCAGATAACCTGCACTGGCTGCTCGATGCGCGGCCAGGCCGGGCCGGCGGGCAGCCGGAGCGCCCGGTACCAGTTGAGCATGGCCGTGAGCGCGCCCGGCTGCGCCCAGGACACCTTATAACGCGCCAGCTCGGCCGCGCTGAAGGTGCCGGGCCGGCTGCTGCCGAGCAGCGACTGCGCCCCCAAGTGCCAGTTGCGCCGCCGAATGAGGCGCTCGGGCAAGCCCGGCAGTTGAAAAAACAGCATGTACCAACTGCGCGCCAGCTGGTCGGGCACGCGCCAGAGGTTGGGCACCAGCACCGCCGGGTGCGGCACGTTGAGGATGCTGGTGCTCGCCACCCGCTGCGCGTGGTGCGCCGCCAGGTACCACGCCACGATGCCGCCCCAGTCGTGCCCCACAATATGCGCTTGGCGCTGCCCCGCCGCATCGAGCAGGCCCACGATATCAGCCGCGAGCACGGGCAACGCATACGCGCTGATTTCCAAGGGCTTATCGCTCAGGTTGTAGCCGCGCTGGTCGGGGGCCCACACGCGGTAGCCGGCCGCAGCCAGCGCCGTAAGCTGGGCCCGCCAGCTAAACCAGCACTCCGGAAAGCCGTGCAGCAGCACCACTAGCGGGCCGGCGGGCGGGCCGCACTGCACCACGTGCAGCCGCAGGCCATTGGTAGGCACATCGTGGTGTTCAAGGGCGTAGTCCATGCCCCTTTTACCCCGTTGGCCCACGCTAGGGTTGCGTGGTTACGGAGTTACGCAGCCACGCCGGGCTGCTGCCCCGGCTGCTGGGCGGCGCGGGCGGCATCGTGCAGCTGGCGCACCAACGGCATCAATTCGGAGATGCGGCAGCAGCACGACAGGCGCGGGGCTTTGCCCAACGGGCTACCAGCGAGGGCGGCCAGGCTGCGGGCGGGGTCAGCTACGAACGGAACGGGGGCCGACGCGTCGGCGGGTGCGCGATGGGTAATTTTCATGGGTGAAAATGGACCGGGTGAGCCCGGCCGCCGGAGCGGCCGGGGTAAGCGCGGGCGGCTACTTAGCCACCAGCGTATCGATGAGGTAGCCGTTGTTGGCCACAAACTTCAGGTAGTAAGTCCCCGCTTGGGTGGGCACGAAATTGTATGTGGTTTGCAGCGGCGTGGCGGGCACGGCGCAGTTGCAGGTGCTGTAGCGCACGGTCACGTTGATGGTGCGGGTATTGGTGTTGGCGGGGCTTTGGCCCTGCTCCGAAAGCGCGTCGAACACGCCGCAGCCGGTACCGGGCAGGTAGTCGAGCAGGTAGGTGGCGGGCTGGTTCACGGCAATGGTTTTGGGACCCACGGCTTTCACAATGGGCGTAGTCAGGATGACCTCGCAGGTATCGGCCTGGGTTTTGAGGCAGCTGGTGAGGCTAAAGGCGCTGAGGGCAAGGGCGGCAAACAGGTAATACTTCATAAAGTCAAGAGGCGGGGCGGGGCCAAAGGGTTGGCTTCGGTAACTGGTAAATGATTGGCTAGGGCAAATTTACTTGCCACCGTGCCACCCGCCGCCCACCCGCACCCTAACTCACCTGGGCAAATAAATCCAATTGCTGGGTTACTAGCGCCGAGCGCACCGACTTGCCCCCGAACAAAATCTGGCGGCGCACCTGCTGGGCATCGAGCTCACCCAGGGCCGCCGGGGCCATGCCTCGCGCCGTGAGAAAGTGCCGCGCCCGCTTCATCACCACCCCAAACTGGGTGAGGTGCTCGGCCGTGAGCGAGCTGAAACGCCGGGCCTGCACAATGCGCTCGGCCGAGCGCGCGCCCACCCCGGGAATGCGCAGAATCATGGCCCGGTCGGCCACGTTCACATCCACCGGAAACAGGTGGCGGTTGCGCAGCGCCCACGCCAGCTTGGGGTCAATTTCGAGGTCGAGATACGGGTGCGCGGGGTCCAGAATTTCGTCGGCCTCGAAGCCGTAGAAGCGCATGAGCCAATCGGTTTGGTACAGCCGGTGCTCGCGCACCAGGGGCGGCTGGGTCACCTGCGGCAGGCGCGCATCGTCGGTAATGGGCACGTAGCCCGAGTAGTACACCCGCTTCAGCCCGTAGCCCTGGTAGAGGCTGTCGGAGAGCTTAATTATCTGTAAGTCATTCTCATCGCTCGCGCCCACGATGAGCTGGGTGCTTTGGCCGGCGGTGGCAAACTGCGGCACCTTCTTGAAGAGCGCCTTCTCCTCCTTGTTCTGAATAATGCCGTCCCGAATCTGGCCCATTGGGGTCAGAATCTCGGCGTAGTTCTTTTCCGGGGCCAGGTTTTGCAGCGCCAGCTCTGAAGGCAGCTCGATGTTCACGCTCAGGCGGTCGGCATACAGGCCGGCCTCATGGATGAGTTCGGGCGACGCGCCGGGGATGGTTTTGACGTGGATGTAGCCGTTGAAATTGTGCTCGGTACGCAGCGTTTTCGCAATGCGCACCAGCCGCTCCATGGTGTAGTCGGGGCTGCTGAAAATGCCGCTGCTCAAAAACAGCCCCTCGATGTAGTTGCGGCGGTAAAAATTGATGGTGAGGTCCACCACTTCCTCCACCGTAAAGGCGGCGCGCTTCACGTCGTTCGAGCGGCGCGACACGCAGTAGGCGCAGTCGAAAATGCAGTGGTTGGTGAGCAAAATCTTCAGCAGGCTTACGCAGCGGCCATCCTCGGTAAAGCTGTGGCAGATGCCCATGCCCTCGGCGTTGCCAAGGCCCTTCTGCTCGTTTTTGCGCTTGCCGCCGCTGCTGCTGCACGATACGTCGTACTTGGCGGCGTCGGCTAATATGCTTAGCTTTTCCTGAATGCGCTCGTTCATCTATGCGAAAGGTGTTAGCGAGGGTAAAAGTAGTGCCGGCCAATGAGATTGGCAAGCTTTTCATAAGCTAATTTTTTTAGAAAAAGTTTCCCGTTTTTCGCACTTTTAACTGGCCAGGTAGGGGGTAGCGCGGACTCGCAGAGTCCATGCTACCTCTTGGCTACCTACGCCCGCACCGACGACTGCCGCACCACCAGCGACAGGGGCAGCACGAGCTGCTGCAGGGTGGGGGCCTCGGGGCGGCCGGGGGCCAGCTTTTCGAGCAGCACGTTTATCAGGGCTTCGGCCAGGGCCTCTACGGGCTGGGCAACGGCCGTGATGGTGGGCGTGTGCAGCCGAAATAAGTCGTTGTCATCGAAGGAGATAACGGCCAGCTCCTGCGGAATGCGCCGCCCGAGCCGGGCAATGGCTTCGAGCCCGAAAATGGTGAGCGGATTGTTGGCAAACACGATGGCCTCGCAGTCAGCGTGCGCCTGCAAAAACTGATATATGGCCGTGATGCTCTGCTCCTTATCGCCCCCAAAGGCCAGCGGAATACGCTGTACGCTGGGCGGCAGCCCCTGCTCGCGCATGGCGCGGTGGTAGCCCCGGAGGCGGGCGGCCATTTGGGTCTGTTCCGACTCGGTGGTGAGGAATGCCACGCGGGCCAGGCCCTGGTCGAGCAGGTGGCGGGTGGCCTGGTACACGCCGGCCTCGCCATCGACCACGATGTAGTCGGTGGCGAGGCCGGGCAGGTAGCGGTCGAAGAGCACGACGGGGAGATTGTTGAGCAGCAGCGCCTCAATCTCTTTTTCTACGCCGGCGGGCGGGGCAATGATGTAGCCATCAAGGTGTTGGTCCTGAAACATGACCAGCAGGTCGCGGGCCTTGGCCGTGTCGTTGTCGGTGCTGCAATACACAATGCGGTAGCCCCGCGCAAAGGCGTGCCGCTCGATGAACCAGGCTATGGTGGCAAAAAATGGATTCGATATGTCCTCGATTATCAGGCCGATAACGTGGGTTTTGCCGGTGCGCAGGCTTTTGACCAGCTGGTTGGGTTTGTAGCCCACTTCCTCCACGTAGGCGAGCACGCGCGCGGCCAGCGCATCGCTGATGCGATGCTCCTTGGCCTTGCCGTTGAGCACCAAAGAAACCGTGGCAATAGAAACCTCTAAGTGCTTGGCAATGTCGTGAATGAGGGTACACTTTTTCAAATTGGCTGGGCTGGAAAACGGCTACGCAGCTAGGTAGGCCGCGCCGAATACCCCGGCGCTGTCGCCGAGCAGGGGCTTCACAACCGGCGCCTCAAACTGGTGGTTGAACACGTACTTGCCAATGCTGACCACCCCTGCTTGGTGGATACAGTCAATATTACCCACGCCGCCGCCAATAGTAATCACGGCGGGGCCGAGCACGTTTACCACGGCGCTTAGGGCCCGGCCAAAAAAGCCGGTGAGCCAGCGCATGGCTTAAGTAGCTACGGCATCGGTGCTGGCCTGGGCACGGGTCACAATCTCTTATAAATCAAGCTTCTGGCCGCTGTGCTGGGCGTAGTAGCGCTCCAGGGCCAGGCCGACCAGGATGCTTTCGTTGCAGCCCTTTTTGCCGCAGAAGCAGCGGTAGCCCTCGGCCTCGCTCAGGTAGTTGTGGCCCCACTCGCCGGTAATGCCGTGAAAGCCCTCTATAACGTGGCCGTTCACCACCAGCCCCCCGCCTACCCCCGTGCCCAGAATAATGACGAATACCACCCTGGCGTCCGGAAACTGCTGCTGCACCACGCCCAGCCGAGTTTCGGCCAGGGCAGAGCAGTTGGCATCGTTGGCCAGCACTACATCCATTCCCAGCCGTTGCGCCAATCTATGACACAATCACTTGATTTCAAGCACTTTATAGTTATATTTTTTCATCAATCCGTTCTTCGGGATGGTGGTGCCGGGCGTGCCGATGCCCACCCGGGCGGCGCGGTAGCCAGCGGCCGTGGCCATGTGCTGCACCAGCAGCGCCAGCTGCCTCATTGTGCACGCGTAGCTTTAGTCGGCCCCGGTGGGCAGGCGGTGGCGAAACAACACCTCCGGCTCCTGGGCCGAGCGCAAAATTACGCCCTCCAGCTTGGTGCCCCCCAGGTCGATGCCCTGGAGGTTTTGCTGCGCATTAAATTTTTCGATAGGACTTGCCACCACTTGTTCTGTTTTAGGCATGGCTTAGGGGTACGCAGCTGGCATGGCCCGGCGCAAAAAGTACTGGCAGCCGGCGCGGAAGCGGCCGATAAATAGGGGTTAAAAAAACGTTGCTAAACCCTTTGAGCAAACCAGGCTTTTTCGCGCCGCAACTCCGAGAAAGGTCTTACCTTTTCGGTATCGTTCAGGCAGCCCTGCTTCTTTTTTTCCTCTCCGAATGCTCAAGCTTTTTTCTGGCCTGGCGGCGCTAGCCCTGCTGGCCGGCTCGCCGGCCCTGGCCCAAACGCCGGCTACCCCCGCTTCCCCTACCGCCGACCCCGCCCAGTGGGTGAACCCGCTCATGGGCACCGACTCAAAGCCCAGCCTGTCCAATGGCAACACTTACCCGGCCATTGCGCGGCCGTGGGGCATGAATTTCTGGATGCCGCAAACCGGCAAAATGGGCGACGGCTGGGCCTACCAGTACGGGGCCGACAAAATCCGGGGCTTCAAGCAAACGCACCAGCCCTCGCCCTGGATGAACGACTACGGGCAGTTTGCCCTCATGCCCATTACCGGCAAGCCGGTGTTTGACCAGGATGCCCGCGCCAGCTGGTACTCGCACAAGGCCGAGGTGGCCGAGCCCAACTACTACCGCGTGTACCTGGCCGACCACGACGTGACCACCGAGCTGGCCCCCACCGAGCGCGCCGCCAGCTTCCGCTTTACCTTCCCCAAAACCGACAGCGCCTACGTGGTGATTGACGCGCTGGATAAGGGCTCGCACGTGCAGGTGCTGCCCCAGCAGCGCCGCGTGGTGGGCTACACCACGCGCAACAGCGGCGGCGTGCCCCAAAATTTCAAGAACTACTTCGTGCTGGAGTTCGACCGCGACTTCACCAGCACCACGCTGTACCAGGACTCGCAACCCGCCGCGGCCGGCGTGCTCACCGTGACGGCCAACCACGCCGGGGCCATCGTGGGGTTTAAAACCCGCAAGGGCGAGCGCGTGAATGCCCGGGTGGCCTCGTCGTTCATCAGCCCCGAGCAGGCCCTGCTCAACTTGCAGGAAATCGGTGATAAGGACCTGGAGGCCGTGCGCCAGCAGGGCCGCGCCGCCTGGAACCAGGTGCTGGGCCGCATCGACGTGGCGGGCGGCACGCCCGACCAGCAGCGCACCTTTTACTCGTGCCTGTACCGGGCGCTGCTGTTTCCGCGCAAGTTCTACGAGCTCGATGCCAGCGGTAAGATAATGCACTACAGTCCCTTTAACGGGCAGGTACTGCCGGGCTACCTGTATACCGATACTGGTTTTTGGGACACGTTCCGGGCCTTGTTTCCCTTCCTGAACCTGCTGTACCCCGAGGTGAGCGCCGAAATTCAGCAGGGCCTGGCCAACGACTACCGCGAAAGCGGCTGGCTGCCCGAGTGGGCCAGCCCCGGCCTGCGCAACGTGATGGTGGGCAACAACTCGGCTTCCGTGGTGGCCGATGCCTACCTCAAGGGCGTGCGCGGCCAGGACATGAACGTGCTCTACGAGGCCCTCACGCACGGCGCCAACAACGCCGGCCCGCTGGAGGCCGTGGGCCGCGCCGGCGTGCAGTACTACAACAAGCTCGGCTACGTGCCCTACGATGTCAAAATCAACGAGAACGCGGCCCGCACCCTGGAGTATGCGTATGATGACTTTGCTATCTACCAGCTGGCCAAGGCGTTGGGTAAGCCCAAGAAGGAAATCAACCTCTACGCCCAGCGCAGCCAGAACTACCGCAAGCTATTTGACAAGGAAAGCGGGCTGATGCGCGGCCGCAACCAGGACGGCACGTTCCAGAAGCCCTTCAACCCCTTTAAGTGGGGCGATGCCTTTACCGAGGGCAACAGCCTGCACTACACCTGGTCGGTGTTTCACGACGTGCAGGGGCTGGTGGATTTGATGGGCGGCCGGCAAAAATTCGTGGCCACGCTCGACACCGTGTTTGCCCTGCCGCCGAAGTTCGATGCCTCGTACTATGGCAGTACCATCCACGAAATCAGGGAGATGCAGATTGCGGGCCAGGGCAATTACGCCCACGGCAACCAGCCCATCCAGCACATGATTTACCTCTACAACTACGCCGGCCAGCCCTGGAAGGCGCAGTACTGGGTGCGCGAGGTAATGGACCGCCTCTACCTGCCCACCGCCGACGGCTACTGCGGCGACGAGGACAACGGCCAGACCTCGGCCTGGTACGTTTTCTCGGCCCTGGGCTTCTACCCCGTGTGCCCCACCGTGAACCAGTACGTACTCGGCGCGCCACTCTTCCCCAAAGCCACCCTGCACCTGCCCGGCGGCAAAGACGTGGTGCTGAACGCGCCCCAGAACTCGGCCGCCAATCGGTACGTCAATAAGCTGACCCTCAATGGCAAAGCCTACGATAAGAACTACCTCGACTTCGAAACGCTCAAGCAAGGTGCCACCCTTGACTTCGAGATGAGCGCCGCGCCCAACAAAACGCGCGGCACCGCGCCGGCCGCCGCGCCGTATTCTTTCTCCAAAGCCAAGTAGCGCGAAGTTTCCACTTCGTGCACGAGCGCAGCGAGTAGGGCCGGTGGCGCAGCTTGCCACCTCACGTCGCTACTCGCTGCGCTCGTTCGCAGGCTAAAGCCTACGCTACACCCACTCCCATGAATCGTAGAACATTCGTCGGCAACGCCTCCTTGCTCACCGCCAGCCTGGCCCTTCCCACCACTATTCTGGCCGCCGCCGCGCCCGCTTTCCCGGTGGTGCGGCCCGCGGCTGGTAAGCGCCGCTTTCGCAGCAAGGCCGTGGAGGCGGCCATCACCGAGTTCAAGAAGAAGGTGAAAGACCCTGAGCTGGGCTGGCTGTTTGAGAACTGCTTCCCGAGCACCCTCGACACCACCGTAACCTACGCCGAGCGCCAGGGCCGGCCCGATACCTACGTCATCACCGGCGACATCGACGCCATGTGGCTGCGCGACAGCTCGGCCCAGGTGTGGCCGTATCTGCAACTGGTTGACCGCGACGCACCGCTTAAACAGCTGATAGCCGGCGTGATAAACCGCCAGACGCACTACGTTAATAAAGAACCCTACGCCAACGCGTTTTACGGCGACGATGCCAAGGTGGGCGAGTGGGCCACCGACCACACCGCCATGCAGCCCGGCGTGCACGAGCGCAAGTGGGAAATCGACTCGCTGTGCTACCCCATCCGGCTGGCCTACCACTACTGGCAGAAAACCGGTGATACCCAGCCCTTTGACGCGCAGTGGCAGCAGGCCATCGGCACCACGCTGCGCACCTTTCGGGCCCAGCAGCGCAAGGATGGGCCGGGGCCCTACAAGTTTCAGCGCCTCACCAGCACCTCTACCGACACGCAGCCGCTGGGCGGCTACGGCTACCCGGTGCGGCCGGTGGGCCTCATCGCCTCGGCCTTCCGGCCCAGCGACGACGCCACGCTCTACCCCTTCCTGATACCCAGCAACTTCTTCGCCGTGGTGAGCCTGCGCCAGGCCGCCGAAATGCTCACCGCCCTGGCCCCCGCCGAGGCCGCCACCGCCACCGACTGCCGCGCCCTGGCCGATGAGGTAGAAGCCGCCCTGCGCCAGCACGCCGTGGTAGACCACCCCCAGCACGGCAAAATTTACGCCTACGAAATCGACGGTTTCGGCAGCCAGCTTCTCATGGACGATGCCAACGTGCCCAGCCTCGTCACGCTGCCCTACCTGGGCGCGGTGCCCCTCACTGACCCCATTTACCAGAATACGCGCAAGTTTTTGCTCTCCGAGGCCAACCCGTTTTTCTTCAAAGGCACGGCGGCCGAGGGCGTCGGCGGCCCGCACGTGGGCCTGGATATGATTTGGCCCATCGCCATCACCACCCGCGGCCTCACCAGCCAGGACGACGCCGAAATACGGGCCTGCATCCAAAGCCTCAAAACCACCCACGCCGGCACCGGCTACATGCACGAGTCGTTCCATAAAGACGACCCCAAGAAATTTACCCGCGCCTGGTTTGCCTGGGCCAACACTATTTTCGGCGAGTTTCTGTGGAAAGTATACCAGGAAAAACCGCAGCTTTTAGCCTGATAATGAGCGTCAAAGCGTAATGCCGGGTGGCACCACGCCCTGCCACGGCCTGATTAAAGCGGTTTGCAGATGAGCGTGTTTAGCGCAGTTCCTAAGTCAGTGTACAGATTGGCTGGGGCGGGCTGCCGACCTGGAAACTGCCCTAAGTGGTGCATCAGAAGCAAGGAGGCGCGCATCCTCCACAAGCCCTAGGCCCGCCGGGCCTTGTGCCCGGACACGCCGTAGAACAGCAAAAACAAGTAGCACGGAACCACCAGCCAGTAAGCGTGCTGGGGCGACGAATAGTCGGCCAGCAGGCCGTAGAGGGGCGGCAGCACCGCCCCCCCGGCAATGGCCATAATCAGCAGCGACGAGCCCAGCTTGGTGAAGCGCCCGAGGCCCTCAATGGCCAGCGGCCAGATGGCCGGGAAAATCAGCGAGTTGGCCAAGCCCAGCAGCGAGATAAACAGCACCGAGGTGTAGCCGTGGGTGAAGAGCGCACCCAGCGCAAACAACACCCCCGTCACGGCCGAAACCTGCAAGGCCCGCTCCTGCGAGATGAACCGCGGGATGGCCACAATACCAATGCCGTAGCCCACAATCATGGCTACCAACGTGCAGGTGGTGAAAAACTTGGCGGTAGCCAGGGCAATGCCCTGCGACGCACCGTAGCTGATGATGGTGTCGCCGGCAATTACCTCCACGCCCACGTAAAAAAACATGGCCAGCGCACCCAGCATAAGGTGCGGAAAGTGGAAGATGCTCGACTTGTTGGTGTTGGCGGCGGCCACGGTTTCGTCTTCGTGGTCGGTGTCGATTTCGGGCAATGACGAGAAGTAGATGAGCACGGCCAGCACCACCAGCACGGCCAGCATGAGCAGGTAGGGCGTCACCACGCGGGCGGCCAGGGCATCGAGCGCGGCGGCTTTGTCGGCCAGGCTCAGGGTTTTGAGGCGCAGCACCAGGGCGTCGGCATCCTTGAGGGCCACGGCCCCCAGGGCAATGGGCGCCAGCGCGCCCGCCACCTTGTTGCAGATGCCCATGATGCTGATGCGCTTGGCGGCGCTTTCGCGCGGCCCCAGGATGGTGATGTAGGGGTTGGCCGCCGTTTGGAGCACGGCCAAGCCGGTACCCTGCACAAACAGACCCAGCAAAAACAGCGCGTAGGTGCGCGTGAGTGCCGCCGGCACAAATAGCAGCGCCCCCGCGCCCATCACCAGCAGGCCCAGCGACATACCCTTCTTAAACCCGGTGGCCTTCAGCACCCAGGCCGACGGAATGGCCATCACCAAGTACGAAATGTAGAAGGCGAACGCGACCAGGTAGGCTTCGAAGTTGGTGAGCTCGCAGGAGATTTTCAGGTACGGAATCAGCACCGAGTTGAGCCAGGTAACGAAGCCGAAGATGAAAAACAGCGACCCGATAATGACAATCGACTTGGTGGGCTGGCTGGTGGCCGGCAGGGCCGGCGCGCCGGCCGTGGTAGCTACTTGGGGCATAGGATAGCGGGTTGAGAAATCAGTTGGGCAAAGGAAGCCCGTAAGCTACGCGGCCGGGGCGGCTTATCGCACCACCAACTCATCGGCAAGCAGCCAGGCAGTTGATTCCCTGGCCCCCGCGGCGGCCGTTTTGGCCCGCACGTTTTTGGCCGTGACGCGCCCAAACCGGGCCTTATTTTTTCCCAGTTGGCCCTCACCTCCCCAATGGAGCCGCCGACCGGAGCCGCCGACACGGGCGCCGAACACACCGTTTTGTAGGTGCGGTCGTCCGTCGAAACGGCCACTTTCAACGAAGTTGGCAGCACAATCTTGTCCTCCGGCTTTTGCAGAAACGTGCTGCGCACGCTGCTGACTTCGGTGGCCTGGCGCAGGTCGAGCGTAGCCGCCAGGGCGGCTAACAAACTTTTAATCATGGCGTTAGCGCACAGGTTGGGTAGGATGTAGGATGCTGCTTCACGTGGCACAGCGCCGCCACGCCCAACACGGCCGCGCCACCCATAGCGTAAAACATAACTGATTTATTATTAGATAGTTACACAAAAAGTACTAATATTAAAGCGCTCGTGCAGGCTGCCACGAAAATAGCCAAGGCTCCCGCTATGCCCCTGGGTACGCCGCATGGCCGGTCCGCCAGCTGGCGCCGGCGGACCGGCCATGCGGCGCTTTTTTTCTTAAAAGTGCCAGCGCACAAACGCTTTCATGGCTTCGTAATCGGCCAAGCCGAGGCTGTCGTATTGCCGGGCGATTTCGCGGTTGCGGTGCTCGGCGCGCACCCAGAATTCGCGGGCGTCGTCGCCCGGAAACACCGGCGTGTCCTTCTGGCTCTGGTGCTTGAAAATGGCGTTGCGCTTGCGCGTCACCTCCCGCGGCGACAGCGGCACGGCCATCTCAATCTCGTAGGGCTCAAGCCACGCGCCGCGGTACATCCACACCCAGCAGCCCTCCACCCAGGCGTGGGTGGGGCGCAGGCGGCGCAGCGCCTCGGTCACAATGTGGAAGCAGGTAATGTCCGTGCCGTTGGGGTCGGCAAAGTCGCCGGCCAGAAAGAGCTGGTGGGGCTGCACTTGCTGCAAAAGCGCCATCGTCAGCTCGATGTCCTTGTCAGTCACCGAGTTCTTGGCCGTTTTACCCGACTCGTAGAAGGGCAGCGCCTGGAAGTGAATGTGGTCGTCGGACAGCCCGGCGTAGCGCGCGCCCGCAATGGCCTCGCTCTTGCGAATGAAGCCTTTTACGTTGCGAATCTCCTGGGCATCAACCTGGTTAGTTTGCTTCTGCTGGATAAACGCGCGCATGTTTTCGTACACCGTGCGCAGCTCGCGGGCGTCCCTGCCCAGGCTGGTTTCGAAGTCGATGGCAAACTCTACGTAGCGCAGCACGTCGTCGTCCTACACGGCCGTGTTGCCCGAAGTTTGGTAGGCCCCGTGCACATCATGGCCCTGGTCGATGAGGCGGATGAAGGTGCCGCCCATCGAAATCACGTCGTCGGGGTGGGGCGAAAAGATGATAACCCGCTTCCGGGCCGGCAGGGCGCGCTCGGGGCGCTGCGAGTCGTCGGCCCCCGGCTTGCCACCCAGCCAGCCGGTAATGGTATGTTGTAACTTATTGAAAACATGAATGTTAATAGCATAGGCCGGCCCCTGCTCAGTAACCAGCTGCGCCATACCGTTGCCGTTGTAATCTTCCTCGGTGAGCTTGAGAATGGACTTGCCCAGGGTGTTCGAGAGCCAGATAACGGCTTTCTTGATGAGGCGCTCGTCCCACACGCAGTCCTTCACCAGCCAGGGCTTATCGAAGCGCGTGAGCTCGGCAGCGGCGGCCTCGTCTACAATAAACTCTACATTATCAGCTAGTTGCAGGTACGTGGCCGGCACTTCACTCGATACCTCACCCTCCACGGCCTTCTTGATGATGGGCGCTTTCTTGCCGCTCCAGGCCATCAGAATAATCTCGTGGGCCTTAAAAATGGTGCCCATGCCCATGGTAATGGCCTTGGTGGGCATGTACTCCTTGCCGCCAAAATCGCGCGCGGCATCGCGGCGCGTGAGGTCGTCGAGCGTCACCAAGCGCGTGCCCGAGTTGGGGGCCGAGCCGGGCTCGTTGAAGCCCGCGTGCCCGGTGCGCCCAATGCCCAGCAGCTATAAGTCGAGGCCGCCGGCCTCCTCAATCTGCCGCTCGTAGTTGAGGCAGAAGGCCGCCACCGCATCGGGGCCAGCGTGCCGTCGGGAATGTGGATGTTAGCCCGCTCGATGTCGAGGTGGTCAAACAGGTGCTCGTTCATGAACGTCACGTAGCTCTGCGGCGACATGGGCTGCATGGGGTAGTACTCGTCGAGGTTGAAGGTCACCACGTTGCGAAAGCTCAGGCCCTCCTCGCGGTGCAGGTGCACCAGCTCCTCATACACGCCCACCGGCGTGGCCCCGGTGGCCAGGCCCAGCACGGCCTGCTCGCCGCGCGCCTGCTTGCTGCGGATGAGGGCCGCGATGCGGGCCGCCATCTGCACGGCCGCCGTTTCCTTGTCGCGGTACACGGTCACCGGGAGCTTTTCAAAACGGGTGGCCTCCAGGAGGTTCAATCTGTGCATGAGGGGTAGCGTAGCGTTGTGCATAAGGGCAAAGCCAGGAAGATTTGCGAAAGGGCGAAAGTAGGCAAGCCTATGCGGGGTATCTGCCTGGCCCGCGCGCTACCGCCGAGCGCGGTGTACCCCACCGGCTTAGGCAACCCAAATTGCGCCATGCCCCGGTCCGCCGGCGCCAGCCGGCCGACCGCTTGTCGTTGCGCAGCCCGCGCCGGTCAACGATAACCAGTCCGCCGGCTGGCGCCGGCCGACCGGCCAGGCTTCCCCGCAAGCTGGCACTTGCCTGGGCGGCGCGCTGGTTTGCAACGTGGGTTGCGTAGCCAACGGTTGCGGGCCTACCCAAGGACAGGCGGGTAACCGAAAAATACAATGGGCTTTTTGAAATTTGCACGCAAAATCCTTAGCCTGAGCGGCTGGCGCGGGTGGCAACCGGGGGCGGCCCGGCTCGCCTCCGTAACTTGCGCATAGTGCTGCCGCGCCCCATGCCCTGCTTTTCGCTTCGCCTGTTTTTTGTGCTGCTTGCCGGGCTGCTGCTCGGCGGGCGGGCGCGCGCCCAAGCCCAGACCACGGAGTTCAGCCCGCGCCTGGCCGTGCCTCCCGATTCGCTGCACGCCAAAAACGCCGCGCCCCTGCCCGCCGACTCGCTGGGCCGCCGCTTCGACGAGGCGCGCGTGCGCCTGAGCCTGGAGCGCTACACCCGGCGCGGCACCATTGTGGGGCGCGGGCTGGCGGCGTTCTTCCGCTTTACCCGCCCGCAGCAGGAAGAGCACGGCCTCGACGCGGTGCTGCTCAACCGGCAGTTCGACAAGCATAATTTCAAAGTGGTGCGCCGCGTCACCATCACGCCCTTCGATGCCTTTGGCTATAGCCTCAACGACTCGCTGCGCCAGCCGCGCACGTTTTTGGAGCGCTCGGGCAATGCGCTGCACATTCGCACGGCGCGTTCGCGCATTCGGCAGGTGCTGCTGTTTCGGCCGGGCCAGCCGCTGCTACCCCAGGCCCTGGCCGAGAGCGAGCGCCTGCTGCGCCAAACCGACGAAATTCTGGACGCCCGCGTGCTCGTGAACGAGGGCACCGCCACCCGCGACAGCGTGGATATTCTAGTTTATACTACCGATGTGTTCAGCATCACGGCGGGCTACGAGCTGCGCGGTGGGCCGGGCTCGGCCATCGCCACGCTGGGCGACCAGAACTTTCTGGGCCTGGGCCACCAGCTCGACAACCGCTACCAGTATGGCCGCGACCTGCCCCAAACCTGGGGCTACGAGGCCACCTACCGGGTGCCGTTTCGCAACTTCGTGTACGCCCAAGGGCATTATTTTAACGAGTTTGAGTCGCACTCGGGCGGCGTGGCCGTGCAGCGCGACTTCTACTCGCCCAGCGCCCGCTGGGCCGGGGCCTTCACGGCCGACATTTTCAACCTGCGCGTGGTGCTGCCCCGCGATGTGCCGCTGCCCGGCCAGCCGCCCGATTTCCGCATCCGCTCCTTCACCAGCCAAAGCCTGTGGGTGGGCCGCGCCCTGCGCCTGCGCTCCTACGACCTGGGTTATGAGAACCCCGGCCGGCTCATCATCGCGGCCAGCGTGGCCCACGAAAACCACACCACCAACCCCACCGCCACCCTCGAAACCCCCGCCGGCAGCCCCGACGACCGTACTCGCACCCTGGTGCTAGGCTCGGTGGGCTACTCGGTGCGCCGCTACTATAAGGATAAGTACCTCTTCGGCTTTGGCCGCACCGAAGACGTGCCGGCCGGCACGCTGCTCAGCCTCACCACGGGCGTCGAGATGAACCCCGTGGGCCCCCGCCGCTACTTCGACGTGCGCATTGCCGGGGCCGGCTACTCCGAGCGGCAGGGCTATCTATATGGCAGCCTGAACTTTGGCACGTTTCAGCGCGTGAACGATGGCGGCTGGGAACAGGGCCTGCTGAGTGGGCAGTTCTTGTACTTTACGCGGCGCTACCGGGTGGGCAACTACCAAAGCCGCCATTTACTGAGCACCCGCGTCACGGCGGGCTTCAACCGCTACCCGGCCGAGGTGCTGCTCAGCGGCATCAACAGCAACCCCGACGGGGTGCGCGGCTTCCGGCCCGTGGGCCAGATACTGGCCACCAGCCGCTTTTTGGCCAATTACGAGGGCACCGTGTACACGCCGCTCTCGCTGCTGGGCTTCCGGGTGGCCGTGCTGGCCTTCGCCGACCTGGCCGTGGTAAACGAGCGCATTGGCGGCGGCTCGCCCTTCGGCAGCAGCGCCCCGGTGTATTCGGGCATCGGCATCGGCTTCCGCTTCCGCAACGAGCTCACGGTGCTGCGCACGTTTCAATTGCTGCTGGGCTACTACCCGCGCGGGCAGCTCAGCGCCAACGGCTTGCGCCTGTTCGAGAGCAACCGCGACTCGTATCAATTCAGCGATTTCAGCTTTGGCCAACCCAGCGTGGTACAGTACGGCTCACAGTAGATAACTAGCTGTTATTCTAGTTTTTATACCTAACTCACTAACTACTGTTACCACGGATGGCGCGGGGCTCTGCTCCGTGTCAGTTAGTAGCAGGTTTCTGGCCTGCAATCGTTGAACAATCAGACGCGGCTTCGTGCAACGAGCGGACCAGCGCCCCACGAATAACCGGCACGGGGCAAGGCACCGTGCCGGTTACTTTCGGGAATAACTCCCTAATTTACTAGTCGTTACGAAATTCAATGGGAATGGTGCACGACACCCGCACGGGGTGACCCTGCTGCCGGCCAGGCTGCCAGGGCGGCATCAGCCACACTAGGCGCAGGGCCTCTTCGTCGAGGCCGTGGCCGCGGCCCCGCGCCACGGTAGCATCCGTGATGCGGCCCTCCGCATTCACCACGAAGCGCACGTACACTTTACCCGTAACTCGCTGAAATTTAGCCGCTTCCGGGTAGCGCATGTTTTTGGTCATATAGCCGACCAGCGCCTCTTCCCCCCCCTTAAACTGCGGAATAATTTGGGGGTTCACAAAAATGGAGTCGGGGTAAAACGCCGTTGACACTGGGCCAGCAGGCTTAGTTATGCTGCCCTCAGTGGGCGGGGCCACTATCTCCAACACGGGGCTCTTTTGAGCCATCGCCGAACTAGCCACTCCCAGACTAGCTGCCAAATAAAAGTAGATTATTTTCAAACTAAATAAAATTAAAATAGTGCAAAAAATAAAGCCCATCAGCACTACAAAAATAAGGGTTTAACCTGTATTATTGCAAATTATCAAAATGTTATTCACGATGCTTATTGCGCATGAGGCAGTCGAATCAGGACTGCCGACAACTTGGCGGCAGCCAGTTGGTAAGCCTGCAAAGCAGCACCCAATTGGTGGCTAAAAACGGCGGTGTAAGCCAGGTACGTTGCGTGTTACGCGTCCGGATTGCCGCTCATTGTGCGGCATTTATTGCGGTTGCTAAGCAAGAGTATGCGCCCCGGTCCGCCGGCGAAGCCGGCCGACCGGTTATCGCGTGAACGATGCCGGAGCGACTGGCCAAGAGTACGCACCCATCTCACCAATTGTCGCGTGAGCGATGGTGGAACGACTGGCCGACCGGCGCACGTAAGCACCAACGCGCCTGGTGGCTCTAGCGGGGCTGCACCAGCCGCGCCACTTCGGCGCTGGGCCCGATGGTGGCCACGCTACCAGCGTTAAAGCGCAGAAAATCAGCTTCTACCCCATCGGAGAAGATGACGCCGCCGCCGGGCATCAGCGACTCGACGCGCAGCGGCCGGCCGGTAGCGAGGCGGCCGGCCACCAGGTCGGCCTGGGTGCGCTGGCTGCGGAAAGGCTCGCGCACCACAAATAGCAGCTCGCCGGCGGTGGGCGCAGCGGGCGGCGGCAGCGGGCGCACCTGCGCAAAGGCCTCCACGCCCTGCGTCATATTAAAAATGGACGACAGCCAGCCCGTGCTGCCGGCCGGCGTGGCCACAATGATGCCCGACGACGAGTGCTCCTCGGTGCGGTCGGTGAACGTGAGCCGGTAGCGGGCCGACACGTGCGAGGCCGCGCCAATGAATAAGTCATTGAATGCCAGCAGCCTTTGGCCATCTTGCAAAGTGGCCTGGGCCAAGTACTGGGTGCGCACCGGGTAGTCGGAGCCCTTGGCCACGGCCTGCACGGCGGCGCGGCAGGTATCGGGCCGGAAGGGCAGCAGCACGCCGTCGTAGCGGTCGGGGTCGGGGTTGACGGCCACCAGCGGGCGGCCGCGCACGTACTTGGCGGCGTTGGCCACCAGGCCATCCTGGCCCACCACTACCACCACCTGGTCGTCGGCGAAGATGAAGGAGGGCAGAAACTCGCGGTCTACCACTTTGCTTTTTACCACTTGGCTCAGCTCGCGCTGCACCCGGCTCAGGGCCTGCTCAAAGCGCTCGTGCTCAGCCTGGTACTCGTCGAAGTTGCCGCCGGTGCGCTCCAGTATGAAGCGGGCCTGGGCGGCGGTGTTGTAGCGGGCCGTGAGCTGTTCGAGCCGGGTTTTGGCCCGCACGATAATGGCGTATTCGATTTTGGGCATGGCGCGGGGCTAGCGGCGGCCCTTGTTGGGGTTGGGAGCCGGCTCCGGCGCGGGCGGCGCGGGGCGGCGCGGCGCATCGGGGCCGTTGCTACCCAACACGTTGTCCAGCAGGTTGGGCGTGATGTTGAGGGTGCCGATTTTGGCGGCGTTCTCGGCCATTTCGCGGAAGGCCAGGCTGATATTGAGGCGCGGGTCGGGGTTGTTTTGCAGCGCCGTGAGCGTGCGCCAGTCGAGGTCGCGGAAGGGCCGCAGGGTGGCCTCGGTTACGTAGCCCTGGGCATCGGCAGCCAGGCGCTGGTTGGCGGTTTGCTGGGTTAGCAGCCCGGCGCGGCTGGCCTCCACGGCAATGTCGGCCTGCACCTGCAGCTCGCGCAGTTTGCGCTCATTGGCAGCGCGTTGCAGCTGGGCTTCCGAGCGCTTTTCGTCGATTTGCTTGCGCTTTTCCTCCACCGCAATGTCGGTATTCAGCTCGCTTTCCTTGATGCGGCGCTCCTGCTCCACGGCAAAGTTGCGGCGCTCGTACACGGCCTGGTCGGCCTCTTGTTGCAGGCGCTCGCGGGTTTCGGCTTCGAGGGCGCGCTCCATCTCGGGCGTGGCCTTCACGGCTAAGATGTTGATGCCCAGCACTTCAATGCCGAGTTGCGTTACGGCCGGCGAACTTTGCAGGCCTTCTTTAATCTGCGCCTCAATCTGCTTGTTCGAGCGAATAGAATCCTTTAAGCCCAAGCTGTGTACGTAGGCCGAGGTGGCAGCCTGCGCCTCATTCACGAGCCGCTGGTTGAGCTTTTCGAGGTCGTTCTTCTTGTAAATCCCAAAGCTATTCACCGTAAAATCAAGCAGTTCGGCCAGCTGCCTCGGCTCGCGCACCCGGTAACTCAGCTGCCCCTGAATGGTGATGCTCTGGTAGTCGGCCGTGGTTTCGTTGAAGATGAATGGTAAGTCATTCGAGGCCAGCGGCACCGCCGCGATGGAGCTGCCCAGCGTGCCGTAGAAAAAGGCCAGCCCACGCCCCTCGCGCACCACTTTCCCGTTTTTATACTGAATAACGTAGGTGACCGAATCGAATTTAGCGTAGCTGAGGCCGAACATAGGCAGAGGGATAAAAAGCGGAGCGGTCAAACTTACGCCAAACTCACTTCGCGCGGCAGTTGTGCCGGGTGGGTCGTTTGCCGCAAAAAAACCGGCACACCCATTTTAGCCCGACCTTTGCCCCAGCCAGGTACCCGCAACCAGGCACCCGTAACCCCCAGAACCATGCTCCAGCTCGGTGATTTTAACGACCTCGAAATAGCCCGCGAGGTCAGCATTGGCCTCTACCTCACCAGCGACGACGGCGACCTGCTGCTGCCCGAGAAGTACCGCCCGGTAGGCGCGCACGTCGGCGACGTTATCCGCGTATTTGTGTACCGCGATTCGGAAGACCGCCTCATTGCCACCAACTTAGAGCCCCTGGCGGTGGTCAACAGCTTTGCCGCCCTCACCGTGCGCGACATCGGCGCGCCCGGCGCGTTCCTCGACTGGGGCCTCGAAAAAGACCTGCTGCTGCCCCACGCCAACCAACGCCAGGCCGCCCGCACCGGCGACCGCGTGCTGGTGTACGTGTACCTCGACGATGCCACCGACCGCCTCGTGGCTTCGGCCAAGTGGCAGCAGTTTCTCAGCCCCGAGCCCTTCGTAGGGGCGGCCGGCGAGGCCGTGCAGGTGCTCATCGGCGAGGAAACGCCGCTGGGCTACTCCGTTATCGTAAATGGCACCCACGCCGGCCTGCTCTACTCGAACGAGGTGTTTCGGCCGCTGCGCGTTGGCGAAGTATTGCCCGGCCACCTGCGCCAGATTCGGCCCGATGGCAAGCTCGACGTGCGCCTCGGCCAGGCCGGCTACGATGAGGTCGAAACCGCCTCGCGCCTCGTGCTGGCCGCCCTGCGCGCCCGCCCCGACGGCCGCCTGCCCCTCGGCGATAAAAGCCTGGCCGACGACGTATACCGCCGCCTCGGCATGAGTAAAAAGGTGTTTAAGAAGGCCTTAGGCTCGCTTTATAAGCAAGGCGTAGTGGTGCTGGGGCCGGAGGAAACGCGGCTGGCAATTTCCGAGTAGGCGCGCGGTCGCCTGAGTCCATTTAGCCCGTTGAGCCAAAGCTCAGCGGGTTTTTTTTGTGCGTAGAGGTGCCTGCTTGGCTGGAGCGGGTATTGCTTCACTCAACGGCGATAAACAGCGGATTCTTAACTTATAACTGCTAAATACGTTATAAAACGTACTAAACAGTTTTTAAACTGCTTTATCAGTTATACATTTGGCCCATGGAGGAATTAACCAAAACCGAGGAGCCCATCATGCAGGCGCTCTGGAAGTTAAAGCAGGCGTTTGTGAAGGATATCATTGAGCACCTGCCTGATGTGCCCAAGCCGCCCTATAACACTGTGTCGTCGGTGGTGCGCATTCTGGAGCGTAAGGGCTACGTGGGCTTCAAGGCCTACGGCAAGACCTACGAGTACTTCCCGCTCATCAGCAAGGCGCAATACCGGGCGCAAAGCCTCAAGCGCATGCTGGCCCGCTACTTCGACGACTCGCCCACCGCCCTGGTTTCCTACATGGTGGAGGAGTCGCTGAACCCGAAGGAGATTCAGCAGCTGCGCAAGCTGCTCGACGAGGACGAGGCCAAGGGGACGACCGGCCGTGGGTAGCGGCTTCTTCTGGTACCTGGCGGCCGCCACGGCCTGCCAGGGCGTGTTTGCGCTGGGCTACTGGCTGCTGCTGGCCCCGCTTTCCACCTTCGGCCGCAACCGCGCTTACCTGCTGGGTACCCTCGTGCTGAGTGTGGCGCTGCCGCTGGTGGCGCTGCCCGCGGCCTGGGCGCAGCTGCTGTGGCCCACGGGACCGGCCGCGGCCACGCTACCGGTGTGGCACTTTGGGGCGGGGGCCGCCCTGGCTCCGGCGGCGGCCGCGCCCACCGGCATTTCGTGGCTGGGCGGGGCGCTGGTAGTGTATTGGGCGGGGGTGGGCTACCGGGGGTGGGGCACGGCGCGCCACCTGGGCTGGCTCTACCGCCTCAGCCGGCGGCACCCGCGCACGCGCCTGGGCCGGGGCTGGCTGGTGCAGCTGCCCGCGCCCGGCCGACCGGCGTTTTCGTTTGGGCGCTGCGTGTTTTTGTCGCCCGCCCACGCCCAGCTCAGCGCCGCCGACTACGCGCTGCTGGTGCAGCACGAGCAGGTGCACGGCGCGCAGCACCACTCGCTCGACCTGCTGCTGGCCGAGGCCGTGGGGTGGTTTTTCTGGTTTAATGGCCTCGTGCCCTACTACCGACGGCAGCTGCGCTTGGTGCACGAGTACCTCGCCGATGCCGCCGTGACGCGCCCGGCCGGCACCCGCGCGGCCTACGGGCGCTTGCTGCTCAAGCTGGCGGCCGGGCCGCTGCCCACCGCGCTGGTGCACCCTTTTGCGGCCCGGCAGGTGGCCAGGCGCATTCACATGCTCACTTTTCCTCCTTCTTCCCCCATGAAAAAGCTTCGTTTTCTGTTGGTTATGCCAATCGCCGCCCTGGCCTGGGTAGGCGCGGCGCTGCTCGGCCCCGCGCCATCGGTAGCGGCCGGCTTGCCCGGTACTAAGCCGGTGGCCAAGGCCCAGGGCCGCATTGGCACCATTACCTGGCAGGGCAACCAGTTTCTTTCCACCGCCCAGCTCAACCAGGCGCTGGGGCTCAAGCCGGGCGACCCTTACTCGAAAGAAGCGCTGGCAACTACGCTCGCCTACCGGCCCGACAACAGCGACGTTACCTCGCGCTACATGGACCAGGGCTACCTGTTTTTTCAGGTCACGCCCAGCGCCACGCCCCGGCCCGATGGCGCTACCGACCTGCTCCTTACCATCAGCGAAGGCCCAGTGGCTCACATCAATAGCATTACCGTGCAGGGCAACAAGAAAATACCCACTGCCGATGTGCTCGCCTTACTGCCCCTGCGCAAAGGCGAATTGTTCAGCCGGGCCAAGCTCGTGCAGTCGCAGCGCGCGCTGGCCGAGAGTGGCTTTTTTGACCCGGCTAAAATCGGCATCAACCCCCAGCCCAACCCGGCCACGGGCTTAGTCAACCTCGAATACACGGTGATTGAAAAGTAGGTAAGGAAGCGTTTTTTTCGCCTCAAAAATTTGCTTTTCCCCAAAAGCGTTGTTCCTTTGCCCCCGCAAACCGACCACAACCCATGCCTTTCTCCGCAACCGTTTCGCAAAGCTGGTGGCACTCAACCTTTCCAAAAGGCTGAGCATTAGGCATATATAGTTGGTTGAACCCTTAGA
This sequence comes from Hymenobacter sp. H14-R3, assembly GCF_030063445.1. Classification (GTDB taxonomy): domain Bacteria; phylum Bacteroidota; class Bacteroidia; order Cytophagales; family Hymenobacteraceae; genus Hymenobacter. The sequence continues at coordinate 3,535 of NZ_JASITD010000020.1, read as the reverse complement.
GATTCTCCAAGCCCGCTGCTCACCGCAGCGGGCTTTTTTGTTGTCCTGTCATTCCGTTTTCCTCTACCATGTCGGCCGCTACTGCCACCACTCCCGCCACTATCGTTCATAGCCGCCACCGGCGCCTGCTGGCCGATACCCTCACACCGGTGAGCCTGTACCTGCGCCTGCGCGACCAGTTTGTGGGCACGCTGCTGCTCGAAAGCTCTGACTACCACGGCAATAGCAACAGCTTTTCGTACCTGTGCTTTAGCCCGGTGGCGCGGTTTGAGCTGGATAAGAACCAGCTCACCACCCAGCACCCCGGCCAGCCGGCCACCACCAGCACGCTGGCCGACCCGCGCCAGGCGCTCACGCAGCTGCGCGAGTTTCGGAGCAGCTTTCGGCCGGCCGCACCGTCGGGGTTGCCCTTCATTACCAACGGGTTGTTTGGGCACATGGCCTACGAGGCGGTGCAGTATTTTGAGGACGTGACGCTGCGCGACAAGCCCGGCGTGAGCACCGTGCCAGCCATTGTGTACCAGGCGTTTCGCTACGTTATCGCCATCAACCACTTCAAGGAGGAGCTGTATCTATTTGAACATCAATACCTTACAGAGGGTGAAGAGCCGGTGACCGATACGCTCGACGCCATCGAGTCGATTATTCAGAACCGCAACTTTGCCACCCACGGCTTCCACCTCACCGGCCCCGAAACCTCGAACGCTACCGACGACGAGTTTCTGGAGCTGATTCGGCTGGGGCAGCACCACTGCCAGCGCGGCGACGTGTTTCAGATGGTGCTCTCGCGGCGCTTTCAGCAGGGGTTTCAGGGCGACGAGTTTAACGTGTACCGGGCGCTGCGCTCGCTCAACCCGTCGCCGTACCTGTTCTTTTTCGACTATGGCAGCTACAAGCTGTTTGGGTCGTCGCCCGAGTCGCAGATTGTGGTGAGCAAGGGGCAGGCGGTACTCTACCCCATTGCGGGCACCTTCCGGCGCACCGGCGACGATGCGGCCGATGCCCAGCTGGCCCAGCAGCTCCTCGACGACCCCAAGGAAACCGCCGAGCACGTGATGCTCGTGGACCTGGCCCGCAACGACCTCAGCCGCCGTTGCGACGTGGTGGCCGTGGAGCGCTTCAAGGAAATTCAGTACTATTCGCACGTTATTCACCTGGTTTCCAAGGTAGTGGGCCAGCTCGGCCCCGACACCGAGCCGCTCGACGTGGTGGGCGAAACCTTCCCGGCCGGCACGCTTTCGGGCGCGCCCAAGTACCGCGCCATCCAGCTCATTGATGAGTACGAAAGCACGCAGCGCGGCTTCTACGGCGGCTGCATCGGCGCGCTCGACTTCGGCGGCGACTTCAACCACGCCATTATGATTCGCACGTTTCTGAGCAAGGATAACACGCTGTATTTCCAGGCCGGCGCGGGCGTGGTGGCCAAGTCGGTGCCCGCCAATGAGTTGCAGGAAGTGCACAACAAGCTGGGCGCGCTACGCGCGGCCATGCAGCAGGCCGAGCAGGTGTAATTAATGAATGCGTAATCAATAACGTTCGTCATGCTGAGCGCAGCGTAGCGGAGTCGAAGCATCTCTACCGCTTCGTTGAGCGGTGCGGAGGAAGCGGCCAAGATGCTTCGACTCCGCTGCGCTGCGCTTAGCATGACAGCTTAAAAAGAATTTCAATAATGCCCATTCTAGTTCTCGACAATTACGACTCCTTCACCTACAACCTCGTGTATATGCTGCGCGAATTGGGCCAGGAAGTAGACGTGTTTCGCAACGATAAAATCAGCCTCGATGAGGTCGATAAGTACTCGCACATTCTGCTGTCGCCGGGCCCCGGCATCCCGAGCGAGGCCGGCATCATGCCCGAATTAATTAAACGCTACGCGCCGACCAAGCATATTTTGGGCGTTTGCCTGGGCCACCAGGCCATTGGCGAAGCCTTTGGCGGCCAGCTCGCCAACCTCGGCGAGGTGCACCACGGCGTAGCCCACACGCTGCACCAAACTCCCGAAGCCGCTGATAACCGGCTCTTTAACGACGTGCCCGACAACGTGCGCGTGGGCCGCTACCACTCCTGGACCATCGCGCCCGAAGGCGTGCCGGCCGAGTTGCGCATCACGGCTTTGGACGAAAACGGCCAGGTGCTGGCCCTCGCCCACCGCGACTACGACGTGCTGGGCGTGCAGTTTCACCCCGAGTCGGTGCTCACGGAGCACGGCAAAACCATGCTGGCCAACTGGGTCAATGGGTGAACCGTGCCCATGCCATATGTCATTGCGAGCCTGCGAAGCAATCGCACCCGCCCGATACCCGAATGACTCGTTCTGATGCGATTGCTTCGCAGGCTCGCAATGACAGCTGTAAAAATCTAATCTATAAGCAGTAGCACCTTGAAAGATACTCTAAATCACCTCTTTGCCTACCGCACGCTGCCCCAGGACGAGGCGCACCGCGTGGTGCTCGGCATTGCCCAGGGCCAGTACAACCCCGCCCAGATTGCCGCTTTCCTCACCGTGTACCTCATGCGCAGCGTGACGGTGGAGGAGCTGGCCGGCTTCCGCAACGCCCTGCTGGAGCTGTGCCGCCCCGTGGACCTCGGCGGCGTCGATGCGATGGACGTGTGCGGCACCGGCGGCGATGGGCGTAACACGTTCAATATCTCCACGTTATCGGCCTTTGTGGTGGCCGGCGCGGGGCAGCCAGTGGCTAAGCACGGCAACCACGGCGTGTCGAGCATCAGCGGCAGCAGCACGGTGCTGGAGCACATGGGCGTAAAATTCACGGCCGATAACGACGCGCTGAAGCGCCAGCTTGACGAGGCCAACATCTGCTTTTTGCACGCGCCGCTGTTTCACCCGGCCCTCAAAAACGTGGCACCGCTGCGCAAGGAGCTGGGCGTGAAAACGTTTTTCAACATGCTGGGGCCACTCGTGAACCCGGCCCGGCCGCGCTTGCAGCTGGTGGGCGTGTTCAGCCTGGAGCTGGCGCGCCTCTACGCCTACCTGCACCAGCAGGAGGCGGGCCGCGAATTCCTCATCGTGCACAGCCTCGACGGCTACGACGAGGTATCGCTGACCGGGCCGGTGAAGCTCATCAGCCGCCAGGGCGAGGAGCTGCTGTCGCCCAGCGACTTAGGCCTGCCGCAGACTACGCCCGAGGCGCTGTTTGGCGGCGACACGGTGGCCGAGGCGGCCACTATTTTTCAGCGTGTATTGCGCAACGAGGCCCCCGCCGCCCACCGCAACGCCGTGCTGGCCAATGCCGCGCTGGCCCTGCGCACCGCCGGCCGCGCCGCTAATGTGGCTGAAGGGTTGGCCCAGGCGGCTGAGTCGCTGGATAGTGGCCGGGCGCGGGCCGCGTTTGAGAAGCTGCTGGCGCTGGGGTAGGCGGGGCCTCATCCCCCGGCCCCCGATTCGCTTTAAGTGCCTATCCGAATAGGGAAACAGCGTCACCCAAAAAGACAATTGTACCACGTAATTCGGGCGCAGGCAAAATGGAGCATGGCCAGGTAGTTTTCCGGCTTTTTGGCCCAGCGGATGAGCAGG
>NZ_JASITD010000001.1 GCF_030063445.1 Hymenobacter sp. H14-R3 | reverse complement strand
CAAGTGGTAGAACAGTGGCAAGACCGCCAGAATGCGCGGCCCAAGCCCCGCAACTGGCAATTCAAAACGGCCGATGCTCGCATCAAACTTGCTAAATTATACCCGACTATCTAATGTTTTTCAACCACTAGCCAGCTATGTTGGTAGTCGCTGCTGTCGCGCCTGGCCAGCAGGTCTACGGCTTGCCCAACGATGGGAACGAAGGATATTGCCCTGGCTTTGGGCCAGGCAATATCAAACAGCTCCACTCGTGGGCCTGCCAACCGCCGCCAGGCCAGCGTTTGCACATCGCCCTCAAGTAGCCGGACAGGCTCGTAATAGTTGCCTTGCATCACCACCCATTTTATTTGGGAAAGCCTGATAATGAGTGGCTTAGGTCGGGGCAGGGCAAGTGGGTGCCGCCAGGTAAACTCGAGTATTTTGCTTTGCCCGTCCGATGATTCGCGCAGGAACACGTAAGGCATCTGGCCTTTCAGTGTGCGAATGCGGGTCACAGGCAAGTAGTAGCTGGCGTTGGCTGGCTGAAGTGTATCGGTAGCAAGGTTGTGAGTATCAGTGGTTTGCGCGGCGGCATAACTACTGCTAGTTATTGATAAAATACTGGTTATTAGTATGTTAAAGCAATTATCTCGCATCGGAAAGTAAGGGGCTAAAGTGAAGCGACACAAAGCGGAGGTAAACAGCAGTTTTTTATGGGCTAAAAATCAGTGAAAACTCGCCGATAATGTCAGCTCACCCCGCCACCACGGTGCGCCGGATGCCCAGCTTCTTCATCCGGGCTTCCAGGGTCTTCGGATTGATATCCAGCAGCAGGGCCGCGCCGCTGGGGCCGCTCACGCGGCCCTCAGTGCGGTGCAGCGCCAGCAGAATATGGTCGCGCTCCTGCTCGCGCAGCGTTTTGAGGGGCGCGTTGGTAGCATTGGTGGCGGCGGTGGGGGCTGTTTCGCTGGGCAATAGTGCGGCCGTGGGCGGCAGCGCCAGCAGCGTGGGGGCCGCGGCAAAGCCCCCGAATTCCAGCCACGGGCCCTGGCTCACAATAATGGCCTGCTCCAGCACGTGCTCCAGCTGGCGGATGTTGCCGGGCCAGGCGTAGGCTTGCAGCGCGGCCAGGTCGGCGGGCCGGATGGCGCGCGGCGGCCGCGCCAGGCGCTTGCTGAGGGTAGCCAGGTAGTGCTGCACCAGGGGCGCAATGTCCTGCGGGCGCTCGCGCAGCGGGGCCAGGTGAATGGGAAACACGTTGAGCCGGTAGTAGAGGTCGGCTCGAAAGCGACCGGCGCGTACCTCCTCTTCGAGCACGCGGTTGGTGGCGGCCAGCACGCGGGCGTCGGTTTGCAGCACGCGGTTGCTGCCCAGGCGCTCAAACTCCTTTTCTTGCAGCACGCGCAGCAGCTTGGCTTGCAGGTCGAGGGGCAGCTCGCCCACCTCATCCAGAAAAATGGTGCCGCCGTTGGCCAGCTCAAACTTGCCAATGCGGCGCTCCACGGCCCCGGTGTAAGCCCCTTTTTCATGGCCGAACAGCTCGCTTTCAATTAGTTGCGCAGGTAGGGCGGCGCAGTTGATTTTGACCAGGGCCCGGCCCAGGCGGGGCGATGCCTGGTGTAAGGCCCTGGCCACTACTTCCTTGCCGGTGCCGGTTTCGCCGGTAATGAGCACCGTGGCATCGGTGCCCGCCACCTGGGCAATGCGCTGGCGCACCTGCTGCAAGGCCGGGCTGGTGCCGATGAGGCCATCGGCAGGCCGGTCGGTATTGATTTCGTCGATGAGGTAGGTGCGTTCCTGCTCCACCTGGGCCTTGAGCTCCTCAATCTGCTCGAAGGCAAACAGGTTTTCGAGCACCAGCGCAATCTGCGGCACCAGCGACTGAATAACGGACTGGTTATCAGCCGTAAAAGCCTCGGGGTTAGTGGCCGCCAGCGTGAGCACCGCCTGGCTGTCGGGGCGCTGCCAGATGGGGGCCACCAGCAGGGCGCGCGTGCCGTAGTGATCATACACGTAGCGCAGGCGCGGGTAGCGCACGGCCAGCGCGTGGAACTCGGCCCCGGCATACACGCCGGGCGCTTGCAGCAAGCTGCTGAGCTGCAAGTAGATGCCCGCATCGCCCTCAACCGGGGGGCGGTCGAGGGCAAGGGCCACAAAGTCGCCGGTGCCCACCCGCGAAAATTCGGCAAAGGCCTCAAAATCCTTGGCTGGCCCGGTGCGCAGCACCCGAATGCCGAAGTAGTCGAACGGCACCACCTGCCCCAGGCTCTCGGCCACGGCCCGAAACAGCGGCTCGCGCTGCTTGATGCTGAGCAGGGCATTGGTAATGGCCAGCTGCATGGTGCGCTCCCCTTCGCGCCGGGCTATGTCCTCGAAGGCCAGCGTGTTGCCCACAGCCACGGCCACCAGCGAGCCAATGCTGAGCAACAGGTGCTCATCGGCCGCAGAAAGGGCCGGGCGGCGGGCGGCGGCCAAAATAAGGAAGCCCGTGAGCCGCCCGCCCAGCCGCAGCGGCACGGTAGTCATATAGTTGATGCCCTCCCGGCGCAGCTTGTTGAAAGGCTCAAAATCAGGGTATTCAGCCGCGTATTCTTGTAGCGTGATGTGGCGCAGGTGTGGGTCGGCCACCAGCTGCTCGACGGGCGAGCCGGCAATGGGTGAGAAAACAGTTGAAGAGGCATCAACCGGCAGGCTTTCGGCGGGGCCGCCTACGTAGCTGCGCAAAAACAAGCGCTTATTAACTAATTCTTTATCAAAGACATTGATACCGATGAGGTCAAACGGAAAGATGAGCCGCAGCTTGTTGGTGATGACCCGAAACAGGGTTTCCTTGTCGCGGATGGTGGCAATGGCCTCGTTGAGGTGCAGCAGCAGCGATTCGTCGGGGTTGGGCGCGAGCATAGCAACGGATACCGAAAGGGAAGTATTTTAGAAGGGATTCCTGTTATATGAGGAAACCCTTTGTTTAAGGTAATGTTTATTCATTGGGCAAATAAGAGCCTGTTAACCCTAAAATACACATAACAAGCTAGTTACCCCGAATAAACCCGGCTGTAACCTATTGGCACAGCATTGGGTAAGCCTAGTTCACACTACTACGCCACTTGGCTTATGTTTTCTAGATATCAACTTGCCGGTTTTGCGGGCCTGTCCCTGGCGGGCGCGCTGCTGACGCAGCCCGCGCTGGCGCAAACCCTGCCTGGCCTGCCCGCTGCTAATCAGTCCGTTGGCGTGCTCAGCGACTCACTTTCGCTCGGCAGTACTGTGCAAGCAGTGCTTGATGCCAACCCTGGCGTGGCTAACCTTACTGAGCTGGCCAACGCCGCTTCCAGCCGCTTGGCCCAATCTCAGGCCGGCTTCCTGCCCTTGGTTACGGGCACGGCTGCCTACTCGCACCTCTCGCCAGTGTCGCACACTTCTTTTGGCAACGGGCCGGAACTGCGCTTTGCCCCCAACAATGTTTTCGACGCGCACATTACGGCGCAGTACGAACTGTTCGACTTTGGCAAGCGCGGGGCCAGCACGGACCTCTCGCGCTCGCAGGTGCAAACGGCGCAGGATAACATCATCGTGGCCCGGCGCGACCTGGCTTTCAACGCGGCGCAGACCTACTACAACATCCTGTTTATGCGCGAGAGCATTCGGGTGCAGGACCAGCAGATTGCCTCGCTGGTGACGCACCGCAACGAAATGCAGAAACGAGTGGATGCCGGCGTGAGCACCAAATTTGACGTCACGACTACCGACGTGCGCATCACGCAGGCCGAAAACTCCAAGCTCGATTTGCAAAACCAGCTCCTCAACCAGCAGGTGCAGCTGGCGCGGCTGCTGCACAAGCCCCAGCAAACCGATATTCCGGTGAAGGGCCGCCTGGCTTACGAGCCGCGGCCCGTGGACCTGGCCGCCGAACTGGCTAAAGCCGCTGAAAACCGCCCCGAGGTGAAGCTCAGCCGCGATGCCGAAAACACTGCCGAGCTACAGGCCAAGCTCATTAACCGCAGCAATATGCCCAGCCTGGGGGTGGGCGCGCAGGTGGGCGGCAAGAACGGCTACATCTTACCCACCGGCACCATCAACGACGTCCGGTTCAATACCGTGGCGCAGGCCCAGCTGTCGGTACCCATCTACGACGGGGGCCGCAACCGCAAGCAGCGTGTGGAGGCCGCCGCCAGCTACCGCGCCGCCCAGGCCCGTACCGCTGACACCCAGGAGCAGATTCGCGCTGATGTGCGCCAGGCCGTTAATAACATGCAGTTCAGCCAGGCCCGCTACGACAATGCTTTGCAGCAGGTGACCCAGGCCACCGACGCCCTCACCCGCGCCGAGGGCCGCTACCGCTACGGCGTGGGCCAGAACCTCGACGTGCTCGATGCCGAAACCCAGCTCTCGCAGTCGCGCCTAGCCCGCGCCCAGGCCATGTACAATTATACCCTTGGCCAGTACCAGCTGCGCCGCGCCACCGGCGAGCAAATATGGCAGTAATCAGCTGTGAATGAATAAGTTGTTGATTAAGTGGGTGAAGTAATTGGGGCAGGAATGAAGTATATAAGAATACTCCGTCCCCTCACCGCTCACTGCCCATACATAACCTACTCATTCATTAACTAACTCACTGACTCATTCACCCATAATGACCCTCACCACCATCCTCTGTCCGCTTGACTTTTCGGCCGCCTCGGTGGCGCTGGTGGCCTATGCCGCCGCGCTGGCCGTGGGCACCGGAGCCGAGCTGCGCCTGCTTTACGTGCAGGAGCCGGCCGGGCTGGCCGTTGCTGGCATAGAGGCCGAGCTGTATGCCCACCGGGCCGCCGCCGAGGCGGCCGGGGCCCGCCGCGTGAGCACTACCACAGTGCAGGGTGAGGCAGCCCCCAGCATCCTGGCCGAAGCCCAGCGGCACCACGCCGACCTCATCGTGATTGGGGCGCACGGCCAAACCTGCCTCAGCCGCTTTTTGATGGGCAACACCGCCGAAACGGTGGTGCGCACCGCGCCCTGCCCCACGCTGCTCGTGCGCGAATAGCTTGTCGGGCTGCTGGCTATTAGCCGATGGCTGCTGGCTTTTTCGTCCTTTCTTCTGTTCTAGTCCCCGTAAACTCTTCCAACCATTTTTAACAGGCTAGTAGCTAACAGCTAATAGCTAACAGCTCAAAAATATGGCTACCCAAACCCAACCCCACGACGAAGTGCCGACCGCTGTTGCCGAGCCGCTCGAAGAACCCAAAAAGCGTAACCCACTAGTTTTTATTATTTTAGCCCTGGTGCTGCTGGCGGGTGGCTACTTCGGCTGGACGCGCTACCAGTACTCGCAGGCCCACGAAAGCACCGACAACGCGGCCGTAGAAGGCGACGTGTACCCTATCATTCCCCGCGTAGGCGGGCCGGTTATCAAAGTGTATGTCAATGACAACCAGGTGGTGAAGAAGGGCGACACGCTCGTCACCATCGACAAGTCGGACTACCAGCAGCGCGTGAACGCCATGGAGGCGGCCCTCGTGGCGGCCCAGGCCCAGGTAATAGCCGCCCGCGCTGGCGTGGGCACCGCCCAGGCCAACGTGCGCACCGCCCAAACCACCATTGGCGTGAGCGCGGCCAGCCGGACGCGCTTGCAGCAAGACCTGGCCCGTAGCGTGAAGCTCCGTAAGGATGACATTATTCCGCAAAGCGACTACGACGCCGTGGCCGCCAACCTGAAAATGACCACCGCCCAGCAAAGCACCGCTCAGGACCAGGTATCGGTGGCCCGCCAGCAGGTGGTGGCCGCGCAGCAGCAAATCACCGTGGCCCAGGCCGTGGTGAAGCAGCGCCAGTCGGACCTCGACAACGCCAAGCTTCAGCTGAGCTACACTACCCTCGCGGCTCCCGCCAATGGCGTAGTGAGCAAGAAAAATGTGCAGCCCGGCCAAGTAGTAGGCCCCGGCCAGCAGCTCATCGGCTTGGTATCGAGCGGTAAAACCTGGGTGATTGCCAACTACAAGGAAACCCAGCTTGAAAATATGAAGGTGGGCCAAAAAGCTAAGATTGAGGTAGATGCCTACCCTAGCGAGGAGTTTGAGGGACACATCGAGTCACTGTCGGCTGCTACGGGTGCCCGTTTCGCTCTGCTTCCCCCCGACAACGCCAGCGGCAACTTTGTGAAAGTGACTCAGCGCGTGCCCGTCAAAATAGTGCTCGATAAGGAGGATGCCCAGCACCCCCTGCGCGCCGGCATGAGTGTGAACGCGATTGTGGCAGTTAAATGATTGTGAATGAATGAGTTGTGAATGAGTGAATTATTAGTTGCGGATGAGTTTTTAGTTGTGAATGAGTAAATTATTCTTGTAAAAATCACTCATTCACAACTCACTCATTTGTAATTCCCTCCCTTTATTATGATGTGCAGGCGGTGGCTAGGATAGATATTATTTCCAGGTGTTCCTGCTCTAGGGCGGCGAGTTTCGATTTGGGAAAAATTTCGGCATCGCCCAGTAGCTCAAGCCAACAATGCGTTTCGTCGGCTTCCTCCACGCAAATGCACATCTTGGCGTACCATTCGGCCCCCGACCGGCCCCGGCAGGCAGCGCGGTAGTTGGCTGCTACCGAAGTAGCTGAGCGCAAAAGCTGCTTGCCAATTATGGCGGCCTCGCCCGTGCGAGGCAACTGCTGATACAAGCATATAATGCGCAGCGAGGCCATTTTGGTGCGCGCCCGAAAAGCCCCCGCAAAAGCCTCCTTATTATCCATTACTACTACACTGAGGTCTGAGCAAGAAGCGGCTAAGCTACTTCACTCATTCACTCATTCACTCATTCACTCATTCACAGAATGGAAACCGGATTTAAAAAGTGGATTATCGTGGTTACGGTAGTTCTCTGCGTCTTGCTGGAGCTGATTGATACCAGCATCGTGAACGTGGCCCTGACCCAGATGATGGGCAACCTCTCGGCCACGCAGCAGGAAGTAAGCTGGGTGGTGGCGGCCTACGCCATCGCCAATGTGATTGTGATTCCGATGACCGGCTTTTTGGCCGAGCAGTTTGGGCGGCGCAATTACTACCTCACGTCGGTCATCATCTTCACGCTCGCCTCCATTGCCTGCGGGCAGAGCACCGACATCTGGGAGTTGGTGGCGTTCCGCTTCATTCAGGGTGTGGGCGGCGGCGCGCTCATGGCTACGTCGCAGGCCATCCTGATTGATACCTTCCCACCCAAGCAACTGGCCCTAGGCCAAGCCTTGTTCGGGATGGGGGTCATCATCGGGCCCACCATCGGGCCCACGCTCGGCGGCTACATCGTGGATAGCAGCCTCGGCTGGCCCTGGATTTTCTACGTGAACGTGCCGGTAGGTATCCTGGCCAGCATCTTCACCGTCCTATTCATCCGCGACCCCGAGCGCATTAAAAACGCTATTCCGCGCAAGCTGCGTGAGATTGACTGGGCCGGCATCGGGCTGCTGGTGCTGGGTGTGGGCTCGCTGCAATACGTGCTGGAGCAGGGCGAAACCGAGGACTGGTTCGACAGCAGGGTAATCATGCTGTTTGCGACGCTGGCCGCCGTGGGCATCATCGGCTTTATCTGGCGCGAGCTAACGGCCGAGAAGCCCATCGTAGACCTGCGGGTGCTCACCAAGAGCCGCAACCTGGCGGTGGGTGCGTTCCTATCGTTTGTGCTAGGGTTCGGGCTGTTCGCCTCGGTGTTTGTGCTGCCGATTTTTACGCAGCGCATCCTGGGCTTCTCGGCCGCCCAAACGGGCTTGTTGCTGCTGCCAGGGGCGTTGGCTTCGGGCTTCATGATGCCGGTTATTGGCAAGTCGCTGCAAAATGGCGTGCCCCAAAAACTACTGCTGGGCATGGGCTTCACCATCTTCTTTGGCTTTACGTTCTGGATGAGCGCCAAAATTTCGCCCACCGCTGGTCAGGGTGACTTCTTCTGGCCATTGATTACGCGCGGCGTGGGCCTGGGCCTCATTTTCCTGCCCATCACCACCATGAGTCTGGCCGGTTTGCAGGGTAAAGATGCGGGCCAGGCAGCCGGTCTCACCGGCATGATTCGCCAGCTCGGCGGCTCGTTTGGGGTGGCCATCGTGGGCACGTACCTCGAGCGCAGCATGGCCAGTACCCGGGTGGGTCTGCTGCCCAACATCTCGCTCTACAACCCCGAAACGGTGCAGCGCATCCAGGCTTTTACCCAGAGCTTCATGGCCAAGGGCTTCTCTGCCGGCCAGGCGCAGCAGCAGGCCTACGCCGCCCTCGAAGGGGTGCTGATGAAACAGGTATCCATCATCACCTACTCGCAGATATTCACTACCCTGGGCTTCTTCTTCATTGCCTGCCTGCCGCTCATCCTACTGGTGAAGCGCGCCCAGCCCGGCGAAAAAATGGACCTCAACGCGGCGCACTAAAACGTGGCCCGCATTTTGCAAACCATGCTGTATAAGTGATTTATTTAGGTGACCATTGTTAGGCACTAGGTTATAGAAAAGGGCTTCCCGCATTATGCGGGAAGCCCTTTTTGTTGCTGGCTGGTATCAAAGCAACTTATTGATACTGAATGTATAGTGGCACGGGGTTTAGCTCGGTCAGTATTTCCTTGGGCGTCATCAGGTGCGAGCCCTTGGGCTTGATGTCGTATTCGTAAAAGAGCTTGAAGCCAGTGTATTGCACGGGCTGCTTCTCCACGTAAGCTTTGTAGGAATCCTTTTTGAGGGTGGGGCTGCCCCAGCCGTCCATGTCCATCACTACCTGTACGCGCGGGTCGAGCTTGATATTCTGGTAGTTGGTGAGCATGCCCTGCGTGAAGCGGTGCACCATCAGCATTTTGGGCGGCAGATGGTTTTCGCTCACAATGCGGGCCAGGAAGTTGATGGCGTAGTTCACGTCCTTGGCGTCGTAGGTGCCGATTTTTTTGCCGGGCCGCGCGTTTTTGGTGGCCATCGCAAACTCGGGGTCGATGCCCAGGTGAATGGTTGGGTCCTTGAGGTATTCTTCCAGCTTGGGCAGCTCGTGAGGCAAGTCGCTGAGGCCCACCTGCACATCCATAAACAGCAGTCCGTTTTTCTCCTTGGCCCAGGCGCGGGTTTCCTCAATGGTGCTCTTCGAGTTCATAAGGCGGTATTTGCCATCGGAGCCCGCCGCGCCCTGCGCCGTAATGGTCACGCTGTGGATGGCCGGCATTACGGGAATGCTGGGGTCGGCGGCCTGCCACTCGGCCAGCACCTTGTCAAACTTGCGCATCATCTGGGCTTTGGGCTCGCGGCCCAGAATACCCATGCCTTTCGAACGAATGTTGCCATAAAACGCGATAATGCGGTGCCCCGGCAGAATAGCGCCCGGCAGCTGGCCCGTTTTGCGGGCAATGCTGTCGGCCTTCAGTGAGTCGCGCTGCAAAGCCATGCGCTTAATTTTCACGGTATCAATGGGGGTAGGCTGGTTGGCGGTGGTGAGGGAATCGCCCTTCCCAGCCGTGTTTTCGCCCTGCTCAGAGCGGTTGCAGGATGCCATGCCAAGGCCAGCGAGCAGCCCCAGGCCCAAGGCCAGATTACTACGTGAATGCACTATGATTGTAACTAAAAAGTAAATGAAGGCGCAATGTACGGCCGGCTAGGTGGCGCGCAAGGAGCGTGCCAGGGTGGGGCAGCGAGCCAGGCCGCCAGTAAGCTGACTAGGGAGCTAGCCGGTTATCTTGCAGCGTCTTTGGCTAATGCTTTTTTAGTGCCTTCCCGCCTCACCATTGCCCTGCGCGCCCTGGCCGCCCTGGCCCGTACCCCCGCCCTGCTCACCGAAGTGCTGGCCGCCGATGTGCCCGCCTGGCGCGCCCGCGCCCTGGCCCACGCCGGCCGCTGGCCTGGCCTGGCGGGCGGTGGCCTGCCGCTGGTGCCGTTCGCGCACTTCGTGCCACCCACCGCGCCCCTCACCGCCCGCACAGTAGCGCCGTTTGCCTTCGGCGATGGCGGCTCGCTACCTACCGATTTGCTGCTGCTGCGCGCCCTGGCCCGGCAGCACCCGGCCTGCCGCTACTTCGAAATCGGCACTTGGCGTGGCGAAAGCGCCGCCAACGTGGCTGCCGAGGCCACCAGCGTGCACACGCTCAACCTCAGCCCCGCCGAAATGCGCGCCTTGAAACTGCCCGAGCGCTACATTGAGCTGCACGGCCATTTCTCGCAGCCGCTCCCCCACGTGGTGCACCTGCACGGCAACTCCGCCACGTTCGACCTGGCCGGCTTACAGCGCGAGGCCGGGCCATTCGACCTGGTTTTTATTGATGGCGACCACCGTTACGAAGCCGTGCGCCGCGACACGGCCCGCGTATTTGAGTACCTGGTAAGTACCTCTACCACAGTAGTATGGCACGATGCTAGCCGTCAGCCCGGCCAGCCCCGCTGGGAGGTGCTGGCCGGGCTGCTCGATGGCCTGCCGCCCGGCCTGCCCGGCCAGCTAGTACAGGTCGGCAACACGCTGTGCGCGCTCTACTCACCCCAGCCGCTACCCGCCCAGGCCCCCGACCCCCTGGCCGACCCCGGCCAGTTTACCGTGGAAATCAGGATGTAGCGTGGACTCTGTGAGTCCGCGCGTGGCACGATACCCGAACACCCCACGCGCGGACTCGCAGAGTCCACGCTACCTGAGCTGCCGCTTGTACAGCTGCACTACGTTTTCCAGGCCCAGGTATAGCGCATCAGCCACCAGCGCGTGGCCGATGCTTACTTCTTGCAAACCAGGTAGTTCCTGCGCCAGGTAGGCCAGGTTTTCGAGGTCGAGGTCGTGGCCGGCATTCAGGCCCAGGCCGGCGGCCACGGCAGCGTGGGCCGTGGCGCGGTAGGGCAGCACCGCCGCCGCGCGGTCGGTGGGGTAGTAGCGGGCGTAGGCCTCGGTGTAGAGCTCAATGCGGTCGGTGCCGGTGCTGGCGGCGGCAGCAATCAGGGCCGGGTTGGGGTCGAGAAAAATGCTCACGCGGGCTCCGTGGCTTTTGAGCTCGGCCACCACATCGCGCAGGAAGCTCTGGTGGCGCACCACGTCCCAGCCAGCGTTGGAGGTAATGGCGTCGGGCGCGTCGGGCACCAGCGTCACCTGCTCGGGGCGCACCTCGCGGCACAGGGCCAGGAAGTCGGGCGTGGGGTTGCCCTCCACATTGAGTTCAGTCGTAACGACGCTCTTCAGGTTGCGCACATCGTCGTAGCGAATGTGGCGCTCGTCGGGGCGCGGGTGCACGGTAATGCCTTCGGCCCCAAAGCGCTCAATGTCGCGGGCGGCTTGCAGCAGGTCGGGGCGGGCGTGCAGGCCCCGGGCGTTGCGCAGGGTGGCAATCTTGTTGATGTTGACGCTTAACTTAACCACAGATTCAAACGGATTAAACGAGTTTCGCAGATACGCCCGCTGCGCGGGCTGGCTGCCCGAGGTGGGTGGCGTGGGCAGTGCAAGGTACATTTGCTGGCCGGCTGCGTGTTGCACAGCGCCCAGCTTTCACTACCTACCCAAACCAGCCAGACCATGACTAGTTCGTCTCGCGTTCCTGTTCGCTTAGGTCCGGTGCTACTTTTTGGGCTGCTGGCCATATTGGTGGTGGGCATCGAAAACGCCATTATCCATCGGGCGGCATTTAGCCAGCGTCCGGCGCTCTCCGTGGGCGTGACGGTTGATTTGCTGGTGGGCGTGCCCGTGCTGTTCTACTTTCTGGTAGTGCGGCCCTACCGCTTGTCGCCCATTAGCCTGGTAGCCGTGCTGGGCGCTTGCCTGGCCTTGGCTGGCTGGCTGCTGCCGGCCGCCCAGCAGGGCCCGTTGCGCGCCCTGTACCTGCTGCCCGCCCTGCTCGAAGCAACTGCCCTGGGGCTGGCGGCGTGGCGGGCCCGCCGCCTCGTGCGGGCCTATCGGGCCGCCTATGCGCAGGAGCCGCGCATCTGGCCCAGTGTGCAGGCTGCTGTGCGGGCACTAGGGCCCGTAGGCGAGCTGCTGCTGGCCGAGCTCACTGTGCTGCGCTACGCCGGCCTGGGCTGGTGGGCCGCCCCCCGAGCCCCGGCCCGGGCCACGGCTTTCAGCAGCTACCGCGAGTCAGGGTTTATGGCGCTGGTTGCCACTGCGGCGGCGGTGCTCACGGTCGAAGCCACCTGCGTGCACCTGCTGGCGCAGCACTGGTGCCCGCGCCTGGCCCCGTGGCTGCTGTTTTTAGACTTGTACGGTATCGTATTTCTGGTGGGCCATGCCCAGGCGGTACGCTTGCAGCCCACGCTGCTCACCGCCACCGAGCTGCGCATTCGCATTGGGTTTGTGTGGGAGCTGACTGTGCCGCGGGCCAGCTTGCTAGCCGCCGAAGTGCTGCGGGAGGCCCCGGACCCTGGCACGGGCATCCTTAGCCTGAGCAAGCTGCTGTTTGCTACTCCCAATCTCCTGTTGACCTTTGCCGAGCCAGTGGTAGTCACTGGCCCGTATGGCATCCGCCGTACGGCGCAGCGCGTAGCCGTATACTTCGACCAGCCCCGGCAATTCATCGCCGCAGCCGGGCTACCTGCTTAATTTCTTTACGCGCTAACCCGCCCTAATTCCTCCCCAAAATGCCTCTCAAGGAAACCATCGACGCCGGCATCAAACAAGCCATGCTGGCCAAAGACAAAGTGCGCCTCACGGCCCTGCGCTCCATCAAATCGCAAATTTTGGTGGCCGAAACGGCCGAAGGTGCCAGCACCGCCGGCCTCACCGCCGACCAGGAGCAGAAGCTGCTCATCAAAGCCGCCAAGCAGCGCCGCGACTCGGCAGCTACCTATAAGGAGCAGTTCCGCTCCGACCTCGAAGAAACCGAGCGGGCCGAACTCGCCATTATTGAAGAGTTTTTGCCCAAGCAGCTCACCGAATCTGAGTTGGTAGAGCGGCTCGTCGGCATTATCCAGCGCGTGGGCGCCACCGGCCCCTCCGACCTGGGCAAAGTGATGGGTGCCGCCCGCGAGCTGGCCGGCCAGGCCGATGGCAAGCGCATCTCCGAAGTAGTTGGCCACCTGCTGAATAACACCAACTTCTAATAATCAGGCATTTAGAATGAGGAAGTTAGCATAGCCGCCTAAAGGTATTTCATTCCTCATTTTAAATGCCTGCTTGCCAAGCAACCAAACATGACTCCGCTCGACCTGCTGCTGTTGCTGCCGCTGGCTGTAGGCACCTTCCGGGGCTACCGCCACGGGCTGGTGCTGGAGGCGGTGTCGCTGCTGGCCTTTGTGCTGAGCGTGGTGGGCGGCCTCAGCCTGCTGAGCGCCGCCATTCCAGTGGTGCGCGGCTACGTGGGCGAGTTGTTTGGCCTGCTGCCGCTGGTGGCGTTTTTGCTGGTGCTGGTGCTCATTATGTGGAGCGTGCACCTGCTCGGCAACCTGGTGAAGAAAGCCGTGCACCTCACCCCGCTCGGCGTGCTCGATAACTTATTGGGGGCCGCCGCCGGGGGCATCAAGTGGCTGCTGGGCCTGAGTTTGCTACTACACGGCACCTCCCTGGCGGGCCTCAGCTTGCTGGCGCCCAGCCTCACGGCGGGCTCGGTGGTGCTGCCGTGGGTGGTGCGGGCCACGCCGCTGGCCTTGCAGCTCACGGCGTATGCGTTGCCCTTTGCCCGCGGCCTGCTCGCCCGGTTAAAGGCTGCTATGTAAGCTGATTAACCAATGGATTGTGCCGAGCGATGCTTGCTAATCACTCAACCCGAAGTAGGTACGTTGAAAATTCTGCTGCTCGATAGCTTCGACTCCTTTACCCATACGCTGGCCGACTACCTGCACCAGCTGGGAGCTGACGTGCTGGTGCGTCGTAATAATCTGTCAATCAACGAGTTAAATAACCTGGATGTATCTGGTATCGTGCTGTCGCCGGGGCCCGGTACGCCCGCCTCGGCCGGCAACCTGCTGGCCGTTATCGCGCACTACCATCAGCGCCTGCCCATGCTGGGCGTGTGCCTGGGGCAGCAGGCGCTGGGCGAGTTTTTTGGGGCCACGCTGCGCCGGGCCGCCCGGCCCATGCACGGCAAGGTATCCGAGATTGAGCTGCTCGGCAACGACCCCTGGCTGGCCGGCCTGCCCCGGCGGCAGCCCGTAACGCGCTACCACTCGCTGGCCCTGGAAGCCAGCACGTTGCCGGCCAGCCTACGCCCGCTGGCCGTGACGGCCGATGCCGACCGCGAGCTCATGGCCCTGCGCCACGCCACGCTGCCGCTCTACGGCGTGCAGTTTCACCCCGAGGCCCTGCTCACGCCCCACGGCCGGCGCTGGCTGGCAAATTGGATGACCTGTTGTAACATTGCATAAGTCGGTTTCCTGATTTTTGCGTACCTGATTACGCACCTAAGCCGGCCTCGCAAGCCTAGGTTCGCCGAGCCGCCAGCCAAGCGCTTCACAACCAGCCCCCAGCACGCATATGGAACTTCGCCGCCAGCATCAGCACGGGTTTGACTACGTCGACGAGGGCCAGGGGCCCGTGTTGCTGCTGCTGCACGGCCTGTTTGGCGCGCTCAGCAACTGGGAAGAGGTGGTAGCCGAATTTTCGACTGACCACCGCGTTATCATCCCGGTGCTGCCCGTGTACGACATGCCCCTGCTGCAAGCCACCGTGCCCGGCCTGGTCGAGTACGTGGCCAGCTTTGTAGAAAAGCTGCGGCTGCCGCCCGTGTTCACGGTGCTGGGCAACTCGCTGGGCGGCCACGTAGCCCTGGTATACACTTTGCGCAACCCCGGCCGCGTGGGTCGCCTGGTGCTCACCGGCAGCAGCGGCTTGTTTGAAGATGGCATGGGCGGCTCCTTCCCCAAGCGCGGCAACTACGATTTTGTGCGCGAGCGCGTGGGCTATACCTTTTACGACCCCGCCGTGGCTACCAAGGAGCTGGTCGATGAGGTGTTTGCCGTTACCAACTCCAACGCCAAGTGCCTGCGTATGATTAGTATTGCGCGCTCGGCCCAGCACCACAACCTGGCCGGCGACCTGGACCGCATTGCCGTGCCCGTGCTGCTCGTGTGGGGCCTCAACGATACCATTACCCCGCCGCCAGTAGCCCACGATTTTGAGCGCCTGCTGCCCCAGGTCGAGCTCGGCTTTCTCGACCACTGCGGCCACGCCCCCATGATGGAGCGCCCCCACGGCTTCAACCGCTACCTGCGCCGCTTCCTGCACCGCACCGCCGCCGCCCAGCCCTCGCTCGTAATTGCCACCCATTCAGCGCGCTAGCTGAGGCGCTGGTCGAGGACCGGCGCGGTTTTTGTTCCGGGAGGGCAACCTTTCTCCCCCCTTCGTAGTCCTACCTTCGATATCCTCACGCCACGTTTTTTGCCCGGCAGCCGCTGGCCCTCAGGCAAAAAGCTGCGCCGAAGCCCACTTGCTACTGGTGGGTATCGGGTTGTTTCTGGTTGGCTGGTATACTGTTCATTACCCGCTATTTAGCCCGTGTATCTATGCCTGCTCTACTCGCCGAAGACCTGCTCAATCAGATGATTCCGCCACTGAAGGCTACCGATACCACGGCCAAGGCCGCCCGGTGGCTGGAAGAATTTCACGTGGGCCAGCTGCCCGTGGTGGCGGGCCGCCAGTACCGGGGCCTCATCACAGAGCACGACCTGGCCGACTACGAAAACCCCGATACCCAGCTCGCCGACCTGGCCCTGGGCTACGGCAACGTGCACGTGCAGCACGACCAGCACTTCTACCGCGTGATGGAGCTGGCCATTGAGCAAAAGATTCAGCTTGTGCCCGTGCTCGACGAGCAGCACGAATACGCGGGCGTGGTAACGGTGAGCGACGCGCTGGCCGCCTTCGGCCCCGTGCCCGGCCCGTCGGGCCAAGGCAGCATTCTGGTGCTGACCATGGAGGAGCGCGACTACTCGCTCTCGCAAATCAGCCGCTACGTGGAGGAGAACAACGCCAAGATTCTCTCGGCCCACGTTATTGCCGATGAGCACGACCCCTACCGCATCCGGCTCACGTTGCGCCTCAACACTGACAACCTAGCCCGCATCACGGCCACGCTAGAGCGGTTTGGCTACGTGGTGTCGGCGCAGTTCAGCGGCGCGCCCGCCGTAGACGAGGGCGAGCAAGAGCGTTTCGACGCGCTGCTGCGTTACCTCAGCGTCTAACTTTGCGGGGTGAACTACCGCCGCCGGCTTCCTTTTTTTAATGCGCTAAGCTGGTTGCTCCTTTTGGGATTGGGGCTGTTGCGGCCTGCGCAGGCCCAAACGCGTCTGCCCCCGGCCCTGCCGCCCGACAGCCTCCGCGAGCTGAGCCAAGAGCGCCGCCCGCCCGCCCTGGCCCCGGTAGTAGCCCCCTCCGACACGCTGGTGCGGGTGGGGGCGTGCCCCGGCGCCAAAATTCGGGTGTCCGCCATTCTGTTTGCCGGCAATGGCCGCACCCGCGAGCGCACGCTGCGTGCTGAGCTCGACATCCACGAGGGCGACTCGCTGGTAGTGGCCGACCTGCCCGCTCGCCTCGAAGCCAACCGGCGGCGGCTCTATAACCTGCAGCTGTTTCATGCCGTACTGGCGCAGGCTAGCTGCGGGGGTACGGGCCAGCTCACCATCCTGTTCAGCGTGCAGGAGCGGTGGTATATTTTGCCCACGCCCATTTTCTCGCTGGCCGCGGCCAACTTCAACGCCTGGCTTGACCGCGCCGACCGCTGGCAGCGCCTCGACTATGGCCTGCACCTCACCGATACCAACTTTCGGGGCCGCGCCGAGCAGCTTACGGCCAATATCCAGTTGGGCTTCAACCGCAAGTACGAGCTGTTCTACGAAGCACCGGGCCTGGGCCGGCGGCGGCGGGTGGGCGTGGGCTTCGGCATTTCGTATTACCAAAGCCGCAACCTCGACTACAATACCTTCAACGACCGGCTGCAGGGCCTGCCCGAAGCCGAAACCGATGCCTTTCCTATTCAGCGCTTTTACGTATCGGGCGGCCTGCGGCTGCGTCACACCGTGCAGCTGAGCTCAGCCTTCGATGTATCGTTCCACCGTGAGCAGGTCAGCGACCTCATCTACGCCCTCAATCCTAACTACTTACTGGGTTTGCAGCAGCGCCAGTACCTGGAAGCCAGCCTGATAACCACTAATAACAAGCGTAATACCTTCGCCTACCCGCTCACCGGGCAGTTTTTGCAGGCCGCGCTCACGGTCCGGCAATTTGTGGGCCCCGAGCGCTCGCCTGCCTACGCCACGGCGCGGGCGCACTACGCCCGCTACCTCAGCTTAGGGCATGGCTTCTACTACGCCGTGGGCCTGGCGGCCCAAACCCGCCTGTTTGCCCCCAGCCTCGCCTACGCCGATGCGCGCAGCTTCGGCTACGATGCCCTGGTGCGGGGCTACGACCGCTACGTGGTAGCAGGCCGCACCTACGGCCTGGTGCAGCAAGGCTTGAGCCTACGCGCCTGGGCCCCACCGCCGCTGCGCATCCCGTTTATTAATGACCCCAAAGTCAACACATTGCCTCTAGCCATGTACCTCAATGCCTTTGCCGATGCCGGCCTAACCGGGGGCGAGCTAGGCTGGCATCGGCCGGCCAGCAACCAGCTACCTAGCCAGTTGCTGGCATCAGTGGGCCTGGGCCTACATTTGGTAACGTACTACGACCGGGTTTTTTGCTTTGAACTGACGCGGACCCTCACGGTTTATCCCACCACGGGAATTTTTCTGCGAACCTCATTTCCCATCTAAGTGCCCTGTATATTAAGCTTTTGTTATGAAAATCGCTATCTTAGGTAAGCCATTTGACGAGGCAGTGGGGCCTTTCCTGCAAGCCATGCTCGATGAGCTGGCCGCCCGCGGAGCCGAGGTAATCGTGGTGGAGGCGTTCCGCGAGTACATGGATGCCCGCCTGCGCCTACCCCCTGGCACGGGCAGCTTCCGGCGCGGCGACTCGCTCCGCGGCGTGCAGTTTGTGCTCAGCATCGGCGGTGATGGCACGTTACTTGACACCGTTACCTACGTTGGCGCGCTCCAGATTCCCATCCTCGGTATCAACACCGGCCGGTTGGGCTTTCTGGCGCCCATCAACCCCGACCATATCCTGCAAGCAATCGATGCGCTGTTCAAAGGCCACTTTACCCTCGAAGACCGCAGCCTGCTGCGCGTCGATACCGACCCTGACGTATTTGGTGACCTGAATTTTGGGCTCAATGAGTTCAGCATTCTCAAGCGCGACTCTTCTTCCATGATTGCCGTGCACACCTACATCAACGGCGAATACCTCAATTCCTATTGGGCTGATGGCCTTATCGTTTCGACGCCCACGGGCTCTACTGGCTATTCACTCAGCTGTGGCGGCCCTGTAATGTTGCCGCAAACCAACAATTTTATCATTGCGCCCGTATGCCCCCACAATTTAAATGTTCGCCCACTTATCGTATCTGACCAAAGTGTTATTTCCTTTGAGATAGAAGGACGTGCTACCAGCTATCTATTAGCGCTCGATTCGCGCTCCGTTCCTATCGAAGCGAGCGTGCAAATGGCCGTTCGGCGTGAAAATTTCAACGCTCGGCTAGTTAAACTTAATCACGTCAATTTCTTAAGTACTTTGCGCAACAAGCTAAACTGGGGCCTTGACCGCCGTAATTCGGCGACGGCTACCCGGCTAAAATAGTGCAAAAAGCGGTACGAAAAAATTATGTAAATTTTTTTAGTTCCCTTTAGGCCTTACTTTTGTATTCGCTGCGAACCACGTTCTTCCCCGTTTCGCGCCTCACCTTTGCTCGACAAACTCTCTACACTGCGCCTTATGACTAAGTTTTTCACATATTCTACGGCTCTGCTTGCAGGAATTGCCTTACTAGGCTCGACGCAGCATGCCGAAGCCCAGCAGTTCAGCAAGCGTAAGCAGTACACCACTATTGGTGTAAGCCTTAATGCTATGAACTACTTTGGTGACCTCAACCCGGCCACCAACTTTGCCTCGTTTCACGCCGGCGATACCCGGCCCAACATTGGCCTCAATATCACGCATCGCTTCTTCCCCCGCATATCGGGCCGCTTTGCCGTTGCCTATGGTCGCATCACGGCCGAAGACAACAAGAATGCCAAGCCCGACGATGCAAATGCGATTTACCGCTATACCCGGAATATGAACTTCCGCAACGATATCTACGAAGCTTCAGCCGTGGTTATTGTTGACCTCATCGAGAACCGTAATAACTACCTCAAGCGTCCCGACTTCGTGCCGTACGTTTTCGGTGGCGTTGCGGGCTTCCACCACAGCCCCGAGGGCAAGAACCAGAACGGTACCTACGTCGATTTGCAGGCGCTGAAAACGGAAGGTGTTGATTATAGCAAATTCCAGTTCTCTATACCATTTGGTGGTGGTGTGCGTTACCGCATCAACCGCAACCTGGATGCTTCCTTTGAAATTGGTTTCCGCAAAACGTTCACTGGGTACCTGGATGACGTGAGCAGCAACTACGCTAACCTGTCTGGTGCTTCGGCCGATGCGCAGTACTTTGGTGGTTACAATGGTGGCGTTATCCCCGGTGGCATTACCAACACAACTACCGGACGTGCCGGTGGCTTCCTGCCGGGTGCCAAGCGTGGCCAGGGCAAGACGGACTGGTACACGGTGACCGGTTTCTCGCTCAACTACATCCTGAACCCCAAAATCAAGAACCCCAAGTTCCGCTAGGCCTCATCGGCTGGCTGGACATTCATTTTACAGTCTGCTGCATGACCGTTTTCCGGTTTCCCTTCGCACTCCCTGCTGGCTTGCTGCTGGCGGGGAGTGCGTTTTTTTTGGCCACTCCTGCTTTCGCGCAGCATACCAGCGAGCTAGGTATTGGGGTGGGGGCCACCAACTACAAAGGTGAGGTGTCGCCCCAGTTTCAGTGGCAGAATAGCCGGCCGGCCCTCACGGTGTTTTACCGCCGCGATATATCCACGCCCGTCACGCTGCGCGCCAGCCTAACCACCGGCTTTTTGCGGGCCACCGATGCTAATGTGGAAGGCGTAGGGGGCACCACGCCCCCGCTTCAGCAATATCGCCAGCTACGGCTGACGGGCGGCCTGGTAGAAGCCTCGGGTGTAGTGGAGTATAATTTCCTGGACTACCACAGGCGTAAGGACCAGCACCGCGCGCATTTCTCCCCCTATCTTTTTGCCGGGCTAGGCGTGTACTTCGCCAATACAACCGTGCGTAGCGATAACCCTGACTTACAGGCCGATTTCAACCGGCAGGGCAGTAAAGTGGGTATTGCTATCCCAGCGGGCGCGGGGATAAAAATTGCGCTCAACGAGCACTTCAACCTGGGAGCAGAAATAGGCGCGCGCAAGACCTTCACTGACCAGTTTGACCATACCGGCGACCAGTCACCGCTACTCGTGAACAGCCACGACCAGGATTGGTATTATTATTCGGGCATCAGCTTGTCTTATACCTTTTATAAAATACTCTGCCCCACTCCTTATAATAACGACAAGAAGCTGCTGCGCTAAACGAATGTCGTGGGGCAATTGCTAAGGTAACCTTTTTAGTATAAATACTTTAGGCAAGTAACCGGAAGGGCTTTTTTCCTTGGTTATTTACCGGGGCAGGGGTATACTGCAACCCTTTGCGTAACTTGCGGCCTCTTATACGCAAACCGCAACAATGGCCGAACGGTCCGAAATCGACCTCTCTAATATTCCAGCCCATGTGGCCGTTATCATGGATGGTAACGGGCGGTGGGCCAAGCAGCGGGGCGGCCTGCGTGTGTTTGGGCATCAAAGTGGTATCACGGCGGTGCGCGATACGGTGGAGGAAGCTGCCGAGCTAGGGGTTAAGTACCTGACAATGTATGCTTTCTCTACCGAAAACTGGAGTCGTCCGGCTTTTGAGGTGACGGCGCTCATGCAATTGTTAGTGCATACTATTCGCAAGGAAACGCCTACGCTGCTCAAGAATAGTGTGCGCCTGCAGGCTATTGGGCAGGTAAGCAACCTGCCCGACAGCTGCCAGCGTGAGCTAGCCGAGTCGATAGAGCTAACTAAGGCAGGAACCCGCATGACGTTGGTGCTGGCTTTGAGCTACAGCGGCCGTTGGGACCTGACCCAGGCAGCACAACGCCTAGCCACCGACGTGGCGGCCGGCGTAGTGAAGCCCGCCGATGTAACCGAGCAAACTGTAACGAACTACTTGGCCACGGCCGGAATGCCTGACCCCGAATTACTTATCCGCACCAGTGGCGAGCAGCGCATTAGTAATTTTCTGCTTTGGCAACTCGCTTATACGGAGCTCTATATTACCCCCGTGCTGTGGCCCGATTTTCGGCGCAGCCATTTTCGCGATGCCTTGCTGGCTTACCAGGGCCGGGAGCGCCGCTTTGGTAAAACCAGCGAGCAGCTGTCGATATCCTGATTTTTACTTAGCAGAATGATGCGTACTAACTTACGTAGTGGCTTATTTGGGGTGTTATTGGCAGGCGGTACGCTACTTGCCGTGCCAGCGCTTGCGCAGGAGGCGACTCCTACGGCCGAAGAGTCGCGTAAATACGAGCTAGGCGGCATCACCGTAAGCGGTGCCCGTTACCTGGACCCTAATACGCTGATTGGTCTTTCGGGTTTGCGTATTGGCGACATGGTGAACGTGCCGGGTGATGATTTGGGCAAGGCCATTCGCAAAATATGGGCGCAGGGTATCCTGGCCGATATTTCGGTGAGCATTGCGCGCACCGAAGGGAATAAGATTTTCCTGGATTTTAACGTGCGGGAGCGGCCGCGCCTCTCCAAGTTCTCTTTTGAGGGTATCAGCAAAGGGCAGGGCGAGGAGATTGAGAAGAAAATTAAGCTCATCCGGGGCAAGGTGGTAACCGACGCGTTGCTGTCGAATACCCGAACGCAAGTGCGTAAGTTTTACACTAACAAGGGTTTCCTCGATACCAAGGTGGTTATCCGCCAGGTGGCCGACTCAGCGCTTTCCAACAGCGTGGCCCTGAAAATAGACGTGGATAAGGGCCAGAAGGTCCGCATTCACGACATTGAGTTTGAGGGCAACGAGGCGTTTAAGGATGCCAAGCTGGCCAAGCAATTTAAGAAGACCAAGGCCCGCAAGTCTTATAAAATTCTGACTCCAGGTAAGTTTCAGCGGTCTGACTTTGAAGACGATAAGAAGAAGCTGGTTGACTTCTATAATGACCAGGGCTACCGCGATGCGGTAGTCGTATCCGATACCATTGAGCGGGACGAGAAAGGGCTGATTGTCAAGCTAAAGGTGAATGAGGGGCGTAAGTACTACTTCCGCAATATCACCTGGGCCGGCAACTACCTCTACGACAGCAAAACGCTGTCGTCGGTGCTGGGCGTAAAACGAGGCGCTGCTTATAGCAAGGAAAGCCTCGACAAGCGCCTGCACTACAACCCCACAGGGCAGGATGTAGAGTCGCTCTACATGAACGACGGCTACCTGTTCTTCCAGCTCGACCCGGTGGAAACCAAGGTGGAGGGTGACTCCATTGATATTGAAATGCGCATCACGGAGGGCGTACAAGCCCGGGTGAAGGACATCAATATTTCCGGCAACACCAAGACTTCGGACCATGTGCTGCGCCGCACGCTGCGCACGTTGCCGGGCGACAAGTTCAACCGCGAACTGCTCATTCGCTCGCAGCGCGAGATTGCCACGCTGGGCTACTTCGACCCCGAAAAAATTGGTATCAACCCCGTGCCCAACCAGGCCGATGGTACCGTAGATATCAACTACACGGTGGTAGAGAAGCCGTCGGACCAGATTACGCTTTCGGGCGGCTGGGGCGGCTACGCAGGCTTTATCGGTACGGTAGGCCTAGTGTTCAACAACTTCTCGCTGCGCAAGGCGGGCGATTTCCACAACTGGACACCGGTACCGGCCGGCGATGGCCAGCGCGTGGCCCTCAACGTGCAGGCCAACGGTTTCCAGTACCAGGCGTATTCGTTCAGCTTTACCGAGCCGTGGCTGGGCGGACGCAAGCCGCAGTCGCTGTCTTTCAGCCTAAACCGAAGCATTTCGCGCCTGGGTACCAATTTCGACGCCACGACTGGTCAATTCATTAAGGTAAACAGCGCCACTATTGGCCTGGGCCGCCAGCTGCGCGTGCCAGATGACTATTTCTCGCTCAGCAACTCGCTCTCGTTCAGTCAGTACCAGTTGCAGAACTACGCCATTTTTGCTGACTTTACCACCGGCCGGGCCAACAACATCACGTTCAATACTACGCTCTCACGCAATAGTATTGACAACCCGACCTACACGCGGCGCGGCTCGTCGCTCAGCTTGAGTGTGAACCTCACGCCGCCTTACTCGGCGTTTCCGGGCGCGCACCCGAATACCTACGAGTGGGTGGAGTTTCACAAGTGGATGTTTGACGCCTCGTGGTTTACGCCCATCGTAGGTAAGCTGGTGCTAAACACGCGGGCGCACTTTGGCTATATCGGTACTTATACTAAAGACCGAGAGCCAGGGCCTTTCGAGCGTTTCAAAATGGGTGGTGCGGGCCTGGGCTACGGCGGCGGTGGCTCGTTCCTGGTGGGCACCGACTACATTGGTCTGCGCGGCTACGACGACCCCAACGGTGCCTACGCCATTCCGACGGCCCAAACAGGCAAGAGCGGCGGCGTAGCCTACAACAAGTACGTGGCCGAGTTGCGCTACCCTGTGAGCCTTAACCCCGCCGCAACGGTTTATATCTTGGGCTTTGCCGAGGCCGGCAACGCGGCCGATATCTACAGCCAGTACAACCCTTACAAGCTGTACCGCTCGGCAGGCTTCGGGGCCCGAATTTTCATGTCGGCCTTCGGCTTGCTGGGCTTCGACTATGGCCGGGCGTTTGATACGGTAACGCCACCGCTCAACACCAATACGCCGCAGGACTTCAATCACTTCCACTTCATCATTGGCCAGCAGATTCGCTAGCTAGCTGCGGGGCTGAACGTTTTAGCCCTTTTTGTTGGTTTACCTAGTTGGTTGAGAAGCCAGCGGTGCTACCCTTCAGCTAACGAATAGACTAAACCGTTTGGCCCGTTCGTTGCTACTACGCTGCCGAAGCTGATTTCGGGCTGCTTTCTCCCTTTTCCTGCCCATGACCCACATTGCGCGTTCCCTGCTGGCGCTGG
Organism: Hymenobacter sp. H14-R3; assembly: GCF_030063445.1. Taxonomy (GTDB): domain Bacteria; phylum Bacteroidota; class Bacteroidia; order Cytophagales; family Hymenobacteraceae; genus Hymenobacter. Next base: position 396,250 of record NZ_JASITD010000001.1, on the reverse strand, counting down.
CGCTGCTTTTGGCCTGCGCTCCGGCTTGGGGCCAGAAATTCGGCTATATCGACACCGAGTTTATTATGGGCAAGATGCCGGAATACGCGCAGGCTCAAACGGAACTGGCAAAGTTGACCGAAACCTGGCAGAAGGAGATTGAAGTTCAGAAGAAGGACCTTGATAAGCTTTACCGCACCTACCAGGCCGAAGAAGTGGTGCTGACGGAGGCGATGAAAAAGAAACGCCAGGATGAGATTCTGAAAAAAGAGCAGGATATTAAAGCGTACGAATCCAAACAGTTTGGCTACGAAGGCCAGCTGTTTAAGAAACGCGTCGAATTAAATAAGCCTGCCCAGGACAAGATATTTGACGCCGTAGAGAAAGTGGTGAAGGCGCGGAAGCTGGACTTTATGTTTGACCGTAACGGCGACCTGACCATGCTCTACGCCAACCCCACGCACGATTACACCGAATTTGTGCTGGAGGAGCTGGGTCTGGGCTCGCCTACCCGCAACCAGCCCGGCCCTAAAGGCCCCGTAAAAACGGTGAAGCCTCCCAAGACGCCCACGGCCAGTGCCGACCCGGCCTTCGAGTCGGATTCGGGCACGCCCGACCCGGCCAGCACTACCGAAGCCGCTGGCGCTACCAAGGCCCGCCCTACTAAGGGCGCCAAGGCCACAAAGGCTGTTGCGGGCGAAAAGCCCTAACTGCCTTAACTTTGCAACCAGATTTTTTTTAAGACCCTTGACCTTCTTCGTAAACCGCGTGAAAAAACTTCACCTGACCTTCGCCACCGCACTACTCGTTGCCGGTTCTTTCTTCGCTTCCAGCGCCCAGGCGCAGGCCCCGCTCAAAATCGGCTTCACCAGCGTAGAGTACGTTCTGAGCCAAATGCCCGAGAGCAAGCAGATTGAGTCGGACCTGAAAACCTATGGTACTCAGCTCGAAGCGCAGCTGAAAAGCAAGCAAGCGGCTTTTCAAACCAAGCTCGATGCGTACCAGAAAGGTGGCGCGGCGATGACGCCCGTAGTGAAAGCCGATACGGAAAAGGAACTGCAAACCATGCAGCAGGGCCTGCAGGAATTTCAGCAGACGGCCCAGCAGTCGATGCAACAGAAGCAGCAGACGCTGTTGCGCCCAGTGCTTGATAAGATTCAGAAGAACATTGATGCCGTGGCTACCGAAAACGGCTATACCTATGTGCTGAACTCAGACTCGGGCAGCAACCCCATCCTGTTGCACGGCCCCAAGGACGGCGACATCTCGGACATTATCCTGAAGAAAATGGGCATTACGCCTACTGCGGCTGCTCCGGCACCTACCACGCAGGCTCCTAAAACCCAGGCTCCTATGGTGCCGCCCGCTCCCGCTGGCAAAACGAAGACCAAGAATAAATAACGCTCTGCCACTTAGTGGCCAAAAAGCCGGAGCCTGTGGCTCCGGCTTTTTTCGTGCCTATCTTCTTATAGAATAGCTACTTATGCAAGTACCGCCCGCTGCTGACCTCGACCCTGCCGAGCTTGACCCCATCGAAATAAACGCCGACCTGCTACCGACTGACGGAGAGGACGAGGAGGGGGAAGGTGATGAGCTATATGAGCACCACCGCTTTGTGGGCGACCGCAAGCAGGAGCCGATGCGCCTCGACAAGTACCTGCTCAACCGCCTAGCCAACGCGTCGCGCACCAAAATTCAGGATGCCATTCGGGCCGAAGCGGTGCAGGTGAACGGCCGCGCAAGCAAGTCCAGCTACCAGGTGCGGCCGGCCGATGTTATTACCATCGTTCTTTCGGAGCCGCCGCGTATTGGCAAGGTTATACCGCAGGAAATGCCTCTGGATATCCGCTACGAGGATGACGATGTGCTGCTGGTAAACAAGCCCCCGGGCCTAGTGGTGCACCCCGCCTATGGTCACTGGGAGGGCACACTGGTGAACGGCCTTGCTTACCACCTCGCCAACCTGCCCACGGGCCGCAACGGTGAAGTACGCCCCGGCCTGGTGCACCGCATCGACAAAGACACGTCGGGTCTGCTGATTGTGGGCAAAACGGAGTGGGCCATGACGCACCTCTCGCAGCAGTTTTTCCACCACACCATTGAGCGCGCGTACTTGGCCTTGGTCTGGGGCAAGTTTGAGGAAGATGAGGGGACCATAACTGGCCACATCGGCCGTAGCCTGCGCGACCGTAAGGTGCAGGCCGTGTACCCCGATGGCTCGCAGGGTAAGCACGCCATCACGCACTACCGCGTGTTGCAGCGCTTCGGCCCCGTCACGCTGCTGGAGTGCCGCCTCGAAACCGGCCGTACGCACCAGATAAGGGCGCACATGCAACACATTGGCCACCCGCTGTTTAACGATGCCGTGTATGGCGGCAGTCGCATCCGGGTAGGGCAGTCTATTGGTAGCTACAAGTCTTTTGTGGAGAACTGCTTTGCCCTGCTGCCCCGGCAGGCGCTGCACGCCCGCTCGCTGGGCTTTGTGCACCCCACTACCGGCGAGCACCTGAGCTTCGAGATGGAGCTACCCGCCGACTTTGCCGCCGTGCTGGCCAAGTGGGAAACCTGGGCAGCCGCCCAGTAACGCAAAAAGCCCCGACGTTGTAGCAGCGTCGGGGCTTTTCACTATTGGCCGTTAGGCGTTACTTCTTCTTAGCGGTCGTGGTTTTCTTAACCGTAGTAGTGCGTGGTACCCCTTTGATGATTTTCATCGCGTTGGTAGCATCGGCATTCGTGGGGTCAAGCTCCAACACCTTCTGGTAGTAAGGCGTGGCGGCTGCCTTGTCACCCTTTTTCAGGTTATAGTAGCCGAGGTAGTTGTTGCTTTCGATTATGCCACCGCGGTACTTGGTAGGGTCGGCGCTGGCTAACTCCAAATACTTCTCATAAAACGGCTTGGCTGTGCCTTTAGTCGATTCGGGGTCGAGGCCGAAGTTGGCTTCGGCACGGGCCAGGTAAGCCGGTACGTAGGTAGGCTTGGCCGTAATGATGATATTGTACACGCTGTCGGCCTGCGCGTACTGCTTGGTGCTGCTATACGCGCTACCCAAGCGGAACTGGTCGGCCAGGTCGCCGTAAGGCGTAGCCACAATCTGCTTCAGCGTCTTGATGGCGTTAGGATAATCTTTCTGCGAGTTATAGGCCGTATACAGGTCGTGCATCACCTCATTCTTCTTGGCCGGGTCGGTAGTGGTAGCTACCGACTTCTGCAGGATGTCGACGGCATCGCCACCCTTGCCCATTTTCAAGAGAATTTTGCTGCGATAAGCATTGTCCTCGGACAATACCTTGTCGGCGGGCGCAATTTTCAAAAACTGGTCCATTGCGGCCAATGAGCCGGGGTAATCACCGGTTTCATATAGGTTGAACGCCTTCAAGCGGTTCATAGTGAAGTTGTTGGGCTCTACGGCCAAAACCTTGTTCACCTCTACCAGCGACTCGGGGTACTTTTTGCTCAAGTACAGGAAGGAAGCATACTCGGCATCCGTAGTGCTCGACTTCTCAGCCATGCCCTTGTACTGCTCGAAGGTGCTTACCGCCTTTTCGTACTGGCCGCTCGAAAAATACATCTCTGCCAGCTCCTTGTAGGCCGGGGCATACTGCGGGTTGATGGCGATGGCCTTATCAAGGTTGGATTTTGCGTCGGCACCATTACGGCTACGTACGTTGAGCACCCCTTTTTTATAGAATGCTCCGGCATCCTGCGGATTGGCAGCCGTAGCGCGGTCGAAGCTACTCATAGCTTCGCCACCACCTTGGTCGGTGAGCAAGTAGATGTCACCACGGGCTACCATCAGCGTCGGGTCATCCTTGCCCTTGCTCAAGGCTTCAGCCGTCTTCACGTAGGTGAGGGGCTTGGTGATGTCTTTTACGTCTGATTCGCCGTAGGCCTGCGCAATCATAGTCAGCACCTTGGTATCCTTATTTTTGGTGGCTTTGGCGGCCGCCTCAAACTTGGCTTCGGCTTCAGCATTTTTACCTTTGGCGAGCAGGGCCCGTCCCTCAGCTACCATACCGGCGGGCGTAGCGCCCCCGGCCCGGTTGAAGTAGTAGGCGGCTGAATCAGGTATTTCGCGCATCTGATAGAGGCGGCCCAATTCAAAGTTGGCTTCGGGCGAGCTAGCGCCCCGCAACAGCCCGCGGGCTTCGTTATAGCGCTCCAGCTCAATAGCTTTCTGGGCAGAAGCAACATTCTGGGCGGTGGCGGCCGTAGCGCCGGCCCCTACGGTGAGGGCGGTCAGCAGCAGCGGTTTCCAAGGCTTAAGAGGCATAAGAAGGGAGGGAAAAGTTAAGATTAGGTGAAAGAGAGTGTGGCGTTATTACGCGATTAAGGCCAAGGTAGTTCCTATCGCTTGTTGGTGGTCACGATGCGGGCCTGCATATTGGCCGGCATCAGCCCCGATTTCTGGAAGATGAGCTGGCCCTTTTGCCCAGCAATGAAGGATACAAAACCCGAGCCTAAACCCGCGCGCGCCTCGCGCTTCACGGCATAAATATTACGGCGCAGCGGGTAGTTCTGCAACTCAGGGTGGGCCTTTAGCAACTCCGCCGATTTAGGGGCTAGGTATACCTGGTAGGGCTGAATAAAATCGTCTTTGGTGGGGTTGGGCCTGGCCGTAATGCCCGCCACCCGAATGCGCTTCAGAAAGCCCCGCACGGTGGGGTCGTCGAAGTCGGAAATCCAGTTTACGCCTACCACGCCCACTGCGTTGGGGTGCGTGGCCACGTAGTCGAGCAGCTTGGGGTTAGACTCTGCTGCGAAGGCCTTGGGGCTGAGGGCGGCCCCCATCAGCAGCGAGTCCTTGATAAAGCGGCTGGTGCTGCTGCGGTTGGCATCAAACACTACGTTTACGCTGCCCAGCTTCTTCTGGCCGCTTACCTGGCTCCATTGGGCCGTTTGGCCCCCAAAAATACCGCGCAGCTGCGCCAGCGTCAGCAAAGAGTCGGGGTTAGAAGGATGCAGAATGATGGCCAAGCCATCGATGCCGATGGTGGTGGTGATGGGTACCATTTGCTGCTTGTCCATCTCCACGACTTCGGCCGCGTTCAGCATGCGGGCGGCAATGGCCACTTTCACCTTGTCGTTGAGCAGGTCGAGAAAAACGCTGTCTTCGGGCTGGTACGCTACCTTGAGGTGAGCATCGACGTAAAGCTTCTGAAACGTATCGACCTGCGACTGCATCACGGGCGCAAACGTTTCGTCGACGCTGATGCCCACGTGGCCGCTGGTGGGCGTGTCCGTAAAGTCTTCGCTGGTACCAGCCGAGCGGTCGGGGTGGCAGCCCGGCAGCAGGCAGGCCGCCAGCAGCAGGGCCCCCAGCGCGGCGCGGCCGGGCTGGGGCGAGGGGTTAGTTGAGGTCGTCATCGGGCGGGGGCTGGCGAAACTGGGTGCGGAAAGTGCGCACCAGGCGGAAAATTCCATAGAGAACAAAGATGGCGGCCAGCGCGAGCCGCATGTTTGGGCCAATCTGCAACAGAGCGCCAGGCTGCGCGGGAGTAATCCAAAGAAAAACCCCGAGCCCAATGGGCAGCGCCGACCGCACAAGCGCAAATAAACGCGGCACCGATAGCGGGGAGCCCAGCCGGTCTTTGGTGGAGGGAGCAGGCATGTAGTAGGAAGTGAGGTGAATACCGATAACCCACGCCGAGCCCCGATTTGTTCGGGCCCGGCGTGGGCTGGCTATCAGACTGCAAAAAAGGCTATAAAACCCGGCTTTCCTACAACGCTAACTTGCGGCTATTGGTATTGAAAGGTAATCGGCAGGGTAAAGCGCACTGGCACGGCGTGCTTGCTTTGGTAGCCGGGCGTCCAGGCGGGCATCTGGCGCACTACGCGCAGGGCCTCCTCATCGAGGCCGTAGCCCAGGCCTTTGAGGATAGTTACCTCTGAAATTACACCATCGGCCCCTACCACGAAGGTCAGAAACACGCGGCCACCCACGCCCTCGGCCAGCGCCTTGCCGGGGTAGTGCAAATGGCTGCGCAGGTACTTGAGCAAGGCCGCCTGCCCGCCCGCAAATTCCGGCATCTTTTCCACGTATACAAAGGGCTCGGTCGAGGCCGGGGCAGTGGTAGCGGTGCCCGGGCCGTCGCTGTCAACTGCGCCGGGTAGCGCGGTAGGGTCGCCCAGTGCCGTTGCCCCTGGCGTGGCGGGGCCGGTGGGGCCATCTACTACATCGGTAGGCTGCGGGGGTGTGAGATGCGGCTGGGGCAATTCTACTTTGGTTACTTGGGTGGGGATGGCCGGGGCGGGGTGCATAGCCGCGGCCCGGGCGCGGGGTGGCGCCTGCACCGCCACCTTGGGCTTTTCGATAATTGTTGGTGGGGTAATATCTATCGGCATCAGGCAAACAGGATTAGAAACAATTGCCGCAGCCACCGGAGTAAAGTGCTGCACGGCCACCCAACCCAGCCCCAGCACCGCGCAGAAGGCCAGCGTGAGGCCCCCGGCCGAAGTAAGGTTGCGCTGGTAGTCGTGGCGCAACTGGTAGGCCCCGTAGGCCTGGTTGCGGCTTTCAAAAACAACCTCATCGAGGCTATCGGTTAAAAAAGATGGAAGCAGTGACATACAAAAAGGATGAAAAATGAGGGAAAGGCCACCAGTATCACCCGGCTACTAAACTGATGCCGACCCCGGTCTTTTTGCACATCATCCGCTCACTTATTTCTACAAAAAAGCCAGACGCTAAAACGTAAAAAAGCCCTGACTACCAAGTAGTCAGGGCTTTTTGCACAAGCTGGGTAGCTTATTGAATCTTGTAGGTTACCGGTACGGTAAACGATACCTTCACTGCCCGGCCGTTCTGCTTGCCAGGAATGAATTTTGGTAGCGTTTTGATGGCCCGCATGGTTTCGGAGTCAATCGTGCCGCTCAGGCCTTTCACGATTTTCACATCCGATACATCGCCGTTTTCATCAACTGTGAAGCTGGCGAAAACTTTGCCTTCTACCTGGTTGCGCAGGTCAGCAGCGGGGTAGCGCACGTTTTTCTGGATGGCATTTACAATGGCACCCATGCCGCCGCCACCGGGGAGGGCTGGCATTTGCTCTACGTAGGTGTAGACTTTGGTTTCTACTACCTCTTCTACCACTTTGTTGCCTTCGCCGCTCAGGCCGCTCAAGTCGGGGGCGTCCGTGTTACCTTTTACGGTTACGGTAGCTACCGTCTTGTCTTCCAGCTCTTTCTGGTCGGGCACCTCTTCCTTCTTCACTTCCTCATCCTTTTTTACCACCGGGGGGGTAAACTTGATGGTGGTCAGCTTGGGGGGCGGGGGTGGTGGCGCTTCGGGGGGCGGGGGCGGGGGCGGGGGCTTGGTGTTGTCCAGGGGAGGCGCGTCCATGAGCACGTTCTCCTTCAGGTTCAACACCTCCTTGGGCTTGCGGTCTTCCAGCATCTTGGCGATGGCCGGAATAAATACCAACAGCGCCAGAATGGCCGTGCCGATGACGATTGCCCGCGTTACGTTGCGCCCATAGACGCGACGTAGCTCAAACGCGCCATACGCTTTGTTACGCCCCTCGAATACGATGTCGTTCAAGCTAGCCTTGGCTAGCTGCGCATTATCCATCATAGCAGGTTCTGTTTTTTAATGAGGTCAATGTCCTTCTTTGAGATGTCAATCAGCGCATACTTCTTCTGATTGGTGATGTTCATCTCGTCCAGAATATCTACCATGTTCTTGTACTTCGCCTGCTTGCCATCGTTGACATAGGGCTCGATAAGAATGATAGGCTCTGGCTGTTGCTTCTGACGGGCGAGGAGTACCTGGCGGATACCGTTGGCCGAAAAATCGGTCACTTTAATCTCGGGTACGGCCACGCTTTTGTCATTAGGCTCGTTCAGGCCGAAGTAGTAAAACACCTTGTCGTCGGGGGCCAGGATGATAGTCACGGCCTGCGACGCTTTGATTTTGGTCTGCTCCTCGGGGTTCGGGTTCTTCTCCTTCACCGGCATCGTGAGCTGCATCACGTTGGGCTTGGCGAAGGTAGTGGTGAGCATGAAAAAGGTCAGCAGCAGGAAGGCCAAGTCTACCATGGGCGTCATGTCGATTTTGGTCGACATTTTCTTTGCCCGTTTCTTGCCTCCCTTACCGGAGTCGCCTTTTTGTTGGATTTCTGCCATGATTCAAAAAGGTTAGTTTACGGTCGTGGGCTTCATCTCAAGGCTAGTTTGCAGGTTAAAACGGTTGATGTCTTTTTCCTGCAATACCTTGATAATTGTCTGGATAGTCTTCACATCCGCGTCACCGTCGCCCTTGATAACCAAGTAGGTTGGCTTCTGAAACTGGGTGGCGTTGGCCTTACGGGCGGCTATCACCCAGTCAATCATCTGATTGTTGAGCGAGTCGTACGGAATGCCGGGAAGCGTAGGGTTGAGCGCCTTGCGTTGCTCGGTATCCTTGTCGAGGTAGCTACCTAGCTGGGCAATTGGCACTCCAAAGTTGGGAAGGAGGGCAAACTGCTTAACCTGGGTGGGGGTGAAACTGACGCCATATTTAGCGCCTACTTCCTTGATGATGGCTTCCTTAATAGGAGCCTTGTCGTAGCCGAAGAAGACCCGCTTTTTGGAGTCAACTATCAGCGTCAAGATGTCGCTATCGGGGGCGCGCAGGTCCGACGTCGAAGACGGCGGGTCCACTACCACAGCTTCATCGGGGCGAAACTGCGTGGTCAACATAAAGAATGTTACCAGCAGGAAGGCCAGGTCGACCATCGGCGTCATATCGAGCGACGGCGAGGTGCGGTGCGGTTTTACTTTAGGCATTGCCGGGAGAAGTTAAAATGACTGGACGGGCCAAATGCAAGGGGTTAAATCGGTGATACCATCAGCGGGTTGCGGGCCCAAAAGCCTGGCGAGAGCCGCTCACTGGTATTGATGCCGACAGCGTACCGATTGCACACGATACCCGAAAAAAAAATTGGGGCGGGGACGGCAAAACGCCTCCGCCCCTTTTTTTGTGCCAGCAGCTCCTTACGACTCCTGACCTTTGGTGCCGTGCTGGGCAGCGAAGGTTTGGATGATGCTGAAGCCAGCCTCGTCGATGCTGTAGGTCAGCTCGTCGATTTTGCTGGTGAAGAAGTTGTAGGCTACGATAGCTACGGCCGACGTACCGATACCGAGGGCGGTATTGATAAGGGCTTCCGAGATACCCGTTGCCAGGGCAGTAGCGTCGGGGTTACCGGCCTGAGCAAGTGCCGAGAAGGCCTTAATCATACCGAATACCGTACCGAGCAGACCTACCAGTGTGGCGATAGAAGCCAGCGTGGAGATGATAACGAGGTTCTTCTCCAGCATCGGCAATTCCAGGGCGGTGCTCTCTTCGATTTCTTTCTGGATGGCCAACACGCGCTGGTCGGTGTTCATCGTGGTTTCGCGGCCCATTTCCTGGTATTTCTTCAGGCCGGCGCGTACTACGTTGGCAACCGAGCCCTTCTGCTGGTCGCAGATAGCGATGGCACCGGCGATGTCGTTCGAGTTCAGCTTCTGACGAACGCCACGCACGAACGACTCGATGCTCTTACTGCCTTTAGCTTTGCTAATGGTGAGGGCACGCTCAATCGAGAACGTAATTACCATCAGCAACATCGACAGCAGAATTGGTACGATAATACCCCCTTTGTAAACAATGCCCAGGTAGTCGCCCGGTTTGGGGTTGTTCTCGGGGTTACCGCCTATAAAGTGGCTCGGGTCGCCAAGTACATACTTGAAGATAATAAGGCTAGCGACGTAAGCAAGCACGATAACGATGACCGAAAACAGCGAGGCACCACCGCTGCTCTTGGCGGGTGCGGCCGAGGCGGCCGGCGCAGCGGGCCGAGCGCCCGGGTTTACAGCATTTTTCTGTTCCATGTGTCCAGTTAGTGTAGGAGGTGGGGGGTTGGTTGAGGGTAAAAAAGAAAACGGTAAGGGCCTGGCGAGTCGGTTATGAAGCCGGAAGCCACCAGCGGAAAAAGGAGTTTCGGGGCCGAATCTACGCCGAAGCCAGTAAAATCCAGGCTTTATGAAATATTTTTTGTGTAGAATAACCTTCGCCCAAGGTTGGTAAGTACTCGATGAACCCAGCAACTTTCCTGCTGAATTTCTGATGAGGGGCCAACGTAAGAAATTGGTTTAGGGTTGATGAAGCAAATTTTGCCAGCAGCGGATTTGCACTGACCTAGCGGGCGGCTTGCGCGCAGTATCAGTTCATTACCGGCTGTGTGCTGGCGGTTTGTTCAGCGGCCGGCGGCCTTAGCTTCGTTCCAATACACATCCATTTGAGCCAGCGTAAGGTCGGGCAGGGCTTGGCCGGCTTTAGTAGCGGCGGCTTCGAGGTATTGGAAACGGCTGATAAATTTTCGGTTGGTGCGTTCCAGCGCCTCTTCGGGGTTGATGCCGGCAAAGCGGGCGAAGTTGACGAGCGAAAACAGCAGGTCGCCAAACTCCTGGGTGGCGCGCTCGGCCTGGGCGGCATCGGCGGGAGGCTGACCGTGGCCATACTCGTCGCCAAACTCGCCCAACTCCTCCTGCACCTTGAGCCACACCTGGGCAGGGTCATCCCAGTCGAAGCCCGCGCCCCGCGCTTTTTCCTGAATGCGCATGGCCTTTACCAGTGCGGGCAGCGAAGTGGGCACGCCACCGAGCACGCCACCCGTGTTGCCTTTTTCTTTCAGCTTGAGCTGCTCCCAGTTGCGCTTCACGGTGGCTTCGTCGTCGGCCTGCACGTCGCCGTAGATGTGCGGGTGGCGATAGATGAGCTTCTCGCACTGCGCGTTGAGCGAGTCGGCAATGTCGAACGCGCCCTGCTCGGCGGCAATGCGGGCGTAGAACACCAGGTGCAGCATCACGTCGCCCAACTCCTTTTTCAGGTCGGGCAGGTCGTTGCGCAGGATGGCATCGCTGATTTCGTAGGTTTCCTCAATGGTGAGGTGGCGCAGGCTTTCGAGGGTTTGCTTTTTATCCCAGGGGCACTCTTGGCGCAGGCGGTCGAGCACATCGAGCAGGCGGCCGAAGGCTTCGAGCTGGACCGGGCGGCGGGAGGGGGCAAGCAGGGGGTTGTCCATAAAAAACGCTGATAAATGATGAATAAGCTGTTCGTTTTAAGCAGAATAGCTAATGGGTAGTCAGGCAGAATAACTGCCCAACTGGGCCGGTTACTGGTTGCCGCACGTAGGTATTAAGTACAGATAACGGGCAAACAACCGGCCTGCCAACCTACTTTTGCAAAGCTAAAGCAACGAATTGTGACCCTCATAAAATCTATTTCCGGCATCCGCGGCACCATTGGTGGGCCGGCTGGCCAGGGCCTGACGCCCCTCGACGTGGTGAAATATACGGCCGCCTACGGCACCTGGGCGGCCTCACAGGCCACTACCAGCAAGCTGATAGTGATTGGCCGCGACGCCCGCATTTCGGGCGAAATGGTGAGCCGCCTCGTGGCGGCTACGCTGCAAGGCCTTGGCTTTGACGTACTTGACCTGGGCCTGAGCACCACGCCCACCGTAGAGATGGCCGTGCCCGCCAAGAAAGCGGCCGGCGGCATCATCCTCACGGCTTCGCACAACCCCAAGCAGTGGAACGCCCTGAAATTGCTCGACGCGCACGGCGAGTTTCTGTCGGCCGCGGCGGGCGAGCAGGTGCTGGCCCTGGCTGAAGGCGACAGCATTGAGTTTGCGCCCGTGACCAAGCTGGGTAAGTACGCCACCGACGATACGTTTCTGGCCGAGCACATTGCCGCCATTCTGGCTTCGCCGCTCGTGGATGTCGAAGCCATCAAGGCCAAGAACTTCCGGGTAGTGGTAGATGCCGTGAATAGCAGCGGTGGCTTTGCCGTGCCGCAGCTGCTAACGGCGTTGGGCGTGGAAACCATTGAGAAAATCCATTGCGAGCCCACCGGCGACTTTGCCCACAACCCCGAGCCGCTGCCCGAGCACCTGCGCGACATTGCCAAGGTGCTGGAAAAAGGCGGCTTCGACCTCGGCATTGTGGTGGACCCCGACGTGGACCGCCTGGCGCTGGTGAGCGAAAACGGCGAGATGTTTGGCGAAGAATATACGCTGGTGGCCGTGGCCGACTACGTGCTGGGCTACCACGGCGGCGGCAACACCGTGAGCAACCTCAGCAGCACCCGCGCCCTGCGCGACGTGACCGAGAAGCACGGCGGCACCTACAACGCCGCCGCGGTGGGCGAGGTGAACGTGGTGACCAAGATGAAGGAAACCAACGCCATCATTGGCGGCGAGGGCAACGGGGGCATCATCTTCCCCGAACTGCACTACGGCCGCGATGCGCTGGTAGGTATTGCCCTGTTTCTGACCCACTTGGCTAAGTCGGGCCTGGCCATGAGCCGCCTGCGCAACTCATACCCGAGCTACTTCATCTCGAAAAATAAGATTGAGCTAACGCCCGATATCGACACCGACCTCGTGCTGGTGAAAATGGAAGAGCGCTACGCCAAGCAGCCGGTAAACACCATCGACGGGGTTAAAATCGAGTTCGGTAAGGAGTGGGTGCACCTGCGCAAGTCGAACACCGAGCCGATTATCCGCATCTATGCCGAGTCGGACTCTAATGCCACGGCCGACCATTTGGCCCAGAAGATTATTGCCGATATCAAGGAGATTATCTCGGCTAAGTAGTGCGTGTGCGGTAAGCTTTAGCTTGCCGTGTTTAAGGAAAAAGCGCTGAATCTTTATCTAAAACCGCAAGCTAAAGCTTACCGCACATCATATTATGCACGCTTACTTCGACAACGCCGCCACCACCCCCCTCGACCCCGAAGTGCTGGACGCCATGCTGCCCTACTTGGCGCAGCACTTCGGTAACCCCAGCTCGCTGCACGGCCCGGGCCGGCAGGTGCGCTCCGCTATCGAGCAGGCGCGGAAGTCGGTAGCCACCTTGGTAAACGCCGCGCCGAGCGAAATCAGCTTCACCTCGGGCGGCACGGAGGCCGATAACTACGCCATTTTTGGCAGCGTACGTAGCCTGGGGCTGAAGCACGCCATCACCTCGCCCCTGGAGCACCACGCCGTGCTGCACCCGCTGCAAGCCCTGGCCAAAAGCGGTGAAACGTCCCTGAGCTACCTGCGCCACGATACCCAGGGCCGCCTCGACCTGGCGCACCTGGAGGAACTGCTGGCCGCGCACCCGCGCACCTTCGTGAGCATCATGCACGGCAATAACGAGTTGGGTAATCTCAACGATATCAAGCAGATAGGTGAAATATGCGCCCGTCACGACGCGGTGTTTCACACCGACACCGTGCAGACGATGGGCCACTACAAGCACGATGTGCAGGAACTCAGCAACCACTTTCTGGTGGGCTCGGCGCACAAGTTCCACGGGCCCAAGGGCGTGGGGTTCCTCTACCGGCGTGGGGGCGTGGAGGTGGCGCCGCTCATCCACGGCGGCTCGCAGGAGCGCAATATTCGCTCGGGCACCGAGAACGTGTATGGTATTGTGGGCCTGGCCAAAGCGTTGGAAATTGCCTGCCACGGCATGGCCGAGCACCGGCAGCACATTCAGAGCCTCAAGGACCGGCTTATCGGTCAGCTCGCGGCGGGCATTGCCGATGTGCAGTTCAATGGCCTGTCGGCCGAGGCCGACCAGAGCCTTTACACCGTGCTTAGCGTGAGCCTGCCGCCGTCGAGCATCAGCGAGATGCTGCTCTTTAGCCTCGATATCAATAAGGTAGCGGCCTCGGGTGGCTCGGCCTGCACCAGCGGTGCGCAGCTAGGCTCGCACGTGCTGGAGGCCTTGGGCACGGCCACCGACCGGCCTACCGTGCGCCTCTCCATGAGCAAGCTCAATACGGAGGCCGAAGTGGATTACGCTGCTGCCCAGCTCATTAAGCTTTACCAAAAGTAAGTTAAAGAGTAAATATTCGGAAGAAGTTGAACAGAGGAATTACTTTAGCCGGTAATTCCTCTTTCTGTTTTCTTTCGTTACTACTATGTCTTTGCCTGGCAACCGCTGGCCGGCCTGGCGCTGGGTGCGGCGCTACTTCGGCTTTTCGCGGGCCGAAACGCGGGGCTTCGTGCTGCTGCTACTGATAGCGCTGGCCGCAGCGGTGCTGCCCGTGCTGCTGCGTCCCACCGACCCCGCCTACCTGCCCGCCGCCGACCAGCGCCAGCTCGACGCCTGGAGCCGCGACCTCAGCGCCCGCCTCGACTCGGGCCGCGCGGCCAATGACCGGGCCTACGCCGCGCGCTACCCGGCCCGCAACAGGGCGGGCGGCGCGGCCGGCGGTAGCCGCTACCCCGCCGTGCCGCAGGTGCGCCTCGCCCCCTTCGACCCCAATAGCCTCGCGGCCGAGGGCTGGGAGGCGCGGGGCGTGCCGCACTTCGTGGCCGGCCGCATCGTCAACTACGGCCAGAAGGCGGGCGGCTTCCGGGCCAAAAGCCAGGTGCAGCGCATCTACGGCCTGCCCGATTCGGTGTATCAGCGCCTCGCGCCTTTTATGCAGCTGCCCGACGCCCTGCCCGCCCGCGGGGCCGCCGGCTACGCGGCGGGCCGGCCGCCGTTTGAGGCGGCTAGTGGCGGCGTGCCCGGCCGCTTTCCGCGCAAGCCGGCGCATTTGCAGCCCTTCGACCTCAACCTGGCCGACACTACGCAGCTAATGCAGATAAAGGGCATCGGCCGGGGGCGGGCCAAGTACATTGTGAAGCAGCGTACTGAGTTGGGCGGGTATATTGCTGAAAATCAGTTGGAAGAGGTGTTTGTGCTGCGCGATGCGCCCGACTTGGTCGATAGCCTGCGCAAGTACACGTTTGTGGCGGCGGGCTTCGTGCCCCGGTCGGTGCACGTCAACTCAGCCACGTTTGACGAGCTGTGGCCGCACCCCTACGTGGGCAAGCCGCTGGCCCGGCTCATCGTGGCCTATCGCAAGCAGCACGGTCCTTTTGCCACGCCCGACGACCTGCGGCAAATCAAGATTCTGAAAGAAGAGAACTTCGTCAAACTTCGCCCCTACGTGCGTTGCGAATAGGCGTCTGTCGAGTAATTATCTGAACGTTATTTGAAATCGTTCTAAATTGCAGCTTCATTCGCTTGTTCGCTGCTCAATGAAAGTGCTTCTTCGCCGTATTCACCTCTACCTGGCCCTGGCGGCGGGCCTGGTTTTCTTTGTGCAGTGCCTGAGCGGCACGGTGCTGGTTTTTGAGGAAGAGATAACGCATGCCCTTCATAGTGAGCGTTATAGCGTACCGGTGCCGGCCGGGCAGCCGCGGCTCTCGCTGGCGCAATTGGCCGCGCAGTTTCAGCAGGCTACGCCCAGAGCTAAGCTGTTGGGCTTCAAGGTGTACGCTGACCCGACGCGCACCGTGGAGCTAATCTTTCGTGATGGTAACACCAAGCCGGGTGGCCCACGTCTCGGTGAAGGGCGTGGAGAGAGCCGTAGCCAGGGAGAGGGCCGTAGCTCTGGGGGAAGTGGCCGGGGCGAAGGCCGCGGGCGCGCTGAAGGCCCCGGCAAAGGCCGCCCCGAGCGCGGCAGCACGGCGTTCCTCAACCCCTATACCGGGCAGGTGCTGGGGCTGCAAAAAGAGAAGCAGCTACCGGTTTTTAAACTAGCCGAAGATTTGCACCGGCGGCTGCTGGCTGGCGAAGTGGGCAAGGCGCTTAGTGGGCTGTCGGCGCTGTTTATCCTCGTTATTACGGCGACGGGCATTGTGCTGTGGTGGCCCAAAACGCGGGCTCTGCTCACGGGCCGCCTGCGCATTAAGTGGGGCGCCAGCTGGAAGCGCCTCAACCACGACCTGCACCTTGTGCTGGGTTTTTACTGCTCGCTATTCCTATTCGGGCTGGCCCTCACGGGGGTTGTCATGTCGTACCGCTGGGCTACGGAAGGGCTGTTTAAGATTACGGGTACCAAGCCCACGGTGGGCATGGCCGCGCCCCGGTCGGCAGCGGCCGGCAGCCCGCGCGCCGTGGCCTACGATGCTGCCCTGCGCACCGGCCAGGCCACGTACCGCACCGCCGAGTTTTGGCGGGTGGGCGCGCCCAAAGACTCGCTGGCCGCCGTGGCGGTGAGCGCGCCCAGCACCCTGCCGCTGCGTCAGCTGGGCCTCGACACCCTGTTCGTGGACCGTAGCACGGGGGCCGCGCTGGGCCAGCACCTCTACAGCCGGCAGTCGGCGGGGGCACAGCTGCGCCGCCTCACTAAGCCGCTGCACACCGGCGAAATCGGGGGCATCTGGACCAAAATGCTGGCGCTGGTAGTCACGCTGGCCAGCCTCACCTTCCCGATAACGGGCGTTATCATGTGGCTGAACCGCACCCGTAAAAAGCCTAGCCGCCCCAGTGCTGTAAAGACGTTGGAGGTAGCGTAATTCATTGATTTACAATAATTTGTAATTAAGTAGAATCGTCTGTCCTTGCGAGCGCAACGCAGTGGAGCGCGGCAATCTTTCCTGGTCGTTTGCTTCATTAGGTTAGTATTCCTGACGTGAAGGAAGGATTGCCGCGCTCCACTGCGTTGCGCTCGCAAGGACAGACGGCCGACCAATTAACTACTTCTTGCCCGCACCCATTTCCAAGGTGCGCAGCTTATCGGCGCGCCAGGCGGTGAAGCCTACAATCACCATCGTCATGATGCCGCCAAATACTACGCTCGGAATGGTGCCCATGGCTTTGGCCGTGGCCCCGCTCTCGAAACTGCCGATTTCGTTGCTACTGCCGATGAAAATGCTGTTTACGGCCGATACGCGGCCCTTCATGTACTCGGGCGTGTAGGTGTGCACGAGGGTAGAGCGCACGATAACCGACACGGCATCGAACACGCCGGTGAGGAATAGCAGGAACAGCGATAAGTAGATGTTGGTGGAGAGCGCGAAGGCGACCGTAGCGGCCCCAAAGCCGCCCACCGCCCAGAGCATTTTGCGGCCCGCGCCTTTTTTGAGGGGCGAGAAGGTGAGGAAAACGGCCATCAGTACCGAGCCCACGGCGGGCGCGGCGCGCAGGCTGCCAAACGAGCCGGGGCTGTGCAGCACGTTGGCCGCGAAGAAGGGCAGCAGCGCCACGGCCCCCCCGAAGAGCACGGCAAACATGTCGAGCGACAAAGCCGCCAGCACCAGCTGATTGCTGAAAATGAACTTGATACCGCTGGTAATGCTTTCGGCGAGCCCCAGGCGCTCACCTTCGATGGGTGGCAACTCACGGCTGGCAATGCTCACGAAAAATAATAGGGCCAGCACTTCCAGCACCGAATCGACGCCGTAGGCAAACTCGATGCTGATGTAGGTCAACAGCAGCCCGCCAATGGCCGGCCCCAGCACGGCCGAAGCCTGCCAGGTGGTTGAGCTCCAGGTGATGGCGTTAGGCAGGGCGGTGCGGTCGGGCAGCAGCTGGGGCATGAAGGCAAACAGCGCCGGGCTGAGAAAACCGCGCGCAATGCCGCTGATAAAAATGACCAGGTATAGCGGCCACACCACGGTGGCGTGCAGAGCGGTAATGTTGAGCCGGCCCCGGTCTAGCAAAGCCGCTTGCAGGGGGTGCGCCAGCCACCACAGCGTGAAGGCGCACAGCACCAGCACCAGCACGGCCGGCACCACAATGCGCTTGCGCCGCACGGAGTCGGCCACGTGGCCGGCGTAGAGCGACACGGTGATGCTCGGAATGGCCTCGGCCAGCCCGATGAGGCCCAGCGCCAGGGGGTCGTTGGTGAGCTTGAAAATCTGCCAGCTTACCACTACGCCCTGAATTTGGGTAGCTACCGAAAACAGCGCGCGGGCCGTAACGTAGCGCCGAAAATCGGGAATACGCAGGGCCGCGTACGGGTCGTGGGGGGCAGCAGAGGGGGTATTGGGGCTCATGGGCAACTACTTCGGAGGCGAAAGCCCACTTAACTAACAGGCCGCGCAAAAGTATAGCCGCAACTGGCCGAAAACCACTTAACTTGCCAACGGGCCGGCTGCTGCCCGCCCGCCATCGCCCCATGAACCACGGCCTCGACCTGCTCCATCGTGCTGACTTGCCGGCCCTTATTGCGCGCTGGCACCGCGAGGTATCGCCCAGCGAGCTGAAAGCCGGCTACGAGTCGCTACTGGCTGCGGCCGATGCCGCCGGCTGCGCCCGCTGGCTGCTCGACCTGCGCCGCCGCGAAGACCTCACCGAGCCCAGCGTCAACGCCTGGTTCGGGCAGGTGTTTGCCCCCACTCTGCGCGGGCGCTACCCCGAGGCCGTGCGCCTCGCCTTTTTGGTATCGCCACTGCGGGCCGGGCAGCCCGTCACGGCCATGATATCAGCCGATAGCACCGATTGTCAGATTGCTACTTTTATTGATGAAGCTGCTGCGCATAACTGGTTGTCTAATAGATAATTACTAATTATCATTCACGCCATTTGCGCCTTTGTCAAAGCCTCGTTGAGGCAGATGGCGGCCTGGCAGCCAGCTGCCGCAGCCAGCAGCGCCTGCTGCTGACCGGGGGCCGTGTCGCCGGCCGCGTAGAGGCCGGGAATGCTGGTTTGGGAGTTTTTATCGACCCACACGGCACCCTTGCCCGTGATGCGGGCCCCTAACTCGGTGGCCAGGGCGCTGCGCTGCTCCTGGGGCGCGTGCAGGAACAGCGCCTTGCGCTCCAGGTAAGTGCCATCGGTGAATTCGACGCAGCGTAGCAGGCCATCGGGGCCACCCACCAGGCGAGCTATTGGCTCCTGGCTTAGGCC
Source organism: Hymenobacter sp. H14-R3 (assembly GCF_030063445.1). Lineage (GTDB taxonomy): Bacteria > Bacteroidota > Bacteroidia > Cytophagales > Hymenobacteraceae > Hymenobacter. The sequence goes on along the minus strand of NZ_JASITD010000001.1, from coordinate 377,631 downwards.
AATATGCAACTGCCGCAGGCGCTGCCGGCCGTAGGCGCTTATGTTGCCGGGGCCATCGGTCACTACGGTTATATCTGAGCTCCAGTTGGTTAGTAGCAGGGCTAGGTTCACGGCCGCTTTGCCGCGGCCGTAGATGGCCAGCGGCAGGTCGCGCACCTCGTAGCCGTGGCAGTAGGGGCAGTGCAGCACGCCCGAGCCCCAGTACTCGCGAAAGCCCGGCAGGGCCGGCAGCACGTCTTCGACGCCGGTGGCCAGCACCACCCGGCGCGCCGTGCCGCTCCAGGCGTGGCCCTGGCCGGTGGTGCCGGTGGCTTGGAAGCCATCGGTAACTTGCTTGATACCAGTTACTTTTAGCTCGCGCAGCTCCACGGTGGGGTAGGGGTCAAGCTGCTCGCGGCCCAGCGCCAATAGCTTGGTGGGCCGCACACCATCGCGGGTCAAAAAGCCGTGCACAGCCCCCGAGGGCGCGTTGCGCGGCGCGCCCCCATCGGCTACCAGCACGCGGCGGCGGCAGCGCCCCAGCGTGAGGGCCGCGCTCAGCCCCGCGCTGCCCGCGCCAATAACCAATACGTCGTAATCCATAAAATATAGCGAGTCGAATGCGGCCCTAAAACCCAGGCGCGCCGCGTAATAAGGGCCAGATGGGGCGAAAGGTTATGAGGTAGCCACCGCGGCCGCGGTGGGCTGCGGAGGTTACTTTTAGCCAGCGGCTTTCCGGCTGCGTACTCTCAGCTGGCCTCTCCTTTATTATGCACGAGCTTTTTGCCGAAAACCAAGCCTTCCGTGCCCACGGCCGCCTCTGGATAGAAGGCCCGGCCGACCGCTTTCTCGGCATTGGCCGGCTCGAACTGCTGGAGCGCATTGCCACCACCGGCTCCATCTCGCGGGCGGCCAAAGAGATGGGCATGTCGTATAAAAAAGCCTGGGACCTGGTGAGCTCCATGAACACCCAGGCCCGGCAGCCGCTGGTGAGCACCCAGGCGGGCGGCGCGCACGGCGGTGGCGCGGCCCTCACCGAAGCCGGCGCGCAGGCCGTGGCCGAGTTTCGGGCCATGCAGGCGCGGTTCGAGGCTTTCTTGGCTGATGAAACGGCCCGATTGTACGAATCCAAGTAAGGCGGGACTGCCAGCGGGCAGGCTGAAAGAAAGGTAAACCTTCTACTCAGTCAGGCGTTATGTTTGCCAAAGTATAACGCCTCGATGGTAAAGAAACAATACGCATTTTTTGACTCCCCCTGCCTGCTGCCGCGTGCTGGATTCAGCTGCCTGGCCTGTGCCTTGGTGCTGGCCTACCCGGCCGCCGCGCAAACCACCAGGCCGCCCCGCCCCCCCGCGCCCACCGATACGCTGCGCACGGAGCTCAATGAGGTAGTGGTGTCGGCCTCACGGGTGGAGGAGAGCTTTTTGCAGTCGCCGGTGACGGTGGAAAAGCTGAACGCCCGCGCCATTCGGCTGTCGCCGGCCGCCTCGTTTTTCGATGCCATCGAGAACCTGAAGGGCGTGCAGGTGATTACGCCCAGCATCGGCTTTAAGGTGATAAATGCGCGGGGCTTCACCAACACCACCAACGTGCGCTTCGCGCAGCTCGTGGATGGCGTGGATAACCAGGCGCCGCACATTGGCGGGCCCATCGGCAACGTGCTGGGCCCGAGCGACCTGGATATCAACAGCGTGGAGATTGTGCCCGGCACGGCCGCCGCGCTCTACGGCCTCAACGCCATCAATGGCCTGGCCAATTTCCAAACCAAAAACCCCTTCACGTCCGAAGGCCTGAGCGTGCGCCAGCAAACGGGCGTGAACCACGTGAACGACCCCAATGTGCAGACGTTTGGGCAGAATGGCTCGCCCACCAAGAGCTATTCCGAAACCAGCGTGCGCTATGCTAAGGTATTGGTAGCTGATAAGTTAGCTTTCAAGGTCAACGGTACCTACTTGCGGGCCTACGACTGGGTGGCTAATGACCAGACCGACATCAACCCCAATGGTAACGCCACCACCGGCCTGTTTGGAGCTGATAACCCGGCCCAGGACCAGGTGAACCGCTACGGCAATGAGTCGTCGGACCGCACCACGCTCACGCTGGGTGGCAAACAGTACTCCGTGGCCCGCACCGGCTACAACGAGCGCGATTTGGTGGATTATAACGTGCGGACCCTCAAGGCCGATGCGGCCGTGCACTACCGCTTCCGGCCGGGCGTGGAGCTGGCCTACACCTACCGCGTGGCGAGTTTTGACAACGCGTACCAGCGCTCGAACCGCTTCCGACTGCAAGACTATCTACTTCAGCAGCATGCCTTTGCGCTGACCACGCCCGTGGTGCAGGCCCGCGCCTACCTTACCCAGGAAAACACCGGCCAGAGCTACAACCTGCGCTCGATGGGCGAAAATATCGACCGCAGCTACAAGCCCGATGCCCGCTGGAACACCGATTTTACCAACGCCTGGAACACCGCCGCGGCCGGCGGCCAGGGCGTGGCCGCCGCCCTCGCCACGGCCCGCACCGCCGCCGACGCCGGCCGCCTCCAGCCCGGCCCCGACGCCTTCAACCAGCGCCTGGGCACCCTGCAAGCCGTGAACAATTGGGACGTGGGCGCGGCCCTGCGCGTGCAGGCCCGCCTGCTGCACGCCGAGGCCCAGGTGAACCTGGCCGAAGCCCTGCGCCGCGGCGGCACCGCCCTGCCCGCCCGCCTCGACCTGCTGGCCGGGGCCGACCACCGCACCTACGTGGTGGTGCCTGATGGCAACTACTTTGTGAACCCCAATCCCGGCCAAGACGCGCTGGCCGATAACCTCACCTACTCCAAAACCGGCGGTTTCGTGCAGGCCGGCGGGCGGCTGCTCGATGAGAAGCTGCGCCTCACGGCCACGCTGCGGGTCGATAAAAACGACTACTTCAACGTGAAGTTCAACCCGCGCTTCACGGCCGTGTTCTCGCCCACCCAACGCCAGAATTTCCGCCTCAGCTACCAGAGCGGTTACCGTTTCCCGAGTCTGTTTGAGGGCTTTTCGAACGTAAACAGCGGCCAGGTGAAGCGCATCGGCGGCCTGCGGGTGATGAGCGACGGCGTGTTTGAAAACAGCTACACCCGCGCCAGCATCGACGCATTTAACGCGGCCGTAACGGCCAATATCAACGCCAATACTTCGGCGCAGACCACGGCCCAGAAGCGCGCCGCCGCGATTTTGGCCAACCAGGGCACGCTCGCCAAGAACCCCTACACGTACCTCAAGCCGGAGTACATCAAGTCATTGGAAATTGGCTATAAGGCGGCGTTCGGGGAGCAGGGCCGGCTGCTGGTCGATGTCGATTTCTACTATAATTCGTACCGCGACTTCATTGCCCAGGTGGAGGCCTACGTGCCGATTGCCACCCCCACGGGCGGCACCACCATCCACGACCCGCTGCCCGCCACCTACGTGCCCGTGAGCGGCGACAACCTTGATGCCGTGGCTACCGCCCTCAACACCCGCGCCACTCAGGCCCGCTACCGCCTCTGGACCAATTCGCAGAGCCAGGTGTACAACTACGGCGGCTCGGCTGGGGTGCGCTACAACCTGGCCGGCGGCTACCTCGCCGGGGCCAACGCCACCTACACCCGCCTCGACCGCACCGAAAACGGCGACGGCCTCGAAGACGGCTTCAACACCCCGCGCTGGATGTATAACCTGAGCTTCGCCAACGAAAAAGCCTACCAGAACTTTGGCTTTGGGGTCAATTTCCGGTACCAGGTCAGCTACTACTCGCAAACCTTTTTGGTCAATGGCATGGTGCCGGCCTTCAGCAGCCTCGATGCGCAGCTGAGCTACCACCTGCCGGCGGCGCAGGTGCGCTTTAAGCTGGGGGCCAGCAATGTGCTTAATAGCTATTACGTTACGTACCTGGGTGGCCCCAGCGTGGGTGGGCTGTATTACCTCACGATAGCCTACGGGCTGTAGGAACCAACCAGTTAAGTGGCGTCTGTTATGGCGAGGAGGCACGACGAAGCAACCTTTCCTGCCGTTTGCGCTTTTTGCATCAAGCCAACGACAAGGAAAGACTGCTTCGTCGTGCCTCCTCGCCATGACAGACGTTATTTCTTTAGCCACCGCTACCCCCGTTGCTTTCACTCCTGCCGAGCGCCAGCGCTACCGCCGCCACCTCCAGCTGGCCGAAATCGGCGAAGCCGGCCAGCAGCGCCTGCGGGCGGCGCGGGTGCTGGTGGTGGGCGCGGGTGGCCTGGGCTGCCCCATTCTGCAATACCTGGCCGCCGCCGGCGTGGGCACCCTCGGCCTCGCCGATGCCGACCAGGTGGAGCTCACCAACCTGCCCCGCCAGATTCTCTACGGCCCCGACGACGTGGGTCAGCCCAAAATCGAAGCTGCCGCCCGCACCCTGCGCCGGCTCAATGATTTGGTAACCTATGAGTTGCATAATATCCGAGTGAACCCCGATAACGTGCGGGCGCTGGTAGCCGGCTACGATGTCGTCGTCGATGGCTCCGACAACTTTCCGACCCGCTACCTGCTCAACGACGCCTGCGTGAGCCTGGGCCGGCCGCTGGTATCGGGGGCCATCTACAAGTTTGAAGGGCAGGTATCGGTGTTTAATTACGAAGGCGGCCCCACCTACCGCTGCCTGTTTCCCGAGCCCCCGAGCGCCGACGAAGCGCCCGACTGCAACACCACCGGCGTGCTCAATGTGCTGCCCGGCCTCATCGGCACGGTGCAGGCCACTGAGGCGCTAAAAGTGGTGCTCGGTCTGGGCGACGCCCTAAGCGGCCGGCTGTGGGTACTCGATACGCTGAGTTTTCAGAGCCGCACCCTGCGCTTCCAGCGCGACCCGGTGCAGAGTGTTATCAACCTCGATACCGCCAACCCGTCCGACTATTTCGACGCTAGCTGCGCGCCCGCGCCGGTATATAATTCATTGACCGCAAGCGTACTGCAACAGCAACTGGCTTCGGCCACCCCGCCGCTGCTGCTCGATGTGCGCGGGCCGCTGGAGTTTCAGCGCCGCCACTTGCCCGGCGCGCAGTTGCTGCCGCTGCCCGAGCTAGCCGCCCGCGCCGCCGAGGTGCCGTGCACCCGCCCGGTGGTGGTGTATTGCCAAAGCGGCGTGCGCAGCGCCCAGGCGGTGGCGCTGCTGCAAAGCCTGGGCTACGCTAATGTGCAGTCGCTGAGCGGCGGGCTGGAGGAGTTTTAGCGGCTGTGCGGTAAGCTTTAGCTTGCCGGGGGGGAGATGCAGCGCAGGTGCCGGCTACCCTCCCCCCGGCAAGCTAAAGCTTACCGCACATTTCGTTATCCCCAACCTTATACAACGCTGTGAAGTTGCAGGGAATGAAAACACGCGGGCCGTGTTTAAGGTAATGCACTGCCCGGCGCGCCGGGTTTACCCTAGTTTTTAGCATGAGCAGTCTTTCCTCGTCAACCACGCTACACGATGCCCACGGCCGGCCCCTGGAGTACTTGCGCCTGGCCATCACGGACCGCTGCAACTTGCGCTGCTTCTACTGCATGCCCGAGGAAGGCATCAAGTACATGCCTAAGCACGAGCTGCTTAGCTACGAAGAGATGCTGCGCTTGGTGGAGATAATGACCCACCTGGGCGTGCGTAAGGTGCGCCTCACCGGCGGCGAGCCCTTCGTGCGGCGCGACCTGGTGCCCTTCATCGAGCGGCTGGCCGCCCTGCCGGGCCTCGATGATATTAGCCTGACTACCAACGGCGTACTCACCGCGCCCCACGTGCCCACCCTGGCCCGCCTCGGCGTGAAGGCCGTCAACCTCAGCCTTGACACCCTCGACCGCCAACGCTTTTTTGAGATAACCCGGCGCGACGAGCTGCCGCAGGTGATGCAAACCTTCCACGCGCTGTTGGAGGCGGGTATCCAGGTGAAAATCAATGCCGTAGTGATGGACGGCCGCAACATCCAGGACCTGGTGCCGCTGGCTGAGCTCACCCGCGAGCTGCCCGTGGAAGTGCGCTTCATCGAAGAAATGCCCTTCAACGGCGGCAGCCACGTGGCCACCCCCGAGTCGCTGCCCTGGAACCACCGCCGCATCCGCCAGCACCTGGAGGCGCACCTGGGCCCCATGCTGCCCGCCTCCACCCCCACCGGCGCCACCGCCGACGAGTACACGCTGGCCGGCCACCAGGGCCGCGTCGGCATTATCGCCGCCTACTCGCGCACTTTCTGCGGCACCTGCAACCGCCTGCGCCTCACGGCCGAAGGTGGCATCAAAACCTGCCTCTACGACCAGGGCGTGCTTGACCTGCGCACCATGCTGCGCGGCGGTTCTACCGACCAGGAAATCGCCGACGCCTTGTCGCAGGCCTTCTACCACCGCGCCGCCAACGGCTTTGTGGCCGAGCGCGAACGCCCCACCCACCAGCTCAACTTCGAGAGCATGGCCACCATTGGTGGCTAGGGCGTTAAGTATAAGTTAGCAATCATCAGTTATCAATTGGTGGTAAATAGCTGATAACTACATGACTGCTCATTGATAACTGAAAGCATGAACCTAACCATTGCCCTTTTTGGAATTGCCCGCGAGATTGTGGGCCAGTCGTCGCTGGCGCTGACCGTGCCGGCCGGGCAGTCGGCCGCCGGCTTGCTGGCCGAGTTGCGTACCCAGTACCCCGGCCTGGCCGGGCTGCGCAGCCTGGCCGTGGCCGTTAACAACGAGTACGCCACCGGCGACGTGCCGCTGCACGAGCGCGACGAAATTGCCCTGATTCCGCCCGTGAGCGGGGGCTGAGCTGCCCGCCCACCTAAAAAGTTTGTGATGCTTATCGACTTAGTTGACCACGCCATCGACGTGGCCTCCGTGCTGCAAGCCGCCGAATCGGAGGAAGCCGGGGCCGTAAACGCCTTCATCGGCACGGTGCGCAACCGCAGCGACGGCCGCCGCGTGGTGCGCCTGCACTACGAAGCCTACCCGCCCATGGCCGTGCACCAGCTGCGCCGCGTGGCCGAAATGGCCCAGGAAAAATGGCCCATGCTGCGCCAGGTAGCCATCGTGCACCGCCACGGCACCCTCGAAATCGGCGACGTGGCCGTAGTAGTCGCCGTGTCCACGCCGCACCGCGCCGACTCCTTCGCCGCCTGCCAGTACATCATCGACACGCTGAAGGAGGTGGTGCCCATCTGGAAAAAAGAGGAGTACGAAGACGGTACCGTCTGGGTCGCCGCCCACCCTTAGGTGAAGGAGTGAATGAAAAAAGGGTAGCCAACGCCAGTTTATAACAATGCATTGGCTACCCTTTTTTCATTCACTCCTTCACTCCTTCACTCCTTCACCAACTCACTCCTTCACTCATTGTACTGAAAGTCGGACTTGCCGCCGGTCTTTTCGACCAGACGGATTTCCTCAATTACGATGTGGTGCGACATGGCTTTGCACATGTCGTACACCGTGAGGGCGGCTACGGAAGCCCCGGTGAGGGCCTCCATCTCGATGCCGGTTTTGCCCGTAACGCGGGCGGTGCACTCAATGAGGAGCGAGTCGGGCTGCACGGCTTCGATGGTCACCTGGCAGTCGTCGAGGCCCAGCGGGTGGCAGAGGGGAATGAGGTCGGCCGTTTTCTTGGCGGCCATCACGCCCGCAATTATCGCGGTTTGAAACACGGGCCCCTTGCGGGTAGGCAGGTCGCCGGCGGTTACGAGGGCCAGGATATCGGGCCCGACGCGCACCCGGGCGCGGGCACGGGCGACGCGGGCCGTAATGGCCTTGCCGCCCACGTTGACCATGGCCGGCAGGCCCGTGGGGCCGATGTGGGTAAGCTGCGGGGAAAGGGAATCGGACATAAAGCTGGATAAATAAGCAGCGGAGCCACAAAGTACGGGTTAGCAGCGTGGGCCGGCTAAGCAAGGGCAGTTTGTGTAAATGCAAAAAAGCCTTCCTGCACCAGGCAGGAAGGCTTTTTTGCATTTACATAAACGAGAAAGTGCCCTACTCCTTCATTAGGTGTAGCACTTGGCGCAGCGTGCTGCCGTCGGGCTGCGTGCCGCTAACCAGCACCAGGTAGATACCAGCCGCCAAGTCAGCTACTGGTAAGGGCTGGGGCTGCCCACCGGCCAGCACCCACTGCCGCAGCGCCCGGCCAGTAGCGTCAACTATGCGCACCTGGTAGGTATTGGTAGCGGGTAGCTGGCTGAGGTCGAGGCTGGTGCCGGGACCCGCGGTGGGGTTCGGATACAGACTCAGGATGGCGTGGCTGGCGGCAAACGATATGATACGCACCGGCGAATAGCTACTGGTGCCGCTGGCATCGACCTGGCGCAGGCGGTAGTACACCAGCTGGCCCACTGCCACCGCATTGCGGTCAACGAAACGGTAGGCGGTAGCGGTAGCTAAGGAGCCGTGGCCGGCCACTTTATCAATAGCCACGAAGCTGGTGGCTAGCCCGGTAATGCTGCGCTCAATGGCGAAATACGCATTGTTGAGCTCGCTGGCAGTTATCCAGTCGAGTTGGGCGCTGGTGCCAGCGCGGATAGCCGTAAACGTAGCCAGCTGCACAGGCAGCGGGCTTGAGCTAACTGGAATAGTGTAGCTAGCAATGTTGTTGGAGCCTGCGTTTTCCGTGTCGGTAGCGGTGTAAGTAAACGTGGCATTACCCGAAAAGCCCGTGGCCGGCGTGTAGTATAGCGCGCCTTTTTGTGCGTAGGAAATAACCTGCCCCAGCGTTACAACGGCACCGGTTGGGCTGCCCAGGCGCAGCGTGCCCGAAGCAGGAAGCGACTGAATGGTGAACGAAGCTACCGCCGCGCCGGGGCCCGATACGGTGGCATCGAGCGGGGCGATGCTGGTGGGCGGAGCCAGAGCCGGAATACCCGGCGCATTCATGATGTTGGCGGCCACCAGATTTACGCTGCACGTGCCAAAGTACAGGTCATCGAGGCCGAAGTCGTTGCCGCCCGTCGCCCGGTTGATGTCGCGCACCTCAAACGTAGCCGTATTGCTGTTGCCCGAATACCATACGCCCGAAAACTGCACGTAGTCACTGATGGTAGTAGGAAGAGTAGCCGAGGCCGAGGTCGATTTGCCATTAATCACAAAGCCCAGAATAGCCGGGCTAGCTGAGTTGACCGACGAGGCCCAGCCCGAGTAGTTGTAGTAGCGGTTGGCAACTACGTTCACAGTTTGCGCATAAATCTTACTTTGGTTGGCCGCGCCATTGACAATCATAAAGTTGCCGCTGCCCCCACGCGCCAGCCCCTTAAAGCTGGGGTGATAGGTATTGGCATTCGCATCCACCGCATAGGTGGTTTCGGGTACCAAGCCCGTGTTACCACCCCCCGTAGCCGCGTTGGCAGCCGCTGAAACGTAGTTGTAGGCCGAGCTAAAAACACTGTTGCCTTGCTCGAAACCGGGGTTTTGAAGCAGGTTGGGCCCGTTAGTTGAGTTGCAGACCAGCACCGGGTCATACAGATTAATTGTGACGGTAGCCGTGTTGGAGCACACGCCCGCCTGGCACACCTGATACTGGAAGCTGTCGGAGCCCAGGCGGTCGGTGTTGGGCGTGTAGGTATAGGTGCCGTCGGTGTTCAGCGCCAGCGTGCCATAGGTAGGGCCAGTACCCACTTGGGTTACGGTGAAGGCAGTAGTTGCGTTGGCGGGTTGGGTGTCGTTGAGGAGTACGTTGCCTTTCGTAGCCGTGTTCTTCGGCACATCAAGGCCATCGTCGTTGGCCACGTAGGGATTGTTGCTGGCAATAACTGGGATGGTGTAGGTAGCCGTGTTGCTGGTGCCGGCGGTGCCTCCCGCTGCATTGGAAGCGAAGAAGCTGAACGTGCCCGCCGCCGTCGAATTGACGGTTGGCCGGAAGGTCAGCTGGTTGGTATTGGCAACCGGTATGAGCTGCCCGCCCGTAGGAATGGCGGCATTGTTGTAGAGCAGCGTGCCATTGGTGGCCGGAAACACCGTAAACGAGATAATGCTGCTCACCGGGTCGCTGGCCGCCTGCGGCACCGTGAGGCCAGGGTTGAGCGCGGCGGCCACCGAGTTAGCGGCCACGTTGAGGTTGGTAATGTTGAAGGCCGTGGGCCCGCTGGTTACCGGCACCACGCCCGAAAACTCTGATGTGCCAAGGCTAGCCAAACTAGCCGTGCTGGTCAGGTATGCGCCGCTGGCCGTGAGGCTGGTTCGCTGAGCGGCCGTGAGGCTACCAAGCGAAATGGTAATGGTGAAGGTATTAACATTGGTGCCACTACCCTGGTCAATGCCATTGGTAGTAGCAGTGACCCCCGAATAGCTGCCGGTGCCCCCGCTGGTGGTAAGTACCGTGGAGTTGATAAACGACGCGCCTTGCCCAAAATTGTTGCCCTGGGTGGGGTTGGCCACGGCATTGCGGGTAGCCAGGAAAAGCTCGACCGTGAGCCCGGCGGCAGCTATGCCCGTCACTACGAGGCTGCTGCCATTAATGCGGGCGGTTTGCAGGATGGGGTAGTTGAGTAGGCTGTTGGCCCCACCCGTAGTGGTGCTGTTCAGCGTTACGTAGGTAGGGGTGCCGGTTGCTTCAGCCTGCCCGGTAGCCAGCAGGTCGATGCCCACCTGGCCGCTGGCGGCTCCGTTGTTGGCCGCCACTCCGGCACCATTGTCATAAATGGCGTTTTGGCTGATGATATTTTTGGTAGCCCTTGGCGTAACCATAATACCAGCTCCGTAGTTGCTGTAGATGATATTCTGGCTGATGGTGCTGTTTGTACCATACACCCGCACGCCCGCCGTTTCGCCGGTGCCGCCGCTGGTGCCGCTGGTGCCGCCGCCGTTGCCCGTCACGGTATTGCCGCTCCAAGTATTGCCGCCCGCCGTTTGGTAGCCGTCCATCCCCACACCCGTATTGTTGATAAACAAGTTGTCGCGGATAATAGAGGCGCTCCCCTGCAGGTCGAGGCCGTCCCAGGCACTGTTGTCCAAGCCGTTGCTCCGAATCTCGTTTACACTGATAGTGGCCCCGGTTACCCCGCTTCTGGTGGTGATGCCCTTGCCCGAGTTGAAGCCGATGTAGTTGTTAAGCAGGCGTAGGCCCGTGCCGCTGGTCACCCGGATGCCATCGGCGCTGGAGCCACCAGTCGGCCGCGCAAAGATGGTAGCCGAGCTGCCCACCAGCGTGCCTTGCACGCTCACCTGGCTAGCCGCAATGCGGATATTGGCATAGTTGTCGTCGTTGCCGCGGGTGCCAAACCCATAGATGGCTAGCCCTAGGATGCTGCTGCCCGTGGATGCGTCAGTTACATCGAGGCCCACCGCCACGGCTGAAGTACCGGTTATCTGTACTTCGGGGCCGTTTACTTGAGGCAATATAGAGCCATCGGTACCGGTAGTGCCGCCCAAGCCCAGGGTTACATCGTTGGTATTGCCTATGTTAGCGCCCTGCGTCCAGCCATTAATAGCCGTAGCCGGGCCCGAAATGGCCGGTAGTGGCAAAGTGCTGGTTGGGGTGATAATAGCTACCCCATTGGTCAGTTGGCTAGCCGGGCCGCCGGTAGCCGTGCCATCGGCGGCCCGCAAGCCCGACCGCGCTTTGCCGCTCGGTACCATAAAAATGCTCGTCTCGACCCCACTTGGTAGCGATGCATTAATGGGGTTGGCGCCCACAATCTCATTTAAGTACGAGCCGGCTTGCGCGAGCTTCGCTTCGTCACCTAAGGCATTAGCGTTCAAGACGAACTGCCGCAGCGAGCCTTGCCCTGAGTTGTTCGTATTGACAACCAAGTCGAAGTTGAAGCCGAAGTCTACGCCGCTGGTAGAGGAAGTAGTGCTGAGCGTTACCGTACTCTGCGCCTCCACGGCCTGGGTGGTAGTGGTGAGTAGCGACAGCGCAGCAGTGCCGGCGTTGGCCGGTGCATCGGGCAAAGCAGGGTTAGATCCGCCTACTCGGTCAGTGGCTCCATTGAGGTACGTAACTACTGGCAGCAAACCCGACGCCGAACCCGTGCGGGCCGACGTGACGGTGCCGCTCACTACGCGCACGGTATACGTACCGGGGTTTTGGTTGGCAAAAGTGTAAGCCCCGGTGGCGTTGGTAGTGGTGGTCGCGGCCAGTACTCCGGCGCTGGTGTACAGCTCAACCGTCGCGCCCACCCGCCCAATGGCCGCCAGAAAGCCTGAGGCGGTAGCCGAGCTGGCCGCCGTAGCTAGCGACCGGCCCGCGCCGCCACCGTAGTTCACGTCTTCGAAAACGGTGCCCTTGATTGTGAGCGGCACCAGGGAAATATCGTCGATGCCAAATACATTGCCGTTACTTGCAACAGTGATATCCTGCAGGCCTAACGTGAGCTGGGTATTGGTGCCCGAGCTTACAGTATAGACAACCGGCTCCCAGTTTGCGGTAGCAGCCGCATAGCCAGCTGCGGACGCCGGCGCAACGGGAGTAGCCGTCACAGTGGCTGTGTTGTTGCCCGTGCACAGCAGCCTGATGGTAGCAGGATTGGCCGTCACCAAATTGCGTTGCCAATAGGCGAAGGTATAAACCTGGTTCGGCTGCACTGCGATAGTCTGCTGCCAGGCCGTATTGTTGAGCGTTGCAGCGCTTGGGCCATTCACGGCCAGAAAGGCGCCGGTGTTCGTGCCAACAGTGTGGTCGAAAAAGGTACCATAAGTGGCTACTACTGCATACGTATTGTTGTTTTTGGTTGGGTCACCGCTTGGGATGCTGGTAGTAAAGTCGGCTGGTGCCGCTGCCAGGCTGGTAGACGTGCCAAAGTCGGGCTTCCTCACCAGGTTTTGCGCCCACAACTCGCTCGCTGGCATAAGTAGCAAAACAGCCGACGTAATACGAAAAAGTTTATTCATGAGCCTGTTAGCTTAAAATAGATAGTAAAAAACAGTGGCAAAGTTATCACTAAAGGGTATTGTGGATATGCTGTAATCGCCACATGAAGACTGCTGCAATGTTCTATTTAAAAAAAAGATAGTATTATTCATATTTTAAATGTGCTTCTGTAAATAGTTAAAAACGTAATGTATTAAAAATCAGCTACTTAGCTAGACACTTTATTAAATCATTAATTCTTAAAAATCAGAACAAAAAAAGCGGCTCTGCCCCAGGAGGGCAGAGCCGCTTTTTTTGTTCTGGCAGCTAAGCCGGGGTAGCCTATTCCTTGGTGAGGCGGATTACCTGGCGCAGCGCATCGCCGTTGGCCAGCGTGCCAGTCACCAGCACCTGGTAGGTGCCGGAAGCCAGGCCCGTCAGGTTTAGGGTTTGCAGCTGGCCACCACCTACACTTACCGTGCGTACGGTGCGGCCGGTAGCGTCAAGCACCAGCACCTGGTAGGTACCCGTGGCCGGCAGGGCGCTCACGTCGAGCGTGGTCGCGTTCTGGGCCGGGTTGGGGTAGAGGCTCAGGGCAACTGTAGCCACCTTTGTGAAGGAAACCGTGCGCACCGGCGAGTAGCTGGCCGTGGCATCCAGGTCAACCTGGCGCAGGCGGTAGTACACCGCGCCGTTGGCACGAGCAGCAATGCCCGCGTCGGTGAACGTGTAGTTGCTGGTGGTGGCCGAGTTCCCCTTGGCAGCCTGCTGGCCGATTTTGGTGTAGTTCGTGCCGTCCAGGCTACGCTCTACTTCGAAGTAGGCGCTGTTCACTTCCGAAGCTGTGGTCCAGCTCAGCAGGGCATCGCGGTTCTGCACGGCCTGGGCCGTGAGCGCCGTGAGTACTACCGGCAGCGGAGCACCGGGGATAACGAAGCTTACTACTTGCGTAGCGACGCCGCCATTAACATCGGTAGTCGTGATAGAGATAGAATAGCTGCCCGTGCGAAGCTTGGGCGCGGCTACCGTGCCGGGGTCAGATACAACAATTCGGCCGTTGTTATCTACCGTCAGGCCGAGCGCAGCGAAGGAGCCAACGTCAGTGCGCGAGCTGGTGAAAGCACCCGCTACGGCACTTGCTACGCCGTTGTTAGCATTGGCCTGGAGCACGCCAGTGCCGGTGTATACCAGGGAGGTGGCCGCGTTGTACACGGCACCGTTGGCGTCCACTACGTAAGCAATGATGTCACCAACTCCGTAAGAGTTGTTAGTGCCACCCTTGAGCGGCGTCTTCATATAAGCCGGGGCGTCAGCGTCCGTCTCAATCGGAATGGTGTAGTTGACGATGGGCGACACATTGCCAACAGCGTCGGTAGTCAAGTACGTGAAGGAAGCGTTGCCGACGTAGCCGGTGGCGGCTTTGAACTTCAGGGTCTGGGCCTGCGCGTCGGTCAGGGTCTGGCCGGCGGCTACTGTTGCGTAGGTAGTGCCCGTCGTGTTGTAATACAGCGTGCCTTGCGTCGCGTTGGGCGCTGCCACAACGGTGTACTTCTGCATAGTCGGCGTATTAGAGAAGGCAATCTCGGGGTCCGAGGCATTCAGCGGCGAGATGAGCAAGCCGTTGGGCAGGCCACCGGCATCGTTCGACTGCGGGCCCTGGAGGGTGTTCACTACGGCGTAGGCCAGCGGTGCACGGTTGGTCACCGGGGTCGTAATAGTTGCCGAGTTATTGCCCGTGTTGCTCTCACCAGTCACGGTTACGTTGGCCGTCACCGTGGTACCGCCCGCGGGCTGCACAATGGTGAAGCTGTTGGCTACTGCGCCGTTGGCACCAGCGGCCTGGCCGGTTGGAACCGTCCAGGTGATGGTGTTGCCCGTCTGGGTGCCGCCGGGGCTGATGTTGGTAACTGTCACGCCGGCCGGCAGCGTCACCGTCTGCGTGGTCGGGTTACTCGTTGCCGAAGAGCCGTTGTTGGTCGTCGTCACCACGTAGGTCACGCTGCCGCCAACCGGGGCCGAAGCCGGGCCGCTGAGGCTCGTTACCTCATCAAACGATGGCGTGATGACTACGCTGGCGCTGAACACGTTGTTCGCTTGGGCAGTCGTAGTGTTCGGCTCGCTCGTGTTCGAGGTGGTGGCCGCAACTGCTACAACAGGACCGTTGGCCGGGGCCGTCACGTTCACAACGTAGCTCACATTGCTGGCCGTGCCAACAGCTTGGCTGGCAACGGTTGGGAATGTAACCAAACCCGTTTGCTGGTTATAAACTGCGCCGCTGGTGGCGAAGGTGATGAGGCCGTTGCTCAGCGTGCCAGTCTGGGTACCCAGCTTTATGGTGGCAGTAGTGAAGCCGGGAGCTAGCTGCAAGGTGGGTACCACGTTCACGGCCGGGTCGGTGCCCAGGTTGCCGTACACCGCCGTGAAGGCAATGGTTGAGCCGGGCGCGGCCGTGCCAGCCCCGGCCGTTACGCTCGCCGTGATGTCGGCCGAGGTTGCCGTGGCAGGCGCCACGCTGGTAGCTACGCTCGCCGTGTTGTTGCCAGCCGTAGGGTCGGTCACATCCGAGGTAGCCGAAGCCACGCCGGAAGTCTGGCCGTCAGCTACGTTGGGCATCACGAACGTTACGTAGTTGGTCGTGGTCGTGCCAGCTACCTGGCTAGCCAGGGTGTTGAACGTTACCAGGCCGGTGCCCGAGTTATACGAGCCATTCGGCACGCTTACCGTAGTTAGGTTTTTGTCCAACTGCAAAGTCGTTACCGTGTTAGTAGCGGTCGAAGGCCCGTTGTTAGTCGTGGTAACTGAGTAGGTAACGGCGCTACCTATTACAGCGGTAGCTGGGCCAGCTACCGTGGTAGCTAAGTCAGCGCTCGCCGTCATGGTGGTTGTTACGCTAGCGTTATTGTTCTTCGGCACGGCATCAACAGTGCTTGAAGTCACGTTGCTGCGTACCACCAGGGTCTGCGATGGAGCCACAAACGTGATGTTATACACTTGGCTGGCACCGTTGAGGTCCGTAGGCTGCGTGGGGAAGGTCACGAGGCCGGTGGTAGTGTCGTAGCTCGCGCTAGTCACCACGCCGCCGGCGGGGTCCGTGATAACTACCGCGCCTGCGGTCAGGCCAGCGGGTAGCTGCGCCGTTTCAAGCACGTTGGTAGCCGTCATCGGGCCATTGTTGGTGAAGGTAGCCGTGTAAGTAACTGACTGCCCTACCAGGGCCGAAGTGGGGCCGGTGATGGTGGTGGCTAGGTCGGCTGATTGCAACAGCGTAACGCCTACCGAAGCCACGTTGTCGGCCGGAACCGGGTCGGTGTTGGTAGTGCTCACGGCGGCCATTGCCAGCAGCTGGCCGTTGTTGCCGATGCTGGCCGGGGCCAGGAACGTGATGGTGTTGCTCACGCTCGTGCCGCTGGTGCTCCCGTTGGCGCCGTTGGTCAGGGTTGGGAAGGTCACAATGCCCGTGGTGGCATTGTAAGTGCCGCCGTTAGAGATTGTCAGGCCCGTCAGGCCGGGCAGCAGCTGCACCTTCTGCACTACGCCGGTGGCTGCACTGGGGCCGTTGTTGCCCGTTACTACGGTCAGCGTTATGGAGCCGCCCACCGTAGTGGAGGCTACCGATGAGGTGATGGTCGTGTACGCATTGGCTATGCCAGCAACGGGAGCTACTACGGCCAGGGTGGTGCTGCTGGCAGCCCCGTTGAGGTAGGCCGTATTGTTGGCCGGGTTCGTATCGCGGCCCGTTGTAGTAGACACCAGGGCCAAAGGCGAGTACGCCGAGGCGGGCTGCGAGAAGCTTATCGAGTTGGCTACGGTTTGGCCGCTGGGCAAGCTGCCGATGGTGGGGAACACCACCTCGCCGGGTGCTACCGAGTAGGTCACGCCGTTCACCGTGAAGTTCTTGGTGGCATTGGTGCCGTTGTAGACCCCGCCGTTGCTTACGTACACGTTTTCCAGGTTCTGCGGCAACTGCTGCACGGTTTGCACGGCGTTGGACGCGGCGCTCGGGCCGTTGTTGGTCGTTGTCACGGCCAGGGTCACCAGGGCACCAGGGGCCGCTGAGGCCGGGCCGCTGATGGTCGTTGTCAGGTCGAAGACCGGGCTGATGTTGATGGTGGCACTTGCCAAGTTATTGCCCGTGTTGCCTGCTTCATTAGTCGTCGTCGAGATGAAGGAGGTAGCTACTACCGGGCCGTTGACCGGTGCGTTGAAAGCAATGCCCGAGGTAATAGTATTGCCACTCGTAAGCGAAGTGCCCGTGTACGTTACTACCCCTGTCATGGAGTCGTAGGTACCCGCTGTACCCGTGAAGGTCACACCCGTGAGCCCAGTGGGCAATTGCACGGTGCGCGTCACGCCCTCGGCCGCAACCGGACCGTTATTAGTAAAAGTTACGGTGAACTTGGGTGGGTTGGTAGCCGTGGCCAAAGTACCGGCCTCTACGGGTGTCGTGTTGGCTACAATGGTCGTGGCCACATCGGCTACTGGTGTTACCGTGGCGATAATAGTCGACGCATTAGGAGCCAAATCGGTGCCCTGCGAGGTCGTAGTGGTTACGTTGCTCGTAATGCTCAGGGTGCCAGTAGCCGTAGCGGCCGGCGTGAAGCTGAACGTGAATGCGTTGCTGACACCACTGGCCAGGGTAGTAGCCGTGCCGAAGTCGATTACGCTACCCGAAATCGTAGCACCAGCGGGAATAACTACGTTGGTAGCGCCAGCGGGCAGCGTAACCTTGCGGGTTACCTGCAAAGCCGCCTGTGGGCCTTCGTTGGTGAACGTAGCCGTGTAGGTGCCCGTGGCCTGGCCCGGTACTACCGTAGCGGGGCCGGCCAGGGCCGTGGTCACATCGGCAGCCAGGAGGGTATTGCCCGAAAACTCGGAAGTACCGCTGTTCGCAATAGTAGCGGTGCTGGTTAGTACCGCCGTGCCACTTTGCAGCGTTGCTATCTGGGCGGCCGTGAGGCTGCTCAGGGAAATGGTTACCGTGAAGGTGTTTGTATTGTCAGTGCCTTGGTTGAGGCCGTTAATAGCGGCCGGGCCATAGGTAGCACTGGCCCCGGTTACCACGTTACCCGTAGTGCCTGGGGTTGTGCGTTGCGTGAAATTAGTGAGGTAGCTAGTACCTTCTCCAAAGCCAGTGGGGTCAGGCGTAGCCAAGTATAGCTCTACCAGGGCGCCAGGGCGTACGTAGCCGCTTACCACCAGGTTAGTGCCGCTGATGGCTGCCGTAGTCAGTATAGGGAAGTTAACCAGTTTGTTGGCCCCAGTGCGGGTAGCATCAGCTGTGTTCAGCGTAACGCCATCGCCATTGGCGTTGCCGGCATTGCCCAGGTCAATGGCCAGGTCGCCATTGTCGGAGAAGCTGTTTTGCGAGAAAACGTTGTTGGTGCCGGCGGTAGCCGAGATACCGTCGCCTCTGTTATTCGTGAAGGTGTTGCCGCTTATGGTGTTGTTGTTTGCCCCCGCACTGCGCAAGCCGATGCCAGCCGTCTGGAAGCCACTGGAGCTGTTCTGGCCATTGCGGCTGAACGTGTTGCCCGTTACGGTGTTGTTCGTGCTGGTGCCCGAGATAAAGTCAATGCCGAAGCCGGCGTTGTTCAGGAACTGGTTGTTTGCGATGGTATTATTTGAGGAGCCGGTAACTTCAATACCATCCGACTCGGCACTTATCGCATCCCGCGAAATGTTGTTCGAGATAGTAGCCCCGCCTACGCCGTTGATACGCAGGTTGGCGCCGTTCTTATAGAACGTGTTGTTTTGCACCACGGCCGAGGTAGCACCCGCCACAACCCGGAAGGCCGCCATGCTAGAGCCGCCTGTCGTGATGGCGTTAGTCAGGCTCAGGTTGAGCAGGCTGGTGCTGGCTGCACTGGTTTCAAAGCCGTTGAGGTTGTTGAAATTGATGGCTACCTCACTGCCGAGCGATTCGCTGCCCGTGGTGGTAACCGCCGCGTTGGAGCTGCCCGTGGCCCTGGTCTGGGTGCTGCCGTCGAGAGAGGTGAAGTTGCCCGTGATATTGGGCAGCACTGCTTGCAGCGTGATGGTTGCACTCGTGCCCGTGCCGCCGCCCGTGGCCGAAGTGGTAAAGCCGTTGGTCAGCCCCGTCCGCTGGCCGGCAATAGCCTGGCCGTTCGGAATCATGAAAATGCTCTTCTCTACCGCGGGTGTCAGGGCCGTAGCCGCGCCCGTGGCGTTGGTGTACACCTGGGCCAGCGCCGCTTCGCTGGTAAGGGCATTGCTATTGAGCAGAAACTGCCGCAACGAGCCTTGCGCGTTGTTGCCGGTTACGGTGGCTACGTCGTTGGTATTTACTACTGTGTCGAAGTTAAAGCCGAAGTCCGGGCCGTTGTTGTTGTTGGTGTTGAAAGTAGCCAGCGATTCGGGCGTAGTCACGCCGGGCACCGTCAGCGAGGCGAGGGGAAGCCCACCCGTGTTGGCAACGGCATCCACTAGGTTGGGGCTCTCGCCTCCTACCCGGTCCGTGGTGCCATTGTAGGTCTGCACTGGCACCAGCCCGGCCACATTATTACTGTTGCGGCTGCTGGTAACAGTGCTATTCACCACGCGCACGGTGTAGCCCGTATTGGCAAGGGTATTGAAGGAGTATTTGCCGGTCGCATCGGTGGTTGTCCGGGCCACAAAAGCGCCGGTGTTGGTGTTGTAAAGCTCCACGGTAGCGCCGACGCGGGGCGAAGTGCCCGGCGTGCTGAAAGGCCGCCCGGCTCCGCCACCGTAGTTCACATCCTCAAATACGTAGCCCGAAGAAGTGGCCGTAAAGATGATATTCAGGTTGGCCGCCGCCGAGGTAGCCCCCTGCACGTCCGTCACGATGAAGGGTAGTACTGCCGTGCGGCCGCCATCCAGCGGGTCAACCGCCACGCTCTGGCCAGTGGCTAGGGTACCATCACCATCGGTGGTCAGGGTGCGGGCCGTTACCGAGGCCGCGTTAAATGCGGCAGCACCGGTATACTTCGTGCCGTTAATCGTGATGCTGGTCGCGTTCGTCGGGAAGGTGGTTAGCGTCAGCGAGGTGAGGGTGCCAGGCTGCGAGTCAGTGCCCGCGAAGCCCGCCGAAACGTCACTTGAGTTGGTGCCACCGGGATTTTCAAACGTCAGGGTGTTGGGCGTGGCAACAGGGGCCGGAGTGAGCGCGGAAACGCTGATAAGCCAGGAGTCACCAACGTGCTGGGAGTTATCAGTAGGATGGATTGCTCCCCCAGCGGTTCCAGGGCGCAGGAATATTCTAAAGGTAACCGAAGCAATGCCGCTGTTAGGAGTATTAACCAGCACCGAGCCACTAGCGCCGCCGGAGCCAGTTTCCGCAGAAGGATTAGCGGTATTATTCAGAACTTGAGTTGAACTGACACCTAATTCAGCAGAACCATCGAGCTTTGAAAGAGTCACACCGGAGGTAACCAAGTCAAGCTCCGCAGCAAAGCCAAAGGCACCATAAGTGCCCCCCAAGCCCGTAAAATGCACGACTGGATTTACTACCAATTGGTTAAATGCTATAGTTATGTCTGCGTACCTATAGCGGGCATTGGCAGGCACTGTCGCCGGTAAAGGCTGAGCAGAGGTAAATATCTCGACTGCCCTATTCGTAGCTACATCAATGCCGCCACTCGTTCCGTTAGCTGAAGTATAATTGGCATTAGTGGAGGAGCCAATAGCATCTACTGTTTGAAACAACCCGCTATTTACTGATGCCGCGCCAGCGGTATTGATACGCGTTCCAAAGGCTACTCCTGACCCAGTGCTTAACTGGGTAGCAGGCAGCGTATACTGTTGATTACTTAAGCTAAACGTAGCCGTAGTAGTTGGCGCGAACCCTGTAAACGTGTTACCGCCAGGATTATTCGTGTTGTTTTGAAAGGTAATAACCTGGTTGGCAACAGATGGGCCATTGCCAGTAGGGTTACCCGCGCCTGCCGCAAACTCCAGCGTGGGAGTTTGCGCCTGCGCGCTGCCGGGGCGCAGCAGCGCGGCCCAGGCCAGCAAAAAGGTTAGTAATCGTAAGGTTGGTTTCATAAAGCTGAAGCGGAAGTTTAAAAGGAAAAAATAAAGTGGCAGAAACAAGTACTGAGCAAATCAGCCAGATACTATCAAGTATGAAAAAAGCACGATTTGTAGTGTCGCAAAAATACGACTACTGCGGGTAGGTTTAAATTTATTTCGCCAAACGGCCGTGTTTTCTCGCTGAATAAAAAACGGCTATTACCTGGGCAGTAACCCAGCCTACGGAGTAATTAGTGGGTTTGGATTGCGTTCGGGCAGAAAAAATTTCGTAGAGACTCAGTTTTTTTTCCTGGTCACTAAGTGCAACTAATACTAGCTCAGCGTTAACAAAATGATAATAATACTTGTTAAAATACATTTTTTTATCCTCCTAAAATATGAAAAATGAAATGTGATTTGTGAAGTAAACCAGGCACTCATCTTTTGCAGTAGAATCAGACAATCGGCCAGTCATGGGTGCCCGCTTAGGGTTTCCCATCCAGAGAGCAAATAGGGAAAAATACGCTACTGCCGAGGTTAACTGCTTTAGCAGAAAATTACATTATTGCAAGAAACCAGGTTTAAATAGCGTAAAAGAATAAAAGTGAGCCACTTGGCACTTTTAACCCATTACACTAGTTTGGGTAATGGCTTGGAATCGTTCATTTAAATCTTACGTGTATGCAATTGTCTCCCTGGTTGTTGAGTGGGTTTTTGTTGGTAGCCGCGCCAGTTGTGGCCGGCACGCACCCCGTAGTGAAAGCGTCGGTGGCCGCGCCGCCCGCCTTGGCCGCCGAGTTTGTGCGGGCCTGCACTACCCAACTCGACCTCACCGACGCGCAACGCACCAGCCTGCGCACGTACCTGGAGCAGGAAATTGCCTACATGAACGTGCAGGCTGTCAACCATTCGGCGGCCGACGTGGCGGAGTTGATACCCGCCGAGCGGGCGCAGCTCCAGGCCGTGGCCGGGCACCTGCTGTCGCCGGGGCAATTGCGGCAGTTCCGCGAGCTGGAGGCCACGCCGCCCATGAAAGCCTACCTCAAACAGATGTCGCTGGGCGAATAGATTTTTGCTATAATTAATTGATAATCAATTAATAAAAAAGCGGCCACCCAAACTGGGCGGCCGCTTTTTTTTGGCTTGTGAAGTAAAAGCCGAGTGGGCTAGTAAGCCGGGCCGCGGCCGCTGGCCTCCACCAGCGCGCGCACGGGCTCGTTGAAACCCACGGCTTCTACCAGCTCTTCGAGGGGCAGGTGGAGGCGGTACTTCCAGAAGTGCTGGGGGTTGCTGGGCACGTTGATTTGCTCGTCGTGCGGGTTGGCGCGGCGCAGGTGGGTGTCCATGCCCAGGAAGTCCTGGAGCGGGAATACGGCCCACATGGCCGGCGATTGCAGGTGCTGGTTCAGCACCTCGCGCACCACCCAGGGCTCGCAGTAGTAGGGGGCCAGCTGGCGCCAGTGGCCAAGGGTGGTTTCGAAGTAGCGCTGGGTGCGCACGTGGTCCTCTTCCCACCAGCCGCGCAGGGTACTCATGTCGTGGCTGCCGGTGGTCACTACCGACAGGTAGGGCGCATCGGCGGGGTGGCCAAACTCGGTGGCCGGGTTGCTGGGCATCCGCTGAATGTTAAGGCCCAGAATACCAAGCTGGTGCATTACGCCGGGCACCGAGGCGGGCACCATGCCCAGGTCTTCGCCGCAGATGAGCATATTGGTGGCGTAGCGCACGGCGGGCAGCTTAATAAGCCCCTGCTCACGCCAGAACTCCTCGTGGCGACGGAAGAAATAATCCACGTAAATGTCGTCGTAGAGACGGCGGCGGCTCTCGTCGTCGGCCAGCTCGGCAAAGCTGGCGGTTTTGTTGAGCGTAATGCGCGGGTGGTAGAAGTCGTTGCCGGCGGGTAAGAAAAGTACCTCATTCACAAAGTGATACAGGCCCGGCCGAACGCGCAGTAAGAACTCCTCGCGCGCGGGCTGCGCGGCAATCTGCGCGTTTACGTACGCTTCGACAAGGCGCTGGCTGCCCACTTCGGGCTTGAGCTGAATGGCGCCGTACTGGTCGGCGGTCATAAACTCATCGAACACGGCCTGGGCCTCGGCCCCGAAGGTGCGCTCCAGCAGGTGCCAGCGGATGTAGGGCTCGCAGAGGCGGCCATAGTCGAACCAGCCCAGGCGGCGCTGAATTTCGTGGCGGTGCAGGGGCAGGGCGGGGGCAAAGTGCCCCAGCAGGCCCTCGACCGAGTTCTCGGGCATTTCCCAGATGCGGAAAAAGCCCAGGATGTGGTCGATGCGCAGGGCGTCGAAGTAGCGGGCCAGGTGGCCCAGGCGCTCGCGCCACCATAGGTAGTTGTCCTGAGCCATGCGGGCCCAGTTGTAGGTGGGGAAGCGCCAGTTTTGGCCGCTGGTGGAGAAGTCGTCGGGCGGGGCGCCGGCCTGCTGGTCCATGTGGTAGAGCTCGGGCTGCGTCCAGGCATCTACCGAATGGCGGTAGATGCCGATGGGCAGGTCGCCCTTCAGCACCACGCCCTTGGTGCGGCCGTAGTCCACGGCGGCCCGCAGCTGCTGGTCGAGGTGAAACTGGGTGAAGAAGTGCAGGCCAAACTCGTCGAAGTCGGCCGCCTTCTCATTGGTGAGCGCCTCCAGCTTTGCGGGGGTTTGAAACTCGGGGGGCCACTGGGTGAAATCGGCGGTGCCGAAGCGCTCGCGCAGCGCCGAAAAAGCCGCGTAGGGCACCAGCCAGCCGGCCTGCTCGGCCCGGAACTGCTGAAAGGCGGGGTCGGCCAGAAATTTCTTCTTCTCCTGCTTATACAACAGCTTGAGAAACTTCCACTTGGCATTCATTACGGCTTCGTAGTCTACGAAGTCCTTGGCATTCAGCTCGGTGCGCAGCTGGGCCAGCTCGGCGCGGGTGGCTTTGTCCTTGAGCTCGGCAATGCCGCCCAGGTGCAGGTACTGCGGGTGCAGCGCAAACACCGAAATGGCGGCGTAGGGGTACGAATCGACCCAGGTATGGGTGGCCGTGGTGTCGTTGATGGGCAGAATCTGCACCATGTTGAGGCCCGTTTGCGCGGCCCAGTCGATGAGCAGCTTCAGGTCGGTGAACTCGCCCACGCCCAGGCCCTGCTCGCTGCGCAGTGAGAACACGGGCATGGCCACGCCAGCTCCGCGCCAGGGCTGGGCCGCGTAGCCAAAGCCCTCGTCGGCCAGCACGGTGAGGGTGCCGGGCTGGGCGGCGTGGGCGGGCAGCACGCGGTCGTCGCCGGTTTCGAGCTGCACTACGGTGCCGCTCTGGGCATTCCAGAAGCCGTATTTGTAGCGCAGCTCCTGGTCGGGGCTTTGCAGCGCCAGCTCGGCCTGCCAGGCGGGGTAGGCGGCATCCGAAAGCAGCAGGGGCCGGGTGTTGTCCCAGCTGCCGAGGGCAGCATCCGAGCCCAGCACGCACACCTGGTGGCGGGGGTCTACGCGCGGGGCTGCGAGCTGAAAGCGCACGGCAGCCGACGCGGGCGCGGGCGCGGCCTTTTTGGCTTTGGCGGGCGTTTTTTTGGCTGGTGCAGCGGCGGCAGGCGTAGTCGCCGGCCGCCGAAACAGCGCCTTGGTGAAGGCCGCCATGAACAGCTCGTTAGCAGCCTGGGCGGGAGCCCGCCAGAAGTCACGCACCGCCAGGTGCGCCGGGGCTGGGCCGCTGGGCAGGGTTGTATCCGGCAGGGCCAGGCTGCGGTTATCGCCCCACTCCCACACTACGCCGCCGCCTTCCATTAGCAGCACGTACTTATAGGTAATGAGGGCGGCCGGGTTGGCAGCTACTTCTACTTCGGCGCTCCAGCGGGTGGTGGCTTCATCGTAGGTGAGGGGCAGGGCGTGGGCCAGTTGCCAAAGGCCCAGGCTGGGCAAGGAGCCACAAACCACCAGGCGCTGGCCGTAAGTGGTGCGGTAGGGCAGAGAAAAATGCAGAGTCATGCGCGCAAGCGGATTGTAGCCCGCAAGATACTGCCCCGTTGCCCCGCAAAGCCCATTGGGCCAACGGTGAGCCGGCCTTCGCCGTATGGGGCTTCCTGCCTGCACGCTCGTGGGCGGGCCACTAGCCGCTTACTATCTTTTCTTTCTTCCTGCAATGCGCACCTTTTTACTCAGCCTGCTCCTGGGCACCAGCCTCAGCGCCGTAGCTGCGCCCCCCGGCTACCACTCGCCCCGGCGCTTCGTCACGCCCAAGGGGCAGCCCTACCACCGCCCGCGCATGCGCCTCAATTTTGGGGTAAACGCAGCTTATTACAACGGTGACCTCACCAACAGGCTCAGTGACAATAAGCTGCGCGTGGGTTTCAGCACTGGCCTGGCCCAAACGCTCAGCCCGCACCTCACCTTTGCCCTCGACCTCAGCTACTTTCGCCTGCGTGCCAAGGACGTATTTCCGAGCCGGGACCTGGCTTTTGCCAGCGATAACGGCCTGCTGGCCGCCCGCCTGCAATACAACCTGTTTGCCGATAAGAGCCTGTACATAGGCCTCAAGCACCAGGAAATGCCGGTGCTGGTGTACGTGGAGGCTGGCGCCGGTGCCCTGCTCTACAGCCCCGAAGCCAGCCAGTATGGCCTGCCACTGCTACCCGAAGCTGGTAACAGCTACCCCGGCCTGGCGGCGGTGCTGCCCGTGGGCGGCGGCGTTACGCTGCGCGCCGCCCCGCGCTTGGCCCTCACCCTGGAAGGCCTCTACTACTTCACCAGCACCGACTTGCTCGACGATGTGAGCCGCCGGGCCAGTGGCGACGCGCTCGATGGGTTTGCTACGCTCACGTTTAAAGTGGAGTATACGCTGGGTAAAAAGAAGCCTAAGGTATTGGTGCAAAATGACTAGGGTAGGGTGTGCGGTAAGCTTTAGCTGGCCGTTTTCCAATTACGGCCAGCTAAAGCTTACCGCACACTCTACTTCCTGCTTAGATAATCGGCGGCTAGGGTGGCCAGCGTCTTCACACCCAGCGGAAAAGCGCTTTCCTCGACCCGGAAACCGGCGGTGTGGTGGTCGGCCACGGTGGCGGGGTCGGCCCCGGGGGCCATGCCACCCAGAAAGAAGAACAAGCCAGGAATTTTTTCCTGGTAGCAGGCAAAATCCTCGGCCCCGGTTACGGCCTTGATTTCGTGCACGTTGTCGGTACCCGCTGCGCGCTGCAGGGTGGGCAGCATCTGGGCCGTGAGGGCGGGGTCGTTGAAGGTGACGGGTACGTAGGGCTCAATGCCCACCTCGGCGGTGGCCCCGTTGGCGGCCGCAATGCCGGCGGCCGTGCGCCGGATGGCCGCCCAAATGCGCTGCTGCGTTTCGGGGCTGAACGCCCGAATGGTGCCGCTGAGCGTGGCATCGGGCGGAATAACGTTGTAGCGCACGCCGGCCTGCACGGTGCCCACCGTTACCACGGCGGCATCCTGGGTGAGGTCTACCTGCCGGCTCACAATGGTTTGGAGGGCCGTAATGATTTCGGCCGCCGTCACTACCGGGTCGATGCTGGCCCAGGGCTTGGCCCCGTGCGCACCCTTGCCCATGACCTTGATGGTAAAGCGGTCAGAGCTAGCCATTTCGCCACGCGGCCGGTAGGTGAGCTGCCCCACCGGCGTGGAGGCCCAGATATGCAGCCCAAAAATGGCATCCACCTTGGGCTTTTCCAGTACGCCCTCCTGCACCATGAGCTTGGCCCCGCCCACCACGCCGGGCAAGGAGCCTTCCTCGGCGGGCTGAAAAATGAACTTGACGGTGCCGGGCAGGTCCTTTTTTACCTGGCTCAGTACCTCGGCCGCGCCCAGCAGCATGGCCACGTGGGTGTCGTGGCCGCAGGCGTGCATCACGCCCACGGGCTGGCCCAGGTAGGTGGCTTTTACCACGCTGGCAAAGGGCAGGCCGCTGGTTTCGGTGAGGGGCAGGCCGTCCATGTCGGCGCGCAGGGCCACTACGCGGCCGGGCTTGCCGCCGCGCAAAATGCCCACCACGCCGGTGCGACCTACGCCGGTTTGCACCTCCAGGCCCCAGCTTTTGAGCTGGGTGGCAATGAGCTGGGCGGTGCGGGTTTCCTCGTTGCCCAGCTCGGGGTGCTCGTGCAGGTCGCGCCGCCAGGCTACCACCTTGCTTTGCTCGGCGGCGGCCAGGGTGGCAATGCGGGTATTGAGGGCGGCGTTTTGGGCCTGGGCACCCGTGGTAGCCAGGCTGAGCCCCAGGCCGATAGCGAATGCGTTGGTAACAATTTTCATAGTGGCCAAGATACTGCGTAGCGCCCCGCCCCCGGCCCGCCGGGAACACGCGCCGGGCCGCCGGGTGTTACGCCCAGGTTACGTATCGTCCGGGCGGGCCTAATTTTGCTGGCTAAGCAACGCCTCGTCCTTACTCTAGTGTGCTCTCATGCGTGTTCTGCCTTCTGCTGCTGCCCCCACCTGCCCCGAACCCGCCGCTACCGCGGTAGTGGCCGCGCCGGCCGGCCGGGGGGCGTGGGCGCAGGCATGGGCCCGGCCGGCGTTTCGCTGGAGCTGGCTGCTGCTGCTGGTGCTGCTGTTTGGGGTGCTGGTGCCCATTACACCGGGCTTTTTTCAGGCCATTGAGCACCGCAGCGGCACCGTGGCCGCCGACCCGCTGCTGCACATGCTGCCGCGCCACGACGTAGCCACGCCCGTATTCGTGCTCATGTATGGGGGCGTGCTGGTGGCGGTGGGCTGGCTCACGCGCCAGCCGCAGCTGTTTTTGCGCGGGCTATGGGGCTATGCGCTGCTGCTGCTGCTGCGCATGGCCAGCATCTGGCTGGTGCCGCTGGCGCCACCGCTCGACATGGTACCCATGGCCGACCCCTTCACGGCTACGCTTTTCCACACGGGGGCAGGTATTACCAAGGATTTGTTTTTTTCGGGGCACACGGGCACCGTGGCTATTCTGGCGCTGGCGGTGCGCGGCCGGTGGCTGCGGCCCGCGCTGGCGTTGGTGGCGCTGCTCATTGGGGTGCTGGTGCTGGTGCAGCGCGTGCACTACACCTATGATGTGGTGGCCGCGCCGCTGTTTGCGTTGTTTGCCTACTGGCTGGCCGCGTTTATCACGCGGCGGGCTACCCGGCCGCTGGCCGACTAAGCGGCTGTTTGAAGTAAGCCAGGCTTTTGCGCCGAAAGCGAGCGTGCCGGGGGCGGGCGGTGAATAGCGCCATTTAGCATGCTGCTAATATTTAATTACTTGATAATAAAATAGTTAAGAATATTTACCCCGCTTTGTCTTCCGTGGGGCTGGCGGCCGCCACCTCGCCTGGCAGTGGGTCGGCCAGGTCGGTGCCTTTCCAGCTGCCGCGCAGGTACCAGAGCAGCGCCAGCGTGGCGGCCAGCACGTTGGCTATCACAAACGACCACCACAGCCCCCGAAAGCCCAGCGCCGTGTGCTGCGACAGGTACCACGCCACCGGAAACTGGAAAACCCACACGCCAATAATGGTTAATAACATGGCCGACAGTGTATTGCCCGAGCCGCGCAACGCGCCCGATACCGACTGCTGCGCCCCCGTGAAGCACAGGCTAAACACGGCAATGCGCACAAATTCCACGGCGTTGGTGGTCACGGTTTCGTCGCCCTTTAGGAAAAAGCTTACCAGCGGCCGCGCCGCCAGGTAGCCCGCCACCCCCACCAGCAGCAAGCCCCCAAAGCTGATGGCGATGGCGTAGTTGGCGGTGCGGACGGCCCGGCCCACGTTGCGGGCCCCAATATTCTGGGCCACCAGCGTGGAGCAGGCCAGCGAAATGCCCAGCGCCGGAATGATGCCCAGCGCCAGTATGCGCGACCCAATGCCGTAGGTGGCCAGGATGGTGGTGCCAAACGTGGCGGCCAGCACCGTCATCATCGACAGGCCCAGGGCGCGGGCCGACAGGTCGATGCTCGACGGCACGCCCAGCTTGAAGGTCCGCTGCATGAGCGCAAAATCGGGCTTGAAGCCCTTGAAGCTGAGCTGAATACCCGACTTGCCGCGCAGCAATATCACCAGGCCAATGGCCATCGAAAGTGCCTGCGTGCTGATGGTGGCCGCCGCCGCGCCCGCCACCCCAAACGCGGGCACCGGCCCCCAGCCGTAGATAAACAGCGGGTCGAGCCCAAAATTGAGTACCAGCGTGGTAATGTTGATGTAGAGCGGAATGCGCACCTCGCCCACGCCCCGCATCAGGGCCTGAAACATGAGGAAGCCGAAATTGAAGGCCAGCCCCAAAAACAGGGTGCGCTGAAACTGGTCGGCCTGCGTAAAAATGTCGGGCCCCACCCCAATGAGCCGCAAAATGAGCGGCGAGGCCACGTGCGCCACCACCGTGAGCACCAGCGCCAGCGCCGTTTCGAGCACCAGCGTTTGGGCCGCAATGTGGTTGACCATCGGCAGGTTGCGGGCCCCGAAGTTTTGGGCCACCAGCACCGAGCCCGCCACCGAAAAGCCCGAGCCCAGCGCCAGCAGCAAAAAATTGACCGGGAAGCTCACCGCCACCGCCGCCACCGCGCTGGCCCCCAGCCGGCCCACCCAATAGGCATCAACCAGCTGATAGCCAGTCTGGAGCAAGTTGCCAAACACGATGGGCAGTGCCAGCGTCAGCAGGGCTTTGAGAATGGGGCCTTGGGTGAGGTTGGGGCGGGCGCGGGTGGCAGTAGGAGACATACGCCGCTAGTACGGGTGCCGTGGGGCTTAGGCTGCCGCTGGTGCCGGGGCGTGGGCCGGCCCGGGGGCCGCCCGCCCGGCCCGGCCACCTAACTACCAGAAAACGATTGCTACTAGAGAAAAATACGGCTTAGCTTATTAAAAAATAATGCATAAAATAGTGTCATTCAGGTAATAAGCCGGCAACGCTGGGGCCTTGCTACGCCGTATAGCCGGGTGTTTTCACTCTTCAATTTCCCTTTTCCCATGGCCGAGCACGTTGCAGTAACTCATGAAGTAGACAAGCTTCTGAAGAAAATCAAAGAAGTGAAGTACGCCACCCTCACCACCCTCGATGCGCAGGGCCGCCTGCACGGCCGGCCCATGTACACCTGCGAGCCGGGCAACGAAGGTGCCCTGTGGTTTTTCACGGAGAAAGACGCGCAGAAAGTCAGCGAAATTAAAGCCAACAACCAGGTCGGGCTGGGCTATTCGGACCCCGACGCGGCTACCTACGTCACCATTGCCGGCACGGCCACGGTGGTCGAGGACAAGCAGAAAATCAAGGAGTTGTGGCGCGAGGACTTCCGCGGCTTCTTCCCCAAGGGCAGCGACGACCCCACCATTGCCCTGCTCAAGGTAGATATCGAGAACGGCGAGTACTGGGACTCGCCCAGCAACCTGTTTGTGCGGGCCTTTGCCTACGCCAAGGCCGTTACTACCGGCGAAAAGCACCAGCCCACCCCCGACGAGCAGGCCAAGGTGCAGCCCTAGCTCAGCCCGGGCTACTGCCCACAAAGAAGCCGCCAGCCCCGCCGGGTAGGCGGCTTCTTTGTGCGCGCCGCCCACTGCCCACTGCCGCCCGGCGCGCGTAAAAACTCGGCGGTAACGCGGTTTTTCGCGTACGTACTAGCTGTACCCAGCGAACGCGGGCGGGGCCGGAAAGCCGGTTGCCCGCCCGCGCTTGCCCATGAAAAGCTAGCGATACCCCGGATTTTATGAACGAAATTATTGAGTTACGCCATCTGCAAAATACTGATTATGAGGCCGTGAAAGCCGCTATGCTGCAAGCCTACCCCCAAATGGGTAGCTACTGGCGGCGCGAGCAACTGGCCCGGCTGGTAACCATTTTCCCCGAAGGGCAATTTGTGGTGACGGTGAACAACGAGGTGGTGGCGGCCGCGCTCTCGCTCATTGTTGACCACGCAAAGCTGGCCAACGACCACACCTTTCAGCAGGTAACGGGCGACTATACCTTCTCGACCCACGACCCGGCCGGCGATACCCTCTACGGCATCGAGGTATTTGTGGTGCCGGCCATGCGGGGGCGCCGGCTGGCGCGCCGGCTCTACGATGCCCGCAAGGAGCTGTGTGAGCGCCTCAACCTGCGGGCCATCAACTTTGGGGCGCGCATTGCGGGCTACCACGCCTACCAGGACACGCTGTCGCCCAAGGAGTACGTGCGCCAGGTGAAGGACCGCGCCATCGTGGACCCAGCCCTCAACTTTCAGCTGGCCAATGACTTCCACCCGGTGCGGGTACTACGCAACTACCTGCCCGGCGACGAGGCCAGCGGCGACTACGCCCTGCTGATGGAGTGGGACAATATGCTGTACGACACCCGCCCGGTGCCGCCCGTGGCCCAGAAAACGCAGGTGCGCCTGGGCCTGGTGCAGTGGCAAATGCGCCTCTACGACGGCCTGGACGACATGTTTCAGCAGGTGGAGTACTTTGTGGATGCGCTGGC
This sequence comes from Hymenobacter sp. H14-R3, assembly GCF_030063445.1. Taxonomy (GTDB): domain Bacteria; phylum Bacteroidota; class Bacteroidia; order Cytophagales; family Hymenobacteraceae; genus Hymenobacter. The sequence goes on along the minus strand of NZ_JASITD010000001.1, from coordinate 346,546 downwards.
CTCGTACCGCGCCGACTTTGCGCTCTTTCCAGAGCTGTTTCACGGCCCGCTGATGGCTGAAACCAACGAGCTGGCTGAGATTGACGCCATTCGGAAGCTGAGCCAGTTTTCGGACGAGATTCTGGCCCGCTTTACCAAGCTGGCGGTGCAGTACCACATCAACATCATCACCGGCTCGATGCCCGTGGTGGGCGACGATGGGCACCTGCTAAACGTGGGCTACCTCTGCCGCCGCAACGGCTCGGTAGAGCGCTACGAGAAAATCCACGTGACGCCCAACGAGGCCAAGTACTGGGCCCTGCGCGGCGGCACCCGCCTCCAGACGTTCGACACCGACTGCGGGCCCATCGGCGTGCTCATCTGCTACGACTCGGAGTTTCCGGAGCTGGCCCGCCTGCTCGCCGACCAGGGCATGAACATCCTGTTTATTCCCTTCCTCACCGATACCCAAACGGCTTATTCGCGGGTGCGGCACTGCGCCCAGGCCCGCGCCATCGAGAACGAGTGCTACGTGGCCATGGCTGGCTCGGTGGGTAACCTGCCCAGGGTCAAGAACATGGATATCCAGTATGCGCAGTCGGCGGTGCTCACGCCCTGCGACTTTGCCTTCCCCAACACCGGCGTGAAGAGTGAGGCCACCCCCAACACGGAGATGATACTCGTGACCGACGTAGACCTGACCATTCTGGACCGCCTGCGCCACAGCGGCAGCGTGCAAAACCTGCGCAACCGCCGCCACGACATCTACCAGCTCAGCGCCGCCGAAATGATGCCCAAGCACTAAGCCGGGTAGCGCGAACTCTGCGCGTTTGCGCGTAGAATAACCCACGCGGCGGTTTGCCGGGCTGCTCCTACCTTCTCAAAAAAGCCAATAGCTAATGGCTAATAGCTAACAGCCAGTAATTTATGATAAAGCACACGTATGACATGGGTGTGGTCGGCAACTGCGCCTTCCTGGCCCTCATTGGCACCGACACGGCCGTGCGCTGGCTCTGCTGGCCGCGCTTCGACAGCAGCTTTGTATTTGGCAGCCTGCTCGACGAGCAAAAGGGCGGCGAGTGCAGCCTGCGCCCCGCCACCGCCGAGTTTACGAGCCACCAGTACTACGTGCCGAACACCAACGTGCTCTGCACCGAAATAACCACGGCCGACGGCAGCTACCGCGTCACCGACTTTGCGCCGCGCTTTCTGCAATACGAGCGCTACTACAAGCCCCTCATGTTCATTCGCAAGGTGGAGCCGCTCAGCGGCGCGCCGCGCATTCGGGCGGCCGTGCGGCCCGTGGCCCAGTACGGCGAGCAGGAGCTCACGCGGCGTCGCAGCTCCAACCACATCGCGTTTTTGGGCATGGAGGAGGAAATTCGCCTCACTACCAATATTCCACTCACGTATGTGCTTGATGAGGAGGACTTTGTGCTCAACGAAACCAAGTACATTGTGCTCACCTACGGCGCGCCCCTGGAGGCTGCCCTGGAGAGCACCGCCGAGCGCTTTCTCACCAGCACCGTTGCCTACTGGCGGCAGTGGGTGAAGAGCACCAGCATCGGCAACTTTCACCAGGAGCAGGTAATTCGCTCGGCACTGGCCCTCAAAATTCACCAGTACGAAGACACCGGGGCCATTATCGCGGCCAGCACCACCAGCCTGCCCGAGGCCCCCGGCAGCACCCGCAACTGGGACTACCGCTTCTGCTGGATGCGCGATACCTACTACATCCTCACGGCCTTCAACAACATCGGCCACTCGGAGGAGATGGAGCGCTACTTCCACTTCATTGCCAATATTTCGAGCAAGGCCAAGGATAAGTTTCAGCCGCTCTACGGCATTGGGGGCAAAACCGACCTCATTGAGCAGGAGCTGCCGCTGGCCGGCTACCTCGGCAACCAGCCCGTGCGCATTGGCAACGATGCCTACACCCACATCCAGAACGATGTGTATGGCCAGGTGCTGGTGGCGCTGCTGCCGCTCTACGTCGATGCCCGCTTCCGCGACCCCACCCGCGCCGCGCCCCTGGCTTTGGTGGAGGAGTCGCTGCGCCTCATCGAAGCCACCATGGACCAGCCCGACGCCGGCCTCTGGGAATTTCGGCACATTGCCCAGAAGCACTGCTACACCTACCTCTTTCACTGGGCCGGCAGCCACGCCGCCATTCGGGTAGCCAAGTCGCTGGGCAACAAAGAGTTGGAGGCTAAAGCTCAACGCTTGCTCAGCGTATCGGAAGCGCATATCGAGCAGTGCTTCAACCCCGAGCGCGGCGCCTATTCCAACGCCATCGGCTCAAAGGACCTCGATGCCAGCACTATCCAGCTCATTACCATGGGTTACCTCGACCCCGACTCGGCGCGCACCAAGCACCACTTGGTAGAGCTGGAAAAAGAGCTGAAAACGCCCGAGGGCCTCTTCTACCGCTACCGCCACGAAGACGATTTTGGCACGCCCGAAACCACCTTCCTCATCTGCTCTTTCTGGTACGTGGAGGCCCTGGCCTGCGTGGGCCGCCTCGACGAAGCCATTGCCGAGTTCGAGCAGCTTATCACCTACGCCAACCACCTCGGCCTGCTGAGCGAAGACGTAGACGCCAAAACCGGCTCGCAGTGGGGCAACTTCCCGCAGGCCTACAGCCATGTGGGCCTGGTAAACGCCGCGTACCGCATCAGCAAAAAGCTCGATAAACCCCATTTTATAGGGTAAAAGCCACCGCCTGGCAATGCCAAGCCCCGGCTGAAGCCTGCTCTGCAAACGCTTGTAAAATAGCTGTTTACAGAGCAGGTTTCAGCCGGGGCTTTGTTGTGGCTCCAACCCGATGGCAACGCCCTGCCCTGCTTCAAAAGTGCGCCCGCCGCCAGTGGGCTTTCCCTGGCCCGCCCGCAGCGCACGCGCCAGCTGGTGGGCTGCTTTCAAATCGGCTGCCGCTGCATCTGCACTAGTTGGCACGTGCTTATAAAGTGTTATAAATAAGGTAGTTAACTATTATGAGTGATAATTAACCAGGCTTTGCTTGCCGCTTCCATACGTAGCCGTTTTATCTTCCCCGCTGCCTTTGGCCAGCATTGCTGTTCGCCAAGCGCTTCATTCCTGTTTTTTTCATGAGGTTCCGATTTCTATTTTGCCTGGGCATGCTGCTGTTTTGCCTGCAAGCGGCTGCGCAAGTGTCCGATTCTTTGGCCACGGCCCCTTCCACCGGAGCCGCCGTGGTGCTGCCCCCGGCCGATACCCTGTTTCGGGTTTATGGCCGGGTAGGCTCCTTCGGGCCAAAGGAGCGGGCCGATGCCATTCAGCGCCGGCTCGATGGCCTGCTGAAAGCCCCGTTGTTCACGCCCGACTCGCTGCTCGTGGTCGATGCCGAGCAGGATTCGGAAATCGTGTATGGCGACCAGCAGCTACTCAGCGTTGGGGTGGCCGAAGCGCAGGCCCTGGGCCTTGCCCGGCCGGCCGTGGCCCAAAAGTACCTGGCCATTTTGCGCACCCATCTGGTAGCGGCCCGGCAGGCCAACAGCCTGCCCGAGCTACTGAAGCGCGGGGGCCTGGCCGCGCTCACAATCGTGATGCTGGTGGGCCTGATATACGGGCTAAACCGCTTCTTTCGCACTATCAATCAGCGTATTCTGCGTTGGCGCGGTAGTCCGCTCAAGCCCTGGCGCATCAATGGCTACGAGCTGCTGACCCAGGAGCGGCAACTGGAAGTGCTGCGCACGGCCCTCAAGCTGCTGCGCCTGGCGCTGGTGGTGCTCACGCTGTACCTGGCGCTGCCGGTGCTGTTTGGGCTGTTTCCGTGGACGGAGGGCATCTCGCGCAAGCTGCTGGGCTACGTGCTGGGGCCGGTGCAGCGCGTGGTACTGAGTGTGGTATACTACGTGCCTAACATGCTCACTATCATTGTGATATACTTTTTCACAACTTACGCGGTGCGCTTCCTGCGCTTTCTGGCGGGCGAGGTGGCGGCGGGCAAGCTGGTTGTCGACGGCTTTTACCCCGATTGGGCGCTGCCAACCTTCAACCTGTTGCGCTTTGCGCTCTACGTGTTTATGTTCATCGTCATTTTCCCTTACCTGCCCGGGTCCGATTCGCCGGTTTTTCAGGGGGTTTCGGTGCTGCTGGGCTTCATTATTTCCTTTGGCTCTACCTCGGCCATTGGCAACGTTATTGCCGGCATCGTCATCACCTACATGCGGCCCTACAAGGTGGGCGACCGGGTGAAAATAGGGGAAATAACGGGCGACGTGCTCGAAAAAACGCTGCTGGTAACGCGCGTGCGCACCACCAAAAACGAGGACGTAACTATCCCCAATTCCAACATCCTCTCGGGCCACACCGTCAACTACAGCGCCGCCGCCAGCCACGAGGGGCTGGTGCTGCACACCACCATCACCATCGGCTACGACGTGCCCTGGCCGCAGGTGCACGCGCTGCTGCTGGCCGCCGCCCGCGCCACCGAGGGCGTAGAGGCCATCCCCGCTCCCTTCGTGCTGCAAACCAGCCTCGACGATTTTTACGTTGCCTACCAGCTCAATGCCTACACCCAGCTGCCGCACCGCCAGGCCGGGCTGTATTCGCTGCTGCACCAGCACATTCAGGATGCGTTTGCCCGCGCCGGAGTCGAAATTATGTCGCCCCACTACCGCGCCATGCGCACCGGGGCCGAGGCGGGCAGCACTATTCCGCCGGTGCCGCCTGGCTAGCGGGCGTTTCGGCGCCCCGCTGCGCGGCCGCAGCCGCTCGGTGCTCCTGCTGCGCGGCGGCCCGCGACTGGGGCACTTCGCTCTTGCCGGCGGGCCAGCCTTCGCGCTGGCTCTTGCGGTCGCCGTCGGTCACCTCCGTCTGGTCGTGCAGCAATATTTGCTGCGTGGGGAATGGCAGGTCGATGCCGTGGGCGGTGAGCGTGTTTTTGATGGCCTCCAGTACCAGGTCCTGCGCGCCCATAATGTCGGCGCGGCGGGGTGGGTTAATCCACCAGCGGGCGCGGATGTTGACGCTGCTGCCGGCCAGGTCTACCACCAGCGCCTCGGGCGCGGGGTCGGCCAGCACGCCATTTACGCTGCGTATGGCCGCCACTATGAGCTTGCGGGCCTCGCCAATATCGTCGCTGTAGCCAATCCCAATGTCGTATTGCAGGCGGCGCATTTCGTAGGCCGTATTCACGGTTACGGCGTTGATAAACAGCTCAGCATTCGGGATAACTACCCGGCGGCCATCGTAGGTTTTGATGGTAGTGGCCCGCGTCTGAATCGTTTCGACGGTACCCTCAAAGTCCTTGTACTGAATCTGGTCGTTGATTTTGAACGGCTCCGTAATCAGCAGCAGAATGCCGGCCAGGAAGTTCTGAAAAATGTCCTTGAAGGCAAAGCCAATGGCCACGCCGCCCACGCCCAGTGCGCTCAGCAGGCTGGCCGGCGTGAAGCCGGGTACCATAATCGTAACCGTGACCAGGATGCCGAGAATCAGCGCCGCTACGTACGATAACCGGCTCAGCAGCAGCTTCAAGCTCTGGCTCTGGCCCCGGTTGTGCACCAGCCGCTCGACCAGCGACTGCACGCCCCGCGCCACAAAAATGAACCCCACAAACACGACTATCCCGATGAGCAGATTGGGCAGCAGGGACATAAAGTCGCGGCCCATCTGCACAATTTTTTGCCAGGCAATTGAAAAATCCATAACTCGGGAGGGTAAAGGGGGCATGCTGGCGCGGCATGGCTTGCCCGCCCGCCAGCGGCCCCAGGCAGCTAATAAAGAATTGAGAAATAGCCTGTTCGAGACTGCATGAAGAACTATTGAGCCTTTTAGCCAAAACCCTGCGAAAAGGTTGTATTTTTCCTGCTATTTATGGGGCGGTATCTTTAGTGGCGCACCCACAACGGGGTTGTGAGCCAGCCCCGTTGTGGTGGCCGCCACCCGCCGTTTTGCCTGCTTTGCGCTATGCCTAAACTCTTTACCCTTGGGCTGCTGGCCCTGGCCCTGCCGGCCGCCGCCCAGTCTGCTACGTCTGCCGCGCTGCCCGCCGACAGCATTCGCTACTGGGCTACCCACCTGCGGGCGGGCCTCAACGCCAACGAGTCGCTGCTCTCAAAAAACTGGAAAAGTGGCGGCACCAGCTCGCTGGGTATCAGCCTGTTGTTGAATGGCACGGCCCGCTACCAGCGCGGCCACCACAACTGGAACGGGGAAGCCGATTTTCTGTATGCCGGCCAGTACACCCAGGGGGAGGGCGGGGGCTACCGCAAAACCAACGACCGCCTCTACCTCGACACCAAGTATGGCTACGACCTCACCCAGAAGTGGGGCCTGTTCACGGCCCTGAACCTGCTCTCGCAGTTCGCGCCCGGCTACAACTACGCCGACGATGGCTACGCCACGCTCATCTCCAGCTTTCTGGCCCCCGGCTACCTCACCAGCTCGTTTGGGGCCGAGTTTCACCCCAATGAGCGGTTCAACCTGCGCCTGGCCCCGGTGGCCCCGCGCGTGACGATAGTGCGCCAGCCCGACCGCTTTCGCCTGCCGGCCGATACCACCATCTACGGCGTGAAGCCCGGCCATTCTACCTTCTGGCAGGTTGGCTTTCAGGCCCTGGCGCAGCTAGAGCAGCCCCTGGGCCCCAATGCCGACCTCAAGGTGCGCTACGTGCTGTTTGTGGACTACGCCCGGCCCCGGCTGGTCGATACCTCGCACCGCCTCGACCTCACCCTCACGGCCAAGGTCAATACCTGGCTCAACGTGAGCCTGGGCGGCATTGCGCTCTACGACTACAACCAGGACCAGGGCTTCCAATACAGCCAAAACCTGGCCCTGGGCCTCGTGTTTGACCGCACTCGCCCGGCCAACCGGCCCAAGTAGCTACTGGCGTTACGGGTTAGCCCGCACCTCTTTCTTGATGCCGTCCAGGTTTTGCTGCGACCCTTGCAGCTGCTGCTCCAGGGCCGTGAGCTTGGTTTTTTCGGTTTCGATAACGGCCTTCTGGCGCTCTATCTGGGTGGATAGCTCCTGCACTTTGCGGGCTTGCCCGGCCACGGCCGGGTTAGCCGAGTTGAGGTCGGCGGCTACCGGGGCCTCGGGAGCCGATTGGCAGCCGGTGAAAGCTAGGGTGCTGGCCAGCAGCAGGGCCGTAGCAAAGGAAAAAGGAGGTGTCATGGTTGGTGGGTTAAAGAAGGTAAATGTGTAAGTGTCTGTTTATCAAGTAATTATGTATTAATCAGGCAGAGCCAGCTCAATGTACAGCGGAAAGTGGTCGGAGCCCACATCAGCCAGGCGCTTCAGCTCCACTACCTGAAACGGCGTGCTGACAAAAAAGTGGTCGAGCGGCCAGCGGGCCAGGTGCGAGCGGGCATCAAACGTGTTGAAAAGGCCGCGGCCGCGGCTCACGTCGTGCAGCTCGCCGGCGTGGGTGAGCTGCTGAATGGTGCCCGACCAGCTCACGTCGTTGAAGTCGCCGGCCACGATGGCGGGCCGCTCACTTTCCCGCACTAGGTTGGTCACTTTTTCAAGCGCCGCGCCGCGCAGGCCCACGCCATCGGGGTAGGTATCGGGGACGGGCGGCGTGGGGTGAATGCCGAGAAACGTGACCTGGCGGCCATCGGGCAGCCGCAGCCGCGTGCGAATGGACGGCACCCCGTGCTGAAGCAGATTTTGCACCTGCGTGTGGGCCAGCGGCAGGCGCGAGTAAAGTATCATGCCGTAGGCATCGCTACGGGGCAGCTCGACGCGGTAGGGGTAGCTGGGCTGCAAGGGCCGCAGCGCCCGCGCCCACCAGTCATCGGGCTCCAGGGCCAGCAGTACGTCGGGCCGGGTATCGGTCACCAGCTGCCGCAGGCGGGCATCCTGGCGGTTGGTCATCAACACATTAATAACCAAAATGCGTAGCCGCGTGGTTGCAGTGGCGGGGGCAGCGGGCACGGCCTTGGGGGCAAAGGGCAGGTAGGGCCACAAAAAGGAAGCCTGTACCACCAGCCCCAGGCCGCACCCCAGCAGCAGCCCCCAGCGTACCCGCCGGTGGGCGGGCCAGCTCAGGGCCAGCCACCCCAGCAGGCATACGGCCAGCACCACCAGCGCTTGAAACCGGGGAAAGCCCAGCACCTGCACCCACCATTTGGTGGACGGCACCACCGAAACCAGGGTTAGCAGCAGCACCAGCGCGCTCAGGGTAGCAAGTAAGTAGCGCAGCCCGGTTAGTAAGTGCCTCATTGATAGCGTAAAAGGAGATGGGCTAGGCGGCGACTACTAAGGTTACGCCCGCTCTGCCTGGGGTAGCCATGCCAGAGAGCCACGGCGGCGCGCAGCTGGGCGCGCCTTAATAAAAAACAAGGGATGGCTTGGTTACGATTACATCTTCACCTGAGTTTTTATCCCCTCAGGTTTTGCCTGGCACCATTGGGCTGCTGCTTTAGGGCCTTGCATTGCTGCTGTTTAACATCGCCTTTATCTTTACCGAGTGTCCCGGGGCTTTTCGCGCGTCTTTTAGCTCATCTTTATGGTCGCTGAGTTCTCTCACCTGCGCATCTACCTACTGCCGGATGTCAACTACCCTTTGGGCCTGGCTAGCCACGGCGGGGCTACTGGATTTCAAGTCGTTGCTGACGGAGTGGCCCAGCGAGTAGCTGCGCAGCGTTAGTCCCAACACGGCAACCAGAGCGAGGGAAAAGAAAGTATTCATAATAGGAAGAGGTTACTGATAAAAAATGCGTTGGGTATTAAACAAGAAGCCCAACGATAAAGACTGCTTATAATTCTCGAAATCAATAAGTTTGATTTATTTTTGCCGGTAAAAGCTGCCCGCTACCGCTTGGCCACGCGAGCCGGGGTATCGGCCGTTACGAGCAGCTGCACGGGTTGGCGGCCCCCGGCCCGCACCCGCAGCCAATTGGCCAGGCGCTGCTGCTCGGCGGTGGGCAAGGCCTGGCGCACGCGCAAGGCCACCACCACCGTGGTATCGGCCCGTAGCGAGTCGGCGGCGGGGCGCACGAGGCGGCTCAGGCCCAGCTGGCGCACGGCGGGGTGCTCGGCCTGCACCTCACGCAGCAGCACCGCGGCCGAGGGCAGGCTGGGGGTGGCCAGGCTATCGGCCTGGGCCAGCTGCTGCTGGAGCTGCACCAGGCGGCCCTCGTAGCCTACCATGGTTTGCTCGTTGCGGCTGCGCACGTCTTCGAGCACACTGGCGCGCAGGGCCTGCGCATCGGCCGAGTCCACGCGGGCCAGGCCCTGGCGCACAGTGAGCTGGGCCCCATCGAGGCGGTATTTTGCTAGTGTGGCACGGGCGGTCCACAGCTGGGCCGGAGTGAGCTGCTGGCCAGCCAGCAGCACGTTAACGGTGCGCGCCGTGGCCCCTATGCGCGAGGTAACAACGTAGGTGCCGGGCAGATTGAGCTGCTCATCCACGAAGCGCTGGGCGTTGTGGGTGAAGGTGCCATCGCGCACAATGCCAATGGCCAGGTACACGCTGGGCGCGGCCGTGAGCAAAGCCAGCGTCCAGATGATATTGCGCACGCGCCGCGCACTGCGGGCCGTTTCAAACTCGTGGTGGGGCAGGGGCAGAATTTGAATAACTAAAAACGTGGACACGCTGATAAACACGCAGTTAATCGAAAACAAATACATGGCCCCGCCAAAATAAGCCCAGTGCGCGGTGGCTAGCCCGTAGCCCGCCGTGCACAGCGGCGGCATGAGGGCCGTGGCAATGGCCACGCCCGGAATCACGTTGCTGTGCTCGCGCCGGGTGAGGCCGATGGCCCCGGCCGCCCCGCCAAACAGGGCAATAAGCACGTCCCAGGTAGTGGGGTGGGTGCGGCCCAGCAGTTCGGAGCCCGCATCGGTGAGGGGGGTGAGGCGGAAGTAGAGCGCCGACACGGCCAAACTCAGTACGGTGGCGGTGAGCAGGCTTTTGGCCCCGCGCCGGATGAGCTCCAGCTCCATGGTGGCCGCCCCGTAGCCAATACCCACAATGGGGCCCATGAGCGGCGAAATAAGCATGGCCCCGATAATGACGGCCGTAGAATTGACGTTCAGCCCCACTGAAGCTACCAGAATGGCAAAAATCAAAACCCACAGGTTGGTGCCCTGAAAGGCAATGCCGGCCTCCACATCGGCCTGGATTTCGGCCGGTTCGGCCATGTCGTCCGTTAGCAGGAAACGGGTGCGCAGGAAGCGCCAAAGAGTAGCCAGCATCGGGCAATGAATTACAGGGGAGTCGGCTCCTCCGGGACGGCCCGCAGCCAACTGGCGGCGGCAGGTATTTCCTCAAAAAAGGCTGTGGTTACCAGCTGGCGCAGCTGCTCGGCCACGGCCGGCGTGTGCAGGCGATGCGCCGGCTCCAGGGTCGGCACCACGGCATAGCGCTCAAAATGGGTGTCGGCCAGCACGGCCGGCAGCCAAGTAGTTAGCAGCCATTCGCGGTCCGTTGCAGTGGGGGCAACGGGCATGGCGCGGTGGTCGGCCAGGATGCCGCGCAGCGGGTAGCGCCGCAACAGGTTGTGGGCGTGAATGTAAAGGGCTCGAAACTCCGGCCCGGTCATGGGCGCGCCCGACCAGTGCAGGTACAGGTAGCCACCGTCGGGCACGTAATCGACCGAGCCAACGGCATTAGAGAAGTAGTGGTGGGTGGGGGACATAGGTAGAAACGGAAATAAGGAGCAACGACGGAGCCACGAGCCCCATCAGGCGGGCACGCGGGTGAGCCAGCCCAACAGGTGCTTCAACGTGAGGCCTTGCACCACGGCTGAAAACAGCACCACGGCAAACGTCATCGGCACAAACACCTCGGGGTGCAGGTTATCGGGCAGGCCCAGCGCCAAGGCCAGCGAAATGCCCCCGCGCAGCCCGCCCCAACTCAAAATCATCAGTGTGCGCGGCGGCATCTGGCGCGAGAGGCCCAGCAGCCGCGTGGGCAGCGCCAGCGCCACGTAGCGCACCAGTAGGGCCAGCACGGCCGCCACCACCCCCAGCCCCAGGTAAAACGGGCTAAAGCCAATCACGACCAGCTCTAGGCCCATGAGCACGAAGAGCACGGCGTTGAGCACCTCATCCAGCGCCTCCCAAAACTTCTCCAGGTACTCGCGGGTGGTGTCCGACACGTTCTCGCTGCGGCTCACGTTGCCAATGGCCAGGCCCGCCACCACCATGGCCAGCGGCCCCGATACGTGCAGCGCGTGGCACAGCGCGTAGCCACCCATTACCAGGGCCAGCGTCACCATTACTTCGGTTTGGAAGTGGTCAACGGTGCGAATGAGGCGGTAGCCCACGTAGCCCAGCACCGCCCCGGCCAGCAGCCCGCCCCCGGCCTCGCGCAGCAGTAGCAAGGCGGCCGAGCCCGCGCTCGGCATTTTGCCCGGCGTAGCCAGCTCCAGCAGGGTCACGAATACCACTACCCCAAAGCCATCGTTGAAGAGCGACTCGCCGGCCAGGTTGGTTTCAATGTTCTTGTCTAGGTCAGTAGTTTTGAGAATGCCGAGCACCGCAATGGGGTCGGTGGGCGCAATGAGGGCCCCAAACAGCAAGCAGGGCAGCAGGGGCAAGTGCACCCCGGCCAGGTTCAGCAGCCCAAAGGTGCCCAGGCCCACCAGCGCCGTAGCCAGCAATACGCCCAGCGTGGAGTAAGCGGCAATGCTGCGCCAAACCTCCTTCAGGGCTTCCACCCGCACGTGCAGCGAGCCGGCGAAGAGCAGGAAGCTCAGTACCGAGCCCATCAAAAACTCCGTGAAATCGAACTGCACCAACGTGGCCCGCACGGCCCCGGTAAAGCCTGGCACAATGCCGCCCCCGGCCAACACACCCACCGCCGCTACCACACCCAGCAGCAGAAACATAATGCCCGCCGGCTGGCGAAAAAAACGGGTGTTCAAATAAGAAAAAAGGGCCGCCAGGGTTAGTAGCGCTGCTGAAAAAGAAAATAAACTCATTCCGTAACTTGACGGCTACCTGCCGTCGAGGTTATTAGTTGCTAGCGTTGGCTCGGCATTAGGGCTGCGGGGGCACCGCGGCTGGTAGCGGAGCGGGGCCGTCGTTGCGGTGCAGCGTCTCGCGGATGAAGCCCTGGCGCAGGTGCTCGTAGAGCGAATGCGGGTCTACTAGCGCGGCCACGGCCTGGGCCAGCATGGCCCCAATCAGCAGCTGAAAAATGGCCGAGTGCCGGTCCGTCATTTCCAGCACCAGAATAGCGGCCGTAAACGGCGAGCGCACCACGCCCGTGAGAAAGCCCACCATGCTCACCAGAATAATGAGGTTGCGGTCGGCCACGGCCACGCCGGCCAGCCGGGCCACGCCGTCGCCCAGTAGCGCGCCCGCGCTCAGCGAGGTGGCAAACACGCCGCCCGCCCCGCCGCTGCTGTAGCTCAGGGCCATGCCCACAAAGCGCGCCGGAAACAGGTAGCCCGGCGTGAGGCCGTTGTTTTGAAACAGCAGCCGGTTGATAATGGGCTTGCCCGTGCCCACGCCATCGGGGCCTACTGCATAGGCCAGCGCCGCCAGCGCCAGCCCGCAGCCCACTACCCAGCCGGCCTGGGCCAGCGATGTAGCAAAGCGCTTGCGGTAGGCATTGACCCAGAGTAGCGTTTTGGCAAAAAACGCCCCCGCCAGCCCGCACGCCACGGCCGCCACCATCACCAGCACCTGGTACCAGCCGGCGGGCGAGGTTATCTTCGGAAAGCCCAGGTACAGGTAAGAGCCCAGAAACTGCTGGGCCGTGAGCCCGGCAATAATAACGGCGCTAAACACGGCCATGCGAAAGCGCGACAGGTGAATCTGGGTCAGCTCCTCCACCACAAATACGATGCCGCCCAGCGGCGTATTAAAGGCCGCCGCCAGGCCGGCCGCCCCGCCTGTTACCAGCGCAATCTGGCGCGAAAGCTGCGGCCAGCCCGCCGGCTGCAAGCGGTTGATGGCCCGGAAAATAGCCGCCGCCACCTGAATCGTGGGCCCCTCGCGCCCAATTACGCCGCCGCCCAGCAGCAGCACCACGCTGCTCACCACCTTCACGCTGGCCACCCGCAGGCTCAGCAAATACGCCGTGTAGCGGTGCTGGGCAGGGTTAGAAAGCTCAATGCCGGCCATCACCTGCGGAATGCCGCTGCCCCGCGCCGCCGGGGCCAGCTGCTTTACCAGCGCCCACGAAAGCAGAAAGGCCAGCGGCGTGAGGCCAAAGGCCAGCAGCGGCTCGCGGCGCAGCCAGGTAAAGCTGACCTCTTCGGCCCAGCCAAACACCTTTTCGTAGCCTACGGCCATGAGCCCGGTCAGCAGCGAGGCAATCCAGAAGGGGAAGCTTTGCAGAATGAGGCGGCGCACCCGCGCCGTGTACAGCGGCTGGATGAAAACGTGGTCGAACCAGGCCAGCGCGCGGGCGTAGCGGGAGGAAGAATCGGGCATAGGCTAGCAAAGGTGCGGCAAACGAAAGTTGTGAGCTAAAGTGTTTTCACCGCAGAAGCCGCAGCGGGTTGCGCAGAGCAGCCGCAGAAGAATATCCTCTGCCGCGCTTCTGCGCAACCCGCTGCGGCTTCTGCGGTGGAATAACCTACACCAGCAGCTTGCGCAGCAGCTGCCGCACCTCAGTAGGGGACGAGATGTTGAACCGCGCCAGCGAGCGCACCCCCGCGCCCACGCGCACCGTGTAGGCCTCGGGCGGCATGGCCCGGAAGGTGTCCTCATCGGTGCGGTCGTCGCCCAGGGCCAGGATAAAATCGACCGGGTTGGCTGCCAGCCAGCGCGCCGCCGCCGTGCCTTTGTTAATGCCCGCGTTCTTGATTTCCAACACCTTATTGCCCTCCATCACTTGCAGGTCGGTGTTGGCGGTCATAAAGGATAGGTGGGCCAGCAGCTCGCGGGCGCGCACCTCGCCCAGGTCGGTATCGACGCGGCGGTAGTGCCACACCAGCGAAAAATCCTTTTCCTCAATGAATGAGCCGGCGGTGCGGGCCACGTATAGCTCCAGCACCGGGCGCAGGTCGCGCATCCAGTCGTTGCGCAGCGCCTGAAACAGCTCCCACTCCTGGCCGGCCGCGCGCAGCCACACGCCGTGCTCGGCAATAAAGTCTATCGGCAAGTGGCCCAGCCACTTAGTTAATGTGGCCCGGTCGCGCCCGCTGATGACAACCACCCGCGTATCGGGCAGCTCCGACAGCGCCCGCAGCAGCAGGCGCAGCTCCTGGTCGGGCTCGGCGCGCTGGGGGTTGGGGTGAAAGCCTACCAGCGTGCCATCGTAGTCGAGCAGCAGCAGGCGCTGCTTGGCGCCGTGGTAGTCGGCCAGGAGCTGGGTGGTGACCACGGGTGTCAGCATTTCGGTGGCCAAGGTGTGCTGCTTCATTTTAGTGTAGGCTAACTGATTCATAAAGAGCTTGGTCCAGGCAAAAATATTGTAGCGCTTTACCAAGGCTTGCATCGCTGTCATGCGGGCTACCTGCTCGTCCTCGGTCATCACCAAGGCCTCGTGCATAGCCTCGGCCAGTTGGCCCATGTCGGTGGGGTTGATGATGATGGCGTCCGACAATTCGCGGGCCGCGCCAGCGCGCTCGCTCAGAATAAGCACCCCGCGCTGGTCAATCTTGCTGGCCACGTACTCTTTGGCTACCAGGTTCATCCCATCGCGGATGGGCGTCACCAGGGCCACTTCGGCCAGGCGGTACAGGGCCGCCAGCTCCTCCAGCGGCAGCGAGCGGTAGAAGTACAGAATGGGGTTCCAGCCGATGGTGCGGTACTGCGCGTTGAAGCGGCCCACCAGCTCGTCAATCTCCTCCTTCAGCGACGCATACTGCGCCACCTGGTCGCGCGAGGGCACCACCAGCATAATGAGGCTCACCTGCCCGCGCCACTCGGGGTAGCGTTGCAGCAGCAGGTCAAACGCCCGCAGCCGCTGCGCAATGCCCTTGGTATAGTCGAGCCGGTCGATGGACAGAATCACCCGCGTATCGCGCAGCGCCTCCAGGTACACTGCCTCGTGGGCCTGGGCCTCGGGCGAGGCCGCCGCCAGCGCATAGCGCTCATAATCAATGCCCATTGGAAAGGCATCGACGCGCACCGTGCGGCTGGCAGTCTCAATCTGGCCGTTCTGGGCCGGCAAGCCCAGCAGGTGCGACACCGCGCTCAGGAAGTGCCGCAGGTAGCCAAAGGTGTGAAAGCCAATGAGGTCGGCCCCCAGCATGCCGCGCAGCAACTGCTCGCGCCAGGGCAGCACCCGTATCAATTCCTGCGACGGAAACGGGATGTGCAGGAAAAACCCGATGCTGGCCTCGGGCCGCGCCTTGCGCAGCATTTCGGGCAGCAGCAGCAGCTGGTAGTCGTGTATCCAGATGGTGTCTTCGGGGCCGGCCTGGGCCAGCACGGCGGCGCAAAACTTCTCGTTTACCCGCACATAAGCATCCCAATGCGACTGCTCATAGGTGGCAAACTCACTGAAATAGTGGAAGGTAGGCCACAGGGTAGAATTGCTGAAGCCTTCGTAAAAATCCCGGATTTCGGCTTTCGTTAAAAACACCGGGGCCATGTTGTCGGCCCGCAGCTCAGTGCGGATATATTCTTCCTCCGCGGCATCCTGCACAAACAGTCCCGGCCAGCCAATCCACAAGTTTTCGCCCTGCTTATAGATGGAGCCGAGGCCAGTTGCAAGCCCGCCTTCGCTGGGCTGAAACGTGAGGCCGTCATCATTGCGAAGAACTTTGGTGGGGAGGCGATTAGAGACGATTAAGGTGCGGGACATAAGCCTTAGCGAGATGGTGAACCCTTCAAGATACGCAAAAAATCACCAAAAAGCCATTTTTAGGGCCGTTTTGCGGCCCGTTAGCTTCCCTGCGGGTGATGATTACGGCTGTTTTCAGCACTATTTTCTGCCAGGTGCACCTGCGCCGGCAAACTGCCTTAAGCGAAAATTACAGTCTTGTTGCGGTGCACAAATACCTGCTCATCCAGCACCAGTTGCAGGGCGCGGGCCAGCACCAGCTTCTCCACGTCGCGCCCGGCCTGGGCCAGCTCGCGAGCGCTGCGGGTGTGGTCAATCGGTATCACGCTCTGCGCAATAATCGGCCCTTGGTCCGGCTCCTCGTTCACGAAGTGCGCCGTGGCCCCAATTTTTTTTACGCCCCGCGCGTAGGCATGCGCATAGGGGCTGGCCCCCACAAACGCCGGTAAAAACGAATGGTGGATATTGATGAGTTGGTTGGCGTACGGGGCCACAAACGCCGGCGATAGAATGCGCATGTACTTGGCCAGCACCACTAAGTCGGGCGCGTAGCTGGCTAGCTGCGCCAGCAACTCGGCCTCGTGCGCCGCCTGGCTGCGCCCCTCGTGCGGCAGATAGTGAAAGGGCAGCCCAAACTGCCGCGTGAGCCCACCCAGCACCTCGTGGTTGCTGATAACAGCCAAAATATTGGTATTCAGCTCATTAAATGCGTGGCGTACCAGCAGCTCGCTCAGGCAGTGGTGCTCTTTGGTCACCAGCAGCACAATGTTTTTCTTGCGGTTGTCGGTCAGGCGCACGTCGGCGGTGGCGGGCAGGGCCGCCCGCAACTCGGCCAGCAGCGGGGCCGCGTCGTGGGCGTGGGCCAGTTCAAATTCGGTACGCATGAAAAACAGGCTGCCCTCGCGCTCCACAAACTCGCTGTTGCGCAGAATGTTGAGCCCACGCGCGTACAGCATTCCCGTAATCTTGTAAATGAGCCCGCGCTCGTCGGGGCACTGAATCAGCAGCAGGTGCGGCATCGCGGTGGTTGCCGGCCCACGGGCCAGCTCAGGAGTAGATGAGCCGGCAATAAGCAGCCGCCTGCCCGCTCCTCAGCGTTGCAGCTCGTACTTCTGCTTGATAAAGTCGAGCATTTCGCGCGCGTGCTCGTCGGGTTTGTTGGCCTCTATCTTCCAAAGTGCCTCAATGAGCAGCAGCAGCAGGCGCGTTTCCTTGGCCGGCTGGGGGTAGCCCAGCTCCTGAAACGCCACTTGCAGCCGCGCCGGCACCGGGCGCATAAAGCGTTCGTGCTGCTGCTGGGCCGTTTCGTGGTCGGCCAGCCGGTATTGCAGCTTCCAAAAGAAAGGCTCCTCCAGCACCAGCTTGTAGGGCAGGTCAATCACGCTGTGAATGAAGGTGAGCGCATCCGTCTCGGTCAGGCCGCCGCGGTTGTGCTCAATAATGCGCTGGTAGCCACTCTTAATAACAAAGTCGAGCAGTTGGTCTTTTGAGCCAAAGTGCTTGAAAATCAGGGCCTCCGAAACGCCGGCGGCCTTGGCAATCTGCTGAGTAGAGGTAGTCTCAAACCCCTTCTCTCCAAACAGTTGCAGCGCCACATCGGCAATGTGTTGGCGGCGGGTAATCATAAACAGCGGAGGTAGAATGGGGCAGCGACCCGCAACGAGCCGCCATTATAACGAAGGTGCAAAGTTCGGGCATAACCGCGGCAAAGCGGCCCCCACCCGGCTTATTTCCGAATAACTACGCGCAACTACCTAGCTGCCAAACAGAAACCGGCCGATTCGGAATTACCAAATCGGCCGGTTGAGAAACTTTCAGACTCTGTCAGGCCGGGGCGGGACAGAGGAGTGGACCAGCTGGGGTGGGACGACGGCTGGGTAATCAGGATGTGAAATGGAACCAGTTGGAGTGGGACGACAACCGGGCAACAGAGTAGCATGTGAACCGGCTGGGGTGGGACGACGGCCGGTTAGTAGAGTGGTGACAGCTAGCGGGGTGGGAGTCGCTAGCTGCTTAGTGATACAATAGTACGACAGGAAACTAAAACACGGTAAGTGTTAGCTCACCAAATGCGGGTGAGCTAACACTTACTTTTATCAAATTAAGATAAAGTACTGATTATCAGTAGTAAAAATAATGTGTAAAATTCCGGCATTTGTGGAAATACTATCACTTCTACTCGGCTACGGTAGAAAGTGCGCGTTTCTTTACCCAAAAAAGTAGCCTGCCAACCACGAAGTTTATGGTCGCTTACATGGGCGGCCCACAGAAAAAGGGCCGCAAAACCGGCAGCTAAGCCAATCTCGCGGCCCCCTCGGGGTGCGTGCCGAAGCTGCGTAGCGGCTCTAGAGATACTTTTCGTAGATGCCAGCGGCTATTTTTTCCACAATTGGCTTGGGTACCACGCTGGTGAGGCCCGCCGATACCTTGTTGAGCACGCCGGGAATGAACTCGGCCCGGCCCGCAAACAGGGCTTTGAGGCCGACAGTGGCCACCTGCGCGGCCGTCATCGACACCTTATTGGCCACGGCTTGCAGCTCCGTGCCCATGCCAGCGCGGTTGCCAAAGTCGGTGGTGGTGGCCCCGGGGCTGAGGCAGGTAACCGACACTGTGCTGCCTTTCAGCTCATAGCGTAGCCCGCGGCTGAAGCTGAGAACAAAGGCTTTGCTGGCCGCATACACCGTGAGCGAAGGCACAGCCTGGTAGGCCGCCGTGCTGGCCACATTGAGAATGTAGCCCCTAGCGGCACGGCGCAGCAGCGGCAGCAACGCATAGGTGAGCTGCACGGGCAGCGTAAGGTTGAGTTGCAGCATATTGAGCTGCTCTTCCAAGTTGAGCTGCTCGAAGCGGCCCCACAGGCCGTAGCCCGCGTTGTTGACGAGCACGCCCAGGCCTGCGGGGGCCTGGTGGGCCGCCCAGGTAGCCACAGTGGCGGCGGCATCGGGCTGCGTCAGGTCGAGGGCCAGCACCTGCGCCTGGCGCGCGTAGCGCAGTTCCACTTCCTGGGCCAGCGCCCGAAGCTGGTCGGCCGAGCGGGCCACCAGCAGGAGGTCGTAGCCGCGCTGGGCCAAGCCCAGTGCCAGGGCCCGGCCAATGCCGCGCGAAGCGCCGGTGATGAGGGCAAAAGGCATGGTGGTAGGTGCGTAAATGAGTAGGGGAGCAAATGAATAAAGTGAAACACCTTACTCATTTGCTCCCCTACTCATTTACTACTTAACTAGGTGCAGGAAGCGCAGGTAAAAGGGCGTGGGGCTTTCCTCGCTCTTAGGCTGGTATTTGCCTCCTATGATGGGCACGTACATCACGCGGCGGCGCGACTCGGGCCCGATGAGGGGCGACTGCGCCACGCGATGCCACATGCGGCCATCGTGCACGGTGAGGTCGCCAGGCTCGGTTTCGATGGCAATCTCGTTGGGGTCGTAAAAAACGTCCTTGTAGTATTTCTTGCGAAACAGCATCTTGCCCAGGCCCTGGTGATGCGTACTGGGTATCACGCGCAGGCCGCCGTTGGTAGCCTTGGTGCCGTCGAGGTGCAGGCCCACATTGAGCATGGGGCGAATGCGCTTGCCGTAAAAAACATCGCGTAGCGAATCAGTGTGCCAGCCCATCTGGCTGAATTCGGAGCCTTCTATGTTCACGTAGTGGTTCACTACCAGGCCATCGCGCTCGTTTTCGCCTACGCGGCCGCCGGGCATTTCCAGCAGCGGAAACAGGGCCTCAAAGCGGGGGTCTTGCAGCAGCTCGTGCAGCACGGGGCTGTGCTGCGAGGTGAAAGCAAAACGCTGCACAATGGGCGCGCCATCTACATCCTTGCCATACTTGATGGGAACGCCGTTTACCTTATCCACGCTGTTGGCCAGCCAGTTGGCTTGCACGTCCTGGGTGGCTTGCAGATACAGCTGTACCTGCTCGGGCGAGGCAAAAGGCCGAAAATGCAGAAACCCGTATTTAGAAAAGAAGGCCCGCTGCTCGGCCGTCAGTTCCTGGCCAAGAGTGAAGCGCGGATAATCGGATAAAGATGCCATAGAGGGAAAAGTTGGCGGAAATAACTTCCGGCCGCCCTGGAATTCAAATGAAAGGGCAAAGATACGTCCGCACTGCGTGGCGAGGAATGAATATTGTCTGTTCTGCCGCCGTACCGTGCGGCCTATAACTAGGGGCCGGGTAGCGAAGTTTACGGGCGGGATTCGGTTTTAGTGCTCATAACCTATCTTTTCATCGTTATTCAGCCTAAAAAGCTGTTAAATGAGCCAATTTTGTGGTTCTGCTTAGTTGCGGCGTCTGGGCGATAATTTGCCGTCCCACAGACGCGCGCCGCCTGGCTTTGTTTTCTCCCACCTGTTCTTTCTTGCCCGCCCATGGTTTTTACGCCCAGCCCCCTGCTTCTCAAACTGCTCTACAACCGGGGCAGCCTCCACAACCTACCCGAGGGCCGGGGCGTGGCGTTCAGCATTAAAAACCGCCTCGATACCGCGCGCCTGACTGGCCTGACGCAGGTGAAGCTGGGCGACGTGACCGTGCCCGCCGCCCGCATCACCCTCGACCTGGGTGCGGGTGAGCTGCGGCCGGGTGCTGGCATAGATGCAGCCAGCCAGGCAGTTGACTTGCCAATAGGTCGTGTTGTTACGTTTGTGCTCGACATGCCCGCGCTGGCCGAGGGCGTGCACCAGCTGCAAGTACAGTTCGGGACCGATGCCTTTGGCGAGCTCACGGTGGAGGTAGAAGACACCATTGGCAGCCCAGACGGCCGGGTACGCATCCCGCGCTCCGACGAAGACGACTACGCCGCGGCGGCCATTCAGGCCCGGCAGCAGTTTGCAGAAGAGTTTACCCAGCAGGAATTCAGTCACTTAAAGAATTATTCGTTTGACCCGCACGACCTCAAGGGCAACTGCGAGCACTTTGTGGGCGTGGCGCAGGTGCCGGTGGGCCTGGCCGGCCCCCTCACCGTGAATGGCGAGCACGCGCAGGGCGATTTCCTCATTCCGCTGGCTACTACCGAGGGTACGCTGGTGGCGAGTTATAACCGTGGTATCCAAGTGCTTAACCTATGCGGCGGCGTAAAATGCACCGTCATCGGCGATGCGATGCAGCGGGCCCCGGTCTTTGTGTTTGATGATGCGCGGGGCGCGCGCGACTTTGGCCGCTGGGTGGCCGAAAACCTGGAGCAGATTCGGCCCCTGGCCGAGAGCACGTCGCGCATTGCCAAGTTGCAATACATTGATACCTACCTCAGTAACAAGTTTGCCTACCTGCGCTTCAACTTCTCGACCGGCGATGCGGCGGGGCAAAACATGGTGGGCCGCGCCACGTTTGCGGCCTGCTCCTGGATTTTGGAGCATTACAAGGGTGCGCCCATCCGGCATTTTTACCTGGAGTCCAACTTCGCTACCGATAAGAAAGCCAGCCAGATAAACGTAATGCGCACTCGCGGCAAGCGCGTAGTGGCCGAGGCCGTAATCAAGCGCGAGGTGCTACAGCAGCGCATGCGCGTGACGCCCGAGCAGCTGGCCTACCACGGGCAGGTGAGCAACGTAGGGGCCTTTCTGTCAGGGGCTAACAACAACGGCGCGCACTCGGCCAATGGCATTACGGCGCTCTTCATCGCCACTGGGCAAGACGTGGCCAACGTGAGCGAGTCGAGCGCCGGCGTGCTGTACTCGGAGGTGACGAAGGAAGGCGATTTGTACATCAACATTACCATTCCGTCGCTGATTGTGGCGACCTACGGCGGCGGCACCGGCCTGGCCACCCAAAACGAGTGCCTGCGCATGCTAGGCTGCGTGGGCCAGGGCACGGTGTATAAGTTTGCCGAAATTGTGGCCGGCGTGGTACTGGCTGGTGAATTGAGCCTGGGAGCCGCCATCAGCAGCAGCGATTGGGTGAGTAGCCACGAGCAATACGGCCGCAACCGATAGGGAGCTAGGGGGTTGAGCGACCTATATTTGGCCTCACTCTCTTTACTTCTGCCTAAAGTTGAAATTAGCTTTTATCCTGCTACTGGCGGCGGCGTGTGCCCCGGCCTGGGGCCAGGCCAGCCGGCCCGACCTCAGCCGCGCCCTCTACCGCGAAGCCAACCTGCCGGCCGCCGCGCTGCGCCTGCGGGCCGAACTAGACCAGCACCCCACCGAGTTTCTGGCCAAGGGCACTTACGAAGCCGGCTACCTGCGTACCCTCGATGGCCGCCGCATCTTGCTGGCTGGCCTGCGCTACCACGTGGGCCAGCGGGTGCTGCAAGCGCAGGATTCGGTGCAGGCCGATAGCACGCATTACTGGCCGCTGGCCGCCATCCGGGGTTTCGACCTGGGCCTCGACGACGATGCGCCCCTGCCCACCGGCGCGGCGGCCGATGCCCCACCCCTGGCGCAGCGCTACCGCGCCCGCCTGGTGCAGGCTGGCCGCCAGGCCCCGCACCGCGAGGCCGTGCAGGTGCTCACCACCATCGACTCGGGCCCGCTGCTACTGGCCTGGCTGCCCACTGTGGCCGAGCCGGCCAGTCACTACCTCATGCAAGTGCTGGTAGCCGGCCCCGGGCTTGGCGGCACCGAGCCCCTGCACCCGCTCGACCTCACGCAGGCAGCCGTGCTACGCCTCTGCGGCAGCCGCGCTGAAGAGGTACGCACGTTTGCCACTGCCCGCCACCTGCGCTACGACCAGCCTACGGAGGTAGCCAAAATGCTGGATTATTATAACCGGGTGGCGGTCGCTAAGTAATTGATTTTCAATTTATTCAAACAAGATAAGATTTGCGTAAAAGCCGTTTGTCATTGCGAGCGCAACGCAGTGAAGCGCGGCAATGACAAACGGCTTTTACGCAAGCCCTACTTATCACCCAGTAGCGCCAGCTGCGCGGTGCTGTCCTGCACCACGTGCAGGGCTTGCTGAAGCTCCGGGTCATCCTCCCGCAAAATGGCGCGGGCGGCTTCGGGGCCGTATGCGCTACGGGCAATGTTGGCCTTGAGGCAGTTGCGCAGCGCGGGCGCGCAGCGGCGCAGCGCCACGGGGTTGGGCCGCATGCCGGCCAGCGCGGCTTGGCGCACGAGGCCATCAAGCTCGGTATCGGTGACGCGAAACACGGCCTGGTACTGCGCGAAGCGCAGGCCCGCCAACTCGGTTTTGTGTCGTTGGTAGAAGGTGAGCGCGTAGGCGTGCAGCACGCCCAGGTTTTGCAGGCGGGTGTAATAAGCGGAGTGCAGCACTGTGTCGCGGGCCACGAACACGTCGGGCGTGATGCCGCCGCCACCGTACACCACCCGGCCGTGGTCAGTGCGAAACTGCGGGCCCGGCGCCACGCGCACGCTGTCGGCCGAGTTCAGCTCGCCGTGCTGCTGGCGCTCGGTGAGTTCGCGGTTGTAGCTGGCGCGGTCGGGGCCGTAGGGCTTCTGAATGCAGCGGCCCACCGGCGTGTAGTAGCGGGCCACGGTGAGGCGCAGTTCGCCGCCCTCTTGCAGGGCAATGGGCTGCTGCACCAAACCCTTGCCAAAGGTGCGGCGGCCCACCAGCAGGGCGCGGTCGTGGTCTTGCAGGGCCCCGGCCAGCACCTCGGCGGCCGAGGCGCTGTTCTCATCCACTAGCACCACCAAGGGCTGCTGCTCCCAGTCGCCGGCCACGTGGGCGTAGGTCTGGGAGTTGTACTGCTCTTCTTTACCGGCGGTATATACGATTTTGCGCGAGCCGGCAATAAACTCATCGGCCAGGCGCGTGGCGCGGTCGAGGTAGCCGCCGGGGTTGCCGCGCAGGTCGAGCACCAGCCGCTTCAGGCCCTGGCGCTGCAAGTCGGCGAGCTGGGCCTTAAACTCTTCGTAGGTGTTGGCCGCGAAGCGATTGATTTTGATGTAGCCCGTCTGGCTGTCATCCAGTAGCGCGCCGGGCTCCACGGAATTGTTGGGCAAGCGGCCCCGGTTGAGGCGAATAGCGAGCGGCTGCGGCTGCGTGGGCCGGGCCACCAGCAGGCTCAGGGCGCTGCCCCGGGGGCCGCGCAGCAGCTGCATGACTTGCGCCGTGCTGAGGTGCGCCCCGGCAATAGACTGGGTGCCCGCGCGCAGCAATTGGTCGCCGGGCAGCAGGCCCGCCGCCTCGGCCGGGCCGCCCGGCAGCGTGGCAATGACGGTGGCCGTATCCCGGAAAAAGTTAAAATCGACCCCGGCCCCGTCGAAGCTACTTTGCAGGAACGCATCCACTTGGTCGCGGTCCTTGGCCGGGATATAAACCGAGTGCGGGTCGAGCTTGCCCAGCAGCTGCGCCACGGCGTAGTTGGTCAGCCCGTCGGCATCGACCGAATCGACGTAGTCACGGTCAATGTAGGTAAGTATTTCTTTATAACGTAGGTAACCGCGCGCCGTTGCGTCGGGGTTTTCCGTGTGTGGGCGGAAAGGATTGGTACCCAATATAATACCAATACCCAGCGTGAGTACGGGAAGGAGCCACAACCGGCGGCCTCGCCGCTGGCGGGAAGAGGCTGACGCAGTGGGGGAAACATCGCCGGGCGATGGTAACGGAGCGGGCATAAGCGAATCCGCAGAGCGTATAATTCTAAATCAAGCAGCAAGAAAGTCAATTACTCACCCAAATCTACCGCCTGGCCAGCACAACCAATCGCTGGTGACGGCCAATGGGTCGGCTTTCCAGGTAGGCGCACACATTTTCTCGGTAAAAGACAAAATGCCCGGCAACTTACGGTTAAGCTTAAGCGGCTGGTTGGAGACCGGGTTGCCCCGGGCTACCAACCGGCCCTGCCACGGAGCCGTATCTTTGTGGTTTACCGCGCTTGCTTATGGCTACTCCCACTCCCGGCCGCATTTTGGCCATCGACTACGGCAACAAACGGGTGGGGCTGGCCATTACCGACCCGTTGCAGCTCATTGCTTCGCCCCTGGATACCATTCATAGTCAGGACTTAGTGAAATTTGTGCTCGACTACCACCTGCGTGAGCCGCTGGCGGCCGTGGTGGTGGGCATGCCCCGCACGCTGCTCAACGAGCCCACCGACTCGACTAGTGCCGTGGTGGGCCTGCTGCGCCGCCTGCGCCGCGAGCTGCCCGCCGTGCCCATCCACGAAATCGACGAGCGCTTTACCTCCCGGCTGGCTAAGCAGGCTATGCTGGCCGGTGGCCTGGGCCGCAAGGCCCGCCAAGACAAAGCCACCGTGGATAAGGTGAGCGCGGCGCTTATTCTTCAGTCATTTTTAGCATCCCCTTCGCACGCATGATTCTCCCGATTGTTGCCATCGGCGACCCCGTTCTCAAAACCCTCGCCAAAGACCTGCCCGCCGACCTGCCCGCTACCGAGCTGCAAAAGCTGGTGCAGGATATGTACGAAACCATGTACGAGGCCCACGGCGTGGGCCTGGCTGCCCCCCAAATCGGCCGCACCGTGCGCCTCTTCGTGATGGACTCGGGCCCCATGCTGACCCCCGATGACGACGACGAGGACGACGAGCCCGTGGAAGTAGCCGCGCCCGACGAAATCACCGAAACGCCCATCAAGCGTGCCTTTATCAACCCGCAGCTGGTGAGCGAAACCGGTACGCAGTGGGGCTTTGAAGAAGGCTGCCTGAGCATACCGGGCGTGCGCGAAATGGTGCAGCGCTGCCCCGACATCGTGCTGCGCTACGAGGACGAAAACCGCCAGGTGCACGAGGAAGCCTTCAGCGGCATGGCGGCCCGCATCATCCAGCACGAGTACGACCACCTGGAAGGTATCTTGTTCACGGACAAGCTTTCCGCCTTCAAAAAGCAATTGCTGAAAGGTAAGCTTTCGCGTATCAGCAAGGGCGATGTAAAGCACGAATACCGCATGAAATTCCCGAGTGGCGGCGGGCGGCGGTAGCCTCAGTAGCTTAGTAAAACTGATAGGACAGTAAAACTGGCATATCCCTGGGGGTATGCCAGTTTTTTGCGTTTTTACTGGCATATGGCCGTGCCATGAGCAGTAGCTCGGGCTAGCGTTGCGCAGCCGGCCTTAGTTTAAGGACCAGGCGCGTATCTTTTGGCCCGTGAAGAAACAACTATTGCTATTGTTACTGTTGGCGGGCTGGCCTGGTGCGCCGGCTCGGGCGTGGGGCTTTTTTGGCCATCGGCTGCTCAATCGGCTGGCCGTGTACACGTTGCCGCCCGAGATGCTGCCGTTTTTCAAGGGTAATATCGAGTACCTGACTGCCAACGCGACCCGGCCCGACTCGCGGCGCACGGTGGTGCCCACCGAGGCCCCGCGCCACTTCATGGACGTGGACGTGTACGGCGACAGTGCCCTCACCGCCCACGGCCTGCCCCGCGCCTACGCCGATGCCGTGGCCCTGGCCGGCGGCGAAGACTCGCTGCTGCGCCACGGTATCGTGCCCTGGCAGGTGGCCAGCATGAAAAGCCAGCTCACGGCCGCCTTCCAGGCCGGCGACACCGACCGCATCCTGTACCTGGCCGCCGACCTGGGGCACTACGTAGCCGATGCCTGCGTGCCGCTGCACACCACCCGCAACTACAACGGCCAGCTTACGGGCCAGCGCGGTATTCATGCCCTCTGGGAGTCGCGCCTGCCCGAGCTGCAAGCCGCTGACTACGACCTGCTCACGGGCCAGGCCCCTTACCTGGAGCAGCCTATCGAAGCTGCGTGGGCGGCCGTGGCGCGGGCCCACGCGGCCGTCGATTCGGTGTTCAGGATGGAAAGCGCCGTGTCGGCCGAGCTGGCCGAGGACCGCAAATACGGCTACGAGCAGCGCGGCAACCAGACTATCCGCACGTATTCGCGGGAGTTTAGCCAGGCGTATCACCGGCGGCTCAATGGGCAGGTGGAGCGGCAGTTGCGCTACGCGGCACGGCTCATTGGGGCGTTTTGGTACACGAGCTGGGTTGATGCCGGCCAGCCCGATTTGGGCAAGCTGCCGCAGCAGCCCTCGGGCGCCGCGCGGCTGCAAGTCGCGGCGGAGGCCAAGGCCGCCCTGGCCGCGCCCGAGGTGCCGTTGCCGGGCCACGACGAGTAATCAGCCAATAAAAAAAGCCCGCTGACGTAGCGGGCTTTTTTTATTACTTATTGATTGACTGACGATTATACGTTTGGGTTAGCGTTAGCCAGTACATCGTAGGCCAGGTTTTCGGCGGGTGACATGTTATTGGGCAGGCGAATGTCGTCGGCGTCGTGCACGCGCAGCGTGAGCAGGCCCGAGAGTATCATGGAGCAGCCGCCCAGCACCAGGGTGAGGGAGGAGTCGTTGTGAAACAGGTGCTTGGTGAAGTACCCCAGCGTGACACTGGCCAGCATTTGGGGCAGCACAATGAAGAAGTTGAACACGCCCATGTAGTAGCCCATTTTGTTGGTGGGCAGGGCCCCGGCCAGCATAGCGTACGGGATGCTCAGGATGCTGGCCCAGGCAATGCCAATGCCAATCATGGGCACCAAAAGCAGCAGGGCCGCGGAGCGCACGTGCAAGCCGGCAAAGTCTACGTAGCTCGTAACGGGCACATTTCCAATAAAATAGATGGAGATGAGGCCCAGGCCCCCGGCCACCAGGCACAGCAGGTGCGTGACGCGGCGGCTGGTAGCGCGGGCAATGATGGGCAGCCCCAACGCCGCCAGCGCCGAGATGCCGTTATAGACCGCGAAGCACACGTTGACCCAGTCGGCGCCCTCGTTGTAGAGCTTGGAGGTGGTATCGCTGGTGTGGTAGATGTGGCTGGTGATGGCCGGCGTGGCGTAAATCCACATTGAGAAGAGTGCTAACCAGCTGAAAAACTGCACGATGGCTAGCTGGCGCATCGTGCGCGGCATGTCGGAAATGCCGGCAAACGATTCCTTCACCCCGTTCCAAAAGCCGGCGGTGCGGGCTTTCTCGGCCTCAAACGCGGCCAGATTTTCGGGCGGGTACTCGCGGGTGCGGATAACCGTCCAGAGCACGGCCAGGAAATACACGCCGCCGCCGGTGTAGAAGGCGTATTTCAGGGAAGGCGAAATCTCGCCGGCTGGGGCTACGTTGTTGAAATGCAGCCAGTTGGTGAAAATGTAGGGCAGCAGCGACCCCACTACTGCGCCAATGCCGATGAAGAAGGTTTGGGCCCCGAAGCCGGTGGTGCGCTGGTTGCTGGGCAGCATGTCGCCTACCAGCGCCCGAAAGGGCTCCATCGAAATGTTGATGCTCGAATCCATTATCCAGAGCATGCCGGCCGCCATCCACAGGGCCGATACGTGGGGCATTACCAGCAGCGCCAGCGAGGCGCAGATGGCCCCAATAAGGAAAAACGGCCGCCGCCGGCCCCAGCGCGCGCTCCAGGTGCGGTCGGAGAGGTAGCCGATGATGGGCTGGATGAGCAGGCCCGTGGTGGGCGCGGCCAGCCACAGAAAGGCCAGTTGGTCTTCCTTAGCCCCCATGGTTTCAAAAATCCGGCTCATGTTGCCGTTTTGCAGGGCAAAACCAAACTGGATGCCTAGGAAGCCAAAGCTCATGTTCCAGATTTGCCAGAAGCTGAGGCGGGGCTTGACACGCAGCGAATCGGACGGCGCGGCTACGGCAGAAGCGGCCATAGAAAGAGAAATAATAAGGGTGGGATAAAAAGAGACGCAGTCATGCGGAGCGTTTCCGGGACTGCTTGAAGAGGCTTAGCGGGGAATTAAAAATGATAAATCAAAAATTAAAAAATCTGGTTGTCAGGCTTTCAATTTTTAATTTATCATTTTTAATCAACACCCAAGCCCAATGCTAACGGGGGCTCAGCTCCAGTACCATGGCGCTGAGCGGCTCCAGGGTGAGGTTGAGGGCGGCCTTGGGGGCTCCACCGTTTAGCAGGTCTTTGTAGGTGTACACGTGCTGGGGGTCGAGGCCCATGCGCTGCAACACTGCGGCCGGAATGAGCAGGTTGGGCCGGTAGGTTTTGGTGTCGCTGAAGTTGACGACCACCAGCACCTGCTGGCCTCGGGTGTAGCGCACGAAGGTGTAGAGCTTGCGCTGGTCGTACTCCTTGCCGAGGTTGTTGGCATCCTGCAGCTCGTAGAACTGGCCCCGGCGGATGGCCTCGCTGCTACCTGCCAGCGTGAGCAGGCGCACGTAAAAATCGCGCAGCTGCTTTTGCTCGGGGCTCAGCTTGGCCCCGTCAAATTTGCCCTGGTTCATCCACTTTTGGTGCTCGGGCACGCCCCAGTAGTCGAAGATGCTGGTGCGGCCATCGGCGCTCGAAAAGCCTTCGCTGCCTAGGGCGGGCTCGCCCACTTCCTGGCCCATGTAGAGCATTACGGGGCCGCTGCCCAGCGTGGCGCTCACCGTCATGGCCGGAATGGCGCGGCGCGGGTTGGTGGCAAATTCCTTGGACGCAATGCGCTGCTCGTCATGGTTTTCCAGGAAGCGTAGCATATGCGAGCCGAAGCCCCTGCTCTCCGTTTTCCACGCCTGGGTGATGTCCTCGGTGGTGCCTTCCTGGCGCATGAGGCGGCGCAGGCCATCGTAGAGGCCCACCTTGTCGTAGAGAAAATCGAAGTGGCCCTTGGTGAGGTAGGTGCTGTACTCCTTGGCATTATAAGCTTCGCCGATGAAGACGAGCGTGGGCTTCACCTTTTTCAGTTCCGGGATGACGTAGGCCCAGAACTCGACGGGGACCATCTCGGCCATGTCGCAGCGGAAGCCGTCCACGCCTTTTTCGGTCCAGTACACCAGGATGTCGCGCATCTTTTTCCAGGTGTCGGGCACGGGCTCGAAGTGCAGGGCGCGGTTGTGCTGGTAATCGACGCCGTAGTTGAGTTTCACCGTCTCAAACCAGTCGTCAATCTTGGGCGTGGCCGTAAACACGTCATTGCCAGTGGCTTTGGCCGGAAACTCGGCGTACTTGCCATCCTCGCCGGGGCCCTTGAGCGCGCCGAGCGGGTTGTAGCCGGCCGGCACCACAAAGTGCTCGCCGGGCAGGTAGTAGAAGTTGTTGTTGGGCGCAAAGGACTTGGTTTTATCGTCTTTTTCACCCAGGTCTACCACGCCATCCGGCTTGGCATTGGAGTGGTACGAGCGCGCTACGTGGTTGGGAATGAAGTCGATAATCAGCTTCAGGCCGTGGGCGTGGGTGCGTTGGATGAGGCTCTCGAACTCGTCCATGCGCTTGGCCTTGTTCACGGCCAGGTCGGGGTCTACGTCGTAGTAGTCTTTCACGGCGTAGGGCGAGCCGGCGCGGCCTTTCACCACGTCGGCATCGTCGGCGGGCAGGCCGGCAGCGGGGTAGGCCGTCATGGTGGCGTGCTCCAGAATGCCGGTGTACCACACGTGGGACACGCCCATCTCCTTTATTTTGGTGAGGGCCAGGTCGTTGATGTCGTTGAACTTGCCGCTGCCGTTTTCCAGCACTGTGCCGTAGGTCTTATTCAGGGCCACTTTGTTGCCGAAGAGCCGGGGCAGCAACTGATAGATAATGAGCTTATTATCCTGCGGGACTTCGGCAGTGGTGTTCGGGTCATTGTCCTGAGCGGGGGCGGTCGGGTTGGCCACGGGCATAAGGGGCGGGGTGAAGGCGGTTAAAGCCAGTAAACTGGCCGCCAGCGTCAGGTTTTTCATAGGCGGCGGTAAGGTAAGAAGTAGTTGGTGGGGATTCGGGTGGGCGGCGTGGGTGTTTTTAGCCCGCAGAGGGCGCGGAGGTTTTCGCAGAAGACGCTGATTGTTCTATCAGGCCGCTCACTTTTCGGAAGATGACGCTTTTGATGTAGGGCACGTTGAAATTGATGAGCAGGCCCAGCTTGTAGCCGGAAAGCTTGAGGTAGGTGAGTAGTTGCATGTGGTGAACTTCGAGCAGGATTTCGACTGATTTTAGCTCGACTACCACCAGGTTTTCAACCAGCAAATCCATGCGGAAACCGCTTTCCAAGCGTAGGCCATCGTACACCACCGGCAGTGCCACTTGTGTTTGCACCTCCAGCCCCAGCTTGCGCAACTCGTGCGCCAGCAGCGTTTCATACACCGATTCCAGCAAACCGGGACCCAGCGCAACGTGCAGGTTATAAGCCGCTTTCCTAATCAAAAAAGATACATCGTTCTCGTGCTTCTGCGTCATCTGCGAAAACCTCTGCGCCCTCTGCGGGCTAAAAATCCAAAGAACGAAACTACTTCCGCAACTCCACCACCCAAGCCGTGTGCGCCGGCACCACCAACGCCTTCAAGTCGCCGACAACGGCCCCACTAGTCACCTCCACGCCCGACGAAAAACCCTTGGTGCGCTCGGCGAAGCGGGTGCCATCGACCTTCTTCTCGGCCGTGGTGTTGTTGGCGATAATCATCACGCACTCACCCCCTTCCTTGTACCGGAAGTACGTGTAAACCCCATCCTGCGGAATAAACTGCATCAGCTTGCCGCTGCTCAATACCGGGTGCGATTTCCGGTAATTTGCCAGCTTGCTCACGTAGTCGAAGGCCGCGCCGGCCGGCCCGCTGCGCTGGGTGAAGTAGTTGGTTTTATCCCCGGCCCAGCCGCCCGGGAAGTCCTCGCGCACCTTGCCGTCGGGGTCCGAAAAGTTCTTCATCAGCACCTCAGTACCGTAGTAGAGTTGGGGCGTGCCGCGCAGCGTGAGCAGCCAGGCCAGGCCCATCTTATACTTGTTAAAGTCTTCGCCAATAACCGAGTAGAAGCGGCTCATGTCGTGGTTATCGAGGAAGGGCACGTTGCGCGTGGCGTCGGTGTAGAGCCAGTCGCCCTGCAAGGCGTGGTAGAGCTTGGTAAAGTCGCCGTTGTCGCCCTTCAGCGCGTCGCCGATGCCGAAGCAAACCTGAAAATCGAGCACGCCGGGCAGGTTCGACTTGAAGCCGTTGACGGGCGGTAGGATGTTTTGGGCGAAAAAGGCCTGCTCGGCCTCGGTGCCTTCCCAGGCCTCGCCAAACACGGCCAACTTGGGGTATTCGTCGGCGATGGCTTTGCCCCAGGCCATGAGGAAATTCAGCTCCGAATAGGGGTAGGTATCAATACGGTAGCCATCGAGGCCGGTGCTTTCGACCCACCACAAGAAGTTCTGAATCAGGTAGGTAGCTACCAGTGGGTTGCTCTGGTTCACGTCGGGCATGGTGGTGTCAAACCAGCCGTCGTTTTCCAGCTTGCGGTCAATTTTGGAGCCGTAGGGGTCGTTGAGGGCAAAGGCGTTGTAGTTGCTGCGCGTGAACGTCGGGAACTGGTGAAACCAGTCGGCCGCCGGCTTGTCCAGAAACAAGTGGTGGTAGCTGCCCCAGTGGTTGAGCACGATATCCTGCACCACCTTAAGGCCTTGGCCGTGAGCTGCTTTCACAAACTGCACGTACTCGGCGTTGGTGCCGTAGCGCGGGTCCACTTTGTAGCAGTCGGTTACGGCGTAGCCGTGGTAGCTGGCCTTGGGCATGTCGTTTTCCACCACCGGCGTGGGCCAGATGGTGGTGACGCCCAGCTGCTTGAAGTACGCAAAGTGGTTTTGGATGCCCTGCAAGTCGCCGCCGTGGCGGGCATACATCGAGTCGCGGGCCACGTGGTTCACGCGGGTGCCCTTCACCACGTCGTTTTTGGGGTTGCCATTCGAGAAGCGGTCCGGCATCAGCATGTAGATGAAGTCGGCCTGCGTGAGGCCCTGCGTGCGGGCTGGGTCTTGGTTGCGTGGGCGCAGCTCGTAGCTGTACGTGAATGGCTTGGGCCCCGTGAATTGCAGCTTGAGCTTGCCCGGCTGGGCCTGCGGGCTCACCGTGAGGTTCACAATCAGGTAGTTAGTGCTTTCGAGCTTCTGAAAGCCGTCTAGCGTTACGCCGGGGTAGGTAGCCAGCGCCACCTGGTCGGCCGCAATGCCGGGGGCGTTGACCAGCAGCTGGAGCTTGGGGTTTTTCATGCCCACAAACCAGTAGGTGGGGTCGATGCGGGCAGCCGGCGCGGCGGGCGGCGCGGCCAGGGCCGGCGCGGTAGCCAGCAGCAGGGCCGAACCCGCCGCTAGCAAAAACGAGCGAAAAATTCGCATAAGCTTGATAATGAAGGAGAAAGGTGGGAGAAAGAGTAGGTGCCGCCGGGTGGCCAGCGCAGCTTGCGGCCGGCTACAGGCGCCGGTTTTGCTCCGCAAACCATTGCGGTAACAAGCTGGCTAACAGCAAAGCAAAATACATCGACTTACCTTGCCGCCCCGCTAGCTTTAGGGTGCGGGCGCTTCCTTTACTGCTCCGAACCGCCTTAGCAACAACCAAGTACCTACGCACCACTCCCTTTTCTTCATGGCATTTCAATTTAAAATGGCGGCCCCAGCGGCCAAATACAAGGCGGCCGCGGCTTACTTCTCGATGGAGTTTGCCCTCGACCAGAGCCTGAAAATTTATTCGGGGGGCCTGGGCTTCCTGGCCGGCTCGCACATGCGCTCGGCCTACGAGCTCAAGCAAAACCTCATCGGCATCGGCATGCTGTGGACCTACGGCTACTACGACCAGGTGCGCAACCCCGACCAGACCATGAAGGCCGAGTTTCTGCACAAGCAGTACTCGTTTCTGGAAGACACCGGCATCGTGTTTCCGATTACCATTCACGACGCCCAGGTGTTTGTGAAGGCGCTTTACCTGGCCCCCGACACGTTTGGCACCGCGCCCATGTTCTTCCTCACCACCGATATTGAGGAAAACGACCACCTCTCGCGAACCATCTCGCACCACCTCTACGACCCCGACGCGGCCACCCGCGTAGCCCAGAGCATTGTGCTGGGCGCGGGCGGCGGCCAGCTGCTCGACATCCTGGGCCGCCAAACCGACATCTACCACCTCAACGAGGGCCACGGCCTGCCGCTGGCATTTTTCCTCTACGCCAAGCACAACCACGACCTGGCCGAGGTGCAGAAGCGCCTGGTGTTCACCACCCACACGCCCGAGCTGGCCGGCAACGAGGAGCGCCCCCTCAAGCTGCTCCAGGACATGAGCTTCTTCGCCGGCGTGCCGCTGGATGAAATTCGCCGGGTAGCCCGCCTCGACGGCGATACGCTCAATTACACGCTCACCGCCCTACGCTTTGCCCGCAAGGCCAACGGCGTGAGCAAGGTGCACGGCGAGGTGGCCCGCGAAATGTGGGGCCACTACGAGGGCATTTGCCCCATCATCTCCATCACCAACGCCCAAAACGGCACCTACTGGCGCGATACCCAACTGGCCGCCGCCCTCAAGGCCAAGGATGATGCCGCCCTGCTGGCCCGCAAGCGCGCCATGAAGGTGGAGTTTTTCAAAATAGTGGCCGACCAGACGGGCACGCTCCTCGACCCCGATGTGCTGACCATTGTGTGGGCCCGCCGCTTTGCCGCCTACAAGCGCGCCGACCTCATCATGCATGATTTTGAGCGCTTTGTGAAATTGGTGAGCAATGACGAGCGCCCGGTGCAGGTTATCTGGGCGGGCAAGCCCTACCCGAAAGACTACGGCGCCATCGACATTTTCAACAATATTATCCGCAAGACCAAGCGCCTCAAGCGCTGCGCCGTGCTCACGGGCTACGAGCTGGCATTGTCGGCCGAGATGAAGAAAGGCTCCGACCTCTGGCTGAATACCCCGCGCTACCCGCGTGAGGCCAGCGGCACCAGCGGCATGACCGCCGCCATGAACGCCAGCGTGAGCGTGAGCATCGCCGACGGCTGGATTCCGGAATTTGCCGAAGACGGTGAAAACTGCTTCCTCATCACCCACGCCGACGTGACCCTGCCCGACGAAACCAAGGACACTATGGAGGCCGATAACCTGCTCACCGTGCTCGAAAAAACGGTGGTGCCCATGTACTACGACCAGCCCAAGCAGTTCCTCAAAGTGGTGAAAGCCAGCATGAAGGACGTGGAGCCCGAGTTCGAAAGCGGCCGCATGGCCAAGGAGTACTACGAGCAGCTGTACAAGGCCTAGCAACCGGCCCCCGGCGGCCCGGCAACGCTAAGCTCACTTTCAAACCCCATTTGACGCAAGTCAGATGGGGTTTTTGGCATTTTAGGCTAACACCCATTAAAAAGAGCAACCAATTGGCTAGATGCTAGTTAGCTCATAGATGGTTATTCACTAAATCCTAATCTGTTACGCCAATGCGCATCAACCAGGTACTCCGCGTTAGTTTTCGCCACATAGCGCTGCTGCTGATGCTGCTCAGCGGGGCCGCGCTGGCGGCCCACGCCCAAACGCCTCCCCCGAACGATTCCCTTGGCAGGGCCCTGCCCATTGCCTGCGGGCAGCGTCTGGTGGCCAGCACGGCGGGGGCCCGCGTGGCTAATGCCCCGCGCGGCACTTGCGCCGGCGGCTTCCTGGGCACGCCGGGCCTGTTTTATCGGTTCACGGCTCCTACCAGCGGCACGTACCAGGCTAGCACCTGCGGGGCCGCTAAGGATTTTGACACCCGGCTGTTCGCATTCGACCTATACAGCGGCTGCCTCGGCGGCAACGACAACGCGCCGGGTTGCGGCAGCGCGTCCACGCTGTCGTTCCCGGCCACGGCCGGCGTGCAGTATTATCTGTTCGTGACGGGCACCAGCCCCACGGCCACGGGTGCTTTCGAGCTGAGCTTGCAGTGCAGCTTCGTGGATTCGGTAGCCTGCGTGAAACCCAGTGGCGTGCGGCTCACGCGCCTGACCGATTCGGTGGCCAGCGTTTCGTTTGCGTCAGTGGCGGGTGCCTCGGGCTACCAGGTTACGTACCAGGCAGCGGGCGGGCCGGTGCAGGTAGTGGCCCCCGCTCCGCCAACCCCGCCCGTGTTGCTGCGGGGCCTGCGGCCGGGCGTGGGGTACACGGTGAGCGTCTCCACTATCTGCCCGCCCGCGCCCAGCCAGCCCACGACCACCAACTCGGCCCGCGCTACCGCCCGGCTGGCCGGGGTGCTGGGGGTAGCGGCCGCCCGCACTGGGGCGGGCATCCTCGAGGTCTATCCCAACCCCGTTACCGGCGGCCGCCTGACTTGGCGGCTACCCGCCGGCCTGGCCGCGCCCGCGGCCACCGTGCGTTTGTTCAACGCGCTTGGCCAGACGGTGCTGAGCCAAACCCTGCCCGACGCGGGCGATGCGCACACGTTAGCAGTGCGCAGCCTGCCGGCGGGGTTGTACACGCTGTGGGTGCAGCGGGCCGATGGAGCGGCGAGTAGTCAGCGCATAACGCTGGAGTGAAGTGCGTAGGAAATTATCTCAACTACTTGAAGCAGCGCGTTTAAAATTAAAAAGCCTGCTTTTTATTGATGCCTACAGATTATGTCTACTAATCTGATAAGGCAGTTGGGCCGTAAAAGGGGATAGTTTATCCATTTCCCGATAATTTCCCTTTTAGCCGCTATGTGTGGTCGCTACACCCTGATTACCCCCGCGCCAGCATTGGCAAAGCGTTTTAACGCCCAGCCTACCGCCCCCGCGCCTACGTTCAACGCCGCGCCCTCGCAGGCACTGCCCATTATTACCAACGCCGCCCCCGGCCAGATTCAGCTGGTGAAGTGGGGCCTGGTGCCCAGCTGGAGCCGCGACCCGGCCACGGGCCCCAAGCCCATCAACGCCCGCGCCGAAACGCTGGCCGAGAAGCCCAGCTTTCGGCAGCTGCTGGCGCGGCGGCGCTGCCTGGTGCTGGCCGACTCATTCTACGAGTGGCAGGCCACCGAGCGGGGCAAGATTCCGCACCGCATTCTGCTGCAAAGTGAGGAGCCCTTCGCCTTCGCCGGACTGTGGGACGAGTGGCTCGACCGGAGCACCGGCGAGCTGCATCCCACCTTCACCATCATCACCACCGAGCCCAATGAGCTGATGGCCAGGCTGCACAACCGTATGCCCGTTATCCTGCCCGGGCCCGAGGCCGAGCGCGCCTGGCTCGCCGACGACCTGGGCGCCGCGCAACACCAGCAGCTGCTCTTGCCCTACGATACGGCCCTAATGAAGGAATACGCCGTCACCACGCGCGTCAACTCGCCGGCCCATAACGATGCTGAGGTACTGGCAGCGGCATGACGCGCGGTTTAGGCAATTTATTGATTTGCAAATACTTACAATGCAGGCTTCACATCCAGCGTGAAACTGGTGCTGCCCAGTTGCCCATCTTTCGTAAGCCCTTGTGCCACAACTAAATAACGGCCAGCCTGGTCGGAGGTGAAAAAGTCGAGCATCTGGGGCTGGCCGGCGGCCAGGCGCACGTCGGGGTTCCAGTAGAGCAGGTTGCGCAGGTCGGGCAGGCGGCTGCGCTGCTGGGCCTCGGTGTCGTAGTGCGGGGTGTAGAACTCGCGCGGCACCTGCATGGCCTCGTACTCCTCAATGAGCGCGTGCGGATTGAGCGGATAGCCGCCCAGGTCGCCCTTGTAGGTGCTAAAGCTCACCACGCCATCGTACACCTGCTGGCCCAGAAAGTAGCGGTTGGCAATTACTTGCAACCGCTTGATTTTCAAAGGGTCGAAGGCCATGAGCTGGTTGATGTTGAACACGGGCAGGCCATCGAGCAAGGTTAAGGGGTTGTCTTGCAGGTTGAGGTGGCGCGGGCGGTCAATCACCACGAAGTGGAAGCCGTCTTTGCGTTTGCGCACCAGCACGGCCGGCACGTACTCGCGCATCACGTCTTCCAGCGACGGAAAGCGCGTGTAGTCATCGAGCCGAAACTGCTCGTCGGGCTGGCCAAAAAAGGCGAGCGTGTCGCTGGGCACGGCGCGGTAGCGGGGCGGCAGTGCCTGAAACTCGCGCTGCGCCTGCACCTGCAAGTGCCTTTTGCTGAGCGCAGTAGTCAGGTGGGTGGCTAGCGGGGCCAGCCCCGGCGCGCTGCCGCCGCCACCCGCCGTGAAGGGGCTGAGCAGCTCCAGCCGGCAGGTGCTGTCGCGCACCGAGTTGGTTTGAAAAACCAGCTTGCGCAATCCGTAAAAATTGGGTAGCTCAAACTGCACCAGGCCATCGGCCCGGCTCAGAGAATTGGCAAAGGTGAAGTGGCGGCCGGGCAGCGACAGGTACGCGGGCACCCCGCTGGCGGGCGCGCCAGTAGGCTGGCTGATACGGCCTTGCAGCAAGTAGCCGTTGAGCTCGGGCGGGTAGGTATTGACGGGAGCCTGACCCGCCACCACATCCTCCCACTTGAAGCGCCGCCAGCCCTGGGTGAGCATGAGGTTGTCGGCCGCCAGCTGGGCCGTGGCGCTGGAATCGCGGAAGTAGTAGCCCGCATCCTCAATAAAGCCGGGCAGGTCGGCGGCCAGCAGCAGGTAGCTGCTGATGTCGGCCGGGGCCGGGGTAGCCAAGGAATCGAGCCGGTACACGGCCAGCGACAGCGCCGCCGGCTGCGCCGTGCCCACTTGCAGTTGCACACGGCTGCGCGGCCCATGCGCCGCCGCCGAAGCCTTACCCTGAATAGCCAGCGGGTGGCTGGGCCGCCGGAAATACAGCCGCTCGCCCACCGGCCGCTGCCCGCTAAACACCGTGAAATGCGTGATACCCGGCCGCAGCCGCCGCTTATCGACCTGAAACGTGGCGCGCCCGCCCGCCAGCGGCGCCGTGGCGGCTACCGTCACTTGCTGCCCGGTGTGGGCCAAGAGGCGCAGCGGCTCGGTGGATGCGCTGCCCGGCGCCGTTTGCACGGCCACGGTCAGCTGGGTTGGGCTGTCATCGGTCACGAGCATTGCGTAGCCTTGCTCGGCCACGGCGGGCAGCTTGCTGGTGACCACCGCGCCGCCGGGCAGCCGCACGGTGGCCTGGTAAGCGGCCCCCGCCGCGGCCGGGGTAAGCAGGAAGCTGCCCAGGCCAAATTTCAGGGTTTGGAAGCTGGCTACCGTGGCGCCGGTAGCGTCGGCTACCGTGCCAGTGGCGGCTACACTATTGCCTTGCTGGTCAGTTACTTTGAAGGCAACCCGGCCCGGCAAGCCCCGCACCAGCTGGCCGCCTTCGGGAAAAAACTGCACCTCGTAGGCTGGGCCGGCCTGCGCCGTGGGAGGCGCCACCGGCATGGCCTGCAAGGTGTTGACCACCGTAATGGGGCAGTGGAAATAAAACGCCGGGCCGGCGTTCTTCATCCAGTTGGTGTAGGCCCGCACCGTGTAGCGGCCAGTGGGCAAATCAGTCGGCAATTCAAATGCGCCCTGGCCCATGGCTTGCACGAGGGCGATTTTGGCTTGCAGCACGGGGCGCTGGGCGGCATCGAGCACCTCCACATAGGCCACTTTGCTCATGGCCAGCGGCCGGTGCGCGGTGCCCTCCACGGCGTAGGCTTTAAACCACAGCGTTTCGCCGGCCACGTAGGCGGGCCGGTCGAGGTGCAGGAATAGCTGCTCTGTCAGTGCCTGCCGCTGGTACTGCCCCAGCTTGCGGCCTAGGGTGGCCAGCGAATCGGGTGCCTGCGCGTGGCTAGGAGCGGTGGCCAGTACTGCCAGTACTACAAGTAAGCCTGAACTCCAGTTGCGAGCGGAAAGCACGTGGTAGGGTAAGCGCATAAGTAGCAGGAAATAGAAATAGCTTCAGAAATGAAATAAGCAGATTACTACCAGAAGCTGGGCTTCATGTTGGTGCCCCGCAGGCGGCAGTCCACACACTCGCGGCTCGAACCGGAAAAACCCATTGGCGAACGGTCGAGCGGCACGTTGCCAATATTGGTATAAAGTTCGCCGGGTGCATCCTCCGTAAAAGTGCACGTCTGGTAGGGCGTCTCAAACACCCAATTATTGGGAAAGGGCAGTTCTTTGCGGTCGATGAAAAGGCGTTGGTGCTGGGTAGTGTGTGCGCCGACAAAGCCTAGCACGGGCTCCTGGGCTACATCAATGCGATGCACATTGCCAGTGAGCTGAGTGGGCAGCGGGTCGTTGGCGGTGCCCACGGATTCCGTGTTTTTGCGCAGTAACTCGTAGTAGGCAAACTCCTCAGCCGTCTGGCCTACTTGACTTACCAGCACGCTATACCGGATTTTAAGGCGCTCAGCCCGGTTGGGAATGGTGAGTATAGGAAAATCGGTGAGCACATTCTGGCTAAGCTGCGCCGTACGGGTCTGTTTTATGGCAGATGGCTGCTCGGTGCGCCAGCATGTGTAAATAGGCGTAACCCGAAAACTGAGGTCATCAGTCTTCGGAAAATACTCGAAATAGGAGCGGTAGGCCGCGGTAAACTCCCAGGTTTCGACGAAGCTCCAGCGGTAGAAGCGCGCCTGCTGGGCGTCGTCGTGGGCACTGACCTTTATGTTCACTTGGTTGCCGGTGAGTTGCCAGGCTAGCTTGTCGATGGGGGGCGTTACCTTCAGCGGGACCAGGGCCGAAGCGTAGGCGGCCCCACCGGTGGTGGTGATGCGTAGCTGGTACTGGCGGCCAGGGGGCAGCGTCAGGCTATCGGACTGGTAGGAGCCCGCCGTTTGTTCACTCAGGTTATAGCGCGCCCCCGTGTTATCGACCACGAAGAGCTTGGCCCCCTTTTCGGCGGGTGGGGGCGTGGTGGCCGAGAGGTTGGCGGTGCGGGCGAGCTTGATGCGGGTGCGCCCGTTGCCGTTGATAAAGCCATCGACCACCAAAAAGCTGGCCGGCGCATCGAGCACGGCCGGTACGTAAGGCTCTACACATCCTGCCAAGGCAAGAGTTAGGTATAAAATACTAATTAGTAGTATTTTAAATCTCATCATTTAAAAGCCAACGTGCTTATTGACTAGCTGTTGAAGTTGAGTATGCGGCAAGACTCTCGCAGCTTGCCTACCAGAAGCTGGGCTTGGTAGTGCTACCGCGCAAGCGGCAATCGGCGCAGTCAGCGGAGGCACTAAGAATGCCATCTCCAAAGTCGGGGTCCGAAATAAAGTCCAGCGGTATGTTGGTGGGGGAAGCGAACAAGGCGATAACCCCTAGCCTATCACAGCCGCCGCCACTGCAAAAATACTGAGGGTATGCGGCGCAGGTAATGTAAGGGGTATCGTATTGGGATTCAGCAAGTGGCGGCAATTCAGTGTGGTCAATGAAGAGGCGTTGTTGCCGTACGGTGTGCGCTCCTACGAAGCCGAGTACGGGCTCACTGGCCTCGTCTACGCGGTGGATGTTGCCGGTAAGTTGGGTAGGTAGCGGGTCGTTGACGGTGCCCACGGCCTCAGTATTTTTCCGTAGCTGCTCGTAATAAGCAAATTCCTCAGCCGTCTGGGCTACTTGGCTTACCAGCACGCTATACCGGATTTTGAAACGCTCGGCCCGCTTAGGAATGGTGAGCAAGACAAAATCGGTAAGAGCATCCTGGCTAAGCTGAACCGTGGAGGTTTGCTTGATGGTGGATGCTCGCTCGGTACGCCAGCAGGTATAAATCGGCGTCGTGCGCACATCCATCATTGATAATGGAAATGGTGGTTTCGCGTAGTATTCGATATTGGAGTGCAGGCCAGCGGTAAACTCCCAGGTTTCGACGAAGCTCCAGCGGTAGAAGCGCGCCTGCTGGGCGTCGTCGTGGGCACTGACCTTTATGTTCACTTGGTTGCCGGTGAGTTGCCAGGCTAGCTTGTCGATGGGGGGCGTTACCTTCAGCGGGACCAAGGCCGAGGCGTAGGCGGCCCCACCGGTGGTGGTGATGCGCAACTGGTACTGGCGGCCAGGGGGTAGCGTCAGGCTATCGGACTGGTAGGAGCCCGCCGTTTGTTCACTCAGGTTATAGCGCGCCCCCGTGTTATCGACCACGAAGAGCTTGGCCCCCTTTTCGGCGGGTGGGGGCGTGGTGGCCGAGAGGTTGGCGGTGCGGGCGAGCTTGATGCGGGTGCGCCCGTTGCCGTTGATAAAGCCATCGACCACCAAAAAGCTGGCCGGCGCATCGAGCACGGCCGGTACGTAAGGCTCTACGCAGCCCGTTAAGGTAAAGGCTAGACTCAACGTGCTGATAAAAAGGCTAGTAACTCTCATGTTTTAAAAGCGAAAATTATACGTAACCGTCGGAATGGGCTCGCCAAAAATTGACAGCTTGTAGCCTTTCAGCTGCCCATTAACCGTTTGAAAATAAACGGAATACGGGTTGCGCCGGCCCGTCACGTTGTAGATGCTTATCGTCCAGGAGCTGTGGGCCAGCTTGTGGATTTTGTGGCTGCCCTCAATGTTGAGGGCGAAGTCCATGCGGTAGTAGTCGGGCACGCGGTAGGCGTTGCGGTCCGAGTAATACACGCGCAAGGCGTTGTCGATGTAGTACTTAGCCAGTGGCAGCGTGATGGGGCGGCCGGTGCTGTAGTTCATGTTGAGCGAGGCGCTGAAGCGCTGGCTGAAGCGGTAGTTACCCACCAGCGTCACGTCGTGGGGCTTGTCGTAGTTGCTGGCGTACCAGGCGCCGCCGTTCACCACGTCGGTGGCGGTGCTCACCTGCACCAGCGAGCGGGCGTAGGTGTAGCTGAGCCAGCCGTTGATTTTGCCGGTGTTTTTGCGCAGCAGCACTTCCACGCCGTAGGCCTTGCCCTCGGCGTTCACGAGGTCGGTTTCGAGGCGCGGGTTCAGCAGCAGCACGGCCCCGCTCTTGTAGTCGAGAAAATCGTGGATTTTCTTGTAGTAAGTCTCCACCGAAAACTCGATGGTATTGCGCTTGAAATTGCGGTAGTAGCCCAGCGAAACCTGGTCGCCCACCTGCGGCCGGATGTAGCCGTCGCTCAGCTTCCAAGTGTCGGTGGGCGATACCACCGTGGTGTTGGAGAGCTGGTGAATGTACTGGCGCATGCGGTTGTAGCTCACCTTTACCGACGAGTTGTCGGTGAGCTCAAACTTGCCCGAGAGCCGCCACTCGGGGCCGTTGTAGTGGGCAAATACCTGGTTTTGGCCGTAGGTGGTAGTGCCCGTAATCGTGCTTACGCTGCGCGAAATACCCGGGATGTACTCCGACACCGTGCGCGGCCCCAGCGCCTGGTAAAACGAGTAGCGCAGCCCTGCCTGCACCGAAAACCGGGGGCTCACGTCAAACCGCTCCGAGGCGTACACGGCGCTTTCGAGGGCCCGCTCGTGCTGAATGTTGGTAGGCAGCAGCAGCGACTTGTCGCCCGCCGGCAACTGGTCGCCGGGGGCTGTGTTGTAGAGCAGCGAGCTGGCCCCGAAGTCCAGGGTGTGCTTGGGGTGCACCAGGTAGGAGAGGTCGGCCTGCACCGACGACTGGTTGAGGCTGTAGGCAAACGTGCTGGCTGAGAACTCGTTGCGCGTGGTGGCCAGGTTGAAATCGTAGTGGCTGGTAGTGCCCAGCAGCGTGCCGTAAAACTTGTCGTTGAAGTCGTGCTTCCACTTCAGGCTGGCGGCCGCGTTGCGGTACTCGTACACCGTGTCGCTGGCCAGCCGGAAGCGGTCGTGGCTGAGGTAGCCGGTGGCCGACAACGAGTTATGAGGGTTGAAATCGTAGGTGAGGTAGGCGCTCAGGTCATAGAAAGAGGCCGCGCTGTTCTTGAGCGTGGGGCTGGGCACCTTCTTCAGCAGCCAATCGGAGTACGAGGTGCGCCCGCTCACCAGAAACGAGCCCTTGCCCTTGGCCAGAGGACCTTCCAGAGCCAGGCGGCTGGTTAGCAGGCCAATACCGCCCGAGGCGCCGAATTTCTTGCGGCTGCCCTCGCGGCCCACAATATCGAGCACCGAGGCCAGCCGCCCCCCGTAGCGGGCCGGAATGGCGCTCTTATACAGCTCCACCGACTGCACCATGTCGGGGTTGAAGGCCGAGAAAAAGCCGAACAAGTGGGCCGGGTTATAAATGGTGGCCCCGTTGAAAAGCACCAGGTTTTGGTCGGTGCCACCGCCGCGCACGCTAAAGCCCGTGCTGCCCTCGCCAATGGTTTTGACGCCCGGCAAGGCCGTGACCACCCGCAGCAGGTCCGACTCGCCAAACACGGTCGGGATTTGCTTTATCTGCTTGATATCCAGCTTTTGCACGCCCATTTGCATGCTGCGCACGTTGCGGTCCTTCTGGCCCTGCACCACTACTTCGGTCAGCGAGGTCACGTCGGCCAGCACTTCCAGGTCGAGGCGGCCGTCGCCGTGCACCCACAGCTGGCGGCGGGTGCTCCGAATGCCGAGGCCCCGAATGTTGAGGTTGTGCCGGCCCACCGGAATCGTGAGCGAGTAGTTGCCCAGCTTATCAGTGGCCGTGCCGATGTTGGGCGAGTCAATAAACACGGCCGCCCCCAGCACGGGCGCGGTGGCCCCGCCCGTGCGCACCGTGCCCGTGAGCGTGGCGCGGCCCCCGGCCGGCGTGGCCTGGCGCGGCCCAATCTCATACACCCGAAACTCGGATGTGCCCGTGGCCGGCGGCCCGCTAGGCCGCACGGGCGCAATGGCCAGGTCGGGTGCGGGCGCCGCGCCGGGCGGCAGGGTCTGAAAAACGCCTTTGGGCACCTGTGTTTGCAGCGGCCGCTCGGGCGTCACAAATACCCGGTTAGTAGCCTCATCAATAGCGAATTGCAAAGAGGTATGCGAAAATACCTGCGATAGCAAAGCCAGCAGCCGCAGGTTATCGACCTGCACATGCACCGTTACGGTATCGAGGGTAGCCGT
Source organism: Hymenobacter sp. H14-R3 (assembly GCF_030063445.1). Taxonomy (GTDB): domain Bacteria; phylum Bacteroidota; class Bacteroidia; order Cytophagales; family Hymenobacteraceae; genus Hymenobacter. The sequence goes on along the minus strand of NZ_JASITD010000001.1, from coordinate 302,560 downwards.
TTTGAAATAAAAGCGGTAGGGCGTCTGGGCCTCCACTCGCCGCGCAAACTCTTCAAAGCGTATTCCCCGAAAATCGCCGCTAATAGTAGGGTTATTCTGCTGGGCCAGGGTAGGTAGCGCGCTACCAGCCAGCAGCCCGGCCGCAAGAAAAACAACGAAGTAGAAACGGGGCATAGAATGCAGATGGAAAAGGAAAGAGACCGCTCGCTGCGGCAGTTGCGCCGGCTACTGCAGCAGCGTGTAGTAGTAGCGCAGCGCTGCCAGCGCCGAGGCCTCCTGCTGCGCCGCGCCAAAGCTCAGCTTGTGCTGCTGGGCGTAGCGCTGCACCTCGTCTTTGTGAGCAGGCAGCAGCGCCAGCAGGTTTTTGAGGCTGCTTACCTCGGCCGTGGTGCGGGCCGTGCGCACGTAGAGCTTATCGGTCTGCCCGTATTCCAGGCGCAGCTCTTGCTGCACGTAGGTTCTTTGTATTTTTTTGGTATGGCTGGCCAGCAGGCTTACCGGGCCGCTCAGCAACAGGTCGTAGTAGCCGGTGGGTAGCGTTTGGCCGGCCGAGTCGGCCACCAGCCGCACAAACCGATGCCCGCCCAGCGTGAAAGCGCTGACCCCGCCCGGTACCAGCGTATAGGCCGCCGCCTGGCCGGGGTAGCTCGCCACCACTTGGCCCAGCGCCAAGTCGTAGCGCAGCGGCACGTCCCCGAAAGCCGCCCCGCGGTACACCACCGTGCCCGGCTGCGGCGCAGCATCCAGAAAAAACGGATGGCTTTTGGCACCCGGCTGCACGTAGTCCGCATACTCCGGCCCGCTGAAGAGCAGTGACTCGGGCCGCACGATGCGGGCATATACCTCGCCCGCCCCCGCCACGGCTGCCGCAAGGGCACTGGAGTCGGCCGGGGCCTGCGCGGCGGCATAGCCCGCGCTGGCCAGCCCCAGCGCCAACCCATAGCCCACCCGATAAAGTAATTTTGGCATCAACCCCACGTAGTTAAAAAGACAGTATCTACCCTCACTTGCACCGCCGTAGCTGGCAGCAAGTTGCAATAATACCGCCGAGGCCGACAACTTAAGTATTCTGTTACTACCCGTGTGGGATAGTCAGGGGAAGCCGACTTCTACACCGCCCTAATTCAGCGAAAGGAAAATATAAAGATGAAGAAAATATTTTCCCGGTTACTCACCCGCCTGCGCCGCCACGCCGCCCGGTTACCAGTCACGTTCCGGCTCACGGCCCTGCCGGCTAATACGCCGGCTGGAGCCACTATTTACCTCGCCGGCTCGTGCAACGGCTGGGTGACCGACGACCCGGCCTACGCCTTCGCCTTCGACGCTGCCGCCGGCGACTACTACCTCACCCTGCCGCCCGGCCGGGGCACGCTCGACTATAAATTTTGCCGCGGCAGCTGGGTCACCATCGAAACCGATGCCGCCAACCGGGCCGTGCCTAACCGGCGCTACTTGTTTGGGCAGAGTGAGCAAGTAATTGAGCAGCAAATACTTAATTGGGAAGACCAGGGTGGCAGCATTCCGCCGCGGCAGCACTCGGCCTCGCCCAATGTGCATATCCTGGCGCCCGCGTTTGCCATGCCGCAGCTGCGGCGCACGCGCCGGGTGTGGGTGTACCTGCCGCCCGGCTACGAGGGCGGCACCGGCCGCTACCCGGTGCTGTACCTGCAAGACGGCCAGAATATCTTTGACCAATACACATCCTTCGCCGGCGAGTGGGGCGTGGACGAAACCCTGGACCAACTCGCTGCCAGCGGCCTCGACCCGCACGGCTGCGTTGTAGTAGCCGTGGACAACGGCGGCCCGCACCGCCTCGACGAGTACTCGCCCTGGCGCAACAAGCGCACCAAGCGCGGCGGCGAGGGCGCACAATACGTTGACTTTTTGGTTGATACCCTCAAGCCCTTCATCGACCATCACTACCGCACCCAGCCCGCTCGCGATAGCACCGGCGTAGCCGGTTCCAGCATGGGTGGGCTACTGGCCACCTACGCGGCCCTGCGCTACCCGGCCGTGTTTGGGCGGGTAGGCGTGCTGTCGCCGGCCTATTGGTTTGCCGCGCCGGCCCTGCTACGCTACGTGGCGGAGCAGCCGCCCCGGCCCGACACGCGCTGGTATTTTGTGTGCGGCACCCAGGAAAGCCCCACCATGGTGCCCCTGATGGCCGCCGTGCACGACGCCCTGCACGCAGCCGGTGTGCCCAGTAATAGCCTAAATTTCAGGGCTCTGCCCGATGGGCTGCACGCCGAATGGTTTTGGCGGCGCGAGTTTGGTCAGGCTTATCGCTGGCTCTTTGCCGAAGCCGCGGCGGGCTTGCCCGCCGCGGCGGCCCCCAGCACTTCCTTGGCGTAGTAGGCGCAAGCATCGGTGAGCGGGCAGGCGCTGCACTTGGGCGAGCGGGCCACGCACACATAGCGGCCGTGTAAAATCAGCCAGTGGTGGGCCTTCGGAATTACGGCCTGCGGAATGTACTTTACCAGGCCTTTCTCCACGGCCAGCGGCGTGGTGGCGGTTTTGGGCACCAGCCCCAGCCGGTGCGACACCCGAAAAACGTGCGTGTCCACGGCCATCGCGGGCTGGTTGTAGATGACGGATACCACCACGTTGGCCGTTTTGCGGCCCACGCCGGGCAAGCGCTGCAACTCCTCAATGGTGCTGGGCACTTCGCCGCCAAACTCCGCCAGCAGCAAATGCCCGAGGCCGGCCAGGTGCTTGGCTTTGTTATTGGGGTATGATACGCTGCGGACAAACGGAAAAATATCCGCCGCCGAGGCCGCGCCCAGCTCGGCGGCCGTCGGAAACTGCGCCAGCAGGGCGGGCATCACCAAGTTCACGCGCTTGTCGGTGCACTGGGCGCTCAGCACCACGGCCACAATCAGCTCGTAGGGGTTGCGGTAGGCCAGCTCCGTTTTGGGCTCCGGAAAGTTGGTGGTGAAGTAGTCAATAAAGCGGCGGAACCGTTCGGGGCGCGTCATTTTGTTGGGGAGGGCTATCGCTTCTTAAAAGAAAACGTCATGCTGAGCTTACCGAAGCATCTCGCGTGGGGTGGTAACTCAATCGTTCGACGAATTTGAGTTACCACCCCACGCGAGATGCTTCGGCAAGCTCAGCATGACGTGCTTTTGGTATTCTTTTTTACCTGATAAAAGCCTGCTGGCTAGCGCATAAATGTGCGCGAGTACTGCAAGATGGCCGCCGTGGTGGCCGGGCGCGGGACGCGGGCGAGGCGGTCGAGGGTGCGCTGGGCCAGCAGCAGGTCGGCGCAGGCGCTGGCCAGGGCGGGGTCGTGCAGCAGGGCTTCCTCGAAGTCGTGCTGCTCGTCAGCCGGCAATTCGTTGTACACGTAGCGAAGCAACGTCGGGTGGGGTAAGGTTTGAATCATACAGGAGCGAATGAGCGGCCATTTTTTTCCGCAGGTTGATGAGCGCATAGCGCATACGGCCGAGCGCAGTATTGATGCTAACGCCGGTTGCGTCGGCTATTTCCTGAAAGCTCATGTCGCCGTAGTGGCGCATTAGTAGTACTTCTTTTTGGGCAGTGGGCAATTCCTGAATCAGCTGGCGCAGGTGCGCGTGGCTTTCCTCGCGGCCTAATACGTCGTCGGCTGACTCTTCGGACAACTGTAACGAGTTGGCGAGCCCCATATTGTCATCAAGGCTGGTCTGGGGCACTCGCTTGGCCCGGCGAAATGCGTCGATGGCCAGGTTGTGCGCAATGCGGCACAGCCAGGAGCCAAACTTGCCTTCGTCTTGGTAGCGCCCGCTTTTGAGGGTGTGGATGGCCTTAATGAAGGTATCCTGGGTGAGGTCGTCGGCCAGGTCTTCGTCGCGCACTACCAGGTGAATGGTAGTGTAGACCCGCGCCTGGTGGCGCTGGAGCAGCTGGGCAAATGCCGCTTCACGGCCGGCCAGGTAAAGGTCGATGAGCGCAGAATCGCTCGGCTGCAAGGGTTCCATAAAGGGCTACGGGTTATTGGGGGAACGTAGAGCTTCTGGTCGATAGGCAGCAGGTAGAAAGTAGAGGAATGAGCGGAAAGTGAAGCCGCTATAATCAAGCCAAATGTAACAGGTGGGCCGCAAGTTGTGCAAATTAGCATTGCCTAAGGCGCAACTTTATTTTGCGCTTGCTGTAGCGCCGGCCCCAACGCGGGTACCGAGGGCCCTGGCGCCCTGCCGGGCTGGCGAGGCAGCTCAGCTTTTTGGCTCAACTTAACCACCAGTGGGCCGTTGTATAGGCAGCGCGGCCCATTTCACCGCTGCATTTCTATGAGCGTGACTTCTTCTTTTACCGGATTGGTAGTGGCAGCTTTGGTTTTGAGTGGTTGCGGCAGCCCCTCCGAGGCTACCAAAGATGAAGCGGTGAACCTGAAATTTAATTTTGCGCCGGGCAGCAAGTTTACGTACGCCGTTGAGAGTGACCAGCAAATAGATGCGCCTGGCCAGAAAATAGGCCAGTCGATAACCATGGTAAGTAGCTACGCGGTGCGGGCTGGGGCCGGAACGTCAAAAAACCTGACCGTGTCCTACGACCGGATAGCCATGAAAATGGAGACGATGGGCCACAAGCTGGCCTACGACAGCAATGACCCGGGCACCAAAAGTAGCCCCCTGGCCACCATGGGGGGCTTAGTGGGCAAGTCGTTTGAAGCCACGCTCACCGACGAAGGCAAAGTGACTGCTATTAAAGGCGCTGAGGCCCTGGTGAACGGCACCGTAGACCCGGCCAGCCCCAATGCTGCCGCCATGCGTGCACAGTTGAATAAGTCATTGAACGATAGTACTTTGCGTGGTGATATGGAACAGTCGTTCTACATTTACCCGGGCCACGCAGTGAAACCTGGCGACACGTGGTCCAGAACTATCAAGCTGGCAGTGGGCCCCCTTAGTATTCGGGCGGCCAGCATCTATAAGCTCACCAGTATGAGCGCCGGAGTAGCGCACCTAGGCATCATTAGTAAGCTGGAGGGCCAGGGAGCAATGGACATGGACGGCACGCAAACCGGCACCATGGACGTGGAGCTAGCTACTGGCATGTTACTCGATAGCAAAATTGCCCAAACGCTAACTAGTAAAGCCGGCGCGCCCACCGCAAAAATCACCACCACTATCCATATCACCGGCACCAAAAAATAAGGCTTAATATTCTGAATTCTAGCTGACTACACATGACTACTTACCTTGCCCTGCACTACTGGGCCGGCTCCGGCCACGAATTTGAGCCCCTGTTGCCGCTGCTGCCGCCCGGCAGCCACCTGCTGGCCCCCGACCTGCCCGGCTTTGGCAGCCAGGCCGCCCCCGCCGGCTTCGACTACTCCGTGGCCAGCTACGCCGATTGGGTAGCGCAGTATGTTGAGGATAATAAACTAGTTGATTATCAAATAATTGGCCATAGTATGAGCGGCAAAATAGCCCTGGCCCTGGCCGCCCGCCAGCCGGCCGGGCTGCGTGGGCTGCTACTACTGTCGCCCTCGCCGCCTACGCCCGAGCCCATCAGCGACGCCGACCGGGCGGCCAGCCTGGCTGCCTACGGCCAGCGCGCCGAGGCCGAGAGTACCTTCACCAAAATCACCAGCATTCCGCTTTCCGACGAGCAGCGCGCGCAGGTGATTGCCGACAACCTGCGCACTACCCAGGCCGCCTGGGATGCCTGGCTGCTGCGCGGCTCGCGCGAGGACATTTCGGCCCTGATGCCCCGTATTGCGGTGCCCTGCCGCCTGCTGGTGGGCGAAAACGACCGCGCCATTCCGCTGGCCGCCCAGCGCCAGCAAACGCTGCCGCTGCTGCCCGCTGGCTCGGCCCTGGTGGCCGTGCCGGGGGCCGGCCACCTGCTGCCGCTGGAAGCTCCAGAGGTTATTTTCAGCGCGTAGGGTAGGCTATAGCTTGCCGCCACAGGTATAAAGTCTTAAAAAGCAGTAACTTATTTAACGACTGGCAAGCTAAAGCTTACTATAGATGGCTATCTACCAAAACCCCGTGCTGGACTGCGACTTTCCGGACCCTAGCGTGCTGCTGGCCCCCGACGGCTATTACTACGCCTACGCCACCCAAACCAAGCACGCGGGCCAGGTGCTCAACTTCCAGGTGGCGCGCTCCCGCGACCTGATGAGCTGGGAGCACCTGGGCGAGGCCCTGCCCACCAAGCCCACCTGGGCCGCCACCAGCCAGCGCTTCTGGGCCCCCGACGTGAGCCGGCACGCCGATGGCCGCTACCTGCTCTACTACTCGGCGCAGCCCAATGACCCGGCCGCTGGTCTGTGCCTGGGGGTGGCCGTAGCCACGCAGCCCGCCGGCCCGTTTGTGGATAGCGGCGCGCCGCTGCTGGCTGGCGGCCCGGGCTTCGAAAACATTGACCCCATGCGTTTTGTGGAGCCTGGCACCAGGCGGCAGCTGTTGTTCTGGGGCTCGGGCTTCGGGCCGTTGCGGGTGCGTGAGCTGGCCGCCGACGGGCTCAGCTTCGTGCCCGGCAGCGCCGCGCAGGTGGTAGTGGCCCCGCTACCTATTGGCGACAAAACTGCCTACGGCCACCTCATAGAAGGTAGTTGGGTGCACTACCGGGCGGGTTGGTACTACCTGTTTTACTCGGGCGACAACTGCTGCGGCCCCGATGCTCGCTACGCGGTGCTGGCCGCCCGCGCCCGCCAGCCTACCGGCCCCTACCAAACCCTGGCCGCCGCTACCGATACGGCGGGCACCATCCTCACCGAAAACGCGCGCTGGCAGGCCCCCGGCCACAACTGCCTCATCACCGACGCGGCCGGGCAAGACTGGCTGCTCTACCACGCCATCGACCGGGAGCAGCCCACCTACGATGCCCTCAACGCCGAGCAGGGCTATTCGCGCCGCGTGCTGCTGCTCGATAAAGTGACCTACAGTGCGGCTGGTTGGCCGCAGGTAGGTACACCCTCTGCCACGCCGCAGCCGGGGCCGGTAATGAATAAGTAATTGATTGTCTATTAGACAATTACTTAAAAAATACGTCATATTGAGCTTGCCGAGGCATCTCTACCACATCGTTGAATTATTAATCCCAACTGTGCGGTAGAGATGCTTCGGCAAGCTCAGCACGACGTGCTTGTGCTACCTGATACCTGCTCCTTATTTTACCTAGTCCAGCGAGCGGCCCCGGAACAAGATGTAGCCCAAGTGCGCGTACAACCCAAATCGGTTGTTAGGATTAGGGTCATCGTAGTAGAGCGCGTGCAGCGCCAGCGGCCCCACCGGCGTGGTGAAGATGAGGCCTGTGGAGGCCGTGAGGTAGGGCCGGGTTACGCCCGAAGTATGGTCGGCCACTTGGCTTTTATCCTGAAACTCGGCAATATTGACGTGTGCAAAGAGCTCGGAGCGCCACTCCAGCTTGCCCAGCACCAGCTGCGAGTAGCGCACGCCCGCGGCTGCAAAGCGTGGCGAGCGGTAGCGCTCCAAAAAGCGGGTGCGCGAGTCGGGCAGCGGCGCAAACAAGGGAGCCGTGGTTAGCGAGGAGCGATAATTGAAAAACCCGCCCTGGCCGCTTATCATCAGCTCGCCGAAGTAGCCCCACGAAGAGCGGTCCTTTTGCAGCGCGAAATAGCGCTCATACGTGCCCCTGAACTGTAGCCATTGGTGGTGCTGCGAGCGCTCGCCCAGGTCCTGAAAGTTGGAGGTAGAGCCGGGGTTATACACCTCCGTGCCCGTGATGCCCCGCAGGGTAACGATGGCGCGCCGCCCGCCGGTAGCGTACTGCTTGCGGTTAAGCGAGTTGCGGGCAAAGCGAATGGCCGCTGTAGCCCCCTTAAAGGAGGTACGGTCGAGGAAGGCCGACGAGGAAATATCCTGTAGGTTCGAGTAGTTATCAACGTTATAAAAGGCCCCCACGTCGAGCACCATGCGCGAGCGGTAGCGGGGCGACACCCCAAACTGGGCCCCTATTTTGGTGTCCTTTTGCTTCACCTGGGTGCTGAGGGCATCGCTGCCCAGCAGCACGCCCGTCTGCTGAAAATCCCACTGGTTGTAGGTGATAATGGGCGAAATGTAGAACGGCAGCTTGCCTGGCGCATTCACCCGGAAGGTGGCCTGCGCCCCGTTGTAGAAGCGCCCCACGCTCACGTTGGCCGCCGCCGAGTACAGCAGCCGGCGCAGGTAGCGAAACTCCACGCCCAGGTACAGGCTCTCGATGGGGCGGGTGCTGAGCGTGAAGCCCAGGTCAGCGGCTACGTTGTTATTGCGCTGGGCATCAATGCTAAGTACGTAGCCCTTCAGCTTCTCGTCGTAGCGAATGCGGGGATAGATATTGCGGAAATAATCGTCGGAGGCCAGGCGGTAGTAGCCTTCCTCCAGGTCATCAATGGTGTAGGTAGAGCCACTGCGCTGGAAAAAGCTGCGGGCATACTCGTTCTGGTCGGCCCGCAGGCCGTGCACCTCCACCTCCACAAAGCGCGGGCTAGGCACGCTCTGCTGAAACGCAAGGCGGCGGCGCTGCAAGTCCACCGTATCCACCCGGCGCGTGATGCGCTGCTTCAGCTCGTCCATCTTGAGCTGCGTGGCCGTGTCGCCCTCGGCGATGAGCGTGCGCACCTTATCAAAGTCGGCCGCACCCAGGCTGCCCAGGTCGGGCTGAATATAGATGCCATTTTTGCCCACGCTGTTGGTGTCGGCCACGCTCGAACCCAGAAAAACCAGCGTGCTGGTGAGCAGCGCGTCGTCTTTTTTATAGGGATACTTCTTGAGGGCCACGTCGCCCACGTTCACCCCAATCATGATGTCAGGTTTGAAGTCCTTGCGCATCACGTTGGTGGGGAAGTTATTCAGCACCGCCCCGTCAAATAAATAACGCCCGTCGAGGTTGCGAATGGGCCGGAACGCCAGCGGGTAGGCCATGGAGTTGCGCACCGCATCAGCGAGCAAGCCCGATTTCTGCACCACTTCCTTGCGGGTAAACACCTCGGTGGCCAAGGCGCGATAGGGTACAAACAGGTTGTCGAAGTCGTATTTGGCGGCGGCGGCGGCCGGCGCCAGTAACCGGGCCAGCGCAAAATTCAGGTTAAGGTCGTTGACGAGCGTTGGGGTGATGGTAGCCTTAAACGTGGAGTCGATGGCCAGCCCCAGGCGCAGCGATGATGGGGAAGGCTCGGCCGTAAGAAAGTTGTACGTCTTGTCGGGCAATACTTTGCCGTTAGCCCAGTTCTGAAATTCCTCCGACAGCACAATCTGCTCAATGTCGCGGGGCGAGTAACCGGCCGCGTACATAGCCCCCACCACGGCCCCCATGCTGTTGCCCACAATGTAGTCGATGGGAATGCCATTGGCTTCCAATTGCTTGAGCACGCCCACGTGCGCCAGGCCCTTGGCGCCGCCGCCGCTTAGTACCAGGCCCACGCGCTGCGCCTGCACCGGCACCAGCATCCCCCACATTATCGCCAGGCACAGTAACTTTTTATACATAAGGAAGAAAAATAGGACTGCAAGTTACGTGCGGTACCTGCCTGTACTTCTCCTGCTGCCTCGTGTGATGAGGTGCCCGCCCCGGGAGCCAGGATAATAAGCATTTTTGTTTAACAATCTGATAATGAAGGTTAAACAACAAATAAAAAGCTTGCTATCCTATGCAACCTCCCTGCTTTTTTGCTGTTATTTTAAACCACTACTTTCCTGGCCCCCGATGAAAACTCCTGCCCCCGACGCCACCACCAGTAGCACCCCGGTTCGCAAGCGCACCAAAACCCGCCCCGCGGCCCGCCGCCGCACCGACGACAATACCTATACCGACCCCCAACTGCGCGAACGCCTGAGAACCGAGATTCGGGCCGCCGCCAAAGGTGGCGAGCCCGGCACCTGGAGCGCCCGCAAATCGCAGCTGCTCACGCTGGCCTACCAAAAAGCGGGGGGCGGCTACCTCCAGCTTCACCCCAACTCGAAGCAGAAAAGCCTGGCGCAGTGGACCGACCAGCAATGGGAAACCAGCGACGCCAAGCCCGCTCGCCGCGCTGGCGGCACCACGCGCTACCTGCCCACCAAAGCCTGGGACGCGCTGACCCCCGCCGAGAAGAAAGCCACCAACGAGAAGAAGAAAGCAGCCTCCAAAGCTGGCCGGCCGGCCGCTGCCAACACCGCCGCCGCCAAGCAGGCGCGCCAAAAAACTGAGTAGCTCGCCAGTAGCCTGCTCAGACCAAGGAGTTGCGGCCAACTACATTGGCAACGGCGCCGTACTGCTAGTCCTTTTACTAGTACCAGCTAAAGCATGAATGATTTTTTTGTAGAGCTGCTCGGCTTGCATGCCAAGGCTGATACCATTACAACCAGTCAAATTTGCTGGCGCACGGGTTTTATTTCCCTCGTCGCCATTTTACTGCTGCGTTTGTCGGGCCGCCGCACGTTTGCCAGTAGCAGCGCGCTCGAAACCATTGTCAAGTTTATGCTGGGCGGGCTGCTGAGCCGCGCTATTGCGGCTGCGGGGCCTTTTTGGCCCACCATTGCAGCGGCTACTACACTGGTAGTAGTGCACCGCGTTATTGCCTATGCCACATACTTTTTTCCGGCCCTTGGCCGGTTAATCAAGGGCGAGCCATCTATTCTGGCCGAGGGCAACCATATTCACTACGATGAGCTGCGCTTCGCCAGCTTTTCGGAGCAGGCCATGCGCGCCGCCGTACGCGCTGCGGCTAACCTCGACGACCTCAGCAAGGTTGAAACCGTGCGCTTGGAGCACGACGGCTCCGTGAGCGTCATAAAGAAAGAGAAGGAGTAAGCGGGTTTAGCGCCGCCGCAACAGGTAGACCAAGCCGCCCTCGTTGCCCATAGCAGCTACCTGAACCACTTCCCAGCCATCGGCAGCAGCCTCATTCAGAGAATTGGTTAGTGTGTTGAATGCCAAAGTGGCGCGTGCATTAAGCAGGTTAAGGCTGCGCGAAAATTGCGCTTTTTCTGCTTGCTGGTCCTTCTTAATATCAGCCGGAGTTTGGGGGCGCATCTTGCCCTTGCCATCTGGCACGAGCGTGCCTTTACTAGAAGTTACGGACACCATTGTACCCTGATACACCGTGCCCGGCGCAGACTCATTAAAAAGCAATGCGCCGGGCGAGGCGAAGCGAGTAGAGTCCTCTTGCACCAGCTCCTGCGTTTTGCCCCGAAAAGCCGGACTATAATGCAGCAACGGCTGGCCAGCCAGCCAACCAGTCCCTGCGTAAAAAACCTGCATATACACGGGCTTCGCCAGTTGTTGAGCTGCTGTGGTGGCTGGCTGACTGGCTAAGGTAACCAACGCTACAAGAAGGAAGAAATACTTTTTCATGGCTACTAGTAAGTTTGTGCCCAAATATAGACAGCTTCTCGTGCTAATCCCGCTTTCCTTTCAGCATTTGCTTTAAGGCACCCAATTCGTCGCGCAGCTTGGCAGCCTGCAAAAAGTCCAGTTCCTTAGCGGCGGCTTCCATTTTCTTTTCGGTAGTTTTGATGAGCTTTTCGAGCTCGGCGCGGTTCATCATGGCCACTACGGGCTCGGCGGCCATGGCCAGCGCGGCCCCGCCTTCGACGTAGGCGCCGGCCGGGGCCTGGGCTTCTACGGTGCGGTAGTCGGCCAGGTCAGTCTGGCCCATTATCTGGGCGTGTGATTTGCGCACGGTGCGCGGCGTAATGTTATGCTCTTCGTTATAAGCTTGTTGCGTGGCACGGCGGCGGTTAGTTTCGTCAATGGCGCGCTGCATCGAGCCCGTCATGCGGTCGGCGTAAAGGATAACTTTGCCGTTCTCATTCCGGGCCGCCCGGCCCATCGTTTGAATTAGCGAGCGCTGGTCACGCAGGAAGCCTTCCTTGTCGGCATCCAGAATGGCGACCAGGCTAACTTCCGGCAGGTCAAGACCTTCGCGCAGTAGGTTTACGCCAATGAGCACATCGACTTCGCCCAGCCGCAGGCGGCGCAGAATCTCCACGCGGTCCAGGGTTTTCACGTCCGAGTGGATGTATTCGACCTTGATGCCCAGGCGGTCCATGTACTTGCTCAGCTCCTCGGCCATACGCTTGGTGAGGGTAGTTACCAGCACACGGTCGCCAGCCTTCACGCGCTCGTCCACTTCATCAAGCAAGTCATCGACTTGGTTGATGCTGGGGCGCAGGTCAATAACGGGGTCGAGCAGGCCGGTGGGGCGGATAATCTGCTCCACCACCACGCCGTTGGCCTGGGTCAGCTCGTAGTCGGCCGGCGTGGCCGACACGAATACCGCCTGCCGGTACATGCCCTCAAACTCGTTGAAAGTCAAGGGCCTGTTGTCAAATGCCGAGGGCAACCGGAAGCCATACTCGATGAGGGCCGTTTTGCGGCTGCGGTCGCCGCCCCACATGGCCCGAATCTGGGGCATGGTGGCGTGGCTCTCATCCACTACCAGCAGGTAGTCGTCGGGAAAATAGTCGAGCAGGCAGAACGGCCGCGAGCCCGGTTCGCGGCGGTCGAAGTAGCGCGAGTAGTTTTCGATGCCCGAACAGTAGCCCAGCTCGCGTATCATTTCGAGGTCGAACTCGGTGCGCTCCTGAATGCGGCGCGCCTCCACGTCGCGGCCCTCCTTCTCGAAGTACTTGTGCTGCTGCACCATATCATCCTGAATCTCGTGGATGGCGGTGTTCAACGTTTCCTTGCCGGTCACGAAAAGATTGGCCGGGTAGAGGGTCATGTTCTTCTCATCGCTCAGCTTGCGGCCGCTCACGGGGTCGATTTTCTGAATCGCTTCAATCTCATCACCGAAGAAGAAGATGCGGTAGGCGTAGTCGGCGTAGGCTGGAAACACGTCCACGGTATCGCCCTTCACCCGAAACGAGCCGCGCTTGAACTCCACCTCGGTGCGCGAGTACAGAATCTGCACAAACTGGTAGAGCAGGTTATTGCGCGAGTAGCGGTGGCCGGGCGCCAGAAAAATAACATTCTTGCTAAATTCCTCCGGGTTACCGATGCCATAAATGCATGATACAGAGGCAATTACTACCACATCGCGCCGGCCGCTCAGCAGGGTGCTGGTACAATGCAGCCGCAGCTTCTCAATCTCCTCATTAATGGCCAGGTCCTTCTCAATAAAAACGTCGGAGCTGGCGATGTACGCCTCGGGCTGGTAGTAGTCGTAGTAGCTGATGTAATACTCGACGGCATTGTGCGGAAAAAACGCCTTGAACTCGCCGTAGAGCTGGGCGGCCAGCGTTTTGTTGTGGCACATTACGAGAGCGGGCTTGCCGGTTTCGGCAATGACATTGGCCATCGTGAAGGTTTTGCCCGTGCCGGTGGCACCCAGCAGCACCTGGGCCGGCTCGCCGCCGTTCACGCCTTTTACCAGTTCGGCAATGGCGCGGGGCTGGTCGCCGGTTGGTTTGAAGTCGGAAGTAAGCTGATACGTGGACATGCGAGGACGATAAGTGACCATAAAAAGGCCAATCTTCCTAACCCCAAACGAGCCGCCGGGGTTTCTGCACTTCCAAAAAAGCCACCTCCTTTTGGTTTCCGGGCTGGCGCTATTGCGCCCGCAGGCGCAGGGTGGCCACTGGGGCCGGGGTGTTGCTAGGGCTGGCCGGGGCGGGCCGCAGGGCTAGCAGGCGCGCCCAGTAGGGCTTCTGGTTGAGCGTTACGGCTACCGAGTCGATGGTGCCGGGCTGGTTGCGGGCATTGCAGCCCAGGCACAAGCGCAGGGAAACGGGCGGCGCCTGGCCCTCGCTTAAGCTAACGCCCACGGCCACGTAGCCCGCCGTGATGCACTGCACATCGGCGGGGCAGCGCGAGTCGCTCACCTCCGTGAGGGTGGCCTGCACGGTGTGCCCCGGCGTGAGGGCAATGGTAGTGGGCTGCTTGTAAACCAGCTCGGTGGGTGGCACCGGGGCGGCGTTACGCTTAGCAGTGGTAGCGCCGGGGTTGATGGTGCTACAGGCTAGCAGGCCGCCGGCGAGCATCAGGAAAGAGAGATTTTTCATAAGAAGCAGCCCGTTTGCTCAGCGGAAAGGACCAATAGCTGTACCCGTAAACTTCGGGAAGCCGCGCCAGGGGCACCGTAGCTGTGGTGCGCTGCAAGCTAACACAGTGGCGCGTAGCCAGGCGGGCACCCATAATTAGCGCGCCCGCTAAAATAACTAGCACTAAACGTAGAAATAGTGGCATAAGCTTGTTAATAGAAACAGCAAGGTAGCACTGCGAAGGCGATGAGCGCCTCTACTGAATCTTGAAGCCGCGCCCGAGCTCCACGCCGGCTTCCAGGCCAAAGCTGTAGGGGCGCTGCTGCTTCAGAAAATCCTGGTTGGCATTGGCATTGAGGCTGAGTACGCCCATCTCGGCCACCGGCCCCAGGTTGAGGGCCCACTGGTGCCCGGTGGGGCGGTACTGCACGCCGCCCCCGCCCCGCAGGCCCACCGACAGGTGGCGGTAGGGCGAGCTAACTGAGGTGGGCGTGTAGGTGCGGGCAGCTTCGGGGTTGTCCTCCACCTCGCTGCGCACGTTGAGCAGCGCCGTAACGAAGGCACCCATCCGGCCATAAAACGAAAAGCCGCTTTTAGTGGGGTTGGAGTAACGGGCCTCCACTGGCACGCTCACCGAGCGGTAGCGGTAAGAGGTACTCTGCAAGCGGGCGGCGGGCTTGGGCGCAAACACGGCTTGCGAGTAGGACAGGTCGGCTACCTGCTCGCCCACAAAGGCCACGGAGCTGGCCGAGCTGGCCGAGCTCTGCGTGAATTCCAGGCCGGTGCGCAGGCCCCAGCGGCTGGCCCCCAGCCGGCGCGTGGCCCACACGCTTAGGCGCTGGCCCAGGCCAGCGCGCAGGTTATTGCGATATTCGGCGGCGGCCGAGCGGGTGATGATGGGCGAATTCAGCCCAAACGCGGTATTGTACGAGTCGGCCGCCTTGGAGAAATCAATGTTGGGCTGAAACGCGCTGGCTGCGTAGGACACTCCGTATTGCCAGTTGCGCGCCAGCTCTAGCGGCGGGCCCGCCGCTACGGCCACGGTGGCTACGTCGGTGGGACGGCCCGCCAGGGGCAAGGCCGCCAGGCTGGCCCAATGCGTGGCCAGGCTGCCTTCACCCGTTGGGACTGCGCTGGCTAGCGCGGAAGCTGGCAGGGCATCCGCTGCCAGCTCATCGGCTGGTGTCCGGTTGGTAATCGCTGCGCCGTTGCCCACGCCGGCCCGCCCTGGTGTAGCGTTAGCCAAGCCACGCGTCGATAAGCCCAACGCCGCCGGCATTTCCTGGGTTTGGCCTGCGGCTTGCTCCTGCGTACTGAACTGGGCGGCCACCTGATTGCGGGCGGCAGCCAGGCGATTGCGGGTGCTAATCGCCGTCAGCTCATCAGCAGTCCGTGCTGTAGCAGGCTGCGCTTGCGTTGTCTGCCAATGGTTCAGGGCCTGGGTATAGGCTGCGGTAGCAGTGGGCTGAGTGGGGCGCGAGGCCGAAAGCGTAGTAGTTTGGTCGATAGGGGAGGCGGGGGAAAGCGAGGGAGAAGTAACCGCAACGGTAGCTTGGCTGGCTGCGCCCAGCGGGGCCGAAGTGGTAAGCTGGGTAGTAGTGGCGGCGCGCTGCGCCGTAGCCAGCCCCGGCCGGCCGGCCGCCGCGGGGGTGGCTACGGCCAGCGTAGCGGCAGTGGGGGCCGCCTGCTGCTGGCTGTGCCACCAGCCGCCGCCCGCCAGCGAAGCCAGCAGCAGGCTGGCCGCCACGGCCCACCGGTAGGCCGCCAGGCGGTGGCGGTACTTCTCGTTCTGGGCCAGTAGCAGGCGGTTGTCCAGGTGCTCCCACACCTGGGGGCGCGGGGGCACGGCCGCCGCCTCGCTCTCCAGCAGGTGGTGGCGAAATAGGTCTTCGAGGCTACCCTTGGGCGGGGTGGATGGGTTCATAACGGGCTAATGATAACTTACTTAGTAGGAGGTTGGAGGCGGGCAAGTTTATTTTGCAGTACTACGCGAGCCCGCGAATACTGTGACTTACTGGTGCCCTCCGAAATTTCGAGCATCTCGCCGATTTCGCGGTGCGTGTAGCCCTCAATGGCATATAGGTTGAATACCAGGCGGTAGCGGGGGGCCAGCTCTTGCACCACGTTCAGCAGCTCGCCGTAGGCGTAGCTGCTGAACGTAAACTCGTCGCTGGCCAGCGTTTCGGGGTAATCGCCGTCGCTCACGGCCACCAGCGGGGCGTTGCGGCGGTGCTGGCGCAGGGCGGCGTTCACCATGATGCGTCGAATCCAGAACTCCAGGGGGCACTCGCGCCGAAAGCCGGCCAGCGTTCGAAACACCGTGACGAAGCCCTCCTGCAACACGTCCTCGGCCTCAAACGTGGTTTGGGCGTAGCGCAGGCACACGGCCATCATGCGGGCAGCGTAGCGCTCATACAGCTGCTTTTGCGCCAGCTGGCGGCCTTGCAGGCAACCGTCGATTAATTCTTCTTCGCTCAGCACCGCGCTGGAGTTGGGGCGACTTGCGGTGAGGGGGCCGGTAGCTGGGGGCACGGGGTCATTGGCCAGCGCGGGCCAGGCAGCAGCACTCATGAGCCAAGCCGGGCCGGGCCGGGGTAGAAAGCTTTCAACATATGCGCTGCTAGCTGCGAATGAAAGATAGGTCTTTGCACGAAACCGGGCATAAGTACCTGCCCCGCCCCCTTAAGAAGCGTAAGCCGCGCCAAGCGTTGCAGCGGCATTATAAATAACACACTCGTAAGAGCTAATAATCTATTAAGTAACGAGTTGTGTTTTAGTCAATAAAATCCTTGGTGGCTATGAATATAGTAAATACCCAAGTAAAGCCCAACAGTTGGGCCTGGTTTGCCGTTGCTAACCAGCCGTAGGCAACTCACCATTTCCCCTTTTTTCCATGAAAACCCTCGTCCTGTTTTATTCCACCTATGGGCACGTTTGGAAGCTCGCCGAAGCCATTGCCGAGGGTGCCCGCGAAGTAGCTGGCAACGAAGTAGTTGTAAAGCGCGTGCCCGAAACGCTGCCCAAGGAAGTGCTCGACAAAACCGGGGCTACCGGTGCCCAGCAGGCCTTCGCCCACCTACCCGTAGTAACCCCCGACGAGCTGGTGGAGTACGATGCCATCATCTTCGGCACGCCCACGCGCTACGGCAACCTCTGCGGCCAGATGCAGACCTTTATGGACAGCACCGGCGGCCTCTGGGCCAAGGGCGCCCTGGTAGGCAAAGTTGGCGGCGCGTTCGTGAGCACCGCCACCCAGCACGGCGGCCAGGAAGAAACCATCCGTGCTTTCCACACCGAGCTGCTACACCACGGCTTTGTTATTGTGGGCCTGCCCTACGCTTGGCAAGGCCAGATGGGCCATGAGGAGGTAACCGGCGGCACGCCCTACGGCGCCAGCACCGTGGCCGGCGGCAAAGGCGAGCGCCAGCCCAGCGCCAACGAGCTGGAAGGCGCCCGCTTCCAGGGCCGCCACACGGCCGAGATAGCCAGCAAGCTAGCCAAGTAGCTGGCAGCCAATACCTAAAAAAGAGCGGGGGCGGCCTACCAGTTGGTAAGCCGCTCCCGCTCTTTTTTAGGCCTTGTTCCAAATAGCCCAGGCCGCTTCAGCTTGCAGCTCCAGCATTTCGAAGCCGTTTTTAGTGTGCGCCCCCGCCGCCTGGCCCCGCTGCAAAAACAGCGTTTCGCGCGGGTTATAAATAAGGTCGAACAGGTAGTGCGCCGGCGTGAGCGCCGCGTAGGGCAGGGGCGGGCACTTATCTACGGCCGGGTAGGTACCCAGCGGCGTGGTATTGATGATGAGCGAGTGGGCAGCCAGCACGGCCGGCGTGAGCTCGTCGTAGGTGAGGTGAGCACTCATGGGGTCGCGCGATACGAGCCAGTGCGCAATGCCCAGCTCGCGCAACGCCACGCCCACGGCCTTGGCCGCGCCGCCGGTACCCAGCACCAGCGCCCGGCCCGTGGCGTGCAGTGGCAGCGGGTAAAACCGGCGCAGCGACTCGCGAAAGCCCACGTAGTCAGTATTATGCCCCACCAGGCTGCCATCGGCCGTAAACTCGATAACGTTAACCGCCCCCACCAATGCGGCCGACGGGGCCACGCGGGTGAGGTAGGGCCATATCTGCTCCTTATACGGGATAGTGACGTTCAGACCCGCCAATTCGGGGTGGCGGGCCAAAAGCGGTACCAGGTCGCTGGCTGTGGCCAGCTCAAACAACTCATAGCGGCAGTCATCCAGCCCCAAGCGGTCAAACTTCTGACTGAAATAAGTCTGGGAAAACGAGTGGACCAGCGAGCGGCCCAAGAGCCCAAAAGTACGCATACGTGACTACGCAAAGGAAGAATGATAGCCTAAAATTACTTGGTAGTCAAGTAGTTATTCCTGAGTCAAGCACAGGCTTCCGCTACGCGGCGCGGCCCTTCAGCTTACTGCGCACAAACTGCCAGGCCGCCGGGGCTACCGATAGCAGCACAATGGCAATAACAACCAGTTCAAAGTTTTTCTGCACCGCCGGAATGTTGCCAAACAAGTAGCCCAGCACGCTCATCGACACCACCCACAGTACGGCACCCACCACGCAATAGGTGGCAAAGGTGCGGTAGCTCATGGTGCCCACGCCCGCTACGAAGGGTGCAAATGTGCGCACAATCGGCACGAAGCGCGCCAGAATAATCGTTTTGCCGCCGTGCTTGGCGTAGAAAGCTTGCGTCTGCTCCAAATAGCTGCGCTTCAGAAGCTTAAAGTCGCCCCGAAAAGCCCGCGGCCCTATTTTGTCCCCAATAAAATAGTTGAGGTTGTCGCCCAAGAAAGCCGCCAGCACCAGCAGCGGAATGAGCACGCTCAGGCTGAGGCCACCCCGCGCCGCCAGCGCTCCGGCAACGAAGAGTAGCGAGTCGCCGGGCAGAAAAGGGAAGATAACCACCCCAGTTTCGACGAAAACAATGATAAAGAAAAGTAGATAGAGCAAATTCCCATACTCCCGCACCAGCGTATCGAGGTCGAAGTGCACGAGCAGTTCAAAAAAATGTTTGAGTGGTTCCATAAGGTGAAGAAGTGAGCCCGCAAAGAACGCAAGGCTGGTACGAAGATTGCCAACCGGCGCCCCAACACGAGCCCACCGGCCTATGGCAAGGGACTCCGATTAAAAAAATACGCGCATGATTGTGTACAAAGGGGGCGACTGGTGGCAGGCGCTCCGGCATTTCCACACCTCCGCCGTTATCCGGCAGTTGCTGGTTCGCGTTAGCCTGGTAGGTGCCTATGGGGCTGCTATTGCTATGTGGGGCATCAACTACCACGGGGCCGTGCTGAGCATCAGCCGGGAGTACTTCTCCTTTCTAGGTATTTTGCTGAGCTTGCTGCTGGTGTTCCGCACCAACACTGCCTACGACCGCTACTATGAAGGCCGACGCGTGTGGGGGCAGTTAGTGTCGCAGTGCCGGGGCTTGGCCATCGAGCTCAATGCTGTGCTGCCCCGCGATGCCGCCGCTAGCCGCCGCTACTTTGCGGCCCTCATCTCCAACTTCCCGTTTGCCCTCAAGGGCTCCCTGCGCAACGAAATGAAGTTTGAGCAGATGGAAGCTACTCCCGATATTCTGGAACGACTGCGCACGGCTGAAAACGTGGCCGTTACCCTGCTGGCCGTTTTGCAGGAAAGTTTGGAGCAGCTGCGGCAGGTAGAAATCATCCGCGACTTTCATCTGCTCAACTTCAAGCAGCACTTTCTGGGCCTGATGTCGGTGAATGGTGTTTGTGAACGTATCAAGGCCACCCCCATCCCCTTTTCTTACACTTTTTTCATAAAAGCGTACATTCTTACCTTTATTGGTGTAATGCCGTTCGTACTTTTGTCAACATCTGGCTATTCCATGGTTCCTATTACTATGTTCGGAGCCTACGCCCTGCTTGGCCTGGAGATGATTGGCGAGGAGATTGAAAATCCCTTTGGCTTGGATTCCAATGACTTGCCTCTCACACAATTATCCAACAAAATTCGAGTTAGTGTGCATGACTTGCTTCAGGTCGAGCTATCTGACCAGAAAAAGGCGCTGGCCTCAGTGCCTTATAGTGTAGTGCACTAAGTAAGCCGTTTTGAGATGCGGGCACAATAATTGTACAGTGCTGCGACCATTAGAAAATTATACTCAATGAAGTCCGGGTGTAATTTTTTCAAGAGTAAATTTTTTTCCGCAAATACCTAACGTAACTGCTTATCCTCCGTAAAAGGCCGCACTCGCACCATGCGTAGCGCGATGAACAACTGATTCAACCCATTTTTTTTCATATCATAATGCAAATAACTACTTTTTTGCAGAGCTCAAGCCCTAGAATGGGGCTTGGACGAGCAACGTCAATGCTTCTCGCCATACTGCTAACTCTTGTGGGCAGGACTGCTGTTGCTCAGCAGGTAGGTAGCTCTACAGCTGACATTCGAAATGTTATAGTCACGTCTGGTGTAAGTACCAGTACAGTTAGTACAACTACTTATGATGCTATTCAAAGCACGGCAGGTGCTGGTAGATTCGCACAACGTAATTTTGGGACTCTTGATGTAAACGATGGCCGTCTACTTTTGCAAGGTGGTACAGTAGAAATTACTGAGACCAACGACGAGACATATGACCGCGCTTTCATTAATTACGGCGTATCATCCGGAACGTTTGCCAGTCCTCCCCTTGGTCTTGCACAAACGATAGAACTAAGCCAGACGGGTTATAACTCTTCTACTGGTGTCCGGACTTTTTCTCTAAGTAACGCGGCACGCGATATTTTAGCACTTGCTACTGTTGGTGGTACCAACAGTGGCAGCAATCGTTTCGACGTTACTGTTAATGCCAGTGGCAGCGCACCAGATGGTAATGGAGGCTTTGATGAAGTAGTTATAACTGGTAGTAATGTACGCCGCCGGTCTGTATTCACTGCTACTGGTATACCTTCTACCGTTAATATTAACACCAATAATATTCAGTTAGCGGCTGATGGCAATGCAACCCCAAGCCCTTATTATTTCCCCAATACAGGTACTGCGCCACAGTTTCCGGGTTTCAATTTCACGTCTTCACAGAATGCAGGCGGCACTCCTGGTGCTTTTGATATCAACAACGGTCAGCTACGTCTGCTGAATACAGCAGTAACCACCAACGAAACTGGCGCTAGCTCGGTTAAAAGCGTTATTCTGTATTACCGTACCCGCACAACTACGGGTGTTGTTGGTGCTTTTAACCCCATTACGCTGACTCAGTCGGGCGACATTAATAATGGTGTACGGACGTTCGTTATTGACCCCGCCTCCACTAACAACACCAACTCGCAGCCGAACCTAATTGCTACTCCGGCAGTCACAGCTGTCGGCAATTATGTGGTCGAAGTGTATTATCAGGCCAACGTATTTAACTCATCGGCAAGTACCACCACTACGGTTACATACCCTTCCAGTAGCAACAGTTCATTTGCGGCAACTTTCACGGTGGGTGGTATACCTATCGCTACCACTATCTGGACAGGGGGTATTAATGACAACTGGTTTGATGCGGGTAACTGGAGTGCTGGTGTTCCCACTGCTACCACTAATGCTCTTGTTAGAGACTTGGGTGCTGGTAATAGTGTGCCATACCCAAACATCTACTCTAGTGTTGTACGCACTGTTAATGACATTCCTAATGGCACTGTTTTGTACAATAACGCTACCTCCGGCCCGGCCCAGACGCGTAATTTCATAATGGGGGGTAGCTCACAGGCTTCGCGCTCGATTGCCCGCTTGGTAGTAGGTCAGCTTCAAGTGTTCGGTGACTTTGTCAATACCTATGACAGCTTTATCCAACGCGAAAACACCATCACGGAGTTTGCGGGGGGTGACCAGAATATCACGGGAGGTACTTTCACTCGGGTCGATATTTCGGGCGGCGGCACCAAGACGCTGGGTACATTGACGGGCTTGACAGGCGATACGAAGCCAAAAACAAGCGGGGTGATGAACGTATCGGAATCAATCAACTTCCTGACGCCAGGTGTATATGCTGCTGCTGCCAACCCATTAGCAGTCAATCCTTTTACCAACCTGGCTAATAATGCCGGAATACTAAGCACGGATATCACCAGCCCTTCTGCCAACAGGATAGTTTTAGCTGACCGGGGCGCGACTAACCTCAACAATGGCGCGCAGCTCAACGGTGAAACTGACAATGCTTTCTTGTTTGGTTTTGTAGTTACTACCCGGCAGGGCGTAAAGACCAACGAAAACCGAACCTACGGTAACATCGGAATAGAGTTGAATTTTATGGGTGCCAACGCTCCCGGTAACGTAGACGTAACCCGCAATACGGTGGAGTCTTATTCACCCCTGGCCGGCCGATTCGGTATTCGCCGCATCTTCGGCGTGCGTCCCTCCGACGCGGCCACCAACAGTGGCGGCCTGAACGCCACGCTGGTATTCCATTACCGCAATTCAGAAACAGTGAACCTGAATGGGCCTAATACCCAAACCCCAGGCACGGGTAGCATCCCGGAAGAGCGTCTAACGATTTTTGTATCTCAAAACTCGGGCAATACTTTTAGGCTGGTAGGCCGTGATGGCCCGGTAGATGAAGTAAAGAATACCGTAACCCGCACAGGCGTAACCACATTCGCCACTCTTACCCTTGGCGACATCGACAATCCGCTTCCCGTTAAGCTTGTTGCCTTCACGGCTACTCGCACCGGCAACGCAGCCCTCCTTAATTGGACGACGGCCTCGGAGCAGGACAACGCCGGCTTTGAAGTGCAGGTATCGACTGATGGCACTGCATTCCGTAAACTGGCTTTCGTAGCTAGCCAAAACGCCAATAGCGCGCAGAAAACAAACTACACGTATACCGACCAGGAAGAAGGTAAAACAGGCACTCGCTACTACCGCCTAAAGCAGGTGGACACAGATGGTACTGAATCCTTCTCGCCAGTGCGCACTACTAGCTTCAACGGTGCGGCCTCAGTGGCAACGACACTAGCTGGCTACCCCAACCCGTTCACCAATAAGCTCGAGTTCAACCTCGATGCTACAGCAGTGGGCGACGGTATGGCGCACGTGCAACTGATAGACATGACCGGCCGCATTGTTCGGGAACAGAAGTTGCAGGTAATCAACGCTACACTGACTCTAACCGACCTCGACGGCTTGCGCAGTGGCTTATACTTGGCCAAAGTGACCCTGCCGAATGGTACCACCCAGAAGGTGCGCGTGCAGAAGCAATAGCCTGTAAGTGAACGCAAAAAAGGCGGGCTCCTAATTGGGAGCCCGCCTTTTTTGCGTTCACTTGCTTTTATAAAGGAAGTTGCTAGCCTCGCGGCATAGACGTACCCGGCTTGCCGGTTTTGGCAGCAGGATGAAACATGGGGTCCACGGCATCCATATCTAGGAAGTGCGAGAACGTATCGCCCCGCAGGCCCAGGCGGATGGTTTCGAGGCTCACCATCTCATTGGGAGCAATGTTGCCCAGGTTTACGTTGGCCCCCAGCAGCTTAATAAACCATACCTGCTGCGCCTTCTGGGGCGCTTCCCAGATAATGCGCTCGGAGGGAATCTTGGTCAAAATCTCCTCCACCAAGCCCGAGCGGACTTCGCCAGTGCTACGGAAAAGGCCCACGTTGCCGCCCTCGCGGGCTTCCCCAATTACCTTAATGGCGCCGGCATCGAGCTCGGCCTGCATCTGCGAAATCCACTTGTAGGGTGGGATAATCTTCTCCGCATCTTTAGAGCCTACTTCACTCAAGACCTTTACTGACTTAGTCAACTCCCGGATAAACTCGCACTTGCGGCCGTGGTCAAGGTCGATGCTGCCATCCGAAACTTCAGCGTATTCCAGGCCAAAGTTGTCAAGCAGGCGGCGGTAGTCATCAAACTGATTGCGGATGATGAATGCTTCAAACAAGGTGCCGCCCAGGTACACCGGAATGCCAGCTTCTTTGTAAATTTCGAGCTTGCGCTTGAGGTTAGGCACTACGTAGGACGTGGCCCACCCCAGCTTAACGATATCAGTGTAGGGAGACGCCACTTCCAGGAAGTCTTCGACCTCACGTAAGCTTAGTCCTTTGTCCATCATCATGGTAAAGCCCTGCTCACGAGGCTTTTGAGTGCGTTCGGGAAGCTGCGAAAGAGAATAATTCATGCGTGGTAAAGCAGGCGCGGGCCCGGCAAAAGAGTAAGTAAAAAGCCTGCCCACCAAGTAGGTGGGCAGGCACAAAATTAGCTTAGAAAGCAACAGGCATTACTGAGCACTGGTGCAAGCACCCCACTACTTGCGAAACTGGTCGATGAGTCGTTGTAGCGCCGGTTGCTTTTGCAGCTCAGGAAAATAATCAAATAGGAGCGAATGCTGCTCGTAATTGAGCGTGAGCGCCGTTTCCAACTCCTGATAAGCCTCGCGCAGGCGGCCGGCGGCCAATAAATAGGCGCAAATCATGTAGTGAAAATGAGCCTCGTGCGGGTGCAGTTCCACAGCGTGCTGAAGCAGGTCAACTGCTTCCTCGTAGTGACCTTGCTCGTATAAGATGGCGCTCCAGCTCACCCAGCCGGTGGCCTCCTCAGGGGCTACCTCGGTGGCTTTTTCGTAGGCTTCCAGCGCACTTACGATGTTACCAACCTGGTTTTCGGCCGCACCCAAAGCGGCCCAGTACTCGCCGCTTTCGCTATAGAGCTCTACGGCTTTGCGAAAGAAATGGAGTGCTTCGTAAGGACGCTCTTGCTCTTGCAAAAGCACACCCTGGCCAAACCAGGCTTCGTCCATTTCGGGGTTCAGGTCCAGCGCCTTGCGGTAGTACTGACGGGCCTGCTCCCAAGACCGCAGCTTTTCGTAGCATTCGCCAATATTGCACAGGGCTTCGTCGGTAGGCTCACCAGCGGGGTAGCTCAACTCAAACTCCGTGATGGCCCGCTGATATTCTTGCTGGCACACATAAGTGTCAGCCAACCAGTGGTGAGCATCATAAAAGTCTGATTCAATGACGATTGCATAATCAAAGGCAGCACCTGCCTGCTCGTATTTCTCAAGCCGGTAGTAGTACTGCCCCAGGTTATACCAAGCCACGGCCGAATAGGGGTCGTCATCGGTAAAGCGCTGGAAGAACTCCTCGTGCTCCGCCATACGGTCGCTAACTTCCAGGCAGTTAAGTAGCTCCTGCACGGTTGTTTCGTTGTCAGGGTGCAGGCGTAGACTATGCTTGTAGTGCCGAGCCGCGCTCTTGTACTTCTGCCAGCTTTGGTAAGCCAGGCCCAGGTTGAAGTGAATGTCCTCGCGGTCGGGGTTGCTGGCCAGCGCCGCTTGAAAGAAGCGCACGGCCTCCTCAAAATCACCCCGCTGGGTGGAGATAATGCCGCGCGTCACGGCTACGTCGGCATTATCGGGGTCGAGGCTGGCTACACTGGCAATTTGGCGCTCGGCTTCGGCATAATCGCCCCGCATGGCAGCAATCTGCGCCCGGTCAATTAGGAGTTCAGTTGAAAACGGGTATTGGCTTAGCGCAGCCTCGCAGGCTTGTTGAGCCTTGTCGAAGGCGGCACTCGTTACGTAATGGTCAATAATTACTTCAAACTCTTCTAGGTCAAAGAATACGGCCTCGTCGTGGGCCAGCATTCGCTCATAGCGGCGCACCATATCCTGGGCGGCTCGCGGGTCATCAAATGGTTCGTTCATGCGCATAATTGTCACGAAGTATAACGGGTAACTCCTATTCGCTCGGTGCACTAATTTGGGGCCAAGGCCAAGCGCCAGCCATAGGCTTGCCAACTACATCAAGCCCCCATGCTAATAGAAAAAACGGGACTGCCCGCTACTCGCTAAGATACAACCGTGGGGAGAGTTGTCCGGTTCGTTTTAGT
Source organism: Hymenobacter sp. H14-R3 (assembly GCF_030063445.1). Taxonomy (GTDB): domain Bacteria; phylum Bacteroidota; class Bacteroidia; order Cytophagales; family Hymenobacteraceae; genus Hymenobacter. The sequence continues at coordinate 276,822 of NZ_JASITD010000001.1, read as the reverse complement.
GGCCTGGGCCAACCAGGCGACGGTTTCGGCCAAGGGGCGAAAGGCTAAGCCAGTAGTGCGGGTGGCCTTGCTGGCGTCGTAGTATACTGGCCGGCGGCCAGCGCGGGCCGTGTCGCGGGTAATGAGGGGGCGCGCTCCGGTAAGTAGGGCCCGGCCGTGCTCTAGGCGCCAGATGATTTCGGCAGCCCAGTTGGGCACGGCGGTAGTGGGTGGCCGCCGCCCGAAGGCAGTGGCCATTTGCTCTAGGAAATTCCCTACTGGATGCAGCCCCCCGTTAAGGATATAGCGGGCTGAGGAGAGAGCAGGCAGGTCGAGGGTAAGGCGTAGTAGCTGGCTCACCACATCTCGCACGTCCACAAAGTTAACCTGCCCCTGGGTGTAGAAATAATGCTCATCGTAGGCATAGCGGAGTAAGCGAGTGCTGCTGCGGTGCCAGTTACCGGGCCCTAATACCACCGACGGATTTACGATAACGGCCGATAGCCCCTCGGCTACTCCGCGCCATACTTCCAGCTCGGCTAGGTACTTGCTGGTGGCGTAGGTTGGGTGGCTGGCCCCCAGGTCCCAGGTGGCCTTTTCATCTAGGCGGCGCGGCGTGGCCGTAGGTTCGAGCGCTGAGTCGGCGGCGGGCTGGCCCAGCGCCGCTACCGAAGAGACGTATCCCAACCGGATGGCTGGATGGCGCAGGCAGGCATCGACAATAGCGGCCGTGCCCTCCACGTTCACGCGTAGCAGTTCGTCCTCATCCTGCGGAGCGTAGGAAACCAGGCCGGCGCAGTGCAATACGTGGGTTATTTCCGGCGTTAGCACGCTCTCCAGCAAGGTTACATCCAACAGGTCGCCTTGCACCCATTCAACCCCGGGTACCTCGGCCGGGGGCGTAGCCCCGCGGTAGAGGGCCCGGATACCCAGCCCACGGGCAATTAACGCTTGCAGCACAAAAGAGCCGATCAGGCCCGTGCCACCGGTTACAAAAATCATAGCGCCAAAAATAATTTCCTGAGTAGCGAAGGCTCTGACTCGGGCTTTATAAAGTGTTGTTGAGCAGGGGCAGGGCCATCAGCTTATGAAAATAGGTTGATTTCAACGTTTTAGTAGCCAGCGCGGCCGTGTGACGCAGGTGGTGCGTATCGGTACCGACAAAGTCTACCAGCCGGGCATCAATCAACTTCTCCGCAACGTGGCGCGCCGCCGGTGAGTAGTAGCCCGCCAGCGAGTTGAGGTTTAGCTGAAGCAACACGCCTTGTTCCTGACGCAGCTTTTCTATTTCTGCAAAACGCCCGTAGAAATAGACGTAGCGTTCGGGATGGGCCAGCACGGGGCGGTAGCCCGCTGCCTGCAAGTTAAAAATGGTCCCATTGAGGTTAAGCGGCTCGTTGAGGTAAGATGTTTCAATGAGCAGGTAGCGCCGCTCACCGCCAAACGTCAGCAACTCTGTACCATCGGCCAGCTTGCGGCCCAGCCACTCGTCGAGGTAGTATTCGGCCGCACACTCCAGCACTACATCAGACAAGCCCGCTTCGGCCGCCGCTGTGCGCAACAGGCTAAGGGCAGCCCGGATGCCTTCGGGCGTGTTCTTGTAAAAGTCGCCCATGATGTGGGGCGTCATAATGAGCTTGCTAAAGCCCAGGGCCCGCAACTCCCGCAGCAGGTCAAGGCTATGGGTTAGTGTTTCGGCTCCGTCGTCTAGGCCTGGCAATAGGTGCGAGTGCATATCTACCGCCAGGCTGGCTAAGGGCGAGGCAGCCAACTGCAGGTTATCCGTCGCTGGTTTACGGGCGAATAAATTTTGCCAAAATGTTGACATAAAGCTACTTAGCTAAATAGCCCTTTGATGCGCTGGCTTAGCGTAGGCTTTTTGGTGGGCTCTTCATAATAGCCCATGCCAGTGGAGCCATAGCCGTAGCCATACCCGTAGCCATACCCGTAGCCGTAGCCGTAGGAGCCCTGCGCTTTGGCATCGTTGAGGATGGTTGACATGCGCGTAAATTGGTTGTTACGCATCATCCGGTTCATGTTTTTGAGGAAAGTTTTGCGTGAATAGTTGGCGCGCACAATGTAGATGGGTACGTCAGCCTTTCGCATGATGAGGATACCGTCCGTTACCAGGCCTACCGGTGGGGTATCAATCAAAATCACATCATACGTCTGGTACAATTCCTCCAGCATCTTGTCAAAGCGCGGGTTCAATATCAGCTCCGATGGATTGGGAGGCGTGGGCCCCGCCGAGATAAAATCCAGCGATTCGATACTAGTGTGCTGAATGCATTCAGCTACCGAATGCCGGTCAATTAGAATAGTGCTGATGCCTCGCACGTTTTCAGCATCAAAAGCCAGGTTGACCTTGGGCTTGCGCATGTCAAGGTCAAGGATGACCACTCGCTGACCCGACAGGGCAATAATACCTCCCAGGTTGACCGTAACAAACGTTTTGCCTTCTCCCGAAATAGTGGAAGTAACCGAAATAAGTCGCTTCTTATTGGATGGACTTATAAAATCCAGATTAGTACGAATGGAACGAATAGCTTCCGATACCGAGGATTTTGGATTTTTATCCACTACCAGCCGCGAAACATTCAGCTTTTCCTTGTCGTAGGTTGGAATCACGCCTAGTACTGATGCCTTGGTATTCCGCTCCAACTCACTCACGCTGGTGATAGTATTATGCATCAAATAGCGCGTGGCAATCAGGCCCAGGCTCAACACCAAGCCTCCTGCCAGGCCTATTGCATACACCAGAAATTTAACGGGCGAGATAGGCGCATCGGGGGCATAAGCCGGCGAGAGAATCTGAAAATCGGCGGTAGTACCTGCGTTCTTGATATTATACTCTACCTTTTTTTCCAGCAGCATTTGGTACGTGCTGCCATATAGTTCCAGCGGGCGTCTGAGGCGCTCTAATTCGGTGGCCTTACCAGGCAGGGACTGCAGTTCCCCGTTTATCTGGCCCTGCTGGCCATTTAGCAAGCTCAACTGGTCGCGTAGCTGCTGCTGAGCTTGCCGTAACTGGCGCTGCAAAGCAGCACGAGCAAAGCTAACCTGCGACCGTATTTGAGCCAACGCCTCTGTTTTATCGGTGTAAGAGCGTTCTACTAGCCGCAGTCTTTGCTGCAACACGTTTAGATTGTTAAGCTGCTGGGTAACCGATGCGTCATTGAGCATGGCTAGGCCAGGAACAGATTCTGCCAGCGTTGCATCTTCATTGAGGGTGAGTCGTTCCTGTGCAGCAAGTTGCCCTACCTGGGTAAGTAGTGTGAGCCGCTGCTCCAGTTCCAGTCGGCCTTTTTGGATTTCGGCTAGCTTCTCACCAAGTCCCTCTAATTGCCCTTTTGCATCATAGGTACCATTACGTTCGGCAAAATCCTTGAGATTATCCTCAGCCTTTGCTAAGTTGATGCCGTTTGCGGCCAGTTGCTGATCAAGGTAAGCCAGTGCTTTTTCCGTAGACTCCTGTTTGCGAGCCAGTTTAGCGTCGCGGTAAACGCTGTCCAATACGTTTACAATGCGCTGGGCCTTAATGCGGTTGTTATCCAAAAAGGAAATCTGGATGGTATTGGCACTAGGGTTAAGTACTTCAGCAGTTAGGTTTTTGTCGAGATAGGCATTAATAGTATTATCCTCAAGTAGCGTAAAGTGATACGGGGTTTCGGAAGAACCACTATTATTCAACGCAATAGTCGTGGGTTCCAGCTTAAATGATATACCCGGTAATTGCACTAACTGCCCAACTGCGTAAGTGCCTCCTATTGACTCAGTTCCGGTAGCAACGGATAGCTGGTAACTTTTGGCGTTTATGTATTCGATATTAAACTTCTTATTATAATAAGCAGGATTGCTAATTGTATACGTTACTTTAAACGGGCAATTACCGAATAATTCGGTTTCCAATACGGTGCCTTGTGTGTAATAATTGACATCAAGCGGAATTACTTGTTTCAGCCGGTTATACGTCAGGTTCGATTTAATCAATTCTACCTCACCCGACAACTGGGATGACCGATTGTCACTACCTCCTGCTCCTGCTAAGGCTCCTAAGCCAAGGTCGCTGGCATTACTGCGCTCATCTATTTTTAATATGGAAGATGCCTTGTAAATGGGTTTAGTGTAGCGGATATATAACCAAGAACTCGTTAGGCCGAGCATAACGAGTAGGGCTGCCCAAGGCAAGCTTCGCCGCACGGCCATTACCAGCGTGCTGAGGTCAAAGCTGCCCTCACCGTCAGTATCATCATCGGCCGGGCTAATAGTGGCTGCCGCAGAACCTTCAGCCCCGGTTGACGTGCGCCTTATTAGCTCTTCCAACTCTGCGTTTTCGCTCATTGCCATAGTAGTAGCCTATTCAAGTTTTTGTAAGTTTGGCGATAAAACGAATTTATCTTTTATTCAGAACAAGAATGGTATATAAAATACTTAACGTGCTTATTAAGCTAGTAGTCAATGTTATAACTGGCCCTGCATCAACCAAAGAATCTAGCAGTGGCCGGCGCAAGGGCTGAATGTAAATAATGTCATTCGGCTCAACCTGCAAATTGCCTCGGCGCATTCCTTCTAAGGTGTTCAAATTAATAAATTGCACTTGTGGGTTTTTTAAGTCGCCCCTGATGATACGGATATTGTCGATTCGGCCCCCATTACGCGCAACACCCGTGCCACCTGTTGCTCCTCCGTCGGGGCCGCCGGCTAGTGCCAGCACCTCAAGTAAGTTCATGTTGTCGTTGGCCAGCGATACTACCTGCCCACCAGGTGCTCCCAGAATAATAACCCGATTGTTGGTAACAGCCGTTTTGATAAACGGCTCTTTGTAATATTCACTGTAGCGTATTTTGAGAACGCTATCGGCTTGAATGAGGCTTAGGCCTTGCACTACTACGCGGTCGACTAGCGGTAAACGCACGGTACCGTCTGCTTGTACTACAAACTGGGTTGCACCAGGCGAAGCAGTGCCTGCCTGGCTGCCCCCACGCTGCCCGGCGCCACTAGCGGCAACTGGCGGGGCCTGACTTATTCCTCCAGTACCAGAACCGCCGAAGCGCAGTTCCCCGTTAGGGTCAATGAGCTTTTCACCCTTGTTTGTATAAACCTGCACGCTCAGCAGGTCGTTTGGGTGGATGGTATAGTTGCGGGCCGTGCGATTAACGGCGCGCCGCAATTTGGCCGTGTCCACTACGCCATCTGCCCCTTCGGTAAGTTGAAACATTGTGCGCTGATTGTAGTAGCGGCTGGTGGCACACGAGGAAAATAAGCAGAGCACCGGCAGGGCCAGAAGCAGAAACCGTTGAAATGGCCGGAGCAAGGGCATGAACGAAAGAGCCAAAGGAGGGTTTGTGCAAGAAGCAGCGGCCCCTGCAAAGCGCGGGCCGCTAACCTCGAAGGGTAAAAAATGCCTCAAAAGTAACTCTTTTACGTTAGGCTTTCAAAAAGCCAACCAGTTGCCAGATGCGGCCTTGCCGTATTTAACAGCCTCAAAATCGTATTTTTGCGCGAGTGGTCAGCATTGGCCCCGTTCTATCTCCCCCTACCCCCACCCGTTTTTTACTTATGGAAGCCACCGTAGCGACCGAAAACCAGACCATGATTGCGCAGATGGTGCGCGACTTCGGTCTGCAGCAGATTAAACCCAACATGATGCGTTGGGATGACACGCAGGAATTTCCGCGCGATTTATTTCGGCAGCTCGGTGAGTTGGGCCTCATGGGCGTGCTCGTGCCGACTCAGTATGGCGGCTCAGGCTTCGGCTATCAGGAGTATGTAACGGCGATAGTCGAGTTGTCTAAAATCGATGGTAGCATCGGCCTTAGTATGGCTGCGCACAACTCGCTGTGTACCGGCCATATCCTGCAGCATGCTTCGGAAGAGCAGAAGCAGCAGTACCTGCCACGCTTGGCCACGGGCGAGTGGCTTGGAGCCTGGGGCCTCACCGAGCCCAATACCGGCTCCGATGCGGGCAACATGCGCACCACGGCTGTGCTCGATGCCAGCGGCGAACATTATGTGCTCAACGGGGCTAAAAACTTTATCACTCACGGTAAGAGCGGTGACGTGGCTGTGGTGATTGCCCGCACCGGCGAAGTAGGTGACTCGCATGGCATGACGGCTTTCATCGTGGAGCGGGGCACGCCAGGTTTTGCCGGCGGACGCAAGGAAGACAAACTGGGTATGCGCGCTTCCGAAACCACCGAAATGATTTTTACCGACTGTAAAGTGCCGGTCGAAAATGTTATTGGCAAAGTAGGCGACGGCTTTGTGCAGAGCCTGAAGGTGCTCGATGGCGGCCGTATCAGTATTGCGGCGCTAAGCCTCGGCATTGCGCAAGGTGCCTACGAAGCTGCTTTGCAGTATAGCAAAGAGCGCCAGCAGTTCAACCAGCCCATCAGCAACTTCCAAGGGATTGCTTTCAAGCTGGCCGACATGGCCACCGAGATTGAGGCGGCTAGCTTGCTCACCTATCGTGCTGCTGAGATGAAAGACCGCGGTGAGAACGTGAATCTGGAGTCCGCAATGGCTAAACTCTATGCTTCTGAGGTAGCCGTGCGCACGGCCAACGAAGGCGTGCAAATATTTGGGGGCTACGGCTACACCAAAGACTATCCCGCCGAGAAGTATTACCGCGATGCCAAGCTCTGTACCATTGGCGAGGGTACCAGCGAAATTCAGAAGTTGGTTATTGCCCGCGCCCTGCTTAAATAAAAGCGCGGTAATAGCCGTTTGAAGCCAATTTCACAGGTTTTGTATTTGGTCTGTAGCCATTTCCTAACAGATTGAGCGCGAATCATCCACAAAATCTGTGAAATCAGTTTTGAATCCGCGGCATCCCTGATTATCTTTGCGGCCCGATTTACTCGGCTTCCCGTAGCGTAAGCATTCAAAATCCCCGATATGATTATCGTTCAAATCAAAGACAACGAAACCGTTGACCGTGCGCTCAAGCGCTTCAAAAAGAAATTCGAGCGCACTGGCGTTTTGAAAGAGTTGCGCCGCCGCACGTTCTTCCAGAAGCCGAGCATCACGCAGCGCAAAATGAAGCAGAAGGCTGTGTACAAGCTCGCTACCTACGGTACCGAGAACGAATAGTCTTCTAGCCTTTGTTTTACTGGCTTTGAAAAGCTCGCCCACTTGCTGTAAGGCAAGCGGGCGAGCTTTTCACGTTGGTGCTTGGTAGAAGCAGCCATGCGCCCTACTTTGCAGCGCTGGCCTGGGGTCAGCCGCGTTACTGAAATTGGGGCATGGAAGAATTTCTGGATTTTTTACGGTACGAAAAGCGTCTGAGTCCGCATACCGTTACCTCCTACCAAACTGATTTGACGCAGTTTGCGGCGTATCTGCGGGCTGAGTATGAGTTGGACGATGCGGCGCAGGCATCGCACCCACTCATTCGAGGCTGGGTAGTATGCCTGATGAGCCAAGACCTTGACCCGCGCACAGTGAACCGAAAAGTAGCCTGCCTGCGCTCATTTTACAAATTTTTGCTGCGCGAGCGCCGCCTTGAGGCCAACCCTATGCTTCGCATAAAAGCCCCTAAAATGGCAAAGAAGTTGCCCGAGTTTGTGCCCGAAGAGGCGTTGAATCGGATGTTGAATTCATTTGAGTTCGAAGATAGCTTTGCCGGTATGCGCGACCAATTGATATTGGAAACCCTCTACGGCACTGGCATTCGCCTCTCAGAGCTACTCGGCATCACCGACGACGACTTGGACCTGGGTGCTCGCACTGTACGCGTAACGGGTAAGGGCGACAAGCAGCGCGTGGTGCCCCTCAACCCGTCGCTGCTGCTGGTGATAGCCAAGTACTGCGAGCGCCGCGCCAGTGAGTTTAAGCCGCTACCGGCTAACAGCCCGCTACTACGCACTGATAAGGGCGAACCGCTCTACGAGAAGCTCGTATACCGCACGGTGAAGAAATACCTGAGCCAGGTTTCGACTTCAGCGGCGCACCAGCACCCGCATGCGCTACGCCACGCCTTTGCCACGCATCTGCTGGGCAAAGGGGCTGACCTCAATTCCATCAAGGAATTGCTGGGCCATGCTAGCTTAGCGGCTACTCAGGTGTACACCCACTTGTCCGTGGACCGCCTGAAATCCGTATTTAACCAAGCCCACCCGCGGGCCTAGTTGAATAATGAGCGTGAATAATGGGTTATAATTTGGTTATTAAGGCATTAGCTCTGTCTATGTCGCTGTAGCCAAGCTTTTAACCCGGTAAGTCGTAGCTTCCGATTCGCAATTCCCAACCCAATTTCCCTTTGCCCATGAAAGTGCAAATGCAATCGGTACATTTCGATGCCGACCAAACCCTGCTCGATTTCATCCAGCAACGTCTCAATAAGCTCGAACATTTTTACGACCGTGTAACGGACGGCGAAGTGATTCTGCGGCTCAACAACAAAGATGGCGTAGCCAATAAAACCGTAGAAATCAAGCTAATGGTACCCGGTACCACGCTTTTTAGCCAAGAAGATGCTCAGTCCTTTGAGGCCGCTACCGACGCTGCGGTAGAGGCGCTGAAGCGGCAGATTACCAAATTCAAAGAGAAGTCGGTGAGCCACTAGGCTGTTAATTTTCTACTAAAAAAGTCCCGACTGCTTTGAGAGCAGTCGGGACTTTTTTAGTAGAAAATTAACAGCTTACAGATTGAAAGCTGCCCTGATGCGGTCTACGTAATCAAGTTTTTCCCACGTGAATGTTTCGAAGGTTTGCTCCTCGCCATCTTTCATTTTAACCGTTACGGTGCCGGGTTGGCGGCCCATGTGGCCGTAGGCCGCGGTAGCGCTGAAGATGGGATTACGCAGGCCCAAGCGCTCTACAATAGCGTAGGGGCGCAAGTCGAACAACTCGTTTACCTTATCGGCAATCTCGCCATCAGTAAGAGGCTGGCCAGCGGCGTTGAGCGCCTTTGTGGTGCCCGAAGTGGTTACGTATAAGCCAACCGGCTTGGCCACGCCGATGGCGTAAGCTACCTGCACCAGCACTTGCGCCGCCACGCCGGCCGCCACCAGGTTTTTGGCGATGTGCCGGGTAGCGTAGGCCGCCGAGCGGTCTACCTTGCTGGAGTCCTTGCCCGAGAAAGCCCCGCCGCCGTGCGCGCCCTTGCCGCCGTAGGTATCAACAATGATTTTGCGGCCCGTGAGGCCTGAATCGCCGTGCGGGCCGCCAATAACGAACTTGCCCGTGGGGTTGATGTGGTGCTTGACATCGGCGGTGAAAAGTGCTTGCACTTCGGCGCTCAGCTTGGCCTTCACGCGCGGGATGAGAATGTCGATGATGTCCTGTTTGATGCGGGCCAGCATCACTTCTTCCGAAGCGTCAAAATCGTCGTGTTGCGTGCTGATAACGATGGTGTCGATGGCCTCAGGGCGGTGGTCATCGGAGTAGCGGATGGTTACCTGGCTCTTGGCGTCGGGGCGCAGGTACGTCATCTCGTGGCCTTCCTTACGGATGGCGGCCAACTCCTGCAACAGGCTGTGCGACAGGTCCAACGCCAGCGGCATATAGTTAGCTGTCTCGTCGGTGGCGTAGCCGAACATCATGCCTTGGTCGCCGGCGCCTTGCTCTTCGGGAGCCTGGCGCACCACGCCCTGATTGATATCGGGCGACTGCTCATGCAGGGCCGATAGAATACCGCAGCTCTCGGCCTCAAACTTATACTCGGCTTTGGTGTAGCCAATGCGCCGGATAACGTTGCGGGCAACGCTTTGCACATCAACGTAGGCAGAAGATTTAACCTCGCCGGCAATAACTACTAAGCCAGTGGTAACCAGAGTTTCGCAGGCAACTTTAGCGGTTGAGTCCTGCCGCAGAAAATCGTCGAGAATAGCGTCGGAAATCTGGTCGGCAACTTTATCGGGGTGGCCTTCCGAAACCGATTCGGAAGTGAACAGATAGGGCATGGCAAAGATTTAGACAAACAAAAAAACGCCCGCCGGGCCAGTCGGAGGCGCGGGCGGGCGGGGCGCAAAACTACTCATTAAATCCTGAGCGGCCACACTTTGCCGTCTATGACTTATGTAGCTGTGGGGGGCTCACCTTCTCGCAAACGAGCACGACTAAGCGACCCCGCAGGTCAGTAGTAGCAAATAAATAAATGTCGCCGCCCTCCCGAATGCCCGTGCGCTGCCGAAAAGTAGCCACCGACTCGGGAAAGTTGCGGGTCGTGACGTGTGCCCGTCCCTCGGGGCCCAGGTGTGTTTTTAGGGTAGGTCCGTCGGCCTTTTCGGTAGCCAGGATGCGGAAAATTCGCCCCGGAAAATCAGTTCGCAGTTCTTGATTGGTGTATAAGTGGCTGTGCTGATGTATTTTGAGCAATTCGAATGCCGTGCCGATGCTCTTGAACGCCCCGGCTTTTAAAATAGCGGCGTTGGGCTCGTACAGGTACTGCTGGGCCTCGGCGTAGCGTGCAATGGAGCGGGCCTCGCGAGCGCGGTTGAGGCGAAATTCCTGCTGGCTGCCATCGCGGTGCAGGTTCACGGCCAGGCGCTCGGGGTCGATGGCCGGTTCAGCCCCCAACTCATACAGCACTTCTTTCACCTCATTATCCACTGCAATGACCCAGATGCGCCGCACGTGCTTAAGCTCCTGAATAGCTAGCTCAATATCAAGCATGGGCGAGGTCTTAAGCAAAATGCGGGGCGCATGGCGCAACAGTAGCGGTAGCAGCTTGGGTACATCGGGCTCACAGTCAGCCAGATGCACTATTTTGCTGCCGCGCTTGTCGCGCCGGGCGGGGTCCAGAAACAGCCAGTCAAATGGCTGCTCGCTGGCTCGCAGAAAGGCCACCGCGTCGGCTGCGTGCGTCGTAATATTGGCAATACCCAACTGGCCTAGGTTGTAGGCTACCACGGCCGCCAGGTGCGCGTCGCGCTCCACATAGTCTACGTGGTCCACTACGGCGGCAAAATGTGCCGCATCGGCCCCAAAACCGCCCGTGAGGTCGGCTAGCCGGGTTGCCCCAGTTACTAGCGCAGCCTTATAAGTAGCAGTGCGCTCAGAAGAAGCCTGCTCGACTGACAGCGCGGGCGGAAAAATCAGCTCCTGGTTATCGGCCCAGGTGGGCAGCTTCACGCGGGCTTTCTGGCGGGCCTGAATCTGCCGCACCAGCTCGGGCACGGGCAAGTGGGGGTGGCGGCGGGCCTGCAAGGCCAAGTGAGCGGGGTCGTCGTGCAAGTGGGTAGCCACGTAGCGCCGGGCCGCCTCGGGTAAAGGAAACTCCATTATGCAACTGCTAACGCAAAAAGTGGCCTGCTGGTGCGAAGCTAATAAGTTGGTTAGCGTTTAGAATTCAAAATGAGTGCGTTGTAGCCGCACTAAAATTGCCACCGCAACGCTAGCACTGGCCGCCCGCTGGCCGCCGCCACGCCTACGCCAGTAGGCCGCAAGCGGGGCCATAGTGTGCCGTGGGTGCGTGGCGCGTCGGTATTGTAGCTATCCACCGCCTGCTTGAAATATTCGTTGGTGTGGCGGTTGATAAAGATGGTAGCCAGCAGGCTAACCACGGCCGCACCAGCGGCTACCTGCTGCGTGCCGTTGAAATATACCGGGTCGCCGTTGCTGAAAACCTGCGAAGCATACAAGCCCAATGAGCCCACCAGTAGCACTCTGTCAGCTAAGTAAGTGGTTTTCTGCCGTTTATAGTTGTCAAGTTCTTTGAGCGCCTGCGGGTGGCCAGCCAAGTAGGGGCGGAGCTTACCGCCAAAAAAACCCGCACTCTGGTATTCTTCGCCCATTTTGCCGGGCGGCAGAAAGTAAAAATTGTGCTGATGGCCATACTGGCCCCGCCCCTCATCTTCGGGCAGCAGCCGGATGGTAGCGGGCGCAACCTGCTGGGCCAGCCCGGCGTGGCTAGCTAGGCTTAGGTTCGTAGCTACGAAGGCTGTTGTGAGCCAATGAATTGACTTGCCAGAAGAAGAAGATAGAAAGGACATAGCTGGCAAAGGTAGCGTAGAGGTATTCAGCCACAATGCCACAACAAAACTGTACCTTTACGGTTGAAAAGCCAGAACTTTCATTTACCGATTACCATGGTAGCAACCAAGCCGACGACCTACGTTCCCTACAAAGTAAAAGACATGAGCCTGGCCGAGTGGGGCCGCAAGGAAATTCGCCTTGCCGAGGCCGAAATGCCGGGCCTGATGTCGCTCCGCGAGGAGTTTGGCGCTTCGCAGCCCTTCAAAGGCGCGCGCATTGCCGGCTGCCTGCACATGACCATCCAAACCGCTGTACTCATCGAGACGCTCACCGCGCTTGGAGCCGAGGTTACGTGGTCGTCGTGCAATATCTTCTCGACCCAGGACCATGCCGCTGCGGCTATCGCCGCTGCTGGCATCCCGGTGTATGCCTGGAAGGGCATGAACGAAGAAGATTTTGACTGGTGCATTGAGCAAACCATGTGGTTTGGCGAAGAGCGTCAGCCCCTAAATATGATTCTGGACGACGGTGGCGACCTCACTAACATGGTGCTCAATCGTTTCCCCGAGTTAGCTGCTGGCATCAGGGGTGTGTCGGAAGAGACTACGACCGGTGTGCTGCGTCTCATCGAGCGCGTGAAAAACGGCTCGCTGCCTTTCCCAGCTTTCAACGTGAACGACTCGGTAACGAAGTCGAAATTTGACAACAAGTACGGCTGCAAAGAGTCGGCCGTAGACGCTATCCGCCGGGCTACCGATGTGATGATGGCTGGCAAAATTGCCGTAGTTGCCGGTTACGGCGACGTAGGAAAAGGCACGGCCGCCTCACTGAGCGGGGCCGGTGCCCGCGTTATCGTGACGGAAATTGACCCCATTTGCGCGCTGCAAGCGGCCATGGACGGCTACGCTGTGAAGAAGCTGACCAACGCTGTGAAGGAAGCTGACATTGTGGTAACCGCTACCGGCAACTGCGACATCCTCACTGAGGAGCACTTCCGTAGCCTCAAGGATAAGGCCATCGTCTGCAACATCGGCCACTTTGATGATGAGATTGACATGGCCTGGTTGAATAAGAACTACGGCCACACCAAGGATACGGTGAAGCCGCAGGTTGATATATATACCATTGAGGATAAAGAAGTTATCATTCTGGCCGAAGGCCGTTTGGTAAACTTGGGTTGCGCCACTGGCCACCCGTCGTTCGTAATGTCGAACTCGTTTACCAACCAGACGCTGGCCCAGTTGGAGCTGTGGCAGCACGCCGACCAATATGAAAATCAGGTGTATACCCTGCCCAAGCATTTGGACGAGAAAGTAGCCCGCCTGCACCTCGCCAAAATCGGGGTGGAGCTGGATGAGTTGACGACCAAGCAAGCCGATTATATCAAAGTACCGGTTGAAGGCCCGTTCAAGTCGGACCTGTACCGCTACTAGGTCATCGCCTTTTGGCCAAAGAAAAACCTCGCCCGGCATTACGCCGGGCGAGGTTTTTCTTTTTAGCGCCACCTGGGCATCGGCGAGCGATACTCACTTAATCCAGAAATTTGGTGTCCGTCAACTCCTCGCTCATAGCCCAAAGGCGCTGGCTGTTAGCTAGCGTATTGAAGCTGCTTTTCACCGGCTCGGGCTTCTTCTTACTGTAGTACCCCCCGCTGATGGCGGCCACGCTGGGGTCGGAAGCCAGGAAAATGCTGGTTTCAGCTCCCTTCTCGGGCGACAGCATAAACGGCCGGCCCAGCGCCAGCACGGCCGAAAGCCAACCGCCCGACTGCTGGCCGTAGCCGGTAGCCACCGCGCCGGGGTGCAGCGAGTTGGTAGTCACGTTGGTAATGCCGTGGGCCCGCAGCCGCCGCGCCAGCTCCTGCGTGAACATGATGTTCCATAGCTTAGAGGTGCCGTACTCCCACATGGGGCTGTAGCTGCGCGCCGACTGAATATCGTCGAGCGTGGGTTTGGAGAACTTGTAGGCCATCGAGGCCACGTTGACGATGCGGGCGGCGGGGCTCTTTTGCAGCAAGTCGAGCAGCAGGCTGGTGAGCAGAAAGGGCCCCAGGTGGTTGGTAGCCAGCGTCATCTCGTTGCCATCGGCCGATACTTCGCGCTCGGCCCCGAACATAAGGCCCGCGTTGTTTACCAGCACATCAATGCGCGGGTATTTGTCGTGCAGCTGGGCGGCTACATCGCGCACTTCCTGCAACACCGATAGGTCGGCCATTGCGATGTCTATCAAGGGGTTATTAGTCGTAGCGATGATTTCGCGCTGCGTGCGCTCGGCCTTTTCGCGGTTGCGGGCCAGTAGAATTACGTGAGCGCCCTGGCGGGCCAGCTCGCGGGCCGTGACTTCGCCAATGCCGGAGGTAGCGCCGGTAACGAGGATGATTTTATCTTGAAGAGGAGTCATTTTCGGGGAGATAGGGAGAAACAGGATTTCTTATACGTAGAATGACGGTTGGGCTACCGAGATATTTTGCCCGCCCTGGCTGGCGGGGCAGGCGGGGTTGTCGGTAAAAAAGCCGGATATTTGCCCCAATGCCTTCTCTACTGCTCTCCGTCGTCATTATCACCTTCAATGAAGAAGCCAACATCGCCCGCTGCCTTCAGGGGCTCGGCAGCATAGCCGACGAGGTGTTGGTGGTCGATTCGTTTTCCACCGACCGCACCATGGCTATTTGTCAGGCGCACGGGGTGCGGGTGGTGCAGCACGCGTTTGAGGGCTACGTAGAGCAAAAAAACTTTGCCACCGACCAAGCGCGCCATAATTACGTGCTCCAGCTCGACGCCGACGAGGTGCTCACCGACGAGCTGCGGCAGAACATTATGGCGGTGAAAAACAACTGGCGGCACGCCGCCTACTCGCTGGCCCGCCTCACTAACTACTGCGGCACCTGGGTGCGCCACGGCGGCTGGTACCCTGACCGCAAGCTGCGCCTCTACGACCGCCGCCTGGGCCGCTGGCAGGGCCTGTTGCTGCACGAGTACTACGAGGTGCAACCCGGCCACACCGCTGGTGCCCTGGCTGGCGATGCGCTACACTATTCGTATGCCTCTGTGGCGCAGCATGTTAGTCAGCTTAATCGATTCACTAGCATCACGGCCCAGGAACTAGCGCTGAAAGGCAAAACGCGCGTTACGCTGTTTCAACTCATTCTCAAGCCGCTCTGGAAATTTCTCTATGGCTACGTGTTTCGGCTGGGTTTCCTCGATGGCTTTGCCGGGCTTAGCATCGCCGCTATCTCGGCCACGGGGGTTTTCCTGAAATTCGCGAAGCTGCGCACCGGCACCCAAAACGCCCGCGCATGAGCCCCACGTACCTCGTCTCGCGCACCGACGCCATCGGCGATGTGGTGCTGACGCTGCCGCTGTGCGGCTGGCTCAAGCAGCATCATCCGGGGTGCCGCGTGGTGCTCATTGGGCGCGCCTATACGGCGGCAGTAGCGGCTGCCTGCCCGTGGGTAGACGATTTTCTGGAACTGGATTCGTTGGCGGCGGCGGGCAAAATCTCTTCTGCTCTCCTGCTAGAAGAAATGCGCAGCTACGCAGCCGCGGCTATCATCCACGTTTTCCCCAACAAGCTGCTGGCGCAGCTTGCCCAAAAGGCCGGTATCCCAGTGCGCATCGGCACGCGCAACCGGCTGTTTCACTGGCTCACCTGCAACCGGCTGGTGGCCCTCAGCCGTCGGCATTCGCCGTTGCACGAAGCCCAGCTCAATTTGCAGCTGCTGGCACCGCTAGGCTACACCGAAAAGCTTGATTTAGCGGCCGTGTCTGAACTGGTGCGCCTGCTGCCCGCCGTGCCGTTAAGCTCCCACTGGCAAAAATTGCTGGCGGCCCGCCAGCCCGGCCAGCTCAACGTCATTTTACACCCACGCAGCCGGGGCAGCGCCCGCGAGTGGGGGCTGCCGCATTTTGGCCAGCTGGCGCGGCTGTTGCACGCGGCCGGCCACCGCGTGTTCATCAGCGGCACCCTGGACGAAGGCGCGGAGCTGGCGATGGCTGATTGGTTTCGGGAATATAAAAAATATATTACCGCCGACCTTACTGGGCAATTAGCTCTGCCTGAGTTTATTGCGTTTATTGCCGCTGCTGATGGGCTGGTGGCTGGTAGCACCGGGCCGCTGCACCTAGCCGCCGCGCTGGGCCGCCACGCGCTGGGGCTGTATCCGCCCATTCGGCCCATGCACCCCGGCCGTTGGGCTCCGCTGGGCCCGCACGCCGACTACCTGGTTTTTGACCGGCCTGATTGCCAGAACTGCCGCACCCAGCCAGCCGCCTGCACCTGCATAAAAGCCATTGCGGCGGCTACTGTGGCGGCCCGCGTGGGCCAGTGGCAGCCATTGAGGGCAACCTAGTCACCACTTGCTCCCGTACGTAACGTGCAGAAGTTATTTATTGGGTAGCTAAACATTCTGCTAAGTGCTGCTATTCATTAGCAGACTGGCTAAATCGTTGCCGCCCGGCCTTACTTTTGCCAACTTGCTGATTTTATTACCTGCCCTATCTACCCCATTATGAGTGACTCTCCCGAACGGGTGAAGCTGAGCAAAGAGGAAAAAGACCGGCGCTTTCAGGCCGAGCTTATGCCTGTGCTCGACCCGCTCTATAACTTCGCCTACCGGCTCACGCTTGACGAAGACGACGCCAACGACTTGGTTCAGGAAACCTATCTCAAAGCTTACCGCTTTTTTGAGTATTTCGAGCCGGGCACCAACGCCAAGGCCTGGCTTTTCCGCATCCTGAAAAACTCGTTCATCAACGACTTTCGGAAGAAAAGTAAGCAGCCGGCTAAGGTTGACTACAGCGAAGTTGAAGGATATTATAATCCGGATGAAGTAGAGGGCGATGCCGATACTGGTGCTTCGTCGTCCGACATGCGCCAGCAGTCCACGCGCGACCTAATTGGGGACGAAGTAGCTAGTGCACTTAACTCGTTACCTGTTGATTTTCGGACAGTTATCATTCTCTGTGACCTCGAAGGCTTCACCTATGAGGAGATGGCCAAGGTGCTGGATATTCCCATTGGCACAGTGCGCTCGCGCCTGCACCGGGCCCGCAATTTCCTCAAGGACAAGCTCGAAAAATACGCTGCTTCCATGGGTTACGGGAACGATGATATCCAAGCAGCCGTTGATGCCGCCGAACCCGAAGACGACCACAGTTAATTTTCTTTTCATCATTTAACCCCAGGCTAAGACCCTGTTCCGCTCGCTCATGGAAGCTACACTTACTACAACCAATCTGTCGGCCCCCGTTATCTCTTCATTGGCTAACGCCGCCGACTGCGACCGCGTGAACATTGTACTTGACCAGCTTCTCGAAGGACGGGTCCTAACGGAAGAAGATGAGGATTACCTCATCCACCACGGCGAAGACTGCTCGCCTTGCTTCGATGATATTAAGAAGCAACAGTTTTTTATCGGTTTTCTCAAGCAGAAAGTAAGCCATCGCGCTGCTCCCTTGGCCCTGCCGCACGCCATCATGGCGCGTTTGCAAGCCGAAATGGTCTAGCTTTGCGGCCCTATGCAGGGCAAAATCATTGTATTCTCGGCACCTTCGGGCGCGGGTAAAACGACTATCGTGCATCGGCTCATGGGCTTACTCCCTGAGCTGAGCTTCTCCATCTCAGCCTGCACGCGCGACCGCCGCGGCCGCGCCGAGGTCAATGGTAAAGACTATCACTTCATTTCGGTAGCCGATTTCCAGGACAAAATTCGTCACGACGAATTCGTAGAGTGGGAAGAAGTTTATGAGGGTGCCTTCTACGGCACCCTCAAGTCTGAAATCGAGCGTATCTGGGCCACCGGCAAGCACGCCATCCTCGATGTCGATGTAAAAGGCGGGCTTAGTATCAAGGAGTTCTATAAAGACCGGGCACTGGCGATTTTTGTGCGCCCGCCCTCCATCGAGGCGCTGGCGCAACGCCTCACGGCCCGCGCTACGGATTCCACTTCCAGTATTTCTTCGCGGGTGTACAAGGCAACGTTTGAACTAGCGTTCGAGGACCAGTATGACGTGACCGTCGTCAACGACGACCTCGAAGAGGCCGTGGCCCATGCCGAAAAGCTGGTGCGCGATTTCATTACAGCCGACGCTACCCCCGAGGTCGTATGACACCCGACGGCCCCGTTGCCACCCGTCGCGTCGGGCTGCTCTTCGGCTCCTTCAATCCCGTGCACACCGGCCATCTTATTCTGGCGGAGTACTTTGCCACGCGCACTGATTTAGCCGAAGTATGGCTGGTAGTATCGCCCCAAAGCCCCTTCAAGGTAGGCAATGTCCTCTTGCCCGAAGCACAGCGCCTGCGCTTAGTCGAACTAGCGGTTGCGGGTAACCTGCGCCTTCGTGCCGAGCCTATTGAGCTAAGCTTGCCGCGCCCCAGCTACACCGTTGCCACGCTCGATGCCCTGCGCGAGCACCACCCGCATACTGAATTTGTGTTGCTGATGGGGGCCGATAATGTACCAGGTTTGCCTCGCTGGCAAGCTGCTGCCCGCCTGCTGGCCGAGGTAGACATCTACGTGTATCCACGCCCTGGCACCCCACTCGCCGACCTCACGCCCTTTCCCCGCGTGCAGGTAATGTCGGCACCCATGCTGGATATCTCGGCTACCTACATCCGCGAAAGTCTGCGCCTGGGGCGCTCTATCCGCTACTTGGTGCCCGCGGCCGTAGAAGCAGAACTGATTAAGTAAACTTTATTTTAAGAGTATAAAAGAAAAAACCCGATGCTTGCATCGGGTTTTTTCTTTTGAAAGCGGCTGCGATAATCAGATGGTCATAATTTCCGACTCCTTTTTGCTGAATAGCTTCTCAACCTCCACAATGTGTGCGTCGGTGTACTTCTGCACTTTGGCTTCGGCATCTTTCACGGCGTCTTCGGGGGCACCGTCTTTTTGCAGCTTGCGCAAGGCTTCGTTCACATCCTTGCGGATGGAGCGCACGCGCACTTTGCCACTTTCTACTTCGTTTTTGGCCTGCTTCACAAGGTCGCGGCGGCGTTCCTCCGTCATGGGCGGGATGTTGAGGCGCACGCCATCGGCATCGGCAATTGGATTCAGGCCCAAGTCACTGTTTTTGATGGCTTTAGCTACCTCACTCACCATATTCTTTTCCCAGGGCTTGATGAGCAGTGAGCGCGGGTCGGGGGCCGAGATATTGGCAATCTGCGCAATGGGGGTAGGCGTGCCGTAGTAATCGATACGCAGGCCATCGAGCATCGCCGGCGATGCCTTGCCGGCCCGAATGCGGCCCATCTCCACACCTACGTGAGCCACTGCTTTGCCCATCGATTCCTCAGCATCGCTGAGGTAGAATTGAATTTCCTCGTCCATCAGGTTAGAAAAGTTGAATTTTAAAGGTTGAATACTGCCCAACGCTAGAGGTGAGTCAGGGTAGCATTCCGAAACTCACTGCGCGCTATGGCTAGTTTAGGCTTGCTCGGGCTGGTTGCCCACCAGTGGCTGCAAACCACTGAGCCTGGCTGTGCTAGGAGTGGAGCCAGTGGTGCTGCCATCCATGGTCACCAGCGTACCCAGGTTCTCCCCAGCGATAAGCCGCTCTAGGTTACCAGGGGTATTCATATCGAACACGATGATGGGCAGGTTATTCTCCTTGCAAAGCGTAAAGGCCGTCATGTCCATCACATTCAGGTTTTTTTCCATCACCTCGTCAAACGAGATGCGTGGAAACCTTACTGCTGTGGGGTCCTTCTCAGGGTCGGCCGAGTAGATGCCATCTACGCGGGTACCTTTCAGCACCACGTCGGCCTCAATCTCGATGGCCCGCAAAGAGGCTGCCGAGTCGGTAGTAAAGTAGGGCGAGCCGATGCCCGCGCCAAAAATAACGACTCGCCCTTTTTCGAGGTGGCGCATAGCCCGGCGGCGGATGTAGGGTTCGCATACCCGCTGAATGGTGAGGCCCGAGAGCAAGCGCGTGGGCACTTCCAGCTTTTCGAGCGCGCTTTGCAGAGCCATCGAGTTGATAACCGTGGCCAGCATGCCCATGTAGTCACCCTGCACGCGGTCGAGGCCAAACTGCTCGGCCTGCACACCGCGGTAGATGTTGCCGCCGCCAATCACCACGGCAACTTCAACGCCCGTGGCCACCACAGCCTTTATTTCGGTGGCGTACTGCATCAGCCGCTCGGCATCAATGCCGTACTGCTGCTGGCCCATCAGCGCTTCGCCGCTGAGCTTAAGGAGAATTCGCTTGTAAGTCAAAATAGTAAAAGCTAAAAAGACGGGTGGGAGGGAGGGTAGCTAGGCAAATTTTACCAGTACCTGCCCCTTGGTAACGTTGGCGCGTAGCACCACGGCAATGCTGGCAATGGTGCCATCGGTGGGGGCTTTCAAAATGTTTTCCATCTTCATGGCTTCTAGTACCAGCAGCGGGTCGCCCTTCTGCACGGCTTGGCCCGGTTGCACCCGAATATCGATGATGAGGCCTGGCATAGGCGCTTTCAACTCGTTCACCTGCTTCACCGAGGTATCGCTCAGGCCTAGCTTGTCGAGCAGTTGGTCGAACCGGTCCTTGGCCTGAAGCTCGACGCGCTGGCCGTTGATTTTCAGCACAAAAGCCTTCGCGGCATAGTCGGCCTGCACTAGTTCAGCATTGTACGATTTGCCTTGGTGCAGCACATGGTAGCGACCATCGCCCAGGGGTACCATGTCCCACACAAAGGGCTGGCCATTGAGCATAACGGAATTGGCGGCTCGGAAGTCCACCTCCCAGCTATGCGCTGGGCTAGTGCTGATATGAAGCATAAGGAAGCCGGCCCTGTTGGCCGAAATGGGGTTAAAGGTAAGCCGAATCTTAATTTCATGCGGAACTTGCTGACCTTATTCTGAGTCTGCCTCTTGCATGAAATACTTGTTTCCCGGTCAGTTTTTGGTGGTCTTTTTGGCCGGTTTTGTCGCATTCGGGCAGTCGGGAGGCAGCGGCGCGAAAGACACTCGCAAAAAAAGCAAAGAGGTAACTGCTACTGCCCCAGTTGTTTCGAGTGGCATTACGGTGCCATCTTGGCTGCCGCCTACCACGCCCTACCAACCCAGCGCTACTCAGCTTACCGACGTTACCGATACCAAGCTCGACGTGCGCTTCGACTACGCGCACCAATACCTGCTGGGCACGGCGGTGCTTACGCTTCGCTCGCACTTTTATCCCCAAACGGTAGCGGTACTTGATGCTAAAGGGTTCATTATCAAATCGGTGCAATTGGTAGATGCGAAGGCTAATAAGCCCCTCACCTATAAGTATGATAACCGTCAGCTGGTTATCAACCTCGACCATGCTTATGCGCGGGAACAGGCTTACCAACTGCGCATCACCTACGTAGCCCGGCCCAATGAGCTACCCGCCGGTGGCAGCGAAGCCATTACGGCCGCCAAGGGCTTGTATTTTATTAATCCCGTGGGTAAAGAGCCGGGTAAGCCCCGCCAAATCTGGACGCAGGGCGAGACGCAAAGTAGTTCCTGCTGGTTTCCAACCGTGGACCACCCCAATCAGCGCATGACCCAGGAAATCAGCCTGACCGTTGAGGACCAGTTCAAAACCCTCTCTAATGGCCTCCTGATTACCTCCAAAAAGAACCCCGACGGCTCGCGCACCGATACGTGGCACCAAAGCCTGCCCGCCGCGCCCTACCTCACCATGCTGGCTGTGGGCGACTTCGCCGTGGTATCGGATACCTGGCACGGCAAAGCCGTTGATTATTACGTCGAGCCCAAGTTTAAAAACACTGCGAAAGCCGTTTTTGGCCACACGCCCGAAATGCTAGAATTCTTTTCCAAGCGCTTGGGCGTAGAATTCCCTTGGGAGAAGTACTCCCAGATTGCCGTACGCGACTACGTGAGCGGCGCCATGGAAAATACCACCGCCACGGTGCATGGAGCCACTATCCAAGCTACTCGCCGGGAGCTATTCGATAACACTTACGAAACCTCCGAGTCCGTAATCGCCCACGAGTTGTTTCACCAATGGTTTGGCGATTATGTCACCTGCGAGTCGTGGAGCAACCTGCCTCTTAACGAGAGCTTTGCCAACTACTCGCAGTACCTCTGGGCCGAGCACAAGTACGGGGCCGATGCCGCCGCCCTCGTGCAACAGCAAGACTTGGCGCACTACTTGGAGGAAGCTGAGTCGAAGCGCGAGCCCCTCATTCGCTACCACTATGCTAACCGGGAGGACATGTTCGACCGCCACTCCTACGAGAAGGGGGGCCGGGTACTGCACATGCTGCGCAAGTACGTGGGCGATGAAGCCTTCTTCACCGCCCTCAATCGCTACTTAAATCAAAATAAATTTACTGCGGTTGAAATCAGTGACTTGCGCACAGCCTTTGAAGAAACGACTGGCGAAGACCTGAAGTGGTTTTTCGACCAGTGGTTTCTGGAGCGAGGCCACCCCGAGTTAAAGGTATCGCACTCCTACAGCAATGGCCAAGTGCTGCTGCGCGTGCAGCAAACCCAGGATACCCTGTTTCAGCCAGTGTTTCGCCTGCCCGTCACGGTCACGGTCTGGCAGAAGGAAAAGCCGACTAACCATCAAATCACCATTACCAAAGCCGACCAAACATTCTCCTTCCTCGCCGCCGACAAGCCCACTATGGTCAAGTTTGACAGCGAAAGCCAGCTATTGGCCCAGTTGGATGAAGAGCGTACAATGGAGGAAATAATCTTCCAGTTTTACCACGCCCAGAACTACTTGCAGAAATACGAGGCACTCGACCTACTGCAAAACAAGACGACTGACTTCGCCGTTAGTGGCTTGTTACGTAATGCCTTATCTGACAATTTCTTTGCCGTGCGCCGCACTACGCTCGATCACCTACGGGGCTATCGTGGCCCTAATGTGAGTGCCGTGCGCACCGAAGTGCAGCGCCTGGCTACTACCGACCCTAGCAGCGTGGTGCGCGCCCAAGCCTTAGTTACCCTAGCTGCCTTCCCCAACGAAAATTACACCACTACCTACCAGGCCGCTCTCCGCGATAGCTCTTACCTAGTAGAGGCCGCTGCCATTGAAGCGCTGGCCAAATTGCCTTCCGCCAACTCCCGGACGCAGATAGCAGCTCTTGAAAATACTCCTAGCTCCAGCCTGCTCGTAGCCATTGCCGGTTATTACGCCCAGCGTGGTAGCCTCGACCAGTATGCCTGGTTCCTGCGTCGCCTTCCCGACCTCACCGACACCGACCTTTATACCTATCTCCAAGCTTTTGGCGCATTCATGGTGCAAGTACCCGTCATCGAGCGCGAAAAAGGTGTGCATACGCTCGAAAAGCTAGCGCGAACCCACCCCCAGTATTTTGTGCGTCTTGGGGCTTATCGTGGGCTGCTCGCACTCGTACCTAGTCAACCCGACTTAAAAAGTGTGTTATTCGACATTAAAAATAAGGAAACTGATGAGCGGCTCAAAAGCTATTATAACTTAATGTAAACCAAGGTAAAGGCGCTTAGCGAGGCAGGCTACTACAGGTTGTTAAAACGTTAATTTCAGCAAAAGAAGTAAGGTTTCCACAACTTTTTCTGCGCTAACCCTTGCATTGTCCCCAAAAACCTGTACTTTTGCGTCTCAATTACAGTAAACGACTGGGTTGGCAAACAAATGGGGGTATCGCATAGTGGCAATTGCGGGTGACTGTAACTCACCTCCTTCGGGTTCATAGGTTCGAGTCCTGTTACCCCCACATTTGAAAAGAGTAGACAAACTGCGGGAGTAGCTCAGCTGGTAGAGCGGCAGCCTTCCAAGCTGCAGGTCGCGGGTTCGAACCTCGTCTCCCGCTCACGGTCCTCACCTTAAGAATACCTTTTAAGCCGTTTTAGCTCAGTGGTAGAGCACTTCCTTGGTAAGGAAGAGGTCATGGGTTCAAATCCCATAAATGGCTCAGCATTTTACGGAACTCCCTACCTTCGGGTCAGGTTAGGGCCGGGTCAGCAAGAGAAGCGATACACAGCACACAAGCCTGAATTGGCCCTGGCTGGGTTTCGCTTTCTTGCCATATAAGGCCACTTGCTTTTAATTTTTACTTCCCCTCTTTTTCTACCTCTTTACAATGGCTAAAGAAAATTTCGACCGGTCGAAGCCGCACGTAAACATCGGCACCATCGGTCACGTCGACCACGGCAAGACTACCCTGACTGCTGCTATCACGCAGGTGCTGGCTGGCAAAGGTTTGGCCGAAAAGCGCGATTTCGGTTCGATTGATAACGCCCCCGAGGAAAAAGAGCGTGGTATCACCATCAACACTTCGCACGTAGAGTACTCGACGGTTAATCGTCACTACGCACACGTTGACTGTCCTGGTCACGCCGACTATGTGAAGAACATGGTAACCGGTGCTGCCCAGATGGACGGTGCTATCCTTGTGGTAGCTGCTACCGACGGCCCGATGCCCCAGACCCGCGAGCATATCCTGCTTGCCCGTCAGGTAGGTGTTCCCCAGTTGGTGGTGTTCATGAACAAAGTGGATATGGTGGATGACCCCGAGCTGCTTGAGCTCGTGGAAATGGAAATTCGCGAACTCCTCTCGTTCTATAACTTCGATGGCGATAACATTCCGGTTATCCAAGGTTCGGCCCTCGGTGGCCTGAACGGCGATGCTAATTGGGTACCCAAAATCGAAGAGTTGATGGACGCTGTTGACTCGTTCATTCCGATTCCTGCTCGTCTGACCGACTTGCCTTTCCTGATGCCTGTTGAGGATGTGTTCTCGATTACGGGCCGTGGCACCGTTGCCACCGGTCGTATCGAACGCGGTATCATCAACTCGGGTGAGCAAGTTGACATCCTCGGCATGGGTGCCGAAGGCTTGAAGTCGACGGTAACGGGTGTGGAGATGTTCCGCAAAATCCTGGACCGTGGCGAAGCTGGCGACAACGTGGGTCTGTTGCTCCGTGGCATTGAAAAAGAAGCCATCCGTCGCGGCATGGTTATTTGCAAGCCCGGTTCGGTAAAGCCCCACCAGAAGTTCAAGGCTGAGGTGTACGTTCTCTCGAAAGAGGAAGGCGGCCGCCACACTCCTTTCTTCAACAACTACCGTCCGCAGTTCTACCTGCGTACCACTGACGTTACCGGCATCATCACCCTCCCCGAGGGCGTTGAAATGGTAATGCCCGGCGACAACATCACCATCACGGTTGAGCTCATCAACAAGGTGGCAATGGAGAAGGGTCTCCGTTTTGCTATCCGTGAGGGCGGCCGTACGGTAGGTGCCGGTCAGGTAACCGAGATTCTTGACTAGTTTTAGTACAATTGCTAAAAATTAACATAATCCGCTCTCAGTTTTCTGGGAGCGGATTTGTTTTGTTCAGAATGTTTCGTACCTTTGCACTCCCGTAAGCAAATAGTGTTGACGGTTTTGTTACCCACGAGTGTAGTTCAAGGGTAGAATAGAGGTCTCCAAAACCTTTGATGGGAGTTCGAATCTCTCCACTCGTGCTACTTTAGTCGCTGCGGCGGCGGTACTTCATGCCTTTACCGGCTTTTTGCAACCATGGCTAAGCTGAACAATTATTTCCGCGACACCATCGAGGAAATGCGTTACAATGTAACGTGGCCTTCAACCACCGAGCTGCAAAAAAGCGCTGGGCTGGTACTGATTGGCTCGCTGGTATTTGCCGCCGTGGTTGGTTTGATGGACGTGAGCTTTAACTCCGCCCTCAATTCTTTTTATTCAACTTTCGCCCGCTAGGTTTTAAGAAATGGGTGAGTTGAAATGGTACGTGGTACGCTCGGTGAGCGGCCAGGAAAAGAAAGCCAAAACATATATGGAGACTGAAATCGGTCGGCACAATTTGCAGGAGCTTCTCCCGCAGGTGCTGATTCCGATTGAGAAGGTCTTCGAGATGCGCAACGGTAAGAAGCGCGTTCGTGAGCGTAACCTATACCCCGGATATATTATTATCCACTCCGATTTGACGCACGGCGAGGTTCAGAACATTATTACCTCTACGCCTGGCGTAATTGGTTTCTTGGGCGACAAGGAAACCAAGACGACTAACGCTAAGCCAGTGCCGCTTTCGCTTACTGAGGTAAACCGTTTACTGGGCGTAGTTGATGAGGCGGAAGAGAAATCAGCCGAAATTGAAACTCCCTTTACGGTGGGTGAGTTGGTCAAGGTTATCGATGGTCCTTTCAACGGCTTCAGCGGCAACGTCAACGAAGTTTTTGAGGAGCGTAAGAAACTAAACGTTATTGTGAAAATTTTCGGCCGCGCTCAGCCCGTAGAGTTGAGCTACACGCAGGTAGAAAAAGAGTAACGTATTATACGTCGTCTGATATCCACTCCGGTCAGGCGGGGCTTCCACATAGGAGTATTATCTGAACTGAGGTTGACGCGAGTTACGTCACGCCAATCGCAGCTTTATAAACCAAATGGCCAAAGAAATTAGAGGTTACCTGAAACTTCAGGTAAAGGGAGGCTCCGCGAATCCCGCGCCGCCGATTGGACCTGCGCTTGGTAGTAAAGGCTTGAATATCATGGAGTTTTGCAAGCAGTTTAATGCGCGCACCCAAGATAAAGCTGGCCAAATCTGCCCCGTCCTGATTACGATGTACACGGATAAGTCTTTTGACTTTGTTATCAAGACTCCTCCGGTACCAGTTCTCCTTATGGATGCCGCCAAGTTGCAGAACGGTTCGAAAGAGCCTAACCGTAACAAAGTGGGCTCGGTAACGTGGGACCAGGTTCGTACTATCGCCGAAACCAAAATGCCCGACCTGAACGCTTTCAAAGTGGAGTCGGCCATGAAGCAAGTAGCCGGCACGGCTCGTAGCATGGGTATCACCGTGAAGGGCGACTCGCCTTTTGCTGAATAACTAACCGGAGGATATACACAATGGCAGCAATCAGCAAAAAGCGCAAGGAAGCCCTTGCCAAACACGACCTGACGCAGGTACGCAGCCTGCTCGAAGCCGCGCAAGTGGTAAAAGATATCACTTACACCAAGTTCGATGCCTCTGTTGATATCGACGTTCGCCTCGGCGTAGACCCCCGCAAAGCCGACCAGATGGTGCGCGGTGTTGCTACCCTGCCTCACGGCACTGGCAAAACCGTTCGCGTTCTGGCCCTCGTGCCCGCCGACAAAGAAGCCGAAGCTACAGCAGCTGGTGCCGACTTCGTTGGTCTGGACGATTACATTGCCAAAATCGAGAAGGGCTGGACTGACATTGACGTAATCATCACCATGCCTTCTGTAATGGCTAAGGTCGGTCGTTTGGGTCGTGTACTTGGCCCGCGTGGTCTAATGCCAAACCCGAAGTCGGGTACGGTAACGACCGACGTAGCTAAGGCGGTGCAGGAAGTGAAAGCTGGTAAAATCGACTTTAAGGTTGATAAAACCGGTATCATTCACTGCTCGGTAGGTAAGGTTTCGTTCGACCCCAGCAAGCTGGCCGAGAACGCTTTGGAAGTAATTCAGACGCTTGGTCGTCTGAAGCCTTCTTCGTCGAAAGGCACCTACATCCGTAGCATCACGCTCAGTAGCACTATGTCGCCGGCAGTGCCGGTTGACAGCACGGTTTCTTCCGCTAACTAATAATATCAACCAACCATGAATCGGGAAGAAAAACAAACCCTCGTGGATGAGTTGAGCGAGAAGTTCCAGTCGCACAACGCATTCTATATCGCCGATGCCTCGGGCATGTCGGTAGCGAAAATCAACGATTTCCGTCGCCTTTGCTATAACCGCGGGCTGGAATTCAAAGTCTACAAAAACTCTTTCATCCGCAAAGCTCTCGATACCCTCGGCGGCGACACGGCGGAGATGGATGCAGCGCTGGTAGGCCAGTCAGGCGTATTGTTCTCGAAAGAGAGCGGCTCGGCTCCTGCTAAGTTGCTAAAAGACT
This sequence comes from Hymenobacter sp. H14-R3, assembly GCF_030063445.1. Classification (GTDB taxonomy): domain Bacteria; phylum Bacteroidota; class Bacteroidia; order Cytophagales; family Hymenobacteraceae; genus Hymenobacter. Next base: position 249,089 of record NZ_JASITD010000001.1, on the reverse strand, counting down.
TCTACAAGCAGCAGGCTTACGGTCGTAATGTTACGCCGAAGCCCGTGTTGAAAGGTGCTTATGTAGCTGCTGGCATCTATGTAGGTGCTGACCAGCTTGAAGCCTTGAGCACCATCAAAGGCAAGAACGAACTCATTGGTGAGGTTATCGGCTTGCTGCAATCGCCCGCTAAAAATGTTATCTCTGCTCTGTCGAGCGGTGGCAACATTCTGGCTGGCCTCCTCAAAACGCTTTCCGAAAAAGAAGAAGCTGCAGGCTAACCGCTGCTCATCCTTTTCAACTTTAAATTTCCAACACAACCTTTTTTACCAATCTACAGAAATGGCAGATTTGAAAGCCTTCGCTGAGCAGCTTGTTAGCCTCACCGTTAAAGAAGTAAACGAACTCGCAGGTATCCTGAAGGATGAATACGGCATCGAGCCGGCTGCTGCTGCTGCTCCCGCCGGTGCTGCTGGCCCGGCTGCTGCTGAGGCTCCCGAGGAGAAGACGACGTTTGATGTTATCCTGAAAGCTGCTGGTGGCGCTAAGCTGGCCGTAGTTAAGTTGGTAAAAGACCTGACCGGTCTGGGCCTGAAAGAGGCTAAAGAACTGGTTGACGGTGCTCCTAAAGCACTGAAAGAAGGTGTTACCAAAGATGAGGCTGAAGGCCTGAAGAAGCAGCTTGAAGAAGCTGGTGCTGAAGTAGAAGTTAAGTAGGTTCGCCTACGGGCTTGCTCCCGAATCGGATTAGGCCTGGCAACTTAGCCAGGTCTTTTCCTGTTTGTAGAGAATAAGTCGAATTTTGCAACTCAAAGCTTTTGCTTTTGGTTGTCTTAGGCTAGCAATTTTCTTCTTCTATCATCCCGCATGGAGCGAAGTAAATAAAGGACCTTATCACGTTACACGTCGCAAGAGTTTCGGACTCATCTGACAATCAACGTGGTAAGGTCCTTTGCTGCGCTCACAACCCCTGGGTTTGTCTGAAGGCTTTTACCGTAGGTGCAGGTGTAAAAGCAACCTTCCAAACTTAGGTTGATAAGAGAGTTAAATCGCGTAATTACAATAGCTTACGTATACATTTTAAAACCTTTCCAATTGGCTACAACGAAAGCACTAGAGGTTGCCGAGGTCAAGCATTTGACCGGTACCAGTGAGCGAATCAATTTCGCCAAGATTAAGAAAGTTATCGAGTACCCGGACTTTCTGGACGTGCAAGTGCAGTCGTTCCAAGAGTTCTTTCAGCTTGAGACGGCTGCTGCAAGCCGCACGAATGAAGGTTTGTTCAAAGTGTTTGCTGAGAACTTCCCGATTTCGGACTCGCGCGAGAATTTTGTGCTCAACTTTATTGATTACCACGTTGACCCACCAAAATACACGGTGGATGAGTGCATCGACCGCGGCCTGACCTACGCAGTGCCGCTGAAAGCGAAGCTCCAGCTCATTTGCAACGACAAAGACAACGAAGACTTCCAGACGATTGAACAGGAAGTGTTCTTGGGCAATATTCCGTACATGACGGAAAAAGGCTCGTTCGTTATCAACGGTGCCGAGCGCGTTATTGTATCGCAGTTGCACCGCTCGCCGGGCGTGTTCTTTGCACAGAGCAAGCATACGAATGGTACAAAGCTGTATTCGGCCCGTATTATTCCGTTTAAAGGCTCGTGGATTGAATTTGCCACGGACGTGAACAACGTGATGTACGCGTATATCGACCGGAAGAAGAAATTCCCGGTTACGACGCTGTTACGTGCTATCGGCTACGGTACGGACAAGGACATTTTGGACCTGTTCGGCTTGAGCGAAGAAGTAAAGGCTGACAAGAAGAGCCTCAAAAAAGCAGTCGGTCGCAAGCTGGCCGCCCGTGTGCTCCGTACTTGGACGGAGGATTTCGTGGATGAGGACACCGGTGAAGTAGTTTCTATCGACCGGAACGAGGTGCTCCTAGAGCGCGATTCGACTATCAACGAAGAAGACATTGATACCATCGTGGAGGCCGGCGCTAAGTCGGTGATTCTGCATAAGGAGAATGTGAATATTGCGGATTTCGCAATCATTTACAATACTTTGCAGAAGGACAACTCTAACTCGGAAAAAGAAGCCGTTGAGCAGATTTACCGTCAGCTCCGTAACACGGAGGCTCCGGACGAAGAGACTGCCCGCGATATCATCCAGAAGCTATTCTTCTCGGATAAGCGCTACGACCTTGGGGAAGTAGGCCGCTACCGCATTAACAAGAAGCTTCAGATTGGTATGGAGCAGCAGTCGCGGGTACTGACGAATCAGGACATCGTGCTGATTGTGAAGTACCTGATTGGCTTGATTAACTCGAAGGCCATTGTCGATGATATTGACCACTTGAGCAATCGCCGCGTGCGCACGGTGGGCGAGCAGCTTTACGCCCAGTTTGGCGTGGGCTTGGCCCGTATGGCGCGTACCATCAAGGAGCGCATGAACGTGCGCGATAACGAGGACTTCAAGCCGGTTGACCTGATTAACGCCCGTACGCTTTCGAGCGTGATTAACTCGTTCTTCGGTACCAACCAGTTGTCGCAGTTCATGGACCAGACCAACCCACTGGCTGAGGTGACGCACAAGCGTCGCGTATCGGCCCTCGGGCCAGGAGGTCTGTCGCGCGAGCGCGCTGGCTTTGAGGTACGTGACGTACACTATACGCACTACGGTCGTCTTTGCACCATCGAAACGCCGGAAGGCCCAAATATTGGTCTGATTTCGTCGCTGTGTGTACACGCTCGGGTGAACTCGATGGGCTTTATCGAAACGCCTTATCGCCACGTGAAAGCTGGTACAGTGGACATGACTTCCAACGTGAAGTTCCTGACTGCTGAGGAAGAAGACACGCACCACATTGCGCAGGCCAACTCGTTGCTCAACAACGATGGTCAGATGACGCAGCAATTGGTGAAAGGCCGTTTCGAAGGTGACTTCCCCGTCGTAGAGCCGGGTGAGTACACGTACATGGACGTAGCTCCGAACCAGATTGTATCAGTAGCTGCCTCGTTGATTCCGTTTCTGGAGCACGATGACGCCAACCGGGCACTCATGGGCTCGAACATGCAACGCCAAGCAGTGCCGCTGCTCCGCCCCGAGGCCCCGATTGTGGGTACGGGTCTGGAAGGCCGCACGGCCATAGACTCGCGCTCGCTCATTATTGCCGAGGGCGAAGGCGTAGTTGATTCGGTAGATGCTAACCGCATCATCATCCGGTACGACCTGTCGGACGACGACGTAGCAGTAAGCTTCGACGCGGAGCGTAAGTCGTACAGCCTTATTAAGTTCCGTCGTACCAACCAGGACACTTGCCTCAATCTTACGCCGCTGGTGAAAAACGGCGAGCGGGTGGTTAAGGGCCAAGTGCTTTGCGAAGGCTATGGCACCAACAAAGGTGAATTGGCGCTGGGCCGCAACATGCAGGTAGCCTTCATGCCTTGGCAGGGTTACAACTTCGAGGATGCCATTGTCATCTCGGAGCGCGTGGTGCGTGAGGATATTTTCACTTCGATTCACATCGAAGAGTTTGAGTTGGAAGTGCGCGAGACGAAGCGCGGCGAAGAAGAGCTGACCTCGGAGATTCCGAACGTGAGCGAAGAAGCCGTGCGTAACCTCGACGACAACGGCATCATCCGCCTTGGGGCGGAGGTGAAGGAAGGCGATATTCTCATCGGTAAGATTACGCCGAAAGGTGAAACTGACCCGACCCCGGAGGAGAAGCTGCTCCGCGCCATCTTTGGTGACAAAGCTGGCGACGTGAAGGATGCCTCGCTTAAGGCACCGCCCTCCTTGCAGGGTGTGGTTATCGGTACCAAACTTTTCTCGCGGCCTAAGAAGGACAAGAACCTTCGCGCTAAGTCGAAGAAAGAGGTAGAAGACCTGAAGGAAGGCTACGCACGTGAGTTGCGCGGCGTGAAAGCAGTGATGATCGATAAGCTGGTAGGCTTGCTGGAAGGCAAGACGAGCCAGGGCATCAAGCACCGCTTTGGCGACGACGTGCTGACGAAGGGCGTGAAATTCAACCGGAAGAATATCAGCGAAGCGTTGTTCCCCGATAAGAATGCTTACCGTGACGAGAGCAACTATGCAGTGCCGGAAGAGGTGAACCTCTTCAAGGACTTGCAGCTCGACCACTGGACGGCCGACAACCGCGTGAATGAACTGCTGCTTCGCCTAGTGAAGAACTATGCCAAGCGTCGCAACACTATCACGGCTCGCTTCAAGCGTGAGCGTTTCACGCTGGAAGTTGGCGACGAATTGCCCGCCGGCATTGTGCAGCTAGCCAAGGTTTACATCGCCAAGAAGCGTAAGCTGAAGGTAGGTGATAAAATGGCTGGTCGCCACGGTAACAAGGGGGTAGTGGCCCGCATCGTGCGCGATGAGGATATGCCTTTCCTGCCCGACGGTACCCCGATGGACATTGTGCTGAACCCGCTCGGTGTACCAAGCCGGATGAACATCGGTCAGATTTACGAAACCGTACTCGGTTGGGCTGGCCTGAAATTGGGTCGCACGTACGCGACGCCGATTTTCGACGGCGCTACCGAAGATGAAGTGGCTGCCGAGCTGACTGCTGCTGACCTGCCGGATTGGGGTCGTGCATACTTGTACGATGGCCTGAGCGGCGATCGCTTCGACCAGCCGGTAACGGTGGGCGTGATTTACATGCTCAAACTCGGTCACTTGGTTGACGACAAGATGCACGCGCGTTCCATTGGACCGTACTCGCTCATTACCCAGCAGCCGTTGGGTGGTAAGGCGCAGTTCGGTGGCCAGCGCTTCGGTGAAATGGAAGTGTGGGCACTGGAGGCCTTCGGTGCCGCCAACGTGCTCCAGGAAATCCTTACTGTGAAGTCGGACGACGTGGTAGGCCGTGCCAAAGCGTATGAAGCCATTGTAAAAGGCGACGTATTGCCCAAGCCGAACATCCCCGAGTCGTTCAACGTGTTAATTCACGAGCTACGCGGTCTGGCGCTGGAAATCACACTAGAGTAATTGAGTTGCTTGCTGAGAGTTGGTCGCGTTAGCGGCCAACTCTCAGTGAGTTTTATAAAGTTTAGTTGACAAGCTGCTGGTACGAAACAGCTGTCCCGAGACAGGTCAGGGCAGTGAAGGAACCGGCCGCTTATAGTTTATAGATAAGTAGAGAAGACCTGACGAGAATCTACTACGCGGCGTATCTGTCTGACCCGTAGAGCACTTTTCGTAGCGTCAAACTGTTAGAAAATATTCTGGCAGTTCAAAGCCAAACAGCTAAAAGCTTAACACATACCTAATGGCTTTCGCAAAAAATAAGAAGTTAGTCCAAGACTTCTCCAAGGTTACTATTTCGCTAGCTTCGCCGGAAGGAATTCTGGAGCGTAGCACGGGCGAAGTAGTTAAACCTGAGACGATTAACTACCGCACGTACAAGCCCGAAATGGGTGGCTTGTTCTGCGAGCGGATTTTCGGCCCGGTGAAGGACTGGGAGTGCCATTGCGGCAAATACAAGCGCATCCGCTACAAGGGCATTATCTGCGACCGTTGTGGCGTGGAGGTGACCGAGAAGAAGGTGCGTCGGGAGCGCATGGGCCACATCGAACTGGTGGTGCCCGTAGCCCACATCTGGTACTTCAAGAGCCTGCCGAACAAAATCGGTTATTTGCTGGGCTTGCCCACCAAGAAGCTCGACCAGATTATCTACTACGAGCGCTACGTAGTGGTGCAGCCCGGCGTACAGGCCGAAGAGGGTGTGCAGCAGCTCGACTTCCTTACCGAGGACGAGTACCTGGATATCATCGACAAGCTGCCCCGCGAAAACCAGATGCTGCCCAACGAGGACCCGCAGAAGTTCATCGCCAAGATGGGTGCCGACGCGCTGCAAATGTTGCTCGAACGCATCAACCTCGACGAGTTGAGCTACTCGCTCCGCGACTCGGCTGCGCACGAAACTTCGCAACAGCGTAAGGCTGAGGCACTTAAGCGTCTGCGCGTAGTGGAGGCTTTCCGTGATGCCGCTACCCGCGTGGAGAACCGCCCCGAGTGGATGGTTATCCGCATGGTACCGGTTATCCCGCCCGAACTGCGTCCGCTCGTGCCGTTGGATGGTGGCCGTTTCGCTACCTCTGACCTGAATGATTTGTATCGTCGCGTTATCATCCGTAACAACCGCCTCAAGCGCCTGATTGAAATCAAAGCGCCGGAAGTGATTCTGCGGAATGAGAAGCGCATGTTGCAAGAGGCCGTCGATTCGCTCTTTGACAACTCACGTAAGGTGAACGCCGTGCGCGCCGAAGGCAACCGTGCCCTCAAGTCGCTATCCGATATGCTGAAAGGCAAGCAGGGCCGCTTCCGGCAGAACCTGCTCGGTAAGCGGGTTGACTATTCGGGTCGTTCGGTAATCGTTGTTGGTCCTGAGCTAAAGCTACACGAGTGCGGCCTACCCAAGAACATGGCGGCCGAGTTGTTTAAGCCGTTTATTATCCGTAAGCTCATCGAGCGCGGTATTGTGAAGACGGTGAAGTCGGCTAAGAAAATCGTGGACCGCAAGGATGCCGTAGTTTGGGACATTCTGGAGAACGTGCTGAAAGGCCATCCAGTACTCCTTAACCGGGCTCCTACGCTGCACCGCTTGGGTATCCAGGCGTTTCAGCCGCGCCTCATCGAGGGCAAGGCTATCCAGCTACACCCGCTCGTTTGTACGGCCTTCAACGCTGACTTTGACGGTGACCAGATGGCTGTGCACGTGCCCCTCGGGCCGGCTGCTATCTTGGAAGCCTCGATGCTCATGCTGGCTTCGCACAATATCCTGAACCCCGCCAACGGCGCGCCCATCGCGGTACCGTCGCAGGACATGGTCCTGGGTCTGTACTACGTTACCAAAGGCAAGCGCTCGACGGAAGGCGAAAGCATCCAGGGCGAAGGCCGGGCATTCTACTCTGATGAAGAGGTGGTTATCGCGCTCAACGAAAAGCAGCTGTCGAAGCACGCCTACATCAAGGTGCGCACGATGGTTCGCGATGAGAACGATGACCTCGTGCAGAAAACCATTGAAACCGTAGCCGGCCGCGTGCTCTTCAACCAGCTTGTGCCCGCCGAGGTAGGTTTCGTAGATGAGTTGCTGACTAAGAAGAAGTTGCAGCAAATTATCTCGATGGTGTTCAAGCGCACGGGCATGGCCCGCACAGCGGCTTTCCTGGACGACATCAAGACCCTCGGTTTCCAGTCGGCCTACAAAGGTGGCCTGAGCATGGGTCTGGGTGATATCCAGATTCCGAAAGAGAAGGACATCCTCGTAAAGCAGGCCCAAGCCGACGTAGCTGCCGTAATGCAGAACTACCAGATGGGTCTGATTACCAACAACGAGCGTTACAACCAAGTAATTGACATCTGGACCCGTATCAACTCGCAGATTACGGAGACGTTGATGGGTCGCCTCGAAAAGGAGAACCAGGGCTTCAACTCCATCTACATGATGATGCACTCGGGAGCCCGTGGCTCGCGCGAGCAGATTCGTCAGCTAGGCGGTATGCGTGGTCTGATGGCTAAGCCCCAGAAGTCGATGCAGGGTTCGGTAGGCGAGATTATCGAGAACCCGATTCTATCTAACTTCAAAGAAGGCCTAGACGTAATCGAGTACTTCATCTCGACCCACGGTGCCCGTAAAGGTCTGGCTGACACGGCTATGAAGACGGCTGACGCCGGCTACCTAACCCGTCGTCTGGTAGACGTTTCGCAGGATGTTATCGTGAACGAGCCCGATTGCGGCACGTTGCGCGGTACCGAAACCTTCGCGTTGAAGGACAACGAGGATATCGTAGAGCCACTGTCCGAGCGTATCCTCGGCCGGACGGCCGTGCACGATATCATCGACCCGCTGACCGACGAGCTGATATTGGCTTCCGGTGAGCAAATCACGGAGGAAATCACGCGCCGCATCGATGCTACCAGCATTGAGTCGGTAGAGATTCGCTCGGTACTGACTTGCGAAAGTAAGCGCGGTATCTGCGGCAAGTGCTATGGCCGTAACCTGGCCACCGGCCGCATGGTGCAAAAGGGTGAGGCCGTTGGCGTTATCGCTGCCCAGTCGATTGGGGAGCCCGGCACGCAACTGACGCTCCGCACGTTCCACGTGGGTGGTACGGCTTCTAACATTGCGGTAGAAGCTAACATCCGCGCCAAGTTCGCGGGTATTGTGGAGTTTGAAGACATCCGCACCGTAGCCGGTGTGAATGCTGAAGGCGGCGAAACCAACGTGGTAATGGGTCGCTCGGGCGAAGTTCGGATTGTGGAGAAAGGCACTGGTAAAGTGTTCATTTCCAACCACGTTCCTTACGGCTCGTTCCTCATGGCCAAAGAAGGTCAGGAAGTAGAGAAAGGCCAGGAGCTGGTAAACTGGGACCCGTACAACGCCGTTATTTTGGCCGAGTTCGATGGTATCATCCAGTATGACGCCCTGACCGAAGGCATTACTTACCGCGAAGAAACCGACGAACAGACGGGCTTCCGCGAGAAGGTAATTGTTGAATCGAAGGATAAAGCCCAAAATCCTTCGGTACTGTTGAACCCGGCCAAAGGCGCTGACGCCGATACCGCCCGGGCCTACAACATGCCGGTTGGCGCTCACTTGAACGTCGAGAACGGCAAGAAGGTGAAAGCTGGTCACATCTTGGCAAAGATTCCGCGTGCCGTGGGTAAAACCCGCGACATCACCGGTGGTCTGCCCCGCGTAGTGGAGTTGTTCGAAGCGCGTAATCCCTCGAACCCGGCCGTTGTGTCGGAAATCGATGGCGTAGTAACCTACGGCACAGTGAAGCGTGGTAACCGTGAAATCTACGTAGAGTCGAAAGACGGTGTGAAGCGGAAGTACATGGTGCCGTTGTCGAAGTTCATCCTCGTGCAGGACAACGACTTCGTGCGCGCTGGCTCGCCGCTTTCCGACGGTGCCATCACCCCGAACGACATCCTGAACATTCAGGGTCCGAGTGCGGTGCAGCAGTACCTCGTGAACGAGATTCAGGAAGTATACCGTTTGCAGGGTGTGAAAATCAATGATAAGCACATTGAAGTCATCGTCCGCCAGATGATGCAGAAAGTGCTGGTGATGGATGCCGGCGACACCAGCTTCCTCGAAAATCAGCTGGTCGATAAAGGCTCGCTGATGGAAGAGAACGATGTGGTTATTGACATGAAAGTCGTGACTGAAGCCGGTGATTCTTCGGAGTTCCGCCCCGGTCAGATTATCTCTTCCCGCAAGCTGCGCGACGAAAACTCGTCGCTCCGCCGCCGCGACCTCAAGCTCGCCGAAGTGCGCGATGCCCAGCCTGCCGTATCGCGGCCCACGCTGCAAGGCATCACGCAGGCCTCGCTGGGTACTGCTTCGTTCATCTCGGCCGCCTCCTTCCAGGAGACGACCAAGGTGCTGAGCGAAGCCGCTATCCGTGGCAAAGCCGACGAACTGCTGGGCTTGAAAGAGAACGTAATCGTCGGTCACCTCATCCCCGCCGGTACTGGCTTGCGCGAGTACCAAGGCATCGAGGTATCGTCGAAAGACGAGCAGGCTACGAAGCTGGCCAATCAGGCCGCCGAGCAAGCTGCCATCCCCGCCAAGCGCCCCTCGCGTGCCAAGCGCGAAGTGACCACGCAGGACTAACGATTGACGTAGGTTTGTAAGTGAAAACCCCGGCTAGCGTCAGCTAGTCGGGGTTTTTCGTTTCGTGCATTAGCTTTGTTTATACCGCAAATTGACTTTCCTGTATGAAAAAAGACTCAGTGGAGTACTCAGAGCTTTTAAAGCAATACGGCATGGAGCATATTATATATAGTGTTAATCTGGAGTCGGTAGAGTGGCAGGAAAAACGAAAAGAAATAATTGAGCGCGATGGAAATAAATGTACATGCTGTGGCGAACGTGCAACTTTCCCATATTTTAATGGTGAAAAGTGGATTCACGTTGCTACTTGGAATGAGATTCTAAAAAAGCAACGCTACATTTTGAATGAACACAGCAACGTAGAAGAATTTGAGTACGAGGAAGAAATGCCTTGTAGTAGCGCATCTGATGCACCTACCATTTTGCAAGTACATCATCGTTATTATATAAAAGATAGGCTTCCGTAGGAATATAAATCAAGTGCGCTTCAAACGTTATGCGCAGATTGCCACCAAAAGCTGCATAACACAGAACGAGTAAAGGTTTACGAGGCTGTTGAAGGTATGATAATGGAGCTTGATTGTCAGCCATGCAGCCGCTGTAACGGAGCTGGATATTTCCCGCAGTATAAAAAAGTGAATAATGGTAGGTGTTTTAAATGCGAGGGTGCCCGTTATTCAAACATATTATTATAAATTATTAAATATTTTCTTAATGCAACCATCCCAACCCCAAAACCCCGACCCGAACGCGCTCAATATCGAGCTAAGCGAAGAAATTGCCGAAGGTGAATATGCTAATCTTGCCCTCATCGCACATAGCACGAGCGAGTTCGTAGTAGACTTCATTCGCATGATGCCCGGTATCCCCAAAGCCAAAGTGAAGTCGCGTATAATCCTTACCCCTGAGCACGCCAAGCGGTTGCTTTCCGCCCTGGAGGAGAATATCCAGCGCTTCGAGCAGAGCTACGGCCCAATCAAGTTGCACCAGGAAACACCGACCTACCCGATGAACTTCGGCGGCGCGGTAGGGGAGGCCTAACTCACCGACTTTCAGACAGCCTAAAACCCAAAGATTAACTTTTTCAGCAAGTTTGCTATTGCCAAACTATTTTCTTACCTTTGCAGGCCTGAAAATTTGGGAGCAAACGGCTCTCGTTCAACCAATCGCTAAATGCCAACCATCAACCAACTAGTACGGAAAGGTCGGGAAGCTTTGACTACCAAGTCAAAGTCGCCTGCTCTTGACTCGTGCCCGCAGCGTCGGGGCGTATGCACTCGCGTGTATACCACCACGCCTAAGAAGCCGAACTCGGCTATGCGCAAAGTGGCCCGTGTGCGCCTTACCAACGGTAAGGAAGTAAACGCATACATCCCCGGTGAAGGCCACAACCTCCAAGAGCACAGTATCGTGCTCATTCGCGGAGGCCGGGTAAAAGACTTGCCAGGTGTTCGTTACCACATCATCCGTGGTGCGCTCGACACGGCAGGCGTAAGCGGCCGCTTGCAGCGTCGCTCGAAGTACGGCGCTAAGCGTCCGAAGCCGGGCCAACCCGCAGCAGCAGCCGGTAAAGGTGGCAAAGGCGCTCCCGCCAAGAAGAAGTAATTTATTAGTTGTCAGTTGCTGGCTAGCTACCCGTCGAGTTGTTAAACGACTTAACGCGCAGCTAGCCAGCAGCTAACAACTGACAACTATATAAACCATGCGCAAGTCAAAACCCAAAAAGCGTATCCTCCTGCCGGACCCCAAGTTCAAGGAGACGCTCGTAACCCGCTTCGTCAACTACATGATGTATGACGGGAAGAAAAACCTGGCCTACACCATTTTCTACGATGCCGTAGAGCAGGTGGAAACCCGCACCAAGGAAAGCGGCCTCGAAATGTGGCGCAAAGCGTTGAACAACGTAATGCCGACCGTAGAGGTAAAGAGCCGCCGCGTAGGTGGCGCTACCTTCCAGGTGCCGATTGAAGTGCGCGCCGACCGCCGCATTGCAGTTGGTTCGAAGTGGCTGATTCAGTACGCTCGTCGCCGTGGTGAGAAAACCATGAAAGACAAGCTGGCTGGCGAAATCATCGCCGCTGCCAAAGGCGAAGGTGCTGCCGTTAAGAAAAAGGACGACACCCACCGTATGGCCGAAGCCAACAAGGCTTTCTCGCACTTCCGTTTCTAAAACATCGGGCGTTTAGCGGGTTGATGAGTTTAGATTGAATGTTTAGCCAGTTTTGGTTGTCTTCTCTCCTGAACTCATCAATCCGCTAACGCGCTAATTAACCCACCGTAATGGCAGTCAACAAAGAGCTACAATACCTGCGCAATATTGGCATCATGGCCCACATTGACGCGGGCAAGACGACCACTTCGGAGCGCATTCTGTACTACACCGGCAAAACCCACAAAATCGGGGAGGTGCACGACGGAGCTGCTACGATGGACTGGATGGAGCAGGAGCAGGAGCGTGGTATCACTATCACCTCGGCCGCTACGACCACTTTCTGGAACTACCCCACTGACGCGCAGGGTAATTCGATTCCCGACACGCACCAGTACAAAATCAACCTCATTGATACCCCCGGTCACGTTGACTTTACGGTAGAAGTGGAGCGCTCGTTGCGCGTGTTGGACGGGGCCGTAGCCTTGTTCTGCGCCGTGTCGGGGGTAGAGCCGCAGTCGGAGACTGTGTGGCGTCAGGCTGACAAGTATAGCGTTCCCCGCATTTGCTTCGTCAATAAGATGGACCGTGCCGGCGCTGACTTCTTCAAGGCTGTAGCCGAGATTAAGGAAAAGCTCGGTGCTAACCCCGTGCCGCTGCAAATTCCGATTGGTGCTGAAGACACGTTCAAAGGTGTAGTTGACCTCCTCACTGGCAAAGCCATTGTATGGGACGACGCCACCGAAGGCAAGTCGTACAATGAAGTTCCGGTTCCCGAAGACCTCGTGGATACGGTAGCCGAGTGGCGCGAGAAGCTCATCGAGAGCGTTGCTGAGTACGATGATACCTTGATGGAGAAATTCTTCGAGGACCCGGAAAGCATTACCCGCGAAGAAATGATGGTCGTTATCCGCAAAGCGGTAATTGACATGAAATTCTCGCCCGTATTGTGCGGCTCGGCCTTCAAAAACAAGGGTGTGCAGACGATGCTGGATGCCGTGATGGCCTACCTGCCGTCGCCCCTCGACATGCCCGCCATCATTGGTACTAACCCAGACAACGGTGCTGAGGTAGAGCGCCACCCCGACAACTCGGAGCCGTTCACCGCTTTGGCGTTCAAGATTGCTACTGACCCTTACGTAGGCCGCTTATGCTTCTTCCGCTGCTACAGCGGTGTGCTGAACGGTGGTTCATATGTACTGAACAACCGCACCGGCAAGAAGGAACGTATCTCGCGCCTCATGCAGATGCACTCCAACAAGCAGAACCAAATCGACAGCATCCAAGCTGGTGATATTGCTGCTGGTGTTGGTTTCAAAGACATCAAAACTGGTGATACGCTGACCGACGAAAAATCGCCGCTCGTGCTTGAGTCGATGTCGTTCCCTGAGCCCGTAATCGGCTATGCTATTGAGCCAAAAACGCAGGCCGACGTTGACAAAATGGGTATGGCTATCGCTAAGCTCATTGAGGAAGACCCGACCCTGCGCGTTAACACCGATACCGAGACTGGCCAGACCATTCTTCGTGGTATGGGCGAGTTGCACTTGGAAATCATCATTGACCGGATGCGTCGTGAATTCAAGGTAGAAATCAACCAGGGTGCCCCACAGGTAGCCTACAAGGAGATTTTGACCAAGAAAGTCGACCACCGCGAAACCTACAAGAAGCAAACCGGTGGCCGTGGTAAATTTGGCGATATCGAGTTTGAACTTGGTCCGAAAGAAACCGAGCCCGAAAAGCCTGGTTTTGAATTCGACAATGCTATTGTTGGTGGTGTAATTCCGCGTGAATTCATTGCGCCTATCCAGAAAGGTTTTGAAGAGGCAATGAAGCAGGGCCCGCTGGCTGGCTTCCCAATTGAAGGTATGAAGGTGAAGCTGTATCACGGCTCCTTCCACGACGTTGACTCGGACGCCCTGTCGTTTGAACTCGCCGCCCGTGGTGGTTTCCGCGAAGCAGCCCGCAAAGCCGGCCCAAAATTGCTTGAGCCTATTATGGCTGTTGAAGTAGTTTGCCCTGACGAGTACACCGGCCCGGTAACGGGTGACTTGAACCGCCGCCGTGGCCTGATGAAGGGCATGGATACCAAAGGCGGTGCTCAGATTATCAAAGCAGATGTGCCCCTGTCGGAGTTGTTCGGCTACGTAACCGACCTGCGTACGTTGTCGTCGGGCCGTGCCTCGGCTTCGCTTACTTTCTCGCACTACGAGGTAGTACCGCAAAACATGGCAGATGCAATCATCGCTAAAATAAAAGGCGGCAAATAGTTTCCTTTCAGCTTGTCACACCCTGAGGCAATCGGCCTCTAAACACCATGAATCAAAAAATCAGAATCAAGCTGAAAAGCTACGACCACAACTTGGTCGATAAATCGGCAGAAAAAATCGTGAAAGCGGTTAAAGCGACCGGTGCTATTGTAAGTGGTCCTATTCCGTTGCCTACGGAAAAGGAGAAATATACCGTACTTCGCTCGCCCCACGTGAACAAGAAGAGCCGGGAGCAATTTCAGCTTTGTACGTACAAGCGTTTGGTTGATATTTTCTCGACCAGCAGTAAGACGGTAGACGCGCTGATGAAGCTGGAACTGCCTAGCGGCGTTGACGTTGAAATCAAAGTTTGAACTTGAGATTTGAGTACTAAAAAGGCCCCGTCAGTATTGCTGGCGGGGCCTTCTTAGCGTTTACTGAGTACTTTATATTTACTGGACCAAGCCGTAAGGTGTAAAAGCTTGGCTTTCACGTACTACATGCTCATATAATGCTCTATTGGCTTCAGGGCGTGGTAGTAGCTTGTGGTGGCAATGATAAGTAACTGCGATGTTGAGAACAGGTATGACTTTTACACCATTTAGCCGCAAGCGAAATTCTACATCTGAGTCCTCCCCAAAGGTGGGAGCATTGTATCTTTCGTCGAAGCCATTTATAGCTTCTAAGTCGGCTTTCATCACAGAGAAGTTGGCCCCTAATAGCCCTCGCTCCTTACGATTGAAGTAACTCCTTAGTAGTGGATTGGTTACATATAATCCATTCATGAAATGGAATGTGCGGCGAGTTAAAAAACCGATTAATTGCCCTATGGCAGTGTAGGGGCTCTGTAATACTCCTTGGCGCACACGCACGGGCGTAAGTTGGCGCGTAAGGCGATCGGACAGGTCAATGCGCCGCCCGGCTAGGCATCGGTCGGGGCCACCCAGGGCTAGGTGTTCTGCTACGAAGGCAGGATGGGGAATGCAGTCACCATCCAAAAAAATGAGTTGTGCGCCTTGAGCCGACCTGATAGAAACGTTCAGAATGCGGTTTTTTAGAAAGCCAGTATCTGGGTGCCAGTTGTGGGAAATACGCAGGGGAGATACTGCTCGCAGAGTTGCTAGCTGGTTGATAAAAGCTTCATGAGAGCCATCGTCAGAAATAATTACTTCAAAATCCGGTTCCGTTTGAATTTCTAGGCCAGCTAATACTAACTGTAAAAAGTCGAATCGATTGTATACGGAAAGGATAACAGAGGCTTTCGGGCGAGTCATAGACAAAAGTAATCCGCGCTGAATGGGTGAATGGCCCAGCATTTTAAAGTTTGCAAATTCAGTTAGACGGGTCTACTACCTCTGCTAAGCTAGGCTGCTACTGAGGGCTACCTTTGATGGGCATTTGGCAGAGCTATTTTGAAGAGAATATGCTGAAAAGCAATACCGCAGCATACAGTGCTGCCTAGCAACAGCATTTATTGGTATGTGGAGTTTGTTTTCTGAAACTAGTACGCGGCGACTGAGCGTCTTTTGGAGTGCGATAATTATTTTAGGGCTGTTTGTTACACGCTGGATATTAATACTACCAAGTATTGGCATAGCTGGTTTATTTTTAACTGGCGTCGCCTATGCCATTGCGAATAAGCAAATTGCTCAACGGGCACACGCCCGCACTTTTTTGAGTTTAACTATAATATATGGGATTCATTTCTTCTTTGGTCTATGCCATAATAACTTGTATGATAAAGAGTTGCTTAAGGACTTAGTCCTTCAATTACCTTTTCTATTGCTTCCGTTATCCTTTTTGCTGCTTCCAACTTGGCGCTCGTTACATAAGCGTATTGTTTGGACAGTAGTAATAACCTGTTGCTTGGCTTCAGCAATAGGTGCTACGACTAACTACTCATTACACTTGCAAGAGATTGTTAGGCAATACGACCGATCTCAAGTGATGCCAACGGAGCCCGATCATGTGCGTTTCAGTATACTTATTAGTATATCTATATTATCTGGGTGTGTGCTGTTGTTGAGTAAAGAATTAGCCACTCAATGGCGGATTACCATTGGAATAGGAGTAGGCCTGCTGTTTCTTTTTCAGCACTTACTGGCAGTTCGAAGCGGGTTACTTAGCCTTTACTTCGGCGGTATTTTACTACTGGTTGGGATAGGATGGCAATTGAAGCGTTGGAAAACTGCCGCTACGAGCATAGTGCTGGTAGTAGGGGTAGGGCTTACTTGTTTATGGCTGTTTCCTACACTTCAGTTGCGAATTCATAATACATTATATGATACTATGCAAAGAGGAGTTGCTAGCTCTGCTAATAATTTCTCCGTCACGGCACGCTTGTACTCTTATGAGGTAGCTGAAACTATCATTCAGAAGCATCTGCTGCTCGGGGTGGGTAAAGCACGATTAGAACAGGAAATGGCGCAGCAGTACAGCTACCGCTATCCGGAGATAAGTGTTAGTAACTATTTGCTGCCTCATAATCAGTTTATTTACAATTTAGCTGCTTATGGAGTAGTTGGTTTAGCGATGTTTCTGTACGGCTTCTACTATCCACTTTGGATTGGTGTACGGCAGCATAATCTGTTGGCAATAGTTATTTACGCTATAATCACCATTTCTTTTCTGTCCGAATACACGTTAGAGAATAACCTGGGCATAATCATCGGTCTATTCTTTGCGCTATTGGCATTGGCGCCTATGAGTGCGGAAGTGCCAAGTGTTGCTGTATGCCGCAACCAACCTCAGGTCGATAGAGAGCAACAGTAAAGTGTAGCAATTCATACTGAGCTAACAGCTTGACCTGAAATTATTTTACTCTCTAGTTTGGTTTTTCTCACAAAAAATCCCTACCTTTGCACTCCCTTAGCGAAAAGGCCACTCGGGCCTTTTCTTTTTGTGTCATTTAATATCCACTAGAATGCCTGGCATCATCGGTAAAAAAATCGGTATGACAAGCCTCTTCACTCCGGACGGGAAAAATATCCCTTGCACGCTCATCGAAGCGGGTCCGTGCGTAGTGACGCAGGTTAAAACTGTCGAAAACGACGGCTATAACGCTGTTCAGCTTGCCTATGGCGAGAAGAAGGCTAAACGTACCACTAAGGCTTTGGCTGGCCACTTCGCCAAAGCTAGCACCACCCCCAAGAAACGCCTCGTTGAATTCCGTACGGAAGACCTCGCAGCTTATACACTCGGTAGCACGGTTGAAACCTCGCTGTTTGCAGAAGGTGAGTTTGTTGACGTTGTGGGCACCTCGAAAGGTAAAGGTTTCCAGGGTGTTGTAAAACGCTACAACTTCCAGGGCGTAGGTGGTCAAACCCACGGTCAGCACAACCGTCTGCGTCACCCCGGTTCTATTGGTGCGTGCTCGTGGCCTTCGCGCGTATTCAAAGGAATGCGCATGGGTGGCCGCATGGGTACTGACAGAGTCAAGATTCAGAATCTGAAGGTGATGCGTATTGTAGCTGATAAGAACCTGATTCTGGTAAGCGGCTCAGTGCCCGGTGCCAAGAATGGCTACGTGTTCCTAGAGAAATAACCTGCTAAGCTTACTAGAGATGGAACTGTCCGTATTCAATAGCAAAGGCGAAGACACCGGCCGCAAGGTTACGCTGTCCGACGCCGTGTTTGGCCACGAGCCAAACGAGCACGTCATGTACCTTGACGTGAAGCAGTACTTGGCCAACCAGCGCCAGGGTACGCACAAATCGAAGGAGCGCGCCGAAATCTCCCGTACCACCAAGAAATTGAAGAAGCAGAAAGGCACTGGTGGTGCTCGTGCTGGTTCGATGAAGTCGGGTGTGTTCGTAGGTGGTGGCCGCATGTTCGGTCCACGT
This sequence comes from Hymenobacter sp. H14-R3, assembly GCF_030063445.1. GTDB lineage: Bacteria > Bacteroidota > Bacteroidia > Cytophagales > Hymenobacteraceae > Hymenobacter. The sequence continues at coordinate 231,230 of NZ_JASITD010000001.1, read as the reverse complement.
CCGCGTGACTATAGCTTCAAGCTAAATAAGAAGACCAAGCGCGTTGCGCGTCTGTCGGCCCTTTCGGTGCTGGCTCGCGATGGCAAAGTGGCTTTGGTTGAAAACCTGGCTTTCAGCGCTCCCCGCACGAAGGACTTCGTGGCCGTTTTAGATGGCCTGAAGCTCAACAATGGTCGTAAGACATTGTACGTAGCTGGCGAGGCTGCTGATAAAAACCTGCTTCTCAGCGCCCGCAACGTGCAGAAAGTGAAGATTTCGACTGCCGTAGGCCTTAATACCCACGACTTGTTGAACACCGACACCCTGCTCATCAGCGAGGACGGCCTGCGTTCGCTGGAGCAATTGTACACTACTAACTCCGCCGAATAATGAGCACGCTGAAACGCCCCATTATCACCGAGAAGGCTACCAGCCTTACCGAAACCGGCCGCTACGTATTCGAAGTGGAACGCACGGCTAACAAAGTTCAGATTAAGAAAGACATCGAGCAACTTTATGGCGTCACGGTGACCGGCATTAACACAATGCGCACGATTGGCAAAATCAAGTCGAAGGCTACCAAAGGTGGCCAGGTTTCGGGTCGTCGCGCCCACGGCAAAAAAGCCGTTGTGACTCTGAAGGACGGTGATATCATCGATTTCTACGGCAATATCTAATTGCCTTCGCCGCAAAAGCCCAAATAGCTAGTAATGGCACTTAAAAAACTCAGACCAACCACGCCAGGCCAACGCTTCCGCGTGGCCCCGGCCTTCGACGAGCTAACGACGTCGACGCCGGAGAAGTCGTTGCTGACCTCACTCAAAAAGAGTGGCGGTCGTAACTCTTCGGGTAAAATGTCTAACCGCTATATTGGTGGTGGACATAAGACCCAGTACCGTATCGTAGACTTTAAGCGTGATAAAGCCGGTGTTCCGGCCACGGTGAAGACCATCGAGTACGACCCTAACCGTACCGCTCGTATTGCCTTGCTGCACTACGCCGACGGCGAGAAGCGCTACATCATCGCCCCTGCGGGCCTGAGCGTAGATACCGTTATCGTATCGGGCCCTGGTGTAGCTCCCGAAGTTGGCAATGCGTTGCCACTCCGCGAGATGCCCCTCGGTACTATTGTACACAACATCGAGTTGCAGCCCGGTCAGGGTGCCGCTATCGCTCGTTCGGCTGGCACGTATGCCCAGCTTGTAGCCCGCGAAGAGCGTTACGCTACCCTTAAGCTGCCCTCTGGTGAGATGCGCATGGTACTCGTTACCTGCACCGCCACAGTTGGTACGGTATCGAACGGTGACCACATGAACGTTGTGATGGGCAAAGCCGGTCGCAACCGCTGGGCTGGTCGTCGTCCCCGCGTTCGTGGTGTAGCCATGAACCCTGTTGACCACCCAATGGGTGGTGGTGAGGGTAAATCGTCGGGTGGTCACCCACGTAGCCGTAACGGTATCTTCGCTAAGGGTCAGAAGACCCGCAACAAGAACAAGTATTCTGAGAACCTGATTGTCAGCCGCAAAGGCAAGAAGTAATATATGGCACGTTCACTCAAAAAAGGGCCGTACATTGACTTCCGGCTCGAGAAAAAGGTAGAAGCGCTGGAAAGCGCTGGCAAGAAGTCAGTGGTTAAAACTTGGTCGCGGCGCTCGATGATTTCGCCCGACTTCGTAGGCCACACCTTCGCAGTCCACAACGGGAACAAGTTCATCCCGGTCTATGTAACTGAAAACATGGTCGGCCACAAGCTCGGCGAGTTTGCGCCAACGCGCAACTTCCGTGGTCACGTCGCCAAAAAAGATAAAGGCAAGCGTTAAGATGGAAGCAGTAGCCAAACTCCGTAACGTGCCTACCTCGCCGCGCAAGATGCGCTTGGTAGCCAATCTGGTTCGCGGTAAGCGCGTAACCCAGGCCCTCGGTCTGCTCCGCTTCGAGGCTAACTCGGGCGCTGAGCGCGTTGAGAAGCTGCTCCTATCGGCTTTGGCCAACTGGCAGCAGAAAAACCCCGAGGAGCGCATCGAAGATGCTAACCTTTGTGTAACCGAGATTTCGGTAGACGAAGGACGTCAACTAAAGCGTCTGCGTCCCGCCCCCCAGGGCCGTGGTCACCGCATCCGCAAGCGCTCGAACCACATCACGCTGACGGTTGGTCCGCAGCGTGAGTCGCATATGTCGAAGAAAGAGCTTAACGCGCTGACTCGCCTTGCTGCTACCCCCACTGAAACCCCCGCCAACGCTTAATTTATCATGGGACAGAAAGTAAATCCCGTTGGTTTCCGACTCGGCGTTATTAAAGGCTGGGACTCAAACTGGTACGGCGGCAAGGATTTTGCCGACAAACTCGTTGAAGACGAGAAAATCCGCAAGTACATCAACGCCCGTATCCAAAAGGGTGGTATCTCGCGCATCGTTATCGAGCGCACCCTGAAGCGGATTACTATTACCATCAACACGGCTCGTCCGGGTGTGGTAATCGGTAAAGGCGGCCAGGAGGTAGATAAGATTAAGGACGAGCTCAAGGAAATCACCAAGAAGGACGTTCAAATCAACATCTTCGAGATTAAGCGCCCCGAGCTGGACGCTCGCCTAGTAGGCGAGAGCATCGCTCAGCAGTTGGCTGCTCGTATCTCGTTCCGTCGCGCCATGAAGATGTCTATCCAGGCTGCTATGCGGGCTGGTGCTGAAGGCATCAAGATTCAGTGCGGTGGTCGCCTAGGTGGTGCTGAGATTGCCCGTTCGGAGCAGTACAAAGAAGGTCGTACTCCGCTGCACACGCTGCGCGCTGACATCGACTACGCTTTGTCAGAAGCCCAAACGGTATATGGCAAAATTGGCATCAAGGTGTGGGTGATGCGCGGTGAGGTGTTCGGCAAGCCCGATCTATCGCCCAACCAAGTCCCTGCTGGTCAGCAGGGTGGTGACGACCGTGGTGGCCGTGGTGGCGACCGTGGCCCGCGCCGCGATGGTGACCGCAACGACCGTGGTCCGCGTCGCGATGGCGACCGTGGTCCGCGTCGTGACGGCGCTGCTGGCGGCCCTCGTGGCGGCCAGGGTGGCCCTGCCGGCGGTGGTAACCGTGGTGGTCAAGGTGGTGGCCCCGCTGGCGGTGGCAACCGTAGCGGTCAAGGTGGCGGCCCCCGTCGTTAGGTTATAGCAAACTAGTCTGAGCCGTATCCTGAATCATTTTGTTCAGGGTACGGTTCACTGCTAATATTTTTCAAGTTTTCTTTTTTTACTCAAATGTTACAACCGAAAAGGACCAAGTATCGCAAGATGCAAAAGGGTCGCGTAACAGGCTTGGCCTACCGCGGCAGCTCCATAGACTTCGGTTCGTTCGCGCTTAAGTCACTGGAAATTTCTTGGATTACGGCTCGCCAGATTGAGGCTGCCCGTATTGCCATGACCCGTGCTATGAAACGCGAAGGGCAAGTATGGATTCGCATTTTCCCAGATAAGCCAATTACCAAGAAGCCTGCTGAAGTGCGGATGGGTAAGGGTAAAGGTTCACCCGAGTATTGGGTAGCATGCGTGAAGCCTGGTCAAATCATGTTTGAATCGGATGGCGTTAGCCTCGAAACTGCAAAAGAGTCGCTGCGTCTGGCTGCTCAGAAGCTGCCGGTTCGCACCTCCTTCGTAGTTCGTCGCGACTACGTAGATAACGTTGCTTAATCCGATGAAAAACGAAGAAATTCGCGCCCTGTCGGTCGACGACCTGCGCACCCAGCTTAAAACCGAGCAAACCAACGGCCAGCAGATGCGCTTTGCGCACGCTATTAGCCCGCTCGAAAACCCCGGCCGCCTGAAGGCCAACCGCAAAACCGTTGCTCGCCTGCAAACGGAAGTTTCGCGTCGGAACAATGAGCAGGCTTCTAACAAAGCTTAGTAATGGAACCGACTCAAGAAAACCTGTTGCCGGCTCACGACAATGCTTCGGACCGCAACATGCGGAAAGAAATCGTGGGCAAGGTGACCAGCAGCAAGATGGATAAGTCCATCACGGTTGCGGTAGTTGCAAAACACCAGCATCCGATTTACGGCAAGTTCGTGAGCAAGACTACCAAGTTCCACGCCCACGACGAGAAAAACGAGTGTGGCGAAGGTGACTTGGTGCGCATCATGAGCACCCGCCCTCTGAGCAAAACCAAGCGCTGGCGCTTGGTTGAAATTGTTGAACGTGCTAAATAATCCTGAACGATGATACAGCAAGAATCCCGCCTCACGGTGGCCGACAATAGCGGCGCCAAGGAAGTGCTCTGCATCCGCGTACTGGGTGGCACGGGCAAGAAGTACGCTACGGTTGGTGATAAAATCGTGGTTGCTATCAAGTCGGCAATTCCTTCGGGCAATGCCAAGAAAGGTACTGTTAGCAAGGCTGTTATCGTGCGCGTGAAGAAAGAAATCCGTCGTAAGGACGGTTCTTACATCCGCTTCGACGATAACGCTGCTGTACTGCTCAACAACAACGACGAGCCCCGCGGCACGCGCATTTTCGGGCCGGTGGCACGTGAGCTGCGCGAGAAGCAGTTCATGAAAATCGTATCGCTGGCCCCTGAAGTAATCTAAGCTATGGCAACTAAAGCAAAAGCTCCGGCCGTGCACTTGCACGTGAAAACCGGTGACCTCGTGAAAGTTATTGCTGGCGACGAGCGCACCAAGACCGGCATCATCAAATCGGTAAACCGCTCTACGCAGCGTGTTATCGTAGAAGGCCTCAACCTGGTAACGAAGCATAATAAGCCGAGTGCCAAGAACCCCCAGGGTGGCATTACCAAAATCGAGAGCCCGATGCACGTATCCAACGTGAAGAAGGTTGATTCGGCCAACTCTTAATTCGTTACGATAATGGCTCGACTTAAAGATAAATATCAGAAAGAAGTAGTACCAGCGCTCCAGGAGAAATTCCAGTTCAAGAGTATCATGCAGGTACCGCGCATAACCAAAATCTGTATCAACCGGGGCATCGGTGCCGCTGTTGCTGACAAGAAATTGGTTGACAACGGGGTAGAGGAGTTGACGACCATTACTGGTCAAAAGGCTGTTCCTACCATCGCTAAGCGCTCGGTTTCGAACTTCAAACTCCGAGAAGGTATGCCCATTGGTGCGCGCGTTACGTTGCGCGGCGAGCGGATGTACGAATTCCTTGACCGTCTTTTGACGGTAGCTCTGCCCCGCGTGCGGGACTTCAAAGGCATCAACGACAAGGGATTCGACGGTCGGGGTAACTATACCCTCGGCGTGAAGGAGCAGATTATCTTTCCCGAGATTTCTATTGATAAAATCAAAGGCATCTCCGGTATGGATATCACCTTCGTAACGACTGCCGAAAACGATGAGCAGAGCTACGAGTTGCTCCGCGCTTTCGGTATGCCCTTCGCTAACGCTAAAAAGGAAGTTGAATAATGGCTAAAGAATCCATCAAAGCCCGGGCTCGCAAGCGCATTGCCCTGGTAGCCCGCTACGCCGATAAGCGTAAGGCTCTAAAAGCAGCAGGCGATTACCTTGGCCTCGACAAGTTGCCCCGCAACTCTTCGCCCGTGCGCCTGCACAACCGCGACATGATTGACGGCCGCCCCCGTGGCTACATGCGCAAGTTTGGCATCAGTCGCGTTCGCTTCCGCGAAATGGCGCTGGCTGGTAAGATTCCCGGCGTGACGAAGTCGAGTTGGTAGTATAAATTGTCTCTAACATCGAAAGCCCTCAACTCTTGGAGTTGGGGGCTTTTTGCTTTTACGTAACAGACAAGAATTTTATTAGCTGGTCCTCTTGCATAAGTACCGCGCTTGCTGCTACCTTTGCACCCCGAAAGAGAGTACCCGTGGGCTTGCCCACCCTATTTGGCAGGTTGCCGAAAGAAACCATGGGCTGGCTCCGAAAGCCGAGCCCAGTAGTCTTAACCGAGATTTCGTTGTACGGCAGTAGCTAGTGCGTCGAAATTTTCTTATCTTTGTGGTCCCGTAACAAGGACCTACTTAAACTAAATGAATACTGACCCGATTGCTGATTACCTGACCCGGTTGCGCAACGCCCTCAAGGCGAACCACCGGGTGGTGGAAATCCCGGCCAGCAACATCAAAAAGGAAATCACGAAAGTGCTCTATCACAAGGGCTACATTCAGAGCTACCGTTTTGATGATACTTCGGCCCAAGGTGTGATTAAAATCGCCTTGAAGTACAACCCCACTACGAAGGCTCCGGCTATTACCAAGCTGGACCGTGTGAGCACGCCCGGTCTGCGCCAGTATCGCGCTGCCGATAACCTGCCCCGCGTATTGAGTGGTTTGGGCATCGCCATCCTGTCGACCTCGAAAGGGGTAATGACTGAGAAGGAGGCTAAAAACGAGAACGTGGGCGGCGAGGTGCTGTGCTACGTGTACTAACCGCTAAGCCCTAGTATCTATATGTCCCGCATTGGCAAACTACCGATTGCACTGCCCGCCGGCGTGCAGGTATCGGTCGACAACGAGAACACCGTAACGGTGAAAGGCCCGAAAGGCACCTTGACCCAGGCTGTAGACCGCGATATTGCGGTAGCTACGGAAGACGGCAACGTAGTGGTAACCCGCCCTACGGAACAGAAGCGTCACAAAGCCATGCATGGCCTGTACCGCTCGCTAATCAATAACATGATTACCGGCGTTAACACCGGCTACGAGCATAAGCTTGAGTTGGTAGGTGTAGGCTATAAGGCTACCGTGTCAGGTAAGTCGCTGGAGCTTTCACTCGGCTACTCGCACAACGTGTACTTGGCAATGCCTCCCGAAGTACTGGCCACTGCCGTTACTGAAAAAGGTAAAAACCCCATTGTAACCCTGACCAGCATCGATAAGCAGCTTATCGGTCAGGTAGCCGCCAAAATCCGCTCGTTGCGGAAAGTAGAGCCTTACAAAGGCAAAGGTGTGCGCTTTGTGGGTGAGATTGTTCGTCGTAAAGCCGGCAAGACTGCCGCTAAAAAGTAATCTAGTATCATGGCTTTCGATAAAGCAACTCGCCGGAAGCGCATTCAGCGCATCATCCGCACGAAAGTGTCTGGTACTTCGGAGCGCCCGCGTCTGTCGGTGTTCCGTTCCAACACAGGTATCTACGCCCAGATTATTGACGACTCGGCTGGCCGCACGCTGGCTGCTGCTTCGTCGAAAAAGGTAACGGCAGAAGGCGGTAACGGTGTGGCTCTGGCCGCTGCCGTTGGCCGCGAAATCGCCGCCAAAGCACAAGAGGCTGGTATCACGAAAGTGGTGTTCGACCGCTCGGGCTATCTCTATCACGGCCGTATTAAATCACTAGCCGAAGGAGCTCGCGAAGGCGGCCTCAATTTCTAAGCATCATGGCAGAGTATACTAACAACAACCGTGGTGGCGCTCCTGGTGGAAACGACCGCGGTGGCAACAATCGAGGTGGTAACGACCGTCGTGGCAACGACCGCGGTGGCCGTGGCAACGATAACTCTGTTCAGGGTGAGTCGGACCTCAAAGAGAAAGTAGTAGCTATCAACCGTGTAGCCAAAGTGGTGAAAGGTGGTCGTCGCTTCAGCTTTTCGGCTATCGTAGTAGTAGGTGACGGCAAAGGCAACGTAGGCTACGGACTAGGCAAAGCCAACGAAGTAACCGACGCTATTGCTAAGGGCATCGACGATGCTAAAAAGAATGTAGTGAAGGTGCCGCTGTACAAGCACACCGTTCCGCATATCATGGAAGGCCGTTACGGTGGAGGTTTCGTACTGGTGCAGCCTGCTGCGGCTGGTACGGGTGTAATTGCTGGCGGTGCCATGCGTGCCGTGTTTGAATCGGCTGGTATTAAGGATGTACTGGCCAAGTCAAAAGGCTCTTCCAACCCTCACAACGTAGTAAAGGCTACCTTTGCTGCTTTGGCTAAAATGCGCGACCCGTTGCAAATTGCACAGGCTCGTGGTATTTCTCTCGCCCGCGTTTTTAACGGTTAATTTGACTATGCCACAGATTCAAGTAAAGCTCGTGCGCAGCGCCATTGACCGCCCCGAGCGTCAGAAGCGCACCGTGCAGGCCCTCGGCCTGAATAAAATGAACAGCACTGCAACCCACGAAGCCAATGCCAGCATTTTGGGCATGGTAGCTTCGGTGAAGCATCTGCTGGAAGTAACCGAACTGTAAGCGATTATCACAGTCATGAATCTTTCCAATCTAAAACCCGCCGCTGGCTCGACGCGCAATAATAAGCGCCTTGGCCGTGGTGAGGGCTCCGGTGGTGGTGGTACTGCTACCCGTGGTCACAAAGGTGCTAAGTCACGTTCGGGTTACTCGCGTAAGTCGGGCTTCGAAGGTGGCCAAATGCCTCTCCAGCGTCGTGTTCCAAAATTCGGTTTCACGAACATTAACCGCGTTGAGTTTAAGGGTATTAATCTCGACGTGCTTCAGGGGTTACTCGAAAAAGGCACGGTAACCGCTATGGACCAAGCTTACTTCGTAGGAGCTGGTTTGGCATCGAAGAATGCCAAAATTAAAATCCTCGGCCGTGGTGAACTCACTACCGCTCTGGAAGTACACGCTCACGCTTTCTCAAAATCAGCCGTTGAGGCTATTGAGAAAGCCGGTGGCAAGGTTGTTACGTTGTAACTACTAAACACGAGCAATGAATAAGTTTATCAACACGATAAAGAATATCTTTGCGATTGAGGATTTGCGTACGCGAATCCTCAATACGCTTTTTTTCATTGCTATCTACCGGCTAGGCTGCTACGTTGTGTTGCCTGGTGTTGACCCTACTCGTCTTAAGGCGGGTACCGGCGGCGTTTTCGGTATTTTAGATACCCTGCTGGGTGGAGCATTTAGCCATGCTTCCATTTTTGCGTTGGGCATAATGCCCTACATCTCTGCTTCTATTGTATTGCAGCTGCTAACTATTGCGGTTCCATACTTTCAGAAATTGCAGAAAGAAGGCGAATCAGGTCGGAAGAAAATCAACCAGTATACGCGGCTGCTGACCATCCCAATTGTGATGGCTCAATCAGTTGGTTTCTTAGCAACTATTAATGCTGAGGCTATTGTATCTCCTGGTACCTTCTTCACCATATCTACCATGCTCATCATCACGGCGGGAACGCTTTTCTGCATGTGGCTGGGTGAAAAGATTACAGACAAAGGCATTGGCAACGGCATTTCCATGATAATCATGATTGGAATCGTCTCACGTCTTCCAGGCGCCCTTATTGGTGAAGCAGCTGCCAAAGGCATCAATAAATCGTTGATTTTCCTGTTAGAATTGGTCGTACTCTTCTTGGTTGTAATGGCAGTTATCGTGCTTACACAGGCTGTTCGCCGAATTCCGGTGCAGTACGCAAAGCAGGTTGGCGGCACTACGCAATTAGATGCCCAGCGCCAGTTTATTCCGCTTAAGGTGAATGCTGCTGGTGTTATGCCTATCATATTCGCGCAGTCGCTGATGTTCGTTCCGAGCATTGCTGCTTCTGCTTGGGACAAGAACAGTGATTTAGCAGCTACAATTGCTTCGTATTTCTCGCCTGAGCACTGGGTGTACAATACAGTCTTTGCGTTGCTTATTGTTGTTTTCACATACTTCTATACTGCTATTAGCGTCAACCCCAACCAGATTGCGGACGACCTTAAGCGGAGTGGGGGATTTGTTCCTGGTGTTAAGCCTGGGCGTGATACTTCGGAATTTATTGATGAGATATTGACCCGTATCACTTTGCCTGGCGCTGTAGCTCTTGCGCTGATTGCTGTTTTTCCTACTGCAGCATTGTTACTAGGCGTAACTCGCCCACTATCATTGTTTTATGGGGGGACATCGCTTATTATTATGGTAGGTGTAGTACTTGATACACTCAATCAAATTGAGAGTTATCTGCTAATGCGTCATTACGATGGCATGATGAAATCGAACAAGTTGCGTAGTCGCACTACCGAGCCGGTAGCGCTGGCTTCATAAGTGACTAGATATGGCAACAGGTACTATTCAGTTCAAAACTGAAGAAGAAATAGATTTGATGCGTGCCGCAGGTCAACTGCTGGCGCGAGCGCATGGTGAAGTGGCTGCCATGGTTCGCGAAGGAGTTACTACGCGTCAGCTAGACCGGCGCGCCGAAGAATTCATTCGCGACCACGGTGCTACCCCCTCTTTTAAAGGCTATAATAATTTCCCTTACAGTTTGTGTTTAAGCCCCAACTCAGTTGTGGTACATGGATTCGCTACTGATGAACCATTGAAGAGCGGTGATATTTTATCGGTAGATGCTGGAGTCTTTCTTAACGGTTACCATGCTGATAGTGCTTATACTTATCCAATCGGGGAGGTATCGCAAGAAATTAGACAATTGCTGAAGGAAACGGAAGCCTCTTTGTACAAAGGAATTGAGCAAGCCATTAGTGGTAATCGTATTGGTGATATCAGTTTTGCTATTCAGAATCACGTAGCTACCAAAGGTTACGGTGTGGTTCGGGAGTTGGTAGGTCATGGTGTAGGAGCAAAGCTGCATGAGAAGCCTGAGGTGCCTAATTACGGTAAGCGAGGTTCCGGGCCGATGCTCCAAACTGGTATGACAATTGCCATCGAGCCGATGGTGACACTGGGTAAGAAAGATATTGTGCAAGAGAAAGATGGTTGGACTATTCGCACGCGCGATAAGAAGCCAGCCGCGCACTTTGAACACACAATTGTTGTTAGAAAAGATAAGGCAGAAATTCTGACCTCGTTTGAATACATAGAAAAAGCATTGCAGTAGCCCCTATGGCAAAACAAGCCTCCATCGAGCAGGACGGTACCATCCTCGAAGCCCTGTCCAACGCCATGTTCCGCGTGGAATTGGAAAACGGGCATCAGCTAATTGCCCACATCTCGGGTAAGATGCGGATGCACTACATCAAGATTCTGCCCGGCGACAAGGTGAAACTAGAGATGTCGCCCTATGACTTGTCAAAGGGACGCATCAAATATCGTTACAAGTAATTTTTTCGTTCTTTTCAAGGTCATGAAAGTAAAAACCTCGGTGAAGAAACGTAGCGTTGATTGCAAAATCATCCGTCGCAACGGCAAACTCTACGTTATCAACAAGAAGAATCCCCGCTTCAAACAGCGTCAGGGCTAAATCAATTTTCAGAAACCCGGAGCCTTGGGTACTGACTTAACGAACTTTTTGTCGCTGAGTCGCCTTCCAAGCCGTTGCCGGGCTTTCTGGTCCGCAAACATCATACAACCACTATGGCTCGTATCGCAGGGGTAGACATCCCGGACAACAAGCGCGGCGAAATCGCCCTGACTTACATTTTCGGCATTGGCCGGAGCAACTCGGTTAAAATTCTTGCTAAAGCTGGCATTGAAGCCAACAAAAAAGTAAAGGATTGGACTGAGGCTGAAGCTGGTGAGGTGCGTAGCATCATTGCCGCTGAGCATAAAACCGAAGGCGCACTGCGTTCGGAAATTCAGCTCAACATCAAGCGTCTGATGGATATTGGCTGCTATCGTGGTCTGCGTCACCGCAAAGGCCTGCCAGTGCGCGGCCAGCACACCAAAAACAACTCGCGTACCCGTAAGGGCAAGCGCAAGACTGTGGCTGGCAAGAAGAAAGCAACGAAATAATCAATAGCGGCAATCAGCCCTGAAGGGGACCAGGAGCTGTGAGGTTTAGATAGACCGAAAGGAAATTCAAATCTCACAACTCCTGATTCGCCAAAGGCGCTAACACCTGCCGTGTTTTAGCGATAACTAAATGGCACAAAAAAGAAAAGACAAAGCCAAAAAGCGGCTTGTCGTAGTAGAGCAGGTGGGCCAAGTCCACATTCGCGCTTCCTTCAATAATATTATCATCTCGGTAACCAATTCCAACGGCCAGGTTATTTCCTGGGCTTCTGCTGGTAAAATGGGTTTCCGCGGTTCTAAGAAAAACACTCCTTACGCGGCCCAGATGGCAGCTACGGATTGCGGCAAAGTAGCTCACGATTTGGGCATGCGCAAAGCCGAAATTTTTGTAAAGGGTCCGGGTGCTGGCCGTGAGTCGGCCATCCGCGCACTCGGTAACGTGGGCATTGAAGTGACGACCATTCGCGACGTGACGCCGCTGCCGCACAACGGCTGCCGCCCTCCTAAGCGTCGTCGCGTTTGATTTTTCACTTCTGTTAGCACTATCCCATGGCACGTTATACTGGCCCTACCGCCAAAATTGCCCGTCGCTTTTCGGAGCCGATTTTCGGTCCAAGCAAGGCACTCAACAAAAAGAATTACCCCCCTGGCCAGCACGGCCGCGGCCGCCGAAAGAAGCAGTCTGAGTACTCCGTGCAGTTGATGGAGAAGCAGAAAGTAAAGTACATGTACGGTGTGCTTGAAAAGCAGTTCGAGAACCTCTTCCATAAGGCCGCAGTATTGCCCGGTATCACCGGTGATAACCTGCTTGGCTTGTTGGAGTCGCGCCTTGACAATGTAGTGTACCGTTTGGGCATCGCTAGCACGCGTCGTGCTGCGCGCCAGTTGGTGTCGCATAAGCACATTACGGTGAACGGTGAGGTGGTAAATATCCCTTCGTACAAGCTGCGTGCTGGCGACCAAGTAGGTGTGCGTGAGAAGTCTAAGTCGCTTGAGGCTATTACTACCAACCTGACGGTGCGCAACTCGCGCCAGTTCTCATGGCTGGAGTGGGATGGTAAAGAGATGTTGGGTGTTTTCACCAACATGCCGTCGCGTGAGTTGATTCCGGAGAAAATCACGGAGCAGCTCATCGTCGAATTGTATTCGAAGTAATAATAGATTGGCACTTGGTGCGGCCCGGACATTGTTCGGGCCGCATTTGTGCTAAGCCGGTATCGCTGGAGTTAGCTTGTGAGAGCGCGGCCCAAGCGACACTAAACGAGCCTGCTTACGGTTCTATTTGGCTACCAAGTACTAAGCAAGCTTCGGGCTTGCTTTTCCCGTTACATAATTAACTGCCCCACATATGTCAATCTTAGCTTTTCAGATGCCGGAGAAAGTAGTGATGGAGAAATCCGACGACTTTACCGGAACGTTTGAATTCAAGCCTCTGGAGAAGGGCTACGGCGTTACGATTGGGAACGCGCTACGTCGCATTCTGCTTTCGTCGTTGGAGGGCTTCGCCATTACGTCGGTGCGCACGACTTCGGTGCTGCACGAATTTTCGACGATTGAAGGGGTGATTGAGGACATGTCCGAAATCATTCTGAACCTCAAGCAGGTGCGCTTCAAGAAAATCAGCGACGCCATCGAGGACAAGATTACGGTGCGTATCAGCGGGCAGGACACGTTCTCGGCTGGTGACATCGGCAAGTTTGCCGTGGGTTTCCAGATTCTGAATCCCAAAATGGTTATCTGCAACCTCGACCCCGCTAAGGAGTTGGAGTTTGAGTTCACCATTGCGCGTGGTCGTGGCTACGTACCGGCCGATGAGAACAAGCCGACCGACCAGGTTTTTGGTCAAATCGCGATTGATGCTATCTACACGCCCATTAAGAACGTAAAGTATAGCATTGAGAACACGCGCGTAGAGCAGAAGACTGACTATGAGCGTTTGCTTATCGAGATTCAAACTGACGGTTCAATTCATCCGGAAGAGGCGCTGAAAGGTGCCGCTAACATCCTGATTCAGCATTTCATGCTGTTCTCGGACAGCACGATACAGTTGAGCGGTAACCGCCCGGCCGTAGCTGAGCCGATTGATGAGGAGACGCTGGCCATGCGCAAGGTGCTGAAAACATCGCTCGGCGAGATGGATCTTTCGGTGCGGGCTTACAACTGCCTGAAGGCGGCCGATATCAAGACGCTGGGCGAGTTGGTACAACTCGACATGGCTGACATGATGAAATTCCGCAATTTCGGTAAGAAAAGCCTCACGGAGTTGGAGAACCTTGTGGAAGAAAAGGGTCTGCACTTCGGGATGGACCTCGGCAAATACCGCTTGGACGAAGACTAGAAAAGCCTATGTTACTGGCTGCTGAATTTCTCACTTGAGGAAATTGGTAGCCAGTAATTTTTTATAAACACCCTTTCAATAACCCGCCGCGCCCTAGGGATTAGGGTTCTAATGAGGTTCTCGCGACCCGCCGTGGTCCTGGTCCGCAAGCGTAGCATTTAACCAATTTGTCCGATGAGACACGGTAAGAAAATCAACCACTTGGGCCGTACTACCGCCCACCGTCACGCGATGCTATCGAACATGGCTTCGTCGCTGATTATGCATAAGCGCGTAACCACTACGGTTGCTAAAGCAAAGGCCTTGCGTAAGTACATTGAGCCCCTACTGACCAAGGCGAAGGACGATACGACGCACTCGCGCCGGACAGTATTCGCCACGCTGCAAAGCAAGGTGAGCCTGAAGGAGCTGTACGGCGAGATTGCTGGCCGTATTGCTAACCGCCCCGGTGGCTATACCCGCATTCTGAAGCTGAGCGCCACCCGCGCCGGTGACAATGCTGATATGTGCATTATTGAGTTGGTTGACTTCAACGAGACGATGCTCGAAGCCAAGAACGCCACGGAAGCTAAATCGACCACTACGCGCCGCTCGCGCCGCCGTGGTGGCAAGGCTGAAGGCGCTGATAACGAAGCTGTTACGTCGGCTGTCGAAGTTACTTCGGACGCTCCGGCTGCTACCACTACGCAGGAAGCTCCAGCTGATACTACTACGGAGACGTTGACTAACGGTGAAACCCGTGAGGAGGCTGCTAAAGCTGAGTAAGTTAGCTAAATTTGTGAGAGGGGGATGCGTCGCAAGGCGCATCCCCCTTTTTGCGTGAATAGTGGCTGGCAGTAGGGCATCTTTTGTAATGTTTGCTGCTGCTAGGGTAACTGTGGGATGCGTGAGAAGTATGTATGAGTACGCTTACTACCATGGCACCTACTACGTTGGCGGGTGATGGGCGGTTGATTAACGGTTGGTGGGCTAACCGGATTTTAGATTGATTACTAGCATGGAAGAGCAACGACGCTTGGCGGAAGCCAATAACAAGACTGCTGATTGGCGGAAGTTCGGCCCCTATCTGACTGAGCGGCAGTGGGGTACTGTGCGCGAAGATTACAGCCCTGATAGCAATGCCTGGGACTTTATCACCCACGACATGGCACGCTCCTACGCCTACCGGTGGGGCGAGGAAGGGCTGGCGGGCTTGAGCGACGACCAGCAGCGGCTGTGCTTCTCGGTGGGCTTGTGGAACGGCGTTGACGCGCAGCTGAAGGAGCGGCTGTTTGGCCTCACCAACGGGCAGGGCAACCACGGCGAGGACGTGAAGGAGCAGTACTACTACTTGGATAGTACGCCCACGCACTCGTATATGAAAATGCTGTATAAGTATCCGCAGCAGGCTTTTCCGTACGAAGATTTGGTGGCGCAGAATGCTGCACGCACGCGGCTGGAGCCAGAATACGAACTGCTGGATACCGGCATTTTTGACGAGAGCCGGTACTTTGACGTGTTTGTTGAGTATGCCAAGGCGGGGCCCGATGATATGCTGGTGCGCATTACGGCCCACAACCGGGGGCCGGAAGCAGCGACGCTACACGTGCTGCCGCAGCTGTGGTTTCGCAATACCTGGGCCTGGGGCTATGATGATAGGCGGCCTGAGCTGACTACCCCACAGGCAAACCTGGTGCAGGCTCAGCACGCGACTTTGGGTGAATATCAACTCTATTGCGACCAGGATACGGAGTTGCTATTCTGTGATAATGAAACGAATACAGACCTTTCGGATGAGCTTAATAAAGAGGATGCGTACTTCAAGGATGGTATTAACGATTACCTGGTAGCGGGCCGGCTAAAGGCCGTGAACCCAGCCCAGCGGGGAACTAAGGCCGCTGCGCATTATGTGCTGACTATTGCGCCGGGTGAGGCGCAGGTGGTGCGCGTGCGGCTGAGCCAGCCTACACACGAGGCCCCGTTTGTGGATTTCGACCAAGTATTTGGAGCTCGGCAGGAAGAGGCGGATGTATTTTATGACTGCGTGCAGGAAAGCGTGACGGAGCCTGATGCGCGGGCCGTGCAGCGCCAGGCATTTGCGGGAATGCTATGGAGCAAGCAGTACTACTACTACGATGTGAGCCAGTGGCTCGATGGTGACCCCAAGTGGCCGGCCCCGACTGGCCCGCGGCAGGAGGGCCGCAACTCGACCTGGCGGCACCTGCACAACGCGGACATTATCTCGATGCCCGACAAGTGGGAGTACCCGTGGTATGCGGCCTGGGACCTGGCTTTTCATTGCCTACCACTGGCCATGGTGGATGCCAGCTTTGCCAAGCAGCAGCTGCGCCTGCTGTGCCAGGATGGTTACCTGCACCCCAACGGGCAGATGCCGGCTTACGAGTGGAAGTTTGAGGACGTGAACGCGCCGGTGCATGCCTGGGCCACGTGGCGCGTGTACCAGATGGACCGTAAGCTCAACGGTGGTGTCGGGGACCACGCATTTTTGGAAGCCGTTTTTCAGAAGCTGGTAATGACGTTTACGTGGTGGGTAAATCGCAAGGACCGCGATGAACGCAACATCTTCGAGGGCGGCTTTTTGGGGATGGACAACATTGGGGTGTTTGACCGCTCGGCACCGCTGCCCACGGGCGGCAAGATTGAGCAGAGCGACGGCACCAGTTGGATGGCCATGTTTGCCCTCAACCTGATGCGGATGGCCTTGGAGCTGGCCAAAACCAACCCGGTGTACCAGGAAATGGCCAGTAAGTTCTTCGAGCACTTCCTGTACATCGCCCACGCTATGACGCTAGGCGGCGGCGGTAAATTTAACCTCTGGGATGAGCAAGACCAGTTTTACTACGACGTGCTGCACATGCCCGACGACTCGCGCACGCGCCTGCGCATTCGCTCGATGGTGGGGCTTATTCCGCTTTTTGCTGTGGAAGTGCTTGAAGATGAATTACTCGATGCGGTGCCCGAATTTACGGCGCGAGCGCGGTGGCTGGTGCAGCACCGGCCGCACCTGGCCGAGCTGATATCGCGCTGGCAGGAACCAGGTAAGGGTGCCCGCCACCTGCTGAGCCTGATGCGCCGCAGCCGCCTGCATAGTGTGCTCACCCGCATGCTCGACGAGACGGAGTTTCTCTCCGACTACGGCATTCGGTCGCTATCGCGCTACCATTTGGAGCATCCTTACGAGTACCACACCGAGGAGGCATCTTTCGAGGTGGCGTATCTGGCGGGAGAGTCGGACTCCGATATGTTTGGGGGCAACTCCAACTGGCGTGGGCCAGTATGGTTTCCGGTTAACTACTTGATAATAGAGTCGTTGCAGCGTTTTCATTCGTATTACGGCGACTCTTTCACAGTAGAATACCCAACCGGCTCGGGTAAGTTGCACAATTTGAGCCAGGTAGCCGACGCGCTATCTGAGCGCATGGCACGGCTGCTGCTGCGCAATGCCGAAGGGCTGCGGCCAGCCTTTGGCCAGGCCGGGCTGCTGCAAACCGACCCGCACTTCCGCGATTACCTGCTGTTTCACGAGTACTTCGACGGCGACACGGGCAACGGGCTGGGGGCCAGCCACCAAACCGGCTGGACCGGCCTAGTGGTGCGGCTGCTGCACCAGCACGATAAAACACTGGCTTAATAAGGCTAGTGCAACCTAGCGCCCGCACACATTGTCTGTTAGCTATGGTTGCTTGGGCGGGCAACCTTGCCCTTTGCGCCTTACCCAAGCCGAGTTTGCCTATGGAAGCCGTTGCGTATATCGACATCAATGCCCCGCTGGTGGAGCGGTGCCGCGTCAACGACCGCCAGGCGCAGGCCGAGCTGTATCGGCGCTACTCGAAGGCCATGTTCAACGCAGCCCTGCGCATTACCGGCGACCACGCTGAGGCGGAGGATGTGTTGCAGGAGTCTTTTCTGAGCGCGTTTCGCGAGCTGAGCGGGTACAAGGGCGACTCATCGTTTGGGGCCTGGCTCAAGCGCATTGTGGTGAATAAAAGCATTAACTGCCTGCGGCAAAGGCGCTTGCAGTTGGTGCCGCTCGAAGACTTCCACCAGGATGCGGCCCCGGCCGAAGTACTATCGACCCACGCCCACGAAGATGCTGAGGAGCAGCAGTACCGCGCCGATGTGCTGCGGCGCTGCATTCAGGAGTTGCCCGACGGCTACCGCGTGGTGCTGTCGCTATACCTGCTTGAGGGCTACGACCACCTGGAAATAGCTGGTATTCTGGGCATTACTGAATCTACCTCAAAATCACAGTATAGCCGGGCCCGCACGCGCCTGCGCGAGTTGGCTATGCAGCGTGGCTTAAGCTAAGTAAGTAGTTGACCTACAAGTAGTTCTTCTCTTTACTACCCTCGCTACCAGCTTTGTTCGCCGGGACACTCGTATTAGTCTCACGCTCAATGCGCTATTCCGCTTCACCGCGGACCTCTATCTATTATGAAACCTATTCATCGTCATTCACTAGAAGAATACGCGGAGCGGCATCGGGCCGACTTCGACCTGCACGAGCCCCGGCCCGAACTGTGGGCTGCCCTCGAAAAGCAACTGCACAGCGACAGCCCGGCCGAAGCGGAGACTCCCCGTATGAGCATTGCGCCCGCTACGTTTATTGCGCCGCTTACTACCGAAATCCCCCTGCCTGCCACTCGCCTGCCAAAAGCTGCGCGCTGGCAGCCCTACGGCATCGCCGCCGCGCTGGCGGCGCTGGTTATTGCCGCTGGCATGGGCGAGGCTTGGAAAACCAGGCATAGCCCCGCCGTAGCCACGGAGCAAAGTGCTATTACGAACACTGCTACCGCCGATGCGGCGCTCTACCTGGGCACCGATGCTACCGTGCTGGCCGCCAGCCAGGGTGGTACCACTGCTGACGTTCGCCTCGACACGGCGGTGCATGGTATGGAGCGCTACTACATCGCGCAGCTCACCGACCGCAAAACGCAGCTTGGCCAGCTGGCCCCGGCCGCCACGGCCGAATGGGCCCGCGAGCTGGTGGGGCTCGATTCAAGCTACCAGCAGCTTAAGCGCGAGCTGCCCCGCCACCCCCAGCCCGAAGTAGTACTCACGGCCATGAACCGCAACCTGCAAATCAGGCTCGATATCCTGGACCGGCAGCTGGAGCTGCACGGCAACGACCAAACGGCCCTGGCTGGCAACGGCGGGCTAAATGGCGAATACGTGCTGGCCGATAGCCGCGGTATTGCCGATAACATTGTTCGCCGGAATGCTCGCTAGCCGCTATCTGGTGCTGATGGGGGTGTTAGGCCTTGCGGGGCAGTGCCAGGTGGCACTTGGGCAAGCTGTGCCCGAGCACCTACCGGGGGTAACCTATTATGTGGCCCCGGTGGGCGGCAGCAGTCAGGATATCCCTGCCGCCCAGCCGCAGCCCAGCCAGGAGCAGGCCAACCCACCCATTGAGCAGCGGCGGCGCATCAGCCGCAGCTTTCAGGTGGCAAAAGTGGGGCAAGTATTTGCCCTTGATACCCGCTATGGCCACGTGCGCGTAAGCACTTGGAACAAGCCCGAAATGAAGGTAGAGGCCGAGCTAATTGCCCGCGCCGAAACCACCCTTGGCGCCGAGCAGCTGCTCGGCAGCCTGGGCGTGCAGTGGCTTGACTACGACGCCCGCACGGGCGGTGTGGCCGTGAACTCGCAGTTTGGCCCTGGGCTCAAGGGCAAGTGTAGCGGCGCGGGCTGCCGCTACGAAATCAACTACACCGTATGGCTGCCTAGTACCACGGCCCTGCGCGTTACTACTTCTTTTGCCGATGTAGTGGTGGTCGGCGATTGGCAGGGCCCGGCCCAATTCACTGTGAATTACGGCACGCTGCGCACCGGCCGCCTCAACGGCGCGGGCAACGTGGTGCGCATCGCCAACGGCGATGCCACGCTACCCTACGCCAAGCAGGCCAGCTTCGAGGCCGACTACGCCCGCCTGCGCCTCGATGCGGGCGAAGTGATTGAGCTGCGCACCAACTACTCGGACGTGGACATGGGCACCGTGCACGACCTAACGGTGAACAGCAAATACGGCGGCGTGGCCTTGGGCTCGGTGCACACCCTGCGGGGCTCGTCGGGCTATTCGCACTTCAGCGTGGGTAAGCTGAGCGATGGCCTGGATATGGCCGTGCGCTACTGCCCCGATTTTGAGGTGCGCGATATGGGCGCCAACTTCCGCCAGATAACCCTGGACGGCGGCTACAGTACCATCCGGCTGGGGTTTGCCGAGGCCACGCCAAGCTTCCGCTTCGATGTGAGTACCGAGCAGGGCCAGTTGCTGGTCGATAAAAAGCAGGTCCGTGTTATCTCCTCGGGCGAAAACAGCCAGGGCATTGCCGATGTGCTGGGCGTGTACGGCGGCCGGGTGCCGGCACCCGGCGCGGGCAACGTCAACATCAAGGTGCGCTACGGCACGGTGCGGTTCAGCAAGTAGCTCACTGTCTGTCAAGCTTACCCAAATGCCTGGCTGCCACTCCGGCGGCCGGGCGTTTCTTTGTGCAGTGCTAAAACCTATTTTGTTGCTGGGCCTGGGGCTACTGGCCAGCCCTGCCCACGCCCAAACCCACGCCGCTATGGTGCCTTCGTCTGCGCTTACTGCCTACGCCCTGCGCCTGAAGCCCGGCGACGACTTGCGCCAGCAGCTCACGGCCTTCGTGACCGCGCATCACCTCGAAGCCGGGGCCATGCTTACCTGCGTGGGTAGCCTCACCGAGGTGAGCCTGCGCCTCGCCAATCAGGAAAACGCCACCCACTACCACGGGCACTTCGAGATTGTGTCGCTCGTGGGCACGCTCTCGGCTACGGGCGGTGGGCACCTGCACCTGGCGGTGGCCGACAGTACCGGCCGTACTCTGGGCGGGCACCTGCTGGATGGCTGCCGCGTGTACACCACCGCCGAAATTGTGCTGGGCGCGCTGCCCGCGCTGCAATTTGTGCGCGAAACCGACCCCACCTTTGGCTACCAAGAGCTTGTGGTGAAGCCCGCGCCGGCCGCGGCCGCCAAAAAGCGCTAGCTTCGCCGGGCGCGGCTGGTCCTTTCCAGCGAGCGCCCTTTGTATGGCTTCTTTTCCCCTGCCGGTAGCCGATTCGCCGGCGGCCGCTGCCTTTCGCCGCCAGGTGCTGAGCCCGGCCAAGCTGCGGCTTTTTATGCTGCGCAAGCTGCCCATGGCCTGGCTGGCCGGCCTGCGCCTGCGGGCACTCACGCCTGAAGCGGCCACCGTTACGCTGCGGTATAAGTACCTCACGCAGAATCCCTTCCGAAGTATCTATTTTGCTTGCCTGGCTATGGCAGCCGAGCTGGCATCGGGTATTCAGGCCATGATGCAGGTGCAAAGCGGCGGCCCGGTGTCGATGCTGGTGGTGGGCCTCACAGCCGAATTCAGCAAAAAAGCTGTGGGTACCGTCGCCTTCACCTGCCCCGATGGGCTGGCCATTGCGCAGGCCGTGGCCGAAAGCCGCGCCACCGGCGAAGGCCGCATGGTAGTGTGCACCAGCACGGGCCTGGACGAAGCCGGCGACGTGGTAGCGGTCTTCAAAATCACGTGGTCATTCCGGGCAAAAATGAAGTAGCGCGAAGTTTTCACTTCGTGTGCGCGCGCAACGTGTACCCTCGCGTTAGGGTCGGCCTGTGTCACATGCGCGCACGAAGTGGAAACTTCGCGCTACTGCCGGCTTTCGGCCAGGTTTTCCTTGGTGAGCACGTCCACCATACCATCTTCGCTCACTACTACTACCAGGCAGGGGTAGGGTGAGCTTTCGACGTAGCGCACGGCCGAGTTGTAGCGGGCACCGCGGGTGCTGGTACCGTTGCCGGTGGCTTTGCCATCGAGAATGACGCCAATGGAGTAGCAATAGCCCTCAGGGTCAAGCAGTACTGCGCCGTCGATGCTGGTGATGAGCTGGGTGATGAGCGGCGTGAGCGGCACTGGCTCAATGAGCGTGCATTGCAGCTTGAGGCGGTCGGCCTCGGCCAGGGCCTCGGTGGTGATGACGAGCAGCGTGCCCTTGGGCTGCTTGCTGGCTTCGAGCACCACGTCCCAGAGGTGGGCCACCTTGTCGGCCTGGTGCACGTCGAAGGTGCGCTTGAGGTCGCGCTTGAAGCGGGTGCGGTTGAGGCGGGGGCGCGGCAGCGTGGGCAGGCCGTAGCGGGCGCGCAGCAGTACCTGCCCGGCGTGCGAAAACTCCCAGGCGTAGTGCGTCACGAAGTGAATGTCGAACAGGTCCTCGCGGCTGGCATCGTAGTGGCCCACCTGCCGGCCCAGGGCATATACTTTTTCGGCGTCGGCCAGCAAGTGCACGTCTTGGCTGGTCATTTCGAGCAGCTTGCGCACGGCGCGGTAGTCGCTGAGCTCGGTGGGGCAGGTGAGGGCAAATACTTCCTCCACATTGGGGTGGCCGCGCTGCACCAGCAGTAGCCGCCCAATGCCCTCGGCCCCCTCGTAGCGCAGGCTGGAGATGGTATTGAACGTAAAAAAAAGCTGCGCCATGCTGGGGTCGGCCCCCAGGGCGTGGGCCGGCGTGTCGAGCAGACTTTTGCCGGCGGCGCGCAGCAGCTCGTCCGTTTCGCGGGGCCGGAACAGGAAGCCTGCGCCCGGCTCGGGCTCATTCAACGATTTTATGCACTCCTCGTTGAAGCGGTACACGGCCCCCACCAGCAGCGAATTGGCTAGCGGCTTGCCATCGGTGTAAAAACGGTCGGGCTGCAACGACGGGTACGTGCGCAACGGTTTACGCTGCACCCGCAGCAGGGTAAAAACCAGGAAGCCGCCAATGCGCACCGGCCAGCCAGTAAAATGCTGATAATGAGCATTTTCCTCCAATTCATCCAGCGCCCGCTGCACCAACGCGCGAATACTGCGGTTTTCGTAGCGCTGGCGCAGCTGGGCAGGGTTGACGTCGGAGTCGGGCAGCAAGGCCGCGGGGCGCACGCCCACGGCAGGGCAGGTCAGGCCCTGGGCTACCAGGCCGGCAAACAGGTCGGCCGGCAGGCTGCTGGCCACGGGCTCCTGGCATACGAGTAGCTCGCTCGCATCGTCGAGGGGCAGGGCTAGCAACTGCACGTAGGGGTGCAGGTCATCGTCGAGGGCATCGAATAGCGCCTGCGCGATGCTCTGCGCCCCTTCGAGGTAGCGACGCTGGTGGTTCCAGATAAAATTGGGCGAGCCGGCAGCGGCCAGCGTCGGGACGGGGGTAGGGGAGAGCGTGAGCAGCATGGCAGAAAGGCGCGGAAGCGGAGGCCACGCACGCCACTATGCCACGCGCGAAGCTCTACAGTTGAAAGATAACCGGCAAGGTCATCTTTTGCTTTATCGGTTTGCCCTGATACAGGGCCGGCTCCCACTTGGGCGCGGTTTTAATCAGGCGCAGGGCCTCCTCGTCCAGCCCCGAGCCGTGCTTCTGAATCACGCGCGCATCGGTGAGCGAGCCATCGGGCTGCACGGTAAATTCCACCGGCACCTTGGCCTGGATGTGGCGCTTGCGGGCCAGGTCGGGGTATTTCTGGTTGGCGGTAATCCAGGTGAAGAACGCGGCGTTGCCGCCCACCGGCTGGGCCGATTTCTCGGGGCGAATGATGCCCGCGCCGTTGGGGGCCGTGCCCACTACCGAGGTGGTGCCGGGGGCGGCGGCTACCGCACCGGGGGGCAGGGGGGCAGCGGCCTTGCCGCTGCCGGGGGCCGGCACCTCCACCGTTTCGCCCGAGCCGGGGGCCAGCACAAAGCTCACGGGCACCGTCACGCGCTGGCGCACTAGTTGGCCGCGCTGGCGCGCGGGCGTCCACTTGGGGCCCGATTTGATAACGCGGATAGCCTCAGCGTCGAGCAGCGGGGCCACGGGCTGCTTCACCTCCACTTCGCCCACGCTGCCGCTTTTTTCCACGATGAAGTTGACCAGCACGGTGCCTTCCTGGTTGGCGCGCAGGGCGGCGGTGGGGTATTTCTGGTGGCTCTGCAAGTAGTCGGCGTAGGCGGCGGGGCCGCCTTTGGGCACGGCGGGCTGTTCCACGGCGTCGTATACCTGCTTGGAGTCGTTGCCGGGGTACTTGAGCTTAGCAGGTTTCTGGGCCAGCGCGGGGGTGGCGGCGGCCAAGGCCAGCAGTAGGGGAAGGAAGCGCGGATTAAACATAGATTAAAAATATAAAGTCGGCCTAACAATCGGCGGGGCTCTGGGGTAATGGGGCGAGGTGCGCCGCACACCGGCCCCCACTACCAGGCAAAGAACGCGCCGCCCAGCGCGGTTGGCCCGTTCTTTGGTCGAAAAGAATGGTCCGCTCATTTTCTCTTTATGTACGTTCGCAAAAACCTTCGCTTCAGTTTCGTTTGGAAAGAATACGGCTGGCGGCCTCTGCTCACTTTCGCGCTGTACGACGCATTCATTTGCCTGCTCTATGGCCCGCTTGATATTCACTGGCTCGATATTCCGTGGCAGCCGGTGGCCATGCTGGGTACGGCGGTGGCTTTTTACATCGGCTTTAAGAGCAACGGTTCCTACGCCCGCTTCTGGGAGGGCCGGCAGTTGTGGGGCTCCATCGTGAATACCTCGCGCATCTGGTCGCTTCAGGTGTTTGACTTCGTGCAGCCCGTGTCAGGCGAAATTCTGCCCACCCCGGCGGCCACCCACGAACTGCACCGCCGCCTGCTGTACCGGCAGCTGGCCTGGTGCAACGCCCTGCGCTTGCACCTGCGCCGCCAAACGGCTGAGCTGTGGGAAACCGACGTAGTGCCCTTCCTCACTGACCCCGACGACCGTGCCCTCAATACCAAGGCCAACCCGCCCACCCACCTGCTACGCCACCAAAGCAAGGAAGTGCTGGACCTGCACCAGAACGGCATGCTCACCGAGTACCGCCACGTGGCGCTCATGGATACCATCCAGGACCTCTTCAACGCGCAGGGGGCCTGCGAGCGCATTAAAAACACGCCCTTTCCGCGCCAGTACGCTTACTTCAGCTACGTATTCGTGTGGATTTTTGCGGCCTTGCTGCCCCTGGGTCTGGTTGAGGAATTTGACCACCGTATTGCGCTGGGGCCGTTCCACGTCTGGCTCATGGTGCCCTTTGCGGCCACGGTAAGCTGGGTGTTCAATACCATTGAGCTGGTAGGCCACAACAGCGAAAACCCTTTCGATAACCAGGACAACGATGTGTCGATGCTGGCCATTTGCCGCAGCATCGAGATTGACCTGCGCGAGCTGCTGGGCGAAACCGACTTGCCCCAGCCCCTGCAACCCGAGGAAGACGTCCTGTACTAGCCACTCCGTAAAATAAAACGAGCCCCTAAGCGTCAGCCAGGATTGCGGCGGTGGCCCCGAAGGGGCCGCCCCGCCCTGGCCGTACCTTTGCGGCTCGTTATTTTATTTTTAGGTGATGTATAGATACCCCCGGCCCATTTCCGCATTTGGCCGCTTCGTGTTGTTGATGCAGATGATGGTGACCCGGCCCGAGCGCCGCCAGGTGCTGTGGCAGCGCACCCTCGACGAGGCCGTAGAGATTGGGACTGATTCGGTGTTCATCGTGGGCTTGGTTTCGACCTTCATCGGGGCCGTAACCTGCGTGCAGATTGCCTACAACATGGTCAACCCCCTGGTACCCATGAGCACGGTGGGCTTCATGGTGCGCGAAATGACCATTCTGGAACTCGCGCCCACTATTATTTCCATCGTGCTGGCCGGCAAGGTGGGCTCGGCCATTGCGGGCGGGCTGGGTACCATGCGCATCACCGAGCAGATTTCGGCCATCGATGCCATGGGCATCAACTCGGCGTCGTACCTGGTACTGCCGCGCATTCTGGCGTCCATATTCGTATTTCCGCTGCTCGTTATCCTGGCCATGAACCTGAGCATCCTGGGTGGCTACATTGCCACGCAGCTGGCGGGCGTGATGCCGGGGGCCGACTACATCGAGGGCATTCGCTACTCCTTCAAGCCCTACACGGTGGTGTTTTCGCTCATTAAGTCGGTGGTATTTGCCTTTTTGGTATCGGCCATTTCCTCCTACAAAGGCTACACCCTGAAGGGTGGTGCCCTGGAAGTGGGCCGGGCCAGTACGGCCGCCGTTACTAATTCCATTATATCTATCTTACTAGCTGACTACACGTTGGCTACTATCTTACTCTAGCAATTAGCAGGTATCACTTACCAATTATCAGGCATAAACCGAGTGCTGCTGGCAACGTATTGGTGCCTAGTTGATTGATAATTGATGATTGTTAACTGATAATCGAAAATGCCCCTGCCCCGCGTGTCGCGCCGCGACCTGTCGTACTTCTTATTCAGCCAGCACTTTTCCGATGGGCTGCGTATCACGCTGGCCATTTTGCTGCCCGCCTTGCTGGGCGCGCAGTGGGGGCAGCTGGCCGAGGGCATCACCATCTCTACGGGGGCCGTATGCCTGAGCGTGACCGATACGCCCGGCCCGCTGAGCCACCGGCGCAACGGCCTGCTGGCGGCCCTGGTTCTGGTGTTTTTGGGCGCGCTGATTACGGGCGCGGTGGCCCCGTACCGGCTGGGGCTGGGCGTGGTGGTAGTGGGCCTGAGCTTCGTGCTTACTATGTTGCTGGTGTGGGGCGCACGCGCGGGGGCCGTGGGCTCGGCCACGCTGCTGGGCATGGTGCTCACGCTGGCCCACCCGCCGGTAGGCTGGCTGGCGGTGCTGCTGCACGCGGGGCTGCTGGCGCTGGGCGGCGTCTGGTACCTGCTGCTGGCGCTGGTGCAGGGCCGGGTGCAGCCCTACCGGGCGGCGCAGCAGGCGCTGGGCGAGTGCCTGCACGCCGTGGCGGGCTTTCTGACCCTCAAAGCCGCATTTTATAACCCCGCTACCAACCTCGACGACGACTATCGCCGCCTCGTGGCGCAGCAAGTAATAGTGAGCGACCGCCAGGAGGCCGTGCGCGACCTCATTTTCCGCACCCGCCAGATAGTAACTGAAAGCACGAGCGCGGGCCGCCGGCTGGTGCTCACCTTCACCGAAACGGTGGACCTCTACGAGCACATCACGGCGGGTTACTACGACTACGCGGCGCTGCGTACGGCCTTCGGCGATACGGGTATTCTGTATGAAATACAGGCCTTTATTGGCCGCCTCGCCACCGACCTCGACTACCTGGGCAGCGCTGTGCTCGCAAACCGCGCCTACGGCAGCCCGCCGCCCGACCGCCTGCCCGAACTCACGCGCCTGCAAGCGCGCATCAATGCCCTGCCCGCGCCCGACCCCGGTGCCGGCGTTAGTGCGCTGGTATTGAAGAAGATACTAGTGAACCTGCGCGACCTGCACCAGCGCGTAACTAGCATCCGGCGCTACTTCGATGAGGCCCAGGCCGCCGATACCGCGCCCGACCCCGGCCGCGTGGCCAGCCACACGCAGTTTGTGGCCCGCCAGGAGCTGGAATGGAGCGCCTTTGCCCAAAACCTGACGCTCAGCTCGTCGGTATTCCGGCATGCGGTGCGCATGGCCGTGGCCTGCACCGTGGCCTACGCCGTGGCCGAGCTGCTGTGGCACGGCCAGCACAACTACTGGATACTGATGACGGTTACGTTCATGCTCAAGCCCGGCTTTAGCCTCACCCGAGAGCGTAATATTCAGCGTATTAGCGGCACGCTGGTGGGCGGCGTGCTGGGGGTGCTCATCCTGTGGGCGGTGCCCAGCGGCGATGTGCGCTTCCTGTTTCTACTGGTATTTATGGTGGTGGCCTACTCGTTTCAGCGCATCAAATACCTGGTTACGGTGGTGTTTCTCACGGCCTACCTGCTCATTATGTTCAGCTTTCTGGGACTGAGCTACTTGGGCGTCATTCAGGAGCGCCTCACCGACACGGCGCTGGGCTGCGCCATTGCGCTGGCCACGGCCTACGTGCTGTTTCCGCGCTGGGAGGGCGACCAACTGCCCACCCTGCTGGCGGCCACCCTGCGTGCCAACCTAGCCTACCTGCGCCAGCTGGCCGACCGCCTGGCCGGCCGCGAAGTAGCGCCCACCACCTATCGCCTGCTGCGCAAAGACGTGTACGTGGCCTCGGCCAACCTGGCGGCGGCCTTCCAGCGCATGCTTTCGGAGCCGCGCCGCACCCGCCGCCATCCCACCGAGGTGCACGAGTTTGTGGTGCTCAACCACATTCTATCGGCCAATATCTCGGCCCTCACCACCACCTGGCAGGACGATACCACCCCCAACCCGGCCGTGCCACCCGACGGCCGCCGCCTGCTCACCAGCGCCCAGGCCGCCCTCAGCAAAAGCTTGGGCTTGCTGGCTGCCGCCCCGCCCACCCTGGCCCCGCCCGACCCCACGGCCCCTACCGTGCCCCTCCTGAATGGAGTGAGCGCTGATGCCCAGGTCGATACTGTAACCCCCGACCGCACCCTGGCCGAGCAGCTGGCCTTTTTGCAAAAAGTAAGCGCCGACCTCAGCCGGGTAACGGAATCTCTGGCTGCGTAAAATGTTGCCGTGGGGTAGGTGCCCATCTGGCCCTACCCCGCGGCGTAGAGGGCTGCGAGCGCTTGAAAACGCCGCCGGGAGTGGATAGCTAACCAAGGCTTGCAACTGCCGGGGCTCACTGCGGCGTTAACGTCGGGTTTAACCAGCCGGGCCAGCCGCCGTATTATCTTCGGCCAATTCCATCTTGCTTTCTTCATGCGCCACGTTGCCGACATTCCGTATCCGCAAGTCAAAATCACCCTGCTGGCCTGGAACGGCAAATACTTGCTCAAGCTGGAGCAGGGCCCCCTGGAGCAAACCTACAAGGTGGCCGACCTCGACCTGAGCGGCGTGGTCCCGCCCGACGTGGAGATTCGCCAAATCCTCGACGATGAGTTTCTGGCCGCCGCCGTGGCCCGCTTTCAGCTGATGCAGCAGGATATGCGCGCCGCCTTTGCGCGCCACGACTTGCGCTAGCTCCACCATTACCTTTGCCAACATGCTCAATTTGCGATTAGTACTGCTCGGAGGAGCCCTTTTTGCCAGCGCGCCCGCCTGGGCCCAAAGCTACCAGGTGCGCCAGGGCCAGCTGCCCTACGCGGGCCACACCCAAGCCAGCGTCAACGTGGTGGTCGACGGTACCGAGGACGAAACCCGCGACTTCCTGCAATCCTACATGAAGAGCAGCCAGCGCCTCTCGTTCAGGGGTGGCTTGGCCGGTTTGCTGGGTAAGAAGCCCGTGCTTGCGGCCAAGCAGGTGAGCGGCACGTCTATCGCCAGCCGGACCGTCGATATATACGCGGCCACCACGGCCCTCACCGACTCTACCACCGAAGTGGCGCTGTTTGGCGGGTTTGGCGATAAAGTAACCTCCACCTACTTCTCGCCCGACCTCACGCCCGCGCCTTTTAAGCAACTGGAGAGTATTCTGACGAAGTACGCGCCCGCCGCCCGCACCAATTTCTACCGCCAGCAGGTAGCCGATGCCGAAGCTAAAATCGCGGCCATCGACAAGGAAAAGGAGAAGCTGAACCGCCACGCCGACGCCACCCGCGCCAATACCGCCGCCAACCTCAAGCGCATCGAAGAGCTGCTGCGTCAGAACGAGGCCAATGCCATCACCCTAAGCCAAGACAGCGTGCAACTCGTCAACAACGGGTTGCTGCGCGAAGCCGGGGTGAAGCTGTTGGAGCGCCGCCGCACGCGCCTTTCCATCGTAACGCCCTAATTGTTAGTTACTTATTGCTTTAGCTATGAATCCGTCCGATGCCCATTCGTCGCTCGCCGCCCTGCGGCAGCTCAAAGAAATGCTGGACGCGGGCACCATTACCCCGCAAGAATTCGAAATCCTCAAGCGCCAGCTGATTTTTGGCCTGGAGCCTGCCCTGCCAATTTCCCAGGAGGATAATAGTTCGGATTCGGTATTACCACTGGATAATGAGCTGCCAGACAGCATTTTACCCGAAGCCCCCGCGCCCATCCCCGAAGCCACGATAGCCGCCTACGACACAATAGCCCCCAACCCCGCTGAATTGGCCGCGCCGCCTCCGGCCGCCGCGCCCGACTGGCTGGCCGCGCCCGCCGCGAGCGCCCCGCCTGCTGGCCCCGACCCGCGTTTTGCCGAGGAGAGCCGTAACCCGCTTAATTTGGTATTTATCATCGGCGGGGCCCTGGTGGTGCTGGGCCTCGTGCTCTACCTGTTTATGAGCCGCCCCGCCGCGCCCGATGAGCACCTCGCCAGCGCCAGCCAAACCGCCGCCGACTCTACGGCCGTTGCGCCCGAAGTGGGCCCCCAAGCCGACCAGATAACCCTGCCGCCCGCCGTTGCGCCCGAAACTATTCGCGTAGCCCCCGTGGCCCGGCCAGTTGTGCCCGCCGCGGCCAGCCAGTTTAAAGCCGATTCGGTAGCCGCCCCAGTAGTAGCCCCGCCGCCCGCCAAAGTGCCGGCGGCCGTGGTGCCTACCACTACTATATCCACCGATTCGGCCACTAAAGCACCCTGACTTTGCCGGTTATTCGCTGGGCTTTGCTAGTGGCCAGTTTCAGCGCCCTGGGGGCGCTCAGTAGCTGCCTCACGCTATTGCAGCCTGTGCATTAGTTTTCGGTCAAGGCGGCCGGGCCCGCCCCCGATTATGCCGATTCGGCTAATTGGGCGGCGCTGCCCGGCCACTGCAGTGCTGCCCAGCAACGCCCGCCCTGCCTGCCCGCCACCCCGCCCGATACGGTAGCCGATGTGTTTTACGTGCATCCCACCACCTATTTCTGGCGGTTGGGCTACTGGAATGCTCCGCTCCGCCTGCGCCGTTTGCAGCGCTATACGGCCCGTGCTTCCCTGCGCAACCAGGCCAGCCTGTTCTACGATGTGGGGCGGCTGTACGCCCCGCGCTACCGGCAGGCCACGCTCTACACCTTCTTCGCCACCGAAGACCCCAATGCTCAGCCTGCCCTCGACCTGGCTTATGCCGACGTGAAGGCGGCCTTTCACTATTACCTCGCGCACTACAACCACGGCCGGCCCTTCATTCTGGCTGGCCATAGCCAGGGCACTACCCACCTCACCCGCCTCCTGCACGAACTGGTCGATGATAACCCGCAGTTGCGCAAGCAGTTAGTGGCGGCCTACCTGGTCGGCCGCCTGGTAAAGCCCAACGAGTACCAGCACCTGCCCGCCCTGCGCGACTCGCTCCAAACCGGTGGTATAATTGGTTGGAACACTGCCGTGCGCGGCACCGACTACCAGCCCTACCACGGCTTGCTCGTCACCAACCCCCTCACCTGGACGCTCGACTCGGCCAACGCCCCCGCCAGCCTGAATAGGGGAGGCGTGCCCCTCAACTTCCGGCGCATCGACCCGCACGTTACCACTGCCCAGCCCTACCGCGGCGTACTCTGGGTCGATGACCCGCACCGTTCCGGCTACCGCCGCCTGCATATACCGGGCCGCAGAGAGTTACGCGTTTCCTTCCACATTGTCGATTATAATCTGTTCTACCTCAATGTGCGCCAGAATGCGCGGGCGCGGGTACGGGCGTGGCAACACCGCGAGACTGATAAACAATAACGCTCATATTCAAGCAGTTTAAGTAGCATGAAACAATTTTTATTACTGCTAAGCGTGAGCAGCCTTGCGCTTCCCGTCACTGCGCAGACGGTAGTATACCCCAAACTGAGCAAAACGCTTGATAGCCTGGCTTACGTAGACCAGTGGCCTATGCAGCAGATGTTTAAGCAGTTGCCTGATAGTGCTGGCCGCGACTTGGTGCAAGTAGAAAAAGACAATTTCGCCCGCCATCAGCCTATTCTGGAAATGATTATAAAGCAGACTGGCTACCCTGGATTTAAGCAGGTGGGTGAAAAAAGCTCCAACAACTTTTGGCTGCTGGTGCAGCACGCCGACGCCCACCCAGATTTTCAGCGCCAGATACTGAAGCTCATGCTGCCCGAGGTGAAGCGCAAAAACGCCAGTCCAGTGAATTACGCCTATCTGACCGACAGGGTAGCCATAAACGCAAACCAGCCGGAAGAATATGGAACGCAAGTAGAATACAAGGGGCCAGGACTTGGTAAAGCAGTTCCTAAGTCGTTGCGCGACCCCAAGAGCGTGAACAAGCGCCGGGCGGCAATTGGAATGGAGCCGCTAGAAAACTACTTGGGCATGATGAGTAAAATGCACGAGGAGATGAACACTCCCCACCCGGCCAACAATTGAGAGCGAAATCAACGGACGTAAAAAAGCCCGCTGGCGCATTGCCAGCGGGCTTTCCTATACTAGGGCGAAGCAGGCTACAAACTAAGCGCCGATTGCTACGCGCTTGAAGTCCGATACCGTCATGCCTTTCGACATTTTATCGAGCAACTGCGCGATGGTCAGCGAGTTATCCTTTACAAACTCCTGGTTCAGCAAGGTGTTCTCCTTGTAGAATTTGTTGAGCTTGCCCTGGGCGATTTTCTCCAGCATAGCCTCGGGCTTGCCTTCGGCACGCGCCTGCTCCTTGCCGATTTCAATTTCGCGCTCTACCGTGCCAGCGTCCACACCGTCTTTGTCAACGGCAACGGGCTTCATGGCAACGATTTGCATGGCTACGTCGCGGCCTACGGCGGCGATGTCGGCATCACCTACGTTCTTCAGGCCCACGAGTACGCCCTTCTTGTTATCCGAGTGGATGTACGAAGCTACTTTCTCAGCGGTGAGGGTGGTGTAGATGAGGTCAAGCTTCTCGCCGATTTTGCCGGTCAGCTCGGTAATGTGCTCCTGCACGGTGCGGCCGTCGGCCTCCGTAGCGGCCAGCAAGTCCTCCTTGGTGCCCACGTTGGTTTTCACCGCCGTGTCCAGGATTTGCTGCACCAGCGTGCGGAAGTCAGCTACTTTCGCTACCGACTCCGTTTCGCAAGCGAGGGCTACCAGCTTGCCGGTAGTGCCATCGGCGCTCACGTTTACCAGTACTAAGCCTTCCGACGTAGCGTTGTCGGCGCGCTTATCAGCAATTTTCTGGCCCTGCTTACGCAGAATGTCGCGAGCGGCTTCGAAATCGCCATCGGCTTCGGTCAGGGCTTTTTTGCAATCCATCATGCCTGCACCGGTCATGGTGCGAAGCTTATTTACATCTGCGGCGGTGATAGCGGCCATAGTAGTAGCGTGGACTCTGCGAGTCCGCGAGTTGGTGAGTGAATGGAATCTTTGAACTATGCAAACGCGGACTCACAGAGTCTGCGCTACTCTTAAAAAAGAAAAAGGGAACCGCCAAGCATTTGCCTCGACCGTTCCCTTTTTCGTCAAGCTTTGACAGCGAGCGGCTTAGGCTTCTTTGTCAGCCTCAGTCTTTTCAGCAATGGCCGCCTCATCGGCTTCCTTGCGGTCGGCATCCTCCTTGTCAACCTTACGCTCCGACAGGCCATCTTCGATAGCCTTGCCAATCACGTTGATGATGAGCTGGATAGACTTCGAGGCGTCGTCGTTGGCCGGAATTGGGAATTGTACCAAATCTGGGTTCGAGTTGGTATCGCAAATCGCAAACACCGGAATGCCCAATTTCTGCGCTTCTTTCACAGCAATGTGCTCGCGCTTCACGTCTACCACGAACAAGGCAGCGGGCAGGCGGCTCAACTCTGAGATACCACCCATCACACGCTCCAATTTGTCGCGCTCACGCGATAGCATCAGCTTCTCGCGCTTGGCCAGGGCGGCGTAGGCGGTGTTCTCTTTCACCATCTTGTCGATGGTGCTCATCTTCTTCAAGCTCTTGCGGATGGTGGCGAAGTTCGTCAGCATCCCGCCCAGCCAGCGGTCCGTTACGAAAGGCATCTTGAGGCGCACTGCCTCCGTCTGCACAATCTCCTGGGCCTGCTTTTTGGTGGCTACGAACATGATTTTGCGGCCGCTTTTCGCAATGTTGCGAATAGCATTCGACGCGTAATCCAGCGAAGCCAGAGTCTTGTTGAGGTCGATAATATGGATGCCGTTCTTCTCCATGAAGATGTACGGCGCCATTTTCGGGTCCCACTTGCGCGTAAGGTGACCAAAGTGGGCACCTGCGTCAAGCAGCTCTTTGTAGGTGGTGGACTGAGCCATAATAGTCTGCTTCGAATA
This sequence comes from Hymenobacter sp. H14-R3, assembly GCF_030063445.1. Taxonomy (GTDB): domain Bacteria; phylum Bacteroidota; class Bacteroidia; order Cytophagales; family Hymenobacteraceae; genus Hymenobacter. Next base: position 197,363 of record NZ_JASITD010000001.1, on the reverse strand, counting down.
TTAGCGTTTGGAGAACTGGAACGAGCGACGTGCCTTGCGCTTGCCGAACTTCTTACGTTCAACCATGCGGGGGTCGCGGGTCATAAAGCCTTCCTTGCGAAGGGCCGACTTCACTTCCTCGTTGTCGCTTACCAAAGCTTTCGAGATGGCAAGGCGGATAGCCTCGGCCTGGCCGGCGATGCCGCCGCCCTTCACGTTCACTTTGATATCGTACTGGCCCACCTGCTCAAGGGTAGCCAAGGGCTGGTTCACGATGTTCTCCAACAATTCGTTGGCGAAGTAGGACTTCATGTCCCGGTCGTTGATAGTGATATTCCCTTGCCCGGCCTGCATGTAAATGCGGGCCACCGAGGTTTTTCTTCTACCAGAGGTGTTAGTAGCTGCCATTTAGTGGGAAAAATATGCGGCCGAAAGTGGCCGTAATACAATGATTTACAGGTTCTTCAGCTCGTACGGCTTGGGCTGCTGAGCTTCGTGCGGATGCTCGGTGCCAGTGTACACGTACATGTTGCGGTACTGGGCAGCGCCGAGGCGGTTGCCTTGCAACATGCCTTTCACGGCGTGCTCAATAGCCTTACGCGAATCGCGGTTCATCTGCTCGCGCAAGGTGCGCTGCTTCTGGCCGCCGGGGTAGCCCGAGTGGCTGATGTACAGCTTCTCGGTCATTTTCTTGCCCGTCACGTGCAGCTTGTCCGCGTTGATAACGATTACGTTATCGCCGCAGTCGGAGTTGGGGGTGAACGAAGGCTTGTGCTTGCCGCGCAACAGGTTGGCGATTTGGCTGCACACGCGGCCCAGCGGGGCCACGCTGGCGTCTACGATAACCCAGTTTTTCTGGGCGTTGGCCTTGTTGACGTGGGTCGTCTTGAAGCTCAGGTGGTCCATAGGGATGGTAAATATTTACCGGCTAAACAATTGACAATAACCCCCAAGCCGGTTGGGGCTGGGGAAAAACGGACACAAAGGTACCTTTTTTCTGCTACATTACCAAATGCGACCAACTGATTTCTAGTGAATCAACGGGTAGCGTGGGGAATTACTCACCTAACTCATCGGCTGATACGATGCAGTCGTACTCTTCACTAAACACGTATTCCCCGGCTTCCAGGGCCGTTACGTACTGCGTAACCCACTCCGTAAAAGAGGGTGCCAGCATAGGGCGCTCGGCATCATCGTGCCACATCCGAATTATTTGGCCGTGCGTGCCGCCCGGCGCGGGCGACAGGTCGAGGCAGCAGTGGTTGCCCGCTCCGTCATAGGTGAGGGGCAGCCAGCGTGGGTTCCACCAATCGGCGCGCACGCCCGGGGCCGGGGTTGAGGTAGCCCCTTCAAAATCACCGCCTTGCAGCAGGTCATTCCAGATGGTCCACTCGGCTAGCATACGAGGTACGGAGAGCAGTTCCTCGCCCATGAACAGGGCATTGTCAAGATTGCGCTGCCCGTTGTGCACGCGGTAGAAAGCCAGGAAATCGGCTGGTAGCTCCGCACCGATTGCCGTGGCCAACGTGCGCAGTTCGGCGTCGGTGGCGCCAGGATTTAGCTCGTCTATCAACTGCGGCGCATTCGCGGCCAACCAGGCTTCAAAACGAGTCCAAATGCTTGACATGGTTCGTGATAGCTGCGCGCAGGTTAGCGATACTGCGCCAGGGTTTCGACTAATACCCTAAAGTCTTTGGGGTACGGGGCGTCTACCTGAATGGCAACGCCATCAAGCCCCGTAAACTCCAGTTCCTTGGCGTGCAGCGCAAAACGCTTGATGAAGGGCTGCTCAGTTTCGCCGTCCTTCAGGTTGAATTTCTTCTTGAGCGTGGACAGAAAAAAGTCTTCGCCGCCGTAGAGGTGGTCGCCCACTATAGGCGCTTGCACATAGGCCAGGTGCAGGCGAATCTGGTGCATGCGGCCGGTTACGGGCTCGCATTGCACCAGCGAGTGGCGGGCGTAGGTATCGAGGGTGGTGAAGCGCGTTTCTGCGGGCTTGCCCTTGAAGGCTAAGCGGGCCTTGCCGCTCTTGGTGGTTTCGATATTACGCTCTACCACAAACTGTTCCAGCGGCGGGGCGCCCCAGGTTACGGCGTGGTACACCTTGCGCACCTCACGGTTTTCGAACTGCATCGACACGTGGCGGTAGGCCTCCGGGTTTTTGGCTATCACGAGCGCGCCGCTGGTGTCGCGGTCGAGGCGGTGGCCCACCTGGGCATCGTCGGCGTATTCGCGGGCCATGCGCAACAGGCTGGCGGCCACGCCAATGCGCTCGTCGAGCGTGGAGAGGTACGGGGGTTTGTTGACGACGATGTAATCGTCGTTCTCAAACAGGATAAGGTCTTTGAACTTAGGTGGCTTCATGCGGACCACAAAGGTAGCGGGTAGCGTAGGCTTTAGCTTGCGGGGCGTTGGGGGCCAGACTAGGAGCGGTTGGCAGGGCGGCGCGGTTTCGGCTGCTCGCTGGCGCTCGCTCGCAAGCTAAAGCTACTTTGCTTCTTTGGGCCTGGGGAGCTTGAATTCCATCGTAGTGCCCTCGTCGAGGATGCTCTTGATGGAAATGGTGGATTTATGCGCCTCCACAAGGTGCTTGCTGATGGCCAGGCCCAGCCCCGAGCCGCCGGCCGAGCGTGAGCGGCTCTTGTCGACCCGGTAGAAGCGCTCAAAAATGCGGGCCTGGTGCTCGGGCGCAATGCCCGCTCCGTTGTCGCGCACCGCCACGCGCACGCCGCCGCGGCCCGGCGTGAGGGCCACTACTACCTGGCCGTTTTGCTCACGCCCGTATTTTATTGCGTTGTCAATCAGGTTGATAAGTACCTGGCGGATACGGTTGCGGTCGGCCACTACGAATAGCTCCTCTCCAGCTAGGTGCGGCGGAAACAGCTCCAGGGTGGTCCCGCGCCGCTGGGCTTGTTGCTCCAGCAACTCAAACAGCTCCTGCACCAGCGCCACGAGGTCGAAGCGCTGGCGGCGCATGCGGATAACGCCCTTTTCGAGTTGCGAAATGGTAACCAGGTCCTGCACCAGGGCATCAAGGGCGTCGAGGCTAGCAGCGGCGCGCTGCAAAAACTTGCGGCGGGTGGCCGGGTCCATGCCCGTTTCCTCGTTGTCCTCCTCCTCATCCAGAATGGTGTGCACGAAGCCTTGGGCGGCGAAAAGTGGCGTTTTGAGCTCGTGCGACACATCGGCCAGGAACTCGCGGCGCAGGGCTTGCAGGCGCTTGAGCTCATCGAGCTCCTGCTGGCGGCGCTCGGCCATCTCTACTATCTCGTCGCCGATGCGGCGCAGGGGCTCGGGCCGAAACAAAAACTTGTTGCTCAGTTGTTTAAACTCCTTGCGCTTGATGTGCTCCAGGCGTGAGTAGATACCGTTTATCTCCCGAAAAATAAGGGCCTCAAACGACAAATACACCAGTAGAAAGCACGCCGCCACCGTGATGCCCGCCACCAGAAAAGCCTGGTGTGAGGGCAGCGTGGGTGCCACGTAGGCAAACGTGGTGAGCACCCCCGCCACCAGCATCGCAATGAGCACGGCAATGGTGCGGGAGGAGAGGGTCATGAGGCAAATCAGGTATGGAAGCAAAAAGGAAAGCGGAACGTCATGCTGAACGCAGTGAAGCATCTCGTGTGGATTGCTAAACTCATTTAGTTGAAGTTAGTAACCACGCTAGATGCTTCACTGCGTTCAGCATGACGTTCCGCTTTTGCAGCAGCTAGTTAGTCAGCATTAAACTTATAGCCCACACCCTTAATGGTTTGGATGTGGTGGTCGCCCACTTTTTCGCGCACTTTGCGCACGTGCACATCCACGGTGCGGGCCAGCACAAAGACGTCGTTGCCCCAGATGTTTTGCAGCAACTCGTCGCGGCTGAACACCTTGTGGGGGGCGGCGGCCAGGAAGGCGAGCAACTCGAACTCCTTCTTGGGGAGCGTGATTTTGCGGCCCTCCTGGTACACGGCGAAGGCGGTGCGGTCGATTCGCAGGCCGTTGATGTCGATGGCTTCTACAGCGGCGTGGGGGTCTTGGTCGCGGCGCACAATGGCGGCCAGGCGGCTCAGTAAGGCCCTGGGCTTGATGGGCTTAGCCAGGAAGTCGTCGGCCCCGGCTTCGAAGGCGGCTACTTCCGAAAACTCTTCGGCGCGGGCCGTGAGGAAGAGAATGTAGGTGTCTTTGAACTTGGGTTGCTCGCGCAGCAGGCGGCAGGTGGCAATGCCGTCGAGGTGGGGCATCATCACGTCGAGCAGGATGATGTCGGGGTTGAACTCCTGGGCGGCAGCCAGGGCCTGGCGGCCGTCGCCGGCCGAGGCGGTGAAGTAGCCTTCTTTTTTGAGATTGAACTCCAGCAGCTCCACGATGTCGGGGTCGTCGTCAACGACCAGAATCTTGTAGGCAGCGGATTTCGCTGGCGCTGACCGTTGGTTGGCGGGGGTTGCCACGGCGGGTAGGGCAGAAGGGGTAAGGACTTCCGCGGTGCAAAATTACCCGCTTCGGCGCGGCGGCCATGTTACGTTTGTGTGACGCCCTGGTTACCAACCAAATAATTAACAGTAGCCGGCGGTTAACCAGCTGTTAGGTAGTGAGTTATTTGGCCAAGTTGAGTCGGTATTTCAACCCCTCATACTTGTACATATCCACCTTCACGGAGCCCACAAACAGCTCGGCCTGGAAGAGCACCGGAATCTTGTTGCGGTCGTCGGAGAGGTAAACCTTGATGGCTTCCTCGCCCCGAAAAATGCGGTTGGGCGGCATTTTGGGCACTAGTTTCAGGGCATGCACCACGCCGGCTTTGGTCTGAATTACCTCGCGGCCCCGGAAGGTAACGTCCAGGTTAAAAGTGGCTTCGTCGAAGAAGCCGCCCATGTGAATGACCTCGCCCACCTTCATGTGGTCGTAGTTGAGGGTGCGCAGGTAGTAGAAGCCGCTCACCAGCTCCTGCACATTATTGGGCACCTTAAAGGTGTAGCGAATGGGCTCCTTGGTGTGGGTTTGCAGCACGTTTACCAGGTTGTGCTCCTGGTCGAAATCCACCACTTCCTTCTTGCGGTAGGTGCTCTCCTCAATGTCGCGCGAGGAGCGCAGGGGCAAAATGCTGGCCGTGTCGATGTAGGAGCGCCACTGGTCCTTGACGTGCAGAAAAAAGTCGACCGAGCCGATGGTGCGGCCGCTCACGGTGGCTTTGTAACAGGGGCGGTTGGCAATGTGCTCCAGGCTGCCGGAGGTTTCGACGGTGGCCTCGGCCGCGTTGAGCATGCCGTAGTGCACCTTGTAGCGAATGGTTTCGCCGGCCCGGAAGCTGGCGTTGGGCCAAAAGCGCACCGGCTCGGCCAGGCCGCGGGGCTGCGTCCAGGCGGCACTCAGTAGGAGAAGCGGAACAAGTAGCCAGCGGCGCATACACTAAAAACGAAGCGGGAGCAGGAACAGATTTACAAACAAAGTGCCAGCCTGTAAAACTACGGGGCAATGCCGCCGCCCACCGCCTTGGCCGGATAGAAAAAATGCCCCGCTACCAGGTGGCAGCGGGGCACTCGTGCTAGAGGCAGCCGGGAGGCTTACAGCGTGTCGTCGCCGTCCTCGGGGCCGCTCATGTCCACGGGGATAACGTCGGTATCGCCCTTGGCCATGTTGCGGATTTTGGCTTCGATTTCGTCGGCCAGCTCGGGGTTGTCGAGTAGCAGGGTTTTCACGGCCTCGCGGCCCTGGCCAATCTTGTTGGCGCCGTAGTTGAACCACGAGCCCGACTTGCCGATGATGCCCATGTCCACGCCCAGGTCCACGATTTCGCCGACTTTGCTGATACCCTGGCCGTAGATGATGTCAAACTCGACCACCTTGAAGGGCGGCGCTACTTTGTTTTTCACCACCTTCACCTTGGTGCGGTTGCCGGTTACGTTGTCCTTATCTTCCTTGATTTGGCCGATGCGACGGATGTCGAGGCGGACCGAAGCGTAGAATTTGAGGGCGTTACCGCCGGTCGTGGTTTCGGGCGAGCCGAACATCACACCAATTTTCTCGCGCAGCTGGTTGATGAAGATGCACAGGCAGTTGGTCTTGTTAATCGTGCCGGTGAGCTTGCGCAGGGCCTGGCTCATGAGGCGGGCGTGCAGGCCCACTTTCGAGTCGCCCATGTCGCCTTCGAGTTCGCCTTTGGGCACGAGGGCCGCCACGGAGTCGATAACGATGATGTCGATGGCGCCCGAGCTGATGAGCTGGTCGGCAATTTCGAGGGCTTGCTCGCCGTTATCGGGCTGCGCGATGAGGAGGTTGTCCACATCAATGCCCAGTTTCTTGGCGTAGGCGGGGTCAAAAGCGTGCTCGGCGTCGATGAAAGCCGCCGTGCCACCAGCCTTCTGGGCTTCGGCGATGGCGTGCATTGTCAGCGTCGTTTTACCGCTCGACTCGGGGCCGTAGATTTCGACCACGCGGCCGCGGGGCAGGCCGCCGATGCCGAGGGCAATATCCAGCGAGAGCGAGCCGGTGCTGATGGACGGCACGTCGTTCACTTTCTGGTCCGAAAGCTTCATCACGGTACCTTTGCCGAAGGCTTTGTCCAGCTTCTCCAGCGTGAGCATGAGCGCCTTTTTCTTCTCAGCGATGGGGTCGCCGCCGGTGGTTTTTTCGGCTTTCTCGGCCTTTTCTGGTTTTTCGGCTTTGGTTGCAAAGGCCATAGACGTGGGAGGGGGGGTTGAAAAGAAACTTTGGTTTGTAAAACTACGGTATTTCGGTTCGTCACACCAGCATAGAGTAGCAGCCGACTAGGCTAACTACCGTTCTGTTTTTCGGTGGCCATTTGTAACGCAACGGCCCCCGGTTTTGTGCCGAACAATGCGCAAATTTATGAGGAAATTTCTAAAAATTTTAGTTAGCGTTGGGGCTGTGTTGTTTACGGCCGCGCCAGCGTGGGCGCAACTCGATAATCGGGCGTTTACAGCGCCTGACCCTGGCAATGTGAAATACCGCACAATACTGTCAGACGATGTGGGGCAGGCCCCCAGAACCCTCACGGCGCAGGATACCATTGGAATCGCCGCCGCCTCGCTCGCCCGCAATTACCACCGGGCCGGTGACCTCCACCTCTCGCTAAATGCCTTTACTTTCTTCAAAGACAATGAGTATTTCAACGATATCGTCCAGGGCTACACGCTGTTTGGCACGCAGCTGAACCCACAGCTCGTCTATTACCCCACCAAAAACCTCCGCTTAGAAGCCGGCATTTTCCTGTGGAAAGACTTCGGGACCCCGCAGCTGCGGCAGGTCCGCCCCACCTACCGCGCCACCTGGACGCACGGCAGCAGCCAGTTCATTTTTGGTAATATCAAAGCCAATCTTAACCACGGCTACATCGAGCCGCTGTTCGATTTTGAGCGCGTAATGCTAAAGCCGTTGGAGGAAGGCTTGCAGTACCGGCTAAACACCAAGCGCGTGGCGCTGGACGTGTGGGTGGACTGGCTGCGGCAGGAATACGCGGGCGTGAGCTACCAGGAGCAGATTGCCGGCGGCTTCACCAGCAGCTTCCAACTAACCGGCGATAATAGCCCGGTGCAAGTGTCTATCCCCCTGCAATTTACGGCCCGGCACGAGGGCGGGCAGATTGATACGCTGCACAAGCCCATCCAAACGCTGTTCAACTACGCCAGCGGCGTGGTGGCGCGGGTGTCGCTGGGTGGCGGCACCTTTCGGGCGGTGCGGCTCAACGCCTACGGCCTGCTGTTCGACGACCACTCATTTGCCAATTACCGGCTGCCTTTCCAAAATGGTAACGCGCTGTATCTCAATGGCACGCTCGAAACCCGCTACCTGGATGTGATGCTGAGCTACTGGCAGGGGCACCAGTTTTTTGCGCCGCTGGGGGGCAACTACTACCAGTCTGTTGCCTCCCGCTACGGCACGCCGGGCTTCACCGATGCCGAGCGCCGGCTGCTGCTGGTGCGCCTGCTGCGCGACTTCCGCATTGCGGACGCGGCGGCTATTACGGTGCGCGTGGAGCCGGCGTATGACTTTAATAAGCAGCTACTTGACTTCTCGTTCGGCGTGTACCTGAATTTCCGGCAGGAGTGGCTGCTGGGGAATGTGGGCCGGCGCGTGCGCGTGGGGCAGTAGGGTGCGCGTAGGGTAAGCTTTAGCTTGCCAATCGTTGCTTACCAATAACGACAAGCAACGATTGGCAAGCTGAAGCTTACCCTACATTTTAATCCCCGGCGGACCAGTGCCGTACGAAATGCAAAATGGCTGGGGACGGTGGCTTGCTATCCCAGAAGCTAAACCGGAACCACGCGGGGGCCTCCGGCTGTACGGGTGTCTGCAAGGCAAAGCCCAGCGCCCGCGCCACCGCCTGGGCCCGCGCATTGTCGGCATAGCAGCGGATGAGCAGGCGCTGCGCCTCCACCTGCCGCCCAAAGCCAAAGCGGCACACGGCGGCCAGCGCCTCGCGGGCATAGCCCTGGCCCTCGGCTTCGGCAGCCAGGTAATAGCCTATTTCGGCCTGCCCGTGGCGCTGGGGCATCAGGCAGATATCACCCAGGTAATCAAGGGTTTCACGCAGCCAGATGCCCAGCACGTAGAAGCGGCCGGCCTGCCAGTCATCGGTAAAAGCGGCTAACTGGGCGGGCGCGGCGGCTTGGTTGGGCACGGCGCGCAGGCGGTCAGGAAACGAAGTTTTCAGGCGCTCCCGGCTCTGGTCGAGCACAGTGAAGAAGGCTGCCGCATCGGCTGGCTCGTAGGGGCGCAGCAGCAGGCGGGGAGTCTCAAGCACCATAAGTAAAAGATAATGAGGTAGTTATGAAAAAAGCTATTGCAATAAAAGTCTTTTCCATAACTGCCTCATTCGTAAGTAAATATGCTGGTTAAACGTATTGCCGCGGGCTGCCCAAGGCTTGCTGCGTGCGCATCACGTTCACCTGCCGGGCAGCCTCATTGAAAAACTCCAGCCGGCGAATCAGCATTTCCTTGGTGAATACGCGGCCCTCGGGCGTGCGCATGATGGACTGCTTATCGGCCAGCACACGCTGCATGGCAGCCAGCGTCTGGTCCTCGTGCTTCATAAACTGCTGCTGAAACTCGGCTAGGCGGGCCACGCCGGTGGCGGTGAGCGTGAAGTGCTCGCCCGCGCCCTGGTTCAGCACCTCGCACAGCACGTACACCTCAATGGGCAGGCTGGTTTCGAGGGACGTAGTGCGCAAGTCGAGGCCAGCGGCCAGGGCGTCGAGGATGATGCGCACGTTGCGCTCAAATTGCTGGTAGTATTCTTGGGCTTCCATTTTACTCAATTAGGGAAGGTAGCTCGTCATGCTGAGCCTGCGAAGCATCTCTACCGCAGTAGCAATCAGTTACTCTCGTGGTAGAGATGCTTCGCAGGCTCAGCATGACGGGCTATTTCGTTCTATAACAACTCTTTAATAATCTGCTCCACCGTCATGCCTTCGGCCTCGGCCTTGAAGTTGCGCACGAGGCGGTGGCGCAGGATGGGCAAAGCTACGGCGCGCACGTCCTCGATATCGGGCGAATACTTGCCGGTGAGCAGGGCGTTGCACTTGGCGGCCACAATGAGGTACTGGCTGGCGCGGGGGCCGGCGCCCCACTCCAGCAATTGCTGGGCGCGGGGGGCGGTGCGGGCCGTGTTGGGCCGGGTTTTGTGCACGAGGCCCACGGCGTATTCGACTACGTTGTCGGCCACGGGCACGCGGCGCACCAGGGCCTGATATGCCTGAATATCAGCTGAATGCAGTATCTTGTTCACCACCGGCTTACGGTCGGAAGTCGTGTTCTTGACGATGTTCAATTCCTCCTCGTAGCTGGGGTAGCCGAGCTGGATGTTAAACATGAAGCGGTCGAGCTGGGCCTCGGGCAGAGGGTAAGTGCCTTCCTGCTCAATGGGGTTTTGGGTGGCCAGCACGAAGAATGGGCGCGCCAGCGGGTAGCGCTGCCCGGCCACCGTTACGGCGTATTCCTGCATACTTTCGAGCAGGGCGGCCTGGGTTTTGGGCGGCGTGCGGTTGATTTCGTCAGCCAAGATGATGTTGGCGAAAATCGGCCCTTTCACAAATTGAAACTCGCGCTGTTGGGTCAGCGTCTCCGAGCCCACAATGTCGCTGGGCATCAGGTCGGGGGTGAACTGGATGCGGTTGAATGAGAGGTCGAGCGAGTCGGCAATGGTTTGGATGAGCAGCGTTTTGGCCAGGCCGGGCACGCCCACCAGCAGGCAGTGGCCCTGCGCAAACACGGCCGTGAGCACCAGCCGCACCACCTCGTCCTGTCCCACGATGACCTTGCCGATTTCCTGGCGTAGCTGCTGGTAGGCTTGCTTCAGCGCGTCGGCCGCTTCTTTATCGTTTTGAAATTGAGTCATTTGGTAGATAAAAACGACGATAAAACCCCAAAGGGCATATCACTAAATAGAACGTCATGCTGAACGCAGTGAAGCATCTCACCCGCGTCGTTGGATTACTAAACCAGCGGCGCGAGCGAGATGCTTCACTGCGTTCAGCATGACGTTCTCTTTGTTAAAAAATAGCTACTCCGCGCTGGCCGTGAGTACTTTACACTGCGTGTACTCGGGGGCTACCTCTAGGTACACGGTGCTGCGGTTTTTCTCATACCAGGCATCGAGGGCCTTGTTTTTCTTCTGGCTGAGGGCGGCCTGCGATATCTTCTGATAGTCGTCGAGCAGGTTGGCCTGGTGGGGCGGAATGTTGCTTTTGAGGTAGAGAATGCGCATGGCCTCCTTACCGTCGTCGGTGCGGTAGGGCATGGGCGGGGTGATGTGGCCCACCTTCATGGTGTCGATAATGAAGAAGATGGCCGGGTCGAGCTTGTCGAGGGGCATGCGCGAGCCACCGTCCTGGCGGTTGGCGAGCAGGCCGCCGTTGCCGCTGGTGCCCTTGTCGGTGCTGAAATCCTTAGCCGCTTTGGCAAAGGAAATGCTGTCCTTCAAAATCTGGGTGCGAATGCGGGTGAGCTTGGTGGCGGCCACGCTGGCGTCGGCGGTGCCGGTGGCGGGCTTCAGCAGAATGTGGCGCGTGGAGTACGAATCGCCCTTGCGCTCAATGAATTGGATGAGGTGAAAGCCGAACTGCGATTCCACAACCGGCGACATCTGGCCGGGCTCCAGCTTGCGGGAAGCGGCTTCGTACTCGGGTACCAGCTCGCCCTTTTTGAAGAAACCCAGGTAGCCGCCCTGCGCCCCTGAGCCGGGGTCTTGCGAGAACTGCTTGGCCAGGGTTTCGAAGCTTTCGCCGGCCAGAATGCGGCCGCGCAAGTCATTAAGTTGGGCAATGGCATCCTGCTTGGCCTTGTCGTTGACCTGCGCCGGAATCACAATCTGGCCCACTTCCACCTCGGTGGAGAAGTACGGAATGCTGTCCTTGGGCACTTTATCGAAGTAGTCCTTCACTTCACGGGGCGTCACGGCTACTTTGCCCGAAATCTGCTCCTGCATTTTTTGCTGCACCAGCTGGTCGTGCACTTGGCCACGCAGGTCCTCCTTGAGGGCGCGCACGGGCTTGTTGTACATTTCTTCCAGCTTCTTCTCCGAGCCCACCTGCTGCACGAAGTAATTCATGCGGCGGTCGAGCTCGCTACCTACCTGGGCATCAGTCACGGTGACGGAGTCAACCTCGGCGCGGGCAATCATTAACTTATTGAGCACCAGGCTCTGCAATATTTTGCAGCGCAGGTCGGGCGGCAGGGGCTTGCCCTGGGCGCGCGACTGCTCCTGGGCCATGATGCTCTCCACGTCGGAACGCAGGATAATCTGGTTATCCACCTTCACGATGATACCGTCGAGTATCTGCTGGCCGGTGGCGCGGCTGATGCCGAGCTGGGCGTGGCTGGTGTGCGGCAACGCCATAATAGCGCCGAGCACGAAGAAGGATAGGGAGGCTAGGCGCCGGGAGATACGTTGCATAAAATAGAGAGGCACGAAGACGGTAGAGGGTTGCCGCTCGCCCGGCAATAACGTGAGATGGCGGGTAGAAAATTCGGCCCGGGGCTGGGGATGCGCATTTATTTAGTGACCAGCTTGCTCACCTCGGCGTCGTTGACCTTCACCGGATACTGCTGGCGCAACTGCTCAATCCACTGCTTTTCGAGGTAGTTCTGGTAGTCGCTGGTGGCCTGGCCGCGGGCATCGCCGAGGGCCTTAGGGCCGGCGGCCAGGTTTTGCTGCACCACCACGGCGTAGTAGCGCCCGTCGCGCTGCATCTTGTAGGTGCCCACGGGCTGGGTGAGGTAGTCGTCCATCACCTTATTATCGCCCTTCTGAAAAATGCGCTGCTGAATCTGCACCGCCAGCGGGTTTTGCTGGTTTAGGTTGGTTTCCAGGGTGCTGGCCGAGTTGCTGGAGAAGGTCAGGCGCGTATCGCCGGTGGCCGTGGTGGCTGCGCCGGTGGTAGCGGCCACGAGGCGGCGGCGCTCCACCTTGCCGGTTTTGGCCAGGTAGTCGATGGCGGCGTCGGCGCGCTGGCGGGCCAGCGCCTTGCTTTCGCCCCGGCGAATGTGGCCAGCCACGGTTACTGCAAGGGCCGTGTCCTGGGCCATGCGCCGGGCCACGTCGTCGAGCACGGTCGAGCCGCCAGTGTTGGCTGGCGTGGCGGTGCCCAGCTGGAAGTGCACGAGCGCCGAGCCCGCCTTGCCCGCCACGGGGTAGCGGCCGGCCGGCAGGGCGCGCTGGGCCTTGGCCAGCAACTGCGGCGAAGCGGCCGAAATAACGGTGCCCTGCACCCGCTGTCCAAACTGGTAGTTGGCCTGATTGGCCATGAAGTACTTCTTGAGGCCAGCGGTATCCTCAATGGCCTTGCTCCATACCTTGCTGTCCATCAGCTGGAATAACAGGATACCGTCGCGGTATTCCTGCACCAGCATGCGGTAGTCTTCGTACTTGGTAGGAAGGCTGGCTTTTTCAAATTCGGTCAGGCTCTGGTCCACGTACTGGTCGTAGAGCTGCTGCATGGCAAAGGCAGGCTGCGCGGTGGGGCGCGGGCGCTGGTTTTGCTGCGCAAAAGCCAGGAAACCGGCCACCGGGTAGGGCTTGCCCATGATGGTGAAGAGCGGCAGCTTGTCGCCGCCGGCCTTTTTGGTGGCCTTCGAGGCCTTGCCCCCGCTGGCCGTCATGGTGGCGGGGTTGAACTTGTAGCGGCCTTTCAGCAAAGCCGTATCGGCCTGGGCAAACGCCAGGGCCTTGGCCGCCGGAATCTCCACAAACTGGTCTTCCTGGCGCACGCGCTTGAGGAAGGCGGCGCGATTCAGCTCCGAGCGCGAGTCTTTGGCAACCTTGCTTTTTAGCGTGGGCTCCATTGAGGCGAAGGCGGCAATCGGCTGTTTTTCAACGAGTTTGATGATGTGCCAGCCGTAGGGCGTTTGCACCGGGGCCGCAATGTCGCCGGGCTTTTGCAGCTTAAAGGCCACTTCCTCAAACGAGGGAATCATGCGGCCGGTGCCGAACGCAGGCAGCTCGCCGCCGTTGGGGGCCGAGCCGGCGTCTTCCGAAAACTGGGCCACGAGCTTGTTCCAGTTTTCGCCCTTGCGCAAGCGGGCGTACAGCTCGTTGATTTTTTTGTGGGCCGCCGCCGAGTCGGCCTTGGGGGCCTGGGGCGTTACGCGCACCATGAGGTGGGCCACCTTGATTTCGCCCTGCGCGGCGCGGCGGTCATTCACCTTGATAATGTGGTAGCCGAAGCGCGTGCGAATGGGCTGGCTCACCTGCCCCACCGGCGTGCGGTAAGCGGCCGACTCAAACGGGTACACCATCTGCATGGAGGTGAAGTAGCCGAGCTTGCCACCGTTTTCGGCCGCCGAGGGGTCTTCGCTGGTGCTGCGGGCCACGGTGCCGAAGTCTTCGCCGCCGGTTACGCGCTGGCGCAGGGCCACCACTTTCTGGTAGGCGGCCAGGGTATCGGCCGGGGCGGCGTCGGGGGCCACCCGAATGAGAATATGCGAGGCGTTGACCTCCTGGCTCATGCGGTCGTAGGCTTCGCGCACCAGCTGGTCGGTCACGCCCTTTTCGGTGAGGTAGGGCTGGGCTAGCTGCTGCCGGTAGCCATCGAGCTCGCGTCGGAAGGCCTGGGTGGTATCGAGGCCCTGCTTCTCGGCATCGAGCACCTTGAGGCGGAAGTTGGTGTAGAGCGTGAGGTAGTCCGTCACGCTGGCGCGGGTGCCGTAATCGGGGGCGGTGCCGTTGTTCTTCTTATAAACGTAGGCAAACTCGCGGGCCGGCACCCGGTAGGTGCCCAGCGTTTCGATGGCGGGGCCGCTGGCCACTGGTGCGGCCCCGGGGGCCGTGCCCAGCACCGAGCTGGCGGAGGTAGTCGAGGCGGTAGTCGGCTTGCTGGTTTGGCAGGCGGCCAGCTGGAGCAGCGTGGCAGCAGCGGCACCGGCCAACGGGAGGCGGGAGTGCATAGAGAAAAGGAAGGAACCGGCCCAGTTAAGGTTGCAAGGCAAAACGCAACGCTTCAGGCACAATGCTGGTACAATTTTACGAAGAAAAGACTGGTTGAGCGCTGAAGCCGGCGGATGGCCGAAGTAGGCTGGCAGCCAGGCTCCACGTTGGGAATGGCCTGCCAAGCGGGGCTGGCCTCAAAAAGCGCGGGCGGACGGCCGCCAGGCCGCCCGCCCGCGGCGGATGCAAGTGGTGGGCAAAAGCTCAGGAAGCAAGCGTTTTTCTCAAGTGGCACACGGTGTGCGAATTGCGCTCAAAAAACTCCACCTGGTCCATAATGCGCGATACCAGGGCCATGCCCATGCCGCCCTTGCGGCCCTGCTGAATGTAGGCGCGCAGGTCGGGGTTGGCTACTTTGCCCAGGGGCAGGAAGATGGTGCTGCCGTGGTCCTCAATCTCGATGTCGAGGTGATGGTCGGCCAGTACCAGCAGCAGGTCCAGAAACTGGTTGGCGTCCTCCCCGTTGGCATGGATAATGAAATTGGCCACCACCTCATCCACCGCCAGCACTACCTGATTCACTAGCAGCTCGCTACGGTGGGCCGCCAGCAAAAAGCTACGCACGAAGTCGCGAACCTGCTGAAGGTTCTGGCGCGAGCAGCTAATGCGTATCTGGTCTTGCATGGGAGAGATAGACGATGACTTTACGAAGTAAAAAGTGGGGATTGAAACTACGGATGCGGAGGCATCTGCAGTTTCCTTTCTCAACTTAATAACTCCTAATGTCCACTTGAATTAGGCGGTTTGGGCTTCCTGTTCGGTAGTTACGATGGTCATGAGCGAGTCGAGGCCCAGGATTTCAAATACGTTGAATACCTTTTCCTGCATATTGAAGAAAACCATTTTTACCTTGGCATCCTGCAAGCGCTGTAAATGTGAGATAAACACGCCCAGGCCTGCAGAAGAGATGTAGCTAAGTTTTTGGCAATCAATAAGAACTCTTTTATAATGGAGCAGCTCGGGCTTGTTGAGCTCGGTATCGAGCACAACGGCCGAAGAGGCGTCCAGCTCCCCATCGAGGAGCAGGGTGAGGGTAGTGTCGGCGGGTTGAGCGGTTACTTTCATAATAGGCCCCATACGGGGTAGCTAGGCCTGGGGTTGGGAGGCTTTGAACTTGATGACGAGCAGCGTCTGGTCGTCGTGCAGCGGCAGGCCCTTGCTAAATTCCTGCACATCGCGGCGGATGTGCTGGTTTATTTCCTCCGCCGATTGGTAAAACGACTCGCCCAGCATGCGGGCCAGGCGGTCTTCGCCATACTCATTACCGTCGCCGTCACGCGCCTCCGGAATGCCATCGGTGTAAATCACCATCACGTCGCCGGGGTTGTAGTCCCAAAACTGGTTTTTTACGTGGCGGCCGTAGCTGGCATTACGCAAAATGCCCAGGCCCAGGCCCTCACTCTGAAAATAGCTAACTTCCTCTTTAATAGAGTGATAGTAGAGCGTGTGGCAGTGCCCGGCGCGGGCAAAGCTGAAGCCACCTGCCTCATAATCAATAAGATAAAAAGAGGCCGTGATGAACGACGAGCGCTCCAGGCAGTGGGTGAGGGCCTCGTTGGCCAGCACCATAAAGCGGTGGGGGTCGGGGTAGCGGTCGCGGTCCTTCTTGGCCAGCGGATTGGGCTGCATGAGGGCGTGAAAAATCCCCTTCATCTGGGCCGTGTGGAAGGCCGCCGTCACACCCTTGCCCGACACATCGCCAATGAGCACGGCCAACTGCTGGCCCGGCAGGTGCAGGAAGTCGTAGAAATCGCCGCCCACCTCCTTGGCCGCCTGGGCGTAGGTGGCAATCTCAAACCAGTTGTCGGTAGGCAAGTGCTTGGGAATGAGGCGCTCCTGCACCAGTGCCGCAATGCGCAGCTCATCCTGTGCGCTCTGGCTGACGCGCGCCTCCTGGGCCAGTTGGAGGTTTTCGAGGCTGAGTACGGTTTGGGTGGTGAAGGTGTGCAGAATACTCAGGTCTTCGGGGTCGAAACCGGCCTGCTCTTTCTTGAGCAGCACCAATACGCCGTAATCGTGCGTGAGGCTGCGCAGAGGCAGCATGGCCATGGAGCCGTAGGGCTGGCTGAGGCCGGGCAGGCGCTGCGAGCGCGCCAGGTCATTATCAATGAGCTCGGTCTGATTTTCTGAGAGCAGCGTCACTAGCTGCTCCTTCAGAGCGGTCCGGTCGGCAAGCGTTAGCTCGTGCAGCAGCGGGGCGGGCAGCGGGCTAACCAGCTCGGTGGGTTGCAGCTGGGCATCGAGAAAGGCGGCATCGGCCCGGATGGTTTGCACGGCTGAGGTGAAAAGCGCCTGGTAGATTTCGGGAGCCGTTTGGCCGCGCTGAATAATC
This sequence comes from Hymenobacter sp. H14-R3, assembly GCF_030063445.1. Taxonomy (GTDB): domain Bacteria; phylum Bacteroidota; class Bacteroidia; order Cytophagales; family Hymenobacteraceae; genus Hymenobacter. The sequence continues at coordinate 180,624 of NZ_JASITD010000001.1, read as the reverse complement.
TGGCTGAGCTGCTGCAAGCTCAGAATCTCGGCCCGGCGCTGCTCATACACATCGGCAATGGGCAGATTGAAAAGCGTGACCAACAAGCCCGCCAGGGCATAGAATACCGCAAAAAAGGCCGTAAGCACCAGAAAGGCCTGCTGCGTGGGCGGGGCGATGATAACGGCGTCGGCCTGGGCCCCACGCAGGTAGAGTAAAAATACTGTTAAAAAGCCTAATAGGCTCAATTGCAGCATAATAGCCTGTGCCTTTTGCCCCTGGCTTAGGTAGGCCACCCAGCGCTGGTGCCCGCTCAGGTATATCCCAAAAAGGCCCAGCCCGGTAATTACGGCAATATGCAGAAAATCAGGCGTTTGCCATGCAAATAGCTGCAATAGCAGTACCATGCCCAGCAGCAGCTCAAACGCCAGCCATTCGCGTTGCAGCCGCGCGCTACCCCGAAAGCTCACCAGCGCCCGCCAGACGTAGAGCATTTGGGCAAGCAGCACGATAAACAGCGCCAGGCTGACGGTATAGCCCGCCGCGGCCGTGGCATTGCCGGGCAGCGGCAGCTTGCGTGCGGCCGCCAGCTGCACCAGGGCTTGCACGCTCACCAGCAAAATGGTGAGCACCAGCCCGCGCCAAAACAAGCGCTTGAGCAGGGGCAGAAAGCCGTGCCCCACCAAGGGCTTGGGCTGCATGCGGGCGTAGAGAAACACGCCGGCCGCAAAGCCACCCTGCGCCAGCAGCAGCAGCCACTGGGGCCAGTTGGCCGGCAGGCCAAGAACGGAGTGGCCCTGGCTGAGCGTGCCGAGCAGCAGCACCAGCCAGCAGCCAGCCGCCAAGATAATCAGCCAAGCTGCGTGGCGAAATAGGGGCATAGTAGGGTAATCGAAGGCAAGAACAATGCGAAGCGGCCTCCTTTCCCAATGCGCACTCCCCGGCCAGCCAAGACAAAGCACAAAACTACGCAGAAGCTTGCCAGGTCCGGCTTAGTCATTAAATAAGGCTCCTAAGCAGTTGTCCCTCAGTTCTGGATAGTAGTTGAGTGCTATTCAGAACTGAGGGACAACCGCGTGCGGTGGGGATTAGCGGCTCGAATAGTTGGGCGCTTCGCGGGTGATTTGCACGTCGTGGGGATGGCTTTCGCGCAGGCCGGCCCCGGTGATGCGCACAAACTGCGCCGCTTGCAGCGCCGCTAGGTCGGGGGCCCCTACGTAGCCCATGCCGGCGCGCAGGCCGCCCGCCATCTGGTACAGCACCTCGCTCACGCTGCCCTTGAAGGGCACGCGGCCCACAATGCCCTCCGGCACCAGCTTCTTTACGTCGTCTTCGGCATCCTGGAAGTAGCGGTCTTTTGAGCCGTCTTCCATGGCTTCTACCGAGCCCATGCCGCGGTAGGTCTTGTACTTGCGGCCTTCGTAGATAATGAGCTCACCGGGCGACTCCTCGGTGCCCGCCAGTAGCGAGCCTACCATAACGGCGGCGGCCCCACCGGCCAGCGCCTTCACGATGTCGCCCGAAAACTTGATGCCGCCATCGGCTACCACGGTAGCACCGGTGCCTTCTACGCCGCGCGCGGCCTCCAGCACTGCCGAGAGCTGCGGCACGCCGATGCCGGCAATAATGCGGGTGGTGCAGATGGAGCCGGGGCCCACGCCTACTTTCACTACCTCGGCCCCGGCGTCGGCCAGGGCGCGGGCGCCGGCGGCGGTAGCCACGTTGCCGGCCATAATATCGAGGTTCGGGTATGCTTGCTTCAGCATGCGCACGGCGTCGAGTACGCCCTTGCTGTGGCCGTGGGCGGTATCGATGCTGATGATATCGACGCCGGCCTCCACGAGGGCGGCCACGCGCTGAAGCAGGTCGGCGGTGACGCCCACGGCGGCCCCCACGCGCAGGCGGCCTTGGTTGTCTTTGCTGGCCTGGGGCGAGCGGCGGCGCTTGCGAATGTCCTTGTAGGTCATGAGGCCGGTGAGGCGGCCCTCGGCATCCACGAGGGGCAGCTTGTCTACCTTGCGGTCTTGCAGCATGTCTTCGGCCGCTTGCTGGTCGATGCCCGCGGGGGCAGTTACGAGGCGGTCGAGCGGCACCATCACGGTGGTAACGGGCGCGTTGAAATCCTTCTCGAAGCGCAGGTCGCGGCTGGTGAGAATGCCCACCAGGCGGCGGTCGGCCTCCACTACCGGAATGCCCCCAATGTTGTGCTTGCGCATCAGTTGGCGGGCATCGGCCAGGGTGGCGGTGGGCGGCAGCGTGAACGGGTCCTGAATGAGGGCCGACTCGCTACGCTTAACGCGGCGCACCTGCTCGGCCTGCTTGTGGATGCTCATATTCTTGTGCACAATGCCGAGGCCGCCGGCCTGGGCCAGCGCAATAGCCATGTCGGCCTCGGTCACGGTATCCATGGCGGCCGAGATGAGGGGCAGGTGCAACCGAATGCGGGGGGTGAGCTGGGTGCCAGGGTCGCAGTCGCGGGGTAGCACCTCCGAGTAAGCGGGTAGCAGCAGTACGTCGTCGTAGGTCAGGGCCTCGAAAACGATTTTTGGGGCGGCGTGGTCGGCCATAGCAACAGGGGGTTTAGGCAGAAAACCTTATTGCCAGACAAATATACGGCGTAGAATCACGACGGAGAGCCAAAATATCTCGACCAGCCCGCCATCGCTCTACGGGGCCGGGGCATTTAATAACCATGCGCGCACCGCCTCTTTTCTTTCACTTCATCAAATTATGATGATTCTTAATATATTACTCCGCCGCGTTTTGCCGCTTGTTGTGCTCGGCTCCCTCACGCTTAGCTCGTGCATAGTGCACGCCCGCGGCCACGGACCAAGAGGCCCGCGCGCTCATCGTGGCCCGTGGCCGCGGGCGTTACTAGCCAGGCCCGCAAAACCCTGTAAAATCCAAGCGCCGTTGCCTATTCAGGTAGCGGCGCTTGGATTTTAGGCCAAAAAAAAGACTCGTCCCAAATGGGGCGAGCCTTTCCAACAGGTTCCTTTTCCACAAGAAAACCAAACTTTTTGCCCGGGTAAGCCCGGTGCGATACTGGTGGCCCGAGCGCGGCACCAAGTGCCGCTGCCAGAGCCAGTTGAGTTGCTGTTTATCCAGGTAGCGGACAATCAGCTGCTTAACATTTACAATACAAAATTAACATTAAATGCTTGTAATGCCACCAAAAGAATCGCTCAGCACGCAAGTATTCTCGCTGAACGCACACCTGGGCCTACCGAATGGAAGAAATTAACCGGGCAGTTCGGCGCTTTCGCCCGTGGCGGAGCGGCCCAACGCCGACGAATAGTGCCGGTGCAACCAGCTGCTGAGGCCGCCAAGCCCCGGCATGAGTACGCGCTCGGTGATGTTGGCCTGGTCGAGCTTATCGCGCACTTCCCACTTGAGGCGGGCCGGAATGCGAATGCGGAAATACAGTTCGGGGCGCTGGGCCAACCAGGTGTGCAGCGTGGCATCGGGGGTGCTCATGAGCGAGAACAGCGCATACTGGTGCACAATGCGCGCATCGAGCGAGGGCGGCTCCAGGAAGAGCACAAACGGCTCGGGCTGGAGGCTGCCCAGGCTGCTCAGGCTGGGCACGGTGGGGGCCAACAGCTCGGTAGTGAACACGTTGGAGCCTTCGGTGGCCAGGGCATCGCGCAGGGCGGGGGGCAGGTGCTCGGCAGCCTTCACGTAGTTGAAGGCCCAGATAATGCCGTCTTGGTGGTAAGCGTGCAGGTCGTCGGTGGCGAAGTGCAGCGCCACGTAGGGCGAGTACGTCCAGTCGAGCAGGCGCGTGGGCAGGCCGTGGTGCTGGGCCAGGGCCAGCCAGTCCCACACGGTGGCGCCGGGCGGGGTGGTGGTGTCGCGGGCGTACTTGCGGAAATTGCGCAGCAAGTGGTGCTCCAGGGTGGCATACTGGCCACCCAGCCGCTGCAAGCTGGTGCTAAGTGTGTAGCCAAAGCTGCGCATGCCGCGGTATACAAACGGCGAGCGGTAGCGCCCCAGGCGGGCATCCCAGGTGTCGTGAAACAGTAGGTCTTGCAGGTGCTGCCAACTCTGGGCTTCGAAGTCGTTGGCGGCGGGCGGGGTAGCAGTGGGCATAAAGTGAAGGTACGGCCGGGGGTAGGGTGGCGGCTATATGCAGGCATCGTTCATGCGCACTCCGGTCGGCCGGCTTCGCCGGCGGACCGGAGTGCGTTGGCGCTAATTAAAAAAGACCGTCCTGTCGACGACAGGACGGTCTACTTAACCTAAAATCAGCTGCTTAGCTAGCTCGGGAAGTCGGCGCCGTTGCCGATGTGGGCGTACTGCTCCACTTCCTTGGTAATGTCGGCAAATTTGGCCAGCGCGCCCTTCACGGCCGCCTTGCCCAGGGGCAGGTGCAGGGGCGGGTTGTCCATGCGCACAAGGTCGAACATGGCCTGGGCGGCGCGCTCGGGGTCGCCGGGCTGCTGGCCGCTATACCCTTGGATATCAGCCATGTTTTTGCCCGCCGTGGCGCGGTAATCGGCAATGGCGGGCTCGGTGAACGTGGCCGAGCGGCCGGCCCAGTCGGTGCGGAAGCCGCTGGGCTCCACGTTGGTCACGTGGATGCCGAGCGGGCCCACCTGCGCGGCCAGGCTCTCGCCAATGCCTTCGAGGGCAAACTTGGAGCCGTTGTAGATGCCCACGCCGGGGAAGGCGCGCAGCCCGCCAATGCTGGTGATGTTGAGGATGTGGCCGCTTCTGCGCTCGCGCAGGTGGGGCAGCACGGCGCGCAGCACTCGCAGCGGGCCAAACACGTTGATGTCGAACTGGCGCTGCACTTCGGCATCGAGCACTTCTTCGATGGGCCCCATCGAGCCATAGCCAGCATTGTTGACGATAACGTCGAGGTAGCCGAGGGCCTGGATGGCAGCAGCCACGGCTTGTTTAACGGCGGCCTCATCGGCCACGTCGGCTACCAGGCCAACGCCCATATCGCCAGCTTGTTGAGTGAACTCGTCGGCCTGGGCCTGCTGGCGGAATGTAGCGGCTACTTTGTCGCCCTTGGCGAGGGCCAGCTCGGCCAGGTGTTTGCCAAAGCCGGTGCTAACGCCGGTAATAAACCAATGCTTGGTCATAAAATCAGGAGGGGGTGAAAACGAAAACTATACGGGACAAGACGCGGCCGGTAGGGCGATTGTTTGACTGAGCTTCGAAGGCTGGTTTTTTCGGGCGTCTTTTCGTGGCCCGTGGCCGCTTGGCCCAGCCCGGCGCAAGGCGTTACATTTGGCAGGGGGCGGTGGTAAGAAGCAGTGCATAAAATATTGAAAATAAGCATGTTGAATTCAAAATTTACCAGCCGGTACCTGTTGCTGGCCGCTTGCGGCGTAGCCCTGGGCTGCGCCCCCGCCCGCGTGGCCGCTCCCCCAACTGATACTTTACCGGCAAATGCTTTGCAGCCCCTGGGCCGCTACCAGCTCACCAGCACGGGGCAGCTGGAGTTGATAAGCTCAGCCGTGCACTTTGGCTTCAGCTTTGAGGGTACCGAGTGCCAGGTTTTTGCCAATCTACCTACTAAGCAGGGCCATAGCTACTTGCAGTATGAACTGGATGGCGTGTACCAGAAGCGCCTGCGCGTGGAGGGCAGCTCGGCCGCCCCGCTGACCATTGCCGCCCCCGCGGCGGGCCGCCATACGGTCTGGATTTATAAAGCCACCGAGGCTAGCACCGGCCCCATCAATATCGAGAAAGTAACCGGCGCGAAGCTGAAGGCCTTGCCCGCGCCCACCGGCCCGCTTATCGAGTTTATTGGCAACAGCATTACCTGCGGAGCCGCCTCCGACCCCTCGGAGGTGCCCTGCGGCACCGGCGAGTACCACGACCAGACTAACGCCTACCAGGCCTACGGCCCCCGCGTGGCCCGAGGCTTGAAAGTCAACTACTTACTAAGTAGCGTGAGCGGCATTGGGGCGTACCGCACCTGGAGCCAAGCCGGCCCCACCATGCCGCAGGTGTATGAGAAATTTGATTTTCGGGTGGATAACCCGAAGCTCTGGGACTTTACCAAATACAAGCCCGCCGTAGTAAGCATTGCATTGGGTACTAACGACTTGAGCGACGGCGATGGTAAAACGCCGCGCCTGCCCTTCGACAGCGCCTCCTTCGTAAATAACTACGCGCTATTCGTGCGGCTAGTGAAGAGCAAGTACCCACAGGCGCGCATCGCGCTGCTGAGTAGCCCCATGGTCAACGGCAAAAACCGCATCAAGCTGCAAAACTGCCTGACCGCCATAAAGACGGCCACCGATGCCTCGTACCCGGCTGCTAAGCCGGTGGCCGTTTATTTCTTTCAGCCCATGACCCCGCACGGCTGCGGCGGCCACCCCGATGTGCAAGACCACGCCGCTATGGCGAAGGAGTTGACCCCTTTCTTTGCAAATCTGATGAAATAATATGTTGTAAAACAATTAGTTACGAGATAAAGAAGTGCTTTTTATTTTGTGCCGATAAAATTTATTTTGTACTAGCACTTGAACTTCTTGTGCTGACCCAGCGAACTCTAGGACGTTCCGAGGCGCTTTTTGGTGAGCTTAGTTGGGATGTGCTTCATAGGTTCATCGGGCCAGGGGTGGCGGGGATACTTGCCTTTCAGGTCTTTGCGCACCTCAAAATACCCCTTTTCCCAGAAGCTGCGCAGGTCGCGCGTTACCTGCGCCGGCCGGCCACCCGGCGACAGCAGGTGCAGCAGCAGCGGCACCCGGCCGCCGGCCACGGTGGGCGTTTCGGTGAGGCCGAATAATTCTTGCAGCTTCACGGCCAGCACCGGCGCGGCGGGGTCGGCGTAGTCGAGGGTGACGTGCGAGCCGCTGGGCACTTCGAGAGCGGCGGGCGCGAGGCGGTCCAGCTCCTGGCGCTGGGCCCAGCCGCCGGGCAGCCGGGCCAGCAGCGGTTCGTACAGGTCAAGGCGCTGCACCTGGTCGAGGCTTTTGAGGCCGGCTAGGTGCGGGCCCAGCCAGGTGGGCAGGTTGGCCAGCAAGTTGGCTTCGTCGAAGGCCAGCCACTCGGTGGGGGCCGCCTCGTCGGGGCCGGTGGGGGCGAGCAGCTGCCGCAGAAACTCCAGCCGCTGTTGCAATTGGAGGGCGGCGGGCGTCCAGTTCAGCTTTTCGAGGCCCGCTTCCTGCAAGTAGCCCAGCAGGGCTTGGGTTACCAGCTCCGCATTGGGCTGGCCAATGGCGTTTTCGGCCAGCAGCAGGGCGCCCAGGCGGCGCACCCGGCGGCCCATTACGCGCTGGGTAGCGGGGTCGAAACGCACTTCCTCGGTGGTGGTAATTTGCTCACCGAAAGCCAGCTCCAGCTCCTCGCGGTTGAGGGGCGCGGCGAGGGTAGCGCGGGGCGCGCCGGCCGCGCCCGCCAGGTGGGCCACGGCAAAAAACTCGGCTTGCGGGTCCACGTCCTCAGTGCGCAGGCTCACGCGCTGGCCGGTTACGAGCCGCAGGCGGTCGGGGGCTTCGCGCTGGGCTAGGCGGTCGGGGTAGGCGAGCGCCGTGAGCAGGCCCACGGGTGAATGAGTGAAGGAGTGAGTTGGTGAATTCTCTTTTTTGGAGCCCAAGCGGCTTTGCAGGTGGCGGGCCACGTCGCGCACGCGCTGGAGCGTGGCGTGGTGCAGGGCCAGGCCAGGCAGCGGGGCGCGGCCAGTGGCGAAGGCTTCGAGGCGCAGGCGCAGGTCGGGGGGCAGGGGGCGCGGGTCGGTGGGGGTGGCCCAGCGTAGCAGGTCGCGTTCGGCCAGCAGGGCGGCCAGCGCGGCGGCGGCCGGGCCGTGGCCCAGCGCCGCGCCGCGCACTACCAGGTGGCCCAGGCGCGGCGGCAGGCCCAGCTTGGCCAGCTGGCGGCCGTGGGCGGTGGGGGTTAATTTAGAAGTAGGAATAAGGGGTGAAGAATTGTCATTCGCTAATTCTTCACTCCTCATTTCCAATTCTAAATTCCCTTTTAATGCGCCCAGGCGCACCAAAAGGGAGCGGGCCTGGGCCACGGCGGCGGCGGGCGGTACATCGAGCCAGCGTAGGCTGGTGGGGTCGGTGGCGCCCCACAGGGCCAGCTCCAGCACGAGACCACTGAGGTCGGCGGTGTGGATTTCGGGCGGGCGGTGGGCGGGCAGGCTGTGGTGCTCGGCCTCCGTCCAGAGGCGGTAGCAAGTGCCGGGGGCGAGGCGGCCGGCGCGGCCCCGGCGCTGGTCGGCGGCGGCGCGGGCCACGGGCACGGTTTCGAGCGAGGTGAAGCCGGTGCGTGGCGCAAAGCGCGGCACTCGCGCAAAGCCGCCATCCACCACCACCCGCACGCCCTCGATGGTGAGGCTGGTTTCGGCGATGCTGGTGGCTAATATCACCTTGCGGCGGCCGGCCGGGGCGGGGCGCAGGGCGGCGTCCTGGGCATCGAGTGGCAGTTCGCCGTGCAGCAGATGCAGGTCGGTATCGGGGGGTAGGCTGTCGCCTAATTTTCTATCGACGCGCTGCAAATCGGCCACGCCGGGCAGGAACACGAGCACGTCGCCGGCGTGGGCGGCCAGGGCGGCGCGCACTTGCGCGGGCACCAGCTCGGCCAGGCGCTCGCCGGGCTTGTTGGGCAGGGCGGCGGCCCGGCGTGGGTCTAGGTAAACAGTCTCGACCGGAAACAGGAAGCCGGCGCTCGACACCACCGGCGCGGGCAGCCACTGCCCCAGCCGCTGCGCCTCCAGGGTGGCCGACATCAGCACGATGCGCAGCTCGGGCCGCAGCACGGCCTGGGCATCGAGGGCCAGGGCCAACCCCAAATCCGCATTCAGGCTGCGCTCGTGAAACTCGTCGAATACTACGCAGGCCACGTCTTCCAGGGCCGGGTCGTCTTGCAGCATTCGGGTCAGAATACCTTCCGTAATCACCTCAATGCGTGTGGCTTGCGATACCTTGCTGTCGAGCCGCACGCGGTAGCCCACGGTGCGGCCCACGGGCTCGCCCAGCAGCTGGGCCAGGCGGGCGGCGGCGGCGCGGGCGGCCAGCTGGCGCGGCTCCAGCACCAGTATTTTCTGGTTCTCGGGGCGCCACGCGGCGGCCAGCAGGGCCAGCGGCACCACGGTGGTTTTGCCCGCGCCGGGCGGCGCTTCGAGCACGGCGCGCGGGTGGTTTTCCAGGGCTGCCAGCAGCGCGGGCAGCGCGGCTACAACGGGTAAATCGGGGTAAGGAGGCAGACGAAACACGGGGTAGCTGTGCGGTAAGCTTCAGCTTGCCGGGAGTAGTGCGGTAGGCTTTAAACTTACTAATAGGAGTAGAAGAAAGATGGCGAAGGATGGCAACAGCAAGCTAAAGCTTACCGCACGGCTACACCCGCCGCAAGCGCCACAAGTCTACGCTGAGCGGGCCACCCGCGTGCAGCACGGGCGGGCCCACGGGCGTGGGCAGGCCGTGGCCCTCAATGAGGTCGGACTCGTAGTGCAGCAGCTCGGCGGCGCGCAGGGGCCAGGGCTGGTGGGCAATGCGGCCACGGTAGAGCTTTTCGCCGCGGCCCGGGCCCTGGCCGCCGGCCGCGTACAGGGCGTAGCGCTCGGTGAGAAAAAACGCCAGCGAGCCCGGCTCGGCGGGTGGCAGGGCTTCGCCCAGCCGCCAGGTGGCGTCGAAGTGGCCGGCGGGCGCGCCGTTGTGCACGCGGTGGCCGGTGTAGTGCAGCTGGTCGGGGGCGGGCCGGTCCAGGCTGAGCCGCGCCCGAAAGTAGGGCAGGTGAAAAAACGTGCGCGCCGCCCACACCGCCAGGGGGTTGCTGGCATCGAGTGAGAAAAACCACACGCCCGGTACGCCATCGAGGTGCACGTAGGTGCGCACATTCAGCTCCAGAAACTCGCGCACGCCGGGCACGGGCGGCGTTATGCGGCTGCGCACGTCCCACATCCGAAAGGGTACCACGGCTATCCAGGCCGTGCCGTCGTGAATATCGACTTGCAGGCGCGCCGGCAGCTGCGCCTGAATGAGCTCGGCCGGCACCGGCCAGTGCATAAATAGCAGGTCGCCCCACTCCTGGTGCATGAGGGGCCGGTCGGAGGGGCGGTCGCGCAGGGCCAGGCGGCCCGGTAGGGTGGGAGATAACATGGGCAAGAGAAGCTAGAGCAGGTACAAAATGCGAGAAAGCGCGCGCCGCTGGCCCCGTGGCCGCGCAGCTAACCAGCTAAACGTGCGCAGGCAAGAAACCGCACCAGTTCCAACGTAAAAGACGCTGCCTAGGCCACCGCCCCCGTGAGCCCCGCGCAAAAATCGGCGAAGGAATCGGCCAGGAAATAGGTGTCGCCCTCTTCGGCAGATGATTCGGGAAACTGCTGGTTACAGTCCCAGAAATAAATGCCCTGGTCCTCGCCGGCCATAAAGTACAGCAACAGCCCGTTGCTGGTATCCTTGCCAATAACCAGGGTTGTGGGCTCCAAATCCTCCTGGAACTCACGTAGCCAAAACGAGGCGTTCTTTGTGCGTTCGGGCTGATTGATACCAAATAAATATCTAATTTTCAGTGGTTTAGCTAATTGCTTAGTAGAAAACAACTGCTTGTCGAATACCGTGCAATCGGCTTGCCGTAAGAAAGCCTGGTAGTCGGGGGGCAGCGCCTGCCCCAATTGCTGCGTCAAGTCTTGCAGGGCTTGCTCGTTTTGCTGGAGCTGCTCGGCAACTGGCGCAACCAACGGCTCCCACTCATAATCAGTCAGCAAGCCGCAAAACTCGGTGAAGGACGCCGCCACCCGAAACGTGTTGGGAGCCCCTTTGGCGGCACCCGGGGAGAGGAAATTGTTGTGGTCCCAATAATAGATGCCCTGGTCTTCGCCCGAAACGGTGTACAGTATGAAATGCCCGCCGGGGTCACTGCCGATTAGCAGCGTTTGTTCTTCTATCTCGTCCTCGTATTCCTGCAGCCAGTAACGCAACGTGAGCGACCGCGATGCAAGATTGGTGAGCCCGAAAAAGACATTCATTAGTACATCCTGCGTCAAATCGCGCACGAAGAAAACCTGCTTGTTAACCTCAGCTCCATTGGTTTCCAGCAAAAACTGGCGGTAGTCGGCGGGCAGCTCAAACCCTATTTCCTCTTCGAAGGCCACTATTTCAGGCTCGGTCGTAGTACCCCAGGCGGTGACGTTCATGCGAATTAACTAGTTTGTTTTCAACATATTAACCACTAAACGTACTTAGCGTTTAGTGGCCGTGGAGCTCAGGCAGTAAAGCGGAATAAAAGTAGTACCTGCTCCAGCGGGGCCGCTTGGCCGGCTCGCAACTTAGGTTATTCAACAACTCATTGTGTCAGTACACCGCCACGCTGGGGTCTACTTGCAGGCTCCAGGCGTCGATGCCGCCTCTCAAATTAAGCAGGTTTTCGTGGCCCAGGCGGTGCTGCAAGTAGCCCAGCGCCTGCGCCGAGCGCACGCCGTGGTGGCAGATGAGCACTACCGGCCCGGTAGTGCGGATTTCGGCAGCGCGGCGCGGAATTTCGCCCAGCGGAATGAGCACGCTGCCCGCAATGCGGCAGTAGTCAAACTCCATTTCCTCGCGCACGTCGATGAGCAGGATGTCTTCGCCGGCGGCCAGGCGGGCGTGCAGGGCGGCGGGGGTGAGGTCGGGCAGCATGGGGCAAAAGTACCCCGGCCGGCTACCTTGCGCGGCTCTTTGTGCCTTCGCTATGTTGCTGTTTACCCTTGCCAGCCTCCCGGCTGATATCCTGGCCGCCGTGCGCGCCACCACCGGCCTGGAGTGGGTGGCGGTGCTCACGGGCTTTGCCTGCGTGTGGCTGGCGGCCCGCGAGTCGCTCTACAATTTTCCGGTGGCCATTGTGAGCTGCCTGCTCTACGTGGCCATCTATCACCGGGCGGCCCTGTATTCTGACCGCAACTTGCAGGGGCTGTTCATCGCGCTCAGCGTGTATGGCTGGTACGAATGGCTGTTTGGCGGCCGGGGCAAAACCCCGCTGGCCGTGTCGCACACCACGCCGGCCGAGTGGGCGCTGGCGGTAGCCTTCGCCGCCGCCTACACGCTGGGCTTTGGCTACTACCTGGCCCATCACACCGACTCCTCCTTCCCCTACCTCGATAGCTTTACCACGGGCGTGAGCCTGGTAGCGCAATTCTTGCTGATGCGTAAAAGACTGGAAAACTGGTGGTTGTGGATATTGGTGGATATTATTTACGTGCCCATTCTATGGGCCAAGCACCTGTATCCCACCAGCTTGCTCTACGCCCTGTACCTGGCGCTGGCAGCCTACGGCTACTGGCAGTGGCGCGCCGACATGGGCAAAAAGCCCAGCCTGCCCGCGGCAGCTTAAGCGGGCCCGCTAAACTGGAATGCTAGTTAAAAAATTGTAAATGAGCATTTTACGAATTTCCATTACCGGGCCCGAGTCGGCGGGCAAAAGCACCCTGGCCGCGCAGCTGGCGGCGCACTACGGCACCGTGTTCGTGCCCGAATACGCCCGCGAGTACTTCGAAGCCCACGGCCCCGCCTACACCCTGCCCGACCTCGAAGCCATTGCCCGCGCGCAGCTGGCCGAGGAAGACCTGGGTAGCTTGCAAAACCGGCAGCTACTCTTTTGCGATACCGATTTGTTGGTGATAAAAATCTGGGCCGAAAACGCGTTCGGCACCTGCCCGGCCTGGGTACTGGCCGAATTGAACAAGCCGCGCTACGTCCTCACGCTGCTACTGGCCCCCGACCTCCCCTGGGCCCCCGACCCCCTGCGCGAACACCCCGACTCGGCCCAGCGCTGGCATTTTTACGACTTGTATAAAGCTGAATTGCGGCAGCGTAGCTGGCCTTTTGCCGAAATTAGCGGCCCGCCGGCCCAGCGGTTCGTACAAGCGGTTGCCGCCATCGAAAGCGTGCGGTAAGCTTCAGCTTGCCGTGGGTAAACCCGTATCAAGCTAAAAAGGCAAGCCAAAGCTTACCCCACATTTCTATGCCTACCCTCACCTCCGCCACCGCCCGCGTCGAAATTGCTCTGCACGGCGCTGAGCTCACCAGCTTCATTGACTTGGCCAGCGGCCGCGAATACCTCTGGCAGGCCGACCCCGCGCAGTGGGCCCGCCACGCGCCGCTGCTGTTCCCCATCGTGGGCAAGCTGCCCGACGATACGTATCTGCATGAGGGACAGGCGTATGAGCTATCGCAGCACGGCTTCGCCCGCGACCAGGAGTTTATGGTTATCGAGCAGGATGCCCACAGCCTCACCTTGCAGCTCATGGCCAGCGCGGCCAGCAAGCAGGTGTACCCCTTCGAGTTTGAGCTGCGGGTGCGCTACGAGCTGCGCGGCCGCGTGCTCACCGTGGGCTGGCACGTGCGCAACCCCGCCGCCGCCAGCCAGGATTTGCTGTTCAGCCTCGGGGCGCACCCGGCGTTCAATTGCCCGTTGCAGCCCGCGGCGGGCGAGCAGTTCCGCGACTACGCCTTCCACTTCGACCACCCCGTGACCTTGCAGCGCCAGCTGCTGGCCAGCGGCCTGCGCACCGGCCCCCGTGCTCACCCAGCAAGCCGCGCTACCGCTTAGCTACGAGCTGTTTGCCAGCGATGCGCTGGTATTCAGCCACTTCGATTTTACCCGCCTCACCCTGCAAAAAGCCGACAAAACCGGCCCCTTCGTGCGCATACAGTTCGACGGCTTTCCCTACCTCGGCCTCTGGACCAAAGGCCCCGGTGCGGCCTTCGTGTGCATCGAGCCCTGGCAGGGCGTGGCCAGCCCCGTGGGCCCGGCGCAGGAGCTGCGCGACAAAGAAGGCATGCTGACCCTGGCCCCCAGCCAGATGTTTGATACCAGCTATACGATGGAGATTGGGTAAGGCGCTTGGGTAAAAAAGAACGTCATGCGCTACTGGGACAGCTAAGCCTCTACCGGGCGGCGGCGGTTGTAGTCGGGCTCCCAGTCGTTGATGGGGCGCGAAATGCCGGGCGGCAGGTCGATATCGGGCAGGCCGGGGTCGTGGGGCTCACCGCCGCCATCGTCGCCATCGGAGGAGGGCGGTGGGGGCGGCGGCACCCGCCGGCGCTTGGGCAGCACCAGAAAAAAGGTGAATAAAGCCAGCAAAAAAACGGCGCAAAGAAGCTGGTGCATAACAAGAAAGCCGATGGCAAGTACTGCGAAATAATGGGCGGGTGCCGCCCCTTCCCAACGCAGGAAACCGGGGATGCGTTGCTGATTGCCGCATCTGCTAAGATAACTGATAGCCAGCAAACCAACCCCGCCCGGCGGCCGGCGCGGGGCAGGCCGTATCTTTGCGCCATGTTTAGGGGTGCTGGCCAGGGAAACCCGGCCGGCTGAGATGACACCCATCGAACCTGAACCGGGTAATGCCGGCGCAGGGAACAAACAATCCGCGAACGTTTTTGCCTGCGCGCCGACCCCTGGCGGGCGGGCGCGTGGTTTTTTTCGTCGTTATTTTTTGAAAACTGTACGTATTGCGGGTACGGCGCTGCTGGCGCTGGCCACTGCATCGGCGTGGGCCCAGGGCCCCGTGGCGGGCACCATCACCGATGCCCAAACGGGCCAGGCGCTGCCCGGTGCCACCATTTTGCTCGATGGCGCGGCCATTGGCGTTACCAGCGCCGCGGGCACGTTTAACCTGGCCGCCGTGGCGGCGGGCAGCCACGAGCTGCGCATCACGTTTTTGGGCTACGAGCCGCTGGTGCGACAGGTGCAAGGACAAGTAGCTGAGCAGCAGATTAGTGCGAAGCTACTGCCGGGCGGCGTGCTCATGGGCGAGGCGCTCATCACGGCCACCCGGGCCAGCGACCGCACGGCCACGGTGTACACCAACCTCAGCAAGCAGGACATCAATAAGCGCAACTTCGGCCAGGACCTGCCCTACCTGCTCGACCAAACGCCCTCGGTAGTCGTGACTTCGGACGCCGGAGCGGGCGTGGGCTACACCGATATCCGCATTCGGGGCACGAGCAGCACGGGCATCAACACCACCGTGAATGGGGTGCCGCTGAACGACCCCGAAAGCCACGGCTCTTTTTTGGTGAATCTGCCCGATTTGTCGTCGTCCATCAACAGCATTCAGGTGCAGCGTGGGGTGGGCACCAGCCAGAACGGCAGCGCGGCCTTCGGCGCCAGCCTCAACATCTCGACCCTCGACAACCGCCGCGAGGCCTACGCCGAAAGCCAGAACAGCTACGGCTCCTTCAACACCTGGAAAAATAATGTGTCGTTTGGTACCGGGCTGATAGGCAAGTACTTCACCGTGGATGGCCGCCTTTCGCGCATCAGTAGCGATGGCTACATGAACAAGGCGGCCTCCGATTTGAAGTCGTATTACTTCGCCGCGGGCTACCAGCAGAAAAATACGCTGATTAAGTTTATCACCTTCTCGGGCCGCGAAAAAACCTACCAGGCCTGGAACGGCGTGCCCGAGCCCGCCCTCACCGGCAGCCAGGCCCTGCTCCAGACTTACATCGACAATGGCGAGCTAAGCCCCGCCGACGCGGCGCGGGTGCAGCAGGAGGGCCGCCGCTACAGCTACTACACATACGATAGCCAGACCGACAACTACCAGCAAAACCACTACCAGCTGCACCTCTCGCAGGGCCTGGGCAGCAGCTGGAGCCTGGGGGCGGCGCTGCACCTCACGCGCGGTTTTGGCTACTACGAGAGCTATCGCGCCCGCCGCAAGTTTGCCGATTATGGCCTGCAAAACGTGGTGATTGGGGGCGATACCCTCACCCGCACCAACCTCATCGACCGCAAGTGGCTCGATAACTATTTCTACGGCGGCACCTTCGCCCTCAATTACCAGCCCAAGGACAACGAGAAGTTTCAGGCCACGCTGGGCGGCGGCTGGAACCACTTCGACAACGACCACTACGGCGAGATAATCTGGGCTCAGTACGCCAGCACCAGCTTTCCGGGCCAGCGCTATTACTTCAACAACGCCCGCAAAACCGACTTCAACGCCTACGCCCGCGCCACCTACCAGGTGCTGCCCTGGCTAGGCCTCTACGGCGACGTGCAGGTGCGCCGCATTCTCTATCGCGTTGAGGGCGTGGAGGATAAGCAGAACAGCGTGGCCACCAGCGCAAACTATACCTTCTACAACCCCAAGGCCGGCGCTACCGTGGCCCTCGGCGCAGGCCAGCAGCTCTACGCCAGCGTGGCGGTGGGCCAGCGCGAGCCCGTGCGCGCCGATTTCACCGACCGCCAGGCCGGCTACCCGGCCGCCCAGGCCGAGCGCCTGCTCGATTTTGAGGCCGGCTACCGCCTCACCCGCGCCGACCTCAGCCTGCTGGGCCCGCGCACCGCCGTGCGCGTCGAGGCCAACTACTTCGACATGACTTACCGCAACCAACTGGTTGCCACCGGCCAGCTCAACGACGTGGGCACCGCCCTGCGCACCAACGTGGCCCGCAGCTACCGCCGCGGCGTAGAGCTCACCGGCTTTATCTCGGCCAATGACAAAATCAGCCTCAGCAGCACCGTCACGCTCAGCCGCAACCGTATTCTGGACTACCACGACGTGACGTATGATGCGAATTACGCGCCCGTAGTAGCCGCCCAAGGGCGCGCCACTACCATCTCCTACTCGCCCTCGGCCATCACGGCGCACACCCTCGAGGGCCAGCCGCTGCGAGGCCTGCGCCTGGCGCTGCTCTACAAAACGGTGGGCCGCCAGTACCTCGACAATTCGACTAATGAAGGCCGTAGTATTCAGTCGTATCAGGTGCTCGATTTCCGGCTGCGCTACGCCCTGCACCCCTCGTTTATGAAGGAAATCGAGTTTGCTTTGTTGGTCAGTAACCTGCTCAACCGTGAGTACGCAGCCAATGGCTACACCTACGGCTACATTGGCGCGAGCGGCCGCCAGGAAAGCTTCAACTGGTACTACCCGCAGGCCACCCGCAACTTCTTGGCCTCGGTGAACTTGCGATTTTAGGTAGGTAGCGTAAACTCTGTAGAGTCCGCGCGTGGGAACGTTGTTCAATGATACCACGCGCGGACTCACAGAGTACACGCTACACCCCACCGGGCAAGGGTCGTATCTTCGTGGCTATAACGGTGGCCGCGCGCTACCGGCTTTCGCTGCTTATGGTTCGCTTGTTTCTACTCCTGGCTGCGTTGCTGACCAGCCAGCTGCCCGCCGCGGCGCAGGCCGCCCCTGGCCCGGCCGCCCCCCTCACCATTGCCGCCGCCGCCGACCTCAAATACGCGCTCGACTCGCTGGTCACGATTTTCAAACGGCAGCACCCGGCGGCCAAAGTCACGGTGGTGTACGGCTCATCGGGCAAGTTCTACGAGCAGCTGCGCCACGCCGCGCCGTTCGACATGTACTTTTCGGCCGATAGCGAGTATCCGCGCCGCTTGCAGCAGGCGGGCCTCACGGCCGGCGCGCCGCAGCCCTACGCCCTGGGCCGCCTCGTGCTGTGGAGCAAGAAGCTGAACCCCAGCCTGAAAGGGATGAATACGCTGCTCGACCCGCAGGTCAAGCACCTGGCCATCGCTAACCCCGCCCACGCTCCCTACGGCCGCCTCGCCGAAGAAGTACTGCGCCGCTATAAGCTCTACGACCAGGTGCAGCCCAAGCTGGTACTGGGCGAAAACATCGGCCAGGCCGCCCAGTACGCCGCCACTGGCGCGGCCGATGCCGGCCTGCTTGCCTATTCGCTGGCCCTCAGCCCCGAGCTGCGCCGGGCGGGCAAGTTTTACCTCATTCCGGCCACTGCGCACTCACCGTTGCAGCAGAGCTTTGTAGTACTCAAGCAGGCTAAAGGCAACGCCAGCGCCGCCGCTTTTGCCACGTTTATGGGTAGCCCGGTGGCGCGGCAGGCGCTCAAAAAGTATGGGTTTGGGTTGTGAAAGCTTTGGCTTTTTGATATCTGAAAAACGCCCGTCATTGCGAGCATGTTGCGCAATATGCTCGCAATGACGATAACGTATTGATAACAAGTAACTTACTCAATGCCCCCCGACTATTGGCAAACCCTGCGCCTGACCCTGGCCCTGGCCGCCTGCACTACGGTGCTGCTGCTGCTGCTGGGCCTGCCGCTGGCCTACGCGCTGGCGCGGTCGCGCAGCCGGCTGCGTCCGCTGGCCGAGGCCGTGGTGAGCCTGCCGCTGGTGCTGCCGCCCACCGTGATTGGGTTCTACCTGCTGCTGGCCTTCAGCGACAGCACCGCGCTGGGCCGGTTTCTGATTAACCAGCTGGGGCTGAGCCTGAACTTCACGTTTCCCGGCATTTTGGTGGGCTCGCTGGTGTATAGCCTGCCGTTTATGGTGCAGCCGTTGCAGGCGGGGTTTCGGCAGCTGCCGCGCTCACTCAGCGAGGCGGCCTACACGCTGGGCAAGTCGCGCGGTACCACGCTGTGGCGCGTGCTGCTACCCAACATGAAGCCCGCTTTGCTCAACGGCGTTGTGCTCACGTTTGCTCATACGCTGGGCGAGTTTGGGGTGGTGCTGATGATTGGCGGCAGCCTGCCCGGCCGCACTCGCGTGGCCTCCATCGCCATCTATGACGAGGTGCAGAGCCTGCACTACGACCAGGCTAATGCGTACGCTATCACGTTATTAGTGGTAGCCTTTGTTATTCTGGTGGGGCTGTACTGGTTTACTAAAAAAGACGCGGCGCGCCTGTCATAATTACGAAATCCGTGTTAGATTTTCACCTCCTCAAAGCGCTGCACACCGCCGCCGGCCCGCGCACTCTCGACGTGCGCCTGACCCTGGCCCCCGGCGAGCTGCTGGCCATCAGTGGCCCCTCGGGCGCGGGCAAAACCACGCTGCTGCGCCTGCTCGCCGGCCTCGACCGGCCCGACGGCGGCTTCCTCACCGCCGACGGCCAGCCCTGGTACCGCCAGCAGCCCCGCCACTGGCTGCCGCCCCAGCAACGCCCGTTGGGCTTCGTGTTTCAGGACTACGCGCTGTTTCCCAACATGACGGTGCGCGAAAACCTGGCGTTCGCCACCGCCGGCCGTGCTGATGATAAAATATTGATTGACAAGCTATTAGAGGAATTGGAGTTGACCGAACTGGCCCAGCGCCGGCCGGCCGTGCTCTCGGGTGGGCAGCAGCAGCGGGTGGCGCTGGCCCGTGCCCTGGCCGCCCGCCCGCGCCTGTTGCTGCTCGACGAGCCCCTCGCGGCCCTCGACCTGCCCACCCGGCTGCGCCTCCAGCAGGTGCTGGCCGAGGTGCACAAGCAGTTCAGCCTCACCACTATTCTTATCAGCCACGACCCCGCCGAAATAGCCCGCCTCGCTGACCGCGTGCTGGAGCTGGACCTGGGCCAGGTGCGCCGCCTGGGGCCGCCCGTGGCCCCGGCCGCGCCCGCCACCGTGCCCGGCCGCGTGCTGGCCGTGCTGGCGGCCGGGCGGCTGCGGGTGCAATTGCCGGGCGGCGCGGAGGTCGAAGTTCCCGCGCCGCCCGGCCGCGAATGCGCGGTAGGGCAGAAGCTGGCGCTAACGGTGGGAGTAGGGCCTGGGTAATGCTACCTGTGCAAAGTTAAAAAAATGATTATGAGGCAGTTATTTTAAATCCCAATACACCACATACCGCTCGCGCTGGGCCTTGTAATAGGGCACCAGCCGGATGCCGGGGGCTTTGGTGGCGGCGGTGGTGGTGAAGGTGAGCGGCTGGCCAGGTACGGGTTTCAGCCAGTCGGTGACCTGGCCGCGGCCGGTGGCCAGGGTGTGCACGAGGTCGGCTGGCACGTGGTAGTCGTAGGTGTAGTACTGGTAGGGCTGCGTGGGGTCGTGGTAGGGGGCGGTGCCGGTGAGGCCGGCGGTGCCCATTTCGCCGGCCAGCACGATGGGGCCGTAGGCGAAAGCCGCCTTCTGGGGGTTGTCGGGGGTGGGCACCACGCGCAGGCTCATGGGATAGGTTAGCTCCACCTGGTCGCCGTTTTTCCACTGGCGGGCTACGGTAATGTAGCTGCCGGGCTGCTGCCGCACGGCCACGGTTTTGCCGTTTACCTTGAGCATCACGCCGTTGGTGGCCCAGGCGGGGTAGCGCAGGTGCAGGGGCATAGCCACCGGCTTTTGGGTTTCGATGGTCAGGCGGGTGGTGGCTTCTTCGGGGTAGCGGGTGCGCTGCACCACTTTCACGCCGCGTTCCTGCCAGGTCAGCTCTGAGGGAATGAATAGGTTGACGTACAAGTCTTTATCATCGTGATAGTAGATGGCCTCGCCGTACTTGGAGTGGCTCTCGAACCCCGTGCCCACGCAGCACCAGAACGACTCGGTGGGCGTGCTGTACAGGCGGTACGCGCCGGGCAGCATGGGCGAGAAGTAGCTCGACATGCCCGTTTTGGGGTCTTGCTGGCCCAGAATATGATTGTAGAGCGCCTGCTCGTAGTAGTCGGCATACTTGGCCTCGGGGCTCCAAGTGAAAAGGTGGCGCGTGAGCTTGAGCATGTTGTAGGTGTTGCACGTCTCGCCGGTGTAGCCGGTGAGGTGCGCGCCCAACTGGTCGGGCTTAAAGAAGTGCTCCTTGTCGCTGTTGCCGCCGTGGGCGTAGGTGTGGTGCTGCACCACATCGTTCCAGAAGAAAGTAGCCGCCGCCTTATCCTTGGGGTCGTCGGTCAGCTCGTAGGCGCGGGCCTCACCTACTATCTTTGCAATCAGGGTATTAGCGTGTAGGCTGTCGAGCTGGTCGCGCCCGTTTTCCAGGGGCTGAATCACCGCTTGGTGGTAGAACATCTGGGCTAATTTCAGGTGCTCGGGGTTGCCGGTGATGGCGTAGAGGTTATAAAAAGCGTCGTTCATACCCCCGAACTCGTTGGTCAGCATAACGGCCAACTGCGCCTGGCTTAGGGGTGCGAGCTTTTTATAGGCCCAACCGGCCATGTCTTTTTCCACGGCCAGCGCCTGCGGGTTGTGGGTTTGCCAGTAGGCATCGGTGAGGCCGGCAAAAAGCTTGTGCAGCGTATACCACGGGGCCCAAACCTTGGTGCCGGCAATATTGCGGTCAATCAGAGACTGAGGAAACGCGCTGAGGTAGCCGCCTTGCTTCAGGGCTTGCTGCACCTCGGCCAGCCCCGATACCAGGCTGTCGCTCTTCACTTTAAACACCGGGTTGCCGGTAGAGGCGTACTGAAACGCCAGCCCCGACAGCACGTGGCCGGTGCTGTGGCCGCGCAAGTCTATGTTCAGCGCTTCCCAGCCACCGAGGGGCTTGGGCGTTTTGACCGCCCCGTCCGGCTGGCCGGGCAGCAGGCCCGCATTCACCCAAAAGCTGTACAGCAGCCGGTCAACGGGCAGCGAGAGCAGCCACTGGCCTTCGCGGTCCAGGTTGTCCTTGAAAGGGCCAGGCAGCAGCCGCACATCAGCAAGGTCAAAGCTGGCCGCCTTGATGGGCGCGCGCACGGCCACGGCAGTTTTCTCCTGCGTTTCGCCGGGGTACTGCGCGTGGGCCAGCACGGGCAGCAGGCCAGCCACTGCCACTAGGCTATACTTAAAATAAGTGGGTAGGAAGGCCATAAAAGCAAAAGGGGTAATGCTGTGTTTGTAGGTAGCCGTGGCTTTCAGCAAATTGAGTTTTTTTCCGGGGACCAGTGTTGAGCAGCGATGAGGTAAAGTCCTTGCCCCTATTTATGGTAAAGCTCGCCTTGCTAAAGCGTAATGCTGAAAAGTAGCGCGGTCCTGGCGAGTAGTGCGGCCGCTGCGAGTTGGCTAGTGAACGCTCCTGGCGTTCCGACGTGCGGACTCGCAGAGTCCGCGCTACCCCCCGTTATCTTTGTTAACCATCCCGTTCCCCACCCCCGCCCATGTCCTCCATTGCCGACGTCCTCAGCCCCGAATCCAAAGCCCACACCGCCCAAAAAGGCAGCACCAACGCCAACGGCTTCACCGATTACTTTGACCTCGATGGCCTGCTCACCGAGGAGCATCTGCTCATCCGGCAGAGCATCCGCGACTTTGTTAAAAAGGAGATTTCGCCCAGCATCGAGAAGTGGGCGCAGGACGCGCATTTCCCGTCCGAAATCGTGCGCAAGTTTGGCGACGTGGGCGCATTCGGGCCTACCATTCCGCAGGAATACGGCGGCGGCGGGCTCGACTACATCAGCTATGGCCTGATTATGCAGGAGATTGAGCGCGGCGACTCGGGCATGCGCTCCACGGCCTCGGTGCAGGGCTCGCTGGTGATGTTCCCCATCTACGCCTACGGCTCGGAGGCGCAGCGCCAGAAATTCCTGCCCAAGCTGGCCAGCGGCGAGTGGCTGGGCTGCTTCGGCCTCACCGAGCCCGACCACGGCTCGAACCCCGGCGGTATGACCACCAACATCAAGGAGGAGGGCGACCACTTCATCCTCAACGGGGCGAAGCTCTGGATATCGAACTCGCCCGAGTGCCAGGTGGCCGTTGTGTGGGCCAAAAACGAGCAGGGCCGCATCAAGGGCGTGCTCGTGGAGCGCGGCATGGCCGGCTTCACCACCCCCGAAATCCACAACAAATGGAGCCTGCGCGCCAGCACCACCGGCGAGCTGGTGTTCGATAACGTGGTGATTCCCAAGGAGAACATTCTGCCCAATATCGACGGCCTCAAAGGCCCGCTCAGCTGCCTCGACTCGGCCCGCTTCGGCATTGCCTGGGGTGCCATCGGCGCGGCCATCGACTGCTACGAGTCGGCCCTGAAATACTCGCTTCAGCGCGAGCAGTTCGGCCAGCCCATCGGCGGCTTCCAGCTCCAGCAGAAGAAGCTCGCCGAAATGATTACCGAAATCACCAAGGCGCAGCTACTCGTCTGGCGCTTAGGGGTTTTGAAAAATGAAGGCAAAGCCACCAGCGCCCAAATCTCGATGGCCAAGCGCAACTCCGTCGAGATGGCCCTGCACGTAGCCCGCGAGGCCCGCCAGATTCACGGCGGCATGGGCATCACGGGCGAGTACCCCATCATGCGCCACATGATGAACCTGGAATCGGTGGTAACCTACGAGGGCACCCACGATATTCACCTGCTCATTACGGGCGCGGATATTACGGGTATTCAGGCGTTTAAGTAGTGGATAACTACCTGCCCTTTGAAGAAGTAAGGCAGGCTCCGGAATTTGCGGCGTACTACGAAGCAGCTGGCCACTTTTGCCTATTTCTGGAAGAAAGCAACGGCCTGACTACAAGCGGGTTTCTGAACAAAGCCCGCTTGCACTTATTGCGGCTCTACGCTGCCGCGTTGGCCATGCCAGCGGTTGATTTACAATCGAATAAGGAGTACGAGGATAAAGTATCGGTCGATGCTTTTCGAGCCGTTCTTTCCTCGGTAGCTGAGCAACTGGACAGCGCCCGCTATTACTGGCACGTGTTCGACCCAACAGACGACCTCGATACAACACCAAAGTGCGGCGACTTGCTCAACGACCTGGGCGATATCTACAAAGACCTGAAAAACAGGCTAATGCTGTTTAGCCTAGACAAAGAGGACTGCGAGGAAATTGCCCGGTGGAATTTGAAGTTTGATTTCGACGCGCATTGGGGCGCGCACTGCATAAACGCGCTATCAGCTATGCACTTCTACCTTAAAAAATAAGGAGCTACAAAGAGTAGCTTCTTACTGGAATTCTGTAAATCAACTTGGTTTCATGGGCCTTGATACGGTAGAGTTGGCTTACAGCTTCGAGCAGTATTTCCAGGTCGAAATACCCGATGCCGTATCTGAGAAGCTTTATACGGTCGGCGATGTAGCTCTTTGGTTCAGCCAGCAGCTGGGGGTAGCGGGGCGGCAGTCGGCAGGCAGTGGCCACACAGCTCATGCTGTCGCTACCGCCCGGCGCTGCTGAAACCATGCTGCTGCGCCACTTGCTGCCAGATGCGGCGGCGCTGAAAACCTACTGTTACACCCTGCGCGACCACTCTGGGCTGGTAATGCCGCCGCTATCGGCATTGCCTGCCGTGCCGGCTACCCCGTCGCTGTGGGAGCGCCTAAGCGGCCGCCAATTGCCTGGTGTTCCGCATTGGAGCACCCAGACGCTGGCCGAGCTAATCAACTGGGTAGTAGCTGCCAACTACGAAAAGCTACTGGTGCCGCCGCTGGCCAGCCACTACGAAGTGGCGCAGGCAATTATCGGCATCACAAGCTATTCGTCGGGGGTAGGCGTGGAAGAAATAACGTTGCAAAGCAGCTTCGTCAATGACCTGGGCATGGATTAAACCGCTCGCCGCGCGCGCGCTGCGCCGGCAACGGGGTGCCTTTAGCAGCGGCGCAAAAGCCCATCGTGCTCAGCACGATGGGCTTTTTTAGCGCCGGGTTTTCGGCCCTTTCCCGCGCTGGGCCGTAATTTGCCCGCATGAAGCCCGCCACGCCCCTCGTTTTGCTGGAATGCCTTGTTGCCGGCACTTCCCACCGCCCCGAACTTCCTGCCCAGGAAAAAAAGCTGAAAGTTGGCCAGGTACTGCGCCTCGTGCGCGAAGCCGACAGCAAGTACGACGACTGGGCTGTGCAGGTGCACTCGGGCGCCGCCGATGACAAAGCCAACTACTGGCTCGGCTACCTGCCCGAAACCCGCAACGAAACCGTGGCCCGCCTCCTCGACGCCGGCTACCCCCTCACCGCCCGCCTCGCCCACAAAGCCTGGGAAGACGACTGGCTGCACCTCGAAATAGAGGTGCTATGGGCCGATAAGGTATCATAGCTAAAGCGTTATGGACCAGCTAGCTGCGCAGCTCGACCGCATTAAAGCCAAATTGCCGCTCGCGCGTGCGGCCGATGAAAACCTAAAGCTATTCGGGGCTCGCAGCCACCGCTACCAGCTCGAAAGCCCGATTGCGGAAGCCGAGCTGCAAGATATGGAGGCCTGCTACGGCATCCAATTGCCCGAGCCGTACCGCCGCTTTCTGGGCGAGGTGGGCAACGGCGGCGCGGGGCCGGCGCACGGTATCTATGGGTTGGGCGAAGGCCTGGATGAACTGAGTAATGACCAGGACCTGTACCTGCGGCAGCCCTGCCGCCTAAATCCGGCCATGACGCTGGCGCAGTGGCAGGAGCTGACCCGCCCCGTTGATGAGAACGACGAAATATCGGACGAAGATTTTGACCGGGTAACGGGCGAGATGTACGCCGGCCTGCTGCCCGTTGGCACGCGGGGCTGCATGATAACGAATGCCCTCATACTGAACGGCCCATTTGTCGGGCGGGTCGTGATTACCAACTCAGAACGCGAGATACCCTATTTCTGCAAAGGGGCCACGTTTTTAGACTGGTATGAGCTTTGGCTCGATGAGGTAGCCGCCCGCGCCTTATAGTGATGTGAGGGCAATTTGTTGATTTACAACCAAGTCGGAGCGGTGGCGACGTTGCCGCACATGCTTCCAGCCACTATTAAATTCACTGCGCGAAAGCTAAAAAAGCGGGAGCCACTTGGCCACAAGGGTCTTGCGATGTTGTTAGCTAATAATACTGGCAAAATGCGCCGCATTGCCAGTATTATTTGCCAGCGCCCGGCACAAACGCCGCGTCGGCGGTGTTACCTTTCGACACGTTAACCACTTCCCTCTACCATGCGCGAAGCCTATCTCACTGGCGGCAACGAAAACTTTGATGCTACCGACAAGGATATCGACAAGGCCCTGCGCCCGCTGAGTTTCGACGACTTCACGGGCCAGGAAAAAATCCTCGAAAATCTCAAGGTGTTCGTTGCCGCTGCCAAGCAGCGCGGCGATGCCCTCGACCACGTACTGCTGCACGGCCCTCCTGGACTGGGCAAAACCACGCTCTCGCACATCATCGCCAACGAGTTGGAGGCGGGCATTAAAATGACCAGCGGGCCGGTGCTCGACAAGCCCAGCGACCTCGCTGGCCTGCTCACCAACCTGGAGCCGCACGACGTGCTCTTCATCGACGAAATCCACCGCCTCAATCCGGTGGTAGAAGAGTACCTCTACTCGGCGATGGAGGACTACCGCATCGACATCATGCTTGACTCGGGCCCCAACGCCCGCTCGGTGCAGATTTCGCTGTCACCTTTCACCCTTATTGGGGCTACTACGCGCTCGGGTATGCTCACGGCCCCGCTGCGGGCCCGCTTCGGCATCTCGGCCCGCCTGGAGTATTATGATTCCAAGTTGCTTACTACCATCGTGTTGCGCTCAGCCGAAATATTACAAACGCCCATTCACGAGGATGCGGCCTACGAAATTGCCCGCCGTTCGCGGGGCACGCCCCGCATTGCCAATAACCTGCTGCGCCGCACCCGCGACTTTGCCCAAATTAAGGGCAACGGCACCATCACGGTCGAAATCGCGCAGTTTGCTCTCAACGCCCTAGATGTAGATGCCCGCGGCCTCGACGATATGGACAAGCGCATTCTCACTACCATTATCGACAAGTTTAAGGGTGGCCCGGTGGGCATCAGCACCATCGCCACGGCCTGCGGCGAAGAGGGCGAAACCATTGAGGAAGTGTACGAACCCTTCCTTATCCAGGAAGGCTACATCAAGCGCACGGCGCGCGGCCGTGAGGCCACCGAGGCCGCCTACCAGCACCTGGGCCGTCTGCTGCCCAATCACTTACGCGGCAACAACGGCGACCTGTTCGGTGAGATTACGTCGTAGAGCTGCTGCGAGTCCGCGCGTAGGAACGCCTGGCTGCCATCACGCGCGGACTCGCAACGTCCACGCTACACCCAAACTGAACGCGCCGCTACTAGCGGCGCGTTCTTCGTTTCTTCGTGGTTCAATTGCCCCAGAAACTATGCTTCTACACGCCGAATGGACGCCCTATATCAAGCGCCGGGCCGCCGAACTGGGCTTTATGGCCTGCGGTATCTCCCAAGCCGGATTTTTGGAAGAAGAAGCGCCGCGCCTCGAAAACTGGCTCAAAAAGGGGATGCACGGCCAAATGACCTGGATGGAAAACCACTTCGACAAGCGCCTCGACCCACGCTTGCTCGTAGAGGGGGCCAAGTCGGTTATCTCGCTGCTGCTCAACTACTACCCGCCCGAAGAAGCACAGCAGCCCGATGATACGCTGAAAATCAGCAAGTATGCCTATGGGCGTGACTACCACTTTGTTATCAAAGACAAGCTCAAGACCTTGCTGGCCGATATGCAGGCTAACATCGGGGAGGTGGGTGGGCGCTGCTTCGTCGATTCGGCCCCGGTAATGGACAAGGCCTGGGCTAAGAAAAGCGGCCTGGGCTGGGTGGGCAAAAACTCCAACCTCATCTCGCCCAAGTCAGGCTCGTTCTACTTCATTGCCGAACTGATTGTGGATGTGGAGCTGGACTACGACGGCGCTATTCGGGACTATTGCGGCACCTGCACCAAGTGCCTCGACGCCTGCCCCACGCAGGCCATTACGGAGCCCTACGTGGTCGATGGCAGCAAGTGCATCAGCTACTTCACCATTGAGCTGAAGGACCAGCTGATACCCCAAAACGTGGCCGGGCAGTTCGGCAACTGGGTGTTTGGCTGCGATATCTGCCAGGACGTATGCCCCTGGAACCGATTTTCGAAGCCTACACAAGAGCCTCAATTTCAGGCCCATGCGGAGCTGAATAAACTGTCAGTGAGCGACTGGCAGGAGATAACCCACGAAGTTTTTCAGGCCTTATTCAAGCAGTCGCCCCTCAAGCGCACGGGCTACGAGGGGTTGAAGCGCAACATCCGGTTTGTGACCGGGCAGAGCCAGCTAGCTACCGGCCGCGAGGCGGGGCAGGGTGCTGTACTGGATAAAAACGCGCTTGAGCACCCGGCGGTAGAGCCGGGCAAACTTCTGGTAGCACCAAGTTTTGAAGCCGGCCAAGTCGTCGGGTAAAATTTGTTGCAGGGCTTTGCGCAACTCCTTTTCGAAAAGCGCTTTGCTGAAACTCACTTTCAGCAATATCATTTTCACGTAGTCTAACATAGCGGGTGGGTGGGGTAGTGAGCGAGTGCCGCGAGCGCAGCCAATATAGTACGCAATGCGCTGCAAACGGTTGCGGTGTTTTGAACAGGTTTTTGCCACCTGTTACGGCCATTTCAGGCCAGGTTTATCACGTTGAGCTTCGAGCCGGTAGCCAGAAAATTATTGGCGGCGGCGGCTACTTGGGCAGGAGTTTGGGCGCGTTCCAAGCTCGTCCCCTCGGTGAGGGTTACCACGTCGTTGGCCACGAAGGAATTGGGCGTAAGCAGGTCGCGGACCAGGGCCGCGTGGCGGGCTTTTACCGATACTATTTTGGCGGCCAGCAGCAAATAGGCGGGTACGGTAAAAAAGCGCGCTACGCCGTTGTAAGCCGCTACTGCCAAGTCTTCGAGCTGCGCCGCGGTACGCAGTATGTCTTGGCGGCTGCTGAAATTCACCGCGCTGAAATCTGCGGTCAGCGCCTGAATGGGAGCGGCTTTGCCCTGGATAATCGTGGCTTTGAGCAAGTCAACATAAATGCGCTGGTGCAAGGCCAGGGCTGCAAAGACTTGTTGCTCGGCACTACCCACCGCCAGGTTACCGAAGTAGGCTCCGGCTAGCACTTGGGCGTAGAAAGCTGCCTGTAGCTGTTCCTGGGCGTAAGCAAAGTTGAGCGCGCCGCCATCGGCGCTGCCAATGTTCACGGTGCCTGGCACCTCGTTATGTTTGGAGCAGCTGGCCAGGGTTAGCGTGGCGGCCACCGCCCCGGCGTACTTCACGAATGAGCGCCGCCCGGCATTGGGCAGGTGCGGTATGTAGTCGGCCGCAGCTAGTGGCGCAGCCGAAGAAGGAATAAGCATAAAACTAAAATAGAATAGAACATAAAAGTACGCCTTGCTTGGGTCCTACCCCACTTGTCGGTATTGGTATCGGCCAGTTACTGAGCAGCGCCAAGCGCAAAAAAAAACGTCGACCCCCGCATTGGGAGTCGACGTTTTATATGACAATTGCTTAGAAGCTATTGTTTTAACTACGCTCCTATGAGGGGCGTAGCCAATGCCAGTGTTTCCGGCTTGGTAAGGATTTCATCGAAAGAAGCAGCTACATCGGCGGCCGTGTACGTTACGCCGGGGGTGATGATACCGGCCGTCGTCAGGTTGAAGCCAGCCTGCGTCACATTGCTCTCGGGGGTAGCACCCTTGTAGTTATCAGCACCATCCAAGTCGCCACTGCCACTAATCCAGGCAGTCTGCATACGCATGGTGCGGATGTGAGCTGCGTGACGTGCTTCTACCGAGTGAATGCGCAGGGCAGACTCCAGGGGGTTGATAGTGCCCACGCCCGGAATGTTAACATCGGCAATGCCTTGTAGGTCAGTGGCGCGGCCTTTGTAGGCACGAACACCGGTGTCTTCCAGCAACTGCGCTATTTCTAGCTGTTTTGCAAACGAAGTCAAGGTAGCGAAGGTCGTAGTCTTAAAAGTAACACCAGCTGCGGGGGTACCACCAATGCCCTTAACAACCGTGGTCAGCAAGGATACGTGCGAGGCTTCGTGCTTGGCAATTTGGTTGATAGCAGCCTGGTCGGCCGCCGAAGCAGTGGCGAAGAAGGGCGAAGCCTGCATCTTCTTGTAGAAGTCCGACTCCAACAACTCCAGCGTTAAGGCGTAGTTGAAAATCTCTACTGGGTCGCCGGCATTAGTGCCTGCGTAAGCCTTCTGAAACATAGAGGCCAGCAGTACGGGGGTAGCGGCCATTGCTGAGCGCTTAGCTACCGTGCCGAGCGAGGAGAACACCGCGCGGCGCGGGTTGAGGCGGTCGAGGACATCGGGGTCAACTTCGGCCAGCTGGGTAAGGATATTGAGGAAATTCATGACGATGAGTTACTTATCTAGAGAGAAAGAATTACTTGCCTACCTGGCTGGCATCGATAGTCTGCTTGATGTACTTCTGCGCAGCCGTGATAACGGCAACCGGCGTCATGGACATATCAAGGCCAGAATCTTTGTCAACCTGGTCATCGGCGGCAAACGAGCCGGGCATAATCAGGTCACGGATATAGGCAGCGTGGCGGGCTTCTACCGACACAATTTTACCAGCCAGCGTGAGGTAAGCATCCCCACCGGCACCAGCCGTGATGAGCTTGCCAGCGCCATTGTAGGCAGCTACCCCCAGGTCCTCGAACGACTTGGCTGCGCCCAATACCGAGGCACGCTTGGTGAAGTCGATAGAACTGAAGTCAGGAGTCAGGTCCATTATCGGCGTGCCCTTGGCTACATTAACAATGGCCGCCTTAAAGAAGTCGCGGTGAATAGCCTCGTGGGCTGCTACCTGCGTGAAGTATTTCAACTCGATAGCAGCGAAGTCGGTAGCCGGGGTTTTAACTACCTGGGCATAGAATGCGGCTTCAAGCTGCTCCAGCGAGTAAGCATACTGCAATACGCTGAGGTTGCCATTGCCCAGGCTCACCGAGCCAGCAGGCGCTGGGTTGTTGTTGTCGTCCTTCTTGCAACCAGCTAGCACCAGCGCGGTAGCACCAGCGGTAGCGCCAGCGTACATGAAGAACGAGCGGCGCTTGATGGGCGCGTACAGCGGCTTATCTACTTGCGGCTCTTGCTGCAAATCAGAGATTTGGTTAGATGACATAAGAAAAAAGAAAAAAGGGAAAAAGAAATTCAAATAGGTTTTGCGCTACTTTGAGCCTCATACGGCCCGCTATACCGTTTAGGTTACCCTATCACACTAGTTATTAGAGAATAACTGCCGCTTAGGTTGCCAAACAGGCCGGTAGAGTTAGGCGCACGCGAAAGCGCCACCCTCCATAATACGGAGAGTAGCGCCTACCTGGATTTCGGAAATCCGAAACTTTAGTTGAATAAACCTAGCGCAATGCCCGCTGCGGAGCAAAAGCTGCGGGCAATTGCCCGGGCGGTTACGGTGCCAAGCGGCTCCTTGGCTTCTTCGAAAACTAGCTAAACAGGCCTTTGGCCTTGCCCGCTTGCGAAGTGAACAGCAAGGCAATGCTCCTGACAGTGGTTGCGCCGAGTGGTTCGGCAAGAGCTTCCGAAACTGCTGCGGCCGTGTAGGCGCTGTTAAGGCTGGTCAGGTTTACGCCAGCTTGCGAAACGTTATCATCGCCAGGGTAATACGTGTCGGCTGCCTTTGGGTCGGCACCCGTAGCTGGTGCACCGGGGCCATATACTTTGCTGGCTGGCTGGCTACCATCCGGGGCCGTAGGGCCACCGTTATCAACGAGGCTAATCCAGCTTTTGGGAGCGGCATTATAGGGCGCTACGGCCGGGCACCAGCCGAGCCGAGCGAGTTGGCTAACACGGCACGCCGTACAGTGCGGAAGTGCAAGTTGTGGCGCACCTCTACCGAGTAAACATTAAGGGTAGCCTCCAAAATATCTTTAGTAGCGGTAGTATTCAATACCGGGGCACCGCCGCTATAGGCACGCTGGCCGGTGTCGGAAAAAGCCTGGCCAGCCGCAAAAAACAAGGTACCATTGGGGTTGCCTGCTGCGCCAGAGATAAGCGCGTGTTTCAGGGGGCTGTTGCCCGAGCCGCTGCCCCCTGAGTAGTCAAAGTCAGCAACGAGGTGAGGCGCTGCCGAGCCCAGTACCACACGCAGTGCATTGATATGCAGTAGGCTTAAGCATACCGAACGAGCCGATTTTCACTCAATTAATTGAGTATTAAGCAGCGTTTCAACTTGGATAGCAAAGGTAATAAAGCCTAAAAAAGGCTGCCGCATGGCAGCCTTTTTTAGGTACTGAGGAGATTAGGGCGGAGCGTTGCTGGGGCGAGGGTACTGTACCAGGCCCTGCTCGCGATTCAGCGAGCAATAACTATCTGATAAACAAAAACTTGATAAGCGTAACGTCCAGGAGGGAAGTGGTGGTGTCAACCCAGGTAAAGAGTCAGTCTTACCTAGTAGCGCAAGAAAGCGTGGGCTAAGCCGCTGTTGGTGGGGGGCATTTTGACGAACTAAGCTACAAGGCTGCCAGACCCGCCAAAGGCAGCGCGTCACTGGTTGCTGAAAATAAAATAAAAGGAACGGTAGAAGTGAACAACAATGGGAATAGCAACTGAATAATAGTGCTTTTTAGAGGGTGAGCAAGAACCTGTCAGTTTCTGCGAACTTTGCACCCAACCTGGATTTTCTCAGTAAGTAAAAATTTGGCAGTTCGGCAGTGTATAGTGCGAATGGTGTGGGGTGCCTGGCTGCTGGCCGCGGGGCCACTGGGGGCCGGCCGGGCATGGGCCCAGGCCAGCCCGGCGGCGGCGGGCGGCACGGTGGCACTGGTACCACCCGCCGCCAGCGTGCCGCTGGCGGGGCCGTTTACGCTGGCGTTTCGGCTGCGCGGCGCAGCGCTGGCTAGCCACTCCGACTTTCCTGACATGGAGGGTTTTCGCAAGGCCACCATTGTCAATACCACTACTACGCGGCTACTGCCCGGCGGCCAGCGCAGCACCGAGCTAACCGTGGCACAGCGCTACTTCCCCTACACCGAGGGCGACTACGCGGTGCCCGCCTTCGTGCTCACTGTGAACGGGCAGGTGCTGCGCAGCCCCGCCGGCCGGGTGCACGTGGGCGGGGCTGCGCAGGCCCCCGATGCCAGCGCTGCTGGCCCCGGCACCGCGCCGCCCGACGTGGCCAGCGGCTCGCTCGACCAGCTGCTGGGTAAGCCCAAGCCCGCGTATTTCTACGAGCCGCCCGATGCGGGCGCGCTGGCCCTGGAGGCCGACCACGACCGCGTGTTTGTGGGTCAGGGCGTGCGGGTAAACCTGTATTTCTACCTCAGGCCCGCCGACCAGGCGGTGCTCAATTTCTATGATTTCAACAACCAGCTAACCGAGCTGCTGCGCCGGCTACGCCAGCCCACCACCTGGGAAGTGCCCGCCGCCGACCCCTCGGTGCTGCCCGATACCGTGCGCGCCGCCACTGGCGAGGTGCGGCTGCGGTTCCGGCTGGCTACCCACACCTACTACCCGCTCACGCAGGCAGCGCTGCAATTTCCGGCCTTGCAGCTCACGCTCACCAAATTTAAGCTACTCAAAAAGCCCCAGCCCGGCGACACCGAGCGCCTGGCCATGTACAAAACCTACACCGCCCCAGCCTTGCGCGTGGCCGTGCGCCCGCTGCCCCCGCCGGGCGCGGCCGTGGTGGGTGAGTACGCCCTGCAAGAGGGCGTGAGTGGCACGCGTTTCCGCACGGGCGAGGCGTTTACCTATACGTTTGGGGTGGAGGGGCGCGGCAATGCCTCGGCGCTGGTGCTGCCTGCGCCGCGGCCCCACGCCGGGCTAAAAGTATACGGCCCCGATATCCGGGAAGAGCAGTTGCCCGATGGGCGCTTCCGCAAGAGCTTCCGGTACCGGTTGGTGGTGCAGCGGCCCGGTACGCTGGCGTTTGACAGCCTGGTGCGGCTGCCGTTTTTCGACCCCGTGGCCGCCCGCTACGACACCCTGCGCCCCGAGCTGCGCGTGGTGGTGAGCGGTGCCGAAAAAGCCGTGGCCGCCGCCAGCCCGGCCGACGACCCTTTCTACGGCCCCGCCCTAGCCCGCGCCGATACCCAGCTGCAACCCCTCAACATGTACCACCAGGTGGGCCGCTACGCCACCTTGTTGGTAGCCCTGCTGCTGGGCGTGGCCGCCGTGGGCTGGTGGCGGGCGCGGTAACTTTGGTTTTTGGCTGGCAGCTTTTAGCTGGCAGCTTTTTTTAGGTATTGACCGACTCTGCAATACGTTGAGTGGCAAGGTGAAACCAAACGAACAGTGTATTCTCTGCAACTCATTATTAATCAAAATAAAAGCTAACAGCTAGTAGCTAAAAGCTAACAGCCCAAAATAGTATGTCAAATAGTTTCGGAACGCTTTTTCGCATCACCACCTTCGGCGAGTCGCATGGGGTGGGCATTGGGGTAATTATTGATGGCTGCCCGGCGGGGTTGGCCCTCGACCCGGCCGATATTCAGCGTGCCCTCGACCGGCGGCGGCCGGGGCAGTCGGCCCTCACCACGCCGCGCCAGGAGGCCGACCGCGTGCAGCTGCAATCGGGTGTTTTTGAGGGGGTTACTACGGGCACGCCCATCAGCCTGTTCATTCCCAACGCCGACCAGCGCTCCGACGACTACTCGCACATTGCCGGGGCCTACCGCCCCAGCCACGCCGACTACACCTACGACGCCAAGTATGGCCGCCGCGACCACCGCGGCGGTGGCCGCAGCTCGGCCCGCGAAACAGCCGCCCGCGTGGCCGCCGGGGCCGTGGCCGCCCAGCTGCTGGCCCACTTCGGGGTCGAGGTAAAAGCCTACGTATCGGCCGTGGGCGAGGTAGAGGTGGGCAAAAGCTACGAAGAAATGGACCTCAGCCTCATCGACAGCAACCCCGTGCGCTGCCCCGACCCCGCCGCTGCGGCTCTCATGGAAACCCGCATTCGGGCTGCCCAAGCTGCCCAAGATACCGTGGGCGGCGTGGTAACCGGCGTGGCCACCGGCCTGCCGCCCGGCCTTGGCGAGCCCGTGTTCGATAAGCTGCCCGCGGTGCTGGGCCACGCGCTGCTCAGCATCAATGCCGTGAAGGGCTTCGAGTTTGGCTCCGGCTTTGAGGGTACCAAGCTGCCGGGCTCGCAGCACAACGACCAGTTTTACACCGATGAGGCCGGCCGCGTGCGCACCCGCACCAACCACAGTGGCGGTAGCCAGGGCGGCATCAGCAACGGCCAGGACGTGTTTTTCCGGGTGGCGTTCAAGCCGGTGGCTACCATTCTGCAAACCCAGCAAACCATCAATCAGGCTGGCGAAACCGTGGCGCTGGCTGGCCGCGGCCGGCACGATGCCTGCGTGCTGCCCCGCGCCGTGCCCATTGTGGAGGCCATGACCCAGCTCGTGCTGGCCGACCTGCTGCTGCGCGCGCGGGCCAACCAGCTGTAGCTTGCGCCCAAACGGGGCAGCCTTTCGGGCGGGCATCAGCAGCCCTCAAACTTGCCATGAACTACGAAATAATCCGTGACGAAGGGCAGCTACGCGAATTCATCGCTTGGCTGCCCGACCTGGAAGCAGACGAAACCTATTTGCTGTGTTTACTGGCCCGTAAAAAATACGCTCCCCCCGGCGCGGCGCTCCGCGACGACAAGGCGCAGCTGAAGCGCGTGACTGCTACCAAGGAAAGCCTGCTGCAAAAAATCAGGCAGATGGAGGGGGCAATTGGGTCGTACGTGTTCAAGGGTGGCCCGGTGCCGCAGGAAGCCTTGGCGCTCTACATCACCCTCAACCCGCGCTCCCTTACCATAGCCGCCCGGCAGCTGCTTATCGAGTTGGCGCACCGCATCACGCAGCCCTACAACGGGTACAATCCCCAGTCGCTGGCCCTCACCGAAATCCAGAAAGCCGCCGGCCGCAAGCCCTATTTCGACTTCGACCTGGATGGGGTTGGTCCCGCAGAGGTGCTGGCCGCCGTGCGGGGCAATATCAACCTGGATGCGCTCACCGTGCTGCTCACTCGGGGCGGCCTGCACGTGCTGGTTGAAGTAGGCCGAATTCAGGAGGCTTACCGCAAGAACTGGTACCAGACCATGCAGGCGCTACCGGGCTGCGATGTGCGCGGCGACAACCTGATTCCGGTGCCCGGCTGCACGCAAGGCGGCTTTACCCCCAGCTTCCTACCGGCCTGGGCCTGAGGTATCGCTTGGCCGACCTGCTGCATGCGCACGCCACCCAGCTTTAGAACCAAGTAACCAATTTGTTGTTGTTGGTGTCTAGTTTAGAATGAATCCAGAATGCCGGGCTTACCCAGCCCGCACCTAAGTACCCTCCACGCTAACTACCTATTCTTATGGCTGCTGTTTCCATCTACGCCGAGGCGTCGCCCAACCCCGAGAGCATGAAATTCGTGCTCAACTCCACCCTGCTGCCCGATGGCGTGAGCGTGGACTACCCCAACGTGGAGGCGGCCCTCAACTCGCCCATCGCCCAGGAGCTGTTTGGCTTCGACTACGTGGGCCGGGTGTTCATTGCCCAAAACTTCGTCACCATCACCAAAACGCAGCCCGAGCTGGGCTGGACCAGCATCATTCCCGAGCTGCGCCAGTTTATTAAGAGCTATGTAGAGGCTGGGGGCCAGCTATTTACCGTGGACCCCGCCGCCGAGCAAAAGGCCGCCCAGGCTGCCAGCGCCGGCGACCCCACCCAGCAGGACGGCTTCACGAGCCAGAAAATTATCGACCTGCTCGACAATTACGTGCGCCCCGCCGTGGAGCAGGACGGTGGCAACATCACCTTCAAAAGCTTCCGCGACGGTATCGTGACCGTGAACCTGCAAGGCTCGTGCTCGGGCTGCCCCTCGGCTACGGTTACGCTCAAGTCGGGTATCGAAAACCTGCTCAAGCGCATGGTACCCGAGGTGCAGAGCGTGGTTGCCGAAGGCATCACGGTGTAATGGGTAGTTTCCGTTTAGCGATACAGGAAAGGCCGGGTAATCCCCGGCCTTTTTCTATGCTCTTATAGTTGATTTTCCCTTTCCTTTCTTATGTCAGAAAC
This sequence comes from Hymenobacter sp. H14-R3, assembly GCF_030063445.1. GTDB lineage: Bacteria > Bacteroidota > Bacteroidia > Cytophagales > Hymenobacteraceae > Hymenobacter. The sequence continues at coordinate 144,366 of NZ_JASITD010000001.1, read as the reverse complement.
CTTACTCGCTCCCGCTGAAATTTTGCCCGCGCCCCCGGCTTACCCCACAATCACCGAGAGTTGGGGAGCCGTGGGGTGGTACCTGTTGGCCACGCTGCTGCTGGGTATTCCGGCGATGTTGGTAGCTGGTAGGACCGCCGGCCTGGCCCGGCTGGTGGCCGTGGCCAGTGCGGCGAGCTTAGGGCTCACCATCTGGTGGTTGCGGCGGCGGGCCGGGCCAGCCCGCTGGCACATGAGCGCCCTGCGGGGGCCGGGCGAAAAGTGGGGCTGGTACGCGTTGCTGCCCCTGCTGGTGCTGCTGCAAGGTATTTTGCTAAGCCCGCTGCACCTGCTGCACTTACCCAATTGGACGTCTGGCACGTTCAAGGAAATAGCTCATTATCCGGTATTTGCCTTCTTGTTTGGCTGCGTGGCGGCCCCGGTGTTCGAGGAGCTGCTGTTTCGGGGCATCTTGCTAAATGGCCTGCTGCGCAACTACTCGCCGGCGGTGGCCATTGGGCAGTCGGCCCTGCTGTTTGGCGTTTTCCACTTCAACCCCGCCCAAAGCCTTAATGCCGCCTTGATGGGCCTGCTCCTGGGCTGGCTGTACTACCAAACGCGCGCACTGGGTATGTGCATCGGCTTGCACGCGCTCAATAACTTGCTGGCTTTTAGCGCGATGAACTCTCCGCGCTTGGAGAATACGCCGGAGCTATCGCAAAGCATGGGCGGGGTCTGGTACCTAGTAGTTCTGGTGGTTGCTGCCCTGGCGCTGGCCGGCTGCCTGTGGTGGCTGCGCCGGCTGGCTGCGGGGATGGGTTTATCTAGGTAAAATTTTGATTAGCAGATAGTTATAGTATAAGCTAACAAAAAGATTCCGCCCGCTACTAAGTAGCGGGCGGAATCTTTTTGTTAGAGGACAAGATACTAGTAGCCAGGGTTTTGCGGTAGGCCCCAGGTCTGCGAGTCAACAAGGTCGATGGGTAGCAGCGGGAAGGGGTTCACGCTGGTTTCGGTGGCAATGTGGGTGAGGCAGCGGGCCCGCACGTTATTGGACGCATCGCTGGGCAACGTGCCCAGGTAGCGACCGGTGCGCACCAGGTCCCAGTAGCGCAGGGTTTCTTCTGCCAGCTCTACGCGGCGCTCGTGCCAGACGGCGTCGAGCAGGGTCTGGCCCGCGAGGCTGGCGTTGAGGTCGGGTAGCGTACCGGCCGGCGCGTTGGTGGGTTCGTAGGCAGTAGAACCCAGGACGGTGCCCGGCGGCTTAGTTGACATGCGAGCGCGGGCACGCACTTGGTTTACGAGGGCGATGGCTTCGCCATTCTTACCGAGCCGGGCCGCGGCTTCAGCCTTCATCAGCAACACGTCGGCGTAGCGCATCTTGCGGATGTTCTGGCCGCTGGCCTTGTTCTGGGGCGGGGGAATGATGGCTACTTTGCGGCTCAGGTAGCCCGTGTCGTTCTCAGAGAGGTCAATCTTGTTCGGTACCCCCAGCGCAATATCCTGGTCCTTAATAAAGGTCACGAGTTGGCGCGGGTCATTGGGCTCAAACTCGTTGAAGAGATTTTTGGTCGGGTTGTTGAAGCCGTAGCCGAAGGTTTTGCGGTTGTTCTGAAACACGTTGTTGGTCGTGCCCGTCTTTATTGGGCCGTAGCCCTCGGGCGAAACGGCAAACTGAATCTCAAAGATAGATTCCGTGCCGTTCTCGGCTATCTCCTGGTGAATGGCCGCGTAGTTCGGCTCCAGGCCGTACTGCCCCGACGTGATAACGGTGCTCGTCGCGTCGTACACGTCCTGCCAGGTGTGGTTGGCGGCGTTCACGGTGCCCAGCTCATACATGATAACGCGGGCCAAATAGGCGTTGGCCGCGCCCTTGGTTACGCGACCCAGGTCGGTGGCGGCGTAGGCCTTCTTCTCGGGCAGCAGGGCGGCGGCGGCCTTCAGGTCTTTCTCAATAAAAGCGTAGGTTTCGGCAATGCTAGCGCGCTTTACGTTGGCAGCATCGCCCGGCTGCACGGCTTGCTCAAACAGCGGCACGCCCCCAAACAGCCGCACCAGGTAGAAGTAGTTGTAGGCCCGAAAGAACAGCGCCTCGCCCTTCAGCCGGCTTTTGAGCGCATCGTCGATGGTGCCGCCATCCACGCTGTTAATGACCGTGTTGGCGCGGCCAATGCCCGTGAAGCTATGCGACCAGAGCGTGGCCGTGATGGCGTTGGAAGGCGTTGTGCTCCATTGTTTCAGGTCCTGCACCTGCGTAAAGTCGCTGGGCTGGCTACCCTTTTCGGCATCGTCGCTCATCACATCGCCAAACATCCACTCGTACATGTGCCCGATATAATCGCCGTAGCCCCACTTGGGGCCTTCGTCCCAGGAGGCCGCATCGTAGATGGCGTTCACGGCCTGCACCGCGTTTACGGGGTCCGAAAAGAGGCTACCCTGCGTAGTGGCCCCCAGAGGTTGCTTGTCCAGAAAATTCTTGCAGCCCTGCGATAGCACGACCAAGGCGGTCAGGGCCAGCAAGCGGGCGGGGTGGGTAAGTTTCATGGGTTAATAGCTGATTGTTGATAGTTGGTTGCTGGTTGGGGCCGGAAGAGCCAGCCGCGACTGCCGCGCTGGCTTGTCCCAGGTCCCAAGCACTAGGCAACAAGCACCAAGTTAAAAATTTACGTTAACGCCCAGGCGGTAGGTGCGCGGCTGCGGGTAGTTGCCAAAGTCCACGCCGTAGGCCAGCGGGTTGTTGTAGTAGCCCGAAGCCGAAATTTCGGGGTCGAGGCCCGTGTACTTGGTGATGGTGAACAGGTTATCCACCGAGGCGTATACCCGCAGGCTACCCACTTGGTATTTAGAGAGCAAGTCAGTGGGCAGGGTGTAGCCTAGCTGCACATTGCGAACGCGCAAGTAGCTGGCATCTTCCACGTAGCGGCTGCTGAACAGGTCGTTGTCAGTTTTCGCGGAGGTCATGCGGGGCTGGTCCGAGGTAGGGTTGCTAGGCGACCAGCGGTCGAGGCGCGAGGCGTAGAAGTTCGACCAGGAGCTACCGATAGAGCTGGATTTCAGCAGGTTAAATGACGGGGCATTTACGGCCTCCGCGCCCTGCACGCCGTAGAGCAGAACCTGGAAATCGAGGCCGCTGTACGTCAGGTTCAGGGAGGCCCCGTAGCTAAATCGGGGGGTAGCGCTACCCACGTAGGTGCGGTCGGTGGGGTCAATCTTGCCATCGCCGTTCACGTCCTGGTACTTCACGTCGCCGGGCTTGGCATTGGGCTGAATGAGGGAGCCATCGGCATTCTTGTAAGCGTCAACCTCCCCTTGGTTATGAAAGATACCCTTGTCCTCCAAGCCGTAGAAGTAGGCCACTTCGCGGCCCACGTCGGTGAGCGTGGTGTTGCCAAATTGCGCTAGCACGTTGCCGCTGGCGATGGGGGTAGCCCCACCCAGGCTAGTAATGCGGTTGTTGATGGTCGTGAGGTTGACGTTGGCCGTGTAGCCAAGCTTCCCAATCACGTCGCGGTAAGTCAGGGCCAGTTCTAAGCCACGGTTGCGCAGCGCGGCCACGTTGGCCGCGGGTGGTCCCTGGCCCACGTAGTTGGGCACCGGCAGCAGGGCAATCATGTCCTTGGTACGCCGCTCAAAGTAGTCAGCCGTAAACGAGAGCTTGCTTCCCAGCAGGTCCAGGTCCACGCCAATATCGCTGGTGATGGCCGTTTCCCACTTCAGATTGGGATTGTTTAGCTGCGCCACGGCTAGGCCAGGGGTCAACGTGTTGTTAAACACGTAGTTCTGCTGGTTTAGCGCCACCGACGCGAAGCCGTAGCTGGGGGCGGCGTTCTGGTTGCCTACGCCCCCGTAGCTGGCCCGTAGCTTGAGCAGCGAAATAGCGGTTACGTTCTTCAAAAACTCCTCGTTCGAGATGCGCCACCCGGCCCCCACCGATGGGAACACGCCCCGGCGCACCGACGGCAGAAACTTGGAGGTCTGGTCCAGGCGCACGGTGCCGGTCAGCAGGTACCGGTCCTTATACGTGTAGTTGGCCCTAGCAAAGTAAGACAGCAGCGAGTTGTCGGTGGGCAGCACCTGCCCAATGGAAGGCACCGAGTTGCGGGCGGCCGTAATATACTGAAGGTCAGCGTTGGCTGGCACATCGAAAGCCGTAATCTGGGTGCCGTTGAAGGTGGTCTGCTGCGCCTCCTGGCCCAGCGTGGCCGAAAACGAGCTGTTGTCGCCCAGGTCCAGGCTGTAGTTTAGAAAATTCGACCACACGTAGCCCACCGTCTCCGTCCGCGTGTCCTGGAGCGAGCTGATGGACCGCTGGTCGTTAGCTCCCAGGTAATACTTGGGCAGGTACACCCGCGGGTTGTTGTTGGTGTAGCGAATGCCGAAGTTAGAGCGGAACGACAGCCCTTTGATTAGCTTCACATCAACGTACGCGTTGGTAAACAGGTCGTTGGTGCTCGTCTTGTTGTATTGCTGCTCCTCAATAACCCGCGCCAGGTTGGGCGTGAAGCTCGTAATCTGGTCGTAGGCGTAGCTCCCATCGGCATTGTAGGGGCTCGAGATGGGGCTGGCCGTGATGGAGGAGTTGAAGAGCGGGTTGCCGCCGGCGCTGTTGGCCAGCAGCTGCGAGTGGGTGAAGGTGGCCGACAGGCCAGCTTTTATGCGCTCGCTCAGCACCAGGTCGTCGTTGAGGCGCACGATGTACTTCTTGAGACCCGAATTCTTCACAATGCCGTCCTGCTGAAAGTAGGCCCCGCTTACCAGGTAGCGGTTCTGTTCGGTGCCGCCCGCTGCCGAGAGGCTGTAGCTTTCAATAATGCCGCGCTGGCTCACCAGGTCCTGCCAGTTGGTACCCTGCGCGTTGGTGGCAATGGCGTTGGGTAGCTGGGCGGCCAGGTCGGCGGGCAGCGGTTTGTTCTCGTTGGCGTAGGCTTCGCTCACCAGCGTCGCATACTGGGCAGCGGTGGTCAGGTCTAGCTTCTTGCGGATTTGCTGAAAGCCTACGTAGCTGCTCAGGTTAAACTGCGCCTTGCCCTCCTTGCCGTGCTTGGTGGTAATCACCACCACCCCGTTGGCCCCGCGCGAGCCGTAGATGGCCGTGGCCGAGGCATCCTTCAGAATCTCAGTCGATTCAATGTTCTCCGGCAACAGAAAGCTGATGTCGGAGGTCAGGAAGCCATCCACCACGTAGAGCGGGTCGCTGTTGTTGATGGTGCCCACGCCCCGCACCCGGATGCGGGTGCCCGAGCCCGGCTGCCCGCTGTTGGAGGTAATGGTGACGCCCGCTACCCGCCCTTGCAGGGCCTGCACCGGGTCGGAAGTGGCCACCTGTGTCAGCTGTTTGCCCGTTACCGAGGCCACCGAGCCGGTGAGGTCGCTCTTGCGAGCCGTGCCGTAGCCAATAACCACTACGTCGTTGAGGGCCTGCTCGGAGGCGGCTAGAATTACGGCTACGGTACTGCGGCCATTAAGCGGCACTTCCTGGGTGGTCATGCCCGTGAAGCTGACGATAAGCGTCTCGTTCAGGCTGGGCACCGTGAGCTGGAAGTTGCCGTTGGCATCAACCGTGCTGCCGGACGTGCCCGCTTTTAGCCGAACCGTTGCGCCGATGGCGGGTTCGCCTTTGTTGTCCTTAACTGTGCCCTGAACTGCCTGCGCTTGGGCGGCCGCGCCAAACGGACGCAGCAGCAGCGTAAGCACCAGGAAGGCCGCGAGTAGAACGGTTTTCATATGGTAGGTTGGTGAGTGGGAAATACTACTAACAAATGTATTTTCCTGCTCAGCAACCGATTAATACTATTTTGGCCTTTGCTACTCCTGAATTTTTAGAATAGGTGTTAATTTGACAAAAAATGTAATAAAGCTACCAGGATTAGCTATTGCTAGCCAGCTTACCACGCATTTTATGGCTTAGCGGCCGGGGCCAAACCGAGCGCCGCACCACTAGGCTGGGCCAGGTAGGTATAGGGCAGCAACTTACTAAAAAAGACGCGATTGGCGCGGTTGCTTCGGGGGGAAGCAGCCGCGCCAATCGCGTCTTTTTTGGTGGGTAGAACCGGTTATATTTTGCGCTGCCGCTGCTTCACCGTGAAGTTGCGGTTGATGTTGAAGCCAAAATAAATGCCGCCATCAAACACCTTGTTGCTCGTTTCGCCGATAAACTGCTTTTCAATCATCCCCGGCGAGTTGGTCAGGTTGAGCTGAAAGATGTGGCCGCCAGTTTCGATGTCCACACCCAGCGCCACGGCATTGGTGTAGTGGTCGGCCGTGTATTTGCTCAGTACGTAGTAATATTCGGCATTGAGGGAAAAGCGCTTGCTGAGCTTATAGCGCCCGCCGCCGCCCAAGGCGTAAATATCGTTGTTTTCACCCTCGTTCATCACCAGGTTGCGGTGAATGAGCGTGGGCATGAGCTGCAACGACAAGTTGGAGCTGAATTTGCGCGCCAGCAGTGCCTGGTAAGTATAGGCCGTGCGCAAAGGCAGCGTGTGGTCGCGGCCATCGTCGTAACGCAGGGTAGTAATGGCCGCCGAGCTAAATAGCGTTACCGAAACCGGCATGGCGTGCGTGCCCGTGCTCTGCTGAAGGGCTTTGTACTTGAGAAAGCCATCGACCACCTTGTTCAGCGAGGAGCGTCCCACGCCCACTTCGAAGCGGTCGGTTACGGCGTACTCCAGCGCAATGCGGATGCGGGCCTGGTCGAGGCCAAAAAACTCGTACGACCCGCTGTTAAACGGCCCGATGCGGTGGGAAATCAGGAAGACAAGCGTGCCCTCGCCGGGCGTTTGCACGGTGTGGCCGTTGATGAGGCGGGTGCTTTTGAAGGTAGCATCGACTAGTTGGGAGGGGGCGTTCTTTTTGGTGTCCTGCTCCAGCTGACCTAGTAAGTCGGCCTGGGCGTGGGCGGCCGAAGTGGCCCCCACCGCCAGCAGCAAGCCCAGCTTCACGGCGCGGCCCCAAGTAGTAGTGGTTTTTTTCATAACAAAAGCTTTATAGTAGTAAAGAAGGAAAAATGAGGCTTTTTAGGGCTGCGCTACGAGCGCGGGCGTCACTGCGTCGCACGTGAGGTTGATGCGTACGCTCACCGACTTGGCAATGTGCTCGCGCACTAGCAGCGGAATGTCGATGGAGAAGTCGGCGGGCGCAATGTTGAAGTAGGCAAACACTACCAACTGGCCATCACGCAGCTGTAACGTGCCGGTTACTATGGCTTTATGCGTTACTCCGTGCATAGTCAGGTTGCCCTCCACCTCTACGGTTTGGGTGGCTGTATGCAGCTGCTTAAGCAACTGAGCCGCGTTGAGCAGCTGGCCAGTGAAGGTGGCTTTGGGGTACTTTTCCGATTCCATGTAGTTCTCGTTGAAGTGCTCCTGCATAAGGGTGCGCTTGAACTGAAACTCATGAATGGGTACCGAAAAAGCAACCTGGCCCGTACCCAGGTCAAACACGGCTGCCGCCTTGTCGTTGCGGGCCTCAATATCCTCCATAATGGAGGCCGAAAAGAAAGAAATGTGGCCGGCGCGGGTCATGTATTTGCTCTGCGCCCAGGCCCTGTTGGGGCTGGCCAGCCCCAGCAGGAGCCCTAGTAACAGCCCACTCAGCCGCTTCCCGCGAAGTAGTAGTTTAGGCATACCTAAGGTATTGAGCTGAAAAATAATGGGATACCTGATGGTGCTGGCACTGGTCAGTTGTTTTGCGCGCCAGCATCGACCCAGGCTTTGATAGTTGCGATTTCGCAAGCATCGAGCTTACCGCCATCGTAGGGCATGGCAATGAAGCCTGCGTCGTGCCGGATGCATCCTACCATGTAGCTCACCCCATTGATGCCCGTTTTGGGAGAAGTCCAGGTGCTGATGGAACTGAAGCTTTCCATATTCATGGCGCCGGACGACCCCTGCGGCGCAGGTAGCTGATAGTGGGCCGCATCATGGCAGCGGAAGCACTCTGCCTTAAATATGGGCAGTACGTCCAGCTTATAGCTCACCGTGGCCGGCACGGTGGTGCAGGTCACCGGCTCCGTGTACCCATTGGTGTAGGAGCAGCCGGTAGCCAGGGCCAGCCCCGCCATGGCTACTAGTAGACCGCTTGCCCGCCAGGTAGCCCGAAAAGTAGGGATTTTCACAGAAGTAGAGAATTTAGAAATGAGATGAATTCTTGAGAAATTTATGCTAAAACAAGATTTGAGCTGCGCTTTAGCTGAAGAAATCAGCGGGCTACCTAAGTCGTCTATCTCTGCCCTGAAGGGCAGCAGAGGTAAAACCGGCTGGGCTCAGTGTGGGCGGGGTAGCTCACTTGGGGAGGATTTAACTTCAGTTCTGTGTGTGCGGTAAACTTTTATGAGTGCAACCTACGCAGAGAGTCAAAACTAGGATTGAGCAGCAGATAAAAGTGTGATTTTCGCCCATCACGCCTTTTTGCTGGGTAAACGGCCCATTGCTCCCAGCCGTAAGCGGGCGGTAGCAGCGGCCTAGCCACAAAAGCAAAGAGCCCGGCTGGAGGGCCGGGCTCTTTGGGTAAGAAAAAAATGGGTTCGCTACACGGTGGTCGGGCGCAGCTTGGGTGCCGAGCCAGGCAGTTCGGTGATGGTTTCGCCGGCGGCTTTGCGCTCGCGCTCCTCCTTCTTACCGTAGGTATCGAGGATGATGGGCGTGGCGATGAACAGCGACGAATACGTGCCGATGACGATGCCGATAATCATGGCAAACGAGAACGAGCGCAGCGTTTCACCCCCGAAGATGTAGAGCACCACGACTACCAGGAAGATGGTGGTGAACGTAATCATGGTGCGCGAGAACGTCGAGTTCAGGGCCGGGTTCACCACCTGGGCGAAGGTCAGCTTGGGGTCGTTGCGCAGGTACTCGCGAATCCGGTCGTAGATAACCACCGTGTCATTCATCGAGAAGCCGATGATGGAGAGCACGGCCGCCACGAAAATCTGGTCCATTTCGTACTTCAGGCCGAAGGCCGCCGCGATGGGGTAGCAGGCAATTACCAGCAGCGCATCGTGGAAGAGGGCCACCACGGCGGCCATCGAGTACTGCCACTTATCGAAGCGGAACAGCACGTAGACGAAGATGCCGAGCAGCGTGAGCGCCAGGCTCAGGAACGAGGTGCGCTTGATGTCGTCGGCGATGGTAGCACCTACTTTGGAGGTCGATTGGATAACCGGCGCATCGGCCTTGTATTTGTCGAGGCCTTGGTTGAGGGCGTCGGCCACAGTTTTGTCGGCGGTCTGGCTTTCATCCTCGGCCAGGTAGCTGGTGGTGATGCGCAGGCGGTCGGGGCTGCCGTACTGCTTCACTTCGAGGCCCGTGCCTTTGAAGGTGGACTCCAGGGTGTTGCGCACGTCGGAGGCCACCATCTGCTTGTTGAAATCAACTACGTAGGAGCGGCCACCCTTGAAATCGACGCCCAGGTTGGGGCCGCCCTGGAAGTACATGAGTACGAAGCCCGTCACGATAATGACGGTTGAAACGGTGTAGGCAATTTTGCGCTTGCCCACGATGTCGAAGTTCACGTTCTGAAACAGGTTGCGCGAGAGGAAGGTCGAGAATGTAATGCTGCTCGTGGTCTTGCCCTTAATGAGTGCCTCAATAATAAGGCGCGATACATAAACTGCTGACAAAAAGGACGTTAGCACACCAATACCAAGCGTAACGGCGAAGCTCTGGACCGGGCCCGTGCCGAAGAAGCCCAGGATGATGGCGATGAGCATGGTGGTCACGTTCGAGTCGAAGATGGCCGAGAATGCGCGGTTGTAACCGGCGTTCACCGCGTCGTGCAGCGACAAGCCATGGTCAAGCTCTTCGCGTATCCGCTCAAATATCAATACGTTAGCATCCACCGACGAGGCGATTACCAGAATCAGACCAGCAATGCCGGGCAAAGTCAGGGCGGTGCCAAACTGCGCCAGCACGCCCAAAATCAGGAACATGTTGAAGAGCAAAGCAGCATCGGCCACGAGGCCGGCGCGGCCGTAGTACATAGCCATGAAGACCATGATAATCAGCAGGCCCGCCAGCGACGAGTACAGGCCCTGGTTGATGGCTTCCTTGCCGAGCGAGGGGCCCACTACGGCTTCTTCCACAATGCGGGTAGGGGCGGGCAGCTTGCCGGCTTTCAGCACTTGGGCCAGGTCCTGGGCCTCGTCGATGGAAAAGTTGCCCGAAATGCTGGTGTTGCCCCCCGAGATTTCGCTCTGCACCACGGGGTCCGAATAAACTACGTCGTCGAGCACCACGGCCACTTGCTTGCCGATGTTGGCACCGGTCATTTTCTGCCACTTGCGGGCACCGGTGGGGTTCATGCTCATGCTCACCTCGGGGCGGCCGGTCTGGTCGTAGTCCTGGCGGGCATCGCTCACCACCTCGCCGCTGATGGGCGCGGCAATGGTGCCGGTGCGGTCTTTCTTTACGGCCACGAGGCGCAGAAACTGCTGGCCGTTGGCGTCGATGGGCTTGTTGAGGTACAGCAGCGCCATGTTGGGGGGCATGATGCTGCGGGCTTCTTCCGAGCGCAGTACCACGTTCATGCGGGCGGTGTCGCTCAGGTTCACGCCCAGCGAGCCGGGCATGGTGAGCAAGCGGGCCAGCACGCCACCCTTCTGGGCCGCGGCCGAGTCGGTTTTGGCCGCAGTAGCGGGGGTTTTCTTAGCCAACTGAGCAGCTAGCGAAGTCGTGTCGCCGGCGGTAGCAGCGGCGGTCGGGGTAGCGGCCGTAGCTGGCGTAGCAACGGCAGCCTTCTCCTTAGCCGTCAGCACCTGGTCGAGCTGGGCCAGGTAGGGCGTCACCTCATTCTGGGGCCACACTTCATAAAATTCCAGCTTGGCTTGGCCTTGCAGCAGCTTGCGCACGCGCTCGGGGTTGTCTACGCCGGGTAGCTCGACCTGGATGCGGCCGGTGCCCTTCACACGCTGAATGTTGGGCTGGTTTACGCCAAACTTATCCACGCGCTTGCGCAGGATGTCAAACGAGCGGTCGATGGCGTCTTCTTCCTCTTTGTTGATGGCCGACAGCACTTTGCTGTCCGAGCTGTTGAGGTCGATTTTGCGGTCCTTGTTTACCGAGTTGGTAAAGATGCGGTTCAGTGGTACGTTGGGCGCGGTTTCCTGGTACGCCTGGTAAAACAGGGTGGTGAAGGCCGTGCCCGAGTTCGTCTTCTGGCGCTGCTGGGCCAGTTCGATGGCTTTGTTGAAAGCAGGGTCTTTGGAGTTGCCGGCCATGGCGCGCACGATTTCCACCGGCGATACTTCCAGCGTCACGTGCATGCCGCCCTTCAGGTCGAGGCCCAGGCCCAGCTCGCTCTGCTTCACATCGCGGTAGGTATAGGAGCCGAATACCGGCGCGCGCCACACCGAATCGAGGTAATGCTGGCGCTTGATTTCGCTAAGCTCGCCATTGCGCGTGGCGTAGTTCACCGCCTTCTGCTGCACCCCGCGCGAGACGTAGGTGAAGAAGAGGAAGTACGCGCACAGCACCGAAACGATGACTGTGAGCGTGATAATGAGTCCTTTGTAACGCATGGGGCAAAAAGTAAAAAAAAAATTAAAACGTGAGAACCGGGGGCGCGTGGGCCGCTGCCGGAGAAGTGAAAAAAGCAGCTGTTCGTACTAAAAAGCAGCTAATGGTTACTATTTTACTCGTTGGCAATAAGGCAGCGAAGGTAGGGCGGCCTTCACCAGGCGCGGGGCCAGGCGCGCCGGCCCCAGGGCATTGGCCCCCGTGCGGCCGAAGTCGAACTGCCACACCTGGCGGTTGCTGGCGCAGTCGTAGAGGGCCAGGCTGGCTTCCGTTTGGCTGGGGGGCACGGTACTGGGGCCGTAGAGCAGCGGCTCGTTGCTCATCATGCGCAGCGCCAGGGCCATGCTTTTCGGAATGGGCTGGTACAGCATCACCTGGCCCGTTAGCAGCGCATCTACCCCCAGCACCTGTTGCAGGCGGCTCAGCGGCTGCCGGGCCAGCTCGGCGTAGGTGATGCCGGCCGCATCCAGGCGGCGGTTGGTTTCCTCCACTGGCTGCCACTGCACGCGGTAGCCGTGGCGGGGTATTTTTTCTTGCAGCTGCATCAGGGTATAGGCCTGCATTTGATAAGCTACCTCCATCTGCTTCTGCTGCTGGGCCGCATCCGGGGGCACCGGCTGCTGCTGCCGGTTGGCAACGGAGGTGGCGGTGCTGCTGCCGTAAATCAGGTCGCGCATCTGCACCAGCTGCACCGTGGCCTCGAAGGGCAGCACGGCCACCGTGCGGTGGGCGGCCAGCAGTAGCGAATCGGTGGGCGGGGCCGTTTGCGCGAGCGCCCCCAGCGAGCTGGTTATCAGCACACCTCCCCACCAAATGCGTAAAAGCCGTGACAGTGCCATGATGCAAAAAATTAAGCTGATTATCAGCAACCTGCTTGAGGCTAAGTTACCGACTTCCCAGCAAAGCTGGCCCGCCTGGGGTGCTACGGGGCCTGCGGCGACAGCAGAAAGCTCAGCAGCCGCTGGCGGCACTGCTGCGCCACAAACGCCGCCGGCGTGCCCGCCGCCGCCCGGGCCACGGTGCGGCGCACGAGGCGCGGCAACCAGGCAGCAGGCAGCGTGCCCGGCAGCCAGCCCAGCGCAAAAGCCGGAGCCACGTAGCTACCCAGCGGCGAGGCCGCTTCGAGCGCTATTTTTTGCTTGACAACCGTGGCGCGCGGGGCCGCCACGAGCAGTGTGCCCGCCGGGCGGGTGGGGCGCAACAGGCTCACCATCCGGCCATTGAGGCCCAGCAACAGCAGTACCGGCAGGGCCACCAGGGCCACGCGGATAAACTGCTTAAACTGGGAAAAGGAATAGTGCATAACTCGGGCAGGGCCACAAATATAACCCGGGCAAGTAGTTGAACCTACGCCCGGGCGGCGGGCTACAAGTCGCGCAGCTCCTCAAAGGCGTACAGCGCGCTGCTCCAAAACTCGTCCAGAGCCAGCATACGGGGCTTGAAGAACGAAATCAGGGCCGGCCAGTCGTCGCGGTTGAACAGGTTAGCGGGGGTCAATTCAGCATAAATGCGGCTCAGCGGCTGGCCGTATTCGTTGGAAGCGGCGGGCTCCCAGGTCCAGGTTTCGCCCAGGGTTTCGTGCAGCATGGGTTGAAGCTCCAGAAACTGCTCGTAAAACAGCTCCCGCACGTCCGCATCGGCCTGCGTGAGCTCAATGGCGATGGTGGCGCGCCGGTTATCGGCCTGCATCCGAAACTGCACGCCCTTCACGTCGGTCTTGTAATTGACCCAGCTCACCGGCCAGCCATCGGCCGACTTTATGGGGGCCATGTACTGCCCAAAAGCGGTCCAGAACGCCTGGCGCAGCTGGGAGATTTCGGCTTTGCTATACACTACTACATTGCTGTTAATCAAGGAGAAAGCTGCGGAGCGAGCGCTAGCCAACATACGGCTGGCCCCGCCGTGCCACGAGTCGGCGCAAACGGCGCCCAGGCCACAAATACTCCGCGTGCCTCGGCGGTAGCTACCCAAACGAGCCGCTTAACGCCGCCTTATTGCGCGCCCTCGGCCACCTTGCCCCGCAGGTAGCCCGTGAGCACGGCCAGCCCGTTCTCAAAGTGGCGGTTATTCGGAATGATGATATCTGCCTCAACCTTAAATGGTTGAATGTACTTCTCGTAGGTAGGCGCTACGTGGTTGGTGTAGCGGTACAGCACGTCTTGCAGGTCGTAGCCGCGCTCGTCGCGGTCGCGCACAATGCGGCGGTGCAGCTTCACGTGCTCCTGGGCGTCGATGTACACTTTGAGGTCGAGCAGCTTGGCTATTTCCTCGAAGTAGAACACGAAAATGCCTTCGACCACCACAATGGGCGCGGGCCGAAACACCAGCTCGGCGGGCACCACATTAGGGTTATTGAAGGTGTATTCCTGGCGGCGCACCTCGTGGCCATCGCGCAATTGGCGCACATCGGCGGCGTAGGCGGCCGAGTCGATGCTCGAAGGCAGGTCGAAGTTTTCTACGCCCTGGTCGTCGCGAAACTGCTGGTCGCGGGGGTGGTAATAATTGTCCTGCGAAATCAAACAGATGTCGCGTTCGGGGAAAGCGGCCAGCAAACGGCGCAAAAACGTAGTTTTGCCCGATGCGCTGCCGCCCGTGATACCAACGAGGTAGGGATGCTGCATAACGGAGGGCAAAGGTAGGCGCTGGGGGGAATGGGTAATCAGGAATGAAGAATTGGGAATGAAGAATGAGAAATTACGGAGCGCGTAATTATTCATTCCTAACTCCTCATTCCGCCTTCAAAAACGCCACTAGCCCGGCCACTGCGCGGGCGCGGTGGCTGAGTAGGTTTTTCTCGGCCAGCGTCATTTCGGCAAACGTGCGGCCGTCGCCCTCGCTGGGCACAAACACCGGGTCGTAGCCAAAGCCGCCCTGCCCCGTGGGCGCGGCCGCGATGGTGCCGGCCACCTCGCCGCTGAACTCCTGCACATCGGCCGCGCCGCGCACCAATGACACCACTGTGCGAAAGCGGGCCGCGCGGTTGGGCTGCGCGCCTAGCTCGTGCAGCAGCTTGGCCACGTTGTCGGCGGCCTCGCGCTGGGGGCCGGCGTAGCGCGCCGAGTACACGCCGGGCTCGCCGCCCAGCGCCTCCACCTCCAGGCCGGTATCATCGGCAAAGCAGCCAACGCCGTAGTGGTCAAATACATACTGAGCCTTCTGGTGGGCGTTGCCTTCGAGGGTGGGCTGGGTTTCGGGCAGTTCTTCGTGGCAGCCGATATCGGCCAGGCTCAGGAGCTGCAAGCCGGCGGGCAGCAGCGGCCGGATTTCATCCAGCTTGTGGGCATTATTGGAGGCGAAGCACAGGCGCATAGGGAGGCGGATAAGGAAGACGCGGCGTAAAGTTGGGTCCAAATAACGCCCATTGGCAGCGGCCTGGCGCGGGTAGCCGACGCAACGGGCTGGCCCTGGGCCACCTGCGTTGGCGGCGGCGGGTTGACTTTGTGCGCGCTGCTGCGTACTTTTGCAGTCCCTTCCGCAAAAACGGCAGGGTTTAACAGGTAAATAGGCCCTCCCGATAATGAAAAAGGACACGCACCCCGAGTACCGCCAGGTAGTTTTCCAAGACACCTCTTCGGACTTCAAATTCATCACCCGCTCCACGATGACGTCGGCCGAGACGATTCAGTGGGAAGACGGCAACACCTACCCGGTGATTAAAATCGAAGTGAGCAGTGCTTCGCACCCCTTCTACACCGGCAAAAACATGTTCATCGACACGGCAGGTCGCGTGGAGAAATTCCGCACCCGCTACGCCAGCAAAGCGCAGAGCAGCGCCGGCAAAGAATAGCTTTTTGCCAAGCTATCAGCTTTTTTGGAGACTCCTTCCGGTGCGCCGGGAGGAGTTTTTTTGTGTTTGCCCCCGGTCGGGTGGCGTAAATTTGTCTTTTCCTGAATCGGTTGATATTGCCTGGTGCGCAACCTGCGCGCCCCGACAGCTACTTAATAGGGCCCCTATAAAAAAAGCTATAAGCTAGCAGCTATGAGCTAACAGCTATAAAACCATGCACTTACTGTTATTCGACGACCCGGCTATTCGGCCGTATTTGTTGCCCCTCACGTTTACGCGGCCGGTGGCTGCGCTGCGCTGCGGCATCCTGACCATTGCCGAAAAGTGGCAGCACCGCCTGGGCGCGGCCAGTGTAGGCTACCTCACGCAGCCGTATTTGCAGGCCAAGTTTCCGGCTGGTAACGTGGCCGGCCCCGCGCTGGTAGTCAACGGCGCCGTGTGCCCCGACGACCTGCTGGCCCGCCAGGTGCTGGCCCTCACGCCCGGCCAGGGCCTGTATTGCGACGACCTGCTGGTGGCCGCCCACCTGGCCGATGCCAGCCAGGTAGCCGAGCTCATTCAGGATGGCCTGCGCGAGCAGCGCGAAGTAGCTGAGCCGGTGGTAGTTATCGACCAGCCGTGGCAGTTGTTTCTGCGCAATGGCGTCGAGATTCGGCGCGATTTTGCCTTGCTCACGGCCGGGCGCACCTCGCAGCCGGTGGGCGATGCGCACACCATTGTGTACGCGCCCGAAAATATCTTTATAGAGCCCGGCGTAAAAATTCGCGCCGCGATTCTCAACGCCGAAGACGGCCCCATTTACCTGGGCAAAAACGTGCAGGTGCAGGAAGGGGCCATCCTGAAGGGCCCGCTGGCCGTGTGCGAGGGTGCGGTGCTGAACGCCAGCGTGCGCCTGCGCGGCGACAATACCATTGGGCCCTTCTGCAAGGTGGGCGGCGAAATAGGCAACAGTATCCTGATGGGCTACAGCAACAAAGGCCACGATGGCTACCTCGGCAACTCGGTTGTCGGCGAGTGGTGCAACCTGGGGGCCGATACCAACACCAGCAACCTCAAAAACAACTACGCCCCCGTGAAGGTGTGGAGCCACGCCACCCACCGCTTCGTCGATACCGGCCAGACCTTCTGCGGCCTGCTCATGGGCGACCACAGCAAGTGCGGCATCAACACCATGTTCAACACCGGCACGGTGGTGGGCGTGGGGGCCAATATTTTCGGGGCGGGCTTCCCGCGCCAGTTCATCCCGAGCTTTAGCTGGGGCGGCCCCGCGGGCTTCGAAACCTTCAAGCTCAACAAGGTAACCGAGGTAACCGAGCGCGTGATGAGTCGGCGCGGCTTAGCGTATGATGCACTGGAGCAGGAGATTATGGAAGAGGTATTTAAGCAGACTGAAGGGGATAGGGTTTGGGAAAAAGCGGTTAGTTAATACACTTGTTTCCAGAGTGAAATCTTTGTAAAAGGCTGTCGTCATGCTGAGCGCAGTGCAGCATGACGACAACCAACAATAAATGACTGATTAGCAAGCGATAGCAACTCTAATGACCTTCGCCGATATCCCCAACCAAACTGACCTCAAGCAGGTGCTGCGCCACTCGGTGCAACGCGGGCACGTGGCGCACGCGCAACTGTTTCGCGGAGCCGAAGGCTCGGCGGCGCTGGCGCTGACACTGGCCTACGCCCAGTACCTCAACTGCGAGGGCCGCGCCGCTGATGCCGACGACAGCTGCGGCCACTGCCCCGCCTGCCTGAAAATCAAGAAGTTGGCCCACCCCGACCTTAACTTCATTCTGCCCACTACCACCACCAAAGCGGTGCCCAAGGATGCCACTAGCGGCCGCTTTATGGCCGATTGGCGCACCTTTCTGGCCGAAAGCCCCTACCAGGGCTTCAACGACTGGATGCAGCACATTGGGGCCGAAAACAAGCAGGGTAGCATATCGAAAGAGGAAGCCGGCCAGCTGCTTAAGTTGGTGTCGCTCAAGGCGTTTGAGGCTGCGTATAAAATCGTTATCCTGTGGCTGCCCGAGCTGATGCACCCGGCCGCCGCCAACGCCGTGCTCAAGCTGCTGGAAGAGCCGCCGCCCACCACCGTGTTCCTGCTGGTAACCAACGAGCCCGAGCGCCTGCTGCCCACTATCCTCAGCCGGGTGCAATCGGTAGTAGTGCGCCCGTTTTCGGAAGATGATATAACCAACTATCTAACAGCGCATTACCACGTGCCCGAGGTGAAGGCCCGCCAGGTGGCGCAGCTGGCCGAGGGCAACCTGGGGGCCGCCATTGCCAGCCGCGAGCAAAGTGCCGACCACGACTACGCCGACTTCTTCATTAAGTGGATGCGTAAGTGCTACGGCCTGAAAATGAGCGATGTACTGGCGCTGGCCGACGAGTTTCAGAAGATGGGCCGCGAAAACCAGAAGGAGCAGCTCAGCTTTTCGCTGGGGCTGCTGCGCAAGGTGCTGCTCTACGGTCTCGACCCGCAGCTGGTGCCGCATCTGCCCAGTGGCGAGCAGCAGTTTGTGCAGGGTTTCAGCAAGTTTGTGACTGTGCGCAACGCCGACCAGCTCACCGAGGAGCTCAACACGGCCCACTACCACATCGAGCGCAACGCCAACCCCCGCATGGTTTTCGTAGATGCCTCGCTACGCATGGGCCAGCAGCTGCGCCAAGCGCAGTAGCACAACGTAGCGTAAGCTTCAGCTTGCGAACGAGCGCAGCGAGTAGGCGGTACCGGACGACCCGGGCGCGAGATGCTCGCTACGCTCGCTCGCAAGCTGAAGCTTACGCTACTCCTACCTTTGTATAATGCGTCGCCTTACCCCTTTTGCAGTAGCCGCCAGCCTGGGAGTCGGCCAACTAGCGCACGCGCAAATCGGGCCGCCGCTACCGCCGCCCACGCCCATGGCGGCCGACAATACGGGTATTCACCAAGGCCGCTTTATTGGCGTGGTGGTGGGCACGGCGGTAGTTTACGGGCTGACTTCCTACTTTTTAGGTAAAACCTGGTACACCAAGCGCGTGCCGTTTCACTCGTTCAACGACAACGGCGAGTGGCTGCAAATGGACAAGGTGGGCCACGCCACCACCTCCTACGCCATCAGCCGGGGCGAGTACGAACTGTTTCGCTGGAGCGGGGTCAACGAGCGTGCCTCGGTGCTCACGGGTAGCCTCATTGCGCTGCTCTACCAAACCACCATCGAACTGTTCGACGGCCGCTCCGAGGGCTGGGGCTTCTCGAAGGGCGACATGGCCGCCAACCTCACCGGCATCGGCTTATTCATGGGCCAGCAATACGGCTTTGGCGAGCAGAAAATGGGCCTGCGCTACGGCTGGCGCCAAAGTATTTACCCCAAGTACCGGCCCAATTTACTGGGTCCCAGTACGGGCAGCCAAATGCTCAAAGACTACAACGGCCAGCAGTACTGGCTGTCGCTGAACCTGGCCTCGGTGCTGCCGGTGGGGCCGTCGTTTCCGCGCTGGCTCAACCTCGACGTGGGCTACAGCGGCAGCGGCATGACGGGCGGCCATGCCAACCCGCCTTACTTTGGCCCCGATGGCAAGGAGGTGAAATTCACCCGTTACCGGCAGTTTTACCTTTCGCCCGATATTAACCTGTCGCGCCTGCCGGGCATCAACGGCCGCGGCGCGCAGCCGCTGGTGAGCGCCGGGCAATTCTTTAAAATACCCGCTCCCTCGCTAGAATTCAATCAGTTGAACGGTCTGCGCTTTCATCCGCTGCTGCTACCAAAAGACTAAGCGCGGAGTTTCGCAGAGGGGGCAGAGTTTCGCAAAGGCCAGCTCCAAACTTTGCGAGACTTTGCCCGCTCTGCGAAATTTTGCGTTAAAAAAGATATGCTTTCGACTCCCATTCGCCTCGCCACCCGCGCCTCCCGCCTCGCCCTGTGGCAAACTGAGCACGTTGCCAGCCTGCTCAACCAGGCCGGGCTACCCACCGAAATAGTGCCCATGCAAACCGTGGGTGACCAGGTGCTCGACCGCTCGCTGGCCAAAATCGGGGCCAAGGGCGTGTTTACCGAAGAGCTGGAAGAAAGCCTGCGCCGCGGCGAAACCCACTTGGCCATTCACTCGGCCAAAGACGTGCAAAGCACCATTCCGCCCGACCTGGAGTTGCTGGCCTTTCTGGAGCGCGAGCAGGTTAACGATGTGGTGGTCAGCTTTCAGGAAGATTTTGATATCAGCAAGCCCGGCATTTTGCTAGGTACCAGCAGCACCCGCCGCAAAGCCTTGCTGCGCCGCTTCTACCCGCTGGCCAACACCGCCGAGGCGCGTGGCAACCTCCAAACGCGCTTGCGCAAGCTGCAAGAGGGCCAGTACGATGCCCTGGTGCTGGCCTACGCCGGCGTGCACCGCATGGGCTACGATACCCTCATTCGGCACACGCTGCCCGCCAACAAGTTTGTGCCGCCCGTGGGCCAGGGCAGCATCGCGGTCGAAAGCTCGCGGTTTTTGGATAACGAGCTGAAAGCGAAGATAAAGCAGGCCCTCGACCACGCCGCTACCCACCGCTGCCTGCTGGCCGAGCGTGCCTTTTTGCGCACCATGGAGGGTGGGTGCAGCATCCCATCGTTTGCCCTGGCTACCTACGATGCGGCCGGCGACATTCGCCTGCACGGCGGCCTCATCAGCCTCAGCGGCGAGGAGTATATCGACTTTGTGCAAACTGCGCCCCCCGCGCAGGCTGAGGGCCTGGGCATGGCCGTGGCCGACTATGTGCTGAGCCACGGCGGCACGGCCATTCTGGCCAGCATTCGCGAGCAGCGCGGTGAGCTATAAGCCTCATTGTTTGCGTTATACGTTATCTTACTGTTTTCCTTAGCTATATTAGCTCCCCCACCCATGAACCGGAGTTTTCGTTTGTGCTACACCGCCGCCCTAGCCTTGGGGCTGCTAGCCAGTGGCCCGGCCCTGGCCGCCAAAAAGCCCAAGCCCAGCAAGAAAGACGAGGTCGTTACTATCAGCACCAGCCTGGGTAATATCCGGCTTATCTTGTTCAGCGACACGCCGTTGCATAAGGCTAATTTCCTGAAAAAAGCTACCAGCGGTTTCTACAACGGCACCACGTTTCACCGCGTCATCCCCAACTTTATGGTGCAGGGCGGCGACCCCAACTCCAAGGATGCCGACCCCACCAACGACGGCCAGGGCCTGCCCAACGAGGCTACCATTCCGGCCGAGCTGGTGCCCGCCCACAAGCAGGACTACGGGGCCATCGCTGCCGCCCGGCAAGCCGATTTTGTTAACCCGCAGCGTGCCAGCAGCGCCAGCCAGTTCTACATTGTGGAGAACCACCAGGGCACCCATTTTCTGGATGGACAGTACACGGTTTTCGGGCAAGTTATTCAGGGCCAGGAAATTGTTGATAAAATTGCGGCCCTACCCAAAGACGGCCGCGACCGCCCCCTCACCGACTTGCGCATGACGATGAAGGTGGAAAACCTGAAGAAGAAGAAAATCAGCCAGTTGTACGGCTATACTTACTGAGTAGTCAGGCAAAACAGAACTGATACTGCTTTTTGCAACGTACTGTTTATCAATGAAAAAACTAGTAGTCAACAGCTATTAGCTGACAACTCACTAGTTAGCGGTCCATGAAAATCCTTCTCACCGGCTCCAATGGCTTGCTGGGCCAAAAGCTGGTGGCCCTGCTGCACCAGGTGCCCGGCGTGGAGCTAGTGGCCACGGCCCGCGGTCCCAATCGCCTCGCAGCGTACTACCCGGCCCTGCGCTACCGGCCGCTTGATGTGACCGACGCCGCCCAGGTGCAGCAAGTGCTGGCCCAGGAGCAGCCCAGCCACCTCATCCACACTGCCGCCCTCACGCAGGTAGACGATTGCGAGCTGGACCAGGCCGCCTGCTGGGCCCAAAACGTGACGGCCACGGAGTACCTGGCTGCCGCCTGCGCCCAGCTCCACATCCACTTCACGCACCTCAGCACCGACTTCATCTTTAACGGCGAGGAGGCCCTATTGACCGAAGATGCGCAACCCGACCCCATCAGCCACTACGGGGCCAGTAAGCTGGCCGCCGAGCAGGCCGTGCAGCGCACCGCCGGGCTGCGCTGGGCCATTGCCCGCACGGTGCTCGTGTACGGTACCACCGCCGCCGGGGGGCGCAGCAACCTCGTGCTGTGGGTGCGCGACTCACTGCGCAACAGCCAAAAAATCAGGATGGTAGATGACCAGTGGCGCACGCCTACCTTGGCCGAAGACCTGGCCCAGGGTTGCTGGCTGCTGGCCCGGCAGTCGGCCCAGGGAATTTATCACCTCAGCGGCCGCGAGCTGCTCACGCCCTACCAAATGGCTCAGCAGGTGGCTGCTACCTTTGAGCTCGATGCATCACTGCTGGAGCGGGTTGATAGCCAGGTGTTTGTGCAGCCGGCCCGCCGCCCGCCGCGCACCGGCTTCCGCATCGACAAGGCTGAGCGGGAGCTAGGCTATCAGCCGCGCTCTTTTGCCGAGGGTTTGGCACTAGTGAAATACCAGCTTGACCACTAGCTGCGCAGGGTTTGGCAGAAAAACAACCCAAACAAAAAGCCCGCTGGCAGTGCCAGCGGGCTTTATTTGCTATAAGCCTTCCGCTTCTAAAATACTCAACAACTGATATGTGGACGCTAATAAGAGGACTTTTTTTGAGGTAGTAATAACGTAAGTAATTGTTAATAAGTTCTTTGTAAGAAAGGTCTTTTGATAAGGTGGCTTTTGAAATGGGTAAAGAATGCGGCTAGATAATTTCGGGCCACTCGCCGATGAGCAGGCCACCAACCAGCATCGCAGTACGTTGGCGCAGGGCCAGTTCGCCAAGGGCGCGGGGGACTACCTGGCCGTCAAGCGTGGTGAAATCGCGACCAGCTGCTAAGGTTGCGCAGGTGGCGGTTGAAGCGCCGCAAGAAGCTGCGCCTCGCCGGGAGGCATAGGAGGGTTTCATGTGCGAGGGGGTGGTGGTGTGAATAGTTAGGATAGGGAGTAGTACTAGGACATAAATCTTATACAAGATTAGTGGCCCCAGCTAACTTGCGAAAGGACAAAAACTGTGTTTGTGTGACATATAAAAAACGCGTTTATAACTAAAAAAAGATAAATTATACTAATAAAAATGCAATAAATATAAACCGTAGAATTTTACTTATAATCTAAGTAGCTAACTAATAGTAAATTGACTATTAAGCGAGATTATTTCGCTTGCTTAATTCTTAGTAAGCTTGTGACAACAGGAGCCTCACATTTAGTATTTGAGCACCTTTTTAAGCCATTTTTTTAGCTAGAAAACGGGCTATTTGCTGCAATGAGAGCAGCGTTAGGAGCAGCGCTAGGCCCGGCCCGGCCGCTACCCACCAGGCAGCAGGCGCCTGCCGCACCGAAGCCAGCATGCTCCCCCAACTTACTACATCGGGGGCCTGCCCAATGCCCAAAAAAGCCAACGCGCTTTCGAGCCCAATGAGCCCGCCCAGGCTGAGCGGAGTAAAAGCCCAAAGCGGCCGGCAAGCATGAGGCAGGGCATGGTGCCACCAAATGCGGCCCTCGGGCAGGCCACTGGCCCGGGCCGCTTCTAGAAAGGGCAAGGCGCGCACTCGCAGCATTTGGGCGCGCACCAGCCGGGCGGGCTCGGGCCAGGCAAGGAGGGCCAGCACGCCCAGCAACTGCGCTGGCGCGAGGGGAGTGCCCGCCGCCAGCGCAACCAGCAAAATGAGGCGGGGCACCGCACCCAGCAGCGTGGTGGCCCCCATCACCAAGCCATCGAGGGGCAGTGCCACCGTGAGCGCTGCTTGCCGGGCAGCTGCCCGCCGCCACTTTATAATAATTAGTAATAAAGTACTGATTATTAATAAAATAAAAATAAAATAGATGGGGAGTGACCAGCCCCACCAAGCGGCGGCGAGCAGCCCAGTAGCCGCCGCTAGTGGCACGCGCAGCCGGTTGCCCCAGAAGCCCGCCGTGGCCCCGGCCAGCGCCCCTAGTAGCGTGGCCAACCCCACGGCAGGCAGGCTGAGGGCCAGCAGCCGCCGGGCCCCCACTACCAGGCCAGCCAGCACATCGCGCCCCAGCGCATCGGTACCGAGGTAGTGGGCGGGCCCGGCCCCCAGCCAGGCAGGAGGAGTAGCTATGTGCAATAAATCGGGGGCAGCGGCGGGGTAGGGTAGGGGTAGCCAGGGGGCCAGTAGGCCCACTGCGGCCACTAGCCCCAGCCAGGCCAAGGCCAGCCAATAGCCCGGCTGCGCAAGGGGGGGCAGGGGGGAGGGCTTCATGCGGTGGGGCGCAGGCGGGGGTCGGCTAGAAAGTAGAGCACGTCGGCCAGCACGAGGCTAAGCAGGCGCACGGCCGCCGTGAGCAGTACCCCAGCTATTACGAGGGGATAGTCATGGGCCGCCGCGGCTTCGGCTAGCAGGCGTCCGCTGCCGGGGATGGTAAAAAGCACTTCCACTACCACGGTGCCAGCTACCAAGGTCGGTAGCAGCTCGGTGAGCGTGGTGAGTAGCGGCAGTAGGGCATTGGGGAGGGCGTGCCGCCAAAGCATAGCTTTTACCGTGAGGCCTTTGGCGCGCGCCGTGGTGGCGTAGTCCAGGGCGGCCTCATCGTGCAGGGCGGCCGCCAGCGGCAGCGTGAGGCTGGGCAGCACGGCCAGTACCAGGCTGAGTAGCGGCAAGGCTGCCCGAGCCAGCCAATAGCCCAAAGCAGGCAAGCCAGTGGCTGGTTCTCCATCCAACATGCTGTCTGGCAATAAGTTGAGGGCATCGGGGTTGGCAAATAACAGCACTACCACCAGCGCCAGTAAGAACAGGGGCGTTACTTGCAATGCAGCCAAGCCTGTGCGCACCAGCGCTGGCAGCCAGCCGTGCGGCGTGCGCGCCAGGTACAGCCCCAGCCCCAGTGCTACTGCCACCGCCAGCCCCGCTGCTGTAGCGGCCAATGGCAAGCTGTAGGCGATGGCGTGCGCCAGCAAGGTGGTTACAGGCTGACCATTACGGTACGACTGGCCTAAGTTGCCACGTAGCACTTGCGCCGCCCAGCGGTGGTATTGGTTGTGCAGTCCATTCCAGCGCCAGGTAACCGGCGGGCCGGCCACGCGTGACACGTAGAAAACCGGCTCGGCCAAGCCCAAGCGCTGGCGCAGCGCCTGCTGAGTAAGCGCCTGGCTGGCTGCCGACTGCCGGCCAGCCACTGGGCGGCTCAGGTCACCGGCTTCGGGCTGGGCCGCTTGCTCGGGGCCGCCGGGCAGCAGGCGGCTTAGCAGGAAAACCAGGGAGGCAATGCCCCAGGCCGCCAGCGCCGCGCGCCCAAGCCGCGCCAGTAGCCACCGCGCCATGCTAGTGCGGGGCAGGCTGAAGGGTGCCGGGCGTAGCCCACGATAGGGCGGTGGCTGCGTAGCCGGGTTTCAGCCCCGAGGCAACTACGTGCCGCAGCTGCCGGCTCACGGCCATGCGGTAGGGCAGAAAAAACAGCGGCACAATGGGCATCTCCACCTGCATCATCACCTGGAAGCGCCGGAGTAGCAGGCGCTTGCGGCGCTCGTTGCCTTCAGTTGTTAGGGTCATCAGCAGCTGGTCGGTGGCGGGTTGGCCAAAACGGCTCAGGTTACCGCTTCCTATTGCTGCCGAATGCAGGATGGGTGCAAAGTTGAAGCCCATAGGGCTGCCCTTCAGCATGCTGATATACAAGTCAAAATCACCCGCTTGCAGGCTGCTCGTGAGCACCGAGTTTTCGGTGGGCACCAACGTAACCGGGATGCCTACCTGCATCGCCGCCGCCTGAAACTGCAGGGCTACGGTAGCGTGAGTAGCATCGCCGGTGCGGTAACGCAAGCTGAGCGCAAGGGGCGCGGCCGTGCCCGGCCGCTGCCAGTGCCCATCGGGCCAGCGCTGCCAACCGGCGCGGCGCAGCAGCGCGATGGCCTGGGCCGGGGCATACGCAAGTAGCGGTAGGCTATCGTTATAAAAGGGGTTACTGGGGGGCAACAGGCCCACCGTGCGGTTGCCCTCGCCCAGCTGGGTAGCGGCCAGCAGCCCGGCGGGGTCAAAAAGCCGGCTGAGCGCTTGGCGCGTCTGTCGGTCATGCAGGGCGGGCCGCTGGGTATTAAAGCCAGCCATAAGCATAGTGTAAGAAGAGTTGGTGTAGAACACAAACTCCTGTTGCGCGGCTTTTGAGGCTTGCAATTGCTGAAAAAGGCGCGCGGGTATTTGCGCGTACACATCCAGCTCGTGGCGACGCAGGGCGAGCACCGCGGCCCCATCATCGGGTAAAATGACAAATACCAGTTGCCGGGGCCGTGCTTGCAGCACAAAAGGGGCGGGCCGCAGGGTGTCAGCCCACCAGTGAGCTTTGCGCTGAAACCGCAGGCGTTGGTTGGTTTCCCAGGCTGCCAAGCGGTAGGGGCCGCAGCCGGGCAGGTGCTCGGGCTGGCGCGCCAGGTTGGCCCGCTGGTAGCGGCGCACCAGGGCCGCCACTACGGGCGCGGGCGGGCGCGCAGTAGGCCAGTCTTGTAGCGCCGCCAGCGACAATTGGCGTAGCGTATGCGCGGGGTCAAGCGGGTTTTCGGGCAGGATAGAAAAATCACCCGAGGCATTAAGTACTTCGGTGCCCTGGCCCCGGCACACCAGCACAAAGTGGCGCGGGTCGGCGGGGTCGAGCCGAACTTGTCGAATAAAGCTGAACTGCGCGCGGCTATTTTCGATGGGTAGCCCGGGGCATTGAATCAGCTTTAGGGTGAAAGCCACGTCGGTGGCAAGCACCGGCCGGCCGTCGTCCCAGGTAGCGGCTGGCCGCAGCCGGTAGTCAATCAACGTTAAAGAGTCGCCGACTAACTGCGCTTTGGGTAGCTCTTGAGCCAAGGCTGGCGCGTAAGCATTGCGCTGATAATCAACCTGTAGTAGCGAAAGATGAAGTAAGTTAATGGCATCAATCGCACTTTGGTTGGGCAGGGTTAGCGGGTCGAGGGTTTCGGGGTCGTGGGCCCAGCGAATATGAATTGGGCTAGCTGCTTGCTTAGCAGTGGGCGTTGAGCAAGCGTTAAGTAGTAATACGAGCAAGCCACCAAGCCAGAGATATCTCATCTAACAACGGCATAAAGGGCCGTTGGCAAGTTAGGCAGGAGTAGCTTATTTGGTCATGCTAGGCAATGATGTCATTGCCCCAACCGCTGCCGCCCACATTGGCCGCGATGTCATTGCCCCAGCCGCTGCCGCCTACGATGTCGTTGCCCCAACCGCTGCCGCCCACGTTGGCCGCGATGTCATTGCCCCAGCCACTGCCGCCTACGATGTCGTTGCCCCAACCGCTGCCACCTACGTTGGCCGCGATGTCATTGCCCCAGCCACTGCCGCCCACGTTGGCCGCGATGTCATTGCCCCAGCCGCTGCCGCCCACATTGGCCGCGATGTCATTGCCCCAGCCGCTGCCGCCTACGATGTCGTTGCCCCAACCGCTGCCGCCCACATTGGCCGCGATGTCATTGCCCCAGCCACTGCCGCCTACGATGTCGTTGCCCCAACCGCTGCCACCTACGTTGGCCGCGATGTCATTGCCCCAACCACTGCCGCCTACGATGTCATTGCCCCAGCCGCTGCCACCTACGTTGGCCGCGATGTCATTGC
Source organism: Hymenobacter sp. H14-R3 (assembly GCF_030063445.1). GTDB lineage: Bacteria > Bacteroidota > Bacteroidia > Cytophagales > Hymenobacteraceae > Hymenobacter. Next base: position 117,485 of record NZ_JASITD010000001.1, on the reverse strand, counting down.
CCCAGCCGCTGCCGCCTACGGTGAAGGTGAAGTCATTGCCCCAGCTATTGCCATTGGCTCTGGCTGATGGCGAACCCGTAGCATCATTGCCCCAGCCACTGCCACCCACTTTCGTGGCGGGTTGGCCGTTGATGTCGTTGCCCCAGCCACTGCCGCCAACATTGCTGGCTGGTTGGCTATTGTTGCTGCTACCGTTGCTTACGTTGCTGGCTGGCTGGCTGGTGAGGGTTACAAATTGGAAAAGGGCGAGGGTGACGAGCTCAAACATGGTGATGGAGAGGTAGAAAGGTGAATTGTTGATACAAATTTCTACGCTACTCACCCCCCCCAAAAGGAAAAAGCCATTGTGCCTGTGACAATGACTAATTCAAGTTTTTCTTGTATTTATACAATATATACCTAAAAAATCACCCTTAAGTAGTAGGCGGTTGTCGTAAGCGCCACGGTAGCTAGTGCGAAAAACGTGCGAAATGTGACATTCCATCGTGTAAATTGCGCGCACCTAGCCACAGTACAAAGGTTGACTAAGCTGAGAACCCTGACAAGGACAATTTGCCATTTTTTGATTTGTAGTTTTTACCTGTTCAAAAAATAAAAAACCTCATTTAAAAGACGAGAGGGCATTTTTTCAATGAAAGAAATTGCGAATTTGGCCCGAATTGTGACATTGCGTCGGGCGCGGCAGCGCCCCTTGCTCGATTTAGATGTTGCCCGATTGGGTAAAGAAGAACGGCTGATGCAGGAAGTAGCTACTAACCCGGAAGTTACTGCTATTCAGCTCACAAAGTCACTCTACGGGACAAATTCGGCTAGCAACCAGGCGGCTATGCGCCAGCTGCGGGCCCGGGTGCAGGATAAGCTGCTAAATCACCTGTTTTTTCTGGACCACTCCGACCCGCGCTTCTTGGTATCGCGGCGCTACGAGGTCGAGTGCCTGGATTTGCTGCACAAGGTGACTATTCTGTTTCTGGAAGGAGAATACACCCTGACCGAGCGCCTGCTGCGCCGCTGTGCGCGACTGGCTGCCCAAAGCGATTTTACGGCTTACGAGGAGCAGGCTATGCAGCGCCTGCGCAGTATCTACGCGGCGCAGCATCAGCAAAATAAGTATGATGAGGTGAATGCCCGGCTACTGGTGCTCCGCCAAATACTGGCCGTGGAGCAGGAGGCCGAACAAATTCACTTGGTAGTGGTGCTGGGTACCGAGCAAGCAGTGGCTAAGCGCCGGGCGGTGCAGCTCAAGCTACCCGCCTACCTGGCCCGGCTGGAGGAGCTCTATGAGCTGGCACCCACGTTCGCCACTTTTTTTGCCCGCTACCGCGTGCGCATAAGCGGCGCTGGGCTGGCGGGGCGCTATAAGGATATAATTGCGGAAACGGAAGCCGCCAATGCGCTGCTGCAACAGGGCAAGCTGAATGCCCGGCGCTTCGACCAGCGCTTCAACCAATTTATGAATGTGTATGCGCACTTACGCGGCCGGCAGCCCGAGGCGGGCCTTAAGCTGGCCGAGGCATTTGCGGAAACTATTCACCCTACTTCCAGCAACTGGTTCTACTTCTACGAGCACTACCTGCTGCTGGCCTTGCACGCGCGGGAGTACGACGCGGCCCTGACGCTGCTGCACACGGCCCAAAAAAACCCGTCGTATGGTAAGCAGCGGCAAGGTGCCCTTGAGCGTTGGGAGCTGCTGGAGGCCTACACCGAACTGGCACTGCCCGCCGAGCAGCTGCCACTGCGCCGGCGCAACCAGCTGGCCGTGTTCGCGGCTCTCACGGTGCCCGAGTATAGCCGCGATAAGCGGGGCTACAACGTGGCCATCCTCGTTTTTCAGCTGGTGCATTACCTCCAGCAGCGGCTGCTGGAGCCGGTGCTAGTGCGCCTGGAGCGGCTGCGCAAGTACCAGCAGCGCCACCTGCGCGATGCGGCCACGCTACGCAGCCGCACGTTTTTGCGGCTGCTACTGCTGCTGCCCGAGGCCGAGTTTAACCCCAAGGAGCTGGCCCAGCGCGACAAAGCATTGCTGGCCACGCTGCAACAAGCGCCCCTGGCCGGCGAGGCCGATGCGGAGGTAGAGTTTATCCCGTACGAAAACTTGTGGAAGCTGATAATGAACGTGTTGCGGCAGGGCGGCCCACAGTAGCACTGGCTACGGCTCCACTACCACTTCCTGGCTCACGCAGTTGCTGGCAGCGCACGCGCCGGGGCCATAGCCCCGCAAGCTCATGCGCACCGGAAAGCGCCCGGCTTTGCGAAAGCTGTGCTCGACGCGCCGGCCCTGTTGGGTGTAGCCATCGCGAAAATCCCAGATAACGACCACCGACTGGCAGTCGGGTAGCACCGAGTCGAGGGCGTCGAACGTCACGGGCTGGCCCACGCGGGCCTTGAGGGTGGGCCCGGCGCTAAAATTGAGCACTGGCTTAAGCAACAGGTTCACATCGAACGTTCTTTCGGCGTGGCGCACTTCGCCGGTGGCGGGCACCACCACATCGAGCACTACTTGGTAGCGGGCGCGGGCTTTGTAGCAGTGCGTAATAGTGAGCCCGGTGAGTGTGGTACCATCGCCCATATCCCAGCGGTATTCGAGGGGGCCGGCGGCGGGGTCTACCGAGCGGCTGGCATCGAAATCGACGCAGAGCTCGGCAGGTTGCAGCGGCCCGCACACGGCGGTAGTAGTATCGGTAGCAGCGGTTTGGGCGTGGGCCCCGGCGGCTGGCAGGGCCAGCGCCGCAGCCAGGGTGGCCGCACTCCGCAGCCGGCTCACCGCCGATAAAAGAATAGAAAAGGAGCGCACCAGAAAACGAGTTAGCGTGAGAGAAGTGGAGCCAGCTGCCCCGCTACAATTTGTTGAGACGCTGCAACAGCCCGCGCATGTAGGTTTGGCCCACTGGAATGTATTTCTCCTTGATAAGCAGGGAGTTGTCTTCCAGCGACTGCACGTAGTCGATGTTGATGATAAACGAGCGGTGCACCCGCACGAAGCGCTGGCCCGGAAATTTTTCCTCAATGGCCCGCATGGTGCTGTACACAATGAGCTTGCTGCGGCTCGTGACGAGGTGCACATAGTCGCCGAGGGCCTCCACGTAGAACACATCGGCAAAATCGACGCGTACCAGCTTGTTATCTACCTTCACGAACGTGAACTCGGGGTTGCTGTCGGCGGGCAGCGTGAGCACATCGGTGGCCTCGGTAGTGCGCTGGGCCGTAATGGTTTCGAGCACTTTATTGGCGGCCTGCAAAAAACGTGGGTAGGAAAGGGGCTTGAGCAGGTAGTCGGCCACGGCAAACTCGAAGGCCTGCACCGCATACGACTGGCTGCTGGTAATGAGCACCACCTGGGGCGGGTCGGGGAGGGCGCGCAGCAGGTCGAGACCCGACATCAGCGGCATCTCCACATCCAGAAACAATACGTCAAATGCCTGGGTGCGAAGGACTTCGGCAGCTTCAATGGCGCTGGTGCACGCACCGGAGTCTTCTAGAAAAGGGGTGTTGCTGATGCAGTTGCTTACTATTTGTACCGAAATGGGGTCATCATCGACCACCAGGCAGCGGAGCGGCGCAGCAGGCAGGGTATCGGTTTCAGTAGTGGAAAGAGGCATAGAGCAGAGAAAAGGTGGGCCAAACAAACTAAACAAATGTAGGCGCTGCATGCTACTCCGCCACTGCCGAAACACCCTCAACTGGTGAGCCATTGGCAACTTCCTGGCCCAGTGGCTTAGGCCCGGGCTTGCAGCTGCGGATAAAGCTGGCCCAACTGTTGCCGCACCGTTTGGAGCAGCGGCTCGCAGTAGGGGCAATCGGGCTGGCTGGCGCTGCGCTCCAGCTCATCGAGCTGGGCGTGCAGGCCCGGTACCCCAAAGTAGGCCACCTGCCCCTTTAGCTTGTGGGCGGTGGCCGCCAGGGCAGCCCGGTCGTGCGGGTAGGCGGCGGCCAACAGCAGCTCCTGGGCCGGTGCTTCGGTGAGGAACGTATTGACAATCTGACTTATAAAGCTGGCATTACCGCCCGATAGCTCTTCCAGCTGCTGCCAGTTGGGGTGCAGGGTGGGCGAGGCGGGCGGCAGCGGGGCGGGCGTGCCGGGTACCAACTCGGGCACCAGGCGGCCGGTGAAATGAGCCAGCCGGGCGTAGAGCATGGCCGGCTCGAAGGGCTTGGCCAGCAGGTCGTTCATGCCGGCTTCCAGGGCCATGCTGCGGTCTTCGGGCAGCACCGAGGCCGTGAGGCCGATGATGGGGAGCTGGGCCGCGTTGGGGTAGTGCTGGCGCAGGGCGCGGGTGGCCCCGTAGCCATCAAGCTCGGGCATCTGGATGTCCATAAACACGGCGTCGAAGGGCTCGGTAGCGGCGAGCACGCACGCCACGGCGAGGCGGCCATTTTCGGCTACCTCAACGTGTATATTCCACTTCTCCAGGGTTTTACGGGCCACCAATTGATTGAGGCGGTTGTCTTCGGCCACCAGCACGCGCAGGGCAGGCTCGAAAGGCGGCAGCGGCCCCGCCACGGTAGTGAGCAGCGCCTGCCGGGCGTCGGCCACGGGGTAGGTGAGCTCAAAGTAAAACTGCGAGCCCACGCCTTCTTCGCTGCGCACGCCCAGCTGGCCGCCGTGCAGCTGCACCAAGCTGCGGGCAATGCTCAGGCCCAGGCCGGTGCCGCCAAACTCGCGGGTGGTGCTGGCGTTGGCCTGCGAAAAGTCTTCAAAAATGGCCGACAGCTTATTGGCCGCAATGCCAATGCCGGTGTCCTGCACCTCAAACCGCAGGGCCGCGCGGCCAGCCTGGACCGCCGGGCCGGGGGCCGGGGCCACGCGCACCGTTACGCCGCCCTGGCGGGTAAACTTGAGGGCGTTGCTAACCAGGTTAACCAGTACTTGCTGGAGGCGCACGGGGTCGCCCACGACGGCAAGGGGCACATCGTCAGCTACTTCTACGCGCAGGCTCAGGCCTTTGCTATCGGCCGCGTAGCGGAAGAGGGTGCTCAGCCCCCGCACGGCATCAGGCAGCCGAAAGGGTACCTGCTCCAGCGTCAGCTTGCCAGCTTCCATCTTCGAGGAATCGAGGATGTCATTGAGAATCACCAATAGATTTTGCGACGACGAACCAATAGCCGTCAAGTACTCATGCTGCTCTGGGTTGGTAGGGGTTTGCTGTAGCAGGTTGGTAAGGCCAATTACGGCATTCATCGGCGTGCGGATTTCGTGGCTCATATTGGCCAGAAACTGGGCCTTGGCCCGGCGCGAGGCCTCGGCCGCGTCGCGGGCAATGAGCAGCTCGCCGTTCATCTGCTCAATATCGCTGTTTTTTTGGCGCAGCTCCCGCGTGCGCACCTGCACGGTGCGCTCTAGCTGCATTTTCTGGCGGCGCAGCACGCCTTCGCGGGTGCGTACCACGGCCACCAGCAGCGCCGCCAGGGTTAGCACTTCAAGTACCAGGGCCAGCGGCGTGCGCCACCAGGGCGTGGCAATGCCGAAGGTGCGCGTGGCCGCCGGGCTCCAGGGCGCGCCCGGCCCGTTGCGCCGTACCTGTGCCTCAAACACATAGCTGCCCGCGCCAAGGCCGGCAAACTGCGCCTCGCCCACGGCGCTGGGGCGGCTCCAGTCGTCGGACAGCCCGCGCAGGCGGTAGCGGTAGCGCAGGCCCGCTACACCGCCCGGCACCAGGCTAATACCTTGATACACAAAGCTAATGCGGTGCCGGCCGGCCGGTAGCTGGCCCAGCGCCGCGGGGCGGCTTTCGCCATTTACCTCCGTGGCTGTGAAGGCCAGGGTGGGTGCGAGCGCGGCGCTGGGTCGGTAGCGCGCCAGCTGGGTCAGGTCGAGGCGCAGCTGGCCCGTGCGGGTGGCTATCCAGGCCAGGCCGGGGCTCAGCGCTGCGGGGGGCAGCAAGTCGCGGGCCAGCGCGTTGTCGGGTGTCAGGGGGGTGGCGATGCGGCGGGCATCAAACAAGCTCAGGCCCTGGGGGTGCACTGCTAGCAGGCTGCCGGCCAGCGGCGCGGGCAGCGGCAGCAGGGCCGAGAGGTAGTCGTTGGGCAATGAGCCAGCGGCTTTGCTCAAGTGTTGCCAGTGGCCCTTAGTTGGGAGAAAATACAAGCCCTGCCCCTCCGTGCCCACCCAGATAGTGCCCGCCGCGTCTTCGGCCAGCGTGCTGGCATCGAGGCCGGCGGCATTCAGCTTGGTGTGGCTGAAGCGGCGCTGGGCCGGCTGCCAGGTAGCCAGGCCAGCATTGTGCGTGGCTACCCAAACGCGCCCGCTGTGGTCGGCCAATAAGGCGTATATACTATTGTGGAGCAAGCCATTAGCAGTGGTAAAATGTTGGGTTCCCGGCCTTGGTGCGGCCGCGTCTTTAGCAGGAAATACATATACGCCATCGGCGGCCGTGCCCACCCACAGGCCCGAGCCGGGCGCGTAGGCTAGTGCCGTCACGGCCGAGCCCAGGGGCTGGGAAGTGCCCGGCCAGGGTGGCCCCGGCTGGCCGGTGGCCAGCTGCACTCGCACGCCGGCCGGCGTGCCCACCCACGCGCCGCCGCCCAGCGCCGCTGGCCGCGCCAGCACTACGCCCGCGGCAGTACCCAGCGGGCCGCTTGCCCGGGGCCAATGGCTGAGGTACCGGTCGGCGTGCTGCCAGAGGCCCTGGCCGGCAGTGCCCAGCCAGGCGTTGCCTTCGCGGTCTTCGAACAGGCAGCTGACTACCACGCCGGCGGGCAGGGCCAGGTGGTAGCGGCGCTGGTAGGCCCCGAGGCGGGCGGTATCGGGGGCTGGTGCGCCAAGGCGGCCGGGCTGGGGGCCGCCCCGCTCACTGGCCGGTGCGGCCCGAAACGACTGCCCCGCTGCTGGCCGCACCGAGCGGCCACCTTGGTCGTGCGCCAGCCAGAGAGCCCCGCTGGCAGGGTCTTGCCAAAGGCCGGTAACGAAGTTTTCGGCGAGGCCGTCGTGGGTGGTGAAGGTGATGAAGCGGCTGCCGTCGTAGCGCACCAGGCCCTCGGCGGTACCCAGCCAGAGGTAGCCCTGCCGGTCTTGCAGCAGGCAGTAGATAAAGGGCTGGCTCAGCCCCTCGGCGGGCCCAAACTGCCGCACGAACGACTGGGGTAATTGGGGGCCGGCGAGCACCGCCGCCTGATTAAAAATCGGCAGTATCAACAGCAGCAGTAACCAGCGCTGGCAAAATGATTTAAAACAAGAACAAAAAGAAGGCAGCACGCAGAAAGAAGGCAGGGCTAAGTAATGGTAACGCCTGAAAGTTAGCCGTGACGATGCCAGCGAGGCAGAAGTATTGGTTAAAAGCAGCTCCTCGCGGGTTCAACTCACCTTATCAGGTGGCGGGCGTTTAGCATGCGGTTCAAAATGTTCAACTGCTAAGCTTGGCGAATAGCGAAAAAAAATTGACTGATATCGTATTATTAGTGCTTATACTGCGCTCAAACGCATGCAGCGTATGATAAAAGCAAGCTCAAGAGCTCATGTTTGTGCTGCTCATTATCGGCTATTAGTCCTATAAGCCCGGTGGTGCGCTGCTAGGCGGTGGCGGGTGGCTGGCCTGCTGGTTGCTGGCGCGTAGCACGAATTGCCCATCATGGTGGCCCAGGTAGCAGGAGTGCGCCGCATAAGGCCACCGCGTAGTTGGGCAAGGCCATGCGCGCTCAGTTTTTGGGACAGTATAGATGATAAATTGTTGATAGTCTGATGCTTGTTTTTAATCAGCCTTGTCAGAATGGCCTGCGCGGTAGCCCTCGGCCCCCGAACCTTTTACTAGCCTGGGGGTTTGACCAACTACCGCGGCAAATACCGTAAATTTGTAGTTGCCCTGGCGGTTGTTCTGCCCGGTATTATTTTATCCTTTTGCTGTAAAACGATGGCTGTTTATCCCGAATACATGGTTGCCCCCATCCGCCAGGACCTGACGGAAGTTGGCTTTGAGCAACTCATGACCCCCGAGGCGGTTGATGCGGCCCTGGCCGGCACCGAAGGCACCGTGCTGGTGGCCGTAAACTCGGTGTGCGGCTGTGCCGCCGGTAAGGCGCGCCCCGCCCTCAAGCTGGCCCTCGCCAACGCTGAGAAGAAGCCCACTAAACTCGTAACCGTTTTTGCCGGCATGGAAACCGATGCCGTAGCCAAAATGCGCGAGCACATGCTGCCCTATCCTCCCTCCTCGCCTTGCATCGGACTTTTCAAAGATGGCGAGCTGGTGCACATGATTGAGCGCTACCACATTGAAGGCTCCGATATGATGCGCATTGTGAACAACCTGCAAGGCGCGTTCGAAGAGTACTGCTAACCGCAGATTCAAACGGATTAAACGAATTTCGCAGCTACGTCCCTGCGGGGCTAACTAGCCAAAAAGCAAAGAAAGCCGCCTGTATAGGCGGCTTTCTTTGCTTTTTTTATATCCTGCTTACCCTGCAAAATTTGGCTAGTCAGACCCGTAGGGGCGTAGCTGCGAAATTCGTTTAATCCGTTTGAATCTGCGGTAGGGTTTAGTTGGCTACTTCGCTCAGGAACTTGATGCGGACCAGGCGAACTTCTTCTTCCGAGAAGTCGTCGGCGCCCAGCTCGTGCATGGCGGTGGCAATGTTGTCGGTGGTGGCCGTCATGAAGTAGTCAAAAATCTCGTCCTGCTTGTCCTCGTCCACCGCCTCGCGGATGTAGTAGTTCAGGTTGAGACGCGTGCCCGAGTAGCAGATGTGCTCGATTTCCTCTACCAGGTCGGTCATCGAAATGCCCTGGCTGCGGGCAATGCCCACCAGATCCATCTTCTTGTCAATCTGCTGGATGATGTAAATCTTTAGCTTCGAGCGATTTACCGTGGACTTGATAATGACATCGGCGGCCGTTTCGATGTCGTTGTCCTCCACATACTTCTTGATGGCCGTTACGAAGGGCGCGCCAAACTTCTGGGCCTTGCCCTGGCCCACGCCCGAAATGTGCGTCAGCTCGTGCAGCGTTTGCGGGTAGGTGGTGGCCATCTCCTTCAGGCTGGGGTCCTGAAAGAGCACGTAGGGCGGCAGGCTTTTCTGTTTGGCCACCTGCCGGCGCAGCTCCTTGAGCTGGGTAAACAGCGCCTCGTCGTGGCCGGCCGCCTGTTGAATTTTCTCGCCGTCTTCTTCCTCCTGCTTCTCAGCCTCGAAATCGTGGTCCTTGGTGAGCGTGAAGGGATGCGGATTCTCGATAAAATCAATCCCTTTGGGCGTGATGTGAATGAGGCCAATCGAGTCGATGTCCTTCTCCAGCATGCCGTTGAGCAGGCATTGGCGCAGCACCGAAAGCCAGTGCTGCATGTCGCCGCTCAGTGCCTTGCCCTGACCATACACCGGCAGGCCATCGTGGCCATAGCTGTCGATGTGCGGGTTGCGCAGGCCCAGCAGCACCTGCGCAATGTGGTCGAGGCCAAAGCGGGCCTCCGTTTGCACCACGGCGCGCAGGGCCAGGCCCACGTGCGCAGCCCCCTCAAATTTCTCCTTGGGGTGGCGGCAGTTGTCGCAAAAGCCACAGTCCTGGTCGAGCTGCTCACCGAAGTAGTGTAGCAGCTGCCGGCGGCGGCAAACGGCTGATTCCGAGTAGTTTGTCATTTCCAGCAAGAGTTGCCGGGCGTTATCACGCTCAGTAACGGGCTTGTCTTTGCTGAATTTTTCGAGCTTCAGAATGTCGTCGTAGCTGTAGAACATGAGGCAGTTGCCCTCCATGCCGTCGCGGCCGCCGCGGCCGGTTTCCTGGTAGTAGCCCTCAATGCTCTTGGGCGCGTCGTAGTGAATCACGAAGCGCACATCGGGCTTATCGATGCCCATGCCGAAGGCGATGGTCGCCACAATGACATCACAGTCCTCACTCAGAAACGCGTCCTGGTTGTGCATGCGGGTGTGCGGGTCGAGGCCGGCGTGGTAGGGTAGGGCGCGCACATCGTTAACGCGCAGTAATTCAGCTACTTCCTCCACCTTCTTGCGGCTCAGGCAGTAGATGATGCCCGCCTTGCCCTTGTGCGACTGCACGTACTGAATGAGCTGCTTCTTGGTGTTGCGCTTGGCGCGCACCTCGTAGTAGAGGTTGGTGCGGTTGAAGGAGGTCTTGAAGACGCTCGCATCGTCCATGTGCAGGTTTTTCTGGATGTCGAGCTGCACCTTGGGCGTGGCCGTGGCCGTGAGCGCGATAAGCGGAATCTTGCCTCCCAGGTTGTCGATTATACCGCGAATCTTGCGGTATTCGGGCCGGAAATCGTGGCCCCACTCCGAAATGCAGTGGGCCTCATCAATGGCTACAAACGAGATGCTGGCTTTTTGGAGAAAAGCAATCGTATCGTCCTTGCTCAGGCTCTCGGGAGCTACGTATAAAAGCCGCACCTCGCCCGAAATCACGTCTTTTTTAACGCGGTTCATCTCCGTCTTGGTCAGCGTCGAATTGTACACCTGCGCGTTTACCCCAAAAGCCGACAGCTGGTCGACCTGATTTTTCATCAGCGCAATGAGCGGCGAGATAACGATGGCTGTGCCCGGCAACACCAGCGCGGGCAACTGGTAGCACAGGCTTTTGCCGGCGCCCGTGGGCATGATAACGAACGTATTTTTACCAGCTAGAATATTCTGAATAACAGCCTCTTGCGTGCCTCTAAACTGGCCAAAGCCAAATACTTCCTTGAGCTTGGTTTTTAGCTCGACTTGCGCAACAACTGGTTCTTCAACGACGGTCAGTGACATAGACTGGCAAAATAAGGCGAAGCGGGGAGCGTGGGTTCTAAGCGAAGATAAGCAGGAAGTGATTTTTTTAGTAAAAAAATAGTCGCTTACACGTAACATTTTAAAAAGGTTCCCCTAATGGTTGGGGTTAATTGGGAAGGGACTGGCGGGGGGCGCCCCCGGCTGCGCGGCTGCGGTGCCGCCGCCGGGCGTATTTTTGGCTGTGCAACCAACTCCCCCCACCGTCCCCGCAGCTCCTATCGATGTGCTGGCCGTGGCCCGCCAAGTGCTGCTTACCGAGGCCGACGCCCTGCGCGACGTGGCGCAGGCCGTGGGGGCTACGCCCGATTTTGCCCGTTGCGTGGCCGCCTTGCTGGCCCTAAAGGGCCGCGTGGTGGTCACTGGCGTGGGCAAAAGCGCACACATTGCGGGCAAGCTGGTAGCCACGCTCAATGGCACCGGCACGCCCGCACTGTTTATGCACGCCGCCGATGCCATTCACGGCGACCTGGGCATGATTCAGGCCGACGACTTTGTGGTGGCCATCAGCAAGAGCGGCGACACGCCCGAGATAAAGGTGCTGGTGCCGCTGCTGCGCCGCAAGGGCGTGCCACTGGCCGCACTGGTCAGCAACGCCGATTCGTACCTGGCCAAGCAGGCCGATTACGTGCTGCATGCCCCCGTGCGCCGCGAGGCCTGCCCCCACGACCTGGCCCCCACCACCAGCACCACCGCCGCCCTGGCCCTAGGCGACGCCCTGGCCGTGTGCCTGCTCGAAAGCCGCCAGTTTACGGCTCAGGATTTTGCCCGCCTGCACCCTGGCGGCACGCTCGGCAAGAAGCTCTACCTTACCGTGGGCGACCTCAGCCGCCAAAACCAGCGCCCGCAGGTGGGCGAAGCGGCGTCGCTACAAGAAGTCTTGCTGGAAATATCGGGCAAGCGCCTGGGGGCCACCGCCGTGCTCGACGCGGCGGGCCACCTGGCCGGCATCATCACCGACGGCGACCTGCGCCGCATGCTGGGCCGCGGCCACCTGGCCGAGCTGGAAGCCCTGACGGCCCGCGATATTCTCACGCCCCACCCGGCCACCATCGACATTACCGAGTTTGCCGCCGAAGCCCTGGCCCGCATGCAAGCCCGCAACATCACGCAGCTTATCGTGACGGAAGGCGGTAGCTTCGCAGGGTTCATTCACCTGCACGACTTACTACGCGAAGGCTTGGTGTAGAAGCGACCAAGCCAACCAGCACCAAATTAACTTCTTCCATGAATCATACTTATCTCGTGGTGATGGCGGGCGGCATTGGTAGCCGCTTCTGGCCCTTTAGCCGCACGCAGCACCCCAAGCAGTTTCACGACGTAATGGGCGTGGGCCGCTCGATGCTCCAGCTCACGGTAGACCGCTTTCAGGATATTTGCCCGCCCGAAAACGTGTTCGTAGTCACCAACCGCGACTACATCAACCTCGTGCACGAGCACCTGCCCGAGCTACCCGCCGACCAGATTCTGGGTGAGCCCATTGGCCGTAATACGGCCCCGTGCATTGCCTACGCCAGCTACCGCATTGCGCAGCGCGACCCTGAAGCCACCATTATCGTATCGCCAGCCGACCACGCCGTGCTGCGCGAAGAAGAGTTGTGCCGCCTCATACGGGCGGCCGTGGAGGCGGCCCGCCAGCACCCGGTTCTTATCACGCTGGGTATTCAGCCCTCGCGGCCCGACACAGGCTACGGCTACATCCAGTACATGGACGGCGCATCGCACCGCCTACCCGGTACCGACCTGTATAAGGTGAAGACCTTCACGGAAAAACCTAATGCGGACCTCGCCCGCATGTTCATCGATAGCGGCGATTTTCTCTGGAACGCTGGCCTGTTTGTGTGGCGCGCCGACGTCATTATCGACGCTTTTCATCAATCGCTCAGCGATATTGCGGAGGTATTTGACGAGGGCAAGGAATTGCTGGGCACCGCCCAGGAGGCCGCATTTATCGACGAGGCCTATTCGCGCTGCCGCAATATCAGCATTGATTTTGGGGTAATGGAAAAGGCTGACAACGTGTACGTTATGCCAGCAAATATTGGTTGGAGCGACCTGGGCACCTGGGATTCGCTGCACCGTGTAAGTACCCCCGATGCCCACGGCAACGTGGTAGACGGCGACGCCATGCTCTACGACACGCGCGATTGCCTCATCAAAACGCCCCACGAGCGCCTAGTGGTAGTGCAGGGCCTGGAAGGCTATATCGTGGCCGAGCACGACAACGTGCTGCTCATCTGCCAGCGCTCAGAAGAGCAGCGGGTGAAGGACTTCGTGGCCGATGTGAAAAGCAAAAAAGGCAATGGCTATAACTAGGTAAGTTGCTCATAAATAGAAAGTCAACTATTTGCTTCGGTAACAGTAATCAATAAAGAAGCCCCCGTACCACTTGCCTGGTGCGGGGGCTTCTTTGCTGAAATTCAACTACTTGCTTCGGCGGGTAATGTGCGCAAAAAAGACGGTTAGCTTCGGCCTTTCGCTACTTCAAACAGCATGATGCCGGCGGCCACACCCACGTTGAGACTCTGAATCTGGCCGCTCATGGGAATGCGCAGGCGCTGGTCGCAGAGGCGCAGCAGGTCGGGCGAAATGCCGTCTTCTTCTGAGCCCATGAGCACGGCGATGGGGCCGGTGAGGCTGGCGGGCTCGGTATGGCCGAGGTCGGCGTCGGCTTTCTCGGTGCAGGCGATTACTGTTAACCCACTCTCTTTCAGAAAGATAATGGTTTGGCGCAAATCAGTCTCGCGGCATACGGGCAGGATGTTGAGCGCGCCGGCCGAGGTTTTTACGGCGTCGCCGTTGATTTGGGCCGCGCCGTGGGCGGGCACTACCAGGGCTTGCACGCCCATGCACTCGGCGGTGCGGGCAATGGCACCGAAGTTGCGCACATCCGTCACGCGGTCGAGCAGCAGTATGAAGGGCACTTTACCATCCTCAAACAAGCCGGCGAGCAGCGTGTCGAGCGGGGCAAAGTCGATGGGCGACACGAAGGCGACGGCACCCTGGTGGTTTTTGCGGGTCAGGCTTTCCAGCTTTTCGAGCGGCACCAGCGACACGGGCACATTGGCCTCGCGGGCCAGGGCCGAAATATCCTGCGTGAGCGAGTTTTTAGTGGCGCGCAGCAGGAAAATCTTGTCCAGGGTGCGCCCGGCGTTCAGCGCCTCCATAATGGGGCGCAGGCCGAAGAGCATGTCGATGCTGCGGTCGGCGGCGGGGCGGGTGTTGTGCTCGCGGTAAAATGGGGTGGCCCCGCGCTCGCCACCGTCGCGGCCGCCGCTGGCGGGCCGGTTGGGCGTTACCTGCCGGCCGCGCTCGTCGTAGAACGGGCGCTGGGGGCGGGCCTTGTTGGCCCCGTCGTTGCCGGCGGGGCGGCGGTCATCGCGGCCTTCGCCCCCGGTGGGGCGGCCAGCGCGGCGCTCGCTGCTGTCGGCGCCATCGCGGAAGCGGCGGGGCACGTAGTCGTCACTGAACCCGTCGTTTAGCGGGCGGTCGTCGTTCTTCTCCATTGTTCTACGGCGGCATACCAGAGCAGTTCGTACTCGGGCCGGCGCACCAGTTCGTAGTTATCAGGTGCTAAGGTACTAGGGCGGGGCCGGAAGGTGAAGGCCACGGCCTCGCCCTGACGGCCGGCCTGGTCGTAGTGCCAGCGCTCGGTGCCGTCGGGCAGGCGGCGCACGCTCTGGGGTGGGCCCAGCACCACGTAGAGCAAGCCGCGGTCGGTGAGCCAGCCAGCCTTGTGGGCCGTAAATATTTCATTGGCAGTGGTTACGCGGCTGTAGTAGCGGCGTATCATCTCGCGGCCGCGGGTTTGGTCGCCGCCCGCCGCATCGAGCCAAAAGCGGTCGATGGCCCGCTTGGGCTCGGGTGATTTGAGCAGCGTTTGGCGCTCGGCGGCGGTGGTGAGGTAGCGCAGCGGCTCGATGATTTCGGGGGCGGTGCTTTGGCCCGGAAAGCTGGCCGGTACTACCAGCAGTGGCACGGTGTGCACGGGCTCGCCGCCCGCGCCGCCTATTTTCAGCGCATACAAGCCGGTGGTAGCAAAATGCAGCAAATTGCCGCTCGCTACTGGCGCGGCCGACGAGTCGAGCACGCCCAGCGTGCGCGGGGCGGCCACCTGGGTGCGCGGGTCGGTGAAGGGCGGCAGGGCGGGCGCGCCCGTGGGGTAGCGCCGCCAGCGCACCGGCTGCGCCAAGCCAAACGTAGCCACGGCCACGCCTTCGCCGGCATTCAGATAAGGCCGGGCCAGCACCAGGCCCGCCGAGTCGAGCAGCACGAAGGGCCGCGCCAGCAACTCGGGCGTGAGGCGCAGCCAGGCGGTAATGGCAGCATCCTGGTCGGCGCCCGGGGGCTGGTTGGCGAGGGAGGGCCTGTCGAGGCTCACTTGCAGCACCGCGCCGGGCGTGAGGCGCGCCGCCGCCATGGCTACCGTGAGCACCTGCACCGGGGCGGCGGAGTTGCTGCCGGGGTAAGGGTGGGCGGCGCGCACCTCCTGCCACAGCGGCTGCTTGGCCTCAAATGTGGCCCAGCCGGTGAGCCGCAGGGCCGGCGCCGTGGAACCCGGCACGGTAGCGGCGTGGTTGATAAAGATGCGCAGGCTGTCGCCTTCGCGGCGGGTAGTGGGCAGCAGCCGGTCGGGCACCGGTCGGTAGAGGCCCGCAAAATCGGGGGTGGGCAGCAGGCGCGGGGCGGCCGCCAGCCCGGGCAGCCCAGCCAATAAAAGCACTGCCCAAAACTTAGCCCCCGGCCCGCCGTAAATTGCTTTTCTTTTCGAATAACTCATGGCCATTACGCTTTCGTTGCTGCTGGTTTTCTTACTTGTACGGTATGTGCTCCCGCAGGTGCTGCGCGCCGTGCTGGGCAACTTTGTGCGGCAGCAGGTGCACAAGGCCCAGCAAGGTGGCTTTTATCCGCCCAATGCCCAGCAGCCCGGTGGTTATACTACGCAGGGTCAAGGGCAGGGCCAGCGCCAAGGCCAGGGCTACCAGCAGGACCACCGCGAGCCCGCCACCAAGCCCGGCCAGGTGCGCGTGGAGTACGTGCCGCCCACCACTTCCGCCAGCGAGCGCAAGCACGAATTTCGCGGCGGCGAATATGTGGACTATGAAGAGCTCCCCTAACCGCAGATTCAAACGGATTTAACGGATTTCACAGATACGGGGCTGCGCCCCTGGCTAGCAGGGTTTGCAATTATCTGGTTTTTTGAGTTTTCCTGGTTACCCAGGCTTCTGAGTTTATTGGGTTATGCTTTTCAGGCAGTAAAGCGAAGGAGCCGGCTGCCCCATGAGGTAGCCGGCTCTTTCGTTTTACCGCTGGCTTAGCCCACAAAAAAGCCCTCCGGCTAGTCAGGGGCGCAGCCCCGTATCTGCGAAATCCGTTTGAATCTGCGGTCGGGTTAGAAGCCTAGCCCTACTCGCAGGCCGGTGCCCACGCGCTGCCCGCTTTGCAGGCCGGTGTAAAAATCGACCCGCGCTACTTTGAAAATGTGCTCGACGCCCGCACCCAGTTCCAGATAGTGACCTACTTGATTGGTGTGCAGATAGTTGAGCGAAATAACTTCCTGCCACTTGAGGGCGCGTAGCAGCGGCAGGCGGTTGAAGATAAAGCCGTTGAAGTGGTGGCTGAAATGGCCCTCGAAGTAGCTGGCGCGGGTGCTGTACTGGTAGTAATCGAGCAGCTGAAACTGCGTGAAGTCGGCAGCCAGCAGGGTGCGGTTACCCGAAAAATGGCGGTAGTCGGCGAAGGTCAGCCCCTCTTGCTTTCCCACGAAGCCACCCACAATAGCCTGCACCGAGGAGGTGCCCAGCAGCCCAAACTGCTTGCTGTGGCGCACCGAGCCTTGCAGCAGCAGGTAGCGCACATCGGCCCCCAGCATATGCGGCACGGCCAGCCGCGCCTGCGCCCCAAACGTGGGCCACTTCGAGCCCAGGTTGAACTTGGCGTCGGGCCGCGTGATGTAGCGCTGGCCGGGCTTGTAGCTTAGGTTGAGGCCCAGCACGGCCGCGTCGCTGCGGCCAAAGGCGGTGCCATCGGGCGATTCGTCGGCCACCGGCCGGTTGGGGGTAAAGGCCCGGTCCGGTACGTCGTGCCACAGGTAATCGGCTGTATTATAAAGCTCTACACGGCGGAAGTAGCTGGCCGCGCCGCGCACCGTGAGGCCATTTACCGGCTCCCAGAGGTAGCTGATTTCGGCCCCTTCGCGGCGATACAGCTTGGCGTAGTTGCGATTGGCCAGCAGCGAATAGGCCGAGTTGATGAAGGGCGTAAGCTGCGAGTTGCGGTCGAAGTTCTCGATGGTGCGGCCCGCCACCAGGCCCACCTGGCGCAGCTTCTGCGGGTCGAGCTGCCAGTTGAGGGTGAGGCTGGGTTGCAGTTGCTTGTTGCTGAAGCCGTAGCGTAGCGTGGGCGTGAGGCTGATGAAGCGGCGGTCGGCGGTGCGCTGGCGGTAGGTAGCCTCGGCATTTAGCACATAGCCCTCTACCGTGTTGTACTGCAGTTCATTAAAGATGGGCGCAACACTGAAGCTGCGCTTGGCGAAGGTGTTGCTGTAGGTGTAGCCGGTGAGCAGCAGCTTGCCCACGCCCAGCTCATTACGCTTGCGGTCGAGCGAATCCTGGTAGGGGCGCGACTTACGCACTACCTCACTGCTGTCTTTCTTATGATAATCTACTTTTTCTTCCTCCGTGAGCGGCACCGGGCGCACCTGGCTCCAGTAGGTAGTATCGCGCTCGTTCACGCCTTTTTCGACCAGCTGCACCTCGTTGCGTTTCATCTGCGACAGCGGGTCGTTGCGCAGCGAGTCGCGCTGCACCTGCTTCACCTGGCGGCGCACCTGCCGGCTCAGGCCGGCCAGGTTGGGCTTGTCGCGCTTGATTTGGCGCGTCAATTCCTTGGTAGTGACGGGCGCAATAACGGGCGCCGCCACGGGCGTGCCGCCAGCCACGGGCGCGGGCGCCTTTACCTCGGGCGGGGCCGGGTACGTGGGAACTACGCGGTTGTAGTTGGAAAAAACGGCTGTTACGAAGCCCGTACCCTTAAAGCCAAAGGCCGAAAAACTCACCGCCAGCTTCTGCGACTGAATAATCCAGGCGTGGGGCACGCCCGGCGCGGGGGCAAACAGCTGCTCAATGTGCAGGTCGTCGACGTAGTCGAGCTGGGCGTCTTTGGTGAGGCGCAGGTCCACGGAGTGCAGCCGCCACGAGCCATCTACCACGTAGATGAAGCCCGAGAAAACGGGGTCGGCGCGGCGGCGCGGGCTAACGCGGATTTTGTGCACCAGCTCGCCGTTTTGCTGGCTGCTGCCCACTAGCTCATATTGGTAAAATGACAACGCGTTGCCGGCAATCGGTGACACGAAGCCGCGCTCCGAAAAACCCGATTTCACCAGGTTATTATAGAAGCTGAGGCCCCGCCCGGCGCTGGCCCGGTTGAAGCTGATGCCGTGCGAGTCGCCGCTGACGCGGCTCGACAGCATGCGCTCCTTCACCACATCGGGCTGGGTGAAGGCAATTTCGGACAGGCTTTCGGAGAGGTAAAAAATGCCCGGCTTGAGGTCGGGCCCTACTTTCACGAGGCCAAAAATCTTGCTGGGCGTTTCGCTGAGGCGGCCCAGACTTTTGAGGTAGATGCGGGCCCGGAAGGCCGCCACCTCGCGCTGGTGGTAGGCACGCCACTGCTGCGCGTGCTGGATGATGGCGTAGGCAGGGTCGCGGTCGGAGCCGCGCACCGTCACTTCGGCCAGGCTAAACGATTCGGGGGCCAGCGTAACGTTGAAGGTGAGCGTGGAGTCGCCGGCCGGCACGCGCACGGCTTCGGTGCGCGGTTTATACCCAACGTATTGAAAGACAAATTGATAAGTACCAGCCTCCAGCCGCAGCTGGTACTGGCCCTGCTCATTGGAGCCGGTGCTGGTGGCCGAGCCGCGCACGGCCACGTTGGCAAAAGGCAGGCCGGTGCCGTCGGGCCCGCTCACCTTGCCCTTGATGGTGCCGGCGCGGGCGGCCGCGGGTAGCAGCGCGAGCAACACCAAACACCAGCGAAATAAACTAACTAAACTCATCAAACTACCTGAATAATAAAGCGGACGCGAAGTAGTGGCAAGTTAGGCGCAGCCAGTTGATATGGGCCCAAAAAAGAGCAGCCGGGCCGGCTGCTCTTTTTTAGATGCAAATACTGCGCAAAGGGTTGGTAGCTCAAGGCTAGCGCCATGCGCCCCGGTCTGCCAGCGCGAGCCGGCCAACCGGTTGTCGTTGCGCCGCAAGGCTGCGCTTTTCGGGGCGGTGAGCTACGACGCGGGTTAGCTGGCTTCTTTTTTGGCTCCCTGCCGGCTTGTGTACCAGGCATTGAGGACCACGCCCAGCAGCACCAGCGCAATGCCGGGGTACACGGCGGGTTTTATTTCATCGCCAAACACGAAGTAGCCCAGCGCCGTGGCGTAAAGGAGGCCTAGGTAGTCGAGGGTAGCTAAGTAATTGGCCTGGTGTTCGTTGAAAGCCCGCGTGACGCACCACAGCGCTACGTGGGTAAATACCCCGGCCAGCGCTAGCCAGGCCCAGTCGGTGCCGTGGGGCAGCTTTAGGTCAAACAGCATCCAGACGGCCGCGATGGCCAGCGGCACCAGGTTGAAGTAAAAAACCGGCACCAGCGGCGGTATGTCGTCACGCACCCGGCGCAAAAACACGCTGCTCAGGCCCGACGATACGGCCGCCCCCACGCCCAGCAGCACGCCCGCCGACAACAATCCCTCCGTGCCCTTAGCCAGTAGCACGCCGGTTACGGCCAGCGCGTAAAATAGCCATTGCCAAGGTTTTAGCGGCTCGCCCACCAGCCAGATGGCGGCCACTGCCGTTACCACCGGGGCCAGGTAGCTGAGCGCGCTGGCCCCGCCCAGCGGCAGCACTTTTAGCGCCAGAAACCCCAGCACCAGCGAGCCGGCCCCAAACACGCCGCGCCCCAGCAAATTGGCCCGCTCGGGCGGCGGGCCCCACACCGGCACGCCCGTGCGCCGCAGTTGCCACATCGTTAGGCTGAGCGAGATAAGGCAGCGGGCAAAAATAATTTCGGCGGTGGGCACGCCGTCGAGCTCCTTCACGGCTACGTTAACGACGGCTAGCAGGGCCGTGGAGGCCAGCATGTAGCGGATTCCGGGCGAGATGGACATAGAGGCAAAAGCGGGGGCGGCCCCGGCGCGGCGGCACGTTTGGGCCCCGCTGGTCGTTGAGGAGCGCCGGTGGGTTGCCCATACAACGCGCCCACTGCCGCTTCGTTTCCGTATTTTACGGCCGCTCCGTTACTACGCCATGTTCAAGAATCCCGACAAAGCCCCCAAAAGCTACACGCCCGGCGAGGCCCTGCCCAAAATTGCGGCCTACTGCGCCTACCAGGAACGCACCCACAAGGAAGTAGCCGAAAAGCTCAAAAGCTACGGCCTCGACGAGGACGAGGCCGGCGAAATCATCATTCGGCTGGGTCGCGAAAAGCTGCTCGATGAGGAGCGCTACGCCCAGTCGTATGCCCGCGGCAAGCACCGCACCAACGGCTGGGGTCGCCGCCGCATCAAGCTGGAAATGAAGGCCAAGGGCCTGAGTGACTACTGCATCAAAAGCGGCCTCAAAGAGCTGGATGGCGACGAGTACTACGCCAAGCTCAAACAGCTGCTGGGCCAGCGCGACGCCCGCGAAAAGGAAACCCACCCCATGAAGCGCAAAATGAAGCTCATGGCCTATCTCATTCAGAAAGGCTACGAGTCGGATTTGATTCAGGAAGCGCTGGGCGAGCTTGCCAGCGGCGAGGAATAGCGGCCCCGCGCGCTGCGTATTGGCGATGGACGGGCTTTTTACATTAAACTTCAATCGAAGAACTGAACTTGAGTAAAGCGTAAATTCTCAACCAAAGACCAAATTTTGCCTATTACTAATACGATGTTGGTGATAAGTACCCGTTGGCAAATAGTTTATGTTAAAAAAAGAATGTCATGCTGAACGCAGTGAAGCATCTTAGTCGCGTAACCAGCTCTAAACGTGAAGATTGCTCTTCTGATTAAGCTGCTTCACTGCGTTCAGTATGACGTTTTTGTATAGCAAACTAATGAGCAACGGGTACTTAGTTGTTATTAGTTAAGGAAGTGTTGACGTTATTGTCATTGAAAATAGATTATTATTCTTTAGACAATAAGCAATATTATATCCATCAGAGCCGTCACCTGCGTCAAATACTAAATAATATTCTCCTTTATTTCCTTTATAAACTTTAGTATCAAATGCGTTTATTCTAAACAAGTTTTTAAAAGATTCTTCTGGAAAGGAATACGTTTTATTCTTAGTTTTCAGTGTAATATTTTTAATTTCGGTAATATTTTCTTCTCCGTAATAGGGATATGCTTTCTTCCCATCAACCAAAAAAAATCCTTCTTTAGTTTGAGTTATTTTATGATTTAATTTTTTAAATACCTGGGTTTCAATTGAGACTTGCAAATCTTCGTTACTGTGAAATACTTTAGTATTGTCGATTTCTGTCATCTTTAGTTTTGTTAGACTTTCTAGGTTCACTAATCTGCTTTTATGAACGTAGCCTAAATTTTCTCCTCCATCAAATTTTAAAAAATTATTTTCACTCAAATTTTTTGTTAATGAAAAATTTATTGCAATCCAATCAATAGATTTGTTCTCTTCTTGTGTATATGTTGCGATTGAAAAAACCTGTCCTTCTATTATTTTGCTAACTAATTTGGAGTTTATAGAAGGTAGTTTTCTTGCGTTGGTGTACCCATCGCTGTCGTAGCAAACAGAAAGTTGCGCTATGCTAATCTTTGGAAAGAAGACAAGTAAGAAAAGTATGGTTTTATAGTATAATTTCATCGATTTTTTGCTATTAGATTTTGCTGTATAATTACCGCCAACGCGCTGGTATCCGCTACAGCTTGCGGGCCGGCCCCGGCGCTACCAGCCGCTGGCCCACCACCACGCGCCGCCCGGTGAGGGTGTGCAGCAGGGGCACCAGGATTTGCTGGGCGTTGCGCTGGGTTTCGGCCAGGATGCCCGATTGCAGGGCCGACTTCCGCACCTGGGCCTCGGCGTAGCGGTAGGCTTCGTCCACGAGGCTGGCATCCTGAAAGAAGTCGTTTTCGGTGCTAAACACGCGGCTCTGGCTGTGGTCTACCTGGAAGGCACACAGCTCGGGGGCGGGCAAGATGATGCGCACCACCGAGTCGCCCTCAAACGTGACGTCTTGGGGCCTGATTTTGCGCAGGTCGAGGCAGCCCACGGCTTCTCCGCCCACGATGAGGGCCGCCTTAGCATCGGGCAAAAATGGGTATTTGGCGGCGCGTTTGTACTCCACCACGTCCTTGAAGCGGTAGCGCACCAACTCCAGCTTGCCCAGGGCCTCTACCTGGGTGAGCACCGTGTTGTGGGTCACGGTTACCTGCGGCTCGCGCGGGGCCAGGGGGTTGAAGGCGGCCAGCGTAGGGCCGATTTTCTGCCACAAAAATACCCCCAGCGCTACCAGAATAAACAACGGAATGAGGCGGCGAAGGAGGCGGGGCAGCATAGCGGACGAAAGTGAGCCAGCCCCGGCCGGTAAGTAAGGCGGAGCTTATCGCTAATACCCCAAACCACGGGCTGGGGTTGGCCGGCGCGTAGCTTTGTGAGGGGGGTAGAACAAAAGGGACAATAATTGACCAATAAAAAATTCGCGAAAAATTCCGCGAAAACCCGTTCAACTGGCCCCAAATGACCTTTTAATGCACTACCCGGGAAAATTCGCGAAAAAACGGATGGGACAAATGGCCGTGACTCGCTTGGATACTGCTTTGACTGGTGGCCCTGGATAGGGTCTAAACTAGGTGGTAAGTAACAGAAACACCCTTTAAATGGCCTTGAAAGTGGTCTTTAATGGGTGTTTTTGGCGTTTTAAATGGCTTGCAGGCCCTTGTTGCTGGCTTCTATGGCCATCAGGCGGGCAAGGATTTCATCAACGTCAGCGCGGGTGCGGGATACCTCTTTAATGAGGTCATAACGTGGGTTGACGAACTGCCTGGATAGGCGGCCTACGGCTACCCATATTTCAAGCACCTCTTCAGCATGGATGAATTGCGCCGGGAAGGCAATATTATCGCTCTGTAAGGTAAGCTGGCCGCGTTCATTCAGGCGATTGAGCAGGCGCTTTACTACGGGCCTTTCTTGCGTTACGACAACGTGAACGTAGTTATCGGTGATTTCATGCGCCCAATTGTCTACGTAGCGGCAAATGACCCAATCGCCTTCATATAAGGTCGGTTGCATGGATTCGCCGGATACCTGGAAGGCGCGGAAAGTGCCGTTGCGGTAGGCTTTATCGGGTAGGCTGAAGGCAGGCAGGTTGCTCATGAACTCGGGTTCAATGAAGCCACCAGTAGCGTAGCCAGCAGCCACGCGGGTGCTAACCAGCGAGATGTTGTCATTACCCACAGAATCGACGGTGGTTACCAGGACTCGGGGGCTGGCAGCGTACTGGCCGCCTTTTTCCGCAACTAGAAAATTTGTCCCTTTTGTTTTGCTGGAAGGGGGTAGGTTAGCGGGTAGGTTAGCAGATAGGTTAGCACTTTCGGTCGGGGCGTGGTGGTGGTTTGCTCCATTTTGGAACATTGCTCCCCTTCCCGTTAGAATATAATCGGGGGCTACGTTCATCTTTTCAACCAGGAACGTGGCAATCTCTATGCTTACTCCCCGGCGGCCAGCTTCAATGTTGTTCAAATAGCCCCTGGATAGCTCTAAACGCTGGGCAAAGTCCAGTACGCTTACATTAAGTGCTTCACGCACTTTGGTAAGTCGCTCATTGATTGTACTGGCTTGCTTCATACGGTAGGGGGACACTTATTTATTCCTAAATGGAAAATATATGTGTCGTAACGCTTGCTTTTGTTCCGATTAGGATACACCTTTGTCTCATAATCCGGGACAAATATGAGCAACGCAACTGACATTCCAACCAAAGCCGACGCTGAACATCAGTCGATGGACGCGGCCGAAATAGCCCTTCGCGTGGGTGTCAGCGCAAGTTTGGTGCGCAAAGTCCTGAACGGGACGCGCCGGAATGACAAGGTTGTGCGGGCTTACAACGCGTTGCTCAAAGAGCG
This sequence comes from Hymenobacter sp. H14-R3, assembly GCF_030063445.1. Classification (GTDB taxonomy): domain Bacteria; phylum Bacteroidota; class Bacteroidia; order Cytophagales; family Hymenobacteraceae; genus Hymenobacter. Next base: position 93,682 of record NZ_JASITD010000001.1, on the reverse strand, counting down.
GGCAAAAGCGCAGAAGCAGTTTCAGGCAATCCAAAAAGGAACACAGCAGTGAGGATAATCGACCACCAACTTTTCTTGGAGGGCGATGACTTCACGGCGCTGGGCTATTCGGCCGGCACGGTGAAAGTGAACATCTCACAGCAGCGCGCTTCCTGGCGTGGCATCGTGTCGGTGAAAGACCCGGCCAATGGCCTACTGCGGGTTTACCCCTACGCCAGTTTCCCGGCTGAATGGAAAAAAACCATTCAGGAGAAGCTGGCCGATGGCCAGGAGCCATTGGCATGGGCACGCAGCCAGGAGCAATACGCGGTGCTACGGCAATTCTTGCCAGCGGTGCCGAAGGCTGATGTGGTGGCCCTGCGCAGCTACCGGATTGAGCGCGAAACGGCCGACCTGAACACGGGTGAGGTGCTAACTAAGCAACTAAGCGGGCTACCCGAAGACAAGATAAAAGCCTACGGCCAGGCGTGCCGCTGGCTGGCCCTGCTGAGCGATGCGAAGTGGAAAAAGAAGTCGGAGCGGGAAAAGGTGAGCCCTACGCTGGCTGCCATGCCCGACTTCATTGCGGCCTGCATCGTGCTTTTCACCGAAGACGAAGTGAAGCTGCCAACCAACTACAGCAAGCTGATGGCTAAGCTGCGGGACTATAAGTTGGAGGGTGCGGCCTGCCTTATTAGTAAGGCGCTGGGCAACACTACCACGCTGAAGGTGCGGGAAGAGCAGCTGGAATACCTTATTAAGCTGTATTCGGACAAGCGGAAGCCATCCTTTGAGCTGGTGACGGGCTGGTACAATGAAGCTGCTGAGCGCCGGGCGGGCCTCGGGCTGGAATTATGGCCCGAAATCACGGCTGGCACCACCAAAAACCACCTACTGGCTACCGATGTGCAGCCGGTGTGGTACATGGCGCGGCACGGGTACGATGCCTGGAAAGCCCGCTACGAATACACCATGCTGGCCCATCGGCCTTCCATGCGCGATGCGCAGTGGGTAATCGACGGTACCAAAGTGAACAAACGCTACCGCACTGCCAAGGGCGTGAGCGCGAAGCTGAAGATGATAGTGGTGATGGACGTGGCCACCGAACTGTTTTTGGGCTGGTCGTTTGCCGAAACTGAGGATTGGCGCGAAGTGGCCAAGGCTGTGCGGATGGCTCACCAGCGGGCGGGCGGGGTGCGGCCTTACCAGTTCCTGTACGATAACGACGGTTCCAACAAGCTCTTTTTCAAAGGTGCGCCGGGGTTACACTACCCCGCGATGCCTTATAACGGCCAAAGTAAGACCATTGAAGGGGCTTTTGGCCGCCTGCAACGGGGCATTATGCGGGCCGATGTGAACCACACGGGCCAGAATATTAAGGCCCGCGCCCTGGATAGCCAGGAAAACACTGATGGGCTGAAAGTGGCCGACCTACCTACGCTGGCTGAGTGTATTGCGCAAGCTGAGCTAGAGCTACATCAGTGGAACAACTACAAGGGCCGCAAAGGCGACCGCCTTTCGCCCAAAGAACTGTATGCGGCCAGCGAGAACCCGACCCCGCAGTACCTGACCGCCGCCGATGAAGTGGAAGCCTTCTGGCTGTGGAATGAGCAGCCCATCACCTACCGTCGCGATGGCCTACGCTTCAAAAAGCACGGCGTGGAAACGGTGTATGAGGTGGTGGAAGAGTCGGTGACCGGCGCGGGCATCACGCAAATGATACCCGACCTGGCCTTCCACAGCCGCTTCGTAGGGCAGAAGTTCTTGGTGAAGTACGACCCCGACAACGTGGGCGAAATGATTGCCTTGTACGTGGGCGATGATAAGCGCTTCGTTGAATTCGCCCACGCAAAGGAGGCCATGCCCCGCGCCCTGGTGGACCACCAAGCCGACAGCCGCGCCAAAATCAACGTGCGCCTCGACTTGAAAAAGCAGCAGCGCAGCCAGGTGCTGGGCAAGCAAGCCGACATCAACCAGCGCCTGGATGCGGAAGACATTCAGAAGCTCGGGCACCGCTTTATCAGCAAAGACGTGCTGGCTGCGGCCGAAGAAGACTTCCTGGCTGCTCAGGACGTGGCCGTGGTGCCTCGGGCGCTGCCACAGGCCCCGGCTACGCTGGCTGCGGCGGCCACCGCCGACGCGGTACGAACTGCAAAATGGGCCAAAATGAACGCTATAAACGCTGGCCAATAACCAAAAAAACCGCCCCGACTGCAATCGGGGCGGCCTATTCAAACACTCTCAATCCACCCAAAAGTAATGTTAGAATCTCAGAAAGAGCAAATTGCTCAGGCACTGGAAGCCTACATGGCTACCCACACCACCAGCCAGAACAAAGTGGCCACTGCCTCGGGCGTGTCGGCCGGCTACTTGTCGCAAATCCTGAATCGCAACTGGAACGCGGTGCCCGTGGCGGGCGGCAAAACGGCCGTGATTGGCGACCAGCACTTCCGCAAGCTGCAAATCCTGCTGGGCCTGTCGCTAGAAGTGTTCCAGACCAAGAACTACATGGACGTGCTGATTGCGCTGGATGAAACCCGCAAAACGGCGGGTGCCACGCTAATCGACGGAGATACGGGCGCGGGTAAAACCTTCGCCATCACGGAGTATGCTCGCCAAAACCCGGCTACGGTGTACGTAGTGAAGTGCTCTAATGCGATGACCGCAGCTAGCATGATTCGGCGGATTTGTGAGGTGGTGGGCGTGGGCCTGACCGGCCCGGTTGACGGGCGCATCCTGGCCGTGGCCAACAAAATGAACCGCGAAGGCCAGGCGCTGCTGGTGTTTGATGAGTCGGAAACGATGGTGAAAAAGTCGCGGGCTTTCGGCTTCATCAAAGACCTGTACGACCTGGTGGAAGGCCGCTCGGGTATCGTGATAGCGGGGGCCAACGGCATTCTCGACAAGCTGAAAGTGAAGGCCAGCTACAATGTGGAGAGCTTCCCGCAGGTGCTGCGGCGCTTTGGGGCCACGCCCGTCATGCTCAGCGCTGGTATTGACCTCGGTGATGCTACGGAAGTCTGTGCTGCCTACGGCATCACGGGTAAGCGCGATGTGAGCACGCTGGTGGCCGCCTGCGAGAACTACGGCACCTTCTTCAACAAGCTGAAGAAGCTGAAGGCCGACCAAGAGCTACTGGCCGCCGCTGCCTAAATGCTAGGTATTGAATCCGACATGAGGGGCTGGGCACAGGTGTCTGGCTCACTCAAATTCCACTACTTCCAGGGGGACGGAATGGCCTGCATGTGCAGCCGCTGGAAGCCGACCAACCTGCGACCAAGTGACTTCTACGACGGCAACCACGACTGCATTGACAACTGTGGCAGCTGCAATACCAATCGCAAAAAAAGCCTCAAAAAACCGACAATGGGAAAGCTGATTAGCGCACACACTGTGCATGACAATATTTACCGGACCCTGCCAATAGATGAGCGGTGGGAAGAGATTATCGGGTTGCCGGAAAGCAACTTCCGCATGATAATCTACGGTGAGTCGGGTGGAGGCAAAACCACGTTCGCAATGGAGTTAGCGGTAATGCTGACCACCCTTGGGAAAGTCTACTATAACAGTAGCGAGCAAGGGGAGGGTAAGTCTATACAAGATGCTTTCAAGCGTGCGGGAGTGAAAGAGAAATGTGCAAAAGGCTCCTTCATGCTGGCTGACCGCCACACGTTTGCTGAAATGGTGGAATACCTGGAGAAGAAGCGCAGTGCCCCCTTCGTGATTATCGACTCGCTCAACTACATGAAGTTGACCGAAGCGCAATACAAAGTGCTGATAGAAGCCTTTCCCAAAAAGGTATTCATCATCATCAGCTGGTCAGATGGTAAATCACCAAAAGGCGACCACGCCAAGGCCATCGAATACATGGTGGACATCAAGGTGCGGGTGAACGACGGGGAAGTGATAGCCCTGAGCCGCTTCGGGGCAACGGAGCCCTACCGGCTCTTCCCGAGCAAGAAGGTCAAGAAGGTGGCCACCGGGCAGCAACTCACACTTCTGGAAGGATAAGGCCATGCATACTACTCCCATGCGGGTGCCCGTGACGCACCTGGAAGCCCCCGAAGTTGACATGCCTAAGCGCCCGGTATTGGTCAAGCTGACCCCGAAGAATAAGGTGAAGCTGTCGCTGAACCTGATGGCCTACGATGAGGCGTGCGGCTGGTTTGGCGACACGATAGCCGCACTAGGCCAAGCCCTGCAAGATGACCCGTGGCCAGCGGCGCAAGACCTGGAACTAGCCAGCAAAGTGTACCTGCTACTCGACATCCACAACACGCAGCTAGAGCCCTACTACCTGCGACCTGCGGCGATGAAGCTGACCCTGACTCGTGCCGAAGCCTGCCTGCTGTGGCGCTGCTGGCGTGACAACGGGCTGGCCGCTAACCAGGCCCCTGCCCTCACCGAAGTGCTACACGCCTTACACCAACTCTTAGCCTAGCCATGAGCCAGATAACCCAACAAAAGGCCACTGATACGCAGGTGCGCCGCCGCATGGAAAAGCTACTGCGGTGGGATGCCGGCCGGCTGAATGAGTGCGAATACGAGCAAGGTATTCAGTGGCTGGATACGGTGTTTGGCCAGGTAGATGGGCCGCAGGGCCTGAACGTCGTGCGCCGCAAGCTAGAAGGCACCGTGGGCTTTTGGGCGTGGTGGAAAAACCAGTGGGCCAACCTGGATGCCCAGCTGAGCCCCAACCTGAAAGTGGCCCTGATAGGTGACGAATGGAAGCTGGGCTACTACGCCCCCAACATCGGGGCCACCTACTACACGCCCGACACCTGGAACGCCTACTACCAGCGCCGCCATGCGGAATACATGGCGGCGCTACGGCCCGATGATGACACCCTGCGGCACATCCTGAAAGCCGCCTGATTGCCCAGCCTGGAAGGTCACGCGCCGGGGTTCGACTCCCTGGCCAGGCGCACCACTTACCCATTTTTCACCCTTCAAACTCTTTTCAAATGGCCACTGTAGCCCTGAACCCCGCCACCAAAAAGGCCAGCAAGCTGCTGGAACGGTACGCCGACCTACACCAGCGTCAGCTGGAAATTGATGACGCAGCAAAAGAGGCCAAAGCGCCGCTGGATGCTGAATTAGCAGACGTGAAAGCCAAGCTGGAAGGCTGGGCAAACACCAACCCCGCAGCTTTCGGCGGCAAGAAAACGATGACGCTGGAAGGCGGTACGTTCGGCTTCAAGCTGGGCACCAAAGCGGTGTCGTTTCCGCTGGATGGGCCGGCTGAAATCAAGGATGCGTACCTGAAAATCGTGAAGACGGAAATGTCTGCGGCCATTCTCGAATCGGTGGACTCCAAAAAGGTGGCCGCTACCTGGGGCGATTACCCAAGGCTGGTGAGACGGCTGGGTACGCTGGGCATCACGGTGAAGCAGGAAGACAGCTTCTTTATCACTCCGAAGAAATAGTGAATCTGCTGGATAAAGTTGTGACCACCATCGGGATGATGGTGGTCACGGCGCTGCAACTGGCTGCGCTGAAACTGGTGGGCGTGGGTGTGGTGGCTGGGTGGAGCTGGTGGGCGGTGTTGTCGCCACTGTGGTTCCCGTGGCTGGTGATACTCATTGCGGCCTTCTGCCTGGGGTTTTATCTGCTACTCACACGGCTCGGGGAAGACTCGCTATGAGCCAGGACCAACCGCACGAGTCCATAAAAGACCTGGGAGAAGGCTCAGCAGTAAAGGTTACGCGGGGTGCTTATACAGGTGGCACAGGCACGATAGACCAATTCAGCCGCGAAGCACCTGGCTTCTATTGGGTGTGGATTACGGTGTATCAAACCTCATTGAACACCTTCAAAACCAAGCAAACAGCAAAGCGGGTGTTGCTCAGCGAAGGCCAGCTGGCCGCGAATTGAATACCCCAACCCGGCCGCGTGGCTTAGCGCGGATTCGCAATCCGCGCCGGGTGCCAATACTTCACTTTTAAGGTAAGATTTTATGCGAAAGCTACCCGCGTTTGCCGTGCCTGCGGCGGTTGAAAAGGCCCTGCGGGAAGGTGCTGATTGCGTGTGGAGCCTGAGCGGTGGCAAGGACAGCCAAGCGCTGGTTGAAGTAGGTTCGGCCTGGTTTCGGGCACAGGGCTATCCTGGTCAGCAGTACGTGATTCATGCCGACCTCGGGCGGGCCGAATGGCCTCAGACGGGCGCATTTGTGGCGCAGTTGGCTGAGGAAGCGGGCTTGCCGCTGGTCGTAGTGCAACGCCCCAAAGGCGACCTAATAACCCGGTTTGAAGAGCGTTTGCAGGCGGTGAAGGGCACGGCTACGCCGTTCTGGCCATCGGCCGAAAGTCGGTATTGCACCAGCCACTTAAAAGGTGGCCCAATAGATACAGTCCTACGTAACCCGGCCCCATTCTGGCCTTCATCGGATAGCCGCTATTGCACTTCTGACCAGAAGCGTGGGCCGATTGATACCCACCTACGCACGGCCGAAGTGGTAGTGTCGGCTGAAGGGGTGCGGGGTGATGAGAGCCGGGACCGGGCCAAAAAGCCAGTAGTGGAAATCCGCAAAAGCATCACGGCTAAAAGCACGGTAGCTAAAGCGCGTGACTTGGCCAGCATGACCCCGCGCCGGGCACTGGCCGCCCGAGAGCCGGGCAAGCGGGTGGCCCTGAATTGGCGGCCCCTCTTCCACTGGTCGGAAGAAGACATCTGGCAGGCGTGTGGTACTAGCCTGGCTGAGCTACAGCGCCGCCGTGCTTTATACAAGGCTGGCCAGGAAGCGGAAGCCCTAGATGGGTGGCCCGCCCACCCGGCCTACGTGTTCGGTAATCAACGGCTTTCGTGCGCCTTCTGTGTGCTGGGTAGTGCCAACGACCTACTAAACGGAGCCCAGCACAACCCCGAGCTATACGGGCACCTAATACAACTGGAAATCATCGGCCAGGCCACTTTCAAACACGGCTGGTCACTCACCGAATTGCCCGTGACGGGCGAAGCGGCCCGCGTTCGGGACGCAATCTTACTCAACAACTAACATGGGAAAAATCCGCACCCTACAACAGAACCAGCGGCTGCACACGCTGCTGGCTGAAGCTGGCCTGACAGCCGAAAAAGAAGCCCTAGCCAAGCAATTCAGCAACAACCGCACTGGCCGCACATCGGAGCTATTCACTACCGAATGCGGGGCGCTGATTGACCACTTGGAAGCCAGCCTGGGGCTTGCGCCCGTGGCCCCCACGCCTGAGCAGGAAGAAGAGTCCGAACGGATGCGCAACAAAATACTGAGCCTGGCCCACGAAATGCGGTGGGAATTGCCGGGTACAGAGAAGGTGGATATGGGGCGGGTGAATACCTGGTGCCAGACCTACACGAAGACCAAAAAGCACTTTAACCACTACACACATGCTGAGCTGGTGGCGATGGTCACGCAGTTCAAAGTCGTTTATCGGAAGTACCTCAAAGAATTGGAGAAATGATAAAGGACCGGCCGCTTAATAAGAGGGAGCAAAAGCTATTCGTCAGGCTGTACGCTGCTAGCCTTCTGCATAATGGCGTGATGCACATGATTCCTGCATCTGAGAAAGAAGAAGAAGGGATTGATGAGGAAGTAACCCTGCTGTGTGAAAAACTAATAGGAATTCATCAATCCTTCGCTACGGTCAGTCAAATTATTGAGTACATCAAAGGCCTGCGAAAATGAACACCAGCATCTACAAACTGACTTCGGCCAAAATACCGGGCGGGGCCATTTACATCCGCTACCGGGGCGGGCTGCTGCGGGGGCTCGACACGGCCGATGCCCAGCCCACGGCTGAGCAGTTGGAATACTTCCTTCACTTGCTACCCGTGCGGGAAGCGCAGCTGGCCTCGGGTGAAGTATCGCTGGGCAACATGAGCATCATCCCGTTGCCCGAGCGAACCACAAAGGATAAGATTGCCCACTACTGCGCAGCCTTTCAGGAATACCGGAACGTGAGCTACCGGCCCACGCAGAATGAAGCCAGCAACATCCGCACGGTGCCCGTGAGCCAGGAGCTACTGGCCATCTTCTTTGAAACCCCGCTGCTGCTGGATTTCAGTATCCGCAACTATATCCAGCGCATCAACATCACACGGGACATCCAGAAGAATGGGCGGAATGCGAAGGAGCGGTTTCCGAACCAATTTGACAAGGATTTCTTCCAAAAACTGCCCTCTGAGAAGCATGGGGCCTACTATGCTCACCTGCGGGCGCAAGGTTTGGAGTTCATTAAAGGCCGTGGCTGGGTAGTTCCAGACCGTTTATAGCTTAGTTTTTGTCCATATTTGGGGCTATAATCGCCTGTTAAGCACCCGTTAAACCCATGAAAAACGCACTTTTGGGGCTATTCCTAGTCCTTTCCGCAGGGGCGGTAGCCGCTCAGAATGCCCCAACGGCCACATTCCAGCAAGCTTTTGCCGCTGGCCAGGCGGCTGAAGAGTCTGAGCATTGGGAACAAGCCGAAGTCAGCTACGCCATCTGCCTGGTGCAAGCCCCGGCCGATACCACGGCCCTAAAAAACCACGCTTACGCGGCAACCAACAGCCTTAGCCGCCATACTCGCAAGCCTGATAGTGCCGCCCAACCCGATTATTTACCGCTTGCCGTGAAGGACTACGATGCGCTGGTGGCTGCGGGCCGGGTGCGCTACCTGCTGGATAAAGCGTTGGCCTACGGTACTCGGGCCGAAGCCAGTGACCCGGCCGAAGCCACGCAACTGGTGAGCCAGGCGCTGGCCGCAGTAGGTGAGTATGAGCAGCGGGGTAAGCCGGACGTTCATTCAAAAGAAGTGCGCAAAGCATTGCAGGCCATTCGTAAATAGCGCCATGAAAAAGCTACTTGCTGCCATGCTTCTTTCGCTTGCTGGCTGCCAGCCCGATGCCGCCGATGTGCCAAGTGGCAAGTCTGTTGAAATTACCCGAGCTGAGCTTGGTGAAGACTGGCCTTTTGCTGTGGAGAAAGTGACAGTGCATTGTACAGGTCACGGTATGTATCGGCTAGTAACCGACTCAGATGGGCATACCTACGGCCTGAATGGAACTTCCAAATCTGCGCGCAAAAGCGATGGCTCACCCAAATGGGAGGACATTGAAAAGATTTGGGTGCCAGGTAAAGACATCGGGCAAGTTCTGGAAATCGCAGCTAAAAACTGTAAATAAAAAAGGCCACCCAAGCGGGTGGCCTTTTTTATTGTAGCACTACCGTGGCTACCCCATCCAGGCCCTGGCCTGGCACCAGTTGTACCCGTGCATTCAGCCAACTGGCATCGGTGTACTTAATGTGGTACTCGCTGATGATGACTTCCACCGCGCCGTAGTTGGGGTCGGGGTAGATGGCTACCCTATCCAGGCCCGTGGTGATGGGGCCACCCTTCCACGCCTGCAAGGCCAGGTAGGTGGTGGCTTCCAGGTCTACACCTGTGAGCTGCGCACCCCGCAGGGCCTTCGCACAGTGACGGATGCGCAGGATGCCTTCGGCCTGCTGAATGCCCCGGCTGATGGTAGTGGTTTTGAGGCCATCCAACTGGTAGTACACGGCGGGGAAGGTTTGCACGCTTTCGGTGCTCTCGTTTTCCAGCTGGTTATTCCAGCGAGTGAGCGTGTTGAGGTCGGGTAGTTTGGTCTTCAGGAATGCCTTCACGGCTACGAATACTTCTTTCATGCGGCGTGTGCGGTGGAGGTGATGGCAGCCATTTTGGGCGCGGTGGCCGTGATAATAGGCTCAATGGTGCGCGGACTCAGGAAGAACATATTGCCCAGCATGGTCATTATTTGCTCGTAGTTGAGCTTCATCGCCACGCGCCGGCCCTTGAACACAGCGATGACTTCTTCCGCAGTGAGGCGATTGTAAGCGGCCCTGATTTCTTTGTTTCGTTTAATGAGTAGAGAATTATCGCGGGCCATATTTATTTGGTGAAGACTTTTAGAGGTCAAATATCTTACTCAATTGCCGTTCCAACAAGGATTCAATTGCATTATCTAGCTGAGGGTGTTCACCCGCAAATTGGCGCTGTGGAATGGTCGTATTGACCTGCCTGGTGTGTTCGCGCACCTGGTGAGCACCGCCCGCACCACGTTTCTTATTGGAACGTGAGTGGCTGGCCACCGTCACGGTTTCGGCAATGGTGCCACCTTCGTTGTGAATCTCAGCGTAGGGCACATCGGTGAATAGCACCACCGTGAAGCCGCTGTTTTGCAACTTAAACGACCGCCGCAACCGGCCCGATTGCACCAGCAGCGCCCGGCCATCATTGCCCTTCGTTACCACGCGGGGCTTCCACGGGGTGCCGAAAAACGACTGGCTGCGGAAGTTATCATCGATGCTTTCCAGAGCCAGGGCACCAATCTGGCCAGGAAGGGACTTGGCCAGGCCGTTCATCTGGCCAGCCATGATTCGGAGCTGGTTATTGAATTTATCCAGGCTATCCATCGGCGTTCTTCTTTTTAGGTTGGGGTGCGTCCTGGGTGGCCATCTTGTAGAGCAGCGGCTTCACGGTGGCCGGCACATCGTTGTAGGTGTGGCTGTCGGGAAAGATGACCCCGGTTTTGCCCGCGTTGTTGCCGAACTCGGGCGGGTGGCCCGTGAGGTTTTTCAGGCGGTCTTCGTCGGTGGCTTCCTTACCGGCCCGCAGCACACGCACCACATCACACCGGCACTTCCAGCCCAGCGGCGGGTAGCGCGTGTTCCAAAACGGATGCTCTACGGGTAGCGTGATGCCATCCAGTTCGGCGTGGGTAGGGCGCACGCGGTCATCACCCGCAGTCGAAAACCGCAGGAAGTAGCTGCCTTTATCCTCCTGGAAGGTGAGCCACTTGGCTGCCATCTGGCCGGTGGCAATGGCGGTATCATATTCGGTGCGCAACCAGCTCACGTTATACTGGTCGTGTAGCTTCAGGGCTTCGGCCTTGTACTCGGGAAAGGCGCGGATTTGCCCATCCTTTATAAGGAGTGCGTTCAGCTCAGTAAGCAGCTGGTAGTTTTTGTTGGCCGAAAAGACATACAGGTGCTGGCTGAACTTCCCGAGTAGCACGGCATCGGGGGTGCCGTAGGTCACTTCGGGTAGGGTTTGCCCCACGCCTTCTTCGGCCCCGGCCAGTAGCTGGCCGGCCACTTCCTGGTACATGGCCTGCCACTCGGGCGTTTTGAGCATCGCCTTCACCTTCGGCTGGTCGGTGTGCAGCTTAGCCACCACGTTGTTGAACAGCTTCAGCAGGCGGGTTTCGGCCGGGTCACTCAACTCAATTACTTCGGCGGTGTAGCCCCCGGCGCTGGTGTGCGCCGGGGGCTCAGGAAAATTTGGCGTGGACATTTTCATGCTACCCATACCTTCCTTTTTAGCCATATCCATCTTGCTCTTCGCGGGTGCTGCTTTACCCGTTAGTGCTGCAAAAGCGTTTTTCATCTGGGTCATCATCTCCATCTGGCTTTTCTCTCCCTCCTTGCCAGTAGTGGGGGCCGTGCCATTCATGTGCTTTTCGTGCAACTCTATGGCTTTGCGTAGCCACTTGGTAGCTTCTGCCACATCTTCTTTTGAGGCGGCAAGGGTGAACAGGTCAAACAAGTCGGCCATTTTCATTACCTTCTTCTTGCCCGCATTGGGCACGGCCGGCGTGTCGGTGGTGGGGTCGGGCGCGGGCGGCGCGGGTGGGTTCTTGGCGGCATTCTCTTCGGCAATCCACTTGCGCCACTTGAATTCCAGGCCCGCCACGGGGTAGCCGTGCTTCTTCAAAAAGGGCCACAGCGTGTAGTTGATGTACATGTGCAGGAAGCGCATCCGCGCCTGCACATAATGCTCTTGCACCCGCTCATGCACTTCGCCGCCCGAGCGGCTGCCCGTTTCCTGGCTGGTGGCTACCTGGCCCGTAATTAGGTAGGCGATTTCATCGTTCACAGTATCGACCAGGCCCTTGTACATGCGCCCGTCCTGGTTGGCGCTCGACTCCTTTATTTCCAAGGTTTCGTTTTCATCCAGAATCATCCAGCCATTGCTACCCATATTGCTGAGCGCATTGCGCTTGTCGGCCAGTAGGGCATCTTCCACGGCATCGGTTTTGAGCGAGATGAGGGGCATCCCGAACTTCTCGGAGCGGCGTGACCAGTCTACCCGGCTGTGCCGCTTCCAGAAGATTTCGGGCGCGGCCTTGTTGAGAATGCCCAGCCCGAAGCGGCCTTCTTCATCCATAAGGGCCACTTCCAGCAGCAGGTCGGTGTAGTCGTAGGCGGGGTCACGGAAGGGTACGCCTGTGCTGTCGTACTGGCTCAGCAGCACCTGGCCCAACTCGGGAATGACCTGGCCACGGGGTATCACGCTGATGCGGGTAAACTCGCCCGCGTGGTCGCCTTCGGTATCGGGGTAGTCGAATTGCAGCAGTGTGTGGCCGTAGAAGTCGGTGTCCAATACGCGATTCAGGAAATCCAGAAACCACGGGCGTTGCAGCAGCTTCAGCGCATCGACGTTTTCCTTGTTCTTGTCATCTACCACGGCAAAGCCTTCGCTCAGCACCTTGTTTTTCAAGGTAGTCATCTGGCCCGTGAGGTACAAATCTTTGGTTACCTGGTAGTAGATGGCGATGAGTCGGTCACGGCGGGGGCGTAGCGGGCTCAGGGCCTGCTCTTCGGCCTGTCGCCACTGCGCAATGTCAGCATCGGCCCGCACGCGGCTGGTAGTCGGTACCAGCTGGTCTTTCAGCGTGGGGTTCTTTTTGCCTTTGCGCGGGGTGATGGTGGCCGTGTTGCCTTCTTTGGCAGCGCGTTTTTTATCGGAGAGTAGGGCCATGAGCTTAGAAGGATTGGGCGCGGGTGGGATTGCTGCCCCACTGAAATAGCTTGTGACTTTGGGGACTGGCTGCATCTACCGGGTAGGCGGGTAGGTCGGGGTTGCTCTGGCCTTTTTGGGCCATCGTGAGCCACTTGATGGCGGCATCGTAGCGCAGCTCACGCACCTGGCTCACGTTCTTGAAGGCCACGCGGGGCACCAGGTGCCAGATGGCCACGTCCACACAAATCATGACGAGCTGCGCATTGCGAGCCTCCCCAACCAGGGCGTAGGCGGCCCCCATGTCGAACCGACCCCGTAAGTAGCTGGCCACTTCGGCCAGGGCGTTGGCTTCGGCGCGGTCCCGAATGGTGGGGCCAGTGGCCGGGGCCGGCGCGGGCGGGGCCGGGTCATCGGGGTCATCGCGTTGGGGAGAGTCGGCACGGCTCAGGGCTAGCAGGTCTGCCTGGTCGATTTGGGCCAGGTAGTCATCATCGGTTAAAAAGGCCATCTAAAAAGCGCGTGATTGGTTTTGGGTAAAGCCCCCGGTGGGCACTGAGCTACGGCCGCTGGCCCGGCCAATCTTTTCCAGCCGCCGCCAGGCCGATTCGTCGGCATCCGGCCCGTCATCGTGTTTCGCCCCATCGGTCCAACTGGTAAGCTGCTCAATGCTGAAAATCATATCCAGGTCGGTTTCTTCGTCCACACTGTAGAAAACATCGCCGTTTTCGTACTGCGTGGTCATGCTGCCGATGCGGTCGGCCTTGTCGCCTTTCTTCGATTTGTCGAACTGGATGAAGTTGGCGATGCCCGACTTGCGGGCCTGTTTATTGATGATGGGCCGCAGAATGACGCACTGGGTGGCGTTGGCTTCGATGTAGCAGCGCATCTTGGCCCGCACCTTCACTTCCAGGCTCATGTAGTATTTAAACCACCATTTAATGGCCTTGTCCACACTTTCGCGTTGCCGGAAGTAGGCTTTGAACTTGTAGAATTTTTCGCCTTTCTTACCCCACCCAGCGATGGCCGTGAAGTCAGATGTTTCGCTGGTGCTGTAGCTCGGGTCACAGTACATCACCAGGGCATCAAACCACGACCAGTCTTTGGGCAGCTTCGCCCATTGGATTTGCTCAGTGGTGAACACCCCGCCATCCACCTGCGGGTCGTTCATATACTCGGACTGGAATGCCTTGAAGCCGATTTTCTTCAGCAGCCCCGCGAAGAAGTCTTTCGTGTACTTCTGCCAGGTTACTTCCCCGGCTTCATCCAGGGCGTTCACCTCCGAAATAAACCAGTCGGGATGCAGCTTCAGCATCATGGCCATGATGCCTTTCTTGGTAATCAGGTTGTTGATTAGCATGAAGCGGGCAATACCGATGTCCATTGTGGGAATGACTTCGCGGTGAATCCACTCCACCGCTTCGCGCACGCGGGCCGGGTTTTTGGCCAGCTTGGTGCTATCCAGGTCATCCCCCGTGATGTAGTCGGGGCGGTTGGCCCCGAAGCGGGTGCCCCGCTGGGGCTGGCCCATGCCCATGCTTACAAACGCGCAACCGTCCTGCGTTTGGAACTGACCTTCGGCCCAGCTGCCATCCTTTATTTGGGGGCCAAAATCGTTGATGTACCGCTGGTTGTGAGCTAGTTCGGCCTGAATGTCTTGTATCAGGCGGGCGGCTGATGTGGCACTTTGGCCCAGCAGCATCATCACGTTCAGCTGTCGGATGGGCTCTTGAATTTTGAGCCACAGCGGAATGAAGATGTTGAAGTGGGTGGACTTAGCCGAACCCCGAAACCACTTCATCAGCCCCGTGAACATCGGATTAGCCAGGATGGCGTTGGCCGCATCAATGTGAAACGGTGCGCAGTGGCTCACTTCCCCGAGCTTGGTGCGGGTGTAGTGCGGGAAGTAGTAGGTGACGAAGAAATCATAATCGGCCCGCGCCCGCGCCTTGCGGGCTTCCTTCTCATGCTCGGGTTCACCCAGCCCAATAGAGTGCTCCGACTTGATGCGTTGCACCAAGCGGTCCCACCGTTCTTCCAGGCTTTTGGCCTTCACTTTTACAGCCATTGGCAAAATCGTTTTAAGGCCCGCTGTGGGCTTCGGGATAATTGAATCGCCCCGATGGGCACGCGCACGGGGGTGCGTGGCTTATCGGGGCGTTTGAACGGCGTTTAAATGGGGCGGCTAGTTCGACTGCTTGTTCAGCTCGGAGAACTTGCCTTTGATGAACCTATCCAGGAAGGGCAGCACCGCTTTGGCCAGCACCGAATCAGCACTGAAAAGCCAGGTGATGAATTCCTCCATGACCTGGATGTACAGGTCTATGCTCAGGCTCCTATCCAGCTCCCCGATGCTTTTGGTAATCATGCGGATGGACTGCGCTTCCTTGGTATCCAGGGCGCGGGGCCGGCCTTCGGCATCTTTCGCGCCCGACTGGATTAGCTCAATCTGCCGGTAGAAGCTGGTGATGAGCCGGGGGCGGGTAGCGGTCAGGGCTCCTTTCTCCACTTCCCAATTACCATCCTTCTTCCAGGTAGAAAGCGTGTTTTCGCTCACCTCTACCCGTGCGGCTATTTCCTGCTGGCTCATTTGTGAGTGCAGGAAGTAGCTCAATGCCAGCTCTTTTTTCTCTTTAATAGTCAGGGCCATAGGCGCGCTTTTTTGGACGGTGTGCCACAAAGAAAAAGGGCGCGTGAAAGGGTAGCCGAAGCAAGGTTTGGGGATGCGTACTAATCAGTACGTAGCATGAAAATCAGGGCTTTACGTGGACAAATTGGGGTAGTAGGTTTGCCCAACGATTCGCCACAACCACACCCAAAACCTGAATGCGCTTCATACTATCCGACGAGCGGGTAAACTGCTACGGCCTGCGATTTCTAACCGCTGGTATCGACATCAAGGACTTCGTGAAGAATCCGGTGATGCTCTATATGCACGGCCGG
The DNA here is from genome assembly GCF_030063445.1 of Hymenobacter sp. H14-R3. Lineage (GTDB taxonomy): Bacteria > Bacteroidota > Bacteroidia > Cytophagales > Hymenobacteraceae > Hymenobacter. The sequence goes on along the minus strand of NZ_JASITD010000001.1, from coordinate 78,026 downwards.
GGCCAGGTCATTGGCCGGTGGGAAGACATTAAGAAAGAGGGGGCGCAGCTCACAGCGGAAGCTGTCTTCAATATGAAAGATGAGTTTGCCGCTAGCAAGGCTCAGCAAGTTGAAGATGGGTTCCTCCAAGCTTGTTCCTCGGGCTTGCAGCCGCTGACCTGGTCGGAAGACCCGAAGCTGCTGGTGACTGGCCAAACCCGTCCTACTGCCACTCAAAGCACACTACTTGAAGCAAGCATAGTAGACATTCCAGGGAATAGAAACGCCCTGAAGCTATTCCTGGGCAATGGCCTGTGCCTGTCGGAAGACACCACCGCCAACGCCGAAACGCTCGACAAGCTTCTCCCAACACTTACACCCAAAAACGCACGAAGGATGAATCAAATCCTATTGGCCCTGAGACTCGGGGAAAATGCTACTGAGGCGGAAGCCGTAGCCGCCATCGGCCGCATTCAGAAGGATGCTGACAAGAAAACGGCCGACACCATCATTGCCCTGGCTGAGCAGGCCGGCCTGGTGACCGCTGACAACAAGGACCGCTTCGTGCAACTGGCCGCCGCCGCGCCCAACCTGGCCTTGTCGTTCCTCGACTTCGGTAGCCTGAAGCCCGCCGCTGGTGGGGAGAACAAAACCCCTGCTGAGCGCAAAACGCTGAAAGATGCCATAAACCTGGCTGCCCAGCAAAACAACGACAACCCCGCAGAGAAAACCGGCATCCTGAAGCTGGCCGACCAGCGCAAGGAGTGGACTATTCGCGATTGGGAAAAGAAGGATTCGGCGGGCCTGGTGAAGCTCAGGGCTCAGGATGCTGACAAGTACCAAGCGCTGTACACCGATTACTACGGCACCAAGCTGTAGCCCAAACGCCAGCCTGTAAATGGATTGGGGCTGTCCAAAAACCAATCTATAAATCTACTGCAACGACACTTTTGCTTTTCATAAACTGCATGAAATTGAATTTTAAAAACCTGGTCTACAACATTGTAATGGCGGTTTTGCTGGCCTTCATCGTGGCCCCGATGGCCGGGGCGGGTGCTGGGGTGGTAGCCGGTGCTGGTTTGTTCGCCGTGGGCTGCCTGTTGCCGGCCGCGCCGGCTACGGCCGCGCCGATGGCCTTCATGGCCATTCAGAAAGAAATCTGGGTTACGGATATTGCTGAGAACGTATTCCCCGACAATACTTTCCTGAGCCAGTGCCGTGATGACTCGGAATTCTTGTCGGGCAAAACGGTGCATTTGCCGCAGGCTGGCACTACGCCCAACACGGAGAAAAATCGCCAGACCTTGCCGGCCACCGCGCAAAAGCGCACCGACACCATCGTGGACTACGATGTGGATGAGCTGACCACCGACCCCGTAGTGCTTCAGATGACGGAAGCGATTGAGGCCAGCTACCCGAAGCGCCAATCCATTCTGCATGACCACGTTGAAAAGCTGGCTACCGACGCGGCCGACATCGCCTCCTACGTGTGGACTCCGAGCCTTGCCAAAAACATCGTGCCGACCACGGGTGATGCCCGCCCTGCCAACAAGGAGTTTCAGACGGGCAATCGCAAGGCTATGACCAAAAAGGATATTCTGACTGCCCAGCGCCTGCTGAACAATCAGAATGTGCCGCAGGTGGGCCGCTGCTGCCTCATTGACTCGGACATGCTGATGGATTTGTTGCTCATTCCCGAGTTCACGCAAGCCTATGCTATCGGCCAAAACTCGACTGTAATGGATGGTACCATTGCCAGACTCTTCGGCTTCAAGTTCTACGTGCGTAGCGAAACCACCCTGTTTACGGGTGCTGGTGCTAAGAAGTCGCCTGACGTAGCTAAAGCAGTCACGGACAACGTGTCGGCCTTGTTCTGGCACCCCAGCTTCGTGCGCTTCGCTAAGGGCTCGACTACCAACGGTGGCATCCAGGTTTTTGAGGACGCAGCCAACCCGCTCTACTACGGCGACGTGTTCAGCGCCCTGCTGCGGGTGGGTGGCACCACGGCCTACGCCAACCAGCGTGGCGTGGTAGCGGTGTACGAAGCCCCCGCCTAGCCTTTAAACACTCTTTAAACATTCGGGCATAAGCCAGCCAGGTGGGCGCATTGTGCTCACCTGGCCAGGCACCCGCTACCCAATTTTCACAGTCGCAAGTCTTCAAAAACAATGGCCTTACCTACCTCTCTTTTTAACAAGCTGTTTTCAGCCGGGTCAACTTCACATATGATGCGCCGGACCAAAACCCTTGTGGGCAAGTGGGGTGGGGTGGTCATTGTTTTGGTGGGCTTATCGCTGTGGTTCGGAGTGCCAGCCCTTCAGGGTTGGCTGGAAAACAAGAAATCGGATGACCCTACGGGGCCGGCCTGGATGGATTGGAGCGTGTTCCAAACGCTGCTGCTTTCAGGCATTCGGGCGGTAGCTCTCTACTGCTTTTCGGTGCTGCTGGTGCGGGTGTATATGCCCGTGGTAGCCCGATTCTGGAAAAAGCATTTTGCACGGGCATTTTATCGACTCACTGAATGGCAAAAGGTTATCGTTTCTTTTTGGGCTGTCTCGCTCTTTGTTTACATCTGTGTGTCACTGACGCACTAGGAGCCAGCCCAACCCGCGAAGACAGTATCCGCACCGCCGTGATGAAGGCGGGTGAAAGCCAGGTGGGCGTGATGGAAGTAGGCTTTAACGCCGGGCCGCAGGTAGAACGCTACCAGCGCAGCTCGGGCAACCGCCGGGGCCAGCCCTGGTGCGCCTCCTTCGTCACCTGGTGCTACAAGCTGGTGGGGCTACAGGTGCCCCGTGGCTCGGGCCTGGCAGCCAGCTGGTTTCCGGCCCCCAAAATCATCTACCGGCGCGGCGGCATCATTCGCCAGCCAATCAAAAAAGGCGACACTGCTGGCTACGCCTACGGCAACGGCATCCACCATATCGGGCTAATTCAAAGCTGGAATGATGATTTCGTCATCACGGTGGAAGGCAATACCGGGGGCGGCAACGGGGTACAGCGCGAAGGGGATGGAGTCCACCGGATGCGCCGCCTGAGAACTCAAATAGCCCTCGTTTCATCCTGGATTCCAAAATAATGACTTACCACGCCCGCTTCCGCATCACAGGCATCATCGCTTCCCTGAACATGGCCAAAGGGATGCCGATTGCGGGCGTGTTGCTGACCCTGGTGCTGGCCTGCGCAAGCTGTGCCAGCACCAGACTTCAGCCCAGCGAATCACTGGTGAGCGACACCACTGCCCTGCGGCAAGTGCAGCGCCTGGTGTCGGTGGCAGTGCCCGCCGATTCGGCCCGGCTCACCACCCGCATCGTGTTTGATGAGGCCACGCACCTGTTTCGGCCCGTCACCATTTTCAGCGCCTCGGGCCACACACGCCTGGCTTTTATGCTGGATGCCAGCGGCCGGGTAACTGCCACGGCCTTCACCGCGCCCTACGTGGCACAGGTGCCCGTGACGGATACCGACCGCATCCGCATCCGCACCACCAAGGAAACGAAGGTGGTGACCGTGAAAGCCCCGCTCGGGCGCTTCGTCAAATTCTGCATTTGGTTCACTGGCCTGACACTGGTAGTCGGGGCCGGGTGGGCCTATCTCCGTTTTTTCACGCCTTTACGCTTACTCTAAATGGGCAATTCTGAATATTCTGCCAGTGACCTGGTGGCGATGTCGGGCGACTATTTTGCCGCCAACCCCGATGTGGAACACCTGGTGGCTGTGGTGGGCACGGGCACCTTCTACCGCCCCGAGCGCGAAAGCATCGCCAAAGACGAAGCGCGGGTAGCTCAATCTACCACCATGCGCATTCTGCGCAGCCCGCTGGCCGCGCCCGCCGTGGCCCCCTCAGTTGATGCGGAAGTTCCCGAGTTCCCCGCCGTAGTGGGTACCCTGGAATTGCTGCTGGCCGAAGTGAAGCTGGTGGGTGCCTTGCCCCGCCAATTGGCCGAAGTGATTTACCAGGCCGCCCTGGCCGAAGCCGACCCCGCTGTGATGCTGGAAAACGTGGCGGACTTCCTGATGACTGCCCTGGCCAACGGCCTCGACACCATCACCTACAACCCGAAGCCCGTGCCGATGCTGACCGCCGCGCCCTTCGTGGCCATCGTCGACAACTCAGGTGCTCAGGTGGGCAAACTGGCCAGCCTGGCTAACCAGGGCTTGCTGAAGCTGGCCGCTGATGAGTCCGCCCCGAGCCTGGCCGATGTGGTGGCTGGTGGCAAGTTGTTCGTGTTCGCCCCGAGTGCCCCGGCTGCGGCTGCTAAAGCCGCCCCGGGCGCCAAGCCCGCCAAGGCTAAGCCCGCTCCCGCCGCCAAACCTGCCAAGGAAAAGGCCGCCCCCAAAAAGAAGGCTTCCACCGTTGCTAAAGCTGCCTAAGAAATGGCCTACGAACGCCCTAACGTAACAATTGACCTCGGGAACGGCCAGCTAGGCCGCCAGCTCGACAACGCCGATGGACTGGCCTTGCTGGTGGTGGGTGCCCCCTTGGGCTACGCCATGCTGGAAGCACAGGTGTACAGCCTGCGGGGCGCGGAAGTGGCCGGGGCCACCAGCGCCGCCGATGTAGTGCAGCAGTCCCTGGTGTGGGAGCACATCAAGGATTTCTACGAAGAAGCCGGTGACGGTGCCCCCCTGCGGGTACTGGCCGTGCCAGCCACTACCACGCTCACCAACTTGTTCACGTCCGGCCAGTCCGCCTACGTGGCCCTGCAAAACGAGCTGAAAGGCCAGGGTGGCAAGGTGAAGCTGTTGGGTGTGGTGCTCAACCCGGCTGCCGCCGAAGTGGCTGGCCCGGCCGGCATCACGACCGACTTGGCCACTGCCATTCCGCTGGCACAGGTGTTTGCGGATGCCGAATTCGCCGCCTTCCGCCCCGTTGATATGCTGCTGGAAGGCCGGCTGTTTTCTGGTACGGCCACGGCGGCGCTCGACTTGCGCACCCTGGCCAGCAAGAACGTGGCCGTGACCATCGGCCGGGACCAGCTGCGCAGTGCGGCCCTGGTCGCCTCGGGCATTGCGGTGGCCGGCAAGTATGCGCAAGTGGGCAAGGTGTTGGGCCGCCTGGCCGCCATTCCGGTTCAGCGCAGCATCGGCCGGGTGAAGGATGGCAAGCTGGCCAGCATCACGCAGGCCAGCCTGAGCGGCGGCGCGCTGGTAAGCAGCCTGAGCGATGGGCCGGGCGGTGACCTGAGCCTGCTCAGTGGCAAGGGCTACATCTTCCCGCTCATTCACCCTGGCAAAGACGGGTTCTTCTACAACGATGACCCGACGTGTGCGGCGGCCACCGATGACTACGCCTTCGTGAAGGATAGCCGGGTGATTAACAAGGCCGCCCGCATTGCTCGGGCCGCCTACCTGGAAGAGCTACTGGATGATGTGCAGATTGACCGCACCACGGGCTACCTGCCAGTCATTGAGGTGGCCCGCTTCCAGAACGTGCTAAAGAATGCGATTGAAGGCCAGATGCAGGCACAGGGCAACATCGTGAGCTGCGATGTCTATGTCAACCCCAAGCAGAACGTCACGGCCACGGCCAAAATCGTGGCCCTGCTGAAAATCGTGAAGACAGCCACGGGCGCGCAGATTGAAGCCACGGTGGAATTCTACAACCCTTTTACGACCATTTAAATGGCTTTTGACAGCAAAGAATTCGGGTGGGTAGACATCGCGATTGTGTTTGCGGGCCGGCCCATCGTGGGTTGCACCGAAATCAAGTACAAGGAAAAGGCGGAACGCGAATTCGTGTATGGCCTGGGCCGCAAGCCCGTGGCCTACGCCGATGGGATGCAGGTAGTAGATGGCACCATCACGCTGCTGCAATCGGAGTTTGAAGCCCTGGTGCGCTCGCTGCCCGCTGGCAAAACGCCTACCAGCCTGGCCCCCTTCGACATCATCATTGCCTACATCAATGAAGACGATTTGTCGGTGAAGGACATCGTGAAATCGGTGCTGCTGACTGAGTATGAAAAAGGTGGAAAGAAGGGTGACCTCAACATGGAAATCAGCCTGCCTTTCAAGGCCGCTGAAGTAGTGCTGAACGCCGCCTAACGGGTTCACGGGTCGGCTACTGGCCGGCCCGTGTCTTCCGCTTTTAAATAGGTTTTAAACAGTTTTTCTAATTTCTCTTTCCCCTCCTTTTATCATGGCTACCGCCGAAAACAACAACCCTACCGCCGAACAAATTACCCAATGGACTGAAGAGCATGGCAAGCTGAAAACGGTAGAAGTAGATGGCCTTCAAATTGTGTTCAAACAGCCTTCGCGTGACTTGGTGGCACAGGCCACCGATGCGATGGTTCGGGCTAAAGGCTCCGTGTCGAAGTACAATAACATCATCCTGAAGAACTGCCAGCTGAGCCACATCCAGGAAACGAAGGCTGATGATGAAATCTACTTCGCCTTGTGCCAAGTAGTGGATAGCATCGTCAGCAGCAAGGTAGCGGCCCTAAAAAACGACTAGAGGAAGCTACGGTCGGGAAAGACACGAGCTTCCTGCGGCTGATAGATGCCCAGCTGCGCTACTACTACCGAATGCCACAGTCGGAAGTGGCTGCCCTCAGTGATGACGAGTGGGCAGAACAATACGAAGACCTGGTGTGGATTCGCAAAACTGAAGCAGAAAAGGAGGGCGGGGGCTAGGCCGCCGCCCTCCTTTTTATTTTACCCTTAGCCCCATTCGCCCTACATGCGTAATTACCAGTGGGTTATCAACCTCATAGATAAGGCCAGCGGGCCGATGAAGACCATCTTGGCTAGTGGCGACAAGATGGCCGGGATGTACGAAAAGGTGAAGGCCGGGGCGAAGGCCGCCGCCGTGGGCATGGCCATCGCCAACCAGGCGGCGCAAGGCATCCAGACCGCTGCCACCGCCTTCAACAATGCGGTGGAGCCGGGCATCCGATACGAACAAACGTTGGCCGAAGTGTCGGCCATCACGGGAGTGGCCGGCGCTGGCCTCGACAAGATGGGGGCCAGCGCCCGCGCCGCCGCCAACACCTTCGGCGGGTCGGTAGTGCCGCAGCTCGAAGCCGCGAAGGGCATCCTGAGCGAACTCGGGCCGCAGATGGCCAAAGACCAGGCAGCGATGGACAGCACCACGGCCAGCGTGAACATCCTGGCCAAAAGCATGGGTGGCGACACGGTGGGCGCGATGAAGGCCCTCACCACGGGCGTTCAGCAGTTTGGGGTCGACACGAACAACACACAGCTGGTGGCCAAGGCCATGAGCTACGAAATGAACGTGATGGCCGCCGCCGCCAACGCGGGCGCTGCCGAAGTGCCGCAGATTGCGGAAGCTTTGCGGCTGTCTGGTATTGCGGCGGCCGGGGCCAAAGTCAGCTTCGTGGAAACCAACGCGGCTATCCAGGTGCTGGCACAGGGCGGGCTGAAAGGCGCGGAAGCGGGCACCGCCCTGCGGAACGTGCTGGCCAAGCTCGGGGAAGGCCGCTTCATGCCGAAAGACCTGCGGGCTGAGCTGAAGGCGGCCGGGGTGGACATCAACGTGATGGGCAACAAAAGCCTGACGTTGAACCAGCGCCTGACGGAGCTGAAGAAAGTGCAAGGTGATTCGGCCCTGGTGTCGAAAATCTTCGGCTTGGAAAACCAGAACGCGGCCAACATTCTGCTGCGGGGCACGGGCGCGATGGCCAACTACGCCACCGCCATTTCGGGCACCAACGCAGCCACCGACGCGGCCAACACCATTATGGATACCACGGCCGGCCGGATGGACCGGATGAAAGCGCTGTGGGAAAACCTGGGCATTTCGGTGTTCAACGCCACCAAGGAATACATTCCTTACATCCAGACTTCGGCGCAAGTAGCCGTAATGGCTTCGCAGATGCTACCGCTGCTGAGCATGATGGGGAGCGGCTTTCTGGTAGCAGCTGGAGCTACCTGGAAGTTCGTGCTGAGCCAGACCGCTTCCGGCTTGTCGATGCTGAAGAATGTCGGGCTGATGGTGAGCACCGGCATCCTCGGGCTTATTAGCTTTTCGGGTAGCCTGGTGGGGGCCACGGTGGCACAGTGGGCGCTGAACGCGGCCATGTCGGCCAACCCCATCGGCCTGGTTATCGCTGGCCTGGCCATCCTGGCCGGCGCGGTGTACCTCATTATCCGCAATTGGGATGTGCTGAAGGGCTGGATGTGGAACCTGACCCAGACCATCGTGAAGCTGAGCCCCTTCTACTGGCTGGTGAAAGGGGCGTTTGCCTTGTTTCCGCAGCTAGAGCAGTGGTTTCAAGGGCTGTGGGCGCGGTTCACGGGCTTCCTGCAAAACCTGGTGGGCAAGGTGAAAGCCGTGTGGAACCTGATTGCCCCGTTCCTCGGGCTGGGCAAGATGGGCGACATCGCCATTGATGCCAAAGTCATTCAGGCGGGCAAGAACGAAGACCCGTTTGCGGCGGGCACCAAGAGCCAGGGCCTGGCCGCCAACCAGCCCATAAAGTCGAAAGTGGATGGCGTGGCGAAAGGGGGCAGTAAGCCCACCACCATCAACATCGCCATCGCCAAGTTTCAGGACTCCATCAACATCCACACTACCACGCTGAAGGAAGGGGCCAACGATATGGTGGCTCAACTGGAAGAAGCTCTGACCCGAGTAGTAAACGGCGTGAGCCAAGGAACCGGCAACCTATGATAAGTGACCTCCCAACCAACACGGGCCGCACGGCGGGCCTGTCGTTCGACTTAGGCGACTTCCGCAAGGGGAAGGGCGTAGTAACTCACCTGCCCTTTCCCGATGCCAAGCGGCCGACCAAAACCAACGAAGCGGAGCTATTTAAGCTGCCTATTTCTTCGGTGCTGGGCACGCCCCGCTACTTCGCTATCAAGATTGCCGAAGTGACCCTGCCAAATGAGCCGCTCATAACTGTGAGCGGCTCAAAAACCATTGTAAAGACGCAGATAGCAGGTGGTGACTTCACGGTGAAAGAAATCATCGGGATGGATGATTGGAAAATCAACATCCAGGGCCGTGCCGTGCGAGAAGGGGCGGCCCGTGACCGCGCCTCGGGCGGCCTCGTGCCCGATGACTACCCCGAAGAATGGCTGCGCAGCCTGGTGAGCATCTACCGGCGCGGGTTTGCGCTGGATGTGCAGTGCCAGCTGCTCACCTACTTCAACATCAGCCGCATCGTGATAGAAGACATCAGCTTTCCGGCCGTGCCAGGTGCCCACGGCTTTTTCTACTATGAAATCAATGCCAGCAGCGACGAAAGCAGCCTGGCTAAACTCAAAATAGCCCGCACGAAATGAGCCTGTATCTTACTTGCCGGGTACGCATCGGGAATTTGGAGTTTTCCAAAATTTCGGCGTTTGAGGCAGAATCAACCTGGAAAAACCTTGGCGACACGGCCACGCTGAAGCTGTATGGCTTCGTGCAAGTGTTGCCCCCCGATGACCAGGCCACCGACGAGTCGGCCACCATAGCCGGAAAACTGGTGAAGGTGGAAGACCTGGTGAAAGTGGGTGATGCCGTGGAAGTGCGGTTGGGTTACGATGGTGAACTGCGCACTGAATTCAGTGGCTACGTGGCTGAAATCAAGCTGACCATACCGTTTGAACTGCGGCTGGAAGATGAGTTTTTTCACCTGAAGCGTACGCCCGTTAACCGGGCCTGGAAGGACACCACCTTGCGCAAGCTGTTGGCTGAGCTGGTGCCCACGGTGCAACTCAGTAGTACCGTGCCGCAGCTTCACATTGATAGCTTCCGGGCCGACCGTACCACCGTGGCCGGGGTCATCAACAAGCTGAAGGAAAACTACCTGGTGTGCGCCTATTTCCGCGCCGGCCGGCTATTCGTGGGCTTGCCCTACACCGAATTCAGCAGCACTTCCAACATTGATGGGGCCAGTAGCTACTACCACTTTCAGCAAAACGTGGTGGATGATGACCTGACCTACAAACGGAAAGAGGATGTACTTATCAAAGCCAAGGTGGTGGCTATACACCGCAATGGCAAGAAAACCACCGTGCCAGGCGTGGGCGATGTGGATGGGGAAGAGCGTACCATCACCCTGCGCACCGAAACCACCGACAAAGCTGAGCTGACCCGCATGGCTCAGGTAGAACTGGCCAAATACAAGTACGACGGATACCGGGGCACCCTGACGGGGTTCGGGGTGCCGTTCGTGCTGCACTCGGGCACGGCCGACTTGCACGATGGCCTACACCCCCAACGCGATGGGCGCTACCTGGTGGACAGCGTGAAAACGTCGTTTGGCCCGAGTGGCTTCCGGCGCGTGGTAGAACTGGGTAAGCGGGCCAACTCATGAGCGAAACGATACAGCGACTGCTGAAGCAGCTGGTGGCCGGCCCGGCTCAGGTAGTAACAGGTACCGTGACCGCCGTGGATAAGGCAGCCATGACCTGCGACGTGGCCCGCGATGATGAAGGTGCCGACCATGTGCAGGTGCGCCTGCGGGCCGTGGTGGACGGTGGCCAGGATGGCCTGGTAATCTTCCCGAAGGTGGGTAGCAACGTGACGCTGCTGCTGCTGGATGAGGATACCGCCCTGGTCATTCAGTACAGCGCCGTGGAAGTGTACAGCATCCGCACCGAAACCGAAAGCCTGAAAAGCATCCTGAGTGACTTCCTGGATGCTATCGGGCAAATGGTATTTACGACCAACCAGGGGCCAACCATCAAGCTGGTGAATGCCCCGGCTTTTGCGAAGATTAAACAACGTTTAAACGGCCTTTTGCACGAATAATGGCACTTAATAAACTATTGCTCAAAGAGCATTTAAATCGACTTTACGATGACCAGGCCACCCGCGAAGCTGACCCCGCCAAGGCGCGGGCCGACTTCGTGGATGGCCTGGCCGATGCCTTTGATGAGTACGTGCGCAGCGGCACGGTCACGGGCACCGTCACCACCACGGGTACAGCGGCGGCACAAAAAGGCATTATCACTTCAGCTAGCATCCAGTGAAAGTATTTGACTTACTGCTTAATGCAGACCTCGACCTAGCCATTGAAGGCGGCGATTTAGTAATTGGCGAAAGCACCGAGCAACATCAGCAACTGCTGATGCTGACTGAAAAGGGCGAATGGCGGGAACGCCCGTTCGTGGGCGCGGGCATCAACACGATGCTGCTGGATGACGCCCCGGCCGCCGCCATCATTCAGGCCATTCAAAGCCAGATGGAACTGGATGGCCAGGTGGTGACGCACCTGGCTTTGATTGATGACCGGGTAGAACTCATTGGCTATTACCCCGACTCCGATGGCTGAAATAATCGTGAGTGAGGGCCAAAGCCTGCTAGATGTGGCCGTGTGGTTACTCGGAGGTGCGGAGGGCGTTTGGGCGCTGGCCGACGCCAACGGGCTGGCCATTACGGATGCGCTGGCCGCTGGCCAGGTGTTAATAGTGCCCGACGGGGCCACGGTGTCGGCCGACATCGTGGCCTACTTCCAAAGCACCAGTATCCGCGTGAACACTACCAACCTACACCGCCCCGCGCCGCCCGTGGTGGATGAAGCCGAAGATTGGTTGGAAACTGATTTTAAAACTGAAACCGACTTTTTGTAATGGGATTTTTTTCTACTATGATTGACACGCTGGTGTCGGCCAACCTTATTTCAGGGCGGAAGAATTCGGCCCTGAACGTGCGTAATGTGCTGGCCGGCGTGTCAGATGCCATTGGCTTCCTGGAAGGCTTACAGCGCGGCGCTCGTATTCTGAGCGGCACAACGCCCCCGAGTGGGGCCGATGGCATGGAAGGGGACGCCTACATCTTGACCACCACGTCAGATTTCTACCTGCGGGACGCCACCAACGGCTGGCAGCTTCAGTTTCGGCTGAAAGGGGCCGATGGCAAGACGCCCAAAAAGGGTACGGACTATTTTGACGGGCGCACCCCCGTGAAAGGGACAGACTTCTTTGATGGCAATGATGGCAAAAATGCCTTCCAGCTGTGGCAAGCCGACAGCAGCGCCAACACGGGCACCGTGACGCAGTGGCTGGCCAGCCTCATAGGTAAGGCGGGCGACCCTGGCAAAGCCGGCAACGTAAATCAATGGAAGAGCTACGCGCCCACCACGGAACCGGGCCAACCTGGTGACGCCTGGTTCCACACGGTAAGCGCCACGAAACTGGCCATTTATGAGTGTGTGGCCTCGGGGACGTGGGGCCTGCGCTTTACCAGTCCTGATGCGGCGGCTTCCACGGTGGTAACGCAGCCCACCACGGGGGGTACTGGCACAGTGAAATCGGTTAACGGCACGCTGCCTGACGCAAATGGCAACGTCACCATCCAGGCGGGGGGCGGGGCCAGCTCGGTTACGCTCGTGCAGACCATTGGGGCGGGCAATGCTACGGACATTCCTTCTACGGCGGCCGTGGCGGGGGCGGTGGCTGGCATCCTGGTTAACCATGAAATTCTGGTGGCCGTCACGCAGACCACCACGCGCGTACCGCTGTACTTCCGGCGCAAGGTATTGGTGGTGGCTAGCGCCTACTCCTATAGTGTGGCCAGCTTGGTTTATACGCTTAGCTACTTAGACCAAAACGGCGACGAAACGAAGTATGGCCCCTTTAACTCTACGGGCGGCGGCTCCGGTTTGAACGCCGCCATTAATGCGCTTACGGACTCGGTGGTGGCCAATTACGGCTTTACCGTGTACGTAGACTATGTCCTCAAGCCGGGCCGCAGCAGCGCGGAAGCCAGTATCACGATTCAACCCACCGCCTAAGATGCTCAACCTAACTGATTATAAGCTGGTGCGGGGAGTTAACCCAAACCTGGCTGCTGGCCAGCGCAGTATGCGGGTGCCGGCTGAATACAGCCAGTATAGTATCTGCGAAATACCTAACAATGCGCAATATTACAATTTTGGGGATGGGCCATTTACTATTTTTATCCGGTATCTGGATTTAGGTGCCGACCGGGCGTACGACCAGACAATCCTAGTAGCAAAAAATGTAAGTGGCACGGGGTGGGATATTTCCAAGCAAAACAGCGTGGGTAATTTAACTTTTCGCACCAAAGCCGGGGGTGCTGTTCGCAGTAGTGTGCAGGATAGAAGACCTGCCCCAGTCGATGGCTTTTTTCATAGTGTTTGCATTACAAAAGGAATAGCTCCAACTGGAGTAGATTCCTCGGACGTAAGTCTAATAAGAATGTTTATTGACGGCGTAGAGCTGTCAGGAAATAACCGCAATGCTGGTGGTTCCACGGCTATTTCATTTGATAGCAACGACAGCGTGCAGATTGGGGGATACAGTGGATATTATCCGCGCGGATACATTGATGCTTGTGCGTTTTACACTACTGGTCTTACCGACCAAGAAATAAGCTTATTAGGTAGTAGTAATAGTCCGGACAGGGGTGCTAAATTCATCCAGAATTTTAACCAGTTATCTGGTACAATTGCCTACGATAGTTCGTCAGTAGGCCAAAACGGCACCATTAGCTTTAATGCGTTGGACGCGGCCGGCCGGGGTTGGGTGCTAAACGACGGCATTCGCACGTTTCGCCGCGCTTCGACTTTTCAGGCCCCTTTAAATGGTGATTTCACGCCCACTGTACGCAGCCGCGTTACCGGTATCGCACGCTTTGATACCGACCTAACGGATGCGCAATACAGCCTGGACGGTGTGCAATGGATTACGCTCACCTTCGACAGCAACAACCTCACCGTTGGCCTGCCCCCGCTCGACATCAACCCGGCTGGTATCAACCCCATTCTTTACCTGCGGGCTTCTAACGCGAACCCGAGTTACCTCAACGCCCTCGAAATCCAGTACTGAAATGGCCAGAACAATCCCCGTAATTAAACAAAGCATCTTAGATGCTATAGCAGCCAGCCCGATTTTGGGCGGGCTGCTTATTTCCACTTCAGCGGTGTCCGTGTTCGGGCTGCTGGCCTACGTGGTGGCGTTTGCCATCAACGTTCTGGAAACCATCTTTGACCGCCACATGGCGGATGTGGATGCCAAGCTGGCCGCGCCACAGGAAGGGACAACTGAATGGTACGCCAAAATCGTGAAGCTCTTTCAGCAGGGAGACCAGCTGGTGGTGGATGATGACGGAATCCACTATCCTGCGGGTAGCTCGGGGCTGCTGCTGGTCACACAGGCCACGGCGAAAGAGAATGACACCACGGGCCGGTTGTTCCTGAAAGTTGCCACCGATGACGCCACCGCGCCTGGTGGCCTGCGCAGCCTCACAGCTGCTGAGCTAGTCCAGGTGCGCGGCTACATTACCAGGCGCAAGTATCCAGGCACGAAACTGGAACTGGTAAGCCGGGAAGCCGATGCGCTGAAGCTCGGGGCGAATATCTACTATGACCCGTTGGTGGAACTGAACGACACCAACAGCGCCACGGGCCTGGTTCCTGGTCTGCGGTCCCGAGTGGCCAGCGCCATCACGTCCTACCTGCGCAACCTGAAGTTTGATGGCCAGGTGGTAGTGTCTAAGCTGGAAGATGCCATCCAGGCCGTGGTGGGAGTGGAAGACCTGGAATTCCTTTCCATATCGGCCCGCAATGGCCTGGCCGCGCCAAAAGTGTTCACCCGAGCCTACGAAACGGAAGCCGGCTATGTCATCATTGATACGGCCGCAGGTGCTACCCTTGCCGACACCCTGAACTTTGTTCCTTATGGCTCTTAGTAGATATGATTTTGACCTGGCCAACCTGGTGAAAGGGCTGAAGCCCTATTTGCTAAGGAAGCCCCGTTTTTTGACTTTGACCAACGCCGTGCTGGTCCCGCTGGCTGAAGTCCACTTCACCTTCCTGGCTTACACAAGGAAGGTGAAAACGCAGTTGAGCTACAACGGCCAAACGATGGCGTTTGAACGAGCATTGAACGACCTGTTTGACCCCGTTTTGGCCCGCATCCGCATCCTGGATTCACTGGTTGATGTCAGTGGTTCTTACGACAACTTTGTGGCGGAACAACAGCCCTGGCAATACATGACTTTCTTCCAAGAACAACCGCCTTATGAGTACGACTACAACTTCACCGAACTTTTAAACCAAGTGGGCTTCATCGTTCAGGTGCCCGCCTCACTCCAACCCAAAGAAGCCGCCCTGCGCGCCCGCATCCGTCAGCTGAAGCTGGCAATGGTAAAATACCGCATCCAATACATCTAACTCATGGAACTCCTTTTATTTGACAACGGTGGCCGCCCCCGCGCCAACGATGACTTGAATACGCTTCAGGCAGAAATGTATTACGCCATGTTCGGCCAGCTGCTGGACCTACCCAACTGTGTGGTGTCGGGCTGTGAGGTGTACCCCAACGGTAGCCTGGTCAATGTAGGCCACGGCCTGGTCTGGCTGGATGGCCAGATTCTACGCTTTGATGGTGCCTATGACCAAAGCTTGCCGGTGGAGTTGTACGCGCAAGCCAGGGTGGATACGGACTTCCGGCCTTACCAGGACGGGGTATCCCGCGCCTGCTTAGGGGAAGCCCTGGTGGGCGTTCGGCCGCTGGACGTGTCCACCACGGCCAGCAAAGTGATAGTGCGCTATGAGGGTGCCCTGCGGCTGTCTAAGGCTCGGGACGCGGCCACCAGGATGGTGGGCGAAACTAAGCAGATGGCTAAGCTCACAGCTGACTGGTTTGACCAGGACGGGCGCGGGAAGTACGGGACGCCCGCCAACGGGTGGCAGTTCAACAACGGCAAGAACAACGCCACCAATGGCCAGAATAAGTTTCCGGTGGCCGCAGGTAGCCAGTACACTGTTGGGTCTGCTGGTGGCAATGCTTCCGTGACGCTCGGGATGAACAACTTTCCCGCCCACAGCCACGGGATGGACAACGCAGGGGACCACACACACGGCACCAACGTTAAAGGATTTTATAACAGCCCGGATGGTGCGCTACCTGCCAATACTATTCAGTACAGTAACGGTGGGTCATCAAAGTATGGCGACCTCACTATTTCCAGCGCAGGCACACACAACCACAATATCCAGAACGCAGGCGGCAACGCCTCGGGGGCTGCTGACGCTGTGGCCATCATTCCGCCTTTTTTCGCTTACCAGGTTTTAGAGTGGATTGGTTTAGCACCAGGGTTTTAGGCTGGCTTCAGAAAATGCAAAAAGCCCGGTCATTTGGCCGGGCTTTTTTTGGCTTTAATTAGTTTTCAAGTACCTTTCAAATGCCTCTCAAGGGGCGTTGAAATTTTGTCCCTTTTGCTTTGTTTTTTTTGTCCCTGACGTTTTGTCGATTTCATTTGGCGGGTGATGCGTGCGCTCCCCCCCTCCGTTTTGATGCTGGCCCGGCGCTGGTGGCCCCGCCACCCGTGGCTGCTACTGGGCCTGTGGCTGCTGGTGCAGGCCGCGTTTTTGGTGAAGTTTCATGGCCCGCACTATGCCAACGACAGCGCCCGCTACCTCGACTACGCCACCAACCTGGCCCAGCACGGTTACTACCAGCAGGAGGCCGGCGCGCCCGTGGCCACCATCGCCAACAACGGGGCCGACAATTTTCAGTACGCGCACAACCAGCGCTACATCCTCTACCCGTGGTTTCAGAGCGTGTGGCTGCGGCTGGGGGCAGGCTGGTGGGGCATTGTGCTGGCGCAGCTGGCCATTGCGGGGCTGGCGGCCGGCGCGCTCTACGGCGCGGTGCGGCGGCTGGCCGGGGGGCGGCGCGGCGCGGCGGCGCTGGCTACTGGCTTATTTATTCTATGGCCTGATATTCAGCAGTTTAACTGCTACCTGCTTACCGAGTCGCTGTTTATCAGCTTATCGGTGCTGTCATTTTGGGCGCTGGTGCGGGTGCGTGGTGGGGGCTGGGGCGCAGGCCTGCGGCTGGCGGTGCTGCTGCTGCTCACGGCCCTGGTGCGGCCCAACGGCTTTGTGGTGGCGGCCGCGGTGGGCCTGGCCGGCCTGGCCCAGCTCTACGTAGTGCGTCGGCGGCTGTTTTGGCTGGCGGTGGGCAGCGGCGTGCTGGCGGTACCGCTGGCCGTGTGGTGGCTCAACTACCAGCTGGTCAGCTTCTTCATCGTCGAAACCTACCAGCGCGGCGAGCTGATGTTTGCCACCCCAGTGTGGGCCATCCACCCCAGCGCGCCGCTGGCGATGCCGCCGGCTGGCCTGGGCCAGATGTCGCGGGTGCTGTACTTCGCTGCCCACAACCCTGGTTTTTTGGCTAAATTAATGATGGGCAAGCTATTGGTGTTTTTTAGCAGCATCAAGCCCTATTACTCGCTGGGCCACCGCCTGATGAGCGTGCTGGTGCTCTGGCCGCTCTACTGGCTGGCGGTGCGCGGCGGGCGCCGGGCGGCGGTATGGCTGCCAGCACGGACGTTTCTGGCCGGCGTGCCGCTGTTGCAAGCCGCCATCGTCATGCTCACCGTGGACGACTACGATGTGCGCTTCCTGGCTCCCGTGCTGCCGTTCGTGTTTGCGCTGGCTTCGCTGGCAATGAGTGAATTGGCGAGTGAGCGAGTTGGTGAATTGGTGAAGGAGTGAGTTGGCGAATTGGCGAAGGAGTGAATTATTAGGTTTGAGTGCGCGTAAGGTCGTTTGCAAAACTCACTCCTTCACCAACTCACCCATTGACTGCCAGGCCTGCAAGCCGCCGGTATGCACGGCTACCACGGTGCTACCGCTTGCAAAGTGGCCTTTTTCGATTAAATCGAGCACGCCGAATAGCAGCTTGCCGGTGTAAATCGGGTCGAGTAGCACGCCATAATCAGCCTGAAAAACCCGGATGAACGCCCGCAATTCGGGCGGCAGCTTGGCGTAGCCGCCGAAGTGATAGCCGGTGTGCAGCTCGTAGCTGGGCAGGCGGCGGCCGGTGGCGGCCAGGGTCAGCGCATCAACCTCCTCACGCAGAAAATCAGCCCCTTTGAGGGCCGCCACGCCGATGGCGCGGGCGAGGTAGCCGCTCTCATCCAGGCCCAGCACGAGGCCGGCCAGGGTGCCGCCCGTGCCGGCCGCCACGGCTACGGCGTCGAAATCAGTGTGCTGGCGTAGCTCGGCTATTAATTCACCTACTCCTTTCAAGGCCAATACGTTGGTGCCGCCTTCAGGAAGCAGGTAGGCGGGGCCGAACTGCTGCTGCACGTTGGCCAGGAATGCGGGCTCGGCGCGGCGGCGGTAGGTGGTACGGTCGAGGTAGTGCAGGGCCATGCCATCGGCGCAGCAGCGGGCCAGGGTGGGGTTGAGGGGCTCGTGCGCCTCACCCCGCACCAGGCCGGTGGTAGCAAAGCCGTAGAGCCGGCCAGCAGTGGCCACGGCCGCCAGGTGGTTGGAGTACGCGCCGCCGAAGGTGAGCAGGTGCGCGAAACATTCGGCCTTGGCTTGCAATAGGTTATACTTCAGCTTGCGGGCCTTGTTGCCGGGTAATTCGGGGTGGCGCAGGTCGTCGCGCCAGAGCAGCAAGCGCACGCCCGCGCGTCGGGCAGCGGGGTGCGGAATAGCTTGCAGGAAATCGTCTGTCATTGCGAGCGCAACGCAGTGGAGCGCGGCAATCTCTCCTTGCCGTTCGCATCACTGAGTTAGTAATCCTAATGTGAAGGAAAGATTGCCGCGCTCCACTGCGTTGCGCTCGCAATAACAACTTTAAGCAGCGTCCTCTGCTTCAACTTCGTCGTTCTCTTGGCGGAAGCCAAACACGCCGGCGGCTACCACGGCCAGCAGCACGCCGATGCTGGAGAGCAGCGATACCGTGTTGCCAATCTTGTATTCCTTGGGCTCAAACACGAACTTGATTTCGTGCGAGCCGGCCGGCACCTGCATGGCCCGCAGCACAAAATCGGCCCGGAAATGGGGTGCCGGCTGGCCATCGAGCGTGGCCTGCCAGCCATCGGCGTAGTAGATTTCGGAGAAGACTACCGTGGCCGGCTGGGCGGCGGTGTAGCGGTAGGTGAGGGCGTCGGGCGCGTAGTCGGTGAGCGCAATGGTGGCCGACGAGTCAGCATAAGTAGCAGGCTTCACGGCCGGAAACTTCTGGCTATCGAACACCGCTACTTGCTTGGCGTTGAGGTTGGTGAGGGCCGCCATTTCGGCGTCGGGGGTGGGCACGGCCTTTAGCTCGCGCACAAACCAGGCGTTGCCAAGGGCGCCGGGGTTACGCTGCACCTGCTCGGTTTCGCCTTGTTTTTGGGGCGGCACTATCACGTAGCGGGTGTTCAGCATGTTGAGCACGCCGGTGTTGTTCTGCGAAATCTGGCGTTCTACCAGGTCCTGGTAGCGGCGCAGCTTGGCCCCGTGGTAGCCCCCGATGCTGTGGTGGAAGTACGAAGTGCGCGCCTCGTTAAACGGGTTGCCGAGGTTGAGCACCCGGAAATCGGCGCTGCTGTCTTGCAGAATCTGCTTGTCGGCCGGCGTTTCCTGGAAGCTTTCGGCGATGGTTTCGGGCTGAAAATTCTTCTCGCCGAGGTAGCGCTTGTCCACCGTCCAGAGGTCGAGCAGCACTAGCGCCGCCACCAGCGCGGCGGCCGGGGTGGCGGCAATTTTGCCCTTTAAGTAGAAGTAGAGCGCCGCCAGCGTGAGGCCCACGAAGAGCAGGCCGCGCCAGATGTCGTTGTGCAGCAGGTCGGCGCGGTCGGCGCGCAGGGCGCTCATCAGCGGCGGTGTGAAGCCGCTCTGCGTGAGGCCGGCATCTTGCGGCGAGGCGTAGTCGAAGCTCAGGCTGGCCACCCAGGTCAGCAGCAGAAAGCCCGCCGTAATGGCCCCGGCGTAGAGCAATTGCTTGGTGCGCAAGCGGTTATCGGGCGAGTCGACTACCACGGCCGTGGTGCCGGCCGCGGCCCGCGCCGCCTTGGCCAGGGCCGGGTGCAGCGGCTCGGTAGCCGGGGCCGGCGCCGTGCCAGCGGCCAGCAGCGCCGCGCGCGGCCGCAGCACGCGCGCCAGCGCCAGCGCCGCCAGCAGCGGCATGGCCAGCTGGGCTATCACGAGGCCCATACTTACGGCCCGGAAGCTGCGGTAGCCCGGTAAGTAGTCGAAAATCAGGTTGTTAATCGTTTCAAAATTCTTGCCCCAGGCCAGCACGAACGATACCAGCGTGCCCGCCAGCAGCCAGTAGCGCGTGCGCTTATCCACCACAAACAGGCCCAGCACAAACAGGAAGCACACTGTGACGCCCACGTACACGGGGCCAGCCACGTACGATTGGTCGCCCCAGTAGGTGGGCAGGCTGGCGAGGTACTCCTCGGGCAGGCCGGCGGCGGCAATGTGCGAGTCTTTGGGCAGCGGCATGGCGCTGCTGCCGCCGTAGAAGTTGGGCACGAGCAGGGTCATGGTCTCGCCCACGCCGTAGCTGTAGGCAAAGGCATAGTCGCGGTCCTGCTGCTTGGCGCTGGGGGCGGCCTGGCCGGGGGCCGCGGGCAGGGCCGTTAGCTCCGAAGGCGAGCGGTTGCTGTATTTGCTGTACTCATAGGTAGTGTAGAGGCGGCCGAAGCTCACGCCAATGGCCAGCAGCGCGCCCACGCCCAGCAGCAGCACGCGGCCCGCAAAATCGCCCAGGCGGCCGGCCCGTACGGCGGCCACCAGCTCAATAATGCCGTAAATAACTACCAGTAAACCAAGGTAATAGGTAATTTGTGGGTGGTTGGCCCGCACGTTCATCGTGAGGCCCAGCGTGAAGAGCGCCGCGCCCAGCCACTTGTTTTGCCGGAAGGCCAGCAGCAGCCCGCCCAGCACCAGTGGCGCGTAGGCCAGCGCCCACGACTTGGTGTTGTGCCCGGCCGCCAGAATGGCGAGGTTGTAGCTCGAAAAGCCCAGCGCCACCGCGCCCGCCACCGCTACCAGCGGGCGCACGCCGAGCGCCGCCAGCAGCACATAGCCGCAGAGCAGGGCCACAAACAGGTTGCTCACCGCGCTCGGCAGGCCCAGCGCCACGGCCTTCTGCACGTACACAAACAGGTCGCCGGGGAAGTGAATGGAAATCAGGTACGTGGGCATCCCCGAGAACATGGAGTTGGTCCACAGCGGCTCGTGGCCGTGCCGGGCGGCCCACTCCTGCGTTTCGCGCGCGCCCCCCTGAAACTGGGTAATGTCGTGCTGGGCCAGCGATTGGTGGTCGAACACGATGGGCGCGAAGTAGGCCACGGCCAGCACCACGAAGAATAACACGGCCAGCACGTGCGGCCAGGCCCGCTGCCACAGCGGCGCGGGAGGAGAAGAATAGGAAGCGGAAACGGCCATCGGGCGGCTTAAATACGAGTAGGCAATGAAGGCCCGAAGGTAGCGCCGGCGCGGGGAAGGGTAGGTGTCGGCGCGAGTTTGGCAGGGCGTAACTCGTGCCGGCTAGTGAGCTGACCACCGGAGCGGGAACAGCTGTAATTTCGACGGCATGTATAGAGTAGTAGAGATGTTGTTCGGCCTGCTGAGCATCGGGGGAGTGCTAGCATTCGGTGGGCTTGTTATGTATCTGGCAATCAATCGGTCAACTGACTTGCTGCGCGATAGGCTGCTGGAGGAAAAGCGCGCGTGGGCCAGTAAATGGCTCGGCCGAGTGGTTATCGGCCTGCTCATGGCCCTTGGGCTGCTTGTAGGAGCAAGCATACTGCACCTAGATTAGCCTTTCGGATAGTTGTCAGGTAAGCGCGGGGCGTGCAGCTACTAAAGGGCCGGCCGGCCCTTTAGTAGCTGCACGCCCCGCGCTTACCTGAAAATTAGTGTACTATAGAGAAAAGGGTGGCTTAACCTACTTCAGTACTACCTCGGCCACCACGGGGAAGTGGTCGGATGGGTAATGGCCGCGCATGGAGTCGGTGAGCACGGCGTAGGTGAGCACCTGATAGCCCGCGCTCACGAAGATGTAGTCGATGCGGTCGAGCAGCGGGGCATCGAGCTTGAAGCCGTTGAAGGTGCCCACCGGGCCGTAGGCGGGCTGGGCCGTGGTGAGGTAAGCATCGCGCAGCAGCGCTTGCAGAGTTTTAACCTGCTCGGTATCGGGGGTAGAGTTCAGGTCGCCCACGCAAATGACGGGCGCGTTCTTGGCGATGTCCTTGATTTTCTGGGCCATCAGCTGGCCCGACTGCCGCCGGGCTTCCACGCCCTGGTGGTCGAAGTGGACGCTGAAAAAGAAGAATTCGCGCTGGGTTTGCACGTCCTTAAATTTGGCCCAGGTGCAGATGCGGTTGCAGCAGGTGGCATCCCAGCCCAGGGATGGCCGGTCGGGCGTCTGGCTCAGCCAGAAGTCGCCGGTTTGCAGCAGCGTGAGCCGGGCTTTTTTGTACACAATGGCCGAGTGCTCGCCGGCCTCCTTGCCATCGTCGCGGCCCTTGCCCACGAAGGCATAGCCCGGCAGCTCGGTAATGTCGGTAAGTTGCCCCCGAAAGCCCTCCTGCGTCCCAAACACGTCGAAGTCGTGGTAGCGCACCAGGTTCTTAACCAGTTCTTTACGCTGGGGCCAGGCATCGGCCCCGTCGTTGGGGGTGTTCATGCGCAGGTTATAGGTAGCCACGCGCAGCGGCGCGGGCGCTTTTTGGGCCAGCACCGACTGGCCGAGCCAAAGGCTACTGAGCAAAATGCAGAGAATGAGGCGCATGGGCGGGGAGAGCTGAGAGGAAAAAGCTGAGCTGCGGGTAAAGTTAGAGGTGCCCGCTGCCCCGCCGGCTACCCCCGGCACCGCCAGCCGCCCCTTCCGCCCGACCTTTGCCGGGCCATGCCCATTCGCTTTCTCGACCTGCCCGCCCTGCTTGGTGGTACCCTGCTGCAAGCCCCCGCCCACCCGGCCACTGTAGCCACGCTGCTGCTCGATAGCCGCCGCGTGGGCCTGCTCGACGGCGCGGTGTTCTTCGCCCTGCGCGGGCCCAACCACGACGGCCACCACCACCTGGCATCTGCCTACGCCAAGGGCGTGCGGCTGTTTGTGTTGAGCCACCCGCCGGCCAGCCTGGCCCCGTTTGCCGGGGCTGGCTTCGTGCAAGTGCCTGATAGCCTGGCAGCTTTACAGGCGCTGGCGGCGCAGCACCGCGCCGCGTTCGGCGGGCCGGTGTGGGGCATCACGGGCTCCAACGGCAAAACGATTGTGAAGGAGTGGCTGGCCCAGCTGCTGGCCCCCGACGAGGATATTTGCCGCTCGCCCAAAAGCTACAACTCGCAGGTGGGCGTGCCGCTGAGCGTGTGGGAGCTGGCCCCCGGCCGCCACACGCTGGGCATTTTTGAGGCGGGCATTTCGGAGAGCGGCGCCATGGCCCGGCTGGCCGCTATCATCCAGCCCACGCACGGCATTTTTACCACCCTGGGCACCGCCCACGACGCGGGCTTTACCTCCGAAGCTGAGAAGCTGGCCGAAAAGCTGATTTTATTTGAAGGCGCTGATTTTAAGCAGCTTATCTACTGCGCCGACCACACCGCCGTGGCCGCCGCCGTGCGCGCCCGCGGCCTGCCCGCCCTGGCCTGGACCCGGCACGACGCGCCCGGCGCGGCCCTGCGTTTTCGGCTGCGGCCCACGGGCACGGGCAGCACCAGCGTGCGCGTGCGGCTGGGCGAAGGCGCGCTCGCCAGCCCGCTGCCCCTCAGCCAGCCGGCGCTGCGGGCGGCGGCCCGTTTCACGCTGCCCTTCGCCGATGAGTCGTCCGTAGAAAATGCGCTGCACTGCCTGGCCGTGCTGCTGGGCCGGCAGCTCGACCCCGCCACCGCCCTGGCCCCGGCCGAGATGCAGCGCCGGCTGCTGCGCTTGCAGCCCGTGGCCATGCGCCTCGAAATGAAGGCCGGCCGCCACGGCTGCTACCTCCTCGACGATGCCTACAACAACGACCTCGCCGGCCTCTCGCTGGCCCTCGACGCGCTCAGCCGCCAGGCCCGCCCTGGTGGCCGTACCCTCATCCTCAGCGACGTACTAGAATCGGGCCTCAGCGGCCCCGAGCTCTACGCCCGCGTGGCGGCGCTGGTGCGGGCCCACGGCGTCACGCGCCTCATCGGGGTGGGGGAGGCAATAAGCAGTGATGAGTTAAAAGTTAAAAATTATGAGTTAAAACTGGGGGGCGCCGCGTGGCCTCCAGTTGAGGCAAGCAAAGGGGTTTTAACTTTTAATTCCTCACTTTCAACTCAATTCTACCCCACCACCGAAGCCCTGCTGGCCGACCTGCGGCCCGGCGATTTTCAGAACGAAACCATCCTTATTAAAGGTGCCCGGCGCTTTGGGTTCGAGCGGGTGGTAGCGGCCTTGCAGCAGCCCCAGCACGGCACGGTGCTGGAGGTGAACCTCGACGCCCTCACCCACAACCTCCAGCACTACCGGCAGCGGCTGAGCCCCGGCACCAAGCTCATGGTAATGGTGAAGGCCTTCGCCTACGGCAGCGGCTCGTACGAGGTGGCCAGCCTGCTCGAATTTCAGCGGGCCGCCTACCTGGCCGTGGCCTACGCCGATGAGGGCCAGCAGCTGCGCGACAACGGTATCAGCCTGCCCATCATGGTGTTGAACCCCGGGCCCGACAGCTTCAGCCAGCTGCGCCGCTACCGCTTGGAGCCCGAAATCTACTCGCTGGAGCGCCTGCACGACTACCTGCAAGCCGCCCGTGAGGCCACCGCCGATGGCGCTGGCCCCCTGCCGCCGCTGCACCTCAAGCTCGATACCGGCATGCGCCGCCTGGGCTTTTCGGAGGAAGAATTGCCCGGCCTGCTCACGTTGCTGGCCGCCCACCGCGCTGCCTTGCCGGTGGCCGGCATCATGACGCACCTGGCCGCCGCCGACGACCCCGCCCACGACGAATTCACGTGCCAGCAGCTGGCCACCTTCCGGCGCATGGCCGCCGCCATCGAGGCCGTGCTGGGCTACCCGGCCCTCAAGCACGCGCTCAACTCGGCCGGCATCCAGCGCTTTCCCGAGGCGCAGCTCGACATGGTGCGCCTGGGCGTGGGCCTCTACGGCGTGGAGGCCGGAGCTGAAGATGGTGCTAACCTATTGCCAGTGAGTACGTTGAAAACGACCATCTCGCAGATAAAAACGCTGCCCGCCGGCAGCACCGTAGGCTACGGCCGCCGCGGGGCGGCCACCAGCCACGAGCGCCGGCTGGCCACCCTAGCCATTGGCTACGCCGACGGCTACGACCGGCGCTTCAGCAACGGTGGGGGCGTGGTGCTGCTGCACGGCTGCCGCGCGCCGGTGGTAGGCTCGGTATGCATGGATATGGTGATGGTAGACGTGACCGACATTCCCGAAGCCCGGGCCGGCGATGTGGCCGTAGTATTTGGCGAAGGATTGAGCGCCAGTGAGTTGGCGCAGCGCATCGGCACCATTCCCTATGAGCTACTGACCAACGTGAGCGAGCGCGTGAAGCGCGTGTTTGTGAGCGAATAAGCGGCCCGGAATTAAAAAAAAAGGCGGGTAATGCGAAGTTTTTGGGGCAGTAGCAAGCAGGTGCTGGCAGCCGGCGATAACTTAGCGTTTTTGTTAGTGCCCGGCCATTTGGCGCAGCGCATTTTATTTAGGATTGTACGAAAATGAGAGTGGCTCGAAATGCGGTTTATGGGTGCCTGGCGCTGATGCTATTGCTGGTGTTGCCGGGCCGTGCGGCCCACCACGCGGCCGACGTGCCGCCGCTCGATGGCCTGTGGAAAGGCCCCCTGCAAATGCCTGGGGGTAAGTTGGAAGTGATATTTCGACTAGTTAAGCTTAGCAGCGGCGAGTACTTTGCCAACCTCGATGTGCCCCTGCAAAAAGCCAGTCACCTGGCCGTAACGGTCGAAACCCGCGCCGATACCGTAATCTTTACCTCGGCCGAGGCCGACAGCCGCTACGTAGGCCGCCTTTCGGCCGATGGGCAGACGATGCAAGGCGTGTGGCGGCAAACGGGCTTCCAGGTACCGCTGACGCTTACGCACAGCGCCCTGCCCGTTGAGGCGGCGGTTGCGGCCACCAAGTCGCGCTTTGCCCCGCCCTACCGCGAGGAAGAAATTGCCTTCCCCAACCCAGTGGCCAACTTGCAGCTGGC
Source organism: Hymenobacter sp. H14-R3 (assembly GCF_030063445.1). Taxonomy (GTDB): domain Bacteria; phylum Bacteroidota; class Bacteroidia; order Cytophagales; family Hymenobacteraceae; genus Hymenobacter. The sequence goes on along the minus strand of NZ_JASITD010000001.1, from coordinate 52,201 downwards.
GGGCGTGCTTACGGTACCGGCCGGCCCGGGCCCGTTTCCGGCCGTGGCCCTGCTCTCCGATGAGGGGCCGCACGACCGCAATGGCACCGCCAGCGGGTTTGGGCCGCTGGGTCAGCTCGCCGATTACCTCACGCGGCGCGGCGTGGCCGTGCTGCGCTTCGACGACCGCGGCACGGGCCACTCTACCGGCCCCGCCCCGGCCACCCCGGCCGCCTTAGTGAGCGATGCCCAGGCGGCGCTCGCCTACCTGCGCCAGCGCCCCGAGGTTGATGCCGCGCACCTGGGGCTCATTGGCATGGGCGAGGGCAGCAATGTGGCGCTGCTAGCTGCCGCCCAGCCGCTGCCACCAGCTTTTTTAGTGGGCCTTTCGGCCTATGGCGAGCCGGGCACCAGCTTGGCTATGCAACAGCGCGAGGCCACCCTGCGCGCCCAAAAAGTCGATCCTAAAATATTGGCTGCCAGCTTAAAGCGCCAGCAACAGATGCTGGAGGTCATCCGGCAAACCGTGGTGAAGTCTCAGGCCCAAACCATTGTGGCTACAATATTGAAGCAGGACAGTACCGGCCTGAGCCCCGCCGCCGCCCAGGCCCGCGCGGCAGCGCTGGTAACTACCCGCTACCGCGACTTCCTCAAGTTTGACCCTACCGAAACACTGGCCAGCGTAAACTGCCCCGTGCTGCTGCTCTATGGGGCCGACGATGCGTTTCTCAACCCCGACACTAATTTGGAGGCTCTTCTCAAAGGGTTGAAAAACAATAAATTAGCAACGGGCCGCAAATTTCCTGGTGTCAATCACAGCTTTCAGGCGGCCCGCAGCCAGTGGCCCATTGTGGGGGGCGAGGCGCACCCCATTTTTTCGCCCGCCGCCGAAGAAGATATCCGGGTCTGGATAGTGGAGCAAACCAAAAAGTAAGCGCCGTGTGCGTGGCTAGTAGGCGCATATTGCGGGCTGAGAGGAAGGCAGTGCCTCAGCTACTTTGGTGGCTGGGGCACTGCGCGTTGGCACTGGGGCCAGCGCGCTACGGCCGGGGTTACTGTGCCTGTCTGGGGCTGGCAGCAGGGCCGGGTTAGCCAACTCGCTGCTCCTGTTTAGCGTAAGAGGGCGGCACTGCTGGTCTAATGCCGGCAGGCTTACCAACCCACCCTTCTTTCCATGCGTATTCTTCCCTACACCCTGCTCACCGCCGCCGTACTTCTAGGCGGGTGCAACGACTTGAAAAAGTCGGACGAAAAAAATACTCTCGGCGAAGCTACTGCCGACACCGCCGTGGTAGCCCGCACCGGTGCTACCGTGGGCGATGTAGCGGCTGGTGCCGCCAACGCCGTTGATAGTGCCGCCAGCAAAACGGGCAGCGCCATTAGCGATGCCTTCGACCTGACCAAGGCCAAGCTGGCCGATGTGAAGCTGCCTGAGGTGAACCTGAGCGGCATTACGGTGCGCGGCGATGCTGACTACCAGGTATATGACATTGATGAGCAAGTGCTGTTCGATACCGATAAAGCTGTCATCAAGCCTACCGCTGCCGAGGCCCTGAAGCAAATCAGTGAGTCTATCAACAAGCGCTATTCGGGCAAAGACGTGCGCGTACTCGGCTTTGCAGACTCGCGCGGCGACAAGAGCTACAACCGCGACCTGAGCAAGCAGCGCGCCGAGGCCGTGAAAAACTACCTTGTCACTACCAATAAGATGCCCGCTGACCGCCTCAGCACCGAGGCTTTTGGCGAAACTATGCCCGCCGCTACCAACGCTACTGCCGCCGGCCGCAAGGAAAACCGCCGCGTAGAAATCGCCGTCCGCGTTAAATAATAATCGCAGATTTAGACAGATTGCGCTGATTCGAACGTCAGCAATCTGCCGCTTTATTGGTAATTGATTGACTACAAAAAAGAAAGGCCACTCCGCGGAGTGGCCTTTCTTTTTTGTAGTCAATCAATTATCGCGAAATAAAAAACTAGAATGCTGTCGTTTGAATCAGCGCAATCTGCGCAATCTGTCTAAATCTGCGATTATTATTTATAGGCGTCTACTTCGGCGCGCATCATAGCGTTGAAGCGCGAGCCGTTGTTGGCGAGCGTCACCAGGTTCCAGCCGCGGCCGATGGCGTAGCTCCAGGTGCGGCTGTCCTTGAATTCGAAGGTGGGACGCAAAATCTGGCCGTAGGGCGTGTAGTTGTCCATAAAGTTGGTGGTGTAAAACTTGTCGCCGCTCACAATCCACTCCATAGCCACGTAAAAGCCTTCCTCGGGGGCCACCAGGTTATAGGGCGATAAATCGACCGTGAACCACTCGCCGCCGCGCGCTGCCGACACAATCACGCTCTCGGTGAGCATGTCCTCGTTGGGCGCATTGTAATTACCGTTGGCCTTGTAAATGCGCACCCGGAACGGCTCACGTGGGAAGCCGTTTTCACCAATGTAAAACGATACAGTGCGGATTATGCCCAGCTTCTTGGCCTTGTCGTTTTTGCACATAAACGCGTATTGGCTACCTGGCATGCCCTGAATCATACCCGCACCCGGCGAATTAGAGTGAGCACCCAACATCGTGGGTTTCAGGCCTTTGGTTATTACGTCTACGTTGGCCAGCTCGATGGCCTGCTTGGGTAGCTGAATGATGATTTCCTCCATATTGGTGCCCCGCTGCACAAACAGTGCCGTGCGCTTATAGCCCAGCGCCATCACGACAATCGAGTCTTCGGTCACCTTGGTGGGCATGGCCAGCTGGAAGTAGCCGTATTCATTGGTGAGGGCCCCGGTTTGCTCCTCGCGCAGGTTAATGGACGCGAACGGAATGGGTTCCTGCGTTTTTTCGTCCACCACGCGGCCCGTAATGCGGCCTTCCTGCTGCGCCCAACCCAGGGCCGGCAGCAGGCTACCCATAATTAGTAAGAATAGTAAACGCTTAATCATAACAGAAAAAAGAAAATGAACAAGAACCTAGCCCACAAATTTAATCGTTGCCGGGCGCATGTCAGGTAGCCTCAAGATAAAATTTTCAAGCAATTTGATGCGAAAAGTCCCGCATCCGGCCCCTTTTTGTTTCGTAACTATTCAAATGGTATTATCCCAATAACTTGCTGCATGTAACGGGGGCAAAAAGCGCTCGCTCGTGCCTCTCTGTACTACTGCCCATTGACGGCGGTAAGGACTGTGTCACTACCTTCTAAATAACCGTTTGCTCACCCGCCGCTCGGCCGATGGCCAGCAATAGGGTAGCTGTCCGGCAGGCTGTCTCTAGCAGCTTGTGTTACTGTTTGCTGGGGTTGCTGGCCGGCTCCTTAAGCACCACAAGTAAATGCTTGAATAGGAAACTAGCTAAGGGCCAGCGCATTAGCCAATCCGAATTTCTGAATTAACTAATGTGATGACCCTTAGCTAGTTATATTATATCCGGTTGCTCACTTAATCATGTCTACTTCGGCCTTAATCATGGCGTTGTAGTGCTGGCCGGCGGCGGTGGCCATCGTGAGCAGCGTCCAGCCCTTGGCGATGCTGTAGGTCCAAGTGCGGCTTTCCTTGAATTCGAAGGTGGGACGCATAATCTGGCCGTAGGGCGTGTAGCTGTCGTCCATAAAGTTGGTGTTGAAGAACTTATCACCGCTCACAATCCACTCCATAGCTACGAAAAAGCCTTCTTCGGGGGCAGTTACATTGTAGGGCGTCAGGTCTACCGTGTACCACTGGCCGCCTTTGGGAGCCGATACTACCACGTTGTCGGTGAGGATGTCGGTGTTGGGCGAGCTGTAGTTGCCATCGGGCTTGTAGAGGCGCACCCGGAACGGTTCGCGCGGGAAGCCATTTTCGCCGATGTAGAATGATACCGAGCGGATGTTGCCCAAGCGCTTATTCTTGTCATTCTTCACAAAGAAGGCGTACTGGCCGCCGGGCTGGCCTTGCAGCAGGCCCTCGCCGGGGCGGTTGCCGTTGGCGCCCAGCTCCAGGTTTTTCACCTTGCCACCCTTCACGGTTACCGTGCCCAGCGCAATGGCGCGGCGGCTCACTTCGAGCACCATGTTGGCAATGGGCTTGCCGCGCTGCACGGCAATGGCCAGGTGCTCGTAGCCCAGCGCCATCACGATGAGCGAGTCGGTTTCGTTTTTTAGCGGCCCGGGCAGCTGAAAAACCCCGAACTCGTTGCTCAGCGCGCCCGTCTGGTCGTCCTTCAGGCTGAGGGAGGTGAAGGGCAACGGCTCTTTCGTTGCCTTGTCGATGATTTTACCGGCCAGCATCGCCGGGGCCGGCGGGGTGGTTGTCTGGGCCTGGGCATTTATGCTGACGCCACACACGAATAGTGCAAAATAAAATAAACGTTTAAACATTTGTTGGTAGAAAAAGGCGTAGTTAGTGCAAAACTAAGGGTGAAAAAGCAAGTATTAATACAGCTAGGCTAGGCTAATTGTGGCGGGCCCAAATACGTAGCCGGCAAAGGGTTCAGATTGCGCATTCCGAGGTTAAAAAGCCCCGAAAAAATGCTGATTTTGTGGCCCCGCCAACCAAACGGCCGTATCTTTGTTTGAATTCAATCTAAATAACCAATCCCCTCCGCTCGTGGCTCTCTTTCGTCGTTCCGCCGCCGTGGCTGCTCCGCAGCCGGCACCTGCCCGCCGCACCGCCAACGACCTGCGCAAAGGCGAAACCGCTACCGTCTGCTGCTTGAAAGACCCCCAAATGGCCCTCAAGCTGCTCGAAATGGGCTGCATCCCCGGTACGCAGGTGCGCCTGGCCGGCCGCGCCCCCCTCGGCGACCCGCTCATGCTGGTGCTGGGTGATGAGGAATACACGCTGTCGCTGCGCGTAAGCGAGGCCCTTACTATTCAGTTAAAAGACTAACTATCAAGCTTATGGCGGGCGCTACCAAGCAGGATATGCGGCCAGCTTTGCCGCAACCCGGCACCGGGGGTGGTGCGCCGGCTCTCGGCCGCCTGCCCCGCCTGGCCCTCATCGGCAACCCCAACTCGGGCAAAACGTCGCTCTTCAACCAGCTCACGGGCCTCAACCAGAAGGTGGGCAATTTTCCGGGCGTAACGGTAGACCGCAAAACGGGCATTGCCCAGCTCGGCGGCCAGCGCCGGGCCGAGGTCGTGGACTTGCCCGGCACCTACTCGCTCTACCCCAAGAGCCTCGACGAGCGCGTGATTGCTGACCTGCTCTACAACCCGCTCTCGGCCGACTACCCCGATTTTGTGGTGGTGACCGTGGATGCCAGCAACCTGCGCCGCAGCCTGCTGCTGTTCTCACAGCTCGCCGACCTGGGCCTGCCCGCCATCCTGGCCCTGAACATGACCGACGTGGCCGCCGACCGCGGCATTCAGCTCGACACGGCGGTGCTGGAGCGCGAGCTGGGCGTGCCCGTGGTGCCGATGAATGCCCGCAAGGGCGTGGGCCTGGCCGCCCTCCGCATTCTAATGGCCGACCGCCTGGCCGCCGCGCCGCCCGCCGGCCGCTTCTGGCAGCCCACCCCCGAGCTGCAACCGCTGCTGGCCAGCATCCGGCAGCATTTCGACTTGCCCAACGACTACCTGGCGCTGCACTACGCGCACCAGTTTCGGCAGCTCCACTTTTTGAGTGAGGCCGACCGTGATTTCTTAGCACAACTTACTGAAGAATACAAGTTTGACTCGACGGCCCAGCAGGCGGCCGAAACGGTGAGTCGCTACGCCCACATCAATGAGCTGCTGCTGGAGGTAGTGACCGTGACGCGCACCGAGCGCCGCGAGCCAGCCTCCAACCGCATCGATAAAGTGCTGACGCACCGCGTGTTTGGCTACGCTATTTTCCTGGCTATTCTGTTCCTGCTGTTTCAGGCCATCTTTGCCTGGGCGCAGTACCCGATGGACTTGATTGACCAGGGTATTTCGGCACTGAGCGGGGCCATTCAGGCGCGCTTTAGCGGGCCGCTGGTGCGCCTGCTCACTGAGGGCGTTATTGCCGGCCTGGGCGGCGTGCTCATCTTCATCCCCCAAATTGCCCTGCTCTTCGCCTTTTTGGCGGTGCTGGAAGAAACGGGCTACATGGCCCGCGTTACTTTTCTCATGGACAAGCTGATGCGGCCCTTTGGGCTGAGCGGCAAGAGCGTGGTGCCGCTCATTTCGGGGCTGGCCTGCGCAGTGCCAGCCATCATGGGCGCGCGCACCATTGAGAGCTGGAAGGACCGGATGCTCACCATCTTCGTGACGCCGCTGATGTCGTGCTCGGCGCGCATTCCGGTGTACACGGTGCTGGTGGCGCTGGTGGTGCCCGACGAGGCGTGGCTGGGCATCTTCAACATGCGCGGGCTGGTGCTGATGGGCCTCTACCTGCTGGGCCTGGGCTCAGCGCTGCTCTCGGCGCTGGTGCTGAAGGCGGTGCTCAAGGCCCGCGAGCGCAGTTACTTCATTATGGAGTTTCCGGTGTACCGCTGGCCGCGCTGGAAAAACGTAGGCCTCACCATCGTGGAGAAGGTGAAGGCTTTTGTGACGCAGGCGGGCAAGGTGATTATCGCTATCTCGGTGCTGCTGTGGGTGTTGGCTAGTTACGGCCCCGGCCAGCGCCAGGCCCGAGCCGAAGCCCAGGTGCAGCAGCAAGCTACCGCCCAGCGCTGGCCCGCTGCCGAAACCGAGCGCCGCGTGGCCTCGGCCCGCCTCGAAACCTCCTACGCTGGCACCTTTGGCCACGTCATCGAGCCGGCCATCCGGCCGCTGGGCTTCGACTGGAAAATCGGGATTGCGCTGCTAACGTCCTTTGCCGCCCGCGAGGTATTTGTGGGTACCATGAGCACCATCTACAGCGTGGGCCAGGATGCCGACCTCGGCACGGTGCAGCAAAAGCTGGCCAGCGAAAAAGACGCTCAGGGCCAGCCGTTCTTCACGCCGGTGCGCGCCCTCTCGCTGCTCGTATTCTACGTGTTTGCCATGCAGTGCATGAGCACGCTGGCCGTCACGTACCGCGAAACCAAAAGCTGGCGCTGGCCCCTGGGCCAGCTCGTGTACATGACCGGCCTGGCCTACGCCGCCTCGTTGTTCGTGTGGCAAGTATTCTCCTGAGTTGGAGAATCGTTGTCATTGCGAGCGCAACGCAGGGGAGTGCGGCAATCCTTCCTTGTCGCTCGCTTTCAATGGGTTACTAACCCAAGCGTGAAGGAAAGATTGCCGCGCTCCCCTGCGTTGCACTCGCAATGACAACGATTCTCCCCTTCTAAATCTTTTTATGACAGCCTACGAAACCCTGCTCCGCCTCGCCTTCCGCACGCCCGAGGACCAGGCTACTTACCTCACGCCGGCCACGCTAGACGTGCACGCGGGCTTTGAGCGGGCTACGGCGCGCGAGCAGCCCTTTCGCTTCGAGCAGTGGCGGCTGGGCATAGCGACCAGCCTGCTGCGGATGCTGGCCGACCTGGGCGAGCACGACGAGGCCCGCCGCGCCGCCGATGTGTTGCACCGCGCCCTCAACACGGCCCAGTCGCCGGCCGATATCGACAAGCAGATTCATAAGGAAAACAAGCTCTTCGAGCAGATATACACTAACCTCTACGTCAATGATGAAGGGGAAGCGCTACTCGACCTCTTCGCCCGCACCCTCGACGCCGACGCGCCCGACCTGCTGGCCCAGATAGAATACGAGGCCGTGGACCTGGCCCGCGAGCTGGACTTTGAGGCCCGCCACGAAAACGAAGACGACCAGGACGAATAAAAAAAGGCCGCCCCGATACCCGGGGCGGCCTTTTTGGTACTCAGCGGCGCGGGTTAGTAGCCGGCGTTCTGCGTCAGCAGCGAATTGTTGTTGATTTCGCGCTGCGGAATAGGTAATATAAAGCGCTGGTCGCTAGCCAGTACGGCGGGCACGGCCGGTGTGGCTGGCGCGTCGGCCGTGGCGGGTTTCGCCGCTATGGCGGCAATCACAATGCGATTGGTGCGCCGCAGGTCGTGGATGCGGAAGCCTTCGAAAGCCAGCTCCAACTGGCGCTCACGCAATACGATGTCGAGGGTAGCAGCCTGGTAGGGAGTGGCACCTGAGCGGGCGCGAATGGTATTCACATCGCGGGTAGCGGAGGCGGTGTTACCGGCGCGTACGTCGCCCTCGGCCCGGATAAGGTACATCTCAGCCAGGCGAACGACGGGGATGTTTTGGCCGTAGGTGCGCCACTTCAGCGTGCGCAGGCGGCCCGAGCGGTTGTTACCATCACTACGGTAGATAAGTTTTTTGGTGGTGATGGCCGATAGCGTATCGGGGCCACGCACATCAAGAGAATCGTAAAGGGCGGCAAAGCCAGTAAACCTATCATAATAAGACTTACTGTAAAAAGGGTCGGGTGCTACAATGCCTCGAATGCTCACATCGCCGCGGCCATACAGTACGGTTTGGTCGCCATTGGGGCTGTAGCCGGCGAAGTACGTGGCCAGGCCGTCGTTGCTGGTGCCGGCGTTGTTCTGGTCGTTTTGCTGAATCTCAAACAGGCTTTCGGCGCTGTTGCGGTTGGCAAACACGGCGGCTACCGAGCCCACCAGCGTAGAGCCGCTGTTGGTAATCACATCGTTGGCGGCGGTGCGGGCGGCGGCGTAGTTGCCCTGCTGCAAATACACGCGGGCCAGCATGGCCTCGGCCGAGTACTTGGAGGCGCGGGAGACATTTTGGGCCGGCAGCTTGGTAATGGCATTCTGCAAGTCTTTGATAACCTGCGCGTACACCTCTTGCACGGTGCTGCGAGCCAGCTTGATATCGGCCTGCTCGGTGGTGGTGACGGGCACCAGGTTGATGGGCACGCCGGGCTGGGCGTTGGCCCCGCCGGCCTGGTACTGCTGGGCGTAGAGGCGCACCAGCTCGAAGTACATGGTGCCCCGAATGAACGAAACCTCGCCCTCATACTGGCTTTTCTGGCCGGGGTCGGTTACCACGTCCAGGTTGGCGAGCACGAGGTTGCACTGGTTGATGGCCGCGTAGGCCTGCGTCCAGATGCCTTCGGCGTTCGAGAGGGTGGCAATCTGGGTGTGCGCCCGAATCTGGCGGTAATTCTGAAACGAGCCATCCCAGTTAACGTAGCCATCGCCGGCCAGCAGCTCGGGCACCAGCACCAGGTCGGAGCCGTAGAGGCGCGCATTGTCGAGGCGGGCATAGGCGCCCACCACGGCGGCGGCTACTTTCTGCGACGTATTGTAGCCGGTGGCGGCGTCGATGCTTTGCAGGGGCGCAATGTCCAGCGCGTCTTTGCAGCCCGCCAGGCTCAGGCCCAATGCCAGCACGCAGGCTGGCCAAATAAAATTATTTTTCATATCGCGTAGTAAGTCAGCTGATTAAAAGCCCAGGTTCACGCCCAGCAGGAACGTCTTGGCCAGCGGCGGGGTGTAGAAATCATGGCCCAGCAGGTAGTTGGCCGTGCCCAGGCCGTAGGTACTCACTTCGGGGTCGTAGCCGGTGTAGCTGGTGAAGGTGGCCAGGTTCTGGGCCGTGAAGTACACGCGCACGGTTTGCAGGTAGCCCTTTTTCACAAGGTCGGCGGGCAGGTTGTAGCCCAGCGTCACGTTCTTGATGCGGAAAAATGAGCCGTCCTGAATCCAGCGCGACGACGTGTTGGTGCCGTTGCTTTCCAGGTAGCGGGCCTGGGGTACGCTGGTGATGTCGCCGGGCTTCTGCCAGCGGTTGAGCTGGTCAACAGTCTGATTATCAAAGTAATCGGCGTTGGCCGACTGGTACACGCCGGCCGCGTTATAGATGTCGTTGCCGTAGGTGAACTGGCCCAGCGCGCTCAGGTCGAAGCCCTGGTAGCTGAAGTTGGTGTTCACGCCGCCCGTGTACTTGGGGTTGGGGTTGCCCACCTTCTGGATGGGGGCCGCCGCGTAGCTCTTGGTGGTGCCGCCGTCGGCGGTGTAGTAGAGGGCGTCGCCGTTGGCGGCGTCTACGCCGGCGTAGCGCTTGGCGTAGAACACGCCCAGCGGCTGGTCCTGCATCACGCGGCTCAGGGTGTTGCCGGTGGGAATAATGGGCTGCGGCAGGTTGGTGATGAGGTTGCGGTTGAACGAGATGTTGCCGCCCACACTCCACTTAAAGTCGCCGTCGAAGACGCGCGCGTTCAGCGCAATTTCGAGGCCCTTGTTGCGCAGCGCGCCCACGTTTTCGGTGATGGTGGTGTAGCCGCTGGTGAGGGGCAGCTGGCGGTTGAGCAGCAGGCCGGTGGTGTTCTTCTGGTACACGTCCACCTCACCCGAAATGCGGTTGTTGAGGAAGCCGAACTCCACGCCCAAATCCACTTGCTTGGTTGTTTCCCAGCTCAGGTTGGGGTTGCCAATGTTGGCCACCACAACCCCGCCAATTACCGAGCCGGGCGCAGTGCCCGACTGGTCGGCGTAGGGCAGGGCCGACACGAAGCGGCGCGAGTCGAAGTTGCCGATTTCGCCGTTGCCGGTTACGCCGTAGCTGGCGCGCACCTTCAGCAGGTTGATGGTGGTGTTGCCTTTCAGGAAGCTTTCCTCCGAAATGAGGTAGCCCACCGAGCCGGCCCCGAAGGTGCCGTAGCGGTTGTTGGCCCCGAAGCGCGACGAGCCATCGCGCCGCACGCTGGCCGAAGCCAGGTACTTGCCCTGGTAGTTGTAGTTGAGGCGGCCGAAGTACGACAGAAACGAGTAGCCCGTGCCAAACGACGAGTTGCCGCCGGTTTTGATGGCCGCGCTGGCAATGCGCGTAAACTCGGTGGTGGGAAAGCCCCGGCCCTCGGCGCTCGTCACCTTGGTGTCGGAGCGCTGGTACGACTCGCCCACCAGCACGTCGAAGTGGTGGTCGTCGGTAAGATTGTAGTTGTAGGTGGCCGTGTTGGTGTTAGTGTAGTTAACCGTCTGGGTTTGGGCGTTGTAGGCGTAGCCAGTGGCGCCGCCATCCTGGGTGCCCGCGCCGCGCACCAGGTCCTCGTTGAGGTTGAGGAAGTCGCCCCCGATTTCTGAGCGCAGCGTGAGGCCCTTCACGGGCGTCACGTTGATATAGCCCGACGTAAACGAGCGGTACGTGCCCGCCCGGTTCGAGCCCAGCTGCTGGTCAATCAGGTTGTTGTAGTAAATGGTGGCGGCATTGAGCAGCCCGGTAGTGGGGTCAAACTGCGGCTGAATCGGCGTGAGCGCGTTGAGCTGCAAGGGGTTAGAGAACGCATTATCGCCCGATACCCGCTCGTTGACGGTGCGCGCCAGCGAGCTGTTCAGCCCCACCCGAATTTTATCGGTGATGCTGTGGTCGAGGTTGAGGCGCAGGCTACCGCGCCGGAAGCGGTTGCCCACCACAATGCCCTTCTGGTCGTTGAAGGTGCCGCTCAGGAAAAAGCGCGTCTTGGCATCGCCGCCCGCCGCGCTAAAATCGTACTGCGCCACGTTGGCCCCGTTGCTGCTAAAGGGCTTGTACTTGCCGTTGTTGCGGAACGCCAGCCGGTCCCAGGGCGTGTTATAGGTCGAGTTGTAGTCGAGGCCGCCTTCCTGCGCAAAGGCTTCGGTGAGGTCGGCGTAGCCAGTGGCTGGGTCGATAAGGCCGGCGTTGGTAATCGACTCGCCCAGCAGCGTTTTGTACTGGTCGGCGTTCAAAAACTGCCGGAAGCGGGTGGGGGCGCTGGTGCCGTAGTAGTAGCCGGCCGTTACCTTGGTTTGGCCCTGCTTGCCCTTGCGGGTCGTAATGAGCACCACGCCGTTGGAGGCCCGCGAGCCGTAGATGGCCGTAGACGAGGCATCCTTCAGAATGCTGATGCTCTCGATGTCGTTGGGATTGAGGTCGGCCAGCGGGTTGAGCGGCTCGTCGCCGGCCTGCGACTGGTCCTGAAACGTAATTGGCACGCCATCAATTACATACAGCGGGCGGTTGGAGGCCGTTACCGACGACGTGCCGCGTATCTGAATGTTGATACCCTGGCCCAGCTTGCCGCTGCCCTGGTTGATAACCACGCCCGGCGTGCGGCCCTGAATGGACTGCTCAAAACTCGTAACCGGCTGGTTCTGAATGCTATTACCCGAAATCTGGGTTACTGCGCCCGTAAGGTCGGCCTTGCTTTGGGTGCCATAGCCTACCACCACGGCCTCGTCGAGGTTGGTGGCGCTGGCGGCCAGCGTCACGGTTACGCTGCTGCGGCCGCCCACCGCCACGTTCTGCGTGGTGTAGCCAATGGAGCTGATAATGAGTGTGGCCTGCGGCTGCGCCGACAGCGAGAAGTTACCATCGGCCCCGCTGCTCACGCCGTTGGTGGTGCCGCGCTCCACTACCGTGGCCCCCGGAATGGCATTGCCGTCGGCCCCCACCACGCGGCCGCTGACCACCTGGGTCTGCGCCAGCGCCGGCAGGGCCGCCACCACCAGTATTGGTGTTAAAAAGTTTCTCATAGGGTAAGGAAAAGGGTAAAAAGAAGGGAACTGCAAGCAGGTAGTGAAAATCAAAAGTAGGAGAAGAGGGTCATAAATTTAAAGAGAAGCCAACAAAAATTTACAGTGTGGGCGCGAAGGGGGGGCGATTATGTGAAAAAAGCGGTGTAAAACACACTGATTATTCATAAACACCCTTTTCAGTGGTTCTGAATTTGGGCCGTTAGGGCCGGCCTTTGCTAGCCCGCTATCTTACGCCCGCGCCGCCCCCTACCTTTGCTGCCACGCATGAAGCCAACCATTCACTACCTTACCACGGCGGCCCAGGTGGCCGACGCGGCCGCCCACTTCGCCACGCTACCGCGCATTGGCATCGACCTAGAATTTGATGATAACCGCTACCGCTACGGGCGGCATTTGGCTCTCATTCAAGTATTTGACGGTTCTGAAGTTTATCTGATTGACCCGCTGCCCCTGGAGCCCGAGATGGCCGCCGGCCTTGCCCCGCTGTTCGCGGTGCTGCGCGACCCCGCCGTGGCTAAAGTGTTTCACTCCTGCAAGTCAGACATTCTGCTGCTCGACGAGCTGTTTGGCGTCACCTGCCGCACCATCGTCGATACCAGCGTGCAGTTCACGCTGCTGGCGTTGGAGGATAATAATATCTCGCTCGGCCGCCTCATTCAAAGTGAGTTAGGCTTCGAGGTAGATAAGGGCGAGCAGAAGTCGAACTGGCTCAAGCGCCCCCTCACCGAGGCCCAGAAAGAGTATGCCGCCAACGACGTGCTCTATTTATTTGAACTCACCGACCGCCTCACCGTGCGCCTGCAAGAGCAGGGCCGCGCCCAGTGGGCCGCCGAAGAAAACCACGCCCTCGAAGCCGTGCGCTACGGCCGCGACGAGCTGCGCCCGCACCTGCGCCTGGCCGGCAAGTTTCGCATTGGCCCGGCCGAGCTGCCGTTATTTCGGGAGCTGTACGCGCTGCGCGACCGCCTGGCGCGGCAGCTCGACCGCCCCAGCTACATGGTGCTCAGCAACGACCGGCTGGCCGAAATCACGCACCAGCCCATTGGCACGCCCAATGAGCTGCGCGCCGCCGGCGGCCTGCACCCCGAGCTAAGGCGCGCTCCCTACGCCGACGAACTGCTGGCCTTGGCCACCGCCGACCTCGCCCCCGATGGCCCCCTGCCCCTCGACCAGCGCCGGCCCACGCCCTTCAAGCGCCGTTTCGGGGGCCCCATCGCCGCCAAAGCCGAGGCCCGCGAGCTGCTGCTCACCACCCTCAAAAACCACTTGGCCACCGACTACAACCCCACACTGGCCAACACCGTGCTCAGCAACCGCCTCATCGGCGACGTGGTGGAGCAGGGTAGCCTGGCCGCCCTGCGCCCCTGGCAGCGCCAGCTGCTGGGCGAAACCGCCAGCCAGCACAGCCTGACCATCGGGGAGCTGGAAACGCCGCTGCAAGGTTAGCGCGCAAGGTTACGCAAGGTAAAAAGAGGTTTCGCAAGGTTGTGTCGGTAGTGATGCACCTTGCGAAACCTCTTTTTACTTTGCGTAACCTTGCGCTTATGAAGCTGCTTTCGTTGCTGCTAACTCTGCTAACGCTACTGGCCCTGCCCGCGCTGGCCCAGGAAAGCCCGCTGCTGCGTGGTCGCGTGCTCGACGCCGATACCCACCAGCCCATCCCCAATGCCCAGGTAGGTATTGAGGATAACCGGCTGGGCACCAGCACTAATCTCGACGGCCGCTTTGCCCTGCGGGTGCCGACCGCCTACCAGGCCAGCGAGTTAACCGTAGCGCTGCTGGGCTACCAACGGTTCAGCCGCGCCTTGCCATCGCTGCCCAGCGCCGAGCTGGTTATTGAGCTGAAAATCAGCCCCGCCAGCCTGGGCAACGTTAGCGTTACGGCCTCGGCTGAAGGTATCATCCGGGAGGCGGTGGCGCGAATTCCGCGCAACTACCCGGTGCGGCCGATGCAGCTCACGGGCTTCTACCGCGAGTCGGACGATGAGGCGGCCGGCCAGCGCTACGACTACCTAGCCGAGGGCCAGCTGCGCGTGACCAAGCCCGGCTACCAGCACCCCCGCGACCCCGGCTACGTGCAGGTGCTGGAGGCCCGCCGCGTCGACCTGCGGCCCGCGCAGCCGGGCGCGGTGCTGGCACCCATCGACTGGGTAGCCGGTGCGCTGGTGCCCCAACGCTTTGATTTTGTGCACACCAGGGCCGAATTTATCAACCCGGCCCGCTTCAGGGATTACCAATACCGCTTCAGCCCCCAAACCACGTTTCAGGGGCGCGCGGTGTACGTCATCACCTTCGCGCCCCGGCCGGGCACCAACCGGGCCAATTTTGCGGGCGAGGTGTACATCGACGAGCGCAGCTACGCCTTTTTGGGGGCGCGCTGGCACCGCACGCCGGCCGGCATCCGGCGCGAGCGGGTGTTGGTTTTTGCGGCCACCGAACGGGCCTATCGTACCAATTATCAGCTATATGCGGGCCGGTATTATTTGAAAAGCATCTGGTATAACACCCTGGGCCAGCCGCTGGCGGGGCAGGTCCGCCACCACCTGGCCGAGTTCGTAACCACGGCCATCGACACGGCCCAGGCCCCGCCGCCCAGCTACCTGGCCCGCAGCCGGTTTGCCGACATTTTTTTGCAAAATCCGGTGGCCTACGACTCCGCGTTCTGGCAGCACGCCACCACGCTGCTGCCCCCGCAGGCACTACTGGACCAGGCCCGCCAGCACGCCGCCGATACGCTGTTGCGCCGGCCGGCGGCCGTAGCCCCCGCCGCCGCGCCCGCGCCCAAAAAGTGGCGGCCGTTCCAGCACGTGCGCTACACCTACACCGGTGGCCTGCTGGCGCTGACGGCCCAAGAGGCCGACTTGCGGGCGGTGCTGGTCCCTGGTGGCAGCACGCTGCGGGCTGATGTTCAGGCTACTACCAGCCGCCAGCAAGTAGCCGCGCACTACGGCTTCGGCATCCAGCTCGACCTGCCGGCCCACCTGGCTGCCTACGTCACCACGCGCCAGCTGCTGGGCCAGTTGTCAGGCATGGGCTGGGAAGCCGGCCTGGGCTACGCCCGCAACCTGCACCCGCGCGGCCGGCCGCTGCTGGCCCGCGCCAGCCTGGGCTACCTGCGCCAAAGCACCGGCCGCCGCCTGGGCACCGTAAACAACCCCGATGCCGACCTGCATCTAGCCGGCACCCCGTTGGCCGCCGACCAGCTCACGCTCTCGCTCCAGCGCGTAACCAGCGCGCTGCTGCCCAAGTTGGGTCTGGGTTTGGAAATCAGCCACCGCTGGGAAGCCGTGGCCGACCTGGGCTATTTAGTGTTGTTGGGCTCTCATAATCAACTGTTAGTCGAGGAAAAGCGCGGCTTTTTCAGCTTCAATCAACACGCGGCCGAGCTGGCCCTGCCCGCCACCGAGGCGCAGGTATTTGTGAATGGTCAGCCCGCGGCGGCGGGCCCCTGGCAGCTGCGCCATTTGCTGCTGAGCGTGGGCGCGCTGTACCGGCTGGGGCAGTAGGCGCGGGGTGGGCCGGCCGGCCGGCGTTAATTTTGACAATGCGCCGCCGGTTTATCGCGGCGTTTTTACTGAATAAATGACCGAACCTCTTTCACCCCTGCCCGCGCCATTGTCCCAGGTGCCCAGGCGCCGCTGGGGTTGGTGGGTGGCTAGCGGGCTGGTAATCATAGTATTGGCAGGTGCTGGTTTGGCTTGGCACCTGCTGTACCGCGCCAATGTGCCGGTTGCCGTAGACGGCCCCGCCTACCTCTACATCCGGCGCGGGGTGGGGCTGCGGGCCGTGCTCGACTCGTTGCGGCGGCCCGGCCAGCTGAGCCGGCCCGCCACCTTTGCCCGCGTCGCGGGCTGGCGCGGCTACGGCACGCCCGCCCGCCCAGTGCAGCCTGGCCGATACACGCTGCCCGCCGGCCTGGGCAACCTGGCCCTGGTGCAGCTGCTCGCCAGCGGCCAGCAAGACACGCTGGCCTTCACCCTCAAGCCCGTCAACTACCTGCCGCAGCTGCCGCGCCAGGCCGGCCGCCAGCTTAACATCGACACCGCCCAGCTGCATAAGCTGCTGACCGACAATGCCTACCTGGTGGGTCGCTACGGCCTCGATACGGCTACCATCCGCACGCTGTTTATCCCCGGCAAGCTGCGGCTGTTCTGGCCCACGCCGGCCCCGGTTTTCCTCGATTCGGTAGCGGCGCGGCACCGCCGCTTCTGGACGCCTAGGCGCCTGGCCGAAGCCGACTCGCTGGGTATGAGCAAGATACAAGTATCGGTGCTGGCCAGTATTGTGCAGCGCGAAACTGCCCAGCCCACCGACAAGCCCCTCATCGCCGGCGTGTACCTCAACCGCCTGCGCCGTGGCCAGCCCCTGCAAGCCGACCCTACGCTGCTGTGGCCCCTGCACGGCCTGGGCACCCGCAAGCGCGTACTCAACGTGGACAAAAAAGTGGATTCGCCCTACAACACCTACCGCCATAAAGGCCTGCCGCCCGGTCCCATCACCACGCCCTACCCGCAGGCCCTCGATGCAGTGCTGCGCCCCGCCCACCACGACTACGTATTCTTCTGCGCCCGCCCCGACGGCAGCGGCTTCTCCGATTTTGCCGTCACCTTTGCCGAACACAAGCTCAACGCCCGCCGCTTTCAGCATCATTTGGATAGCCTGAAAATCAAGCGGTAACCGCCCGTCATTGCGAGCGCAACGCAGTGGAGCGCGGCAATCTTTCCTTTGTCGTTCTCAGTGTTAGAGATACTGACCTACGCGTGAAGGAAAGATTGCCGCGCTCCACTGCGTTGCGCTCGCAATGACAAACGGCTCACTTACTATTACTTAACCTAATGCGTCTCGTCATCCAGCGCGTCCGCGAAGCCTCCGTCACCGTGGAGGGCACCATTACCGGCCAGATTGGCCCCGGCCTGCTGGTGCTGGCTGGCTGCGCTCCCACCGACGACGAAGCCGCCCTGGCTTGGATGGCGCGCAAGCTGGTGGGCCTGCGCATCTTCAACGACGACAATGGCCAGATGAACCGCAGCGTGCGCGACGTAGCCGGCGAAGTGCTGGTAGTGAGCCAGTTTACACTGCTGGCCGATGCGCGCAAGGGCAACCGTCCCAGCTATATCGGGGCCGCGCCGCCCGCCGTGGCCGAGCCGCTCTACGAGCGCTTTGTGGCGCTGGTGGCCCAGGAGTTGGGCCGCCCGGT
This sequence comes from Hymenobacter sp. H14-R3, assembly GCF_030063445.1. Taxonomy (GTDB): domain Bacteria; phylum Bacteroidota; class Bacteroidia; order Cytophagales; family Hymenobacteraceae; genus Hymenobacter. Next base: position 34,684 of record NZ_JASITD010000001.1, on the reverse strand, counting down.
GCCCACCGGCATCTTTGGGGCCGACATGCAGGTGCGCCTGCTCAACGACGGCCCGGTTACCATCGTGCTCGATTCACCCACCCCAGCTACTTAACTGCTTATCATGACGATTGAACAAGCCCAAACTACGGTAGATGAGTGGATTAAGACCACCGGCGTACGCTATTTCAGCGAGCTCACCAATATGGCCATGCTCACCGAGGAAGTGGGGGAGGTGGCCCGTCTCATTGCCCGGCAGTACGGCGAGCAGTCGTTCAAGGAGTCGGACAAAGGCCGCGAACTGGGCGACGAGCTGGCCGATGTGCTGTTCGTGGTTATTTGCCTGGCCAACCAAACCGGCGTAAACCTCACCGAGGCCCTGGCCCGCAACCTGGCCAAGAAAACCCAGCGCGACGCCACCCGCCACCACAACAACCCCAAGCTAAAGGACCTGTAGGGTAAGCTTTAGCCTGCCGCCAGCAGAACGAGTTAACATGCATCCAGCTAAAAAACAAAGCCTTACAAGCAGTTATGCTGGCAAGCTAAAGCATGCCCTACACCCTATTCCTCCCAGTGAACTACCAGCTAACCAGGCTACTAGCCATTGCCGCGCAGCCCAGCCGCCGCATCATCGGCCTCATGTCGGGTACTTCCCTCGATGGCCTCGATGTGGCGCTGTGCCGCTGCACCGGCCACGGCGCGGCGCTGCAAGTAGCGCTGGAGCAGTTTGTTACGATACCCTACGAGGCCGATTTCCAACAGCGGCTGCGGGCGCTTAGCCAGCCCACCATTCAGCTCGAAGACCTGGTGGTGCTCAACGCTGAGCTGGCCCGCTACCATGCGCAGCTGGTACTTAAGTGTCTGGCTGAGTGGCAAGTATCAGTAAATGAGGTAGATATATTAGCTAGCCACGGCCAAACCATCTGGCACGCGCCGCGCCACCAGCACGGGCGGGCCGACTTCCCGCACCATGCCACGCTGCAAATCGGCGATGGCGACCACCTGGCCCGGCTCACGGGCCTCGTCACGCTCTCCGATTTTCGCCAAAAGCACGTGGCCGCCGGCTACGAGGGCGCGCCGCTGGCCCCGTTTGCCGACGAGCTATTGTTCAGAAAACCCGGCGTTAACCGGCTGCTGCTCAACCTGGGGGGCATTGCCAACTTCACGCTGCTGCCCGCCGATGGCGGCCCTGCCCAGGCCACCGACACCGGCCCCGCCAACACCCTGTTCGATGCCGTGGTGCGCCAGCACGACCCCAGCCGCGCCTACGATGCGGGCGGCCTGCTGGCGGCGCAGGGCCAGCCGCACGCGGGCCTGCTGGCCGCGTTGCGCAGCCACGATTTCTTCGCTGCGCCCTTCCCCAAAACTACCGGCCCCGAGTTGTTCTCGCCCGCGTACCTGGCCGAAAACCAGCGCCTTACCGCTACCGAAAGCCTGCCCGTGCCCGACGTGCTGGCCACCCTCATCGAACTGACGGCCGGCGCGGTGGCCCAGGCGGCGCGTCACTACCTGGGCCCCGAGCCAAGGGCCGAAATACTGGTGAGCGGTGGCGGAGCGCACAACGCGACGCTGCTGGCGGCGCTGGCCCGCCACCTGCCCGCCGCCCACCTAGGCAGTACCGCCGCGGCCGGCGTGCCACCCGATGCCAAGGAAGCTGTGCTATTCGCAGTGCTGGCCAATGAGGCGCTGGCGGGTCACCCGGCCCTTAGTCTGGGTAAAATCTCGCTGCCCGGCTGAGATTTGTAAAATTCCGTAGGGGAAGCGCAGATGATGTTTCTTTTCCGTAGCCTCTTGCTGGTAGCTGGCCTGCTGGCGCTGGCTGCTACCCCCGTAGCTGCCCAAAACACCCGCCTTGTTGACCGCAACTCCCTGGGTTGGTTTACTTACAACGGCGACCATAAGGTGGCTGAGAAGTGGGCAATCCATACTGAGGCCCAGGTGCGCCGCGTGCACTTCGGGGCCGACCCGCAGCAGCTTTTGCTGCGCCTGGGTGGCATTTATACGCTGCAAAAAGACGTGAAATTTGGCGGGGCCTACACCAATTTTACTACCTACACCTACGGCCAGCACCCCTCGGCCGAGCTGGGCGAGCCCACGCCCGAGCACCGCGCCTACGAAGACGTGACGCTGGGGGCCGACTATGGCCGCCTGCACCTCGCGCACCGCCTGCGCCTGGAGCAGCGCTGGCTGGGCCAGCTCGACCCCGCCCGGCCCACCCGCGTGGCTAGCTGGCAGTACCAGAACCGCGCCCGCTACCAGCTGGCCGGCGAGATGGCGCTGCAAGGCCCCACCATCGACGACGGCGAGGTGTATTTCACCTTTTTCGATGAACTGTTTATCGGCTTCGGGCCCAACGTGAACCAGAACGTGTACAACCAGAACCGGATTTCGGGCGGCCTGGGCTACCAGTTTACCAAAGCCTTTCAGCTAGAGCTTAACTACCTCAATCAGTGGACGCTGCAAGGTGACCTCGACGCGGCCACCGGCCGGCAAGTGTTCGAAAACAACAACGGCTACCGCCTCAACGTGGTCTATAACCTGGACTTTACCAAGTAGGGTACTACGGCCGCTGGCGCAGCCCGAAGCCCAGCACGGCCCGCGCCGCCGTGTCGCGAAACGTGACTTCCAGTAGCACCGACGGCGGCAGCCGGGCCGAGTCGCTGGCAAACGAGAACCGGCAAAACCACTGGCTGCCGCCCCGGCCGGTGCCCAGCCGCGCCCCAATCTGGTACAGCTCCACGGCTGCGCCGCGGGCTTGGCCCTGCTGCCACAGCGGCTGCGCCGCCCCCGCAAACGCGGCCAGCGGCACGCCGGCCCGCACCTCGGGGGCTAGCCGGCGGTAGGCGGCCGGGTACTCGGCCCGCAGCACCTCGCGCAAAAACCGCCGCGCCACCTGCGCCTGGGTAGGGCGCGGCAGTCGCGGCGGGCGAGCGGGTTGCCCGGCAGCAGCCAGGCCGGCCGCCGCCACGAGCAGGAAAATGAACAGGCGCAGCTTGGAAGCTGACGCTGATTTAATTAACTGATTGATAAGGGGTTATTCCTCTTCCTTGGGCACCAGTACAAAAACGTCTTCGCCGGGCCGCTTCATGAGGTATTTCTCGCGGGCAAACTTTTCGAGCAGGGCCGGCGAACTGAGCAGCTCGGCGCGGTCTTTTTTCACGCTGGCGATGTTGGCCTCGTAGTACTCTTTTTCCGACTTCAGCTCGCGCCATTTGTGGTACATGTCGTACTGCTTGCCGAGGTCATTGGAGTCGAACACGGCCATCCAAACCACAAAGCCGGCGGCTGTGAGGAAGTAGAAATTGCGCAGCACGCGCAATATGGGCGTGAGGATAGGGGGCAGCTGCATGGGCGTGTGGGGTAAGCTCTAGCCGGCCGTGAAAAATGTAGGGTAAGCTTTAGCTTGCCGGGGAAGTAAGCCGTTTCGCCGAGCTCCTCCTCAATGCGGAGCAGCTGGTTGTACTTGGCCATGCGGTCGGAGCGCGAGGCCGAGCCGGTTTTGATTTGTCCAGTGCTCAGGGCCACGGCCAGGTCGGCGATAGTGTTGTCTTCCGTCTCACCCGAGCGGTGGCTCATGATGGACTTGTAGCCGTTGCGGCGGCCCAGGTTCACGGCGTCGATGGTTTCGGAGAGCGTCCCAATCTGGTTTACCTTGATGAGGATGGCGTTGGCAATATGCTCATCAATGCCCTTTTGAATGCGCTCCACGTTGGTCACAAACAGGTCGTCGCCCACGAGCTGCATTTTCTTGCCCAGCCGTTCGGTCACCATTTTCCAGCCCGCCCAGTCGTCTTCGGCCAAGCCGTCTTCGAGGCTGATGATGGGGTACTTATCGGCCCAGTCGGCCCAGTAGTTCACCATCTGCTCCGGGGTGAGCTTGTCGCCAGTGCTCTTTTTGAAGTGGTAGTGGCCGTCTTCGAAGAATTCCGAAGCGGCGGGGTCGAGGGCAATCATTACCTGCTCGCCGGGCTTGTAGCCGGCCTGCTCAATGGCTTGCAGCACAATCTGGATGGCCTCCTCGTTGCTCTGGATGTCGGGAGCAAAGCCGCCTTCGTCGCCCACGTTGGTGCTGTAGCCCTTCTTTTTCAGCACGCCCTTGAGGGTGTGGAAAATATCGGTGCCCCAGCGCAACGCCTCGCTGAACGAGCTGGCACCCACGGGCATTACCATAAACTCCTGAAAATCAATCTTATTGTCGGCGTGCGAGCCGCCGTTCAGGATGTTCATCATGGGCACGGGCAGCGTGTTGGCACCCACGCCGCCTACGTAGCGGTACAGCGGCTGGCCCAGCTCCTGCGCGGCGGCGCGGGCGGCGGCCAGGCTCACGCCCAAAATGGCGTTGGCGCCGAGGTTGCCCTTGTTGGGGGTGCCGTCGAGCTCGCGCATGATTTTGTCAATCAGGCTCTGCTCGTACACCGAGAAGCCAATCAGCTCTTCGGCGATGGTGGTGTTCACGTTTTCGACGGCCTTCAGCACGCCTTTGCCCTGGTAAATGGCCTTGTCGCCGTCGCGCAGCTCCACCGCTTCGTGCACGCCGGTGCTGGCGCCGCTCGGTACGGCGGCGCGGCCCACGGTGCCCGAATCGGTGGTTACGTCTACCTCAATGGTTGGATTGCCGCGCGAATCGAGAATCTGGCGGGCATGAATGGCTGCGATGTAGCTCATGTTTTTTAAAGGAAATGAGAAGTGCAAATGTAGGCTGTGCGGTAAGCTTTAGCTTGCTGGGGGGACGAAGTAAGGTATCTCGCCCACAGCCCCGCCCCAGCAAGCTAAAGCTTACCGCACTTCTTCCAGCAGCTCGGCCAGGCGGGCAAACAATACCTCGTTGCCGCTTTGCGCATACCCAACTAGTGCCGCCTCAAACTGCGGTAAATCAGTGAGAAAGACCTGTACATTGTCGGCCGTAATCTCCTCAAAGCGCCGGCCGTAGCCCAGCTTTTCAATCTCGGCCGCGTTCAGCCACTGCTCGAATTGCGCCGGAATGGGCACCGCGCACACCGGCTTGTGCAGGTAAACGGCCTCCGAAATCAGCGAGAAGCCGCCGTTGGTGAGCACGGCCCGGCTGCCCGCCAGCTCGGCAATAAAGCCCGCCTCGGAGAAGGGCCGCAGCAGCACGTTGCCGTGCGCCTCGTCTTTATTGAAGCCGTAGACCCGAAATTCCTGCTCGGGTAGTTGCTGTAAAATCTCGACTAGATTGGTTTGGTTGGTGGCCGTTTGGTACACCAGTATGTAGTTGCCCTTAGTGGGCTGGGCGGCCTGAATCTCGGGGCGGATAATGCTGGGCACCAGCGTAGTACGCTCAGCGTAGCGCAGGCGCAGCGGCAGCTCAAAAAAGGTAGTAATCAGGTAGTGCCGGGCGCGGGGCAGCTTGGCCCGCACGAGGTAGCGCGCCACATCGTAGGGCTCGCGCTCGGCGGCGGGCACCGTCACGTTGAGGTGGGCGCGGCTGATAATCTGCATGTTATCGATGCTGATAACCGGCACCCGCAACAGCTTGGCAAAGAAGTAGCTAAACGACTCAAAGTCACTAATCACCACCTCGGGCCGGAAGCCGTGCAGCAGCTGCCGGTACTGCCGGAAGTTGGTTTGCAGCGCCTCGGGCGCGCTGCGCAGCGTGAGGCCAATGGTGCGCGACTTCGACACCGCCAGCCCTTCGTAGGCAATGTGAAAGCCTGCAATTTCGAGCACCCGGCCCGGAAACGTCTTATCGAGCAGCGTAAAGGCCCGCGAGCTGCTGACCACGCGCACGTCGTGCCCCTGGCCTAACAGCCAGGAAATGAGAACTTTGCTGCGGGTGGCGTGGCCGAGGCCTTCGCCCGGCACGCCGTAGAGGATGGTCATGGGAAGAGTACGAAAAGGCGGAACAAGCGGCAAGTACGCCCCCAGCCGCCACTGCCCGCGCGCCGCCCAGGTCGCTGCCAGGTCGATGCGCGGGCGGCGTTAGCCGATGAAATGGTAATTTGAGCCGGCCGCCGGGCGTTTCTTGCGCACTGGTTGGGGCGGTTGGCCCGGTTTTCGTTTTGGCCCCCTCATCGCTGTTTAACCCCTTTTCTATGCTGATTTCTCTTCTCCCCGTGGCGCGCCAGCGCCGGTTGCTGGCTGGCCTGGCGGCGCTGGTCCTGGTGGGCACTGGGGCCTGCACGGCCCCACGCAACATTACTACTTCGGGCAAGGTGACGCCTCAGGGCGAGTTTCGGCTGGCCTACAACCAGGGGTTCAACGTGGGCTCGGCGCCCATCAGCAAGGCGGGCTCAGCGGTGAAAGACGCGGCGGGCCAGCTCGGCAGCCAGGCCGCCCGTGGCGATACCGTGCGCTACTCGGGTACCGTCAGCAGCCTGCAAACGGCCGCCCTGGCCTACCTGCTCGACCCCTTGCAGCCCACCGCCGACCTCAGCATCCGCTACGGCGTGGTGCCGCGCCTCGACGTGGGCTACAAGTACGCCTTTGGCTCGCACGTGTTCGATACCCAATACCAACTGCTGGGGCCCACCGGTTCTATCGAAAACCCCGAGCGCGGCGCGGCCAGCGGCACCACCTACGCCAGCATCGGCCTGCAATACGCCATTCAGCGGGCCTCTTTACCCAGTATCTCCTTTGCGAGCGACCTCAACAACTTGCTGGGGCTGTCGGCCTCGCGCCACGACGTGCTTATTCCGCTCACCGTCAGCCAGTCGTTTGGGCCCGAGGAGAGCATCGGGGCCATCAGCTACGGGGCGGTGTACGCGCACTCGTGGGTGAGCTATGGCTTCACGCCCAGTAACTTATACAACCGCTCAGGCGGCGCCAAGCTGCCCAACCTGCCGAAGCAGAGTCGCAATTTTTCGTCCTACGGCCTGTTTCTCAACCTCAAGCTGGGCTACAAATACGTGTACGTGGTGCCCGCCGTCAGCGTGTACTACCAAAACTACGGCGACTACACGCTGCTCGATGGCAGCACGGCGTCGCTCAGTGGGGTTACGTTCATTCCCTCGCTGGGCGTGCAGTTCCGCATTCCTAATCTTAGTAACTAATTGTGAATGAGTGAATGAGTGAATGAGTAAGGGGAGGCCGTCATTGCTTCGCAGGCTCGCAATGACGGCCTCCCCTTACTCATTCACTCATTCACAATTAGTTAACTCGCCGCGCCGCCGGCCACTATGGTTAGCATATCGCTGGGGCTGAGGTAAGTACGGGCCAGGGTCAACAACTCCTCGGCAGTGGCGGCCTGGGTGCGGCGCACCAGTTCGGTATAGTAGTCGGGGCGCAGGCCTTGCAGCAGCACGTAGCGGTAGCGGTCGGCCTGCTCAAACACGGTAGTGGTTTCGCCCAGCAGCTTGCCCAGGGTGTAGTTTTTCACGGTTTCGAGCTCGTCATCGCCCAGCGGCTCGGTTTGGAGGCGGGCCAGTTCAAAATCGATTTCACGGCGCGTAGCGGCGGCGCTTTCGCCGTTCACATCGGTGCCGATAACCAGCGATGCCGCCCGCTCGCGGGCCACTACGCTGGCCTGAATGCCGTAGGTAAAGCCCTTGTCCTCCCGGATGTTACGCATCAGGCGCGAGCCGAAGTAGCCGCCCAGTATTTTCACCAGCAATAGCAGCTCGGGCGTTTGGGCCTCCGTGAGGGCGGGCCAGCGCCGCCCCACCCGCAGCGAAGCCTGAATGCTGCCTTCTACCGGCACCGTTAGCACATTGGCTGGGGCGGCAGCTGGGGCGGCAGCCGGCGGGGCGGGGGCCACCGGGGCGGCACCAGCCACCGGCTGCCACTGGCCTAAAGTAGCCGCTACTTCCGGCCCGTGGGCCAGTACGTCGCCACTCAAAAATAGCTCGGCCCCAGCCGGGGCGTAGGCCGCCGCGTGAAAGGCGCGTAAGTCGTCGGTGGTGAGCTGGTTGAAGGCGGCTTCGTCGAAAGGCTTGCCGTAGGCTGAGTCTTCCCCAAACAGCTGGCGGTTCATTTCCTCGCTGGCGCGGTAGCTGATTTTCTGGCGCTCTACGCGCATATTCTGGCTGATGCGGGTTTGCAGCTGGCGCATTTCTTCGGCCGGGAAGGTGGGTGCGGCCAGCACTTCGGCCACCAGCGGCAGCAGCGTGGGCAGGTGGCGGGCCAGGCAGTAGAGCGTGAGCGTGGCGCGGTCGGGGCCCGCCTCGCAGTCGAGCGACGCGCCGTAGAAGGCCACCATGTCGGCCACCTGGCGGGCGGTGCGCGTGGCGGTGCCTTCCGTTAGCATGCGGGCCGTGAGTTGCGAGAGGCCAGGCAGTGGCTCCTGGCGCTTGCCGGCCGGCAGCACCACTTGCAGCCGCAACACGGGCTGGGCATCGTTGGCCAGCAGGTGCAGGCGCGCGCCGTTGGGCAGCCGCTGCACAGTAGGCGTGGGTAATGCAATGTTGGTAAGCGGGTGGGTAGGCGGGGGAGAAAGGCGGTTTAACACTGGTAGATAGGTATAGGGGAGGTAGTGCCGGATACGCAAAGAGCGTCATGCTGAACGCAGGGAAGCATCTCGCCCGCAGCATTTGGTAGGGTAACCAACGAAACGGGGGAGATGCTTCACTTTGTTCAGCATGACGTTCTATAAAGAACGTTGCCGGCAACAAAATTTAGTTGGGCAGCGAGCCGCGGGTGCCGCCGGCGCCCTGCTCATCGAAGGCATCGGCGAGCTTGTTGAGGTTGAAATGCAGCGATACCCGGATGGTGTTGGCCACTGGGTTGGCTTGCGAGTTGGGCACCAAGTAGGTGCCATCGACCCCAAATACCGAGAGCTTGGCACCCAGGCCGAAGCTCAGGTACTGGCGGTCGCCATTCTGCGGGTTTTCATAGAAGTAGCCCACGCGGGCCGCAACGGTATTGTTGTACCAGTATTCGAGGCCAGTGTGCAGGTTGATTTTCTGTAACTCACCCTTGAAGCCGTTCGACCCATCGCTGAAGGAGTTGAAAATGCCCGATACGATGTTTGCCTGCTGACGCTCACGATTGGTCTGGCTCACCCGGTTTAGTTGAGCCAGCTTATCAGCCTGTGAAGCGGAAGCAGGCAAAGGCTCTTCATAGTAAGGCGACGGAACAAGCAGCTTAGTAGCATCAAAAACCAGCGTAATCTTATTGTAGGAGTCTATTTCGCGGGTCAGAGCCGTGCCCAGCCGCAGCTGCGTGGGTAGAAAGCTGGATGTGTTGGGGTCAACGTACACCATCTTGTTGCCAATGTTGGTGAGGGCAGCCCCAAAAGCCATGTTATACACGCCGGTACCGATGGTTACATCCTTGCTGTAATAAGTGCCGAGGTCAACAGCGAAAGAGTTGCCAGCCTGCGCATCACTGCCGTTCGCAGCGCCGATAAGGTTGGAGCGCACATAGCGCGCCGAGATACCAACGCCAAAATTTTCACCCAGCTTCTGGCCGTACGATAGCGCGAAGGCGTATTCCTTGGGATTGAATGAGGGGCCGGCTATGTTGTTGCCGTCGCGGTAGTCAATCTGGCCCAGGCTGAAGTACATCAGCGAGGCCGCGATGGCCCCGCGTTCGCCCACCTTGCCGTAGCCCGATAGGTAGCTCACGCTCATATCGTCGGTAATCTGGCGTAGCCAGGGCGAGTAGGAAGGCGAGATAGAATACTTATAATCCACAAAACCCAGTTTGCCGGGGTTGTAGAAGGCCGCGTTGGCATCGGGCGAGGTAGCGACCCCCGCATCACCGAGCGCCGCCCCGCGGGCATCGGGGCTCAGCGTAAGAATGGGCACCGCCGTAGTAATAGTGCGCTGAGCCAGCGCGGCCGGGACCGCCAGCAGCAACAACGCCGGCGCAAAGCTTAGCGTACGAAAAAAATTCATAGGATTTAGTAAAGTGCTAGTTGCAAGAGGGTTGGCTACTGGTAAAGCGTTGCAGGGAAAAACGATGCGCAACTAAAAAATGCTATTTTGAAGAGACCTACGAAAACGAAGCCCGGATTAGTTTAGCAAAACTAGCTTCTCAAACTTGGTGGCGGCCTGGCCATCGGGGGTGCGCACGCTCACGCGGTACACGTATACGCCCCGCGCCAGCTGGTCGTTGTAGTCGTCGCGGCCGTTCCAGCTCAGCGTGCCGTCCTGCATGGTGCTGGGTACGTGGCTGGTACTCACGGGGATAGTGGCGCGCAGGGTTTTCACGAGGCGGCCCGCTACCGTGAATATCTGCACCTGCACATCCAGCTCCGAACCCGGCCGCGACTGGTCGAAATGGAACGTGGTGATGTTGCTGAACGGGTTGGGATAGTTGAGCACGTGCGCCAGGGCCAGCTGAGCCGATTGCTCCGCGATGAAGTCAACCGTGCCTTCTGCCGAATTATTGTAGGTGTCCCAGGCTTTGAGGCGAATTGTGTGAGGGCCGGGCGCGAGGTCTTTGTACAAGTACCGCAGGCGGCCGGCCATAAAGTTATCAACGTCAGAAGTATAGGCATCGTTGACGGTCACCAGCTTGCTGGGGTCATCATCGAGCGTAACCGTAATATCATGCCCAATGCCGGCGCTGGACGTGTTGATGCCCGACTTGTCGGTGAGGCGCGCCAGCAGCAGCGGGCTCAGGTCGGTGCTGCCGCCCGACACAAACGACTCGTCAGTCATGTAGAGCTGCACCACGGGCGGCGTGGTGTCGGTGGGGGCCAGGCGCGAAGCCCCGCCAATGAGGGCCGGCTGGTAGCCCTGGGCATCCACCTTATGGGCCAGGTCCTGGGCGTAGAGGCTGATTTTGCCCAGGCCCACGTTGTAAGCAATGTCTTTGGGCACCACAAACTTCACCGCAAAGCGCCCGCCGCTTACTGTAGCCTGCCCGCCGTAGATAACGTTTTCCTGGGTTTCGACGGGTACCTGTGCCGAAAGTGCGTCGCCCAGGGTGGTCACGGTCACGGGCTTGTCGTAAATGGTAACGTCGGCCGTGCCGCCGAAGGTGGTATTCAGCACGCCGGCGTTTTCGATGTGGCCGCTCAGCCGCACCTGGCTCAGGGCCTTGAGGGTGTGCAGGCTATCGGTGCTGGCAAAGGTGCGGTTTACCTTGCTGTCCACCTGAATCGAGTCGAGTACCACGCGCTGGGCGGGGTAAGCCAGGCGGGTGGTGGGGTCGGCAAGCAAGGTATAGTTGCGGTTGTTGAGGTCGCCGCTGGGCGACTGGTTTTTGGCCGTGCTGGCCGCGAAGCCCAGGTAGGGCAGGGCCCCGGCCGCGTTGCGGGCCAGCACCTGGGTGTAGAAGTTGTTGACTACCTCCGTGTTAAAGTTGGAGTATACAACCCGCGTGGTGGTAAACAGGCCCACCGCGCCGCCCGTGGCGTTATCGGTGAGCACCTGCTCGCCGGCCGAGGTCAGGTCGGGGTTGTCGTAGGTGCTCAGGTCGCAGGTGCCCGTAACCAGGAAGGTGAGGCGATGCTGATTGCGCAGGGACAGCAGCGAAGCATTGGTGATAATCTGCTCATCGGTGAGGCCGCGCGGGCCACCGTGGCCGGTGTAGCCAATCAGCAGGGAGCCCTGCTCCAGGGCCTCGTCAATGGCCGCCATGGCCGCCGGTGAGCGCTGCCCGGCCGCCTGGCTCACCTGCGGAAACAGGTCGAGGTAGTCTTTGCGAATGTTGTAGGCCGGCTCGCTGCGCTTGATGTTGGCGGCGAAAATCGTTTCCGACTCGGTGGCAAACTCGTTGCTTTTCTCCGCGTCCGTGTCGTCGGCCGTGAGGGTGATGGTATTGCGCCACTTGCCAAAGCTGGTGGTGGCATCGTAGTCCATAATCTTGGCTACCACTTGCTGGGCCTGGCTGGCATCGGCCCGCTGCCCCACAATGGTGCGCACCGGTAGGCGGCCCACGCCGATGTCGGTGGCCTCAAAGGTGGCCCCGTACGACTCCGTCCAGTCGCCCTCGCTGTCGTCCAGCAAGCCGTAATAATCCTCTGAGGAATAGCTGCTCTCGCCCTCCACGTTATCGCGGCTCGGGCCAAACTGCTGCACCGGAAAAAACGACTCGCGCGACTCGTAAGTCGGCACGAAGTTCTGGTTGGCCGCGTCAAAGTTGAGGTTAGTAGCAAAGGGCTTGCGGGTGGCCCACCACGCGGGCTCCTTGCTGGCATCGTTGAAGGCCGACGACTTGTAATCGAACGAGGCATCGCCCAGCAGCAGCAGGTAGCCACGGTGGTTCACCGGGTCGGGGTTGCGGTCATACACCTGCTTCATTAGGTCGCGGATGGCCGTGGCGTCCTGCCCACCCGAGCTGTACTCGTTGTACACCTGCTGGGTAGTTACTACGGCCACGTTCAGGCCGTTGTAGTCGCGGCGGTGCTTGGCCAGCTGCTCGGCCTGCTCTTTAAACGGCGCATAAGTCACAATCACCAAATCGAGCTTGCCGTCGGTGTTGAGCGCGTGCAGGTTCTGGTTCGCGATTTTGCCAAAGAGCCGGGGTGCCTCAAACGTGCCGCCGGGCTGCACGGCTACAAACTCGCGCAGCGAGTCGGTGTAGGCCGCAAAGCTGCCACTGGCATCGAGGGCCTGGCCCTGGGGCCGGCGCGGGTTGGTAACGTCCCACACCAGCGCGCCGGTGGCCGCGTTACTTACCGTGAAGGTACCCACGGTATTCGGCCCCCGCTTGTAATTCAGTGAGTTAAACTCCAGGTAGGCGGCGCTGAGCCGCAGCTGGCGCTTCACTACCAGCTCCAAGTAATCGAGGTAGCCGGTGCCCTGCGGGTCGAAGGAAGCGTAGGTAAGCGTGATTTTGGGGTCGGTGAGGCCGGCCGGCGTAAGCGTCGCGAACGTACGGAAGTCGTTGTTGGCCACCGTAGTGAAGGAGCCGACAGGCAGGCCGGGCAGCGACTGGGAACCCAGCCGGACGGTGCCCAGCGTGGCGTCGAAGGTGCTGTTTTGCTTGGCAGTGCTGGCGGTGGCCACGGTCAGGCGTAGCGTGTCGCCGGCCACGAGGTCGGCCAGCGGCTGGTTGCCATCGCCGCTGAAAACAAAGTCACGCGCCGGGGCAGTGCTGCTGAACGCCTCGCCCAGCCAGCGCCGGCCCGAGTGCAGGATATTAACCAGGTCGTGCTCGTAGAAGCGGCGGTCCAGAAACGTGGTTATGGGTGCGCCGGTGGCGGGCCGGGTCGGGGCGGCCACCGTGGGTACGCGCCGCCCGTCGCGGCCGCCCACGGTCAGGAAGTAGTAAGCTGTATCGCAAAAAAAGTTATTGAGGTGCTTGAAGCGCCCGCCCTCACCCAGCAGGTCGTAGAGGCCCGGCTGCACCGCCCGCGCCGCCCGGCCCGGCTGGCTGGCCCGCCAGGTGTGCGGCCCTTTCGCATAAAACAGGAAGTACTCGTCGGCGCCAAAAGTCGCGTCGTTGTTGCCCACAAAGTGCAGGTTATTCTCGGCCAGGTCGTCGGGCCGGGGCGTGGCATTGGCCTGGGGCAGCAGCCCTACGGCGTTGCCAAACAGCTGCACCCGGCGCGGGTCGAGGGTTTGCACGGGCAGGCCCAGGCTGCGCAGCGTAGCCATATCGAGCTTATACACGCCGTTGTGCGGCACCCCGATTTTATACCAGTCGCCGCTGTTCAGCACCGAAGTGCTCACGTGGCTGCGGGCCGTAGTGCGGCTGGCCGAAGCCCCGGCCGCCGTCTGGTAGGCATAGGTGAACGACAGCAGCCGCTCGGCCTGGCCGGTTTGGGGGTTGCGGCGCACGGGCTTCAGCAGCACGTAGGAATACACCTGGCGGGCCTCGGTGCCTGTGCGAATCTGAATTTCGGGCGTATTCGGCAACGTAGTGGTGCCCAATAACTTAACATCGGCCGCCGGAAAGGCTTCGTACACCGCATCGCGCAGCTCGCCGCTGGCCACGGTGCCGGGCAGGCGCAGGGTGTAGGTGCCCAGCACGTCGTTGGGGCCGTGGTAGGCACCCCGGAAGCTGGGTACCCGGCGCGGTGCGGCATCGGGGCTGGCGGCGGGGTTGCGCAGGCTGGCGTAGCTGGTCCAGCTGAGGCTAACGGGTGCTGTTTGGGGGCTGCTTTGGGCTTGCGCCACCACGCCAACGCCCAGCAGCAACCCCAGCAACCATATCGAGAAAAGGTTTCGCATAAATACAACCAGCTAAGGCCCACAGGCACCAATCAAAAATACGTCGCCTTCAGTTCACTCCCGCGCAGGTTAACTGCCCGGCCGCCTAAGTTATTGCGGCGCGACAGGGTTGGGTTCGAGCGGGTCGCGGCTGCGCACCCGGCCCGGCACCGATAGCAGCACGTACAGCAGCACCGCCACCGGAATGCCCGCCGCCCGCAGCGTACCCACCAGCACCAGCGTGAGGGCCATAAAAGTGAACCGCCGGCGGTTGCCAAGCCAGCGCAGGTTCTTGAACTTCAGGGCAAACAGCGGCAGCTCGGCCACCAGCAGGCCTGACAGCAGGAAGGTGAGCCCCAGCAGCAGCCACGGGTTGAGGATGAAGTTGTGCAACTCAAACTCGTTGGTGGCCAGGATGAGCGGCAGCGACGCCACCACCAGCGTGCAAGCCGGCGTAGGCAAGCCAATGAAGGAGGTGGATTGGCGGGTATCGTTGTTGAACTTAGCCAGCCGCAGGGCGGAGAAGATGCTGATAGTGAAGCCTAAGCCGCCCAGCAGCTGTAAGCTGGCGGGCAAGCCCACTTGCTCCAGCAGCTTATACATAATGGCCCCCGGCACCACCCCAAACGACACCATGTCGGCCAGTGAATCCAGGTCCTTGCCGATGGGCGTCGATACGCGCAGGGCGCGCGCCAGCAGCCCGTCGAAGAAGTCGGCGATGGCCGCCGCGCCCACCAGGTAGGCTCCCAGCACCAGCTCGCCCCGAAAAATAAACGTGAGCGCCAGGCACCCACACAGCAGGTTGAGACAGGTGACGGCGTTGGGAATATGTCGTTTCAAGTGGTTGGCGGCTTGAGGGTTACGCTAAAGGCGAGGTTGGGAAACGGGCTACGTCAAAAACGGATTGCTGCGCCGCTCCGCGCCGATGGTAGTAGCCGGGCCGTGACCAGAGTGCACCACCGTAGCATCGGGCAGGGTAAGTAGCTCGCTCACAATGCTTTGGATGAGCGTGGCGTGGTCGCCGCCTGGCAGGTCGGTGCGCCCCACGCTGTCCTTAAACAGCACGTCGCCGCCAATGAGCTGCCCGCCCGCCGCATCGTACAGCACCACGTGGCCCGGCGCGTGGCCCGGCGCAAACCTTACTTGTAATTCGCTTTCACCCAGCGCGATAACCTGGCCGGCCGCCAGCTCGCCCGTGGGCTCGGCCCCTTCGTAGGCTGGGAAGCCGTAGGGGCCGGCGTAGGTACCCACGGCCCGCAGCGTGGGCAGGTCGAGGGCGTGCAGCCAAAACGGCACGCCCGGGTAGGTGCGCAGCACAAACGCATTGCCCAGCACGTGGTCGATGTGGGCGTGCGTGTTCAATAAGTACTTAACCTCCAGTTTATTATCAGCAATGTAAGCCCGTAGCTTCTGCTGCTCGGCGGCCGAGTACATGCCGGGGTCCACGATGGCCGTAGCCCGGGTGGCCTCGTCGATGAGCAGGTAGGTGTTTTCGGCGAAGCCGTTGAAGGTGAAGGAGACAATACGCAGCATGCGGCAAAGGTAACGGCAGGGGCGGTGGTGAGGGGCCGGCGCCTGGCGGGCCTGCCACCGGTCCGTACTTTGCCCCCAATAATGACTGATTACCTTGATTACGACTACCTGCTCATCGGCCACGGCATTGCCGGGGCGGTGCTGGCCCGCGAGCTGCGCGGCCGCGGCCATAGCGTGCTGGTCTACGACGAGCCTCGGCCCGACGCCGCCTCCCGCGTGGCCGCCGGCCTCATGAACCCCGTGGCCGGCAAGCGCTTTGCCCTCACCTGGCGCGCCCACGAAACTTTGCCTACGGCAGTGGCTTATTACCAAGGTCTTAACGAAGAGCTGGGCGAAGATTTTTTCCAGCCCAGTCCCATTCTCAAAGTGTTTGGCTCGCTGCCAGAGCAGGAGCAGATGCTGGCCCGCGCCGCCGACGACCCCTGGCAGGGCTTCGTCGAACGCATCGACCCCGCGCCCATTGCGCGGCCCGGTTTGCTGGCCCCGTTTGGCGGGGCCTGGCTGCGCGGGGGCGGCCACCTGCGCGTGGCGGCGCTGCTGGCCGCCCTGGCCCGCCAAGGAAAGGCCGCTGGCTGGCTGCGCGAAGAAACTTTTAGCTGGGAGCACGTCGTTGCCGACGGCACGGGCGTGGCCTACGCGCCGGGCCAGCTGCGGGCGCGCCACGTGGTGTGCTGCCAGGGCGCGGCCGCGCTGGCCTGCCCGCACTTTGGCTGGCTGCCCCTCACGCCCAACCAGGGTGCGGTGCTCGACGTGGCAGTGCCCGGCCTGAGCCCGGCGCAAGTCCTCAATCGGGGGGCTTACGTGGTGCCGAGCGTGGTGCCGGGGCAGTTTCGGGTGGGGGCCACCTACCGCTGGCCGCCCTTCGCTACCGAGCCCGGCGACGCCGACCAGCGCGAGCTGGCCGGGCGGCTGGCCGGCCTCACGGCGCTGCCGTTTGAGGTGCTGAGCGAGCAGCGCGGCGTGCGGCCCGCCGTGCGCGACCGCCGCCCGCTGCTGGGTCGCCACCCCGCCCTGCCCTGGCTCAGCCTCTTCGGCGGCTTTGGCTCGAAGGGCGTGAGCATGGCCCCACGCCTGGCCACGCTGCTGGCCGACCATCTCGCCAGCAGCGGCGAGCTGTGGCCCGATGTTAACTTAGCCCGCTACTACGCGCTTTACCCGGCCTTAGAAGGAATTAAAAAATGAAAAATTAAAAATGAAGAATTAGAAAATGACTAGCTGATTTTTAATTCTTCATTTCTAATTTTTAATTCGGCTCCTGAACTTCCGAGCCGCCTTAACCCCGCCGGATACCAAGCCGGCCCCGGCCGGCGTTAAGGTTACTAGTTGTTTGTCCTCTTATTGCTCGCTACTTGTGTTTGTTGTTAACTCACTGTTTGATAGTTGGTTATCATCAAAAACGAACAACGAAAAGCGAGTAACAAAAAACGAATACCTACCCCTCGTTCTTCCCATAATCTGACGCTATTTGCTGTGAATTTTCTCCAATTGGTAGGCCGGCATCCGGCTGGCTCCCGGGTAGGGCGGGGCATAGGTTTGGTGCTGGTAATGTGGGGGTTGCTGGTGGCCGGCCCCGCCCGCGCCCAAACCGCGCAGGAGCCGTTTGGCCGGGTGCGGATTCAGTATAAGAAATTTGAGTGGCAGCAGTTTTCCACCCAGAATTTCAATGTGTACTTCTACGCCGGGGGCGAGGCCAGCGCCCGCCGCACGGCCGCCTACGCCGAGCAGGAGCTCCAGCGCATTACGGCGCTGGTGGGGTACTTCCCCTACAGCAAAACCACGCTGATGATGTACAATTCGGTGGGCGACCTGCGGCAGAGCAACATCAACCTGCCCGTGGCCAACGCCGTGAGCGGCGGCGAGGCCCAGCTGGCCCGCCAAACCAAGGTAGAAGTAGCCTTCACGGGCCGCCAAACCGACTTCAAGCGCGAGCTTAGCTACCAGATTACCAAGGTGTTGCTCGATGACATGATGTACGGCGGCTCGCTGCGCGAGGTGCTGCAAAGCAACTACCTGCTGCAACTGCCCAGCTGGTTTGTGGACGGCGCGTCGGCCTACGCCGCCGAGGGCTGGAGCGTGGACATGGACGCCTACATGCGCGACATGGTGCGCCAGTACCCCACCGGCAACCGCACGGCCCCGTTCTTTTTGCGCAACCCGCGCCTGGCGGGCCACAGCGTGTGGAACTACATTGCCGAGCGCTACGGCTATGGCGCGGTGCAGAACGTGCTGAACCTCACGCGCATAACCCGCGATGTGGAAGTCGGCATCTCGTCGTCGCTGAACGTGCCGTTCAAGGTGTTTTTGCGCAACTGGGTGGGCTACTACCGTGATATTAACACGGGGGCCTCTATGGCTTCCCTCACGGTGCCCACCGAGGCCAATCGCATCAGTGGCCGCAATAAGCGCGGGCTCGACGTGTTTTCGCAGCCCGTGTTCAGCCCCGACGGCCAGCACTTGGCCTACGCCGTGAACGACCAAGGACGCTACCGTGTGGTGGTGGCCAACCGCGATGGCACCCACCGCCGCACCCTGCTGCACGGCGGCTACCGCACCCCCGACCAGCAAATCGAAACCCGCCTGCCCGTGCTGGCCTGGCGCGGCAACTCGCAGTTGGCCGTGGCCGAGCTGCTGCGCGGCCGCATGGTGCTGCGCCTGCGCGAAGCCCTGAGCCTCGACCTGCCCGGCCGCCTCGGCCGCACGCTGCGCCTGCGGCCGCCCACTACCGTATTTGCGCCCTACGACCAGGTACTGGATATGAACTACTCGGCCGATGGCAAAGCCCTGGTATTCACGGCGGTGCAAAATGGGCAGAACGATATTTACCTGCTGCGCGCCGGCAGCCGGCAGCCCGAAAAGCTCACCAACGACCTGTTCGACGACCAGCAGGCTGTGTTCATGCCTGGCGGCCAGGCAATTGCCTTCAGTTCGAACCGCTACCTCGACTCCACGGGCCGCGCCCGCCCCGCCATATTCCCCAACGTGGTGAATAACTACGACTTGTTCATTTGCCACCTCGATGGCCGGGCCATCCCCATCGAGTCGCTGGTGAGCACTATTTCGAACGAAACCCGGCCCCGGCCCATTTCCGACGACGAGATTCTGTACCTGGGCGAGGAAAACGGCATCCGCGGCCTCTACCGCTACTCGCGCAAAACGGGCCAGCACCAGCCGGTGAGCAGCTTCGCCACCAACATGCAGGATTTCGACTACAGCGCCGCCCAGGGCACGCTGGCGTTCATTCCGCAGGTGCAGGCCCGCGACCTGCTCTACCTCTACCCGCAGTTTCCGCTGCCTACCAACCTGGTGCTGGGCAAAACGTCGCGCCAGCGCATTCTCGAAAATCGCTCGCAGCCCGCCCCCGTGCGCCCGGCCGCTACTGTGCCCACCACGCCGGCCGTAACTGCCGCCCCCGCTACTACCGACCCGGCTACGGCCGCCGCCGCCAAGCGCCGCAGCACGGCCCCGCTCAACCCCAACAACTACCAGTTTGAGGAAGATGAGGACGTGACGCCCGCGCGCGCCCGGCGCAATGCCAAGGCGACTACCGCCGCGGCTACCAATGCCCGCATGGCCTCCAGCACCATTGCCGGGCCGTACCGCTACGATACGCGTTTCATGGCCGACAACCTGGTAACGGGCATCGCCATCGACCCGCTGCTGGGCTTCGGCTTCTCGCTGCAAGCCAACTTATCGGATGCCTTTGAGAATCACCGCTTTCAGGCCAGTATTTTCGGGCAGCTCGACCTGCGCACCAGCAACATCAACGTGTCGTATACCAACGTGACGCGGCGCTTCGACTGGACGATTGCCTACCAGAAGCAGGCCTATTTCTTCGATGCGGGCGGCGCGGGCGAGCAGTTTCGCTACGGCCGCCACTCGGTAGCGCCCACCATTGCCTATCCGCTCACCCACAGCCTGAGCCTGCGCGGCGGCCCGCGCTACGATAATATCTCGCGCTCGCTCACCGGCGTATCGTCTACTACTGAGGATATTACCCGCAACTACGCTGGCTTCAACGCCGAGCTGGTGTTTGACAACTCGCGGGCCACGGGCGTCAATATGCTGCTCGGCACCCGCCTGAAGGTGGGCGTGCTGCAAATGAATGACGTGGCCAACAAGTCCAACGCCTTCGGCAAGTTCTACATCGACCTGCGCCACTACCAGAAGCTGCACCGCCAGCTGGTGTGGGCCAACCGCGTGAGCTACGGCCAGTTCTTTGGGGCAGCCGAGGGCGGCGGCAATCCGCAGCAGGTGTTCCGCCTCGGCGGCATGGACAACTGGGTGGGCCAGAGCTACGCCGACCAGCAGCTACTGGCTCCCGCCGGCCAAAACCCCGACCCCACTAGCATCTTCTATCAGCAGTTCGTCACCAACCTGCGCGGCTTCAACCTGAGCCGCCAGAAGGGCACCCGCTACGTGCTGCTCAACAGTGAGGTGCGCCTGCCCATTGTGCAGTACTTCTCCAACAAGCCCATCTACTCGGGCTTCTTCCGCAACCTCCAACTCATCGGTTTCTTCGACGCCGGCACGGCCTACGAGGGCACCAACCCCTTCGGCGAAAATAACTCCAACACCACCATCAAATTTGGCGGCAACGGCAACATCTTCAACGGCACGGTTACCAACTTCACCAACCCCTTCCTTATCGGCTACGGCCTGGGCATCCGCTCCACGGTGCTGGGCTTCTACACCAAGTTCGACGTGGCCTGGGCCCAGGAAAATTACGTGACTTCCAAGCCCAAGCCCTATTTCACGCTGGGCCACGACTTTTAGACAATGAGTGAATTGGTGAAGGAGTGAAGGGGGAATGATGAACGTGCGCCAGCATTGCCTGACGCGCTCATCATTCCCCCTTCACCACTTCATTCCTTCACCAACTCACTCCTTCACCACTTCACCCATTGTACCTTTGCGGCTGTGTCACTGCTTGCTGAAATCTGGCTTTTATTGCTGAAAGACCTGCGCCTGGAATGGCGGCAGCGCAGTGCGCTGGGCGGCTTGCTGCTCTACGTGGGCGGCACGGTATACGTGAGCTACCTCAGCTTCAGCTTTCGCGGGGGCGCGCCGCCGGCCCCGGCCTGGAACGCGCTGTTCTGGATAATTCTGCTGTTTGCGGCGCTGGGCGCGGCCGGGCGCGGCCTAGCCCAAGAGTCGGCCGGCCTGCGGCTGTACTACTACACCGTGGCGCGGCCCGAGGCCGTGGTGCTGGCCAAGATTTTGTATAATGCGCTGTTGCTCATTACGTTAGCTATTCCTGGGTTATTACTGTACACGCTACTGCTCGGCAACCCGGTGCAAGACTGGCCGGTGTACCTGCTCAGCATTGGGCTGGGGGCCGTGAGCCTGGCCTCGTCGCTGACACTGGTGGCGGGCATTGCGGCGCGGGCGGGGCAGGCGGGGGGCGGCACGCTGCTGGCCGTGCTGGGGCTGCCGGTGCTGGTGCCCGTGCTGCTACTACTGGTAAAAGTGAGCAAAAACGCCCTCGACGGCCTGCCCTGGGACGCCAGCCAAAGCTCCGTTATCACGCTGGTGGCGCTGAACTTTATCGTGGGCGCGGTGTCTTATCTGTTGTTTCCGTTCCTGTGGCGCAGTTGAGTTATTTAACAGGTATCAATTAGTAGTTGCCAGCTCTTTAGAGCACACCAACGATTTATTTTTAACTGCTAATCAGCTGACTGTTACGTGCTAACTGATGATTGTTAAATGATAGCTGACCTTCCCCCGCAGGCATTTGCCCGGCACAACGAAGCACCCGACGACGAGTTTTATAGCTTCGAGCGCCTGGTCACGCACATCGACCCGGCGGCCGTGGCGGCCGTTACGCAGCTCTACCGGCAGCACTTTCCGGCCGGGGGCCGCATCCTCGACCTCATGAGCAGCTGGGTTAGCCACCTGCCCGCTGAGGTAGCCTACGCCCGCGTGGCCGCCCTGGGCATGAACGCCAAAGAGCTGGCCCACAACCCCCGCCTCACCGAGCCGGGCATCGTCCAGAATCTCAACGAAACCCCGCGGCTGCCCTACGGCGACGCCGAGTTCGACGCGGCCGGCATTTGCGTGTCGGTGCAGTACCTCACGCAGCCGGTCGAAGTCTTCAAGGAGTTGGCCCGGGTGCTGCGGCCGGGCGCGCCGCTGGTCGTCACGTTCTCCAACCGCTGCTTCCCCGACAAAGCCGTGTACGCCTGGCAGGCGCTTGACGACGCGGGCCACGCCGGCTTGGTCAAGCACTATTTTGAAGCCGCCGGCTTCGGCCCCGCCGAAGTGTACGCCCATCGCCCGCATTATGGCGACCCGCTCTTTGGCGTGGTCGGCCACGTGCCAGCCAACTGAACTGATACTTGCTCACTATTAATTGATACTTGCTATGAAATGGTGGAAATATCTGACCATTGTACTGCTGCTCTACACAGCGGTGATGGGTCTGCTGGGCCACGTACCGCGCCTGGCTATTCTCAACGAAACGGAGCGTAACCTGTACTTCCACGTGCCGATGTGGTTTGGCATGACCATCATCCTGCTGGCGTCGGTGGTCAACTCCATTCGCTACCTGCGCGACCCTAGCCCGCGCCTCGACACGCTGGCCCACGAGTCGGCCAAAACGGGCATCCTGCTCGGCACCCTGGGTCTGCTCACGGGCAGCCTGTGGGCCCGCTACACCTGGGGCACTTGGTGGACCACCGACGTGAAGCTCAATGGCGCGGCCGTAACCATGCTTATATACCTGGCTTACTTGGTGTTGCGCGGGGCAGTGCAGGACGAGCAGCAGCGTGCGCGCCTCTCGGCCATCTACAATATCTTTGCGTTTGCGGCGGCCATTCCGCTGCTGTTTATCATGCCGCGGCTGGCGTCGGCGTCGCTGCACCCGGGCATGGGCGGCAACCCCGGCTTCTCGAAGTACGACCTTGACAGTGCCATGCGCCTCGTGTTTTACCCGGCCGTAATCGGCTGGACGCTGCTCGGCGTCTGGATTACGGAAGTAGCTTGCCGCCTGGCCTTTGTGAAAGAAAAGATTTATGAAAAACAAGACAAACAACTTGCTTAGCCGGGCCATGGCCCTGCTGCTGCCCCTGTTGCTGCTGGCTGGCGCGGCCCTGGCCCAAACCGGGGCCGCCGACCAGCCCGAAATGGCTGATGCCCTGCGCGCCAACGGTAAAATTTACGTCGTAGTGTTGGTTATCGTCATCATTCTGAGTGGGTTGTTTGTTTACCTGGTGCGCCTCGACCGCAAGGTGAGCCGCCTGGAGCGCGAAGTAGAGGGCCGCTAAGCCGGCACCTCTTTCGCAGCAATTTTGTTAGCTACATACCTTATGAAAAAGTCGCACATTTTTATCCTGGTGGTTATCGCGGCCGCGGTGGGCATCATTATGAGTACCATGGCGGATGCCAGCACGTATTCGACCTTCACCATTGCCCGGCAGCAGGCGGCGGCTGGCAACCCGGCCAAAGTACATGTGGTGGGCACCCTGCCCCGCGACTCCGATAAGCGCCCCGTGGGCCTGGAGTACGACCCGGTGGTGAACCCCAACTACTTCGCCTTCACTATGGTAGATACCCTGCACGTGGCCCAGCGCGTGGTGTACCGCAACCCCAAGCCCCAGGATATGGATAAGTCGGAGCAGGTGGTAATTGTGGGGGCCATGAAGGATGGCGTGTTTGAAGCCGACCAGATTCTGACCAAGTGCCCCAGCAAATACGTGGAGAAGGACTTGGGCAAAACCGGCCCCCCTGCCACGGCCATGAACAATTAGCTGTACCTGTTTTTGCCCAAGCCCGCCGTACCTAGCCAGGTGCGGCGGGCTTTTTGCTGCTAGCTGTGGGTAACTTAATTGAAGAAATATAATTGAGGTTTTTGGGTATTAAGTAGTACTACTATGCTATTATAAGTGTTGCCGGCGGCAAGTGCGCTGTGGGCAAGCCAGTTGAGTTGAGCTAGTTGTGCTGGTTGTGGAACTGGAAAAAACCTACTGGCTAACTTAACTCGTATGTGCGGTAAGTTGCCTCGCTAGCAGCTAGCGTAGTGAGCACATTCTGAGGGCTTGGTGTACTGGCTTTCCCGCCTATCTTTCAGGCTGTTTCTGTTAATTAACTCGTCTGCCTCTATTTATGAGTTCCGCCGCCCCTTTGTCTCAGCTGACCTGCGTGGTGGTGGATGACAACGAGATGAACCGGCTCACGCTGGAGCATTACGTTGGCATTACGGAGGGCCTCATGCTGGCCGGCGCATTTGCCGACGGTGTGGCGTGCCTCAACTACTTCCGCTCGGGGGGCACGGCCGATATTCTGCTGCTCGACATCAATATGCCCGAGCTCACGGGCCTCGACTTGGTGCGCATTCTGCCCGAGCCGTTGCCCGAAGTAGTGCTCGTGACCTCGCACCGTGACTACGCCGTAGATGCCTTCGAACTGCGCGTGACCGACTACTTGGTGAAGCCCCTGGACTACGCCCGCTTCAGCCGCACCGTGGACCGCATTCGCAGCCAGCGGGTGGCCCTGGCCGTGCCTGTTCTGGAAGAAGGCCCCGAAGCAATGTTTGGGGCCGAAGGCCACACACTGTTCCTGAAAATTAATAACCGCCTCACCCGCGTCAACTTCGACGATGTGCTCTACATCGAGGCCATGTCGATGTACTCGGTGTTGGTAATGGCCAAGCACAAGCACATTGTGTATGCCACGCTCAAAACCTTTGAGGAGCGGCTGCCCTTTGCTAATTTTGTGCGCGTACACCGCTCTTATATGGTCAATACCAACCTCATAGAAGCCGTGGAGGACAACCAGCTGCAGCTGCCCGGCGGCCACGAGGTGCCGGTGGCCAAGGCTTACCAGGAGGCATTTTTCCGCCGCCTGCGGGGGATATAGCCAGGATAGTTTCCGGGTTGCTACACCCGCTCCGGTCCACCGGCGCAGCCGGCCGATCGGTTGCCGGGTGCGCCGCCTGCGCCAGTCACGCAAGCATCGTTGCCACGACCTCAGAACCGCTATAGCGTAGGTTAGCAAGCAGTTTATTCAGTTAACTACTTGTTTACTAATAACTTACGCCTCATTTGGTAATTCCCGTAGCGCGTGCTCCACGGCGGCCAGCAGCTGGGCCACGGCTACTTGCCGCAACGGCTCGTCGGGGGTAGGCATGAGGGTCGGCAGTTCCTCCAGGGTATGCATGGCGGGGATAGCTGCTTCAATGCTGAGGGTGAGCAGGTTGGGCTTGATGTGGTGGGCCAGGTCGGCCACGGCCAGCCAGTCGCGGGCAGCGGTGGCCTCCCGGATTTTTTGCAGCATGGGCGGCATGTGCGTCAAAAAAGACTGCACCATGCTTGCCACAAAGGCGGTGTGGCCTTTGGCATCTTGGCGCAGGCGGGTGAGGTCGTAGGCGGGCAGTGGGGCCAAGGCTAGGCCAGGGGCGGGTTGCCGCAACAGCGCCACCAGCTTGGCATACAGGTCCTCCTCGGCGAATGGCTTGGCGAGGTAATCGTCCATGCCGGCGGCCAGGTACTTCTCGTTGTCGCTCTTGAATACATTGGCCGTGAGGGCCAGCACGGGTAGGGAAGCCTGCGTGGCGTCGGCAAACTGGCGTAGGTGCTGCGTCACCTCAATGCCGCTCATGTGAGGCATCTGGATGTCCATGAGCACCACGTCATAGGGGTTGGCACGCAGCTTTTGCAGGGCTATCAGGCCATCCTCGGCCTCATCTACCACCACGCCCCATTGCATGAGGTGCAGACGGGCCACCATGCGGTTGATGGGGTTGTCTTCGGCCAGCAGCACCCGCACGCCGCGCAGCAGGCCGGTATCGAAGGCATCGGCTACCACGGGGGCGGGCTCATCGGTTTTGCGCAGCGGCAGGGTGAAGGAAAAGGTGCTGCCCTTGCCGATGGTGCTGGTCACGCCTAGCTCGCCGCCCAGCTGCGTTACCAGCGCCCGGCTGATGGTGAGGCCCAGGCCGGTGCCGCCGTAGCGCCGCGTGGTATCGGCGTAAGCCTGGGTAAAGCTCTCAAAAATGCGTTCCAGCGCGTCGGCCCCAATGCCGATGCCGGTGTCTTGCACCGCAAAGCGGACGAGTAGCTCCTCCTCGGTTTCGCCCACCAAAAAGCTGCGCAGCCACACGCTGCCGCTGGTGGTGAACTTAATAGAGTTAGATAATAGATTGAGCAATATCTGGTTAAGCCGGAAGGGGTCGCTCAGCACCCAGGGGGCCTCGTCGGTGGCGAAGGGCTTGAAGCCAAACGTCAGCCCTTTTTCCTGGGCCTGCATGGCCAGCGTGGCCACGGCCTGCTGCATGGAGTCGTGCAGGTGAAAGGGCGCGGCTTCTATTTCCAGCTTGCCCGAGTGAATTTTCGACACGTCGAGCACGTCGTTGAGCACGCCCAGCAGGTGCGCGCCCGAGCTGCGGATGGTGCGCACAAACTCCTGCTGCTGCGGGTTGAGGCGGGTTTTGGCCAGCAGGGCAGCCATGCCCAGCACGCCGTTCATGGGCGTGCGAATCTCGTGGCTCATGTTGGCCAAAAAGTTTTCGCGGGCCTGGGCGGCTTGCTCGGCAGCCAGCTGGGCGGCCTTCAGGTCGGTGATGTCGGTGCTCACGCCCAGTACCTGCACAGTGCCATCGGGCCGCACCAGGGGGCGCTTGATGGTGTAGAACCAGCGTTCCTCCCCGGTGGGCGAGGTAGAGCGTTCCTCAGCCGTGACTTCCTGGCCGGTGGCCAGCACCTGGGCATCCACGGCGGCATACCCGGCAGCATCGCGGGATTTGGCCTGCTGTACTTCGGCCGAAAGGATAGCCTGCGTGTTTTGCTCTTCGAGCCGCCGCATGGCCCGGTTGCCAAACACCACTTCGCCGGCAGCATCGCGCACAAATACCAGGCTGGGGTTGGTGTCGAGCACTTGCTGCATAAACTCCTGCTGCTCGCGGCGGGCGGCTTCGCTGGCCTGGCTATTTGCCTCGGCCTGCACCCGGGCCGTTACGTCGAGGCCGCTGCCCAGCATGTAGGGCAGCCCTCGCCCGGCCCCCGACAGCAGCTTGAACTGCCGCTGGTGGTACACGGCATCGCCGGTGGGCAGCGGCGTGCGGTCGTCCCAAAAAATGGGCTTGGTGCTTACTTCAGCCTGCTCAAACATGAGGTCGCGCTGCGCGGCCAGCTCCATGGGGAAGCCGTAGCGCGCGCAGTACTCGGCCAGGGTGCGGCCGGGTAGCCACTCGCGGTGCGCGGGGTCGGGCACGGCCTGAGGGTTAGTGTACACGTAGCGGCGCTGCTCGTCGAGCACGGCAATCTCCACCGGCACCTCGTCGAGAATGGTTTCGTAGAATTTGCGCTGCGCATCGCGCTGGCTTTCGGCCTGGCGGTGGGCCGTTACGTCGCGGTAGCTGAACAGCCACCCGGCCGCCTCACCCAGTGCGACGGGCCGCATGTTACGCTCTAGGGTGCGGCCATCGCGCAGGGCTAGCAGCGTATTAGCGGGCGCACCCACCGGCCCGTTGGCTACTTCGGCCGCGTAAGCTACGGGGTCGGCTACCTGCTCCAGCATAGGCCCGGTTAGCTGCTGCAGGGGCACGCCCAGCCACTGGCTAGCAGGTAGTGGCAGGCCCAGCAGGCGGCAAAACTGGTCGTTGATGAGGAGGATGCGCAGTTCGGCGCTCAGCAGCAGCAGCCCTTCGCGCAGTGAACTGGTGAGGGCGGCCAGGTGCTGGTGAGCCAGGTTGGCTTCGGCGTGAGCCTGCTGCACCTCGCGCGTTAGCTCGGCCAGGCGGTCGGGGCTGGTGGGAGTATCAAGAGTGGGCAAGGAACCAGGAGCGAGCATGGAATGTAGCAGATAAAGGGCCGTCAAGGTAAACAATAAAGCCCGCCGCTGGGTCGTAACTACGTCGCCCGGCCCGCCCGCCAGGCGGTACCTTTGCCAAAAAAATAGTTAGCCTGTGAATTTATTCGTTGGAAACCTGGGTCAGGCCGGTATCATCCTGGCATTCGTAGCGGCGGCCGTGGCTGCCTACGGCTACTTTCAGGCCGCCCGCGGCCGGGCGCTGGGCGAGGCCGATGCCAGCTGGCTGCGGCTGGCCCGGGGCGCGTTCTTCGTGCACGGCGCGGCCGTGCTCACGGTAGTGGTGTGCTTGTTCAACATCATTTACCTGCACCGCTACGAGTATTACTACGCTTGGGCGCACTCCAGCAACCACCTGCCGGTGCAGTACATGATTTCCTGCTTCTGGGAGGCCCAGGAGGGCAGCTTCCTGCTCTGGATATTCTGGCACGTGGTGCTGGGGCTAGGCATTATGAAGTTTAATAAGCAGTGGGAAGCCCCTGTACTGGCCGTGTTTGCCACGGTGCAAACCTTCTTGGTAAGCATGATTTTGGGCGTAGTAGTGGCCGGTGTGAAAATCGGCTCGTCGCCCTTCATCCTGTTGCGCGACTTCATGGTGGACCTGCCCGTGTGGAAAACCAACCCCGACTTTGTGCCCAAGGATGGCTCGGGCCTCAACCCGCTGCTCCAGAACTACTGGATGGTGATTCACCCGCCCACGCTGTTTCTGGGCTTTGCCCTCACGCTGGTGCCGTTTGCCTTTGCCATTGCCGGCCTCTGGAAAAAGGAGTTGACGACTTGGGTAAAGCCCGCCCTGCCTTGGACGGCCCTCGGCGGCGCGGTGCTGGGCGTGGGTATTATGATGGGCGCCTACTGGGCCTACGAAACGCTCAACTTCGGTGGCTTCTGGAACTGGGACCCGGTGGAAAACGCCGTGTACATTCCCTGGCTGGTGCTCATTGCGGCCCTGCACGGCATGGTGCTGTGGCAGCGCCGCCGCACTGGCCTGCGCACCGCCTTTGCGTTGGTGGTGGCCACGTTCGTGCTCATTCTTTACGCTACTTTCCTCACCCGCAGCGGTGTGCTGGGCAATGCCTCGGTACACTCGTTTACCGACCTCGGCCTGTCGGGTCAGCTCATTATCTACCTGGTTTTCTTTGCGGTGGGGGCCATCGCGCTGCTGGCCTACCGCTGGAAAAGCATCCCAATTTCGGAGAAAGAGCTAACCGCGTACAGCCCCGAGCTGTGGGTGTTTATTGGCGCTACGGTGCTGTGCCTGGCGGCTTTTCAGGTGGTGGCTACCACCAGCATTCCGGTGTACAATGCCTTCCTGGGCTTCATCGGTATCAAGTCGAATCTGGCTTTGCCAGCCGACCAGATTCAGCACTACACCCGCATTCAGTTGTGGGCGGGCGTGCTCATTGGCATTGTGTCGGGCATTGCGCAGGTGCTGTGGTGGCGGCCCGCTAAAGAGCCGGTTATCAATTCATTAGCTACGCCTACTATGTTGGCCCTGCTGACTACGGCGCTCGTGGTGCTGCTCACGCGTTACTTTGGGCACGCTATGTCGGTACCCTACGTGATACTGCTGCTGGCCGGCCTGTTCGCCATTATGACCAACGTGAGCGCCATTTTTGGGCTGTGGCGGCGCGGGGTGCAGCTGAGCGGCGGTGCGGTAGCCCACTTGGGCATCGCGCTCATGCTGCTGGGTATTCTGGCCTCGGCGGGCTACTCCAACACCATATCGCGCAACGTGAGCGGCAAGCTGATTTCGCGCGAAATGTCGGACACTGACAACGAGAACAACGTGTTGCTGTGGCGCAACGAAACCGGGGCCATGAACGGCTACGACGTAACCTACGCCGGCCAGTACCTCGACGTGCCCGGCGTGCCCGGCTACGTGAACACGACCCTGCTCTACCGCACCGACGACGAGTACAAAGCCGTGGCCCGCGGCGAGGTAAAGGCCGGCGATAAAACGTACTACCACACCGGCGATACGCTCGGCATCCTGCCCGAGAACACCTACTACCGCGTTGACTACAACGATAAGAAAACGGGCCAGAAGTTCACGCTCTATCCCCGCGCCCAAGTAAACGAAGAGATGGGCGGCCTGTTGGCATCGCCCGCCTTGCAGCGTTTCTGGGACCACGATATCTACTCGCACATCTCGTCGGTGCCCGACCCGCGCAAGGAGATTCCGTGGAGCCCCGCCATTCCGCACGAGTTGAGCGTGGGCGATACGCTGTTTCTGAACGACTACTTCGCCGTATTTCGGGCCATTGAGCAGGCGCACGAGGTGCCCGGTATCAAACTGCTGCCCGGCGATATTGCTTTGCAGGCCGACATGATTGTGACCGGCGAAAAGGGCCGCCAGTACCATGCGCACCCTGTATTTCTGCTGCGCGACCACCAGGTGGGCCACATTCCCGAAATCGTGGAAGACCTGGGCCTCAAGCTCACCCTCGACCAGATTGACCCCGTGAAGGGCAAATTTACCTTCGCCATCAGCACCACCGGCAAGGACTATATCATTCTCAAAGCTACCGAAAAGCCCTTCATCAACCTGCTGTGGGGCGGCACCCTGCTCATGGGCTTCGGGCTGGTGCTGAGTATGCGCCAGCGCAAAGCTGCTCGCGCAGTAGCCGCCGCCCAGCCGGCTGGGCGTACGGGTACTGCTCATCAGCAAGTAGCTGTTAGTTAGTAGATTGCATTTATAGAAAAGGGGCTGCTTCGGTTGGAGTAGGCCCTTTTTTTGTTTATAATAACAGCAGGCTTTGCCTTGCGCTTTACGTAGAGCTACGCTGTGCGTCTCTCTGTCTGATTAATATTAAGGCATTGGTATCCAGATTATTATAGCTTGTGGTGTGTAGGTAGGCGCCCGTGGAGGGCGACTGCCATCTCGGCGCCTGATGCACTGCCACCATCAAGCACCTGAAAATCAATTAAATAAAAAAGGCCACCCCAATGGGGTGGCCTTTTGACTAAACGAGCTTCGGTAGCTACTTAGCTTACTTCACAATGGCAATCTGGCGGGTCATGGTCTCATCACCGTTGCGCACTTGCAAGTGGTAGAGGCCGGCGGCCAGGTTGCTTAGGTCGAGCTTGGTGGTGTAGTTGTCACGGGCGTTGCCCGTATACACCTGCTGGCCGAGGGTATTGGTTACCAATATGCCGAGGTTGCCCTTGGCGTTGGCACCTTGGATGGCCAGCTCAAACACGCCCGTCGAAGGGTTCGGGAACACCGTTACGGCGCGCAGCAGGGCCTCCGAAGTGGTGGCAGTTACGGTCACGGCCGTTACGCTCACATCATCAATGTAGAGGTTGCCCTGGTTGGCCGCACTCTTGATGTGGAAGCCCACGAAGCGGGTACCCGCACCGGCGGGCAGCAGCGCCACGGCGGGTGTCGAGGTGCCGTTGGCCAGCAGGTAAGTCGTGTTGGTGATGGCGGCGTTGGTGTAGAGCAGGTTGGTCTGGGAGGCTACGGTAGCAGCCGTGCCCGACTTCACTTCCAGGCTCTCGATGCCCGTGGCGGTAGCGCCCACGCCCGACGTGCGGTAGCGGAAAGCCACCTGGTAGCGGGTGGTGGTAGTAGCCGGGGCCAGCGTTAGGGCAGGCGTGAAGAACCAGTCGTCAGCGGCCACGTTGCTAACCACAATACCGTTGTAACGAATAGAGTTGATGCCCGAGTTGGGGTTCTCAGTCGAAACGCGCCAGGTAGCGCCATCGGCGTTGGCATCCAGGAAGGTGATGCCGCAGGGCAGGCCGGTAGCCACGTTCTCAAAACCTTCTGAATAGGGAAAGGTGCTGATTGAGGTTATACTGTTGCAGGAAGTGCTGAAGGCCACTGGGCCGGTCAGCAAGCTATTGCCACCGGCCGTGCAAACACTCTGCACATACAGCTGGTAATTGGCCCCGGGCTGCAAGCCCGTGAGGGTAGCCGGCGAGCCCGTTGCGGTAACCGTGGTGCCACCCGTAGCCGGCTGAAACCCCACCGGGCCATAGATGAGCTGGTAGCTGCTGGTGCCGCTGGCGGCGGGGGTGAAGGTAACGTCTGCCGTAGTAGGCGTAGTGCTGGTTACGGCTAGGGCCGTGGGCGCGGCACAGGTCGGGGTAGGCGCCAGGCCTACCTCAATAGCCAGGCGGCGTGGGTACGACACGGCCATGTCAACCCAGCCAATGTTACCATCGGGGGAGAAGAGGAAGGTGCCCGTTCGCGACGGGTTTTCCGATTGTGTAGCAATGGTAATACCTGCATTGCTGGCTTCGCGCACCCCAATGTAGAAGCTGCCACCCGTGAGCTGAAGCGCTGGCAGGGGCACAGTGGCGGTGCTAGCGGCGGCCGGCCGGCTCAGCAGGGCCGAGGTATAGAGGATTTTGCCGGGTAGTCCGTTGCCGCCGGTGGCATCATACACCAGCACCTGGTAAGGGCTGGCAGCATCCGAGGCCGCAAACGAAACCTTCGCGTCGGTTGGCACCACGGTGCCCGGCACGTTATACTTGACGGCGAAGACAGTGGAAGAATTGCCATAGCCGCTGAAACCTTGGCTAGCGTCCTTGCTGGGGTCGATATAGCTGAGGCGGTCGGGCGTAACGAGCTGCGTCACGCTCACCGAGTTATTAGTATTATCCTGGTCATCCGCCACGCTCACCGTTATCACGTTGGTACCGGGGTTGAGCGTAGCAGGCAGGTTGGCAATAGTGAGCGGGCCACCCGCGCCGGCTGCCAGCGTCGGCAGCGTAACGGTGGTAGTGAGCGTGTTAGCTCCGGTAATACTCAGCGTTATATTGATGTTAGATTGGGCGGCCGTGCCGAGATTGGCAATATTGATGCGGATGGGCTGCGGCAAAACTCTGGGGGCGGCAATCTTACTCAGGGTATATACAGCCCGGATGGCGATGTCTTTGGCGGGTGCCAGCGAGGGCGTGAAGCGAAACGTGCGGCCCGCGTCGGGCAGCGCGACCGAAGCAATAGCCAGCACGTTGAGCTGCCCGGTAGATGAAACCGAGTAAAAGTTAGCGGGCGTGGCGGCGCTCCAGGCAGCGTCGGGGTCCTTGGCCAGCTGCACTAGTTGGCCCGTGCTGAAGCCCGAGCCCTTTATACCCACCTGGGTGAGGCGCCCGGCGGGGTCGGTGCCCGGCGTAGCCGTGTCGTACACCAACTCCACCACGTTAGTGGTTTCATAAAGCCGCACCTGAAAGCTAATGTTGGCAAACTGAGTAGGCGTCACCTTCGCTTTATCCTGTACGTTCTTCCACTGAATGGTACACACCCGGTTGGGCGCGGTACCCGTGGTGCTCATCCGGTACTCGGTGCCGCCCGCCGTGCCCGCCGCCAAGTCAAGGTTGAGCGGGGCAATAATGTACGGGTCGGTAGCGCTCTGGAAAGGGTCTTCTATTTTTTGGTTACCTGCCTCATCCACAAACATGGCTGCCGCGGTCGGCGCGGTGCTGCCCAGCTTAATAAAGCCGTTGGTATTCAGGAAAAACTGCGTAAAGCGGCTTCCATTAAAAACAAAGGGAAAACCAATAGTCTGAACGTCCGAGTTAGCATCGTCCGAGTTGGCAGTCAGTATAGTAGTGCCCGTGCTGGCTAAATCAGTGTAGGTGGTAGTAGTATTGCTTGTAGCGCCCACGGTGTAGTTCAGCGTCTGCGCCTGGGCTGCTACCGTAGCCCCACCCAGCAGCGCAGCCGTTAGGCCCAGCTGCCGCAAGCGGTGGTTCCAGGAGTTTACCCGAGTGTAAGGGTTTGTCATCTGAGGAAATTGAAGGTGAAAAGGAAAAGCGAAAAAGTATTTCTAAAGCAAACGCAAGGCATTAATAGGCAATAAGTCCGGAGAGAACTCAAAGCCTAGCATTTGCGCCCACAAGATGCTACTTTTTTGGTAAACTCCCACTGTATAATTGACAAACTTTTCGCTTTAAGTAGGCTAGCCTCAGGCTGATTTGGCCCCGGCTGCGCTGGGCCCGACCTTTGGCTCCTATGCTACCTTCTGTTTCTGTGGCGTTGCGGGTTGGGTTATTCGGAGCCGGGCGCGTAGCGGCCGCCCTGGGGCCCGCGTTGGCGGCAGCCGGGCACCATGTGGTTTTTGTGGCGGGCCGCACGCTGGGCCCGGCCCAGGCCCTGGCCACGCAGCTGCCCGCCTGCCAGGCGTGGGCCCCGCCCGCTGCCCTGCCCCCCGCCGATGTGTACCTGCTGGCCGTGCCCGACGCGGCCGTACCCGAGCTACTTGGCACAGTACCCTGGCCTGCGGGTGCCGTGGTGGCTCACCTGGCCGGGGCAGTGCCGCTGGCCGTGTTTGAAGCCGCGCCGCGGGTGCGGGGTGGGGTGCTATACCCGCTCCAGACCTTTAGTGCGGGCCGGGCCATCGACTGGCCCGTGGTGCCGCTTTTTGTGGAGGCGACCAGCGCGCCGGCCGAGGCCCGGCTGCTGGTGCTGGCGCGCAGCCTCAGCCAGCAGGTGGCCCTGCTGGGCTCGGCCCAGCGGCTGCGGCTGCACCTGGGGGCCGTGTGGGCCAGCAACTTCACCAACCACCTGCTGGGCGTGGCCCAGGCGCTGCTGGCCGAGGCCAGCCTGCCGTTTGAGCTGCTGCACCCGCTGGTGCGCGAAACCGTGGCCAAGGCCCTGGCGGCCCAGCCCTCGCCCTTTGGCGTGCAAACGGGCCCCGCCGTGCGCCGCGATGCGCCCACGCTGGCGGCTCACGAGGCGGCCCTGGCGGCCCACCCGGCCTGGCAGGCACTCTATGCCCAGCTATCGGCAAGCATTGCGGCAACTGAGGAAATGAGAAGGGGGCAAAAGCAATAAAGAGCTGCTAGCCAGTAAATTCCGCATTCCTGCTGCGCGATTCTTAATTCCCAAACAGGGGGCCTTAACTTTGTGCCTTGCATCAGGCCCAGCGGGCAACTTTATTTTGACTCCTTCCACTATTATTTTTCAGTTTCAGGACGGCCAGCCCGCCCAAACGCACGTGGCGGCCAGCGGCGAGTCGGTGCTCGACGTGGCCCTCAACAACGGCATTCAGCTGCAGCACAATTGCGGCGGCGTGTGCGGGTGCAGCACCTGCCACCTCTACGTGGACCAGGGCGGCGACGACTTGCCCGAAATTTCCGATAAGGAAGAAGACTTCATCGACCGCGCCATCAACCCGCGCATCAGCTCGCGCCTGGCCTGCCAGTGCGTGCTGCCCAACGAAAGCCTGCAGCTGGTGGTGACGCTGCCGCCCCAAAACTTTCTGGGCCACTAATTTTTAAGGGTAGGAGGGTGTGGGGGCAGGAGGGTAAGAGGGGGCTAGTGCCTCCCACCTGCCCCCTCTTACCCTCCTGCCCCCACACCCACCAACCCACTTAATAAATGAACCAATACGAGCCGCCCAATCAGTGGGCCCACC
>NZ_JASITD010000019.1:88492-100320 GCF_030063445.1 Hymenobacter sp. H14-R3 | reverse complement strand
GGCATAGGCAGGGGGAAGGTCGGGCAAAAATACGGTGGCCCACCGGGGCGGGGCAGCGCCCGGCGGTTCAACGCGGGTGGCCCGCAGCAGCCCCGCCCCGGCTTGCAATAAAAATGCCCGGTTGCGGGGGCAACCAGGCATTTGAAAAATAACTGCTAAACAGGCACTTGCCTCTACGGCCGCCCGCCGGGGCTACCGGCCGGCGTGATGCCGCTGGGCGAGGTAGTGCCCGGCGAGGGCGGACCCACCGGTGAGGTAGTGCTGCTGGGCTTGATGGCCGGCGACGCGGCTGGCGCGGTGGTCGTGCTGTCGGCGGGCACGGCTACGCCGGGCGCAGGGGTGGGCTGGCCGGCCGCGCCGTTGGGCAGGGTGGGCTGGTTGCGCAGCAGCTGGGGCGAGCCGGCTGGCATGGCGCGGCGCGTGGAGTCGGTGGCGCTGGCCGGGGCCGGCGCGCCGGCCGGGCGCTGGCCGGCGCCGGGGTAGCCGCCAGGGCGGGCCGCGCCTGGCGCACCTTGGCCGCTTGGGCGGCCCCCGCCGCCAGCCGGGGCACCGCCCTGGCCGCCTCCCGTGTCGCCACCGCCGAGGCCGCCGCCCGCATCGCCACCGTCCTTGAGGTCGTCGTTGCTGACGCCCTTCCGGCGCCGGCCGGCGTCGCCGGCCGTGAGCTTGCCAATGCGGTAGCTGAAGTTGACCTTGAAGCTCAGGCGGTTGAGAACGTTGGTGCTGTTCTGCGTCAGCACCGGGCCGTTGATGGCCACGCCATTATACGTATCCACGTAGGGCGTGCTTACCGAGTTGCGGATGGTAATCTGATTGCTGAAAAAGTTCTCGGCCCCAAAGCCGAAGCTACCCCGCTTCTCGGCAAAGTTGCGCTGCAAGCTCAGGCTATACACCCCGAAGCCCGACTGGTAGCCCTGGAGCTGCACCTGCTGGCCGCGCACGAAAGCAAACGCCTGCAAGGCCCAGTCCTTGTTGAGGTTATACGAGCCAAATACCCGCCCATTCACCACGAAGCCCTGGTTGCTGGAATTATAAATCGTGGTGGTGTCGTTGTTGCGCAATACGCTGTAAAACAAGTCCATGCTGCCGTTGAGGCTCATCTTGGCGTTGTTGATGCCCACAAACAGGTTGGTGCCGTAGGCCCGCTCGGTGCCCGCGTTGCGGAAGGTAGAGAGCAGCGCGCCCACTGCGCGGGTGGGATTGAGCGAGTCGGCCAGCGGCACCCGCACCGTCTGAATGGCGTTGTTGGTGCTGCGCACGAAGGTCGAGATGTTCAGATTCACCTTCTGCTTAATCTGGGTGCTGTAGCCCAGCTCGTAGTTCTGAGTATTCTCGGGCCGCAGCACGGGGTTGCCGGCCGAGGCGTTTAACGGGTTGGAAGCCTGCACGTTCGGGTTCAGGAATTGCAGCGAGGGCCGCTGAATCCGGATGTTATAGGCCAGCTTAAGCACATTGCCATTTTCGAACTTGCGCGACAAATTCACGCTGGGCAGCACCTTGAGGTAGTTAGGAATATTGGTGGCCGTGAGCACCCCGTTGGGGTCGCTGAAGCTGGCGGTGATGGTGGTATACTCGAAGCGCACGCCCGGCTTTAAGGCGAAGCCCTTGGGCAGGCCCATGGTGTAGGCAGCGTAGCCGGCGGCCACGTTCTGCTGGTACAAAAAGGAGTTGGGAGCCGGGGGGGTGGCCGGGGCCAGGCCGGGCCCGTAGAAATTGCTGTAGTCGCTGGTTACGCGCCGCACAATGTCCTTCACGCCCACTTCCAGCAGCTGGTCTTTGGCGGTGGGCGTCTGGTAGTCCACCTGTCCGGTTATTTCCTGGTTGCGGCTCTGGTTGTTGTTGCCCAGCTGGCCCAGGTAAGCCCGGTCGCTGGGTTCGAATACGTTGTTGGTGAAGTCGTTGGTCTGGTTGTTGCGGCTGAATAAGGTCAGCACGCTCAGCTCGCGCTGCTTCTGCTCGTAGAGGTGGGTGTAGTTGAGGCTCGCATCCACGGTGCCCGAGTTGCTGGTCGAGGCCACGTCGCGCACCGAGGTGATGCCCGTGGTAGTGCCGGCCAGCGTGTTGCTGATGAGCTGGTCCTGGTAGTTCTTGCCGTTGCGCACGCCGTAGGCCAGCGAGCCGGCCAGCGAGTTTTGCTTATCGAAGTCATAGGTGAGGCCCAGCGTGTAGCGCCCGAAAGCGTTGGTTTGCCGGGTGGCGGCACGCTGCTGCACGGTGGTGCGGTCGCCGCGTTGCAGGTTGGTGCTGGTCTGCACGTTCTCGAAGCTGCCCGGCGTGTTGTACTGCGCCCGCCCAAAGCCACCCAGCGACGCGCCAAACTTACCGTTGCTCACGCTGCCGCTCAGGCCCAGGTTGCTGGCGCGGGTGCCGGCGCTGCTGTTCACGCTCAGCGAGGCCCCGCGCAGGTTGTTTTGCTTGGTAATGATGTTGATGATGCCGCCTGAGCCCTCACCATCGTACTTAGCTGAGGGTGAGGTAATTACTTCTACGGTCTGAATCTGGTCGGCCGGAATCTGCTTAAGCGCGTCGGCCACGCTGCTGGCGGCAATGGTCGAGGGCTTGTTGTTGATGAGCACCCGAATATTGCTGCTGCCCCGCAGGCTCACGTTGCCATCGAGGTCCACGCTCAGCAGCGGCACGCGCTTGAGCACGTCGGTGGCGTCGCCGCCGGCCGTGGTTTTGTCCACGTCGGCGTTGTAGATGGTGCGGTCCACGCGCTCCTCAATGAGCGGCTTGCGGCCCGTTACGATTACCTCGCCCAGCTTCTGGGCGGCGGCGGCCAGGGCCACGGTGCCCAGCGCTACGGTGCCGCCCGGCGTTACCACCACGCCATTTTTTACCTGCGTCTGGTAACCGATAAAGCTGACTTCGACGCGGTAGGTGCCGGGCGGCACGGGCAGTACAAACTTGCCATCGTCGCCGGCCACACCGCCGTTCACGGCGCTGTTGGTGACCGGGTTAATCACGGCTACCGTGGCGTACGACACCGGCTTGCCATTGGCCGCATCGGTGATGGTGCCCGTAACGCGGCCCGTGCTGCGCGGCGCGGCGGCCGCCGGCCGGCCGCCCGCCTGGGCTAAGCTCAGTAACGGGCTGCCCAGGAGCGTGGCCGCCACAAGCCCCGAGAATGGGAGAGTATTCTTGTTCATAAAAATCATAACGGCCAAAGTGCGTAAATAGCTGCTGATGGTTGCAGCGGCTAAGGGCCAGCCCGCGCAATTCATCGGCCAAGCCGGCAATTGTCCCGACCAGACCTGCTGGCCCGCTGGCGCACGGGGCGCACAAAGGTCGGCCAAACACAACCGCCCACGCACCATTGTCGTACCTTTGGGGTCGGCCGGCCAATCTTTTAGCTCGCCCCGCGGTTGCTTAGCCGCCCCCCACTCTTGCCTGCCCCGATGATAATTGAACCCGGCCCGCTCCTGGCGGCGATATCCTCGCCCGACGACCTTAAAAAGCTCGCCCCCGAGCAGTTAGTGCAAGTGAGCACCGAGCTGCGCGAGTTCATCATCGACACGGTGAGCATCTACGGCGGGCACTTCGGTGCCTCCCTGGGCGTGGTCGAGCTCACGGTGGCGCTGCACTACGTCTTCAACACGCCCTACGACCAGCTGGTGTGGGACGTGGGCCACCAGGCCTACGGCCACAAAATACTGACCGGCCGGCGCGACCGCTTTCCTACCAACCGCCGCTACGGCGGCATGTCGGGCTTCCCGAAGATGACGGAGAGCAAATACGACGCCTTCGGGGTGGGCCACAGCAGCACCAGCATTGGGGCGGCGCTGGGCATGGCCGTGGCTTCCGACTACAAGAAAGAGTTTGACCGCCAGCACATTGCCGTAATCGGTGATGGCTCCATGACGGCCGGCATGAGCTTCGAAGCCCTGAATCAGGCCGGGGCCATGCGCAACAACATGATTGTGGTGCTCAACGACAACTGCATGAGCATCGACCCCAACGTGGGCGCGCTCAAGGAGTACCTCACCGACATCACCACCTCGCGCACCTACAATAAGGTGCGCGACGAGCTGTGGAATGTGCTGGGTAAGCTCTCGAAATTCGGCCCCAACCCCCAGCAGATTGCCCGCAAAGTAGAGGCTGCCATGAAGGCTACCCTGCTGAAGCAGAGTAACTTATTCGAGGCGCTGAACTTCCGCTACTTCGGCCCCGTCGATGGCCACGATGTGCAGCACCTGGTCGAAGTGCTGAACGATTTGAAGTCCATTCCCGGCCCCAAGCTGCTGCACTGCGTCACGGTGAAGGGCAAAGGCTATGCGTTGGCCGAAAAAGACCAGACGCTGTGGCACGCGCCGGGCCTGTTTGATAAGATTACCGGCGAGATTTTCACCAAAGTCCCCGACAAGCCCCAGCCGCCGAAGTACCAAGACGTATTCGGCCACACCCTGTTGGAACTGGCCCAGGCCAACGACAAAATAATGGGCGTAACGCCCGCCATGCCCAGCGGCTCCTCGCTCAACATCATGATGGCCGCCATGCCCGAGCGCGCCTTCGACGTGGGCATTGCCGAGCAGCACGCTGTCACGTTTTCGGCCGGCCTCGCTACTCAGGGCATGGTGCCGTTCTGCAACATCTACTCGTCGTTTATGCAGCGCGGCTACGACCAGGTGGTGCACGACGTGGCTCTGCAAAACCTGCACGTGGTGTTTTGCCTCGACCGCGCCGGCTTTGCCGGGGCCGACGGCCCCACCCACCACGGCTGCTACGACCTGGCCTACATGCGCTGCATCCCCAACATTGTGGTGAGCGCGCCCATGAACGAGCAGGAGCTGCGCAACCTGATGTACACCGCCCAGTTGCCCGAAAATGCGAGGCCGTTCAGCATTCGCTACCCGCGCGGCGAGGGTGTGATGCCCGAGTGGCGTACGCCGCTCCAGCGCGTGGCCATCGGCACGGGCCGCGTCATTCACGAGGGCGAAGCGGGCGGCGTGGCCGTGCTCACCATCGGCCACATCGGCAACTACGCGGTGAAGGCCGCCGCCGCCCTCGCTACCGAGGGCCTCGATGTGGGCCACTACGACATGCGCTTCTGTAAGCCGCTCGATGAGGAAATGCTGCTGGGCGTGGCCCGCCGCTACCGCGCTATCGTAACCGTGGAGGACGGCTGCCTGCAAGGCGGCTTCGGCTCGGCGGTGCTCGAATTCCTGGCCGACCACGGCCAGCACCTGCCCGTGCGCCGCCTCGGCATTCCCGACCGCGTGGTAGAGCACGGCTCGCAGGACCAGCTTTACAAAGAATGCGGCTTCGACGCCGACGGCATTGCCCAGGCCGTGCGCGAAATGGGGGCGAAGGTGGCCGAGGCTAAGCGCGAAACGGTGCTGCGCTAAGGTTTAGTAAATACGTAGCGTGGACCCTGTGAGTCGGCGCGTGGGAACGTTGTTCAACGACACCACGCGCCGACTCACAGGGTCCACGCTACGTATTTACTGACCTTGTAGAGGTTTCTACTCACGGACTTCGTACTACCTTATTTCTCCCTTATGCTTCACGATTTACAGGAAGTGCTGCGGGCCTACTGGCAGCAGTTTGTGGTGGTGCTGCCGCGGCTGGTGCTGGCGCTGGTGCTGTTTGTTATCATTTGGGCCGCCGCCGCCCGGCTGCGCAAGTACCTGAACCGCAAGCTGTCGGCCAAATCAGATGACCCACTGCTGACCAACTTCCTGACCCAGATGGGGCGCTGGCTGGTGGTGCTGGCGGGCCTGCTGCTGTGCATGCAGATAATCGGCCTCTCGGAGCTGGTGGGTGGGCTGATGGCGGGCGCGGGCGTGTCGGCCTTCATCGTGGGGTTTGCTTTCAAAGACATTGCTGAGAACTTCCTGGCCGGCGTTATCCTGGCCTTCAACCGGCCTTTCAACCTCTCCGATACCATCTCGATTCAGGATGTAATGGGCCGGGTGCAGGAGTTGAATATCCGCAGCACCCGCGTCAAGACCTTCGATGGCAAAGACGTGTACATTCCCAACGCGACGGTGCTTAAGGAAAAGGTAACCAACTACACCCGCGACGGCTTTATCCGGCAGGATTTCGTGGTGGGCATCGACTTCGACGACAGCGTGGCCGGGGCCACCAAGCTCATTCTGGAGCAGTTGCGCGCGCTGCCCGAGGTGCTGCAAACGGCGCCGCACGAGCCGCTGGTAATAGTCAATGAGTTGGCCAGCAGCACCGTAAACCTGAAAGTGATGTTCTGGACCGAAAGCGACGACTACCGCCGCGGGGTGCTGGAGCTGCGCAGCCAGGTGATGGACCGCACTAAGATAGTGCTGGTCGAAAACGGCTACTCGCTGCCGCCCGACATCATCGAGATTCGCCTGCCCGGCTTCCAGAAGGCGCTGCCTATCGAGCTGATTCGTAGCGACAAAACGCTGCCCGAGCCGCCTCCGGCCAAACAATAGGTCGCCTGAGATGGTCTTATCTGAATGCCGCCGGCGGGGGCTTGCCCCCATCGACGGCGTTCACGTTTAATCCCTTTTCCATAATGGCCACTACCACTGCATCTTACCCCGCCACGTTCACCATCGGCGGCGACCTTGCTGTTAACCGCCTCGGCTACGGGGCCATGCGCATCACCGGCAAGGGCATCTGGGGCCCGCCCCAAGACCATGATGAGGCCATTCGGGTGCTGAAGCGCGCCGTAGAGCTGGGCGTCAACTTCATTGACACCGCCGACAGCTACGGCCCCAATGTGTCGGAAGAGCTGATTGCCGAGGCCCTGCACCCCTATGCCAAGGGCCTCGTTATCGGCACCAAAGGCGGGCTGCTGCGCACCGGCCCCGACCAGTGGCCCGTCGATGCCAGCCCCAAGCACCTCCAGGAAGTGCTGCACGGCAGCCTCAAGCGCCTCAAGCTCGACCAGATTGACCTCTACCAGCTGCACCGCATCGACCCCAAGGTGCCGGTGGAGGACACGTTCAACTTCCTTAAAAAGGCGCAGCAGGATGGCCTCATTAAGCACATCGGCCTTTCGGAGGTCGATGTGGACCAGATTAAGAAGGCCCAGGAGTTTTTCGAAGTGGTATCGGTGCAGAACATGTACTCGGTTGATAACCGCAAGTGGGAGGCCGTGCTCGACTACACCCGCGAGCAGAATATGGCGTTCATTCCGTGGTTTCCGCTCTCGGGCGGCAACCAGGAGGCCCTGGCCGCCCTCGACCAGCTGGCCCGGAAGCACGGCGCTACCCAGCAGCAAATTGCCCTGAGCTGGCTGCTGCACCACTCGCCCAACATCCTGCTCATCCCCGGCACCTCGCAGGTGAAGCACTTGGAGGAAAACATGAAAACGGCTGATATTCACCTCTCTGCCGAAGACATGGCCACGCTGGATAAAATAAAAGCCGCGTAACGCGGGTCTGTTTTTGAGCGTTAGAAGAAGCCGGTTAGCGTTGCTAGCCGGCTTTTTGCTTTTCCTGATTTTCTACCTTGCCCGCCCATGCCTACCCTGCTCCGCTTCCTTCAGAAACCCCTGCTTGGCCTGGCGCTGGGCCTGGCCGCCTGCTCCTCCGAGCAGGTGACGCGCACCGACAGCCGGCCGGGCGTGAACCTGACGCAGTACAAAACCTACAACTTCATGGACGCCATTGCCCGCAACGACTCGACGTTTATCAACTCGGGCTCCAATATCTTCGACCTCAAGCGGGCCGTGACGCGCGAAATGGAGGCCCGCGGCTTCCAAAAATCCGACAAGCCCGACCTGTGGGTGAACATCGGCCTCACCACCGAGCAGCGGGTGCAAACCCGCGAAACCAACTTCCGGCAGGATGGCCTGCGCAACTACATCGGCCAGCGTAACTACCACTGGCAGGCCGCCGACATACCCGTAAACGAGTACCAGGAAGGTACCGCCACTATCGACCTGGTCGATGCCGCCCGCAAGGAGCTGGTGTGGCAGGGCACCACTTCCACCGTGCTGTCGCGCACGCCCAGCCGGGCTTCCAAGCAGATTGACAAAGGCGTGGCCGATGTATTTGCGCGGTTCCCGATGCCAGCGCGGTAGCGCGGACTCTGCGAGTCCGCGTGTGGCAACGTTGTTCAACTACTACCAATACCCCTACGAATAACCACCACATTTTCAATCAGTAAACGAACCCGAATCGGTATTCCTTCAAAGCGATTATTGAAAGAGGCACTCAAAGCTAGAAAGTCGGCTCCGGGGTAGGGCCGTTGTGAAGTGCGCCCGACGCAGGCGTACGCCACCACCAAAGCACCCGGCAAAATAATGCCGCGAGTAAAGAAATCCTTGATGGTTTGTTCCAACTGCTCCACACAGTCCGCGGCGCGGGCGTAACGCAGGTTGCCGCCGCTGGTAACGTCGCTGTCAGCGGCTTTGAACTCCACGAAACAGGCTTGCTCAGTAGTCAGCAGCAGGCAGTCGCAGCGCCGGCCTTCGCCAGATAAGTACAAGCAGCCGTCAA
The DNA here is from genome assembly GCF_030063445.1 of Hymenobacter sp. H14-R3. Lineage (GTDB taxonomy): Bacteria > Bacteroidota > Bacteroidia > Cytophagales > Hymenobacteraceae > Hymenobacter. Next base: position 91,894 of record NZ_JASITD010000019.1, on the reverse strand, counting down.
CTTGAATGAGGTGTACCAAACGGCCCGATTCGTTGATTATCTGCAAGTCGAAGCGCCGCTGCATGGGCGGCAGGTAGTGAAAGCAGGGCGCGGTACCGGGCGGGTCCTGCACAAAAAACTCAACCGCCGTAATAGCCTCCTGGCAAGCGTTGCCGCGCATCTGGTCGCGGAATGATTCGCGGAGCGGATTCAGCATCTTCTAAAAACCGCGATTGATGTCGAGCAACTGGTCAAACTCGTCAGCCTGAATACCCGACACGGCATCCAACTCATTCTGGGAGATAAGCTTGGTTTCAGGGTCCAGCAGCGACCGAACGCCGCCCGCACCTTCAGGCCCGTTCACGTAGTAGACGGCAAACTCATCTGGGTTCAGCCAGTATTGCTCGGGAATAATAGCAGCTACCTTTTGGCGCTTCTCTTCATCTTTGGTGCCAACGTGGTGCGCGTAAAGCAGCAGGTTGAGGTGCGAGAGAATATAAGGACTATGCGTATTTATAGTCAAGTCGTTTTCGCCCTTCGTGCATTTCTCCACCAGCCAGTTCAGCAGCCCTTGCTGGGCGGTGGGGTAGAGATTTAGCTCCGGCTCTTCGATGATGAAGCTTTGCGCCTGCTCGGTGTTGCGGCTCAAATGCTCTAGTAGCACTAGCATCGGAGTGACGGATTGAATACCGCTAGCTGTTTCGTGTAAATTAATTAATTTTTTTCTGCCCTCAATTTTTATAAAATCATCACCTCCTATATGAAAGTAATTCGCATTAAATAGAGGTAATTTTAAATCAGATATTACCGTGCGAAACTGAGCATAATTGTTAGCAAAAGTTAGCAAAGGAAGAGGTAATCCAATGTCGTCTCTCATTAAACCTGCCCATGAATTAGTAAGAGAAGAAACAAATATCCTTTCAGAAGGAATATAAGCCGGATTAGTGTAAAGGAAAATCTTGGAAAAAATAAGTTTTAATATTTCACGAGTAGTGTCTTGGACTAATTCATCAGTAAGAGACTGTACAGCACTTATTACCTCATCCAGAGCTTCTTTTTCTATTTCGGTATATTTAGCCGCAGTCCGTAACGTCTGAGATAAAAGTGGGACCTTTTCATTCGTTCGTTCAATAAATACTTGAGTTGCTCTCTTAGTTTGGGTATTAATTAAACGCTTAGTAATCACATCATAAGTAATATGGCGGCCTTTAACCTTCACTCCATATTTACCTCGATTTAATCGTAATTCACTTGTCGAATTAAAATAATTACCTAAGCCATAATAATCAAAAAGATATCCTGGGTCATCAGGAGAGGCATAGAAATCTACGTCTCTGAATACTGACATCAGCTTTGCCAACGTGCTTTTACCTCCCCCTGATGGACCTATAAAAACAGTAACTTTTTTAAAAGTAACATTTACTTCTTCCGTCTGAAAAGGTCCGAAGTTTTTGACAATTAGCTGCTCGTTCATGGTAAAGGGGAAAATAGAAGAGCCCAAAAATACAACGCGGCGGCCCCGTTGCCGGAGCCGCCGCGCGTAGCACTTGACTAACAGTTACTTGAGGGTGGCGCGCACGGCTTTCACCTCGGCTACCTGCACGGCGCTGGCTTTGTTGCCGAAGTTGTTGCGCACGTAGGTGAGCACGTCGGCCACCTGCTGGTCGGTGAGGTAGGCCTGGGCAGGCATGTGCTGCTTGTAGTCGTTGCCGTCGATTTCGATGGGCTCGGCTAGGCCGGCGAGCACGATGTGGGTCAGGCGGGCTTTGTCACCGAGCACGTATTCGGTTTTGGTGAGGGGCGGGTTGATGTTAGGTACGCCACCGCCATCGGCCATGTGGCAGGTGATGCACACGTTTTTATATACCACCGCGCCGCGGGTGAGGGAGGCCGTGAGGGCCGGGTTGGCGGCGATTTTAGCCTTGGCTTTGGGGGTGGGCCGCTGCTGTGCTTGCAGCGATAACGTACAGAAAGCCAGCGCAATATTCAGAAGGATTTGCTTGCTCATTACGATTTCTTGGCCGGGTACACGATGCGGTAGATGGTGCCTTTGGTGTCGTCGCTCACGTAGAGCGAGCCGTCGGGGCCCTGGGCGAGGCCGCAGGGGCGGTGGTCGGCGCGGCCGCTGGCAGTTTTGGCCGGCGAGCCCGAGAAGTTATCGGCAAAAACCTCCCACTGGCCGCTGGGCTTGCCATCCTTAAATGGTTGAAAAACAACGTAATAGCCAGCCTGGGACTCGGGGGCGCGGTTCCAAGAGCCGTGGAAGGCAATGAACGCACCATTGCGGTACTTGGCCGGAAACATGGTGCCCGTGTAGAAGAGCAGCGCGTTGGGGGCCATGTGGGCGGGGTAGGCCGCCAAGGGCGCCAGGTAGTCGCCCTTAGCGGGCGTTTTGCCATCGCCGCCGTACTCGGGGCCTTGCATTATTTCCTTGCGCTGGGGGTCGAAGTAGGTGTAGGGCCAGCCGGCGTTGACGCCGGGCTTGAGGGCGTAGAGGCACTCGGCGGGCAGCTGGGCCGACTGCTCATTGCTGTAGAGCGCGGGCCAGTTGTCTTGCAGCTGGTCGCGGCCGTGCTGCATCACAAAGAGCTGATTGTCTTGCTGGTTCCAGTCGAGGCCCACCACGTTGCGCAGGCCGGTGGCGTAGCGCGTGCCCTGCGGGTAGCGCTGGTTGAGCTTATCAGCCTTGAACTGCCAGATGCCGCCCGCCGAGTCCAGAATGGGGCAGTTGGGAATGCCCTTCGAGCCGCGCGTGCGGTCTTGCTCCTGGCAGGCGTTGGCGTAGGCGCCGACGTTAACGTACAGGTTATCAGCGTTATCGAGCACAATTGATTTTGACTCGTGCTGGCTGCCCACTTTGAGGCCGCGCACCAGTAGCTCGGGCTTGCTGGGGTTGGCTACTTCGCCCTTGGCATCGAGCTTGTAGCGGTACACGGCGTAGTCGGAGGAGGCGTAGAGGTAACCGTTTTTCTCGTACATGCCCGTGCCGCCGTAGTCGCCAAAGCCGCCCGTAACAGTGGCCTTGCCGTTGGCCTGCGGGTGCAGCACTAAGATGCCCTTGCCGTCCTTCACCTTGTTGAGCTTCACGTAGATAACGCCCTGGGGCGTAACGGCGAGGTGGCGGGCTTTGCCGCCGGTTTCGGCCACTTTGAGGGCTCCGAAGCCGGCGGGCAGTTTCAGGCCGGCGTTGTCGGGGTCGGGGGCAATGGTGGGCGCGGTGGGGCGGCTGGCCACGAGGGCCAGGCCAGCCGCCAGGGCGGGCACGGCCAGCAGCAGGCGGGGGGAAAAGGTTTTCATCAGCAAAGTAGGTTTGGGCGGTAGGGAATTGGGTCAGTAACCCTCCCAACTGCGAACGGCCGGCGAAGGTTGCTGCCAGTAGCGCGGTCGGAAAGTACGCGGTACTTTAACTCGCAGCGGCGCTTG
>NZ_JASITD010000019.1:0-88482 GCF_030063445.1 Hymenobacter sp. H14-R3 | reverse complement strand
GGCGGGCGTTGGTTGGTGCCAGTTGCGGGGATTTTCTGTCGGGGTGTGTATTCGCCCGTTCGCTCGCGGACTGAAAGTCCGCGCTACTTTAACTCGCAGCGGCGCTTGAGCACGCCCAGGATGCGGCCCTGGATTTCGCTCATCACGAAGCCCGTCCAGAGGCCGGCGTACCAGTTGAGGTGGGTGCTGAGGCGCTGCTGGCTGTGCAGCACCAGCAGGGTGCGGCCGGGGCCGGCGGGCCGCAGCTCGTAGGTGCCGCGCAGCACGTCGAAAAACCGGCCGCCCACGATAACGTGCTCATCAAAGGTGGTGGGCGGAATGGTAGTCGTGTTGGGTATAATACTGAAAGACAGACGCTTGAGGGAATGCCATTCGTCCACGGTTTCAATAAATTCGACGCCGCGCTCGAAGGTGGCGTGGCGCACGCCGCCCACGCCCTCGCGGGTGAGTGTGGCCTCAATGGGGCGCGGAAACCCGATGTCATCAATCAGGCTGTGGCCCAAATCGGCGGCCCGGATGGGGGCCACCCGAATAATGTGCTGCCACACCACGGCGGCCGGGGCGTTTATCACGACCGTGTTTTCGACGCGCCGAAAGCTGTCGGGGTTATCGAAGCGGTTTTCGATGGTAATGGCCACGAAGGGCAGTACCGCGAACGCCGCCACTACCAGCGTTTTATCGCGCCGGGGCGGCAGTAGGTCCGCAATTCTGACGTACACCACCGCGCCCATGGAGGCCAGTACAAAGAAGACGGGCCCAATGATAATCAGGCAAATAAGCCCTTCCAGGTTGAACAGCAGTGTGGTGAGGATGAACAGCAGCACCGTGAGCCACGGGGCCCCGCACAGGCGCCAGAACGTGCGGCCGCCGGGAATGAAATGCGCGGTGATGGCCCCCAGCGCCATTGGCACCAGCAGCAAAAAGCTGACGGTGAGCAGGCCCCCGGCGCGGGCGCCCAGGTGGTCGTCAAACAGGAAGCGCGAAACCAGCGCAAACAGCAAGCCGGTGCTGGCCGCGAGTAAAAAAGGGTAGCGCTGCCGTGAAATCATCCCGTAGTTTTGGCGAATTAAGCTTGCCGCCCGCAAGGTACCCGTTCGCCATGTCGCCCATCCAGCCTACCATCCTGTTTCTGCACGGCTTTGCCGAAAGCCGCGAAGTCTGGACCGAATTCACCCGGCCCTTCCCGGCCGGCTACCGCCTGCTCACGCCCAACCTGCTGGGCCACGGCACCAACCGCGCCGCCGTGCCCGATTTCAGCATGGAGGCCCAGGCGCGCTACGTAGTGAGCTACCTCGACCAAAAAGGCGCCCCTGGCCCGGTGCTGGTGGTGGGCCACAGTATGGGCGGCTACGTGGCCCTGGCCCTGGCCGAGCGCTACCCCGACCGCGTGGCCGGCCTGGCCCTCCTCAACTCCACGGCCCGGCCCGATACCGACGAAAAGCGCCAGAACCGCGAGAAAAATATCGGCTTCGTGGAGCGTCATGGCCTCGATAAATTTATGGGCAGCTTCGTGCGCCCGCTCTTTGCGCCCGCCAACCGCGACCGCCTGCCCGAGGCCCTGGCCCTGCTCGAAGACATCGGCAGGGCCACCCCCGAAGCCACCATTGCCGGGGCCCTGCGCGCCATGGCCGCCCGACCCGACCGCACCGCCGTGCTGCGCACCGCCCGTTTCCCGGTGCTGCTGGTGGCCGGCAAGCACGACGTAGCCGTGCCCCTGGCCGACTCGGTGGCCCAGGCCGCGCTGCCCCCCGTGGCCTCAGCCCTCTTCCTGGAAGGCAGCGGCCACCAAGCCTACCTGGAGCAGCCCGAGGCCACGCGCCGCGCCGTGCTGGCCCTGGCCGGCGCCGCGTTTGGGGATGCGTAAGAAGCTGTTTTATAACATTTTAAAGTTAAAGGGTAATACGTAGCCCACCCGCACCGGGCGGCCCGCCTGGCGTGGTGGCGTGAGGGCGTTGGGCAGCAGCGCCAGCGCGCGCAGCACCTCGGCATCGAGGGTGGGGCTCACGCTGCCCACAATGCGGCGCTGCTCTACCACGCCGGTTTCGCTCACTTCAAAGTAGGCATATACGATGCCCTCAACCCGGTTGCGCATGTCCTGGACGGGGTAGCGCACCCGCTTTTGCACAAAGCCGGCTACGCCGAAGCGGCGGTCGTCGGGAGTGGCCGGGAAGGTGGGGTTTTCGTCGCTGTAATCGAGCGCCACGCTGCCGTCGGCCGGCCCGAACGGGAGGGGCAGAGTCACCGTGTTGAGTGTAGCTTGGTTCTGGCCGGGTGTGCCAGGGCCGGGCTGCCAGGCTGGTAGGCCCTGCACCAGCCTGCCAAGCAGCGCCTGCACTTTGGGGTTCTTGGCGAGCTGGGCGGCGGGGGTGCCCCTGGGCGGCACCAGCAAGGTGGCCTTCTGTACCGCTCCGGTGCTGGTAAGCTTCAGCTGCAGAAATAGTTGGCCCACCAGCGCCGGGTTGACCGGCCGCACCGCGCGGCTGAGCAGCGCCCGCAGCGAGTCGGGCCCGCCCGGAAAGCGCGGCCCCGTGTACGCCGTGAGGGTCGGGTCGGGGCCAATCAGCGCCATAACAGCAGTGGCGTTCTGGGCCCGCCCGGTAAGCGCCGTAAAGCTTAGCGCCAGCGCGAAGAAACAAGTAGTCGCTTTTTTAGTAACTAATTGATTGAAAGATTTTTGCATAAAATAAAATTGCTTATAAATTTCGTTCAACGGCTATGCCGCGCTTGGCGAAGCAGCTCTACCGCACTGCTGAACAGCTTGAATCAAGTGGTAGGGATACTTCGCCAAGCTCAGCATGACACTTGACCCTTTCGAGTGCTTATGGCAGCAACAAGTCTTTTGATTAGGGGCTGAAGCTCATGGGCAGCACGTAGCTCACGCGCGTGGGCCGGCCCTGGTAGCGGGGTGGCGTAAGGGCGCTGGGCAGGCGCTGGAGCACGCGCAGCACCTCGGCATCGAGGGTGGGGCTCACGGTGCCCACAATGCGGCGCTGCTCTACCGTACCCTGCTCGCTCACCTCAAAGTAGGCGAATACGGTGCCACCCCGCCTGCGCCGCAAGTCCTCATAAGGGTAGCGTATCTGCCGGTTAAAAAACTCCGCCAGGTTGCGTGGCACCGTACCCTTGCTTCGCGCGAATACTGGCAGCGGCACTACCGAAAACGTAGGGTTCTCATCGGCATACGCCCGCACGGCCGGGCTGGGCTCGGGCCCGAAGTTCAGCACTATGGTCACGCCCGGTCCCTGGGCACCGTACACCTGGCCCGGCTGGCGGTTGGGCAGCTGCCAGGGCAGCAGGCGCTGTACCAGCTGCTGGGCCAGGTTTTGGGCCTCGGGGCTGATATAGAGCGCAATAGCTGGCGAGCCGGGTGGTGGTGGCAGAAAATACGCCTGGCGCGAGCGCCCCGTATTTTCCAGCTCCAGGCGCAGAAATAGTTCGCCGGTGAGCGTGGGGCTGGCCGCCCGCAGGTAGCGCCGCACGGCCGCGTGCAGCGAGTCGGGCCCGCCGGGGTAGCGCGGGCCCTGGTACGCCGTGGCCGTTGGGTCGGGGCCCATCAGCGCCATGTTGGGCGGCGGGGCCACCTGGGCCCGCGCCGCGCTGGCACCGCCGAGCATAAGCAGCGCCAGCGCGGGCCGCTGCCAGCCCGGCCAGGTACGGGTAGTAGAATGTGGCATAGCTGCGGAGTAGGAACGGCCAAATATAGCCCGTTGCCTGTGGTTGCCGGGCGGCCCCGGCGGCGGCGGCACTTTGTCTACAGGAAACGCGCCCGGCCGGGGTCCCGCTCGGGGCCCCGGCCGTAACTTTGGGTAGCCTTGCGCCTACGGTAAGGTTTTGCTACGCGCTATTAATGAAGAACTATTTGCTATTGGCGGGCCTGCTGTTGGGCTTAGCCAGCACTGGCCAGGCCCAAATTGCCGGGCCGGCCGCTACCCCCACTACCACCCTGGCCGGCGTGCCCCTAACGCCCCGCGACCACGGGGCCGTGTACCTCAACTGGAGCTATAACCGCGACTGGTACACCAAGTCGGACATCCGCTTTAAGAACGATAAATCGGACGATTACGACTTCACCTTTCACGATGCCGTGGCCCACGACCACCCCAGCATGAGCGACTTCTGGAAGCTCAGCAACCTCACCGTGCCGCAGTACGACCTCACGGTGGGCTACATGTTTCACGACAAGCGCGACCTAGGCATCGAGGTCAGCTGGAACCACCTCAAGTACGTGGTCGATGACTTCCAGACCATGCGCGTGTCGGGCCAGATTCGGGGCTACAAGTTCGACCGCGACACCGTGGTAACGCCCGACTTTGTGCACCTCCAGCACACCAACGGCAACAACTACCTGATGGCCAACCTGGTAAAGCGCTGGCAGCTGCGGGCGGGCCGGCACGTGGCGCTCAGCGCCATTGGCAAGGTGGGCGGCGGGCCCATGATATCGTACACCATCTCGTCCATCTTCACCAGCCACGCCGAGGGGCCTTTTCACTACGAAGGCTGGGTGGCCGGGGCCAGCGGCGGCCTGCGCCTGGAGCTCTACAAGTACTTCTTCCTAAGCTCCGACTTTCAGGGCGCCTACGCCCGCTACACCAACAGCTACATCGGCGCCGACCGCCTGGGCCGCGTCACGCACCAGTTCGGCTCGGCCCAGTGGCTGTACGGCTTCGGGTTCATGGTGCCGCTTTAGGTTACGAGGAGTGAAGGAGTGAATGAAAAAAGGGTAGCTGACGCCGGCTTAAACCATGGCGTCGGCTACCCTTTTTCATTCACTTCTCCGCGCAGTGCCCGCAACTAGGCCGTAGCGGCGCTGATGTCCTCTTTGGGCAGTGGGTGCCAGCGGGTGAATAGGTAAACCAATAGTATCACTATGCCAATGCCGATAAACAGATTGCGCATGGGGAGGCTGGTATGAGCAAAATCAAAAATCCAGGGCGAGGCGATAAAAATGAAGCCGCTGACCAACTCAATGCCGCCGTGCACCCAGAAGGGAATCAGGCCAAATAAGCCAAAAGGCATATTGGTTAGCAAGGAAACAACCAGGTAGCCCACTGCCAGCACGTAGCAAACCATTGCAAAGGGGCCAGTAAGGACATAAATGCTAGGAATAACCAGAAAAAAACCACACAGCATATAATCAAGGATGCCATGTAGGGTGGGCGAGATAAATTTCATAACACTTGGCTAAGAATAAGAAGGATATAGCAAGGAAAAGCTACCCACTGCTTACGGGCCCACCACGCTCCAGGGTATAGTGCAGCTTATTCTGGAGCCCGCCGTTAGCCCAGTAACCCGGCGAGGCGTTCTACCCCCGGCCCCAGCACGAGCTTATCATCAGCCCCCAGCCAATCGGTTAAGATGCTGGCGTAGAGGCTTCTAAAATCGAGCTGGTAGCGCAGGTCGCCCTGGTCGAGGTCGGCGAGGCTGGCGGGCTGGTTGAGCAGGCCGGGCTTGCGCAGCGCACCGCTCAGCAGAAACACGTTGTTGGCGGTGCCGTGGTCGGTGCCGTTGCTGGCGTTCTGGCCCACGCGGCGCCCAAACTCGCTGAATACCAGCACCAAGGTATTGTTCCACTCGTTGCTTTTTTGCAGGTCGGCGGCCAGCGCGGTGAGGCCGTCCGAAAGGTCGCCCAGCAGGCGGGCTTGCTGCTCATGCTGCCGCACGTGGGTATCGAAGCCGCTGAGGGCCAGGTAGTACACCCGCGACTCCACGCCCGAGTTGATGAGCTCGGCGGTGGTTTTCAGGCTCTTGCCAAAATCAGTATTCGGGTACGTGGCCGCGCTGGTATGAATCTTCGATTTCTCGTAGAGATAATCGGCCGACGACGCCGTTTCGGCCAGCGTTTTATAGAGGTAATCCAGCTCCGAGCCGGCCGGCGCAGCGTTTTTCTCCTGGCTGAGCGCATTAAGGTAGCGGCTCTGCGTGAGCTGGTGAAACTTGCCGGGATTCTTGAGGGCCAGGCCGTTGCGCTGCGCGCCCTTCAGGGCCAGGCTCAGGGTATCGTCTATTTCGAGGGCCTGGTAGGCGGGCGCGCCGCCCGCGCAGGTGCTGTCGAGGTAGCGGCCCAGCCAGCCGGTACTCAGCAGCTGCTCCGAGCCCGAACCCGTCTGCCAAATGTCCATCGAGCGGAAGTGCGAGCGGTCGGGGTTGGGGTAGCCCACGGCGTTGCAAATCGCCACCTGCCCCTGGTCAAACAGCCCCTTCAGGCCCTTCATGGCCGGGTGCAGCGCCAGCTCATCGCTGATGGGCAGCAGGCCGTCGGTTTCCTGGAGCGCCAGCGTGGGCCGCGCCTTGTAATACAGGTCGTTGCGAAAGGGCACAATGGTATTCAGCCCATCGTTGCCGCCGCCCAGCTGCACCACAATCAGGCGCTTGGCGGCCCCGCCCGGCGCATCGCGCAGCCGCGCCGCCAGCCGGTTTTCGGGCTGGTCGATGGCGTGCAAAAACTTGGGCACCAGCAGCAGCGTGCTGGCCAGGGCCGAGGCCTGAATAAATTGGCGGCGTTGCATAGTTCAGACAATTGATGTTCAGGGAGTTACCGCTGAGGTGCGCGGAGGTAAAGCGCTGAGGTAGGCTGAGTTGTTCAACATCTGCGCTCCGCGTACCTCAGCGTTTTACCTCCGCGTACCTCCGCGGTAACTTCCCGCACGAAAGATTAGGATAATTGATACTCCGGCAGGCTCAACAAGCTCACCAGCATACTCCGCAGGCGCTCCTCAGGCGTAGCAGCCCTGGCGGCGGCTTGCTGCACCAGCGTCAGGTTCTCAGTCCGTAATAAGTTTTGTAACAAGAAGTTAGCTAGTAGCTGCGGCTGCGCCTCAACCGGCGCGGTACCCAGCAGTTGCTGGATGGGGCCCAGCGGCAGGTGCGTGGTTTCGGTGTTTTTGACCAGCCGCTCCTTGCCGGTAGTCTGCGGCGTGATGTCGTTTTCGTCGTCTTTGAGGCGCACCGCAAAGTCGGCGTTTTTGAACAGAATACTCGGCAGCTGCAAGCGCAGCAGCAGCGACGATGAGTCTATCCAGGCGCGGCCGCCGGGCCAGCCGGCCACGTTGGGCGGCATAAAGAGCGTCTGGCCCAGCGCTTTCTGGTAGCCCAGCAGCTGCTTGTCGTTGTCTACCCGCAGGTTAAGGGTGCGGCGCAGGCCCGCCACCAGCGCCACCGGCGACTTAATGAGGCTGCCCATATTGGCCGGCGCGTAGAACCAATCGGCCGAAAACAGTCGCTCCAGCAAGTCGCTGATGTCGTAGCCGCTGTGGCGAAACGCGGCCGCCAGCGGCGCAATGTGGGCCGGGTCGGGCACGTCGTTCACGAAGAAGCGGTACAGCTTGGTCACGATAAACGTGGCCATTGCCGGCTGCTGCGTAATGATGCGCAGGGCGTCTTCCCCGCCAAAATTACCGGTTTGGCCCAGCAGAGTTTTGGCATCCGCATCGTGCTCGCGCTCCAAAAACCGGAAGCGGCTTTGCGCGTCGTAGCCCCAGCCGGTGAAGGCGCGGGCGGCCTCTTTCACGTCGGCCTCGGTGTAGTTGCCGCGGCCCAGCGTAAACAGCTCCATCACTTCGCGGGCAAAGTTCTCGTTGGGGTGCTGCTTTTTATTTTGCTGATTATTAAGAAATTGCAGCATGGCCGGCTGCTGGCTCACGGCCAGCAGCAAGTCCGGAAACTTGCCCAGCGCCTTCTCCCTGATGGTGTTGAGCAGGGCCAGCGAGTCGGCGGGCCGGCGGGTGCGGCAGGCAAAGTGCCCGTGCCAGAACAGGGCCACCTTCTCGCGCAGTTGGCCGGGCGAGTTTGCCATCTGGTTCATCCAGGCCGTGCTCATGCCCATAAACGCGTCACGGATACCTTCGTTCTGCATTTTGCGCTGTTCGGGCGTGAGGTCGGCGCGGCGCAGCTGGGGCAAGCCCTGGCGGCGCATGGCCAGCGCCGAGCGCGGGCGCAGGGCATCCATGGCCGCGAGGGGCGGCAGGGTCGGGGCGGGGTTGCGCGTGCTCGGCTGCGCCGAGCTGGCGGGCGCGGGCGGCGCAGCGGCCGTGCCCGCGGCCATAGCTGCCGGGGCCGTGCCGGGCGGCACGGCCATCACCGCGCCCAGCGGGTCGCTAAAGGCAGCCAGCGACGAGCTAGGAATGGGCGCGTACGCCCGCGCCTCGTGCAGCAGCTGGCGCAACGCCTTGCTGGGGCTGAGGCCGGCGGCCACGTCCTGGGGGCGCGGCCCAAAGCCGGCCCGCCAATATAAATGCTGGAGCTGCTGTGCGTTCATGGCGGTTGGATGCCGGGCGAGGCCAATGGTTTAAAAACCAAGGAAGCTACCGCGGCCAAGCAACGGAAATGCGGTTTGCAAAGTCTTTCGCACAAGCTGGTTACGCCCCCGGTCCGTCGGCGCAGCCGGCCGACCGGTTGTTGCGGGCGCCGCGTGGGTAGTTGCGCAGGTAGCATTCAGGCGGCAACTAAGCCAGTCGTTCAGCCATCTTTCACGCGACAACCAACTGGTTGTCGCAGCCGGCCGACCGGAGCACGTCTGCCTGGTTGACGCATGTGCCACCCCGGATTCGTCCAGCCGTCGTTCACGCGACAACCAGCGCAGCTGGCGGACCGGGGCGTACCCTTGGTGCCAACCAGCTCGTCTGGTGCTTTCATTGCCAATAATGCCCATGCAAAAGCTCGTTTTTTTCTTTTTGCTGCACTGCGGCTTGGCGCAGGCGGCGCTGGCCCAGCAGGCTACCGGCGTGGCGGCCCTCGACCAGCTGGTGGCGGCCCTCAATGGCAAGTCGCTGGTGCCCGTGCAGCCCTACCTCACGCCCGAAACCCGCGTGGGCAGCCTGCCCGCTGCCTACACCACGCAGGTGCTCGCGCAGCTGCTGCCGCAGTATGGGCCGGTGGAGGGCTTGCGCATTGTGCGCCAGGAACCCGCCGGCCCCAACACGCGCTACGTGTGCCTGCTGGCTCGCAAAGGCACTGAGAAAGAAATAGCTATGGTGCTGACCCCGGCCGGGCAGTTTGCCGAGCTTAACCTGCTGCCGGCCCGCGCCCGGAAAATCGCGACCACCTTCGGCCCCAACGAGCTCACCACGCCGCCCCAGGTGGAAGCCCCCGCCCGGGTGCGCAACGGCCTGCTGCTGGTAGAGGCCGAGGTAGATGGCCGGCGCGGCACGTTTCTGCTCGATACCGGGGCCCCGGCCCTGGTGCTGAACAAGCGCGAATTTCCGGCCCCGGCCACCGAAACCGCCCTGGCCGCCACCAACAGCACGGGCGTAAACGGCCAACTGGCCGGCCTATCGTATCATATTGCGCAAAGATTTGATTGGCAAGGGATTAAGTTTGAGAACAAGGAAGTGCCTACCCTGGACCTAACCAGCCTCGAACAGAAGCTGGGCGGCACTACGCTGCTGGGGCTTATCGGCTACAACCTGCTGAACCAGTATGCCTTAACCCTCGATTACCGGGCCGGCAAGGTGCTGCTGCGCCAGCCCGACCCAGCCGCCGACCCGCCCACCGCGCTTCTGCGCGTGCCCTTCACCCTGAGCGGCCACCTGCCCGTGGTGACGCTGAGCGCCGGGGGCCAAACGTTTCGGGTGGGCGTGGACTGCGGCGCGCAGGCCAACCTACTCGACCAGCAGTACGAGGCCGGGCTGGCCCATGTGCTGCGCCGCGCCTCCACCGCCCAGCTGAGCGGGGCCGATGCCACCGCCCGCACCGTCACTACTGCCCGCCTGCCCGAAGTGCGCCTGGCCGGACCGCTGGTGTTTCGCAAGCAAGCCACCGTGTTTGCCACTATGGCTTCTCTCAACCAAAACCCGAACCGCGAGGCCTTGCAGGGCCTCGTGGGCTATCCGCTGCTGAGCCAGTACCGCCCCACTATCGACTACGTGAATAAAGAGCTGTATTTCAACGCGTGGTAAGACGAGTTTTGCTCAGAGCCGCGCCCCGACTACCACCGTTTTCTTGTACTCGCGCCGCTCGCCGCTGCTGGGGCGGAATAGCTCGATGTGCACGAGGTAGTAGCCCACGGCCGCCTTGCGGCCGCGCTCATCGAGGCCGTCCCACTGCACGAAGCCGGTGGTGGGTAGGCTCTCGTTGCGCAGCAGGCGGCGCGTGAGCTGGCCCAGGGCATCGTACACCGTGACGGAGCCCACGTAGCCGGGCTGGTCGAACTGGTAGTTGAGGGTGGTAAAGTCCTGCTGGCCATCATCATCGGGGGTGAACAGCTCGGGCACCATGCTCAGCTCCTGGCCGTTGCCCACGGCGTCCTGGGCCTGCGAGTTGGGGCGGCCGGGCGTGGCGTAGCCCGCCGCGCCCGCCGCCGAGTGAAAGTTGCTGGCCAAACTCGGCCCACTGGCCCGGATGCGCTCCAATGATACGCCCGCCTGGGTACTTAACAGGCTCAGCTGCTGGCTTTTGTCGTAGTCGTAATGGTCTAACTCCTTGCTGGTTGCGTCGTAAAGGAATACGCTGCCCGCGTTGTTATCCAAAGCTGGAAAGCCGGCCACTGCCAGTAGCGCGGCCGGGTCGGTGCTGGTGGGGTACTGGGTCTGCAAAATGCCCGCGTCGGCCGTAAGCGCCACCAGCTGGCCGGGGGCCAGCACGTAGGGCGCGCCGGGGCTGACGGTAACCGTGCTTGCGCCGCTAGCTTTCTGAACAGTAAGCTGATAGCCCTGCAAATTGACGTAGCGCAGTGAGCGGTTGAGCACTTCCACGAAGTACACGCCGCCCGGCGCGTGGTAAAATAGTAACTCATTGATAACCAAGTCGCCCGGCAGCGCGGCCTCGGGCAGCGCCACGCCGGCCGTGCTAAGTGCGCCGCTGGCGTTGCCCACGCAATCGGTGGCGCGGGCCACAGCCACCGTGAGGGGCCGGCTGGGCAGCAGCGCCGCACTCAGGCTCAAATCCACGGCCCGAAAATCGGGGCCTACGGGCGCGGCGCGGCTTATGGCCGGAGCCGTGCCCGTGCTGCTTTGCAGGGTGTAGAGGGCCGGGTTGGCGGCCACTGCGCTATCCAGCTTTTCGCCAAAGTACAGCCGGATAGTGCTGGGTGTGAGCGCGATGGCGCGCAGCAGCGTAGGCGGCGTGCGGTCGGGGTTGGGGGCGGCCACGCTGTTGCGGCGGGCGGGGGTGCCGCCGCTGGCATCCTGGCTGGCCTGCCAGTTGGGGGCGCCGCCGCAGTAGTTGGCGGGGTCCAGCATTTCGAGGGTCCAGCCGCCTTCCTTCTTGCGCTGGTCGCGGTACCAGGCGTCGGAGTAGGCGATTTCGAAGAGCGTGGTGCCGTCGCGGCCGCGCAGCACCAGCTGGTCGCCGGCATTGGTGAGCGAAGGGAAGTTACTGACGCCGTACACTTTGCCGTACGCCGCGAATTGCGCGGCGCGGGTGCTGCCGCACACCACGGCGTACTGGCCGGGCAGCAGGCGGGCCGTGTCGGGCAGCACGGCGGCGGTGCTGCTACCGGGCTTCAGCAGGCGCACGCCGCGCAGGCTCAGCGTTTTGGTGGCCGTGTTGTTGAAAATTTCGATAAATTCGGACGCCGGCAGGCCCACCACGGGCGTTTCGTCGGCCATAATTTCGGTGATGAGCAGCTCGCCCACCTTCGGGGCCACCGGCGTGCCGCCGAAGGCGGCCGTGAGCGGCCCGGCCGCCACGTTGCCGTAGAGGTCGGCTATCTGCCGGGCCTCCAGGATACTGCTGGCGGCCAGGTCGTTGCCAAACGTGAGCCGCACCACGGCCGGGTTCAGGACCGACACAACCGCCGCCACCGGCCCCGCGCCGGTGGCCAGCCGGTAGCGGGCCGCCTGGGCCGCCGTGGTGGGGTCCACGGCCTCGTTAAAAACCGCGTCTACGGTGCGCGCATCCAGGGCCACGGCGCGGGTGAGCAGCGGCGCGGTGGCATCGGTCACGGCAAAATCATCGAAGAAAAAGCTCTTGCCATTGGCGGAGGAGTAGAGTAGGGCCACGCCCACCACGCTGCCGCGCTGGTGCTGGTTATCAATAGGTTGGCTGGCTTCGGCCACGAAGTTGCGGCCGCCGGTGAGGTCGCGGGCCAGTGCCCACTGCCCTTGTAATGAGCGCGTTACGCGCACCCGCACTACGTTGTTGGTAGTCGAGGCGAGGGTGCCGTTCAGGCCGTCAATCACCAGCACGGGGCTGCGGGCCGAGTCCTTGCGGAAGAGGCTCACCTCGTCGTCGGTACCACCCAGGCGCACGAAGTAGCCGGCCGTGGTGGGGCTGCGCAGGTCGGGCTGCGAGGCCAGCAGCCACACATCAGCCAGGTTGGCCGACGAGGTGGCCAGCTTGAGGTTGGCCCAAAATTCCCAGCTGGTGCCGGTGCTGGCCTGGCAGGGCGTAACGAGTTGGAGCTGCGTGCCCGTGGTGGCGGGGCCGTTGCTTTGCAGCACCTGGTTGGCCACCCCGAAGCTGCCGGCATCGCCGGTCCAGGCGGGGTTTTTGGTGAAGTTGCCGTCGGCAAAGTTGTCGGCCAGTTGGGCGGCGGCCAGGCCGGGCAGCAGAAAAAACAAAGCAAATAAGAACCTCATAACGCAGCCAACTAACGGTTAGCCGCAGCTAAGTAACTACCCATAACGTGAGGAGCAGTCAGTTTTTCGCTGCTGGTTTGTAGCTTTCACTTTGGTAAACAAGTAGTTGTGAAGGAAATAATAGTAAATTAATCTCGCCTGACTATAAGGGGAAATATATCTTGCACCAGCCAGGAATAGCGAGCCGGCGAGCGGGCCAGGTGGCTGGCGCGCTTGCAAATGGGGCAGCGTAGCTTGCCCGCCGGTACCCTAGTTGCCTTCGCCTATGTACGCCGCGCTGCTCGCCCACATTGCCCGCTATGTGGCCCTCACGCCAGCCGAGACGCAGGCCGTGAGCGCCCGTTTTACTTGCCAAACCGTGCCGCGCAAAGCGCACCTGTTCGAAGCGGGCCAGCCTTGCCCCGGCAACTACTTTGTGCTGCAAGGCTGCCTGCGCCTGTATTTCGTGACCGAGAAGGGCGTGGAGCATATTACCCGGTTTGCGCTCGAAAACTGGTGGCTGACCGACTACGTCAGCTTTCTGAGCCAGCAGCCGTCTGCGCTCGGCATCCAGGCAGTGGAGCCGACTACGGTGGCGGTGCTCAGCTACCAAAACCAGGAGGCGCTATTGGCCCAGGTACCGGCCCTGGAGCGCTATTTCCGCCTGCTGTTGCAGCGCACGGCGGCGGCCGACCAAAACCGCTGGATGTTCCAGCTGCGAGATTCGACGGAGGAGCGTTACTGGCATTTTAGCCGGTCGTTTCCGGGGTTTGTGCAGCGGGTGCCGCAGTATATGCTGGCCTCGTACCTGGGCTGCACGCCCGAGTTTTTGAGCAAAGTGCGCGCCAAGGCCAACTCCGGTAAAGCAACGCCGGGGCTGGCCCCAAAGGGCGGAATTTCTTAATCTACATTAAGGAAAGCGGGTGGCTGATGTGCGGAATTTTGCCTCGTACTCAACCAATTACCTAACTCACATGAACCCGCGCCTCAACCTGGAAAAAACCGAGCCCGAAGCCTACAAAGCCCTGTATGCGCTTGTCAAATACCTGAGCACCTCGAAGCTGAGCCACACGCAGCGACACCTGATAGAAATCCGCGCTTCCCAGCTCAACGGCTGCGCCTTTTGCCTCGACATGCACACCCGCGACGCCCGGCAGCACGGCGAAACCGAGCAGCGCATCTACCTGCTCAACGCCTGGCGCGAAACCACCTTGTTCACGCCCGAAGAGCAAGCGCTGCTGGCCCTAACCGAAGAAGTTACCCTCATCAGCCAGGGCGGCGTGTCGGATGCTACCTACCAGCAGGCAGTGGCGGTATTGGGGGAAACCCTTGTGGCGCAAGCTATTATGATGATAGTGACTATCAACGCCTGGAACCGCATGGCGATTGCCACCCACTTGCCGATTGCCGCCCCCCAGTAAGGAATAGGCGCAAAAAAACGTCATTCCAGGCTTGCCGAGGAATGACGTTTTTTGCGCCCAATTACTTTCGATGTAGTGCGCGGAAGTCCACGCGTAGCGCTGTGCGTTGCGCGCTACGCCATGTAAAACTCCCACTGAATGCGGTCGGGGTCCTTAAAGGCCACGTACTGCTTGGGCATCACGGTATCGGTTTTGATGCCGGTATTCTCGACCCCGGCGGCTTGCAGGGCCTCGGCTACGCGGTGCAGCTCGGCCTCCGTGTCGCAGGCAATGGCGATGTGGTCGAGGCCCACGTTGAAGGGCGTGAAGACGTTGCCGCCGGGGTGGGTAGGGGCCGCCTGCTTGAAGCCGATGAACACGGAGCCAACCATAAAGCCCAGTACCTCAGCGGTATCGACTGCTACCGGAAACCCCAGCAGGCCGTTGTAAAATGCTTTTGTGCGGGCAAAATCGGTGGTGCGCAGGGCTACGTGGGACAGGCCTTTGGTTTTGGGTTGAATGGACATGGGTAAGGCAAAAGGGATGAATGCGTTAGTGGTGTTCAACGGGTAATCGGCGCGGGTGGCTGGCTAGCTGGCCGAATAGGCTGTTTTTCTTGCTTGGCTATTTGGGAAAGTAGCTGCCGGGTGCGGCATCCGCGAGCCAGATTTATTCCGACATTTGCCCCGCACCGGTCGGCGCGAAGCCGCTCCTTTAACGTGCTGATTAACTGCTACCCTCATGAAGATTGCCGTAGTGGGTGCCACCGGGTTGGTGGGCACCGAAATGCTGAAAGTGCTGGCCGAGCGCCAGTTTCCGGTTACTGAGTTACTGCCCGTGGCCTCGGCCAAATCGGTGGGCCAGCTGGTTCATTTTCAGGGCAAAGACTACCCGGTGGTGAGCATGGCAGACGCCATTGCGGCGCGCCCGGCCATCGCCATTTTCTCGGCCGGCGGCGGCGTATCGCTCGATTTTGCGCCCCGCTTTGCCGAAGTGGGCACCACGGTGGTCGATAACTCGTCGGCTTGGCGCATGGATGCCACCAAGAAGCTCATCGTGCCCGAGGTGAACGCCCAGGAGCTGACTAAGGACGATAAAATCATCGCCAACCCCAACTGCTCGACTATTCAGCTGGTGGTGGCCCTCAACGACTTGCACAAGAAGTACCAAGCCCGGCGCCTCGTTATCAGCACCTACCAGAGCGTGACCGGCACCGGCAAAAAAGCCGTGGACCAGCTCCTGGAAGAGCGCGCCGGCCGCACGGCCAGCAACCCTGCCTACCCGTACCCCATCGACCTCAACGTGCTGCCCCACATCGACGTGTTTCAGCCCAACGGCTACACCAAGGAAGAGCTGAAAATGGTGAACGAGACCAAGAAAATCATGGGCGACGATGGCATCCGCGTCACTGCCACCTGCGTGCGCGTGCCCGTGATGGGCGGCCACTCCGAGTCGGTAAACATCGAGTTTGCCCACGATTTTGACCTCGACGAAGTGCGCAACATCCTGCGCAATACCGAAGGCGTGGAGCTGGTAGACGACCCCGCCACCAATAGCTACCCCATGCCCAAAGACAGCCACGGCCGCGACGCCGTGCTGGTGGGCCGCCTCCGCCGCGACGATACCCAGCCCAACACCCTCAATATGTGGATAGTAGCCGATAACCTGCGCAAAGGAGCCGCCACCAACGCCGTGCAGATTGCCGAGTACCTGGTAGCGCAGGGGTTGGTGTAAAAGCTAACTTCCAGACTACTTTAAAAAGTCCCCCGCGTAGGCTGAAATACGCGGGGGACTTTTTGATAATCATCTGTTAATCAATTAGATAATAAGTTACATCTTGATTACCGCTAGTTTATAGCGGCTAGCCAACTGATAGGTGAGGGATGCCT
The DNA here is from genome assembly GCF_030063445.1 of Hymenobacter sp. H14-R3. Lineage (GTDB taxonomy): Bacteria > Bacteroidota > Bacteroidia > Cytophagales > Hymenobacteraceae > Hymenobacter. The sequence goes on along the minus strand of NZ_JASITD010000019.1, from coordinate 72,699 downwards.
GGAGTGTCTGCCGGTGCATTTCGCCGGCCCAGTAGGGAATGGCAGCACGGTCTTGCGAATAAGTAGTTTGGTTCATGGAGGTGAAGCCCTGGTAGGCGCGCATACTAAGGCCCAGACCGGCGGGCAGCGATACCCCAATACCCACGCAGGCGCCGTACTGCAAGCGCCGAAAACGGTCGATAGCCGATTGGTCAATAGCATAGTTGCCCCCGACATCACCGCCAACTAAATAGCTCCCCTGCCCGGAGCCTCGGCCGCCCACCAGCAGGCTAGCCTGCGGCCCAGCTTCAAAATACACCCGGCCCAGGGCGAAGCGTAGCAACACGGGTACGTTCAGGTATGATAAATGCAGGCGATAATTACTCAGGGAGTAGTTCTGCTCGTTGCGGTAATAATCAGCATTTACCTGAGCTTGCTCGGAGCTGAATTGTACCTCGGGTACCAGCGAGAAGCGTTTCGTGAGGGGCTGCTGGTAGTAGATACCTGCCTGATAACCCAATCGGCTGGAAGTGGAAGGACGGGCACCATCGGAAGCTGACGTATTGAAATTCAATAGATTGGTACCGGCACGCACGCCTACCTGGGCCTGGGCCAGACCAGCTAAGAGCAGATTACTGCCCAAAAAAAGTAAAAAACGCTTCATAGTAGGAAGAAGGAAAAGGGTAAGACTAATAAGGGGAGCCACCCAGGTTAGTAGTAGGTTGCACCCCGCAGCAACCTGGGCGTGCTGCGCCTCTACCGCGAGCAGCCTGGCCGCTACGCCACCGGCGAAGGCGACGTAGACAGCGGCCCGACCGTTCTGGGCTACGGCATCCCGGCCACGGCCTTTTCCTACGCCGATGCCGTGGCCCTGCGCGACTGGCGCAATGCCGCCCGGCTCCGGCGCGTTATCAGCCTGGGCAGCCGCGAGATACTGGCAAACAACGAATTGCGCTACGGCGTGCGGCTGGTAAACCTCGGCGTAAATCCGCTTTCCGAAGCCCTGTTGCTGTGGGCTGATGTGCCCGGCGGGGCGGGCCCACCTTAGCCCTGCTGAAAGAAAGCGGCCACCTAACCGGGAAGGTTGCCGGGGCTGCGTGTTAGCTCAGTGCTACCGCCTGCCTGAAACGGGGAGGCGACATTGACCTGATAGTGTATTTTCGCAATAAACTGTTAATCAGAACGAAAGCTATCAGCCAGCAACCAACAGCTAACAGCCACCCACCCATGACCATCATCTACTGGCTGCGCAACGACTTGCGCCTGCACGACAACGCCGTGCTGGCCGCGCTGCCGCCCACCGCCGCCGCCCTGCTGCCCGTGTATTGCTTCGACCCCGCCGCCCTCGGGCCCGATGCCTACCTGGGCCTGCCCAAAGTAGGCCCGCACCGCCTGCCGTTTTTGCTGGCTTCGCTGGCCGATGTGCAGGCCAGCTACGCGGCGCTGGGCTCGGGCGTGCACTTTGTGGTGGGCCGGCCCGCCGAGGTGCTGCCTGCCCTGGCGCGGCAGCTGGGCGCGCGCGCCGTGTGGGCCAGCGCCGAGCATACCACCGAGGAAGAAGCCGCCGAAACTGCCCTGGCGGCGGCGCTGGGCCCGGCCGTGCCGCTGCGGCTATTCGAAACCCGCGGCCTGTTCGACCCCGCCGACCTGCCCATTGCCGTGCGCGATATCCCGTTCTCATTCAGTAAGTTCCGGTTTTCGGTGGCCGATAAGATGACCGTGCGGCCGCCGCTGCCGGCCCCGCGCACGCTGCCGCCACTGCCCGCTGGCCTGGTGCCAGCCGCCTTGCCCAGCCCCGCGCAGCTGGCGGTGGCCCTGCGCCAGCCCGCCCTGGCCGTGCCGGTGCCCGACCCCCGCACGGCCCTGCCCACCCAGGGCGGCGGCGAAACGGCGGCCCTGGCCCGCCTGCACGACTACGCCGTGGCGCGCCGCCTCATTAGCCGCTACGACGACACGCGCAACCAGCTGCTGGGCGAGGCCTTCAGCACCAAGTTTTCGGCGTGGCTGGCCAATGGCAGCCTCTCGGCCCGGCAGGTGTGGGCGGCCATTGATGCCCACGATGCGGCGCACGGTGCGCGCAGCAAGGGCGCCATGCAGCTGCGGCTAGAGCTGCTGTGGCGCGACTACTTCCTGCTGCTGGCGCAGCGGGCGGGGCGGGCGCTGTTTGGCTGGGCCAGCCTGCGCGGGCAGGTGCCCAAGGCCGTGGCCCGCAACCGGGCCGTGTTCGATACCTGGGCCGCCGGCCGCACCGGCAACGCCTTTGTGGATGCCAACATGCGCGAGCTGGCCGCCACCGGCTTCCTGAGTAACCGGGGCCGCCAGAACGTGGCCAGCTACCTCATCCACGACCTGCACCAGGACTGGCGCTGGGGCGCGGCCTGGTTTGAACACCAGCTCCTCGACCACGACCCCTCCCTGAACTGGGGCAACTGGAAATACATTGCCGGCACTGGCACCGACGTGCGCGACACCGCCTTCGACGTGGCCCAGCAGGCTAAGCGCTACGACCCCCAAGGCAAGTATGTGCGCACCTGGCTACCGAAAGTAGGGTAAGCTTTGGAGCCGAATTTGACGTACTACGGGAAGGAATTAAAAATTTAATAGCAAAATTTTTAATTCCTTCCTACATTTTGTTGTAATCCTGGAAAGGCTTCTGCTTGCGGTGTAGCGCGCCATCGCTGCGCCGCACCTGCCACGTCGCCGATGCCGTAACCACCGCCGCCCCGGCAGAAGCGTTATAGCGCCCGCCGCCGACCGGCCCCGCCATTATTTTGCACGCTGGCTGCCCGCACTTTATACCGCCGGCCCCGTTGCCTACCCCGTATAAGTAAGCAGCTGGCCACCATGGCCCGCCCTACTTCCTTTTCCCTGGTTTTATGAAAAACGCTCCCGCCGATTACCGCTCCTTGCTCGACGCCTTGGCCAGCTGCGTAGCCGCCTGCGAATACTGCGCCGATGCCTGCCTGAGTGAAGACAACATCCAGATGATGGTGCCCTGCATCCGGCTCGACCGCGACTGCGCCGACATCTGCCGGATTACGGCCGCGTTCATCGCCCGCAACTCGCCCCACGCCCCGCATATTATGAAGGAGTGCATTGAGCTGTGCCAGAAGTGCCACGACGAATGCGCCCAGCACCAGCATGCCCACTGCCAGCAGTGCGCCCAGGCCTGCAAAGAGTGCCTGGAAGCCTGCAAGGCGTACGGTAAATGAGTAGTTGAGTAACTGAGTAAGGGGTAGCTGACGCTGGTTCAAACCACCGCGTCAGCTACCCCTTACTCAGTTACTCAACTACTCATTTACCGTTATCCCAACGCGTCGAGCGAGATGCGGTCGGGGTGGAGCAGGCGGCGGAATTCGCTGACCGAGCGGCCGGTTACCTGCCGAAACTGGTTGCTCAAGTGCTGGCCCGAGCTGTAGCGCAGCTGGTCAGCAATTTGCACCAGCGTCATTTCGCCGTAGCTGAGCAGTTCTTTCACCTGCTCTATCTTCATGCGAATGAGGTACTTCTCGATGGTGAGGTTGGCGGTGCGCGAAAATACCTTGCTCAGGTGCGAGTAGGTAGTGGCAAAGCGGTCGGCCAGAAAGGCCGACGTGGTGAGCGGGGCCTGCGCGGTGCGCAGGTGCTCCAGGTAGTCTTGCAGCACTGCCTTAATTTGCTCGGTCAGTTGCTCGGCGCGGTCGAGCAGCACGTCGAAGCCCGCCTCGCGCAGCAGCGGGGCCACCACGCGGGGGTCAACGGGCGTGCTGGCGGCAAGCTGGGCGCGGCCAAGCGTTACGTTGGTGGGCTCGTAGCCGGCTTTCACCAGCAAGTTCTGAACCGCCTCGACGCAACGCGGGCAAACCATGTTTTTGATGTGCAGCAGATTGGTTTTCACGGATAGAATTAAGTTGAAGTGGAGGAACGACGGGCGGCGGGCGGGCGGCTGGCCGGTGGGGCAGCGCGCCGCGCCGGGGCTGGCGTAGAGCCGCCCGACCAGCTTTTGCCGAACCAGTGAGCGGTTGCCCACCCAATAAACGGAATTACTACCTGAAAAGTAACGGATAACAGGCAAAATCCAACGAAAAAGGCTGAAGTGAACCGGCCCAGAAACCGGTCACTCGTGCCAAACAGGTACAGTATTAGGCTGAGGCTCAGTACAAAGCTAATGGCCGCTAGCACGCCCACGCGCCGCCAGCGGTAGGTGGCCAGGCGCTGGCGCAGGCGTTGGGGCAGGGTAGCGGGGGCAGAACGGGCCATGGGAACCGCAAATTTACCGCCCGCGCCGTTAGCAGCGGCCGCCCCGTAACGGGAGCCCGCGCGGGCCCGTTTGGAAGCCGCCCGCCCACGCCCGGCAGCCCGCGTTTTTTTCGTGCCGGTGTTACCTTGCGCCCTGCTTTTACTTCACCGAGGGCTGCCCACCCGGGCGGCCGCTATTTTGTAGTTATGATGACCCGCACTTTCCGCCTGTTGGCCGTAGCCGTGGCCCTGCCTTCCTTGCTGAGCGCTTGCAGCGACTCGCCCAAACCCGGTTCTACCAACGTCGAGATGGGCTCTATCAAAGGGGAGTACGTCTCCGGCCACGAGGGCCAACCTAACGGCGACTCGCTGGCCGCCGGCCTCACCCGCGACCCCAACAGCCAGCCCACCGGCAAGGAAGTATATAAAAAGGCCGGCCAATCGAGCGATAAAAACCACGATGGCATTGCCGACTAAATCGCAGCTTTAGACAGATTGCGCTGATTCGAACGGCGCTGGCAGTTACTGCTTTTAGCAAAAAGGCCTTCCTTTCAGTACGAAAGGGAGGCCTTTTTGCTGGCGGCTATTTGTTTTTAAAAATCCACAAGCCAGTATTTTACGCCTGAATATCGTCCGAATCAGCGCAATCTGTCTAAATCTGCGATTTAGTAGAATACCACGCCGTTGGGGCTCACCTGCACCGTGGTTTCGTCGATGAGCGTGCCGTTGGGCTGGTAGCGTACCAGCTTGCCGGGGGTGCTGTAGTTGAGGGCATCGGTGCCGTAGAGCTGGCCCGTAACGGGGTCAATATCAAAGCCGTAGAAATCGCGCTTGATGAGCGGTGTGGTGGGCAGCGCGGCATCGGTGATGTTCATGCGGTACTCGGCAGCGTTGTATTTGTAATACAGCTGCTGGCCGTCGGGGCTGATGCGTAGGCCATCGCCCGAGCCCACGGCGGGGAGGGGGAATACCTGCTGTGTGCTGGTGGCCGGAATGAATTTTTCCAGCGTGGCAGTCTTGGTCACGTAGTCCGTGGAGCAGAGAATCCACAGCGCACCGTTTTTGTCGGCTACTACTTCGCTGGCGGGTGTGGGCAGCGTGATGGTGCTCGTAGCGCCCGTTGCTTCGTTGATAACGGTCAGGAACGCGGAGCCGCTGTTGGGCACGTACAGGTTGCCATTGGCGAGGGTGGCCTTGCCGGGGTTGATACCCACGGCAATAGTACTCGTTACCTTATTGGTATTGAGGTCGATAAGGCTCACGCGGCCCGGCGTGTACGGCGCGGGGTATGGCCCGCCGAGCCATTCGGTTACGTAGGCCTTGCGCGGGTTGGTGGCCGACTGCGTGAGGTAGCGCGGCTGGTTGAGCCCGTTGATAGTGGCCGTCGATTTGAACTCAGGCAGCGACACGACTTCCACCTTGTTGCTGTTATTGACGACCACGTAGCCAGTGGTGCCCACCACGGTCATGCTCTGCACCACGCTGCCGAGCACGGCCCCGTTGTTGGCGCTGGCGTAGATGTCGGGAATCAGCGTCGGGGTATTCTTATCAAACCGGCTCACCGACCCGGTGCCGCTGGTGAAGTTGCCCTCGTTTATCACGAACGCGTACTGGCCCGAGCCGCCGGTGGGTGCGGGCGGGTTGTTGTTATCGGAGCAGCTAGCCAGGAAGCCCGTGAGCGCAAGACTTAGTAGCAGGGGGCGAAAAAGTTTTTTCATGTTCATAAAAAGCTGGCACCTATGCGGTACCAAGTGGAAATAAAGAAGGCGAGTAAAAAATAGTTAAGTAGTTGATTTATAAATATTTAGCCCTTTATTAGGCGTAATTACTTGTTAATCGGACTACCAGTCGTCAGCTAAAAGCCAACTACTCAGCGCCAGTCGAGCCGCAGGCTGGCCTGCCACGCGCGCGGCGGGGCCGGCCGGCCGGGGTAGCCCGAATAAGCCTGGTTGAGCAGGTTAGTGAGTCGGAGTGAAGAGGTTAGGTCGCAGCCCGCCAGGCGCCAGGTGTAGCCCAGCGTGGCCCCAGCCACCGCGTAGGCCGGCAAAAACGCCGAGCCTGCGGCATCGGTGTAGCGCCGGCCGGTGGCGCTGGCCTGAGTGCTGAGCACCCAGCCGCCCCACTGCTGGTCGGCCACTACGGTAGCCTGGTGGCGGGGCACGAATAGGAGCTGCACGCCCACGGGGTCGTAGTCGGCGGCCGCGCCCAGCACCTTGGTAGTATGCGTGAGGCTATAAGCGGCGCGGGCGTGCAGGCGGTAGCGCAGGTAGCGCAGGCGGTAGGCGGCGCTGGTTTCGAGGCCCTGGCTACGCACCTGGCGCAGGTTGCTGGGGCTCCAGATGCCCTGCGCGTTGGGTATCCACTGCACCCAGTCATCTACGAGCTGGTGGAAGGCGGTGGCTTCGAAGAGTAGGCTGGCCCGCGGGCCGAGGGGCTGGCGTAGCTGCGCGCCCGCCTCGTAGCCCCAGCCAGTTTCGGGCCGCAGGCCGGGGTTGCCGCCGGGCCGCCAGTAGCGCTCATTAAGCGTAGGGGCGCGGTAGCTGCGCGAGGCGCTGGCCTTGAGGGTAAGCACCGGCCGGGCCGAATCGGCGGGGGCCGCCTGGCGGCCCCGCCAGTCCCACTCCACGCCCACGGTGGGCGTGAGCGGGGCCGCGCCGCCGGGCAAAAACGCCTGGCGCAGGTTGCCCGACAGCCGCAGGCCAGGGCGCGGGTCGTAGCGCAGCAGGGCAAAGGCGGCGGCCCGGTTTTCGGCCACGGCGGCGGGGCCGTAGCCATCAATGGCGGCGGCAAAGTGCTGGGCCTCAGCCCCCACGCGCAGGCTGCCGCGCTGGCCCAGGGCGGCGGTGTGCTCGGCCTGGGCCTGGCTGGTGCGCATGCGCGAGCGGCTGGTGGCGCCGCCATCCTGGTAATCGAGCACGTCCTCAAACCACGCCCCGCGCACCGACCACTGCCGCCGCGCCGAGGCCAGGTGCCGGTAGCTCAGCAGCAGGCGGCGGCTCTGGTCGAGCTCCCGGGTTTGGGTGGGCGCGGCGTACACACTGGGCATAATGTCGCGGTCGGTGTCGGTGAGCCAGGCGGTGGCCGTGAGCTCGCCGGCCGTGCCCAGGCGCAGAGCCACGTCCTGGCTCAGGCTCCACTGGTGGTGCAGCACCGCGTTGGCGAGGCGGTAGCGCGCCGGCCCCCGCGCCTCTTGCAGGGTGTAGGGGTAGTCGTTTTGGGCGGTGCGCCAGCTGGCCGTGGTGCGGGCCGCCACGCGGGCCGTGGCCCCGCGCACCGCCAGGCTGCCGCCGCGCAGGCCCCAGCTGCCGGCATCGGCTTGCAGGCTGCCGCGCAGGCCGGGCCGCCAGTCGGTTTCCGTATCGAGCAACACCGCCCCGCCAATGGCCCCGCTGCCGTAGAGTGCCGCCGCCGGCCCCGGCTGCACCGCAATGCTGGTGGCCGCGCCCACTGGCAAGATGGCAAAATCGGCCTCGCCCAGCGACGGAATGTTGATATTGAACCCCTGCCACAATACCGCCGTGTGGCGCGCCGCCGTGCCCCGCAGCGCAATGGATGCCAGCTGCCCCGGCCCATAATTCTTGAAATACAGCGGCGTGCGCGCCTCCAGCAGCTCTACCAGGGTGCCGCCGCGGTACTGCGCCAGCGCCAGCGAATCGAGCACCACCTGCCGGCTACCCACCGCAAAGCGGCTGGGCCGCACGGCCCGCACCCGCACCTCGGCCAGCCGGTGGCGGCGGGCGCTCAGCAGCGTGTCGGGCGGGGCCGGGCGCGGGGTTTGGGCGTGCGCGGCCGGGCCGGCTACCAGCAGCGTGCCCGCCAGGGCACAGCGGCGCCAGCAGCGGCCCGCGCTGAAGAAAGAAGGGATAAAACTGTTGAGAATCAACACGAACTAAATTTTCAAGCGAAAATTCAGTCCAAAACTTCCGCGCTGTTTTCCTGGCCGAAGCCGAAAACACGCCGAAGCTGAGGCCGAAAACAACTGCTTGGCCGGGCCCCAAAGGGCGCGGCCGGGCGGGCGCTCTCGTTCTCCGCTCGTCCTCCGCGAGCGCTGAACCTGGTAATGCCCTGGCAGGTCTCCTGGCTTGCGCTGCCGGGTGGGCGGCCTTCCCACCGCATTGGTTATCAGGTGATAACCGCCGCTGGCAGTGGCTTGGGGTGCCCACCCCGATGTAGCGCGTACAGTTGCGGGGACAGCTCCGGCATTGAACCGGATTCCCTTTTCAACCTCGCTCCGTGGGTAGGAGTCTGGTCACCGTGGCACTACAAAGCTACCGCAGATTCAAACAGATTTAACGGATTTCGCAGATACGCCGCTGCGCGGCTGGCTACGCGGGTGGGGTGGGGCGGGGTGGGGTGGTTGGTTACCTGGCTGGGCTTTTATGCGTATTGCAGGTAGCTGAATAGTTTGTTAGCCCGTTGGGTCGCCGTTTTATATGCCTGTTTTATCTCCCGAATTTTTTCGCCGCCCCGAGGTGCTTGCCATTGCCCGAGAGCTGCTGGGCAAGGTGGTGTGCACCGAAATTGACGGGGAGCTGACCACCGGCCGCATCGTCGAAACGGAGGCCTACCGGCACGAGGGTGACCCCAGCATCACGCTGCACTTGCAGCGCAAGGCCAGGCAGGCGCAGGCCCTGTACCAGCCCGGCGGCCACGCCTACCTCTACACCGTGTACCGGGTGCACACGCTCTTCAACATCACCACCCACGACGCGGCGCACCCCGATGCGGTGCTTATTCGGGCCATTGAGCCGCTGCACGGCGTGGAGATTATGCTGCGCCGCCGGGGCTTGCCCAAGGTGGCCCGTAACCTCACCGCCGGCCCCGGCGTGCTGAGCCAGGCGCTGGGCCTCACGCCCGCCCTCAACGGTGAGCTGCTCAGCGGCCCGCGCATCTGGATTGAAGACGTGGGCGAAGTACTTGCTGATGAGCAGGTTATAGCCAGCTCGCGCGTGGGGCTGGAGTACGCAGGTGCTGAAGCCGTGGCCCTGCCCTGGCGCTTCCGGGTCAAAGACAGCAAGTGGACCAGCCCGGCTAAGTGAGTGAGTTGTGAATGAGTGAATTGGGTGAGTGAGAACGTCATGCTTCCCTGCGGTCTGCATGACGTTCTCACTCACCCAATTCACTCATCGTCAGATGGTGGCGCTCGTCCTTCACGGCGTTGTGGATGTCCCACTCAACTTCCTGGGCGAAGGGGTGGCGGCGCACGGGGCAGGCGGGCATGTGGCACAAGGAGCAGGCGGCAAACGAGCAGGGGTCGGCGTGCACAAACATCTCGACCTCCACGGCGGCGAAGCGGGCCCGAATCAGCTCCTCAATCTCGTGCAGCTCGGTGTGTACTTTCTCCAGCGAGAAATAATAGGGCATCTGCATGTGGCAGTCGATGTGCAGGTTGGCGCCGTAGCGCTGCACGCGCAGGTTGTGCACGTCAATCCAGGCGGGGCGGCGCAGGCGCTGCAGCTCGGCAATTACCCCGGCCACGGTGCTGCTGTCGCTCTCGTCCATGAGGCCGCCCACGGCGCTGCGCAGCATCTTGTAGCCGTTGTAGAGGATGAAGCCGCCCAGCGCCAGCGCCGCGCCCGCATCAAACTGAATAATGCCCGTGAAGTGCACCAGCACCAGCGCCGCCGACGACACAATGCTCGTGAGTGCGTCGATGTAGAGGTGCTGCCCATCGCCCACCAGCGCCACCGACTGCACCCGCCGCCCGGCCCGAATCAGCCACATGCCCAGGCCAAAGTTGACCACCGCCGTGCCCGCCAGCAGCGCCACGCCCCAGTCGGGCTGTGCCACCGGGTGCGGGTGCAAAAAGCTCAGCGTGGCGCTGTAGAGGATGAAAACGCCCGCAATAAAAATCAGCGCGCCCTCGAAGCCGATGCTCAGGTACTCGACCTTGCCGTGGCCGTAGGGGTGGTTTTCGTCCTTGGGCAGGTCGGCCAGGTAGAGGCTGTACAGCGCAAATCCACTGGTAAATACGTTGATAATGCTCTCCAGCGCATCGGTGAGCACCACCTGCGCGTGCGTGAGGCGATAAGCGTAGAACTTGGTGAGTACCAGAGCGATGCTCACCGCAAGCGAGAGCAGGCCCAGGCGGCGCTTGAGGCCAGGCGAAGCAGACATAGAAAAGCAGGTAGGGCCCGCAAAGGTCGGCACGGGTGGGTAGAATTGAGGCCCGTGGGGCAAGCTAAGGCTTACCCCACGGGCCCGAAACTTTTTTACCCTAAAACCAGTATTTAGGCAAGTTTAAAAATATTTTTAGGCCAGTCTAAAAATCTTGTTACCTTTGCAGCCACTACCTACCAATTCTGTGTCGCCCGTCGCTACCCCTCCCGTTGCTGTTTCCGTGGCCGAGCCAGGTTGGCGGCACCCCCGCCGGGGCATTTCGCTCAGTGAGGTGCACGGCAGCATTAAGGTGCCGGGCGAGGGGGCCTCGTTCTGGCAGAAGTTCCGGGCCTACTGGGGGCCGGGGCTGCTGGTATCGGTGGGCTACATGGACCCCGGCAACTGGGCCACCGACATTGCGGGCGGCGCCAAGTTTGGCTATACCCTGCTGAGCGTGGTGCTGCTGAGCAACCTGTTTGCCATGCTGTTGCAGCACCTGGCCGTGAAGCTAGGCGTGGTAACCGGCCGCGACCTGGCCCAGGCCTGCCGCGACCACTACTCCAAGCCCGTGGCCATGGTGCTGTGGGTGCTCTGCGAAATCGCGATTGCCGCCTGCGACCTGGCCGAAGTCATCGGCTCGGCCATTGCCTTCAACCTGCTCTTTGGCCTGCCCATCACCTGGGGCATTGTGCTCACCACGTTCGATGTGCTGCTGATACTGCTGCTGCAAAGCAAAGGTTTTAAGGTAATTGAGAGCCTGGTAGCGGCGCTTATTCTGACCATCTTCGTCTGCTTTCTCTACGAGATTATCGCCTCGCACCCCGACTGGCTGGGCCTAGCCGCGGGCCTGGTGCCGCGGGCGGTGGTGGTTACTAACCCAGCCATGCTCTACGTGGCCATCGGTATTCTGGGCGCTACCGTGATGCCGCACAACCTGTATCTGCACTCGGCCATTGTGCAGGTGCGCCAGATTGAGCCCACCGAAACGGGCAAGCGCTCGGCCATCAAGTTTGCCACCATCGACTCGACGACGGCGCTGGGGCTAGCGTTTTTTGTGAACGCGGCCATTCTGGTGACGGCCGCCGCCGCCTTCCACGGTAAGGGCTATGACGACGTGGCCGACATTGCCGACGCCCACAAGCTGCTGACGCCGGTACTCGGCGCGGGCGCGGCCAGCGTAGTGTTTGCCATTGCCCTGCTGGCCTCGGGCCAAAGCTCCACGCTCACCGGCACGCTGGCCGGGCAGGTGGTAATGGAGGGTTTCCTGCACATCAAGCTACGGCCCTGGCTGCGGCGGCTCATTACGCGGCTGCTGGCCGTGGTGCCGGCCTTCATCGTGGCGCTGCTATACGGCGAAAAAGGCACCGGCGAGCTGCTGGTACTCAGCCAGGTTATCCTATCGCTGCAGCTCTCGTTCGCCGTTATTCCGCTGGTGCTCTTTACCAATGACAAGCTCAAGATGGGCGTGTTTGTGAACCGGCCCTGGCTGCGCATTACGGCCTGGGTGGTAGCGGGTATCATCTTGGTGCTGAATGCTTTTCTGCTTTATCAGACGTTTGCCGGCAATGAATAGCCAGCCGCGCAGTCCCTTCGGTTAGGCTGCTGCTTATCCCTTTTTTCCTGCTTTACGGCCGCTGCACCCCCCGGATGCAGGGACGGAAAAACTGTTGCCTTGTGCAAACTAAGTAGATAGCCCGCAATTGCTTATGGCACAAAGCTTTACACACTTATCTGACCCTCGGGGCCCGGCTCAGCCGGGGCTAACTCGCGCTACTCACTAGCGCTGGTTGTGGGTAGCCCCTACCCTTCACTTTCCTGCTACGGACTCTTTTTTTCGAGCGGCTTTTCAGCTGGCTATCGGTTACGTCTTGCCTTTTCAATTTACGTATTTTATGAAGCAATTTCTTCTTTTACTGTTACTTATCCCCTTTCTAGTGCGTGCCCAGGCCCCGAGCCTGCGTGGCCAGGTGCTGGATGCCGACGGCCGGCCGGTGCCCTTTGCCAGCGTGGCCGTGCCGGTCCTCACCCAGGGCACCACGGCCGACGACAACGGCCGCTTTAGCCTGCCCGGCCTGCCGGCCGGCGCGCAGCAGGTGCAAGTGAGCGCCGTGGGCTACGCCACTACTACGGCTGCCGTTACGATTCCGGCAGCTAAAGCTTTAATTATCAGAATGAAAGCTGAGGGCAAGGCGCTGGCCGAAGTGGTGATAACGGGCGTGGGCCGGGCCACCGAAATCCGGCGCTCGCCGGTGCCCATCGCGGCCATGTCGGGCAAGGAAATCCGCCTCAACGCCAACTCCAATGCCATTGATGCGGCGGTGCGCGGCATTCCGGGTTTGTCGGCCGTTACCTCGGGGCCCAACATCAGCAAGCCCTTTATTCGGGGGCTGGGCTACAATCGGGTGCTCACCATGTTCAACGGCCTGCGCCAGGAAGGCCAGCAGTGGGGCGACGAGCACGGCATTGAGGTAGATGGCTACGGCGTAGACCGCGTGGAAGTGGTGAAGGGCCCGGCCAGCCTGCTCTACGGCTCCGATGCCGTGGCCGGCGTGGTCAACCTCATTCCGGCGCTGCCCCGCGGGGCCGACGGCGAGCTGCACGGCGAGGCGCTGGCCGAGTACCAGGGCGTGAATGGCCTGATTGGTAACTCCCTGGCTTTCAACTACCAGAAGAATGGCTTTCAGGCCAGCCTGCGCGGCAGCCGCCGCCAGGCCCACGACTACCGCAACCCCGTGGATGGCCTGGTGTACAGCACCGGCTTCCGCGAAGTGCAGGTGACCGGCATGGTGGGTGTGCGCAAGCAGTGGGGCGGCGCGCACCTCTGGCTATCGACCTACGACGACCGCCAGGAGATACCCGACGGCAGCCGCGACTCGCTAAGCCGGCGCTTTACCCGGCAGGTGTTTGAGGCCAATGCCGACGACATCAAGGACCGGCCATTGGTGAGCGACCACGAGCTGAATAGCTACGGCATCGGCAACTCGCGCCAGCGCATTCAGCACTACCGGGCCTTCGGCACCACGGAGGTGCGCTTTGGGCCGGGCGAGCTGCGGGCGCTGCTGGGCGTGCAGCAAAACCACCGCCAGGAGTTCAACCATCCCACCGACCCCACCCAGCCGGGCCTCGACCTGCAGCTGACGACCGTGAACTACCAGGCGCGCTACCTTTTCGATGCCGTTAAGGGCTATGAGTTTACGGTGGGGGCCAACGGCATGAACCAGGACAACCGCCACTTGAATGCCACCACCTTCCCGATTCCACCGTACCGGCTGTTTGATTTGGGTGGCTTCGGGCTGGTAAAAAAGGCGTTCGGGGCTCTGGAGCTAACCGGTGGCCTGCGCTACGACACTCGCCACGTGCGCTGGAACAACTTCTACGCGGGGCCCAACCCAGCCAACGGCTTCGACCAGGCCGTGGGGCCGGGCGCACCCGATGCCATCTTAAAATTTACGGACTTCAGCCGCACCTACACGGGCGTGTCGGCCAGCCTGGGTGGCAGCTACCCCTTGGGCGAAAAGCTGGTGCTGCGGGCCAACATTGCCCGCGGCTACCGCGCCCCCAACGTGCCCGAAATCGGCTCCAACGGCCTCGACCCCGGCGCGCACATCGTGTACCTGGGCAACCCCGGCTTCACCCCCGAGTTCAACGTGCAGGAAGACATCGGCCTGCTGTATAAGTCGCCCGATTTTGAGGGCAGTGTGGAGGCCTTTTACAACCACGTCAACAACTTCATCTACCAGGCCAAGCAGTACGACGCCCAGGGCCAGCCCCTGCGCGACCCGGTGGGCAACTCGACCTACCAGTTTCAGCAGGCGGCGGCCGACCTCTATGGCGGCGAGGTAGCGTTCAATATTCATCCCACGGCCCTGCCCTGGGTGAGCCTGCGCACCGGCGCGGCCCTGGTCATCGGCCTCAACCAAAACCCCGAATTGCGCGCGCTTGTGGGCACTGCCGGCCGCTACCTGCCCCTCATTCCGGCCCCGTCGTCGCGCTCCGAAATCCGCTTCACCGCGCCCGAACGGACTAGTACCCCCTTCACGGCCAGCTACTTACGCTTTACAGTGGATGCCACGGCCGCCCAAAACCGCTTCTATGCCGTGGACGGGGCCGAAACCCGCACCCCCGGCTACGTGCTCTGCGGCCTGGGCGTGGGCACCAGCCTGCGTACCAAGGGCGGCCGCGAGGCCGTGCAGCTGGTGCTGCAAGGCGACAACCTTTTCAACGTGGCCTACCAGGCCCACCTCAACCGCCTCAAGTACTTCGAGTACTATACCGCCTCACCCAGTGGCCAGCTAGGCATCTTCAGCCCCGGCCGCAACCTGAGCGTGAAGGTGGTAGTGCCTTTTTAGTCAAGCTGTTAGTTGATGGCTAGTAGCTGTTAGCTTTTTGTTTTTGCTTCCCTCGCCTCGTCTTTTACCAAAGCTAGTAGCTACCAGCTACCAGCTAAATACTATGAGCTACACCGAAAGTCAAATTTGTCTGGGGCAGGCGGAGGTCGCCCTTTCGCACGGCCAGTACCAGCAGGCGGCGGGCCAGTACGCGGCCGTGGTTACGGGCCTGGAGCCGGCGGCCAGCCCCGGCCGGCCGCTCACGCCGCAGGCTGCGCTACTGGTGCGCCACTACGCCACGGCCAGCCGCGGGCAAAGCGCCGCCCTGGCCCGCCTCGGCGAAATGCCGGCGGCCGAAGGCACCCTGCTCACCGCCCTCACCCGCCTGCGTGGCTGCATCAGCAACCTGGGCACGCCGGCTGCCGAGCGCGCCCCACTGCTCACCGAGTACAAGCTGTGTTTCTACGCATTGGCCGACTGCTACTTTGCCAGCCAGCAGGCCGATAAGCTGGCCGCCTACGTGCACCGCCACGCCCCCGAAATTCAGCGCTGGGCCCAGGACCTGCACCTAGTGCGGGCCGATGCGGCTAGCAACTAACTGCACCAGCGGCCGCGCGCCTGCGTAGCTCTTCAGTATTTCACCCTAAACCCTTGTTTATCAAGCCTCATTTGAATAAACATGCCGAGTAGCACATTGGCGAAACCCAGGGCCTGCCCAACCACGTGCACGACCTGATTTACGACCTCAGCCCCCGCCTCGACGCGCTATAGCGCTACGACCAGTGCATTGCCAACGCCGAAAAGGGCGGGGCCGAAGACGCCAAGCAGTTTTGGCAGCGCCTGAAAGCCCAGGAAGTCAACAAGATGAACGACCTTAAAGACCTGATTCGCAAGCGCGTGCAGGACAAGAGCTTCTAGCCCGCCAAATAAGTTATTTGTAGCCGATTGGCCCGGCGGCCCCCGGCCGTTGGGCCTCTGTGCGTTTAAGGGATAAGCACGGGCCGGCTGACGGAGGCGGCATTCTGGCGCGCCTTCGTCAGCCGGCCAGCCCGTAGGTACCTGCACTAGCGCAGGGGCGCGGACTGCAAAGCCCGCGCTACGCGCCTGGCAATGCTATTGCTTAGTCCATGAAATCCAGTCGGTTATCTAAGAATTCGCGGCGTTTATCCGACACGGGCTTGCGGCTGGCGCTGGCATCGGTGCGGGCGGGGCGGGGCGGGGGCAGTGCCCCCGGCCCGAAGCCCGCGTGGCTTAGCGCGGCGCGCACTTCCAGCACAAAGCCGGCCAGGGTGGTGGGCAGGTTGTCGGCGTTGGTAATGTAGTGAGCCTGGTCGCCACCGTAGCCCAGTCCAGGGCCATCGGCCGGCTCGTTGTGCCGCCAATGCTGCCAGGCTTTTTCCGGCTGTTGCTCGGTGAAGAGGGGGGCCAGGTCGCCGGCCAGCAGGTAGTGGAGGCGGCCGGGGTCGGTGCCATCGGCGCGGCACTCTTGCTGCAGGGCTTCCAGGGCCTGCCCGCGCACGGCGGGGGTAAAGTTGGCGTGGCGCAGCAGGGGCACCAGGTCAAACAAGTCTTTCGGGCGGGGCCGCACCAGGGTTTGGTGCAGCTTCCAGGCCACTTGCAGCGCTAGGGGCGTGGTGTGCCCAATCAGAAACGGCTCGCCCTCCAGGGGCCGGTAAACCAGGCACTCGCTGGACAGGTCAAACGGCAGGTTGAACGACACATCGAGGCGCAGGTGCACGCGTTGCGGCTGGCCCGCCGCGTCTGGCACCCCGCACTGCAGGTCGGTGTTGATGGTGGGAAAGTCGTCGGCCATCGCGTAGTCAATGCCCCGCCAAAAGGCATTTTGCTGAAAGCTCCGAAACATCGCCGCGTCGGCGGCGGGTAGCTCCGTCACGCGGGTCACCCAGTCGTTGAACAGCACGCGGGCTTCGGGCACGCCCTCCAGGTGACCCCCTATGTACACCCAGTCCAGGTCCATTGGCTGGCGGTCGAGCGGGTCGGCAAAGTACTGCCGCGTCACGTAGCTGCCCTTCAGCATAAAAGGCAGGTCAAGCTCGGCCGCCCGGCGAATAAACGCCTCACTGGCAGTTATTTCCAGGTATTGTTCGGTAGTCAGCTGCATACAAGGGAGCGGGCGAAAAGGATAAGAGCTTGTTTGAGCAGGATTTACGTAAAAGCGGTTTGCTAGTGCATCAGCAGTAAGCTATTGATAATCAAAATATTGCTAGCCACTAGCTTAGAGCCTACCCCAACAGGCGTTGGGTGAGCTGCCAACAGGCATTGGAAGAGCCTCTTAACTACCTGAGTAGGTGGCCATACGTAGCCGCAGGCCCCGGGCCGATTGCTCTTCGCGGTCAGCCTGGTTAAAGCACCACCTTGCTCGGCATGGGCTGGGTGGTAGCCACCCCGCGTGCCAGCTCATTTACCAGGGGCTTGGTGCGCAAGTGCCGGCGGGCCGCCTCAAGCTGCGTAAGCTGGGTAGCCATAAGCATCTCGGTAGGGAGCTGAATATCAAAAAGATACATAGCAAACAGGCTGGTGAGCCCGCTGGTTGCGCGGCCTGGCCCGGTGCTTCCGGGGGCAGGTTATTGGCCCACGCGCGCGCCAGCCGCCAAAGCCACCGTACTAAGCCGGAAGAGTAGGTTTATTAGTGGTAATCAGCTAGATAAATACGCGCTTCCGTCCATTGGCACCGGCTTTACGTATCCTCACGAATTCATTTTATCTTCATTAATAGTACTTCCTTTTGAAAAAATTAGTTTTAGGTCTGCTGGGGGCGCTGTTGCTGCCGGGCGCAGTAGCGGCCCAGGCCACCCGGCCGGCGGCCCCCACCACTTACCTGGCCCCCACCGCCCGCCTCACCCTGGCCGCCGCCCTGGAGCTGGCCGCGCGGGCCCGCGCCAAGGCGGCCACCCTCAACCAGCAGGTATCGGTGGCCGTAGTAGATGCCAGCGGGCAAACCATTTTGCTGACGCAGGGCGACGGCGTGGGCCCCCACAACACCGAGGCCGCCCGCCGCAAAGCCTACACCGCCCTCTCTACCAAAACGCCGACCCTGCTGCTGGGCCGCAATGCCCGCGCCAACCCCGACACCCAGAACCTGGCCAACCTGCCCGAATTGCTGCTGCTGGGCGGCGGCGTGCCGCTGCGCTACCAGGGCCAGGTAATTGGGGCGGTGGGCGTGGCCGGCGGCGGCGGGGCCGAAAACGATGACCTCATCGGCCGCGCCGCCTCCCTGCCCGAAGCCGGCATTACTACTCCGTAACGTACTCTTTCACTGATTTTTATCCCTTTTATTTTTTTGTATGAAGACCCTGTTTATTGCTCTCCTGAGCCTACTGCCCCTGCTGGGCTTTGCCCAGCAAACGCCGCCCGCCTACCAGCTTAGCACCCATATTCTCGACATTGGCCGCGGCATGCCCGCGCCCGGCGTTACGGTGCGCCTCGAAAAATACGATGCCGCCAAAAAGACCTGGGCCGCGGTGGCCGAAAAGCAAACCGATGCTGCCGGCCGCATCGGCGATTTCCTGCCCACCGCCGGCCAGAAAACGCCCAATACCGGCATCTACAAGCTCACCTTCCTCACCAAGCCCTACTTCGCGGCGCAGCAGCAAACCTCCTTTTACCCCTTCATCGAAGTGGTGTTTGAGCTCACCGACGGGGCACACTACCACGTGCCGATTACGCTGTCGGCCTTTGGCTACTCGACGTACCGAGGTAGCTGATACGCCTAAATAGCTTACCTATAAGTAGTTGTCCGTTGCTGGGTTTGGGTTTTACCCGGCACTAGCAACGGACAACTAGTAACTGCCAACTACCTAGCAACGTATTGTTTAGCTATGAAAAACGCCCTGCTTGCCCTGCTGCTTGCACCCGCCGTGCTGGCGGGCTGCGAAACCACCCACAAAACGCCCGCCGCCGCTACTGCCCCGCGCCCCGAAGGCATCACCAACAAGTACTGGAAGCTGGTGACGCTGGAAGGCCAGCCCGTGACCATGGCCCCCGACCAGGAGCGCGAGGCGTATTTCATGCTCAAGGACAGTAGCCGCGTGGCGGGCTTCGGCGGCTGCAACGTGCTCAATGGCAGCTATGAGCTGCAAGCTGGCCCGCAGCGCCTGCGCTTCACCAATTTGCTCACTACCCTAAAAGCCTGCCCCGGCCCCAGCCAGGAGCCCGCGTTTTTGCAGGTGCTCAACCAAACCGACAACTACACCGTGCGGGGCGACACGCTCCTGCTGAACGTGGGCCGCCGCGCCCCGCTGGCCGTGTTTCACGCCGTGTATTTTTAAGAATTTGGAATGCTAAAATCGCTTTGCCGGCGAGCGCTCAACCCGGCCATCATGATGACTTATTGTTCTCTTTCGTACCCGAAAGCTGCGCGCAACGTGTTGGCCGCGGCACTAGTAGCTATTGTTGCCATGCCGGATGCCGCCGCGCAGAATGCGCCTAAAAAGTACCTCTCGGCCGCCGAGAGCGACCCCCTGAAAATGGGCTGGATGCAGGGCTTTCCGCCCCCGCCCAGCAAGGTGCTGCGCGTGGAGGATGGCTCGTTTATGCAGTTTCCGGCGCTACGCTGGAGCGTGGTGCACATGCGCCAGATGCTGCCCAGCGTCAACGTGCCGGCAGGCCTGGGGGCGCCGGGGCCGCTGCCCACGGCCCTGGATACGGAGCGCATCGACGCGCTCACGTTTCAGCCCTGGGGCGCTGCCAAGCCCATGACCTGGCAGGCCTCGCTGGCCGAAAACTATACCGACGGGATGCTGATTATGCACCGGGGCAAAATCGTGTACGAGCGCTATTTCGGGGCCCTCACGCCCACCGATGTGCACGCGGTGATGTCGCTCACCAAGTCCTTCACCGGCACGCTGGCCGCCATGCTGGTAGCCGAAGGCAAGCTCGACGAAACCCGCACCGTGGCTTCTTACATGCCCGAGCTGCAAAAATCGGGCTTCGGCGACGCCACCGTGCGCCAGGTAATGGACATGACCACCGGCTTGAAATACAGTGAAGAATACGCCGACCCCAAGGCCGAGGTGTGGCAGTTTTCGGCGGCCGGCAACCCTTTCAAGCCGCAAGGCTATACTGGCCCCAACGGTTACTACGCCTACCTCGAAACCGTGAAGAAGCAGGGCCAGCACGGCGAGGCTTTCGGCTACCGCACCATCAACGCCGACGCCCTGGGCTGG
Organism: Hymenobacter sp. H14-R3; assembly: GCF_030063445.1. Lineage (GTDB taxonomy): Bacteria > Bacteroidota > Bacteroidia > Cytophagales > Hymenobacteraceae > Hymenobacter. The sequence goes on along the minus strand of NZ_JASITD010000019.1, from coordinate 52,889 downwards.
ATTATTGCGCGCGCCTCGGGCCAATCGGTGGCCGAGCTGCTGTCGGAGCGCGTCTGGCGCAAAATCGGGGCCGAGCAAGCGGCTTTTTATCAGGTTGATGGCCTGGGGACGCCCTTTGCCGGGGGCGGCCTGAACGCCGGCCTGCGCGACCTGGCCCGCTTCGGCGAGCTGATTCGCAACGAGGGCCGCTACCAGGGCCAGCAACTGCTGCCCGCCGCCACCGTGCAGGACATCCGCAAGGGCGGCAGCAAGGCGGCCTTCGCCAAGTCGGGCCACCCGGAGCTGAAAGGCTGGTCGTACCGCGATATGTGGTGGATGACGGAGAACGCGCACGGTGCCTTCGCCGCTCGCGGCGTGTATGGCCAGACCATCTACATCGACCCCGCCGCCGAGATGGTGCTCGTGCGCCTGGCTTCGCACCCCGTGGCCGCCAACGCCGCCAACGACCCCACCTCCCTGCCCGCCTACGAAGCCGTAGCCGAGTACCTGATGAAGCAGAAATAACTATTCGCTTACTCCTAATATGCTCATGCTGAGCGCAATGAAGCATGAGCGTTCTTTCCTTTTCCACAATCCTAAATCCTCACGCGTATGAAACCTGCTGAATTATTTGACCTGACCGGCAAAACTGCCATCGTTACCGGCGGGGCCAATGGCATCGGCCAGGCCAGCTGCCTCATGCTGGCCAATTTTGGGGCCCAGGTAGTAGTGGCCGACCTCAAGCTGGAAGATGCCCGGCGCACGGCCGACGCCATCACCCAGGCGGGCGGCAAGGCGCTGGCCGTGGCCTGCAACGTAACTAAAGACGAAGACCTAGTCAGCCTCGTAGACCAGACCCTGGCCGAGTTTGGCGGCCTGCACATTCTGGTCAACAACGTGGGTGGCGGCGGCGCGGGCAAGGAAGGCCCCGACCAGATTACGGTTGAGCAGTTTGCGCGAGTATTTGAGCTGAACGTATTCAGTATGTGGCGCTTGTGCCAGCTGTGCGCCCCCCACATGCGGGCGGCCGGCTACGGCTCCATCATCAATATGTCGTCGATGGCCAGCATCAACCATAGCCCGGCCATCAGTGCCTACGCCTCGTCGAAGGCCGCTATCAACCACATGACCCGCAACCTGGCCTTCGACTACGGCCCCGTCATTCGGCTCAATGCCATTGGGCCGGGGGCGGTGCGCACCGGCGCGCTGGCCACAGTGCTCACGCCCGAAATCGAGAAGCGCATGCTGGCCCACACGCCGTTGGCCCGCCTGGGCGAGGTAGATGACATTGCCGGCGCGGTGCTCTATTTCGCGGCCCCAGTGTCGAGCTGGGTCAGCGGCCAGGTGCTGTTCGTGAACGGCGGCGGCGAGCAAACGCTGGATTAGCGCGGCCAAAGCCGCCCGCCCGGCCCGAACCCTTACCCGCCCGCGTAGGTTTGTAGTCCCGTGCCTAGTTCTTCGCCCCGCCTCCTGCTCATTACGCCGCCGCTCACGCAGCTCAACACGCCCTACCCGGCCACTGCCTACATCAAGGGCTTTCTGGTGGGCCGGGGCTTCGCGGTGCGGCAAGTAGACCTGAGCATCGACTTGGTGCTGAGGCTGTTCTCTAAGGCGGGCCTGGTGCGGGTGTTCGATGAGATAGCGGCCGGCAGCTACACCCTCAGCGACAACGCCCAGCGGATGCTGCGCCTGCGCCACCGCTACGAGGCCACCATTGGGCCCACCATCCGGTTTTTGCAAAACAAGGACCTCACGCTGGCCCCGCGCATCTGCCACGGCCGGTTTTTGCCCGAAGCCAGCCGCTTCGACAACGTGGCCGACCTCGAAACGGCCTTTGGCACCATGGGCCTCACCGACCAGGCCCGCCACCTGGCCACGCTCTACCTAGAGGACATCGCCGACCTGGTGAAGGAAACCGTGGGCCCGCAGTTTGGCCTCTCCCGCTATGCGGAGTCCCTGGCCATGTCGGCCACCCACTTCGACCCCCTGCACGCCGCCCTGCAAGCCGCCCCCAATCTGGTAGACACCATGCTGCTTGAGCTGCTGGATGAGCTGCTGCTAGTAGAAAGCCCTGATATAGTGGGATTTACCGTGCCCTTTCCCGGCAACCTCTACGCTGCCCTGCGCCTGGCCCAGCGCCTCAAAGCGGTGCGCCCCCAGGCCGTGACCGTAATGGGCGGCGGCTACCCCAACACCGAGCTGCGCGGCCTCAAGGAGCCACGCTTTTTCGACTACATCGACTACCTCACCCTGGATGACGGCGAAGGGCCGTGGCTGCGGCTGTTTGAGTACTTAGCCTGTCGTGCTGAGCCCGCGAAGCATCTTGTCACGCCAGAACACAATGTTGCTGCATTAGCTCCTGACGACCACAACGGCGCTAAGGTCCTGCGCTGCGCTCAGGATGACAAACGGCAGTTGTTGCAGCGCACCTTCCTGCGCAACGAGGCCGGCGCGGTCGAGTACATCAACTACCCGCACCCCGATGTGCCGCACCCCGAGGTAGGCACGCCCGATTACTCCGATTTACATCTTGGTGATTATCTGTCGGTTATCGAAGTGCTGAACCCCATGCACCGCCTCTGGAGCGATGGCCGCTGGAACAAGCTCACCATCGCCCACGGCTGCTACTGGAAGCGTTGCTCGTTCTGCGACGTAACCCTCGACTACATAGGCCGTTACGAAACCGCGCCCGCCACCCTGCTGGTCGATAGAATCGAGCAGATAGTGGCCCAGACCGGCCAGACCGGCTTCCACTTCGTGGACGAGGCCGCGCCGCCCCTGGCCCTGCGCGACCTGGCTGTGGAGCTGCTCAAGCGCCGCGTCAGCATCAGCTGGTGGGGTAACATCCGGTTCGAAAAAACCTTCACCCCTGACCTCTGCCGGCTGCTGGCCGCCTCGGGCTGCATCGCCATCAGCGGCGGCCTCGAAGTGGCTTCCGATAGGCTGCTGGCCCTCATGGAAAAGGGCGTTACCATTGCCCAGGTGGCGCGCGTCACGCAGGGTTTTACGGCGGCCGGGGTGCTGGTGCACGCCTACCTCATGTACGGCTTCCCCACCCAAACTGCCCAGGAAACCGTTGATTCGCTGGAAGTTGTGCGGCAGCTCTTCGAATCCGGCATTGTACAAAGCGGCTACTGGCACCGCTTCTCCATGACGGCCCATTCGCCCGTGGGGAAGAACCCCGCCAAGTACCAGGTGGTGGCCACCGGCCCCGAGCCCGGCCCCTTCGCCTGGAACGACCTCTGGCACGACGACCCCCAGGGCGCCGACCACGAAACCTTCGGCCCCGGCCTGGCCAAGTCGCTGTATAACTTCATGCACGGCGTGGCCCTGCGCGAGCCCCTCAGCTTCTGGTTCGATTTCAAAACGCCCCGCGCCACGGTGCCCCGGCAGCTCATCCAGCAAGCTCTGAATGAGGTTGATAAGCCCGATGGTGCCCAGCCCAATCGCCGCCTCTTCTGGCTCGGCAACCCGCCCGAGCTGAGCTTCAAAACCAGCGATGGCAACGGCCCCAAAGACAAAAAAACTACCCGCGCCATCCTCACCTGCTACGAGCAGGCCGAAGACTTCGAGGTAAAAACCACCGAGGCCATTGGCCCCTGGCTGCACGAGCTGCTGCTGCGCCTCAGCACCGACTACGACACCAAAGTGCTGCTCAAAGAAGCTGGCGCCAGCTTCCCACTCACCGCCGGCCCCTGGGAAAATTTCCTGCAAAGCCCCGCCTGGCAGCTACTGCGCGAAAAGGGCCTGCTGCTGGTGTAGCGTGGGCGCTGCGAGCCCGCGCGTGGGAACGATGAACGATACGCGGCCAGGCAGTAGCGTGGACTCGCAGAGTCCACGCTACCGCTCGCGCAACCAATCAATTACCTGACTTTGCAAGCTAGCCGTCGGGGCCTGACGCACCCGCTGAGCACCCACCGCAGTCCGCAGCGCCGCCACCGCCGCCCGGGGCTGGGCGGGGTCATAAATAGCCAGCAACTGCCCGCCCTGCGCCAGCTCCCGCCAGGCGGCGCGGGTGGCCAGGGGAGGGGAGGGCGCATCCTGCACCACTACAAACGCGGGCCGCGCAGCCGGGCTTTCGGCCAGCAGCAGTGGGAGCTGGCCGGCGGCCCAGCCGCCCACCCAGGCCCCTACGCGGGCCGTATCGACGCCCGCCGTGCGGCGCAGCAGGGCCAGGGCATTAGCCAGCGCTGGGGCGGCCAGGGTGTCGGCGGGGGGTAGCAGCAGCACGGTGTGGCCCTGTCGGGCCAGGGCATCGGCCCAGGCGGGGGCGGCGGGGGCCGAGGCCCGGGTGGGGAAAAACGCCAGCGCCAGGCCCGGCAGGCTCTCATCGGCGGGGCTGAAGAGCAGGGCCGGGCCGTGGGTGCCGGCCACCTCGTCGCGCCGCACTTGGTACACGGCCGGCTCGGGCTCGCCACGCCGCACCAGCAGCACCGGGTAGCGCACCGAATCGAGCAGCAGTGTGCCGCGCCAGAAGTCGCCCTGCCGGCCCAGCGCCAGCGCCTGGCCCGGCTGGCCGGGCCGCGCCAGGCGCAGGGTGTCGCTCACAAAGGTCAGGCTGTCAGCCACAAAACTCAGGGCGGGCTGCTCGGGTAGCACCAGCTCGGCGCTGTAGTGGCCGGGGCGCGGGTGGCGCACCTCCAGGGCGGCGCGCAGCGCCGGCCGGCCGGCTACCTGCACCGTGCCCGCAAAGTGGCCCGTGGGCGGGGCCGCCGCTACCGCCTGGGCGGCATCGGGCTGGGGCTGGCAGGCCGCCAGGCCCAGTAGCAGCGCCAGCAGCCCGCGCCACGTAGTTTGAGCAATTGCCTGGGGTGCCTGCATAGCCAAAAGTACTAGCCCGCACGCCCGGCCAGGCCCTTGCGGTAGATGAGGTCGCGCTGCACATCGTCGCCCAGCTTAAATTCCATCTCCCCAACTTCCCGGAAGCCAAAGCGCTGGTAAAAGGCCTTGGCCCGCTCGTTGTGCTCCCACACGCCCAGCACCACGGCGGTGCAGTTATCAGCCTGCGCAATGTCGAGCGCCCGGCGCATGAGGGCTTTGCCCAGGCCGGTGCCTATCCAGTCCTCCACAATGTAGAGTTGCTTGATTTCGAGCTGCCGGGCGTTGGCCTCGGGGGCCAGCCCCAGGGTAGAATGCTGCGCCAGCAGGGCGTAGCCCACGGCCTGCCCCTGCATTTCGGCCAGCAGGTAGGTGGCGGCCGGGTCTTGCAGCTGCGCCAGCTGTAGCTCGGGGCTATAGGCGGTGGCCAGGTACGCGGCCATATCGGCGGGCGTGTTGGTGGCCGCAAACGTCTCGCTAAACGTTTGGCGGCCCAGGTCGGCCAGGCGCGTGGCGGTGGCCAGGTTAGCTTTCGGGATAGAAATGCGGAGCGGAGAAGACATAATACCGCAAAGGTGCGGCCGGCCGCCGGGTTATCCGCGCTACGCCGGGCCGCCGGCCTTGCCCACGCGCCAGCCCACGTAGCTGGTGAGCGCCCCCGCCGCCAGGCCCAGCAGCACGCCCGCCAGGGGCATCGCCCCCAGCACCCCCAGCTTCTGCCACTCCGCAAACAGCACGTAAATACGTAGTAACTGCGCGATTACCAATAAGATACCCGCCGCAATAAGCAGCGCCGCCACAACGCGGCGCGAGGCAGGCGGAAGAATAGTGCGGGAGGAAGGACGACGGGCCATAAGCGCCTTTTAAACTACTGGCGGCCGCCCGATGTTCCCCGCCTTGCCGTTTGGCCCGCCCGCCCTACCTTTGCCCTACCAAATACCTCCGCGAGAGTAGCTCAGTTGGTAGAGCATCAGCTTCCCAAGCTGAGGGTCGCGAGTTCGAGCCTCGTTTCTCGCTCACATAAAAACAGCCCCTTAGATGTGCATCTAAGGGGCTGTTTTTGTATGGGACTCAGCCCGTTGCAACCAACTTACTGGCCGGCCGGTGCGGGCACGGCAAACGTGTTGAGCAAGCCGCTGATGGTCATGTACTGCCCCGCCAGGTAAATCATATCCACCACGCCTTTCTCGCCAAACGCGATAAGGGCTCGCTCGTATAACTCGTTATCAATCTGGTTCTTATGGGTGAGGCGCTGCGTGAAGTCGAAGGCCACGCTCTCATCCATGGTCAGGCTGGCCGGCTTCTGGCCGGCCACCAGTGCCTGCACAGTGGCCTCGTCGAAGCCCGCCTTTTTGCCCACGGCAGCGTGGGCGTACAACTCATACGCCGCCTGCCAGCTGGCGCCCACCGTGAGAATCACCACCTGGCGCACTTTCTCGCTCAGCGAAGTTTCTGCGCCCTCGGCGGAGGTTACGCCCATTACCGCCTTGCTGATGAGCGGGCTGCGCAGCATGGCATTGAACGGGCCGATGAGCCGGTCGTCGTAGGTATCGGCCCGGAAGCCCGACTCCCTGGCCCAGGGCACCATGGTGTCTTGCAGCTGGTTGTAGAGCTTTTTTTGGTCAGCGTCGAGTTCATCGGGGCTGAGTAGCGCCAGCCGCCCACCGAGGTTATCTTCAAAAGAAGCCATTGGAAGTAGAAAAGGGTGAAGCCGCCAGTCGGGCCTCCTTGCCATACGTGCGCCCGCCCACAGCGGCCAGGCAGCTACGCCCGCTTCCAGTACAAGTACTTGATAGACAAAATATTGTAGTTGAAGGTGTTGCTAAAGCCAACTGCGGCCCAACCGCCCGCCCCGACCACCGCACGTTGGCTGAAGCCAAGGGGCGTGGCGGGTTTTGTTTGCTCAAAGCCACGGCGCGGGTGGTCCGCCGAAACGGGAGCTTCTCGGCGGCTCAGTTACCGTGCCAGCCCCGAAAACACGGCAGCCGCTACCGGGGGCGGCAGCGGCTGGGAAAACACAAAACTGTCATTTTCTAAGAAGCTTGCTTGTACTCAGCAGTTGGCGGTAGCTTACCTATCTTCTTCAAGTAGGCAAACAACTCACGCTTCGTCAGTGGCCCGCTGATGCGTCCAGCTTCCCATTCTTCAGGGGTTTTGCCATTCATCGAGAGGTTACTCGGTTTCTTCGGCGAGTCTTCGGAGGATAACGTCTTGGATGGTTCCATAACTAGGTAGGTTTACGTCATCGACAACGAGTTGCTGCCCGGTGATGGTAAAAATAACGGAAATAAACTTGCGGCGGTTCGTATAGCCTGTTATCTCGATTTGGCCATTGGCCTGTAGATAGGTTTGGGCACGTTTCGATACCTCTATTAGGTCGGTCATCTCGTCTAGCTCAATGCTGACGCTGTGCAACCAATTCAAATTGAGCTTGCCGAAGTCAATATCGTAGTTCGTGAACATACCGCAAAGCTACCGCCCGGCCAGCCCGCCGCCGAAGCCGGCGTTTCCAGGCGGCTAAGCTACTTGGGCTGCCCACTCCACTAGCCCTAAAAACACACCAGCCGCTACCGGGGGCGGCAGCGGCTGGGTGATACTGCAGTTATCATCTACTTTTACTCGTCTTCACGTAGTCTAATCACACAACGAAATGAAAAATTTATTCCCTGGGCATTATAAGAGGTCAAAAGCTGAATTTAGAGAACTATGGGAATCTGCAATTTTTGCTTTTGACACTAATGTGTTATTAGATTTTTTTAGATACTCTGATGATACTGTAGAAGACTTGATGGCAACAATTGAAAAAGTCAAAGATAGGATTTGGATACCTTATCAAGTCGCAGCAGAGTATCATAAACTCTTATACAATATTATTGGTGAGCAAGCAGGCCATTATTCTACTGCTATCAAGGACTTGAGCGCTCTAAGAGCAACATTAGATGCTAAAAGAAAACACCCTTTTGTATCAAAAGAAGTTTACACTAAAGCCGACGAAACATTTAAGGTTCTTGAGAAAGAATTAAAAGAAAAACAAGAGAAGGTCATTAGCTTACTTAACGAAAACCCCATCAAAGATAAATTAGCAATATTATTTAGTGATAAGATTGGCGAACCGTTTGATGAAAAATCAATAAGCAAACTATACACAGAGGGAGAATTGCGCTATGCTAAACTTATACCACCAGGATATGAAGATGCCAAGAAGCCATCTCCTGATAAATTTGGGGATTTAATAATTTGGAAGCAGCTTATCAAATATGCCAAAGAGGTGGACAAAGCAATAATTTTTATAACAGGAGACACAAAAGATGATTGGTTCTTATCTCAATCGGGCAAAATAATTGGGCCTAGACCTGAGCTTTTAGCGGAGTTTGTAAAGGAAACGAACCAAACTTTTTATTCATATCCAACAACTGCATTTTTAAAATCAGCTAATGATTTTCTATCAGCGGGGGTAAAAAAAGCAACTTTAGATGAAGTTAAATCATTTGATGAAAGCTCAAACAAATATAGAAACGAAGGTAACGTTTATTTTGAACATTTGAACCCCTTATTCTATGATGGTAATGAAACAAAAGGGTTCCCAATCAATAGCAGCATACGCATAAGTCATTCTCAACTTGAAGAAGAAGCTATAAAAAATAAGATGCGCTATTTAAAATTTCGCCATAATACTAATTCTGCTTCATCCTCTCTAAATAATAAATCATTTTTAGGCTCATCTGCGAAGGAATACCTAGTGAATTTTGCTTATAAAAAGCTACACCAGAATGAGCTTCCTATTTACATTATGGATAGCGTTCTAGAACTGGCTGAAAATAACTCAGTTTCATTGCCCGATGAATTTTGGTTAATAATATACAATGCTTACTATAATGGGGAAATACCCCCATCCGTATTTGACGAAATAATGTTACTCAAACAGCAATAAAAAAAAGGCGATTCTTATGAATCGCCTTTTTTTTATTGCTGTTTGAACTTTTCTACGACCCACACGCCTCACACGCATCCGGGTTATCGAGCGAGCAACTCATGTCGCTTTGGTTCTGGGCCACCTCGGCGTACATGGGCTCCAGGGTTTCGGCGGCTTGCTTTTCCACCGGCTTGTTGCAGAATTCAAATATACTTTGTTGCTAACGCTTTGCCAAGCCCCGCGAACAGAAACCAGGGGAGCGCTTGTTGAGGGTATTGTACCTTGTACTAGCTTTACCATTACCCTATCCGTTATCCTTATGGCTACCCTCCTCACCGACCAGCGCGGCCGCCTTACCAAAGCCCAAGTAGAGGTCGTACTCGTGCTCGACGAGGACAGTGGCCAGTACGTGGCCTATTGCCCGGCCCTGGAAGTCTCCTCCTATGGCGATACTGAGGAAGAAGCCCAGGCCGCCTTTGAAGATGCCTTGGCCATTTTCATCAAAGACACGACCGAGCGCGGCACCCTCGACCAACTACTGCTAGCCCTGGGTTGGCGGCTACTAAAGCAGCCCGAGCCCCTGTACGAGCCCCCACGCCTGCCCCTAGCGCTACTCAACCAGCCCGCCAAGCGTCGGCGCATTCTGACTGAAGAAGTGCTGCTGCCGGCCTAGCTTTCGTCACTGGTTTACCCTATTAAAAAAGCCCTTGCCAGTATTGGCAAGGGCTTTTTTGGGTGGCTACTCTTTGTCTTTGCGCTTACGGGCGGCCTTGGCTGCTTTCGGATTCGCTTGTTCCGCCAGCATCTGGTTGAACTGCTCTTTGGTCACTACCCCCGACAGTTCCAGCGTGCTCAGGTTGGTGTGCATGTGCAGCATCGGAATGTCCTTATCCTTGTCGCGAATAGTGATGGTGCGCAGCAGCCTCTTACCCGCGCCCGGCGGAAAGTCCCACTGCTGGTGGCTGGCCTCGGTGCGAACCAAAACCAGCCCCAGCGCTCGTAGCAAGGCCACGAACTGTTGATAGGGAATCGACTTCATGCGCTAACCGCTTACGACCCACACGCCTCGCAGGCGTCCGGGTTATCCAGCGAGCAGCTCATGTCGCTTTGGTTCTGGGCTACCTCGGCGTATAGGGGCTCCAGGGTTTCGGCGGCTTGCTTTTCGACCGTGAACTTGATGGCGTCGGCGGCGGCTTTGGTGCGCAGGTAGTACATGCCGGTTTTGAGGCCGCGCTTCCAGCTGTGGAAGTGCATGCTGGTGAGCTTGCCGAAGTTGGGGTTCTGCACGTGCAGGTTCAGGCTCTGGCTCTGGCAGATGTAGGCGCCCCGGTCGGCGGCCATGTCGATGATGGTGCGCTGCGAAATCTCCCACACCGTCTTGTACAGGTCCTTGATGTGCTGGGGCACGCGGGCAATGCCCTGCACTGAGCCGTTGGCGGCGATGATTTCCTGCTTCATCTGCTCGTTCCAGAGGCCCAGCTTCACCAGGTCTTTCAGCAGGTGCTTGTTCACCACCATAAACTCGCCGCTGAGCACGCGGCGCACGTAAATGTTGCTGGTGTAGGGCTCAAACGACTCGTTGTTGCCCAGTATCTGGGCGGTGCTGGCGGTGGGCATGGGCGCTACCAGCAGCGAGTTGCGTACGCCGTGCTCGATTACCTCCCCGCGCAGAGTGTCCCAGTCCCAGCGGCCCGACTGCGGCGTCACGCCCCACATGTCGAACTGAAATATACCCTTGCTCAGCGGCGAGCCGGGGAAGGTTTCGTAGGCGCCTTCCTTCTTGGCGAGGTCCATCGAAGCCGTCATGGCCGCGAAGTAAATCGTCTCGAAAATGTCGATGTTCAGGCCCTTGGCCTCGTCGCTCTCAAACGGCATGCGCAGCGCGATAAACGTATCGGCCAGGCCCTGCACGCCCAGCCCGATGGGGCGGTGGCGGAAGTTGGAGCGCTCGGTTTCGGGCACCGGGTAGTAGTTCACGTCGATTACCTTGTTCAGGTTCAGCGTGGCCTGGTAGGTTACCTCATACAGCTTGTCGTGGTCGAAGCGCACGTTGCCCTGGGCGTCTTCCACGAGGTAGCGGGGCAGCGCCAGCGAGGCCAAGTTGCACACGGCAATCTCGTCCTTGTCGGTATACTCCATAATCTCGGTGCAGAGGTTGCTGCTCTTGATGGTGCCCAGGTTCTGCTGGTTGCTCTTGCTGTTGGCGGCATCCTTGAAGAGCATGTAGGGCGTGCCCGTCTCCGTCTGGCTTTCCAGGATGTGGAACCACAGCTCCTGCGCCTTGATGGTTTTGCGGCCGCGGCCCTCGCGCTCGTACTTGGTGTAGAGCTTCTCAAACTCGGGGCCCCAGGCTACGTCCAGGCCGGGGCACTCGTGGGGGCACATCAGCGTCCAGTCGCCGTTGGCTTCCACGCGCTTCATAAACAAGTCGGGCGTCCAGAGGGCGTAAAACAAGTCGCGGGCGCGCATTTCCTCCTTGCCGTGGTTCTTCTTCAAGTCCAGAAACTCGAACACGTCGGCGTGCCACGGCTCCAGGTAAATGGCGAACGCGCCCTTGCGCTTGCCGCCGCCCTGGTCCACGTAGCGGGCCGTATCGTTAAATACCTTCAGCATGGGCACCAGGCCGTTCGAGTTGCCGTTGGTGCCCTTGATGTAGGAGCCCGTGGCGCGCACGTTGTGCACGGCCAGCCCAATGCCGCCCGCCGATTGCGAAATCAGCGCGCAGTCCTTCAGCGTGTCGTAAATACCCTCAATCGAGTCGTCCTTCATCGTGAGCAGAAAGCACGACGACATCTGCGGCTTGGGCGTGCCCGCGTTGAACAACGTGGGCGTAGCGTGGGTAAACCAGCGCTCGCTCATCATATTATAGGTCTTGATGGCCGAGTCGATATCCTCCTTGTGAATACCCACCGACACGCGCATCAGCATGTGCTGGGGGCGCTCCACTACCTTGCCATCGAGGCGCAGTAAGTAGCTGCGCTCCAAGGTTTTAAAGCCGAAGAAATCGTAGTTATAATCGCGGTCGTAGATAATGGCCGAGTCCAGGGTGTGGGCGTGCTTGTGAATGACTTCCCACACGTCCTTGGCCAGCAGCGAGGCGTTGTCGCCGTTCTTGGGGTCCTCGTAGGTATAGAGGCGCTTCATGGTGCTCGAAAACGATTTCGAGGTCACCTTGTGCAGGTTGCTCACCGCAATGCGCGCCGCCAGGATGGCGTAGTCGGGGTGCCGCGTGGTGAGCGAGGCGGCCGTCTCGGCCGCCAGGTTGTCAAGCTCCACCGTCGTCACGCCGTCGTAGATGCCGTCGATGACCTTTTTGGCTACCTCAATGGGCGAGACGAAGTTTTGATTAAGCCCGTAGCAAAGCTTTTCAATACGGGCGGTTACTTTATCGAATTTGACCGACTCGCGGCGGCCATCGCGTTTGATTACGAGCATGTTATGGGGAGTGCTATGGTGGGCAATGACTACTAATCTGGCTAGCTTCGAGTGCGAAGCCGCGGTGCTTTAAAGCCGGAAATTAGTTCCCATGTTTGGGGTAGCCAAAGGAAAACTTTAGAATTTTCCCACATAGCCTGAAAATGAGGCCGCCCAGCCGTTTTTCGCAAAACTGACCGGGCGGTCTTGGCACGTGCTAAGATTTTATTGGTTATATACAGCTAGTCGCGGCGGCCCCGTTGGCGGCTGGCCCACCACCAGCCGGCGGCTGCCAGCACGGCCCCGCCCACCAGCGCCGCAATGGTCACGGGCGGCCCAAAGGCCTTGCACGAGCAGCTTTTGAATACCTGCTTCCCGCCTACCACAAGGCGGCGGCGGCAAAAAGCGCAAGGCGAAATAAGTGGGTCAACCTGGCCGGGCAGCAGCCACTGGTTTGGTGCAGAAGTCATGGGTAGAAAGGTGAGCAGCAAACCAACGCTGGCAGCTACTTGTCAATACAGTATTCCCCAAAAGGTCACCTTGCCCCGCCTCCTAGTGGCCGACGCCCGCCCCCCTTCACCTTCGACACCGCCACCCAAAAAGCCCGCCTCGCCGAAGACGCCTGGAACACGCGCGACCCCGCCCGCGTGGCCCTCGCCTACACCGAAGCCAGCCAGTGGCGCAACCGCAGCGAGTTTTTCAGCGGCCGCGCCGCCATCGCCGCCTTCCTCACCCGCAAGTGGGAAAAAGAGCACGAATACCGCCTCATCAAAGAGCTATGGGGCTTCCACAGCAACCGCATTGCTGTGCGCTTCCAGTACGAGTACTGTAACGCGGCCGGCCAGTGGTACCGCGCCTACGGCAACGAGCAGTGGGAATTCGACGCCCAGGGCCTCATGCAGCGCCGCGAAGCCAGCATCAACGACGTAGCCATTGCCGAAGCCGAGCGCCAGTTTCACTGGCCGCTGGGCGCCCGCCCCGCCGACTACCCTGGCCTCACGGAGCTAGATATGTAACTTACTGAAATACACCAAGTTAATTACATAAACGCCTGATGGGTAGCTATCTGTCATGCTGACAAAGAAAACATCCTATCGCGCCAAAACAACCACTCAAGCGCGTCTGTCATGCTGACAAAGGAAGTGTCCTATCGTGCTAGAACAATCAGCCAAATGCGTCCGTCATGCTGACGAAGGAAGCATCCTATCACCCTAGAACAACCATCCAGACGCGATAGGATGCTTCCTTCGTCAGCATGACGGACGCTCAATGGATAGCCATCTGTCATGCTGAGCTTGCGAAGCATCCTATCGTGCCAGAACAACCAGCCAGACGCAATAGGATGCTTCCTTCGTCAGCACAACAGGCGCTTATGATACAGGTAGTTCAAAGTAACAAAAACTCCCAATCTGGATTCGCAGTCGCAATCAGCGCCTCTTTCTTCGCCCGCGTTCAGCCCTTCAGCTCCTTTTCCCTATTGATAGAAGCTTTCACGTCCGCAAACTGCTCAGTTTAGAGCAGGTTATAGCAGAAATAGCGCCCGGCAAACGTGTCGTCAGTACCTCGGTTGTCATAGTGCTGACCCAGGCGGCGGGGCAGGCTACCCGTCACGCCGATATACAGCACCGTTTTGGCTGGGTTGGTGGTGATGTACACGTAGTAAGCCATAATAGAATGTCATCAAAAACGCCTGTCATGCTGAGCTTGCGAAGCATCCTAGCGCGCCAGAACAAATCGTTCGGACGCGCTAGGATGCTTCGCAAGCTCAGCATGACAGGCGAAAATAACGCTGCCTTATAACTACCAGATTTACTGCCTTAAAAGTCCTCGTCGAGCGAGAACATGTTATCGGCGCGCTCGGTCATTACGCCGGCCTTCTGGTACTCAGCCACCCGCTTCTCGAAGAAGTTGGTTTTGCCCTGCACCGAAATCATTTCCATGAAGTCGAAGGGGTTCGACGTATTGTAAATCTTGGCGCAGCCCAGCGACACCAGCAGGCGGTCGGCTACAAACTCAATGTACTGGCTCATCGTCTTGGAGTTCATCCCGATGAGGCTCACGGGGAGCGCCTCGGTCACAAATTCCTGCTCAATGGTGACGGCATCGGCAATAATAGCCTGCACGCGCTCCTCGGGCAGCTTGTTTTCGAGGTAGCTGTAGAGCAGGCACGCAAAGTCGCAATGCAGCCCTTCATCGCGCGAAATCAGCTCGTTCGAGAAGGTTAGGCCGGGCATTAGGCCCCGCTTCTTCAGCCAGAAAATGGAGCAGAACGAGCCCGAGAAGAAAATGCCTTCCACGGCCGCGAAGGCAATGAGACGCTCGGCGAAATTTTCCGAATTAATCCATTTTAGCGCCCACTGGCCCTTGCGCTGCACGGCCGGCACAGTTTCGAGGGCGTTGAAGAGGTAATCCTTCTCCTTGGGGTCTTTGATGTAAGTGTCAATCAGCAGCGAATAGGTCTCACTGTGAATGTTTTCCATCATAATCTGGAAGCCGTAGAAGCAGCGCGCCTCGGGCATCTGCACTTCCTGCATGAAGTTGATGGCCAGGTTCTCATTCACAATGCCGTCGCTGGCCGCGAAGAAGGCCAGCACGTGCTTGATAAAATGGCGCTCATTGTCGTTCAGGCCGTTCCAGTCTTTCTGGTCCTGCGAAAGGTCGATTTCTTCGGCCGTCCAGAACGAGGCTTCCGCCTTCTTGTAAAAGTCCCAAACCTCCGGGTTTTGAATGGGAAAAAGGACGAATCGGTTGGGGTTTTCGGCGAGTAAGGGCTCCATAGAAAAACGTTGAGTTTCGTGAGAAACGTGATGTGCTAACTGGGAAGCTAACCGCGGCGGCGGAATGCTTGTTCGGCCTTGGCCCGGCCGTTTTTCAAAGATAGCCGGGCCGCTGCCAAGCAAAAAGCGCGGTTTGCCCAACCACGCTTTTTACGCGCTGGCGGGCTTATGCTAAGCAGCGGATGAAAATAATAGAGTGAAAGGACGGATTTATAAGTAGTTATCCACATTCTGGCTGTGGATAACGCAGGTTGTCCACATAAAGCGCACTGTGGCGGTGGCATTCTTGCGTTCAGGCACTTAGCTGGGCCTTCCAAAAATGTGCTTGAACTACCACGGTTTCTGGCGAACTAATGATGATTAACCACTTAGGTTTGGTATTACCAGAAAGATGCCGTACTTTTGCATTCCCTTTTGAGAAACCACCAGCGGAAATAAAATGTACGCCATTGTTAACATCGCCGGCCAACAGACTAAGGTTGAGGCTAATAGATTTGTATACGCCCAACGTCTAGCCGGCAATGTCGGTGATTCGGTAGCGTTAGGTAATGCCCTAATGACCGATGACAACGGCACCCTCAGCATCGGCACCCCCGAGCTGAACGTCGCCATCAAAGGCACCATCATGGCTCACGTACAAGGTGACAAAGTGTTGGTGTTCAAGAAGAAGCGTCGTAAGGGCTACAAGAAACTGAATGGCCACCGCCAGCAGTTCACCAAAGTAATGATTGATAGCATCGGCTAGTTTTGAGCTGTTAGCTGGCAGCAATTAGCTGTTAGCTTTTTGCCTTAATTCTAGAGTTTATATCTTTTTCAAAAAGCTATCAGCTACCAGCTAATAGCTATCAGCTAACTAAAATGGCACACAAAAAAGGCGTCGGCTCGTCAAACAACGGCCGTGAATCGCATTCGAAGCGCCTCGGCGTAAAAATCTTCGGTGGTCAGTCGCTCATCGCTGGCAACATCATCGTGCGTCAGCGCGGCACCAAGCACCACCCCGGCACCAACGTGGGCATTGGTAAAGACCACACGCTGTTTGCGTTGGTTGATGGCAAAGTCCTGTTCCGCAAGGGCCGCGACGAGCGTTCGTTCGTATCGGTAGTACCCTTCGCTTTGGAAGTAGCTGCTGCTTAATTGCCGCTTTGCTTATACAAAAGGGCTGCTCCTCACGGGGCAGCCCTTTTGTCGTTGTAGTAAGTTGGTTTGCAGGCTTAAGTAAAGCCGCAGATTCGCCTACCCGCCCACGTTCCAGTGGGTGCTGCCGCTGGGCCGCTCTAGGTTGTAGTAGGAGGGCGCCAGCACGCCAGCCCCGGCGTTGAGGTCATATAGTACGCAAGGCCGCAGACGGTGCTGCACGCCCCAAAGCGCATACACGGTCGGCGCGAGCACGGCCGACGAAGTCGCGGCGGCGGGTATTTTGCGAAGTGCTGGTAGTCAGCTGTTCCCAGCCGGCGCTGCCTTCCAGCGCTAGGTAGCGGCTGGAAATAGTGACCGCTTGGTGCGCCCGGCCGTAGTAGTACCGCACCCCCAGGGCCGCTGATGCGGCCGATACGGCGCCTTTTTGGCCGCCGCGCCGCCGGCCGCCGGCCGCCGGCCGCTGGCCGCTGGCATAGCTAGTCGGCCTCTAGCTGGGTGTAGAGGCTGAGGCGCGGGGCCTCGCGGTACTCGGCCCCACTGCTAGCGGTAGTAGAAACTGCCATGCCTGGTTATCGTGCGAGTAACGCAGGCGCGTGATGCGAGGGCCCACCTTGCCCAGCAGGGTAGGGGGCAAGGCGAGGGCTGGGCCGAATCGGGTGCCGACTACTGGGCGTAGAGCGCGTCGTTAGCCAGCAGCGTGCTGCTTAGCAAAGTCCGTTTCAGGAAGTAGCGCTGTACCGTGCAGTAATAAGTTAGCGGTTGATAATTACGGCTAAGCTACTGAGTACAAGTGCCTAAATTATACGCTTAGTGCTGTGTTATTTCGCTGGCTGCCAGCTCGTTCAGTACCTGACTTACCCGGGCGGCGTGGCTGACGATGAGGAAGTGCCCCGCGCCGGGCACCGGGTAGTCGATGCGGGCCCGGCCGGCCGGCAGTAGGCGGTCGTGGGTGCCGTGCAGGCGCACGGCGCCGGGCAGGCCGGGCCCGCGCCAGCCCAGCAGCTGGGCGGTGGCCCAGCGCGCAAAGCCCGGGTCAGTGTCGCGCAGTATCTGGCGCAGCAGGCGGTACTCGGTGCCGCCCCGCGCCCCAAAAAACCACTGCGCCACCCGGGGCAGCCACCTGAGCAGGCCAAATGGCAGCAGGTGGTGCAGGCCAGTGGTTCCCACCAGGCGCAACAGGAGTGGCAAGTCGTGCGGCCGGCCCAGGCTGGAAATAAGTACCACCCGCGCCAACGGCCGCAACCGCCCAATTTCCTGCGCCAGCAGCCCGCCGAAGGATACGCCCACCAGCCAGCAGGGCTGCGCCAGCGGCACGCGCTCGGCTAGGCGGGCGGCGTAGTGGGGCAGCGGCTCGGTGGGCGACTGGTGCGGTAGCCAGGGCAGCACTTGGGCGGGGCCGCTGAGCCGTAGGCGGCGGAAAACCCGCTCATCGGCCCCGAGGCCAGGGATGAGGTACCACGTTGTGGCTGCGTCGCCTGGCATTTTAAATAACTTGTATATAAAGTTTACATCCAAAAAGGTGTGTTCGCTCCGGTCCGATATCGGAGGCGTCCGACCAGTTGTCGTGGGAACGATACCTAAGTGAGTAGTGCGGGCGGTTGTTATGGAAGTAAGGCTCCGCTAATCGCTGCAGGCGGTTGCCGTGGCAGTGATGCCCGCGTGACGGGCGCAGGTAGTTGCCGTGGCAGTGATGCCTGGTTGACGGGCGCAGGCGGCGCGCCCGTTAACCGGTCGGACGGCTTCGCCGTCGGACCGGAGCAAAGAACAACGTTTTACGAGCTGAGCCTAGCAAAAATGCCCTCCAAATAAAAGATATTATGCGGCTGCGGGTCGTCGGTCTCGTCGGTGTCAGCTGGGAAGGTGACGGCGAGCTTGAGAGCTACGCCGGGCAGGGAGATGGGCGGGGCGTCCTCGGTGGTGTATTCGAGCAGGCAGGGCCATTGCTCGGTGGTGGCCAGGGCATCAGCTACTTCTTCGGCCAGGGTTTCGGCGCGGTCGCCGGCCACGCGCAGCAGCGTGTCGAGGTCGTGGAAGGGCAGGCCGAGGTGGAAAAAATGGTCGTCGTCGTCGCGAAACGTGGTGGCCCAGATGGTTACGTCATCGGTCGTGTCGAAGACGATGGCCGTGAGGTGGACCTGCTCCACGAAAAAGTCGTCGTTGCTGACCAGGGCATCGCTGAGAAGCTTCATGGGCGACGAGGAATAAGGGCGGAAAGAAGGCTGGGTAGTTTCCGCAAGCTACACCGCGGCAGCCGGCGCGGCCGCAAACAGCTCCAGGGTAATGTGGTCGGCCAGCAGCTTGCCGGCGTCGGTAAGGCGTAGTACGTCGCTTTCCAGCGTAGCCATGCTCTGGGCCACCAAGCTTTGCAAATAATCAGCCTTGTCGGCTAATAAATTCATATTGAGCTCATTACGTAAATAAGCTAAGTCGCAGCCGCGGCTGGTGCGCAGGGTGGTGAGCAGGTACTCGTTGGCCTGGTCGAGGGGCGAAAGCTGCTCCACGGTGGCAGGCACTTCGCCGCGCTCCAGCACGGCGGCCACGTACTGCGGGTTGTTGGCCACCGCGTACTGGCGGCTGCGGCCGTCGAAGGAGTGGGCGCTGGGGCCCAGGCCCAGGTAGGGCACGCCGCGCCAGTAGTTGGCGTTGTGGCGGCTCTCGCGGCCAGGCTGGCAGAAATTGCTGATTTCGTACTGCTCGTAGCCCTTCAGGCGCAACTGGCTGAGCAGCAGCTCAAACTGCTGCGCAACAAACTCATCGGGCGGGGCCACGAAAGTGCCTTTTTGCAGGCGGCGGCCAAAGGCCGTATCGGGCTCAATGGTGAGGGCATAGGCCGACACGTGCGGCACGTTTAGCTCAAACAGCCGGGCCAGGTCCTGCTCCCAAACGGCGTGGCTGGGGGCCGGAATGCCGTAAATCAAGTCCACCGAAATATTCTCGAAGCCCGCCGCTTGCGCCGCCCGCACCGCCTGCCCCGACTCGGCGGCCGAGTGGGCGCGGTTCATGAGGCGCAGGTGGGGCTCGTGGAAGCTTTGCAGCCCGATGCTGAGGCGGTTGATGGGCGAGGCCACCAACTCGGCCAGCTTGGCGGGGCTGAGGTCGTCGGGGTTGGCTTCGAGCGTAATTTCAGCCTGCGGCGATACGTTGAAATTCAAGGCGATTGCCTCAAAAATGCGGCGTAGCTCCGCCGCCGTGAGCAGCGAGGGCGTGCCGCCGCCGAAATAAATAGTTTCGAGTGGCGCGGTGGGTTCGGGGAGGTAGGTGCGGCGCAGGGCCATTTCCCGGATGAGCGCCTCCACAAATTGCCCCTTCAGGCCCAGCGAGGTGCTGAAGTGGAAGTCGCAGTAGTGGCAGGCCTGCTTGCAAAACGGAATGTGGAGGTAGAGGCCAGGCATAAGGAATAGAATAACAGCGCGACTTTTGCGAATGGTAGCGTGGACTTTATGAGTCCGCGCGTGGTAATGCTCGGGTAATGACACGCGTGGACTCGCCGCCTCCACGCTGCCGCCCACAAAAATCGGGCACTTGAAATTAAAAACCGCCCGGCGCGTTTGCGTTCCCACCAATGGCCCGACTCGCTACCTTATTTCTGTGGAGCTGCTGGCTGGCCCTGAGCCTCGCCGCCGGGCCGCTACGCGCCCAAACGCCCGACGCCGGGCCGGGCGTGGCCGTGCCCAACGCGCCGGGGCTGGCCTCGCCGCCGCTGCCGCCCGTGGGCACGCCCACCACGGCCCCCGCCGCGCCGCGCCGCCTGGGCCACCCGCGCTTCCTCAAAATAGAAGCCGAGCCGGCTGGGCTGGCCACCGTGCGCCGCCTGCACCCACGCGCCACGGTGCCCGACTCGCTCACGGCGCTGCGCACGGTGCGCGAGCTGGTGCTGGCCTTGCAGGCCGACGCCTACCTCACGGCCTCGGCCGACGACATGCGCTGGGGCCGCGACACGGTGCGGGTGCGCCTCTACGTGGGCGAGCAATTTCGCTGGGCCTACCTGCACAACGGCAACCTCGGCGATGGCCTGCTGACCCGCGCCGGCTACCGCGAAAAGTTCTTTCGGCGCACGCCCTGGCACCCGGCCGACTGGGCCGCCCTGCAAGAGCGCGTGCTCACGGAGGCCGAAAACCAGGGCTTTCCCTTCGCCACCATCGGCCTGGATTCGCTGCGCATCACGGGCCGCGACATTGCGGGCCGGGTGGTGCTCAAGCGCGGGCCGGCCGTGTACTTCGACTCGCTGCAAATAGTGGGCACCAGCAAAACCAAGAAGCGCTTTCTCACTAAGTATCTGCAGCTTGCGCCCGGCACGCCCTACAGCCAGCAGCGCGTAGATGCCGCCGCCGCCCTGCTGCGCCAGCTGCCCTACGTGCGCCTGCGCGCCGTGCCCGAGGTGCGCTTTGCCCGCAACCAAGCGCGGGTGTATCTGCTGCTCGATGAGCGGCCGTCCAACCAGTTCGATGCCATTGTGGGCCTGCTGCCCAATGCCAACGGGGCCAGCGGGGTGCAGTTTACGGGCGATGTCACCATCAACCTGCGCAACCTGCGCGGTGGGGGCAAGCAAGTGGGCTTGCAGTGGCGCAAGGTCGATGCGCTGTCGCAGCTGTTCGACTTCAACTATCTGCACCCCAACATCTTCGGTACGCCGCTGGAGGTGGGCGGCACGTTTAATTTGTATAAGCAGAACGACGCGTTTCTCACCATCCGGCCGCGGGTGCAGGTGAGCTACCCCACGGCGCGGGCTGGCCGGCTCACCTTTTACGCCGAGCAGCGCAGCTCGCGCCTGCTGTTCGATAGTTTGGCCTACGACAAAGCGAGCAAGCAAACCAAGCTGCCTGACTACGTCGATTCGGAGTACACGTCGTACGGCTTTGGCTACTCGCGGGCCAACCTTGATGATATTTACTTTCCGCACCGGGGCCTGTTTGTGAGCGCGCAGGGCGGGGTGGGTACCAAGATTATCCGCCGCAATGCCTCCATCAGCGAGGCGCTGTACGCGGGCTTGGCGCTGCGCTCGACGCAGTACAGCTTTGGCGGGCGGGCCGAGCGCTACTGGCCGTTGGGCCGGCAGGGCGTGCTGTTGGTGCGGGCGCGCGGCGAGGGCCTGTTCAACCAGCAGTTTTTCCTCAACGACCTGTTTCGGCTGGGCGGCCTCAACTCGCTGCGCGGCTTCACCGAGAATCAGTTCTACACCAACGCCTACGGTGTGGGTACTGTGGAGCTACGCCAGTTCACCGGCCCCGAGGGCTACGTATTTATCTTCGCCGACCAGGCCCTGCTGCGCGCCTACGACCCGGTGCTGCTCAGCAGCCGCGCCCTCGACAAGCCCACCGGCCTGGGCGCGGGCCTGAGCTTCCGCACGGCGGCGGGCCTGTTTCAGTTCGTTTATTCAGTGGGCCGCTCGGAGTTTCTGAACACTGGCTTCTCGCTGTCAAATTCCAAGGTCCATTTCGGCCTCACGAGCCGGTTTTGATTGAAGGGGGAGGGAGGAATTGGTAGAACACGCCCGTCATTGCGAGCACAGCGAAGCAATCGCACCGGCACGATATCCGCCCGACATCGTTCGGATGCGATTGCTTCACTGTGCTCGTAATGACGGGCGTGTCCCACCAATTCCTCCTTCTCAATCCAATAAATCTGCCACATCGGCGGGCTTTCAGCCAAGGTGTCACCGCTAGGGTAAAAGGCTGATTAATAAGCGGTCATAAGGTCTGAAAATCAGCTTAGTTAGCTATTCTTGTAGGGTGGTACGGGGTTTGTATTACTACGCCCGAAGCCACCTAATAAGGCTAATTATTATGAAACTTATCAGCCGCGAGTTTATCCGTACTATCGCTCCCCAACTCGACCTGTTGAACACCATCGGCGGCGGGGTGGCCCAGCCTACTTTGCGCGTGAACCAGCGCCCCAAGGGCGTGGTGCTGCACGTGGCCATGCCCGGCGTGCCGGCCGAAAGCTTCCACGTAGTACTCAAAGACAACCACCTCACCGTGTACGGCGAATACCGCCACGGCCCCGAGGACCAGTTGGCCGCGCCGCTGTTTGTGCAGACCCTGGACCTGCCTCAAAACCTCGACCTCACAGCCATCAACGCCACCCACGAAGGCGGCGAGTTGCGCGTGGCTATTCCATTCCGCGATGCGGAGGCCAACCAGCCCCGCGAGATTGACACGCAGCCGGGCAGCTAAGGCTGCCCGGCCCGTTGATATGGCCGGGACCGACCGGCCACCTACTCTACCGCGATAACGCCGGGACCGACCGGCACCCCTGTTTCCACCCTCTTGAGGCCTCTGCGCGAGCAGGGGCTTTGTTATGTAATCGCAGATTTAGACAGATTGCGCTGATTCTTACGGGCGCTTTTTGGCTGATTGCTGCTCTTAATGGAATAGCGGAATGAGCAGGATAAAGCCCGTTAATAAGCTTAGGAAAAGCCAGCCGATTACCTGCCCGCGGTAGCGGCGCGGCAGTTTGTTGCTGAGCACCAGCACGGCGGCGAGCACCAGCGCCAAGTGCAGTACCAGAAACGCCACCGTTTTGACCCAGTTGCTAACAATGGTATTGTCGGGCTGCATTTGGTTGGCCTCGCCCAGGCCCGAGGTCACGAAGCGCAGCACGTAGTAGGCCCCCACCTCGAAGGCCACGAAGCCAGCCAGCCCCACCAGCAGCGCCACCGGGCCCGATTTTTCGCTTAGCTCAGCCATTTATTAGATAATAAATTGATTGATAGTAAATTATGGTAAGGGCTTACCCAGCGTCTCGGCTGTGCGCAGGCTAATGTACAGGGCCTCGACCTTGGCCCGCGCCCAGTCGGTGCGGCGCAAAAAGGTGAGGCTGGATTTTATACTCGGGTTCACAGCAAAGCAATTCAGCTTGAGCCGCTCGTCGAGAGCCGGGAAGCCATAGTGGGCCACCAGGTATTCCAGGATACTGGCCAGCGTTACGCCGTGTAACTCACGGATTAGATGGCCGTTGGCATCGCGCGCGTCGGGCATAAGTAAGGGGAGGAAAGGAACCGGAAACAAGCAACCCGGCTTTAAGCTTGCAAGCTACGGCCCCGGCCGACATACGCGGGGCGGCCAGCCGTGCGTTATTTTTGGCTTGCTGCCCCTGCCTATGCTCGTTCCGCTCCCACTCGCTGCCCCGGCCACCGCGCCGCCCCCGGCCCCGCGCCGGGGCTGGCGGCGCTGGGTGCTGGCGGGCCTGCTGTTGGGATTACTTGGGGCCGGCACCTACTATTTGCGCCACCAGCGGCCCCTCAACCGCTACGTGCGCCGCACCTGGGCCACGCTCACGGCACGCTACCTCACGGGCCACGAGCGCACACCGCTGCTGGCCGGCTACTCGGTGCACGGCATTGATGTGTCGGCCTACCAGGGGCGCATCGACTGGCCGCGGGTGGCGCAGCAGGGGGTGCGCTTCGCGTTCATCAAGGCCAGTGAGGGCGGGGCCATGCGTGATGCCCGCTTCCGGCGCAACTGGCGCGCGGCGCGGGCGGCCGGTATTCTTAGTGGGGCCTACCACTACTTTCAGCCCAACCGCGACGGCGGCCAGCAGGCGGCGCTCTTTATTGCCACGGTGCCGCTGCGGCCCGGCGACCTGCCCCCGGTACTCGACGTGGAGGCCCCCAAGTTTCACGATGTGGCCGAAATGCGCCGCGAAATCCGGCAGTGGCTCACGGCCGTGGAGGCCCACTACAAGGTGCGGCCCATCCTGTATTCCAACTACGCCTTTTACCGCCACTACCTGGCCGGGCACTTCGACGACTACCCGCTGTGGCTGGCCCACTACGAGGTGGCCCACCCCGCCCTGCCCGCCGAGCGCTGGATTATCTGGCAGCACTCCGACGAGGCCTACGTGCCAGGCATTCGGGGGACGGTCGATTTCAACGTGTTTCAGGGCAGCTACGCGGCGCTGCAAGCTTTGCAAATAGCGGAGCCCGCCCCGCCGCCGGCCGCGCCAGTGCCGGTTACCCGCAAAAAAACCGTTCGGCCCCGCCGCTCTCTAAAGCAGTCGGGCCGAACGGCCGAACTAGTGCAGCGCTAGCCAGAGACCTACATTTTGGCCTTCATCTTGTCGTCGCCCATTTTGTCTTTCGACATTTTGCCGTTCATTTTTTCCTTGTGCATTTTGCCACCTTTCATTTTGCCATCCTTCATTTTGCCGTCCTTCATGCTGCCATCCATCATCTTTCCATCGGCCATTTTGCCGTCCTGCATGGGGGTGGTTTGCATGGGTGCGGTTTGGGCGTTGGCGGTGAAGAAAAGGCCCGACAAAGCAAGACCAGCAACGAGTTTCAACGTATTTTTCATGGGGCGGGGGTAAAGAGGAGGGAGGAAGAAAGTGATTTCGACCGAAAGATGCTGCTTTATTCTGGTACCCCGCGTGAACACCACATGAACACCTTAATTATGCACATTGCCCGGCAAGTTAATTTTTGTAAGCAACTCTCTATAAGTGTGTTATTGCTGAGCTTAACTGCCTGTGGCGGCAGTAAATCGGCCTTTACACAGTCGGGCCAGGGCTCGTATTACGCCGATAAATTTGCTGGCCGGCCCACGGCCAGCGGCGCGCCCTACCGGCCCGGCCAGCTCACGGCGGCCCACAACACGCTGCCCTTCGGCACCAAGGTAAAAGTGACTAATACCCGCAACGGCCACTCGGTAAACGTGGTGGTGAACGACCGTGGCCCGCACGTAAAAGGCCGCATCGTGGATGTGTCGAAGCGCGCCGCCCGCAAGCTCGACCTGCTTGATGCCGGCGTGGTGCCGGTGCAGCTCAAGGTGCTGCACATGGGCCCCACCGGCCGCTAAAAGGCCGCCAGGTGGTAAGCCGTTAGCTTTTAGCTACTAGCTGTTAGCCAGGATGATAGATAACAGCTAGTAGCTAAAAGCTAACGGCTCTAAGCATTGAGTGCCATCTTCGCAGTATGAAAAAGAATCAGAAGTACCTCGTGTGGTCGCCGCCCGCCGGCGCCAATCGCTTTGCCGCCCTCGACAACTTTGTGCGCGCCGCCGAGGCCGAAGACTGGTCCGAATCCGAAATCCAGTACGTGATTGATGAAGTAGTGGAAGCCCGTGACGATGCGGCCGGCGTGGCCGTGCTCGTGAGCTTTACCGAGCGCTAGCGGCCGGCTTTGGCCTTGGCTTTAGCGGCGGCCTTCTCGGCTTTCTCGCGCTCCTTCTCTACTTTTTCGCGAGCTTTTTCCAGCTCCTTGCGCTTGCCGGGGTGCTTGAGGTCGTAGTCTACGAGCTTGCGCACGCTGTCGGCCTCTACCATTTCGCGCTTGCTGGTGAAGCGGCCGGTGAGCGATACGTAGTCGCCCTCCACTAGCTGCGTGGTGGTGCCAGTGGTGCCGTTAACCTGGCCGCTGGTGGTCACTACCGTGCCGTTGAGCAGGCGCTTATCCTGCTGAATGGGGGCGGTGAGGCCCAGTTCGGTGAGCACGACGCGGCCCCCCTGCATGGTAAGGCCATCCTTGGCCATTACGCCGCTCGTTTTAGGGCGGCCGGCGGGCGTGGCCCCGGCGCGGCGCGGGGCTACCACCCGGCGCGGGGCCAGGGTACGGCGCGCCCCCGCCTGCTGCGCTGGTGAGGGTGGGGCAGGCGCAGTGGCGGCCGGCGTAGTAGCGGGCGGGGTAGTTTGGGCCGGGCTCTGCTGCGCCAAAAGCAGCAAACCACCCAGCAACAAGGCGGGCATAGCTAGTTTCATCGAAAAAGAAAAAAATTGAGTTGGAAGTAAAATAAGAGTACTATACGGCTGGTAAATTACAAAATCGTGCCAAAACTGCTATCCGAAAGCCGCTTGTGCCGGGTACTATAACTAGCTTAACTTGCACTCGGCAGAATAGCGGCAGTCATTTGTAAAATACAAATTTACTACGCTCGGTGCAATTCACCCAACTCAACACTGCAGCCTTTTTCTGCGTTAAATTAGGGCACCAACAGGGCGGCTCGTGGTGCCCCTGCTTTCTCTCCAAATAATGGATTACAAAGATTATTACAAAACGCTGGGCGTCGAAAAAACGGCCACTACCGAGCAGATTAAGAAGGCGTACCGCAAGCTGGCCCGCCAGTATCACCCCGATGTGAACCCCAACGACGCCACAGCCGAGCAAAAGTTCAAGGAAGCCAACGAGGCCAATGAGGTGCTGTCGGACACCGAAAAGCGCCAGAAATACGACCAGATGGCCGCCGACTACCAGCGCTACCAGCAGCAGGGCGGCCGGCGCAGCCCCGGGGCCAGCCCCGGCGCGGGTGGCTTCGACTGGAACCAGTATGCCCAGGACAACGGCGGGAGCGGGGGACAGGGCGAAGATTTTTCCGATTTCTTTAGCTCCATCTTCGGCGGCATGGGCGGCGGCGGGCGCAGCAGCCGGCCCGGTGCGGGCCAAGACTACCAGGCCGAGCTGGAGCTTACGCTGGCCGAAGCCTTCGCCGGCGGCCCGCGCACCATCACGGTAAATGGCAAAAACCTGCGCATTACCATTCAGCCGGGCGTTACTGATGGGCAGACCATCCGGCTGCGCGACCAGGGTGGCCCCGGCCGCAACGGTGGCCCCAGCGGCGCGCTGCTCATCACGCTGCGCATTGCGCCCGACGCCCGCTACGCCCGCACCGGCGACGACCTCACCCAGGATGTGCTCGTGCCCCTCTACCGCGCCCTGCTCGGCGGCGAGCAAACGGTAGAAACCCTCGGCGGCCCAGTCAAAATCAAGCTCAAGCCCGAAACTGCCAACGGCAGCCGCCTGCGCCTGCGCGGCAAAGGCTTCCCCGTGTACCGCCAGGAGGGCCAGCACGGCGACCTCTACCTGCGCCTCAACGTGCAACTACCCACCGACCTCACCGACGCCGAGCGCGAGCTGCTGCACCAGTTGGCCAAGCTGCGCGGCGAAGACTAAAATGCCTCATCTTATTGGTTATTAATAAGCTGCGAAAATAAGCAGCGGCCAATTCTCCATCCGTAATCAGTTAGCATTATGCCTACCCGCGTTTTACTGCTCACTTTTCAGGAGTGTGACACCCGCTACGGCCTGGGCCGGGCCGAGCTGCACCAATTTGTGGAGCTCGGCCTGCTGCGCCCCGCCCCCGCCCCCGATACCATTGAGGTAGAGGAGCCCGACGAGCTGCTGCCGCGCCTGGCGCGCCTGCATCACGGCCTCGGCTTGGCCCCCGAGGCCATCGACCTGGTACTACTCATGCGCCAGCGCCTGCTGGGCCTGCAAGCCGCACTGGCCCGCGAAACTGCCCGAGCCGAGCAGCTAGAGCATTTTCTGCAAGGCACCGGGCCGCTGCTGGGCGAATAATCAACTGGGGCCTGGGTGAGTTAGCGCCGTTGGGTGGGCTGCCGGCTCTTCGCCGGCTGTCCGCTCGTGGTCAAAACAAGCGGACAGCCGGCGAGCGAACAACCTGCCCAACGTTCACTAAAAGAGGTTCTTACAG
Organism: Hymenobacter sp. H14-R3; assembly: GCF_030063445.1. Taxonomy (GTDB): domain Bacteria; phylum Bacteroidota; class Bacteroidia; order Cytophagales; family Hymenobacteraceae; genus Hymenobacter. The sequence continues at coordinate 25,428 of NZ_JASITD010000019.1, read as the reverse complement.
CAGCGGCTTCTTAGACACGTACAGCACGCCGTTTTGCTCGCCGCAGAAAGTAGTATTTGGTATGGTACCGCAACGCGCCGCTGAGGCGGCCACGTAGAGCCGCGATTTGGTATCGAAGTACAGGCTCTCGATTTGGTGCTTTTTTGGCAGCGCTAGCCGCTGCCCCACCGAGTTTTTAATGCCCACCGTCTCGCTGTAGTAGCTATCTGAGCCGGGTGCCGTTGGCGTATACCGATACGTAATGCTGTATTCGGTGCCGGAACTGGCTTTGAGCCGGTTCAGGGCTACTCTTGGCTTGAAGTTCTCACGTTCCCAGTTGCGGTAGGGCTTCCAGGTGAGGCCTTTATCTAGGCTGAAAACACTGGGGCTAGCTGCATACGTGGTATAATTGGCCGAATCCAACAGCGCGGATGAGGCACTTGTGCCGGCCGTGAGCGCCAGCAGGGTATCGGCGCGGGCCAGGAAGCCAAATATTCCGAGATTTTGCTGGTAATCACCCGTTTGCCAGGTTTTGCCGCGGTCGGTGGTTTGGTAGATTTTAAAGCGAGTCGTGATAACCAGCGTTTCATCGATATCGCCGGCTACGGCCTCAATGGCCCGGTCGTCGGGGGCGCGCAGGGCGTACCAGTCGGCGTAATCAGGGGTGGGGGTATCCGCATCTTTGCGGCACGCGCCCAGCGTAAGCAGTAGGCAACCAGCCAGTAAAATATTTTTCATGGCGCAGGCCACCCGCATAAGAGCTGCGGCCTTGCAGGTAAAGATAGCAGCACTCAGGTGCCGTTGGCTAGCTGCTCACGGCCAGCGCCAATGCTAAGCCGCCCAGCGTGGCCGCCAGCTTGGGCCAGTTGAGCCGGTGCTCGGGGCTGGTTTCGAAGAGAATGGTAGTCGAAACGTGCAAAAACGTGCCCGCCACAAAGCCCAGCAGCGCTGCGTAAATGCCGCTACCCAGCAGCTGTTGCAGCACCACGTAGTTGCTGAAAACCAGCCCGGCCGGCGAGGCCAGCGCAAACACCAGCAGCCACGGCCATACCCGCCGAAACGAACCCAGCCGTAGCCGTAGCAGCGTGGCCAGCGCCACCGCCGCCGGCATATGGTGCAGCGCCACGCCCAGCACCAGGGCATAAAAGTGCTGGCCTACCTCGCCGCTGCCCGCGCCGCGCACCAGAATACTACCTTCCAGCAGCGAATGCACCACCAGCGCCAGCACCAGCAGCAGCGGTACGCGGCCCTGCTGCGTGGCGTCGGGGGCGTGCACGTGGCCGTGCTCAATGCCCTCCGACAGCACCTCCAGCAGCAACTGCCCGAAGAAGCCGGCTAGTACCCAATACCCTACCCGCTGCGGGGCCTCGGGGAGCAAGGTGAGGGCCTCGGGGAGCAGGTGGGTGATGGTGAGCGTGAACAGATAGGCCCCGCTGAAAGCTAGCAACGGCTTGAGCCACTGCGTAGTACGCGCCGCCGATATTACCCCCACCAAGGCCCCGGCACCCAGTACCGCCGCCGCCAACAAAAGTATTGCAATCCACATAGGGGAACAAAACAGAAAAACTTGCAGCAATGTTGCGATGTATATCGCAACATTGCTGCAAGTTTAAATGGTAGCCCCGCTAGCTGTTAGGTTAGTGGGCGTTAGCTAAGGCAACTTACTTAACCGATACTGAGTCGGGCATAGCCGGGTTGGTCATTTTGGCCGCGCCCTCGCCGGGCTTCAGGGCGGTGCCTTCCTGCACGTCGGCCGACATCACGGCCCCGGCGGTAGGAACAACGTCTTTGCTTAAGATGTGCTTGCTGCCGTTGAGGGCACCTCTTTTTTCCTGGGTTTCTATAGAAGTGGGTTTCTGGTCATAGTTTTCGCTGATGCGGGTGCCGGGAGGCACCATATCGAGCGACACCTTTTTGTCGGCAGTCCAGTCAGACGGCTCCGTGCTGCACGAGGCGAGCAGCAGCATAGCGGCCGGAGCCAGGTAAGAAAGCAGCTTTTTCATAAATTGTAGGAAGCAAAAAATCCTTGCGGAAACAAAAAATCAGGCAAAACAGCGGTTGTACGGGGTGGGCTAGGCAGCGGGTGCATTGGCGGGCAACAGGCCCTTGCGGCGCAGCAGGGCCTCAAACAGCTTGCGGTCGTTGTCGTTGTTAAACAAGCGCAGGGGCAAATGTAAAAACACCGGCACGTCAAACGTGGTGGCAATCCAGCGGCGCCAGGGGGCCAGCTCGGCGGGCGGGGCACCGGGCTTGAGGTACAGCAGGTAGGCATCGGGCTCGCGGCGCACGCGGCCAATCTGGTCCCAGGGCAGGGCCATGGCCTTCTGCTCGCTCTGGCGCATGATGAGCTGGCGCGAATCGGCCTCGTAGTTCATGCGCTCAAACAGGGGCTTGCTCTGCTCCATCTGGGTTACGCCGGTGACCAGCGACGACCGTATCAGCACAAAAATGGCCGCCAGCGCCACGCCCAGCAGCAGCCACCACCAAGAGGGCCAGATGGCCGCCGGCAGCACGCCCACCACAAACGGGATGAGGGCGTACCACCACTCCTTGCGCCACACTTCGCCCATCGCAATGCGGGTGTAAGTGTTGGTGTCAAACTGGTACTTCTTGGTTTTGATAGTGCCGGGTAGCGACTGCGGGGCCTGCTGCTGGCGGTAGCCGCTGCCACCGCCGCGTTGGTTGGGTTGATTCATAAAATCGCAGATTTAGACAGATTGCGCTGATTTCGCTGATTCTAACGATTTCAGATGGCCTGCTCCTTTTGTTTAATTGTTAACTTATTTAGTGCCTATTAGTTGGCTCTCTTAAAATTGGACGCGGCTCCAATTAATTCAAGCGAAAAACCAGGAAAACAGTGCCGCCTCCCACTCATCCTCACGCCATCCGAATCAGCGAAATCAGCGAAATCTGCTTAATCTGCGATTAGGGCTTTGAGACTCAAATCCAGGATGGGCGCCGAGTGCGTGAGCGCGCCCACCGAGATATAATCGACGCCGGTGGCGGCTACGGCGGCAATAGTTTGGTCGGTGATGCCGCCGCTGGCCTCCAGGGGCAGGCGGCCGGCCACCAGGGCCACGGCTTCGCGCAGCAGCGTGGGGGCCATGTTATCGAGCATAATGCGGGTGATGCCGCCGGCCTCCAGCGCCTGCGCCACTTCAGCCAGGGTGCGGGTTTCAACCACAATGGGCAGGTCGCGGCCGGTGCGGCGCAGATAGTCGTGGGTGGCGGCAATGGCCTGGGCCACGCCGCCCGCGTAGTCCACGTGGTTGTCCTTCAGCATTATCATGTCAAACAACCCGTAGCGGTGGTTTACGCCACCGCCGATGAGCACGGCCCACTTCTCGCAGAGGCGGAAGTTGGGCGTCGTCTTACGGGTGTCGAGCAGGCGGGCGTGGGTACCGGCCAGCTGCGCGGTGAGCTGCGCCGTGTAGGTGGCAATGCCGCTCATGCGCTGCATACAGTTGAGCACCAAGCGCTCGGCGGTAAGAATGCTGCGAGCGGGGCCCTCCACGGTGAAGGCCACGTCGCCGTGGCGCACGCGGGTGCCGTCTGCAAGCTTCACCTGCACCGTGAGCTCGGCATCTACCTGCTTGAAAATCAGCTCGGCCAGCTGCACGCCGGCTAGCACGCCCTCGCCTTTTACCAAGAGCTTGGCGCGGTTGCGGGCATCGGCCGGAATGGCGGCCAGGGCCGAGTGGTCACCATCGCCCACATCTTCGGCCAGGGCCGTGCGGATGAACGTAGTGAGGGCTTCGGACGTGAGGTAAGGGGCGGGATAGGCTGACACCCGGCAAAGGTACGCCGGCCGGCGGGCGCACAAAAAAACCCGGCTGCGGGCGGGCAGCCAGGTTTCAGGTAGGGGGACAGGGTTATTCTTTCGTGAAATCGAGCGTGTCTATCATTGGGGTGCTCTGCTTAGGCTTGAGCTTGATAAACACCTGGTAGCTACCGTTGCGGCCCACGTAGTGGCCAATGGCGTAGGGAATACCCTCATTACTAGCTCCTTGGTGCACAATATCGAAGCTGGCGGGCGGGTTTTTGGCGAAGAAGTTCTTCATAACCAGCTCCGTTTGGGTGGCATTGTAGCTCTGCTTGTCGCCATCAAAACCCACTTCTACTGAAGGGGCCAGGTACTGGGCCAGCCCGCGCGATGAGCCGCTGGCAATAGCTGAGCGCACGGCCGAAAGCTGGTCGGAGCCCTGCGCTTGGCTACTCAACACCAAGGCCAGCAGTAACCAGCCAAATAAAACTACTCTTGTAAAAATTACTTTCATAAAAAAAGCTTCCCGAACAAGGCCGTGGGCGCTTGCGGATGGTTAAGCCAAAACTATGCCAGCCAAGGGAAGTTTGAAGTCTTTCTGAGGATGGCCCCGGCAGGTGGCCCCTCCTACGGGTAGCAGGCGCTTTAGGGTACGGGGCGTACTTTTGCAGGCATGAACAAGCAGGTCCTCTTAGTTATTCTGGATGGGTGGGGCATCGCCCCGAACGTAGAAGTTTCGGCCGTTGACAAGGCCCGGACGCCCTATTTCCACGAACTACTCAATCGCTTTCCCCACAGTACGTTGCAGGCTTCGGGCGAGGCCGTGGGCCTGCCCGAAGGGCAGATGGGCAACTCGGAAGTGGGCCATATGAACATCGGCGCGGGCCGCGTGGTAAACCAGGAGCTGGTGCGCATTGGCAAGGCCGTGCGCGAGCGTAAGCTCGGCCAGGTGCCCGCCCTCAAAGAGGCCCTGACCTATGCCAAGCAGAACAATAAGGCGTTCCATCTTATTGGCCTGCTATCGGATGGCGGCGTGCATTCGCACATCGACCACGTAAAGGCCCTCTGCACCATCGCCCACGAGGCCGACGTGCACAAAGTCTTTGTGCACGCCTTCACCGATGGCCGCGATACCGACCCCAAAAGCGGCGTGCACTTCGTGAACGACCTGGAAAAGTACAACGAGCGCACGGGGGCCAAAATCGCCTCCATCGTGGGCCGCTACTACGCCATGGACCGCGACCAGCGCTGGGAGCGCGTGAAAGTGGCTTACGACCTGCTGGTGAACGGCGTGGGCACGCCCTCGCAAAATCTGATTCAAAGCATTCAGGAACAGTATAAGGAAGGTGTTACGGACGAGTTTCTGAAGCCCATTGTGAAAACCGGGGCCGACGGGCAGCCGCTGGCCACCATTCAGGAGGGCGATGTGGTGCTGTGCTTCAACTTCCGCACCGACCGGGGCCGCGAAATTACGGAGGCGCTCACGCAGCAGGATTTTCACGCCTTCCAAATGCACCGCCTCAACCTGCACTACCTCACGATGACGAATTACGATGCGACGTTTGTGGGCGTAACGCCGATTTTTGAGAAGGACAACCTCGACAATACCCTGGGCGAAGTGCTGGCTGCCAACAAGAAGCGCCAGATTCGGATGGCCGAAACGGAGAAATACCCGCACGTGACGTTCTTTTTCTCGGGTGGCCGCGAAAAGGAATTTGAGGGCGAAACGCGCATTCTGCGGGCCTCGCCCAAAGTGGCGACTTACGACCTGGCTCCCGAAATGAGCGCCTACGAGCTGCGCGACGCGTTGGTGCCCGAGTTGCAAGCCAATTCGGCCGACTTTATCGTTGTCAACTTTGCCAACCCCGACATGGTGGGCCACACCGGCGTGTTTGAGGCCGTGGTAAAAGCCGTGGAAACCACCGATGCATGCGTCCACGACGTGGTGGAGGCGGCCCTGGCGGCCGGCTACGCCACCATTGTTATTGCCGACCACGGCAATGCCGAGTTTATGCGCAACGAAGATGGCTCGCCCAACACCGCCCACACCACCAACCTGGTGCCCTGCATCCTGGCCGATGCCGACTACCACGGCACGCTGGCCAGTGGCAAGCTCGGCGATATCGCCCCCACCATTCTGGCGCTGATGGGGGTGCCCCAGCCCGCCGACATGACCGGGCAAAGCCTACTGCGCGCCTAGGCAAACAAAAGGAGGGCTGATTGCTTTCACGCTACGTCCTGCCCGGCAAGCCGCCGCCGCCAACCCGGTTGCGTAGTGGCTTGCCGGGCAGGATTTTTCTTGCTTATGAGTTGTAGAAGCCTTTATCTGTTGGCGGCGAGCCTGCTGCTGCTGAGTAGCTGCGGCGAAGGCACCACGGCCCCCGACCCGGCCGCTTCCGGCGCGCCCCACCCCAGCGGCCCGTATTTCGACGTGCGCGGCCTGCTCGATGCGCAGGTGCGGCAGCTGGCGGCCCGCCAGCCCGGCGTGGAGAAGCAAGTGAGCCTGCGCAATGGCGCCACCGAAACCGTGCGCGTGCCCCAGGTTAAATGGGCCGATGAACTCCAGATTTTTTATCAGGTCGACATCAACAAGGCCGCCCTGCGCGGGGCCTACGCCGTGGACTCGGCCAGCCTGCCCGGCGGGGCCGTGCGCCGCACCTACCGCCTGCTGCCCGGCTACAACAATGCCCCCGTGCTGCGCCTCGACGTGACGAGTACCGCCGGCCAGCCCCAGCAAATTCAAGCCGTCCTGCGGCAGGATAACGCCCTGTTCTTCGGCCAAAAAAACTTGTCGCTCTCCCTGCAAGGTGGTCATTTGCAGCAGTATAGCGCCCGAGGCGTGCAAAAGCTAGTGCTGTTCGACTCGCTCCGCTACCGCTCGCAAGCCCGGGTGCTGTAGCGCGAAGTTTCCACTTCGCGCTACTTGCTTGCGAACTGGAAAGCCTGCGCTACTCGCCCAGGAGGGTAACTACTACCCAGCGGCGGCCGCCGTGGCGGCGGTGCTCGCCCAGGCACAGGCCCTGCCAGGTGCCCAGGGCCAAGCCGCCATTAGCGATGGGCACCGTGACGGAGTTGCCCAGCATGGCCGCCTTGAGGTGGGCCGTCATATCGTCGGGGCCTTCCAGAGTGTGTTGGAAGTAGGGCGCATTGTCGGGGGCCAGGCGTTGGAAATACGCTTGAAAATCGCGCCGCACGGTGGGGTCGGCGTTCTCGGTGAGAAACAGGCTGGCCGAGGTGTGCTGAATAAAGAAGCTGGCCGTGCCCACGCGCATAGCTTCCAGCTCGGGCAGCTCGCTCAGCAGCAGGTCGGTGATGAGGTGAAAACCCTCGGCTACGGCGGGCAGGCGCAGGCGTTTCTGAATATAGCGCATGTGGGCTAAAGAAGCTAGTTACTTGGGGGTGCTTTCGTAGGCTCCCAGGCTGGGGGTACCTGCGGCTTGTGCACGGGGCAGGTTGAGTAAGTCGCGGTTGGGCACGTCGTTGCCCACCGGGCTGCTGCGCTTGCTGGCCACCGACATCTTGCCGAGGCGATAATCACCAGAGCCGCCGCCGATGGGCCGCACGAAAAGCGGGTCTGTATTTACTAAGTTAGTATAAGCCACGGCTGCCAGGCCCGGCTTGTCGGGGGTGGCATCGGCCGTGGCCATATACAGCTGAGTCTTGAGGACCGAGTTGCGCACGCTCACGTTGGTCTTGTAAGCGTCGTATTGGTCAAAAAACAGCTCGTCCTCAATGGAGCCCCACACAATGGAGTTGCGCACCGATACGATGGGCGACTTGGGGCTGGTGACGCCCTTCGAGTCGGTTACCAAGTTGGTGAAGCGCAACGAGGCCGTTTTGCGCACGCCGCCCGTGGCGGGAAAGTTAGCTATTGTGCAGAAATTCAAGAAGTTACTACCGCCCTGGCTCAGCAGGGCATACTCGTAGCAATCGCTGAACAGTGTGTTGGTAGCCGTAACCTTCCCCAGAATATTCAGAATGCCGGCCCCCGCCCCGATGTTGCTGGCCATGCCGGCAAAGCTCACGCTGGCCCCCGAAATGTAGCGGATAACGCTGTTTTGGATGGTCAGTTCCGGCTGCACGCCATTGTCGGGGTTGTAGAGCAGCGCCCCCACGGTAGCGTTCTGAATTTGGGCGTAGCGGATGACATTGCCCTGGCTACCAGGCAGAAACACGATGCCCGTCCACTGGCCCGGCGCGGTGGCAAACTGCGTTTCGCCGCTGCGGTCGCCCACAAAGCGCACGATATTGGGGTTGGTGGCCTTCACGGTATCGGTTTCTTTGGAGCCGGGCGTATAGTCGGCCGCATCATTCACGAGCAGCCGGCCCGCCACGAGGAGCGCCGCGCCCGCGTGGGCATAAATGCGGGTGCCCGGCTTGATGCGCAGTGTGCAGGTTGAGCCTACCACCACTTGTCCATAAAGGACGTGCGGGCGGTCGTTGGCCCACACCGCATTGCAGGAAAGGACTGTGGGTGCCGACGTGCCATCGTGCAGATAAATATTTTGCCCAAACGAGCGGAGCAACACGTGCTGGTCCTGGCCGTTGGTGCGGAAGTTCAGGTTTTCCTGGATTACCAGGTCTTTGGCCAGGCCGTTCTGGCCGTTATCTTTCAGTTGGGCGCGCACCAGGATGAGCAGGCTATCATTGCCCCTGATGAAGAGGTTGGTCGCCGTTTGCTTGAGGTCGCCGTTCACCACCAGGGTGTAGGGCGAGGTGGCGGGGTTGTCGAGGCTCACGAGGTCCACGGCTACCGCTCTGGCGTTGCGGTTGTACACCCACAGCCGCTTGGTAACGGTGCGGATAGTGGTAAAAACCGTGTCAAACTTCACCGTATCGGCCGAAAAGGCCAGGCTGCCGCTGGTTTGCAGCTGCTCTTCGCGGGGCTTGCAACCGGGCATGGTCAGGCTGGAAAAGGCACTCAGCAGCAGGAGAACGGGAAAAAGTAGCTTCTTAATCATAAGGTAGGCGTAGCGGTAAAGCTGAAACGACACGGGCGCCTCCCTGGTACTTGGCGCAATGCAAGAACGTCAGGCCAAGCTTGCCGAAGCACCTCTGCCGCTTCGTTGGGGGAGTGCTCCAACGGTGCGAGCGAGATGCTTCGGCAGGCTCAGCATGACGTTCTTTTTGGGGTGCTTTCTTCAGGGCGAAGTTTCTACGACACGCCTACTTTCAGGCGCTCGGCGCTTTCGGCCAGGCGCAGCTGCTCCACGAAGTCGTCGATGTTGCCGTCCATCACGTTGGGCAGGTTGTGCACGGTGTAGCCGATGCGGTGGTCGGTTACGCGGCCCTGGGGGTAGTTGTAGGTGCGGATTTTGTCCGAGCGGTCGCCGCTGCCAATCATGCTCTTGCGGATGGCGCCTTCGGCCTCGTTCTTCTTAGCCAGCTCAATCTCGAAGATGCGCGAGCGCAACACGCCCAGCGCCTTGTCGAAGTTCTTGAGCTGCGATTTCTGGTCTTGGCACTGAGCCACGATGCCGGTGGGTAAGTGGGTGAGGCGCACGGCCGAGTAGGTAGTGTTTACCGACTGCCCGCCGGGGCCGGATGACATAAACAAATCCTTGCGGATGTCGTTCATATCCAGGTCGATATCAAATTCCTCCGCCTCGGGCATTACCACGATGGAGGCCACCGAGGTGTGAATGCGGCCTTGGGTTTCGGTGGCCGGCACGCGCTGCACGCGGTGCACGCCGCTCTCAAACTTGAGCTTGCCGTACACGTCCTCGCCCTTCACGGCGAGCACAATTTCCTTGTAGCCGCCGGCAGTGCCGTCCATGGCGTCCACCAATTCCATTTTCCAGCCCTGCTTTTCGGCAAAGCGCAGGTACATGCGCTGCAAGTCGCCGGCAAACAGGGAAGCCTCGTCGCCGCCCGCGCCGGCCCGAATTTCCATAATCACGTCCTTCGAATCGTTGGGGTCCTTCGGAATCAGTAACTCCTTGATGGCCACCTCCATGCGGTCGGCCTCGGGCACCAAGTCGTCGAGCTCAGCCTTGGCCATCTCGCGGAAATCCTCGTCTTTTTCGGTCGACACGACCTGGCGGGCACCCTCTATATTGCTGAGTACCTGCTGGTAAGCGCGGTAGGCAACCACGATTTTGCCCAGCTCTTTAAATTCCTTGTTAAGGGTCTTGAAGCGCTTCATGTCGCTCATCACCTCGGGCTGCATCAGCTCATGGTTCACGGTATCGTAGCGCTCGCGGATGGCTTCGAGTTTATCCAGCATTTTGTGGTCGAAAAAAATAGTCAGTAGTTTGCAAAGATACGGTTGGGTAACAACGTCCTTTGCGGTCGGCGTTCCGCGCCAGTTCTTTACGCTGCCTGGGGTTGTCTTTCCCACCCACGCCAGGCCCCTTCCTTACTGCGCGGCCGGTTGCGGCGGGCCGGGCTTTCGACACCTGTTTAGTATGCAAGTATTGAAGTTTGGGGGCACGTCGGTGGCCTCCGCCGAAAACATCGGGAAAGTAATGGCCATCGTGACGAGCGCGCTGGCCGAGGGACCAGTGGTGCTGGTCGTATCGGCGCTGGGCGGCACCACCGACGCCCTCATTGGGGCCGGCCGCGCCGCCGCCGCCGCCGACGAAACCTTCCGCGCCACCCTGCGCCAGCTCGAAGCCCGCCACCTCACCGCCGCCGAGGCCCTGCTGCCCAGCGCCGCCGCCCAGGCCGCGATTCAGCCCTGGCTCACCGCCCAGTTTGCGGAGCTGGCCCGGCTGGCCGACGGTATTTTTGCCCTGGGCGAGCTCTCGCCACGCACCCTGGACCGCCTCATGAGCTACGGCGAGCTGCTGTCGTCGTGCCTCGTGGTAGCCGCGTTTCAGGCCCGTGGCCTGGCTGCCGTCTGGGCCGATAGCCGGCTGCTCATTCGCACCGACTCGCGCTTCGGCATGGCGCAGGTAGCGGAGGCGGCTACGAACAAGCAAGTAGCTGATTTTCAAAAAAATACTACGGAAAGCCTGTGGGTAGCGCCCGGCTTTATCGCCGCCGATGCCGCTGGCCACACCACCACGCTGGGCCGCGGTGGCTCCGACTACACGGCCGCCATCCTGGCCGCCGCGCTGGGTGCCGAGAAGCTCGAAATCTGGACCGACGTGAGCGGCATGCTCACCGCCGACCCGCGCCTGGTGCGCTCGGCGCGGCCCATTCCGCGCATCAGCTACGAGGAGGCCATGGAGCTGTCGCACTTCGGGGCCAAGGTGCTGTACGCGCCCACGGTGCAGCCCGTGCGCCAGCGCGGCATCCCGATGTGGATTAAAAACACCTTCGCGCCCCACGATTACGGCACGCTGGTGGAGGTGGCCCCGCCGCCCAGCCCGGCCGTAGTGCGCGGCCTGTCGAGCATCGGCAGTTTGGCCTTGCTCAACCTGGAGGGCAGCGGCATGGTGGGCGTGCCGGGCTTTTCGGCGCGGCTGTTTGCGGCGCTGGCGCGGGCCCGCATCAACGTGGTGCTCATCACGCAAAGCTCCTCGGAGCACTCCATTTGCGTGGGCGTGAACGAGGCCGACGTACCCGCTGCGCAAGCAGTTGTCAATGAAGAGTTTGCTGCCGAAATAGCCACCGGCCGCCTGGAGCCGCTGCGGCCCGAAACCGGTCTGGCCATTGTGGCGCTGGTGGGCGAAAACATGAAAAACCACCCCGGTATCAGCGGGCGCTTGTTTACCGCGCTGGGGCACAACGGGGTCAATATCAGAGCAATAGCGCAGGGCGCGAGCGAGCGGAATATCTCGACCGTTATTCGGGCCGATGATGTGCGCAAGGCTATCAACGTGCTGCACGAGGAGTTCTTTGAGGCTACGTATAAGCAGGTGAATATCTTCATCTTAGGCCCCGGCAACGTGGGCGGCCGGCTGCTGGCCCAGCTGGCCCAGCAGCAGCCCTACCTGCGCGACAAGCTCGGCCTCGACCTGCGCGTGGTGGCCATTGCCAACAGCCGCCACTGCCTGGTGAGCGACGAAGGCGGCCTCGACCTAAGCACTTGGCCCGAGGAGTTGAATGAAGCCCCGCAGCTCACGCTGGAGGAGTTTACCCAGCTCATTATCAGCAAGAACCTGCGCAATTCCATCTTCGTGGACGTAACGGCCAACCCCGCCGCCGCCGGCCACTACGCGCCGCTGCTGGCCAAAAGCATTGCAGTGGTAGCCTGCAACAAAGTGGCCGCCTCGGCTGACTATGCCAGTTATCGGCGCCTCAAGCAGCTGGCCCAGGAGTTCAACACTAAGTACCTGTTTGAAACCAACGTGGGCGCGGCGCTGCCCGTCATCGGCACGCTCGGCGACCTCACCCGCAGCGGCGACGTGGTGCGCCGCATGCAGGCGGTGCTCTCGGGCACGCTCAACTTCGTGTTCAACAACTACGACGGCACCCGGCCCTTCGCCGAGGTGGTGCGCCAGGCCCAGGTCGAAGGCTACACCGAGCCCGACCCGCGCCTCGACCTCAACGGCTCGGACGTGGCCCGCAAAATCCTCATTCTGGCCCGCGAAGCCGGCCAGGCCCTGGAAATGAGCGATGTAGCCAACGAAAGCTTCCTGCCCGCGAGTTGCCTAGAAGGTGACGTGGCTGCTTTCTACGAGCAGCTGGCCGGGCACGAGCCGCACTTCCGCGCCCTCTACGACGACGCGGCCCGCCAAAACAAGCGCCTCAAATTCGTGGCCCAGTACGCCGATGGCCACGCCGCCGTGGGCTTGCAGCAAATCGCGCCCGGACACGACCTCTACGAACTGCGCGGCAAGGATAACGTGGTGCTCTTCTACACCGACCGCTACCCCGAGCAGCCCTTGGTGGTGAAGGGCGCGGGCGCGGGCGCGGAGGTCACGGCCTCGGGCGTGTTTGCCGATATAATCCGCGCCGCCCGCTTGTAGCAGCCCCACCCCTCGGCCCCACTCTGCTTTATCCGCAGAACCCTGCGGGAGAGGGGGAGCCCAACGATTTTTAAACTCATAAGCCTGCGCTGCCCCGGCCCCCCCTCCCCCGCAGGATTCTGCGGATAAAGCAGAGTGGGGCCGGGGGGACTGCCCATCATGCCACTTCCCTCTTCCGTCACCGTGCACGCGCCCGCCACTATCGCCAACGTTGGCTGCGGCTTCGACGTGCTGGGCCTCTGCCTCACCGAGCCCTACGACATCGTGCGCCTCACGCGCCGCGACCAGCCGGGCATAACCATCAGGCATACTGATGCCTACAACCTGCCCACCGACCCCAACCGCAACGTGGCCGGCGCGGCCCTGCTAGCGCTGCTACGCGCCGTGCCCGAGCCCCTGGGCTTCGAGGTGGAGATTACGAAGGGCATTCGGCCGGGTAGCGGCATTGGCAGCAGCGCGGCCAGCGCGGCGGGCGCGGTAGTGGCGGCTAACGCGCTGCTAGGCAATCGCTTCACCCATAAAGAGCTGATTGACATGGCGATGTATGGCGAAGCCGTGGCCTCGGGTGTGCGCCACGCCGACAACATTGCGCCCGCCATTTGCGGGGGCTTCACGCTGGTGCGGGCCGTGCAGCCGGTGCTCGATGTGGTGGCCCTACCCGCCCCGCCGCTGTGGGTGGCCGTGGTGCACCCGCAGTTTGAGGTACGCACCCAGGAGGCCCGCGCCGTGCTGCCCCCCACCGTGCCGCTCGGCCTGGCCGTGCGCCAGTGGGCCAACGTGGGCGGCCTGGTCGCTGGCTTCCTCACCAATGATAACGAGCTGATTAGCCGCGCCCTGGAAGACTACATTGTGGAGCCGGCCCGTGCCTCGCTCATCCCCGGCCTGGGCGAAGCCAAGCGGCTGGCCCTGGCCGCCGGGGCGCTGGGTGGCGGTATTTCGGGCTCGGGCCCGTCCATTTTTATGCTGAATAAGGATGAAGCTACTGCCCACGCGGCGGCCGAGGCGATGGGCAGCGTGTACCGCAAAATGGGGATTGATTTTCACTTGCACGTGGGGCCCATTGCCAGCCAGGGGGCGCGGGTAGTAGCCTAACGGTCGCCTCACGAGACCCCTTTGGGGCCGGGGGGTGAGGCCTCCGCTAGCGCAACAGTATGCAGTACTACAGCCTCAACCGCCATTCGCCACCCGTTGATTTTCGCGCCGCCACCATCGCCGGCCAAGCGCCTGACGGCGGCCTGTACTTCCCCGAAACCATCCCGCAGTTTTCGGAAGATTTCCTGAAAAACCTGCCCAACTTCTCGCCGGCCGACATCGCCTACACCGTGATGCAGCCCTACGTGGGCGACACCATCCCGGAAGCCGACCTGCGCCGCATCTGCGCCGAAACGGTGGATTTTCCGTTTCCGCTGGTGCCCATTACCGGGCAAATTGGCGCGCTGGAGCTGTTTCACGGCCCCACGCTGGCGTTTAAGGATGTGGGGGCGCGGTTTATGAGCCGCTGCCTGGGCTACTTTTCGCGGGGCGAAACTGCGCCCATAACGGTGCTGGTGGCCACCTCCGGCGATACGGGCGGGGCCGTGGCGCATGGCTTCCTGGGCGTGCCGGGCGTGGAAGTGGTCATTCTCTACCCCTCGGGTAAGGTAAGCCCCTTGCAGGAATTGCAGCTCACCACGCTGGGCCAAAATATTAAGGCTCTGGAAATTAACGGTAATTTTGATGACTGCCAGCGCCTGGTAAAGCAGGCGTTTTTGGATGAGCAGCTGACCAGCCGGCGCACGCTCACCTCGGCCAACTCCATCAACGTGGCGCGCTGGCTGCCGCAGCAGCTTTACTACTTGTTTGCGATGCAGCAGTGGGCGCCGGCCGCGCCGCCGGTTATTGCGGTGCCCAGTGGCAACTTTGGCAACCTCTGCGCCGGGCTACTGGCCCACGCCTCGGGCCTGCCAGTGGGCCACTTCATCGCAGCCTGCAACGCCAACGACGCCGGGGCCGAGTACTTGCGCACGGCCATCTTCGCGCCCAAAATGGCCGTGCCCACTATCTCCAACGCTATGGACGTGGGCCACCCCAGCAACTTCGTGCGTATTCTTGAACTCTTTAAGCATGAGCACGTTATAATCAGACAGCTGCTGAGTGGCTACACCATAACCGACGCTGATACCAGTGCCACCATCCGGCGCGTGGAGGCCGAGCGCGGTTACCTGCTCGACCCACACGGCGCGGTGGCCTTTGTTGCCCTGGAAGACTACTTGCGGGAATACCCGGCCGCCGCTGGCTTTCTGCTGGCCACGGCCCACCCAGTGAAGTTCCCGGAGGTGGTTGAGCCGCTCATCGGCCGCAAAATTGAACTGCCGGCTGCCCTGCATTACCTGCTCGAAAAGCCCAAGCACAGTGTGCCGCTGGCCCCGAGCTATGAGGCGCTGCGGGCGTGGCTGCTGGGTTAGCGGTAGTAAATGAATAGCTGAGTAAATGAGTAAGGGTTTATGATTAATTATTAATTTTTTAGTGCGTCTGACTCGTCTGGCAACCAGGTAGTGAAGTATGGCGTGCTAATGGGCCCTTTCTGCCTGCCAAACAGCCTTAACCCTACTCATTTACTCAGCAACTCAGTTACCCCCGCGCAACCTTCGCACCGCAAAAGCAGTTGCCGCAGTATGGGTTTGTCGAAAATCAAGTTTGTCCTGCCCGCCCTGCTGGCGCTGGCCGCCTGCCGGCCCGACCAGGTGCGTCACCTCACCGGCACCAAGGAAATAGCCGAGGAAACGGCCAACTGGGAAGTTAAGCGCATCATGCCCAGTGACTTGCTGCAATCCACGCGCTGGGCTGGCGACTCGCTCACGGCCTACGCCGATACGCTGCTGCGCCGCACCCTGGCCCGCGAGCTGCGCAAGGGTGGGGTGGCTCAGGCCGCTAGTTTCTGCCGCCCACAAGCTTACCCAGCCGTCGATTCAATGGCCCGCAAGTGGCACATGGTGCCGCGCCGCGCCGAGTGGCAGCCCGCTACGGCCAGCGCCACCCCGGCTGCCGTGGCCGCCTCCGGCCTGCGCCCCGATACCATGCGCCTCATCGGCCGCCCCGCCGCCGACACGTTTTATTACCAGCGCCCCATCACGCTGGCCAACAGCTTGTGCCTGCGCTGCCACGGCCAGCCGGGCCACGACCTCACCCTGGCCGAAGCCGGCACCCTGCGCCAGCAGTACCCCGGCCTGCGGGCGGTGGGCCGCCAGCCGGGCCAGGTGCTAGGGGCCTGGCAGCTCACCCTGGAGCGCACCGGGGTAGCCGAGTTTTACACCATGAAAACGCGCAAGAAGTGGAAAGAACACAAGATGCCGAAGTTGTTTTAAGTTGATTATGAGCGATATAAATCCTGTTATCATTATCGGCGCCGGCATGGCTGGCCTGGCTTGCGCTACCTGGCTGCACCGCGCCGGCCGCCCAGTGCTACTGCTCGAAGCCGCCGATGGGGTAGGGGGCCGGGTGCGCACCGACCTCACGCCCGACGGCTTCCGGCTTGACCGCGGCTTCCAGATTCTATTAACGAACTACCCTGAGGCGCGACGCATGTTCGACTACGGGGCCCTCAACCTGAAATCGTTTCGCTCGGGGGCCCTCATCCAGCTGCCGGGGGGCGAAGAAACCACCCTCGAAAACCCATTGCACGCGCCCCTCATGGCGTTTGCGGCGTTGGCGTCGCCCATCGGCACGGCCAAAGACAAGCTGCTGATTGGCAAGCTGGTAGCGCAATTGGCGGGCCGCCTGCCCGCGCAGCTACTGGCCCAGCCAGCCGTTTCGACCCTGGAGTTTCTACGCCGCTTCGGCTGGAGCGAGCAGATTATCAACACGTTCTTCAAGCCCTTCTTCGGCGGTGTGTACTTGGACCGCGAGCTGAACACGGCCAGCAATTTCTTTGAGTTTGTGTTCCAGCAGTTTATGCAGGGCGCGGCCGTGGTGCCGGCCCTGGGCATACAGCAACTGCCCGAGCAGTTGGCGAGCCGCCTGCCCGTGGGCAGCATTCGCCTGAACACCCCCGTGCAGGCCATCTCCGAAGGCGGCCGGCTGGTGCACCTCGCTAATGGTGAAACCCTGGCCACCGCCGCCGTGGTGTTGGCCACCGATGGCCCCGCCACGGCGCGGCTGCTCAGCGCCAGCCCGGGCTTGCCGGTTGCCGCGGCTCCCGCCACGTTGGCCGCCCGCGTTACTACCTGCACCTACTTCGCCACGGCCGGCCCGGCCCCCAGCCACGGCCGCCGCCTGCTGCACCTTAACGCCCAGCCCCGCGCGCTGGTGCACAATGTAGCATTCCCGGCCGAGGTGAGCGCGGCCGTAGCCCCCGCCGGTCAAGGCTTGGTGTCGGTAAGCACCCACGGCGAGCACGGGTTGTCGGAGGAAGCCCTCACGGCGCACCTGCGCACCGAATTAGCGGCGTGGTTTGGGCCGGTGGCCAACATGTGGCGGCACCTGCGCACCTACCGCATCGAGCACGCGCTGCCCGTGTACACTGCCGGCCAGCCCGTGCAGCAAGAGCTTCGCCTCGGCGACACCCTCTTCCGCTGCGGCGACTGGACGAGCTATCCTTCCCTCAATGCCGCACTCGGCACCGGCCGCCAAGTAGCCGAAATGCTCGTAGGGTAAGCTTTAGCTTGCCGGGCGCCAAGCCAATCTGCCGCCCGCCCGGCAAGCCAAAGCTTACCCTACGAGCGCCACCAGCGCTTGCAGTAGCGGAGCCGGCCGCTCGGCCAGGTAAGCCACGCATTGCGTGATGGTTACCTGCTGGCCCTCCGCCACTCGCAGCGGCCGCGCCACCACGCCCGGCACTTGGCTCAGGTCAAAAAACGACGGTACGAAGGCCACGCCCAGCCCCAGCCGCACCAGGTTGCTCAGCAGCTCCAGCGACGATACTTCCTGCACAATGGCCCCGCGCCGGCTAAAGCCCGCCTGCTGGCACAGGTGCTCAATCTCGTCGTACACCGGGTGCAGCGCACGGCTGATTTCTATCCACTTTTCGTGGGCCAAGGCTTCGAGCGGCACCTCGGCCAGCGCGGCCAGCGGGTGGGTGGCGGGCAGGGCCACCGTGAGGCCGCCCTGGCCGAAGGGGCGCGCCGCCAGCTCGGGGTGCAGCAGCGGCAACATGGTGAGGCCCAGCGCAATGCGGCCCGCTACCAGCGCCTCCTGAACGGCTCGGAAGGTGGGCAGCTCGTGCAAATGAAACTGCACGTCGGGAAAGCTTGCCGTGAAGCGCTGCACAATGCCCACCAGGCGGTCGGGCCGTAGCAGTTGGTAATAGCCCAGCTCCACCGATTTCTGCTGCAAGCCCACCCGGCGCACGTTTTCCACAGCTTGCTGGCTGAGAAAAAGTAGCTGCTTCGCCTCGGCTAGAAAGGCCGTGCCCGCCTCGGTGAGCACCACCCGGCGCTGCCGCGTACGCTGCTGGTGGTCAAACAATTCTACGCCCAACTCGCTCTCCAGCAGCTGAATCTGCTGGCTCAAGGCGGGCTGCGACACGCACAGGCGCGTGGCCGCTCGGCCATAGTGTAGCTCAGCGGCTACCTCAGCAAAGTATCGCAGCTGCCGGAGTTCCATAGCCGCAAATTTCAATAAGAAATTCTTATCAGCCTCATAAGAAGCCGATATTGGACAAGGCAGCTAACAGTTGTTAGTATTGCGTACTTAATAGTAGGCTGATGGCTTTTGGCTACTAGCTGTTAGCTTTCTAAAGCTAGCAGTTGTCGATTGCCACTAGCCATCAGCCAAAAGCCACTAGCTAAAAGCCAAACAATATGGAAACCCTCGTCGCCCAAGAGCTTCAGCAACGCGCTGCTACCGATTTCCTGCCCCTGCTCGGCACCGACCACCTCGAATTTTACGTGGGCAACGCCAAGCAGGCGGCCTACTACTACAAGGCGGCGTTTGGTTTCCAGACGGTAGCCTATGCCGGCCCCGAAACCGGCGTGCGCGACCGCGCCAGCTACGTGGTGCAGCAGGGCAAAATCCGCCTGGTGCTCACCACGGCCATGAAATCGGACCATATCATTGCCGAGCACGTGCGCCAGCACGGCGACGGCGTAAAAATCCTGGCCCTGCTGGTCGATGATGCTTACGCGAGCTACGAGAAAACCATGAGCCGCGGTGCCCGCAGCTACCAGGAGCCCCGCACCCTCACCGACGAGTTTGGCGAGGTACGCACCGCCGGCATCTACACCTACGGCGAAACGGTGCACCTTTTTGTGGAGCGCAAAAACTACACCGGGGCCTTCATGCCGGGCTACGTGGCCCAGGAATCCAGCTTCAACCCCGCGCCCGCCGGCCTGCTCTACGTAGACCATTGCGTGGGCAACGTGGGCTGGAACCGCATGAACGAAACCGTGAAATGGTATGAGGACGTGATGGGCTTCGCCAATATCCTAAGCTTTGACGATAAGCAGATTACCACCGAGTATTCGGCCCTCATGAGCAAGGTGATGAGTACTGGCAACGGCTACGTGAAATTTCCCATCAACGAGCCCGCCGAGGGCAAGAAAAAGTCGCAGATTGAGGAATACCTCACCTTCTATGAGGGCGAAGGCGTGCAGCATATCGCGGTGGCTACCAACGACATCATCAGCACCGTGCGCGAGCTGAAAAGCCGCGGCGTGGAGTTTCTCAACACCCCCGACAGCTACTACGATAACCTGCGCGCCCACGTGGGCCAGATTGACGAGGACGTGGAAGCCCTGCGCGCCCTGCGCATCATGGCCGACCGCGACGAGGAAGGCTACCTGCTCCAGATTTTCACCAAGCCTGTGGAGGACCGCCCCACCGTATTCTTCGAAATCATCCAGCGCAAAGGGGCCAAAAGCTTCGGCGCCGGCAACTTCAAAGCCCTCTTCGAAAGCCTGGAGCGCGAGCAAGACCGCCGGGGTAATTTGTAGGTTTACGCCCCCTAGCGGGCGCCTCACCCCCCGGACCCCAGCACGATAACCCCACTCAAAAATGCCCATCTACCACAAGCTCGGCCGGCTGCCCCACACGCGCCACACGGTATTTGAGAAGCCCGAGGGCGGCCTCTACTACGAGCAGCTGTTCGGCACCATCGGTTTCGAGGGCATGTCGTCGCTGATGTACCACCTGCGCCGACCCACCACAGTGAAGGACATTTTGGGCGAAACCGACCTCACCCCCAAAATCGCCGTCGAGAAAAGCATCAAGGCCCGGCTGCTCAAGGGCTTCGACCTGCCCGCGCAGGACGACTACTTGCAATCGCGCACCCCGATTCTGGTCAACAGCGACGTGCACATCAGCCTGGCTGCCCCGCGCCAGTCGCTGACCCAGTATTTCTACAAAAACGCCGATGCCGACGAGTTACTGTTCGTGCACAAAGGCACGGGCAAGTTGCGCACCCAGCTCGGCAATATTGCGTTCGAACCCGGTGATTACCTGCTGATTCCGCGCGGTATCATCTATCAAATCGAATTCGATTCGGAGGATAACCGCTTGCTTATAGTGGAGTCGTTTCACCCCGTGTACACGCCCAAGCGCTACCGCAACCACTTCGGCCAGCTGCTGGAGCACGCGCCCTACTCGGAGCGCGACTACAAGCTGCCCACCGAGCTGGAAACCCACGACGAGCTGGGCGATTTCGTGGTAAAAATCAAGAAGCAAGGCGTGCTGCACGAGCTGCTGTACCCGTCGCACCCCTTCGACGTGGTGGGCTGGGATGGCTACAACTACCCGTACGGCATGAACATCCGTGATTTTCAGCCTATTACCGGTAAGGTGCACCAGCCGCCACCTGTGCACCAGCAGTTCGAAACCAAGGCCTTCGTGGTCTGCTCGTTCGTGCCGCGCCTGTTCGACTACCACCCCCAGGCCATCCCCGCGCCCTACCACCACTCCAACATCGACTCTGATGAGCTGCTGTACTACGTGGATGGTAACTTCATGTCGCGCAACAATATAGCCGCCGGCCACCTCACCCTGCACCCCGGCGGCATCCCGCACGGCCCCGCGCCGGGCGCCTACGAGCGCAGCATTGGCAAAACAGGCACCGACGAGTGGGCCGTCATGATTGACACCTTCCGCCCCCTCATGCTCACCGAAGCCGCCATGCAGCTTGATGATGAGGTCTACTACAAGTCGTGGCTCGAACCCGCCAGCCCCGCCGCCGCCACCGACGACCAGCGCCTTGAGCGCATTGAATAACAGCCGCTTACCCCTCGCTCTCTCCCTGCTTCCACCCCGTTGCGCGGGCCGGCCCCCCAGGCCGGCCCGTTTTTCATAACTACTTGGTTATCATGCAAGACCTATTGGCTCAATTCGAGCAAAAGCGCCCCGAAATCGTCTTCGAATGGCAAGACCCCGAAACCGAAGCCGAAGGCTGGGTAGTTATCAATTCGCTGCGCGGCGGCGCGGCTGGCGGCGGCACCCGCATGCGCAAGGGCCTCGATAAGCGCGAGGTCGAAAGCCTGGCCAAAACGATGGAAATCAAGTTTACCGTCTCCGGCCCGGCCATCGGCGGGGCCAAGTCGGGCATCAACTTCGACCCCCAGGACCCCCGCAAGCGCGGTGTGCTAGAGCGCTGGTACAAAGCCGTAATCCCCTTACTGAAAGCCTATTATGGCACCGGCGGCGACCTCAACGTAGATGAAATTCACGAAGTAATTCCCCTCACCGAAGACTTCGGCCTCTGGCACCCGCAGGAGGGCGTGGTTAACGGCCACTACCGCGCCACCGAGCCCCAGAAAATTCAGAAGCTCGGCCAGCTTCGCCAAGGCGTAGTCAAAGTGCTGGAAGATAGCACGTTTACCCCCAGCCTGGCCCGCAAATACACCGTGGCCGACCTCATCACAGGCTACGGCGTGGCCGAGGCCGTGCGTCACTACTACACGCTGTGGGGCGGCCACTCGGTAGCCGGCAAGCGCGTCATCATCCAGGGTTGGGGCAACGTGGGCGCGGCCGCCGCCTACTACCTCGCCACTCAGGGTGCCAAAATCGTGGGCATCATCGACCGGGCCGGCGGCCTGCTCCGCCCCGAGGGCCTGAGCCTGGAGGCAGTCCGCGCCCTGTTCCTGGGCCGCGACGGCAACGCGCTGCACGCCAACGACTTGCTATCCTTCGAAGAAGTAAGCCAGCGCATCTGGACGGCCGGTGCCGAAATTTTCGTGCCCGCCGCCGCCTCGCGGCTCGTCACCCAGGCGCAGGTCGAAGCCCTGGTAGCCAATGGCTTAGAAGTAATTTCGTGCGGAGCCAACGTGCCCTTCGCCGACCCCGCCATCTTCTTCGGCCCCACCGGCGAGTGGGCCGATGCGCACTGCGCCGTCATCCCCGACTTCATCGCCAACTGTGGCATGGCACGCGTCTTCGCCTACCTCATGGAAACCGGGGCTGAAATCACCGACCAAGCCATCTTCCACGATACCTCCCGGGTTATCGAAGCTGCCCTGGCCCGCACCCGCCAGCAAAGCGCCGAAACCACCGGCATCGCCCAGCGCTCTTTCGAGATGGCTCTTCGGCAGTTGGTATAAGGTCGTTTATTTCTGATAAGAAGCCGTTTGTCATTGCGAGCGCAACGAAGTGGAGCGCGGCAATCTTTCCTTTGCCATTCGCATCGTTGGCTCACCAACCCAATGACAAGGAAAGATTGCCGCGCTCCACTTCGTTGCGCTCGCAATGACAAACGGCTTTTATACCCTGCTTATCCGAATGAGTAACCCGCTTGCCCTGCGCACCGTCCACGTCACGCGCTACATCACGCCGCTACGCGAAGGCGGCTCGCTACCCGCCCTAGTCGAAGCCGACGATGGCTTCATGTACGTAGTGAAATTCCGGGGTGCGGGCCAGGGTATTAAAGTGCTGATAGCCGAGCTGTTAGTAGGCGAAATAGCCCGCGTTCTCGGCCTACGCTTGCCCGAGCTCGTGTTCTGCGAGCTCGACGAAGCCTTTGGCCGCACCGAGCCCGACGAAGAAATCCAGGACCTGCTGCGGGCTAGCACCGGCCGCAACCTGGCGCTGCACTTCCTGAGTGGCGCCAGCACCTTCGACCCCTTGGTAACCACCGTAGCGCCCCACCTCGCCTCCCTGGTAGTCTGGCTCGATTGCCTCACCATCAACGTCGACCGCACCGCCCGCAACACCAATATGTTGCTCTGGCACAAAGAGTTGTGGCTCATCGACCACGGCGCGGCGCTCTACGTGCACCACACCGGCCCGCAGTGGGTGCAGTCGGCCACCCGGCCTTTTCCCTCGGTAAAGGACCACGTGCTGCTGCCCCAGGCCACCGAGCTGGCAGCAGTCGATGCCGAATGCCGCGCCCGCCTAACGCCCGCCGTGCTGGCCGCCATCATCGCCACCATCCCCGACGAGTGGCTCATCGAGCCCGACCTCACCCCCGACGAGCAACGCGCTAACTATCAGCATTTTCTGGAGGCGCGCCTGGCCGTTTCTGCCACTTTCACCCAAGAAGCCGACCATGCCCGCCAAGCACTTGTTTGAGTACGCCGTGCTCCGCGTAGTGCCCCGCGTCGAGCGCGAAGAGTTTCTAAACGTGGGCGTTATCCTCTACTGCTCGTCCCAAGGCTTCCTGCAAGCCACCTGCGAGCTCAACGAAACCCGCCTTGCCGCCTTCGCCGGTGCCCACCTCGACCTGCCCGATGTGCGTGAGCGCCTGCGCTCCTTCGAGCGCATCTGCCAGGGCCGGGCCACCGGCGGCCCTATCGGCCAGCTGGCCATCGCCTCCCGCTTCCGCTGGCTCACCGCCCAGCGCAGCACCATCATCCAGACTTCCCCCGTGCACCCTGGTCTGTGCGACGATGCCGCCACTACTCTGGTCCAGCTTCACGCGCAGTTGGTAGGGTAGGGTAGGGTAGGGTAGGGTAGGGTAGGGTAGGGTAGGGTAGGGTAGGGTAGGGTAGGGTAGGGTAGGGTAGGGTAGGGTAGGGTAGGGTAGGGGCGTCTTTTACCCAATCGGCCAGGTATTTTCGGCCCGCACGGCCACGCCTACCGTATCGCCCACCGCCACCGTAGGCATACTCACCCGCGCCCGCACCACATTTTTAGGCAGCGCCACCTCTACCTCATAGTAGCTGCCAAAAAACCGCACTGCCCGTACCAATCCCGGCAGCGCGCCCGCCCCAGCCGGTACTAGGCGGAAATGTTCGGGTCGTATTAATAAGGTAGGCGCATCCGGTCCCCCCGGCGCTAGGGCCAGCCGGTCGGCCCCCCGCACCAGGTTATAATCGCCAAAGAGCGCCGCCGTGTACTCATCCACCGGCTGGTTATAAAGCTGCGTCGGCGGCCCTTGCTGCACCAGTTTCCCCCGGCGTAGCACCAATAGCTCATCTGCCCACGACAGCGTATCCGCCGCATCGTGCGATACCAGCAGGCAAGTAATCCCCAGTTGCGCCCCCAACTCCTCTAGTATAGCCTGCATCGTTTGCTTATGCACCCGGTCCAGGTTCGAAAAAGGCTCATCCAGCAGTAGCAGCACCGGCGACCCTAGCAATAGGCGCGCCAGCGCCACCCGCTGCTGCTCGCCTCCCGAAAGCTGATCGGTGCGCCGCGCCAGCAAATGGTCAATTCGACACAGTGTATATAAGAGATGCGTTTCCGCTGCCGTCCGCTTGCTGGCATACTGCAATACCTGCTCCACGCGCAAAAACTTCGGTAGGTCCGACTTCTGCGATAAGTACGCCACCCCTGGGTGCCCCGGCACCAGCGCCACCGCCGGCCCGCGCACCCGGCTGCCCATCACCCGCACCTCTCCGGTACTGGGTTGCACCAGTCCTGCTATCACTTGCAGCAATGTGCTCTTGCCTGCCCCACTCTCCCCCGCCAGCGCCAGCTTCTGTTCCTGCCGTTGCCCAAAGCTGATGGGAGCCAGCACCACGCTACCTCTTTCTTCTAAGCTAATGTTCGTTACGTTGAGTAAATCCATGCTACAAAATACCGCAACGATGCGCCCCCAGGCAAGGCCAGCCAGCTTATTGCGTCTACCGCATGGGGTCAAACACGACGCACCGACCACTAATTTGTTACATAAGCCACTCAAAGACTAGCCTAGCGTCTATAGTTCTACTGAAAGTCGCCCATTTCAACTACTCCACACCGCCTGGCACCCCTGTTTTACTTCCTTCTCCGCTCCTCAAGGCCTGAAGCATCTCCAAGCACAGTATATAAGTCAAAAAAATATCCTTTAGTAACTGTCTAGTCCTCAGCAAGCTATTAGGGTAATACCAGTTTATTAGAAAGCCTGAAGTGCTTTGATTGCACCACCAGCTTGTAAAGCCCGCAAAAAGCCCTACTTTTGCACTCCCAAACCGCCTAAAGCTGCTCATCAGCGGGCCAGCGCAGAGGGAATCAAAATCAGCTTCGAAAATAAAAAATCGAAAAATATTTTAAAAGCCAAAAGTTTTTCGTACTTTTGCACCCCGCTTCAACCGGAGGCGGTTAGACAACCAAAACGACTGAGAAAGCTCTTCAAAACTTTTTCACATAGAATTTGGAAAGTCAGAAAAGTTGCTTACCTTTGCACTCCCAATCACAAACAGGGCTTACAAACGGTAAGATAAGGGCTTGAAAAACGGCCCGCACGGTTGCTTCAATTGGAAGTAACGCACGTTCTTTGAATGACGGAAATAGACAAATAGTAAGTAGTTCTACTGCGTAAGCAGCAGGACAAACAAAGCGAAACGAATTAGACAACGAGACGTCAATACGTGAGCAGGGTCAGCACTCGACATCGTTCCTACTTAGGTAGTGAATTTGGAATATTTTACAATGGAGAGTTTGATCCTGGCTCAGGATGAACGCTAGCGGCAGGCCTAATACATGCAAGTCGAACGGTGGTAGCAATAC